>CAWHRE010000009.1:0-302297 GCA_963831705.1 uncultured Actinomycetota bacterium | reverse complement strand
CCTCGACAGTGAGCATCGTCCCCGAATCCCTCAGCACGGGTTCGGGGGCGGTGCCCACCGCCCAGACACCGTTCTATCCGGCCGCGTCCGACTCGACTGCGATCCGGACCGCGTTCGCCCGCGCCAGTAGTGGTGACTACTTCGGCTGGCTGTCCCACGTCCAGGCCGCCTCCGGCTGTACCCGGCCGGTCCGGCTCGCCGGAAACATCCACACCTTCGACACCGTCACCCGCCAAATCCTTCGCACGACGTCGACGGCGGATATGCCGGACGGGGTGATCTACAAACCGTGCGGCAACCGCCGCGCCTCCGTCTGCCCGTCCTGCTCCAGCACCTACCAAAACGACGCCTACCAGCTCCTGCACGCTGGGCTCGTCGGCGGCAAGGGTGTCCCGGAGAGTGTCAACGAGCACTTGACAGTGTTCGCCACATTCACCGCCCCGTCGTTCGGTGAGGTCCACAACCGGGTCGTCAAACGCCACACCTGTCTCAACCGGCGCCGCTGCGATTGCCGGGCCGAACCGTGCCACGCCCGCCGCTCCACCGACCCCGCCTCCCGCCCGTGCAGCCACGGAAAGACCGCCGTGTGCTTCTCCCGGCACGAGACCGGTGACCCGCGCATCGGGGAACCGTTCTGCCTCGACTGCTACGACCACGACCGCCACGTGGTCTGGAACCTGTTCACCGGCCAACTCTGGCGCCGCACCAAGCAGGCCATCGACCGGCAGCTCGGCCGGATCGCCCGCAGCCGCGGCCAAGGCATCCGGGTCAGCCTGCCGAACGGCAAGTACCGCACCGTGTCCCCGGTCCGGATCGCGCACGGCAAAGCCGGCGAATTCCAGGCACGCGGCGCGGTGCACTTCCATACCCTGCTGCGCCTGGACGGCGTCGACCCTCGGAATCCCGACGCGATCATCCCGCCGCCGGTCGGGTTCACGTTCGAGGATGTTGATGCGGCGATCCGGGCCGCCGTCGCCCAGGTCGGCTACACCACTCCCGTCCATCCCGGCACCGGCCAGACCTGGCGGATCGTCTGGGGCGGCCAAGTCGACATCGACCCGGTCAAGTCCGGCACGGGTGACATCTCCGATCGCGCGGTGGCGGGATATCTCGCGAAGTACGCGACGAAGTCGACTGAGGCGACGGGGCACGCGTCGACCCGGATCACCCGCGACAACATCGACACGTTCACCGCTGACGGTCGGCACAATGCCCAGCTGATTCTCGCCTGCTGGGCACTGTCGCGTAGTCCGACGCCGCTGCACCGCGACCCGGAGGAAAATCCGTTCCTGCGGTTGGAGAACTGGGCGCACATGCTCGGCTTCGGGGGACACTTCCTGTCGAAGGCATCGAGGTTTAGCTGTACTTTCGGGGAACTGCGGGCCGCCCGCAGCCGCTACCGGCGCACACACGACCGCTCATAAGACGAGCTCCAGTCGGACGCCGGCCTTTTCCACGCCGACCGGGTCGACGACGTCGACACCATCATCACGATCGGCGAACTCGCCTACACCGGCACCGGCTGGCAAACCTTCGGCGACGCCCTCCTGGCCAACGCCGCCGCCAAAGCCCGCGAATACGCCATCACGGCACGCGAAGAAACCATCCAGCTCGATACCGCCAGCCTGCGGCTGGTCGCTGCCTGATCCCGACTTCGTGAGGAACGCACATGCCTGCACCAGCCGCCATCCACAACAAAGCGCTCTACCGCATCACCGAAGCCATGCAAGTCCTACTCCGCATGAGCCACACCGTCATCTACGAACTCATCCGCTCCGGTCGACTCCGCACCGTCGCCGAGGCCGGAGCCGCCGCATCCCGGCCACGGCAATCGCCGAATACGTCGCCTCCTGGAAGCAGAAGCGATCGAACGAAGGCCGCCTGATGGCCGACGAGAAGCAAGCCCGCCGCGGGCGCGGCGAGGGCGCACTCTGTTGGGACGAGAAGCGCCAAGCTTCGTCTGCGAGGTCACGATCGGATACACGCCAGCCGGGCGAGCGCATCGCGGTCAGGCGGAGCGGCAAGACAAAGACGGAGGCGCGCGAGCAAGCTTAAAGAGGTACTCCGCGACCGCGAGGACGGCACGACCGCTCGACCGCCCGTACCGCTCACGGTCGCCGACGCCAGTCAACGACTGGCTGTACGACTTCGGTCGACCGGCGGCCGAGACCACCGTCACGAAGTACCGATACCTATGCCGAGGCCACATCATCCCGGACCTCGGTGCGCGCAAGCTTCGTGAACTCAGCGCCACCGACGTCGACCGGTGGCTCGCGGCCAAATCCGCGACACTCGAGCACGAGCACCGTGCAGCGGCTTCATTCGAGCCCTTGAACCGAGTCGTCAACCGGGCGATGGCCCGGGACCTGGTACGGCGCAATGTCGTCGCAGCTCTGCGACGTCCCGAGCGGACAGGAAGGCCGGCCGTCGAAGTCGCTGACGTTCGTCCAGGCGAAGGCGCTGCTCGACGCCGCCGAAGACACCTCACTTCCACGCCTACATCGTGGTGTCCCTGCTCACCGGCGCGCGCACCGAGGAACTGCGGGCACTCGAATGGGAACATGTCGACCTTGACGGCCGACCAAACGCGGAGCCTCCGGTCCCGCCGTCGATGCAGGTCTGGCGGTCGGTCCGTGATCGACGGCGACACGAAGACTCGCAAGTCGCGTCGCACGTTGGCTCTCCCACGTCGGGCGGTCGACGCACTGCAGGCACCGCATCGGCGAGCGGCAGACCATGATCCGCGACCGGCGGGGAAACGGTGGCACGAGCATGGGCTGGTGTTTGCGTCTAAGGTCGGCACGCCGCTGCTCGCGGGCAACGTTCGTCGGTCCGTTCGGCTCGTCCTTGACGCTGCCGGCCTCGACCCGCCGGCTGGACGCCGCGCGAACTGCGCCACAGCTTCGTGTCGCTGATGTCCGACAGCGGGTGCACGCATCGAGGACATTGCCGAGCTGTGCGGTCACGCTGGCACTCGGGTGACCGAGGCGGTCTACCGCCACCAACTACGGCCGGTCGTGCTCAACGGAGCGGTGGCTATGGATCAGATCTTCGCGGACGATGCGTCGATGCGTGGCAGCAGTAGACCGCCAGATTGACCGCCGAGAGGAGAATCGATCTTGATTGAACGAAAGAAGGCTGTGAGCTGGTGGGCGATACAGGGATTGAACCTGTGACCTCTTCCGTGTCAGGGAAGCGCTCTCCCGCTGAGCTAATCGCCCGGGACGTTGCTGAGGTGGAGACGGGATTTGAACCCGTGTACACGGCTTTGCAGGCCGTTGCCTCGCCTCTCGGCCACTCCACCGATGTCGGCCGACATCTGGCCTCCCGAGCGGACGACGGGATTCGAACCCGCGACCCTCACCTTGGCAAGGTGATGCGCTACCAGCTGCGCTACGTCCGCACGTCGCCAAGTCTTTCTGGCGACAGTCCGAAACTCTAGCGGAGCATCGCGCCCAGCGCCAACCCGGGGTGGCCCGGCGCGTCGCGTGATCCAATGAAACAGCTGTGAACAGGCGTTACAGATCAACATGTGGAGTGGAACAGCCCGCCGACCGGTGTCGTCTCGACGAGTGAGTTGTAGAGCGCAACTGCCTCGAGCGTCTCAAGAACGTGCACGGTAATGGACTTTGCGGCGAGGAACTCCAGGGTCCGGGGATCGGTCTGAAGAACAAGATCCATGCCCCGAGACAGTACGACCGTCGTGGCCCCGTACGCGAGAAGTTCCTCGACGTCCGCTGGCTGGATGCCGGGGGAGTGGCGCATGCCGGTTTCGGACCAGTCCCATTCGTGTCCGCCGCCGGGGTACAGCTTGAAGTCCTTGCCGGTACCGAGGCCTTCGATCTCCATGTGCCCCCAGGAGACGGCGAGAATGCGCGGCGAGATCATGAGTTGACGTTATATCTGAAGGGCTGATTCGGTCGCTACGAGCCACTGGAAGTACCAGTCGGCGAACGAGATGCCGGTCGGTCGAAGATCCATGTCGATCGTCCGTGGGTCCTCCCAGATCGTGCCGCGAGCCGGGCCACTGACGATGAGCCAATCGCGGTACGCGCACCCCTCATCCACGAGGCAGATCGCTCCTGCGGTCATCGAGGGCTGGTAGAGCAGCGCTTCCAGTCGCTCGTCCCAAACCTCGAATGCGGCGTCGAAATCCTCGACGTCATCGAAATCGTCTTCGTCCGGCTTCTCCGCTTCGAGCGCGTCGAGCGCCGCCTCCGGTACGCGATCGATCGGGAACGGCTCGCCGAGCCGTGTCAGATCGGTGAGGTCGCTGCCGTCGCCGTCCCAGGTCCAGGCGCCGTGGTCGTCTCGGCGTACCGGGAAGAGGCCGTAAAACGGCCCGGCACCGCCCGCGCCGACGTCGGTCAGGAAGGTGCGATAGCCGTCCGGCAAGGTAATCCCGAGGTGAGCCTCCAGATCCGCCAGGTCAACGAAGGACAGTGGGGGCTCGAGTACGAACCGATGACCCTTTGCACCGAAGATCTCGCCACTGCCCGGATGGGCGCGAATGGCGGCCACCCGCTCCCGTACGCCGGACCAGTCCATCTCTTCATGTTCGTCGCAGCCGGGGCGCGGTTCAAGGATGCTGCTCAGATATGCAGCTCCACGGGTGTTTCGGAGATCAGCGCGGTGGTGACCGTGCACATCCGCTCGTGTACGCGTTCGGCCACAGCGCGGTAGATGCCCTCGGCTTCGGTGTCGCCGGGCGGGAACTCGACGTCGTACGTCATAACCACCGTACCCAATGTGTTTGTCGAGATCTTTTCCGATTCGATCGTGGCGGCGAGCCTGGTCAGGCGGTGCCCACGCTTCGCGGTGAGGGGTTCGACTGTGACGATGTTGCAGCCGCCCAGCGCCGCGAGCAGCAGCTCGACCGGCGTGAAGTCGGTGTCGTCGCCACCGGTGCCGAATGCGATCTCGCCACCTCGACCGTTGCGCGCGATGAATCCGTTGTCGGTCCGCTCGACCGAGACGTGAAAGCCCATGGCTCAAGGATGCCGGAACGAAGGCTCGCGGCGTTCCACAAATGCGGCCAGCCCCTCGGGGACGTCGGCGGGCTCGTGGTTCCTGGTCGGATGACCGTTGTCGATCACGTCGCGCGCCGCGGCGATGCTTCGCGGTGATCGTCGCGCGATCGTTTCGGCGAGTTGCAGGCCGCGCTCGGCGTCATCGCTGACCTCCTCGACGAGCCCGAACGCCAGGGCCTGCGCCGCGGTGATCAGGTCGGCGGTCATCAACAGGTATTTGGCCCTGGCCGGACCCACCAGATTCCGTAAACGCAGCGTCGGCTCCGGTGGGTAGATCACGCCGAGCTTGGCCGGCGTGAGGCCGAACCGCGCGTCGCGGCGCGCGACCCGAATATCGCACGCGAGCGCGAGTTGCAGGCCGCCGCCGACACAAGCGCCCTCGATTGCCGCGATCGTCGGCTGCGGGAACGCCGCCAGTGCGGCTTCAGCGATCAAATTCGTCCGGTGGTACGCGCTGGCGTGTGCCGCGTCGCCGTAGATGTTTTGGAGCTCGGCGATGTCCGCGCCGGCGCTGAACGTACCGCCCGATCCGGTCACGACGAGCACTCGAATCGTGTCGCGAAGCTCGTCCAGGATGACCGGAAGTTCTCGCCACATGTCCCAGGTAAGTGCGTTGCGTTTGGCCACCCGATCGATCGTGATCACACCAACGTCTCCGCGGCGTTCCACCAGAAACCCGCCCATCGGCGCTCCCCACATACTTGTTGATCCTGGAGTTAGTTGACGCATCGACGGCGTGTCGCGTCACTAACTCCAGGATCAACATCTCACGGGCTCGTCGCCCGTCGCGGACGGGATCAACACGGACGGGATTAGCGCGGACGAGTGGGGAGCGCGGCGAGCGTGGCAGCATTGGTGCGTGATTGAAGGGCTTGTTGATCTTTGTGTGGCCGGTGACGTTGCGCTGCTGACCGGCGCCGGACTCTCCACTGAATCGGGCATTCCGGACTATCGAGGCCCGAGTGGCCTGGCGCGGCGGGCTACGCCGATGACGTACCAGACGTTCATGGGCGATATCGAGGCCCGGCGGCGCTACTGGGCGCGCAGCTACGTCGGCTGGCGGGCGTTCGCGAAGGCGGCGCCGAACGATGGCCATCGTGCCGTGGCCGCTCTGGAGCGCGCCGGCCTGCTGACCGGCATCATCACGCAGAACGTCGACGGACTGCATCAGGCGGGCGGCGCCCGCAATGTGATCGATCTCCACGGCCGCTTGAACCGCGTCATCTGCATGGACTGCGGTAACACGATCAGCCGTACGGAGTTCGATCAGCGTCTGCAGGAGGCGAATCCGGCGTTCGACGCGACCGCCACTGCGATCAATCCGGACGGCGACGTGGAACTGGACGATGCGCACGTGAGCGAGTTCCGGGTAGTCGCCTGCTCGATGTGTAGCGGCGGCGTACTCAAGCCGGACGTGGTGTTCTTCGGCGAGTCGGTACCGCGGGACCGGGTCGACGCGTGCTTCGAGATCGTCGAGCGATCTCGGGCGCTGGTCGTGCTCGGTTCGTCGTTGACGGTGATGTCCGGGCGCCGATTTGTGTTGCGGGCCGACAAGCGGGGGATCCCGGTCGCGATCGTGAATCAGGGCGTGACTCGAGCCGACGCGACCGCCGCGATCACGATCGACGCACCACTCGGGCGTGTGCTGACGGAGCTGTCAGGGCGCCTCTCCGGCAGCGGCAGGCGCGACGATCTCGAACTGGACCCCGTCGGCTAGCCGGTACCCGATGCCACGGATCGTGGTGATCAACGGGCCGTCAGCGACCTTCACTCGTAGCCGCCGAACGTGGACGTCGACCGTACGGTCGCCGGTACTCGCACCGCGCCAGATGCGTTCCAGCAGCTGCTCCCGGCTAAACGCCCGGCCTGGATGCGAAGCCAGGTGGTGCAGCAGATCGAACTCGATCCGGCTGAGCTGGATCTCGACCGAGCCGCGCCGGACCGATCGGGCGAGCGGATCGATCCGGAGTACGCGATGGGGCGGTGCCGCGGGCGTACGCCCGGACACGCGACCCAGTTCACGGATCAGCTCAAGGACGGCCGGATCGGCCGCACCGGTTATCTTCACGTCGAACGTCAGTGTCCACACCGGAGGCGTCGTCACAACGGGTCGCCGCTGGGCGGACGGTCGGTGGTGGATGGGCGTGACAGTCATGCGTTTATCCTATCGATTAAGTAGGAATATGCGAAGCGTCTAAACTGGGGATCATGACAGAACGGTTGGATGGAACAGTCGCGCTGGTCACCGGCGCATCGAGTGGCATCGGCGAAGCTACCGCACTGTCGCTGGCGGAGCAGGGTGCGAAGGTTGCGATCGCGGCGCGACGCGTCGATCGACTCGACGGGCTCGCGAAGCGCATCTCCGACGCCGGCGGAACCGCGCTGGTGATCGAAGCGGACGTCATGGACGAGGCACAGGCCCGGGCGATGGTCGACCGTACGGTCGCGGAGCTTGGACGACTCGACACGCTGGTGAACAACGCCGGTGTCATGCTGCTCGGACCGGCCGAGGCGGCGCCGCTCACCGAATGGCAGAACATGGTCGACCTCAACCTGAAGGGTCTGCTCTACTGCGCGTACGCGGCGATGCCGCATCTCCTGGCCGCTGCCGAGGACAGCCCACGACGTGTTTCCGACATGGTGAACATCAGTTCGGTCGCCGGACGCCAGACCCGCGCCGGCAGCGCCGTGTACAACGCGACCAAGCACGGCGTCGGCGCGTTCAGCGATGCGCTTCGCCAGGAGGTCACGAAGCGCCACCTGCGGATCTCGCTGGTCGAGCCGGGTGCCGTCGCAACCGAACTGGCCGGGCACAATCGGCCTGAGGTGCAGGAGACGCTGAAGGCGCGATTCTCCACCATGGAGCGGTTGCAGGCGCCGGACATTGCCGATGCGATCACGTACATCGTGACCCGTCCACGGCACGTCGCGATCAACGAGATCCTGGTCCGGCCGACCGAGCAGGACCAGTAATCAGAGGTACGTCTTCCGGGCGTACACGGCCTGCGGACCGGCCACCCGATCGAGGAACAGCAGTCCATCGCAGTGATCGATCTCGTGCTGGATGGCCCGTGCCTCGAACGCATCCGTAGTGAACTCGATCGCCGTCGCGTCGCCGGGCACCTGTCCCCGAACGGTCAGGAGCCCGGCGCGCTTCACGTCGCCGGTCAGGTCGGGCACCGACAGGCAACCTTCGCGCGCTTTCTGCCAGCGGCTCGCCGACACGATCTCCGCGTTGCACAACACGAACAGCCCGTGGGACGTGTGCGTCTTCGGGTGCGCCCGGACGTCGAGCGCAAATACGCGTACACCCTGGCCTATCTGGTTTGCCGCGAGCCCGACGCACCCCGCGTGCGCGAGCATCGTTGCGACCAGGTCTTCGGCGAGCGCGATGATCTCCGGCGCGCAAGCATCGACGGCCGTGCACGGCGCGGACAGGAGGGGATCGGGAGCGAGTACGGAACGTTGAACCTGTCCGATTCCCGCCGGGATCCAACCGAATTCGGTCACATCACGTCCGCGTCGGACGGCCGGACATTGATCGTGACGGCCATCCGCTCGGCAACGTCGGCAAGGTCGCGTTCCAGCTGCTCAGCGACGTCGTTCGGGAGATCAACCTCGGCGCTCAGGACGTAAAGGCCGCCGGCCAGTCGCGTTCCGAGGTTCACGATATTGCCTCCGACGTGCGCAATCGCCGCGGTCACCGCGGCCACGATGCCCAACCGGTCAGCCCCATGAACCATCACGGTGTACGGCGAGCCGCCCACCGCCTCGGACCCGTCCGGCGCCACCAGCCGCACCGTGATGACGAGGCGGCCGTCGGTGGTCAACGGCGCGAGCGCCGCTTCGACATCACGTGCGGTCGCCGTACCGATGCAGACCAGCGTCATCGTGAAATGGCCGCGCAGCAGCGTCATCGTCGAATCGGTCAGGTTCAGTCCGAGGTCCGCGAGGGCCCGGGAAACATCGGCGACCGTACCGGTCCGGTCCCGACCAACGACGGTAACGACAATCTCTTCCACTCCCAAGAACCTAGTTGATCCTGGAGTTAGTTGCCGCCACCCTGCCGCGACTGCAGCGCATGGAGCACAGAGCCGGAGTGTTCCGCCGACTCCTCTCCAGGATCAACTTCAAGTCCGCGCGGGCTCGGCAAGATCGCGGATCTTGGCCCAGGGCCAGCGAAGATCGGAGATCTTGGCGCGGGTGGAAGTCCAGTGCTGTGATCTTGGCTAAATGACCTTGCTGGCCATCCAAGATTTACGATCAGCGAGGTTCCGGCGAGACCTGGAAGTTGATCCTGGAGTGAAAGTCAGCTGAACACGCCGGCTCTGCTGCATTTGCCGCTGTCGCGGCAGGGCGCTAACTAACTCCATGATCAACTGGGTTTAGGCGGCGTGGTTGGCCAGTTCTCCTGCTGCTACCAGCTTGGCCGCGTTTCTGAGCGCCACCCGGGCGATGTCGACGATCTCGTGGAATAGGTCCATGTCGGCGACGAGGGCAGGGGACAGCTGCAGGACCGGATCACCGCGATCGTCGAGGCGGCAGAGCAGCCCAGCGTCCATCAGCTCCTCGGACAGCACCTCCCGCAGCAGCCAATCAGCCTCCGGCCCGTCGAACGTCGCCTTCGTCGCCTGATCCTTGACCAGCTCAATCGCCCAGAAATGTCCGGCACCGCGGATGTCTCCGACGATCGGGACCTCGCGAAGCTCCTCGAGAGCCGCGCGCATCAGCGGTTCGTTCCGGCGGACGTTGTCCAGTACACCTTCGCGCTCGATGATCTCGATGACCTTGAGCGCGATCGCGCAGGATGCCGGGTGCCCGCCGAACGTCAGGCCGTGCATGAACGTCAACTCGCCGTCGGTAAACGGCTGCGCGACGCGGTCGGAGACGATCACGCCGCCGAGGGACGCGTGGCCGGCCGTGACGCCTTTCGCGAACGTGATCATGTCGGGCTGGAAACCGTACCGGATGGCGCCGAACCACTCGCCGAGGCGCCCGAAGCCGGTGATCACCTCGTCCGAGACGAGCAGGATCCCGTACGCGTCACAGATCGCCCGTACGCCGGGCAAGTAGCCCCGTGGCGGCGTGAAGCATCCGCCGGAATTTTGAACCGGTTCGGCGATCATCATCGCGATCGACTCCGGACCCTCGAAGACGATTGCCTCCTCCAGCTCGGTGAGCAGGGCAGCGCAGTACGCGTCCTCGTCGTGGCCGAGCGGATGCCGGTACGCGTTCGTGTTGCTGACGAAATGGGTCGGTACGGCGGCCGGCGCGAACGGTGCCCGCGCGTCAACCAGGCCGGTGAACGAGAGCGCGCCCAACGATGTGCCGTGGTACGCAAGCCGGCGCGAAATGACCTTGTGCCGCAGTGGCTGGCCGTTGTGTGCGTGCCACTGCCGGGCCAGCTTGTACGCGGCCTCGTTGGCGTCACCGCCGCCGGACGTGAAGAAGACTCGGTTGAGATCGCCGGGTGCGAGCGCGGCCAGTTTCGTGGCGAGCGCGATCGAGCTGGGGTGTGCGACGAACCAGTTCGGCATGAACACCAGCGTGGACAGTTGCTCCTGGGCTGCCGCGCCGACCTCGGCGCCGTAGTCGTGCCCGAGATTCGTGCAGAAAAGGCCGGAGAGTCCGTCGATGAATCGGCGTCCTTCGGCGTCGAAGAGGTGGCAACCCTCTCCCCGTACGTAGATCGGAATGTTGCGCGCCGCAAACTCGGACATGTCCGTGAAGTGCAGCATCAGGTGTTCTCTCGCGTCTCGCTGCAGATCAGCGACGTCGAGTGACATGAAACGCCTTCTTTCGGTCCAGAGCAATCCTGAATGACTGTTCAGGATTTGAGCCTACGTGGACCGTCGACGTTTTGGGAAGTGCTAGGGGAGGTCCAGTCCGAGTTCCAGGGCGGCGGACTCGCGCCATAGCTGGATCATGCGGGGGTACGGGAGTTCGGGGTCGCGTAGTGCGACCTGCACGGCGAGGCCGTCCATCAGTGCGGCCAGCCGGAAGCTCGCCGCGGCCGGATCGTCGCAGTGGAACGTGCGTTCGTCGAGACCCTGTTCGATGATACGCAGCAGGATCGCGCGCCAGCGACGGTCGAGCTGTTCACGGGTGGCGCGTACCTGGTCGTCGCGTAGTGCTTGGACCCATACCTCCATCCACAGCACCCAATCGCCGATCGCCGGGCCGCCGCTGGCCGCCAGGTCGATCAGCGCCCAGAGCTTCTCGCGTGCACCGGTTCGCCCGGCCAGGATGTGCTCGAAGTCGGCGTAGAACTTGTCCTCCGCGACCGTGAGCGCCTCCGCCAGTACGGCCGACAGAGTGCCGAAGTGGTACGCGACGAGTGCCGGACTCGTACCTGCGCGGCTCGCGATGTCGGCCATCCGGGCGCCGGCAAAGCCGCGTTCGCGCAGCACATCGAGGGCAGCGTCGACGATCAACCGGCGTCGGCGTTCGGGCGCCTTGGGGCCGAGGGGCATGCGTACCTCAATCCGGATCCTAAACACCCGTACAGGATGGGTCGCGGTGTCGGCGCATATTATCAGCGCGCATCGGCCGTCCCGGGATTGTCGGTGGGCCGTGGTGGGATGTCGGCATGGATGTGACGTTGTGGACCACCTCCCTTCCGCGCGAATTCGGGCTCATGCGTGAGGCGCTGGACGCCGCCGACTCGACAGCGCCGGTGCCGACGTGCCCGGAGTGGTCCGCGAGCGATCTGGAAGCGCACGTGGCCGCCGTCTATCAGCACAAGGTCGAGGTCATGCGGCGCAATGCATTTCCGAAGCCGTGGCCGCCGGATGAGGGCATCGGCACGCTGGACGACGCGTACGCGGCGTTGATCGCCGAGTTCGCCGCTCGCGAACCATCGGATGCGACGGTGACCTGGTTCGAGCCGGATCAGACGGTCGGGTTCTGGATCCGGCGGATGGCACTCGAGACCGCGATCCATCGGGTCGACGCTGATCTAGCGGCCGGATTCGACGTCACCCCGATCGACTCCGACCTTGCCGTGGACGGCGTTGACGAGGTGCTGAGCTGGGTCGTACATGGCGTGACCGCGTGGCCCGAGGACTTCGCCGACCTGCTCGCGACGGCTGACCCGCGACCGATCCGCCTCACCACCGAACGCCGCAGCTGGACGATCACCGCCGCACCAGAACGGGTCGAGGTCGTCACCGGTACGGGTGACGTCGAGCCGGCCGCTACCGTCGGAGGTGCGCCCGATGCGGTCTACCGATGGGTCTGGGGCCGTGGCGACGACGTGACGATCGATGGCGACACAACGCTCGTCACGCAATTGAAAGCGATCATGGCGCCGGTACTTTCTTAAGCGAAACTGGAAGCACCCTGAGTCCCGGATCGGTCTGCTGCCGCGCAAAGCAAGTTGGTCACGTGCTCTGAGCTGCTCGGATGAAGACGCCTTCCGACTTCTTCAAGATCAAAAATTCACAGGTAGCTCCAATGTTGCGCCCAGTTCGGTCTGTGTATCGCAGCGCAGAGTCAAGGCATGAGCACATCCGAGCCACTGGGCACACCCGAGTCGAGCAGAGACGGAAGCGACGAGCAGCCGCCGGCATCCACGCCGCCGTTCCATGCGCCGCAGCCGGCCGCGTACGGCCAGGCCGATGGGCAGTCCTACGGCCAGCAGAGCCACGCACCGGGTTATGGCCAGCACAGCTACGGACCGGGCTATGGCCAGCCCGGAGTCGCGCCCAGGACCGGCTACGGTTCGGCGCCGGTCAGCGGCCCGGGGCACTACGCGTACTCCGGCGCCCAGGCCAGCGCCCCGGCAGCGTATGGCAGCCCTGCGGCGTACGGAGCGCCGGTAAGTGCGCCGACCGCGTACGGAGCGCCGGTCAGTGCACCGACGGCATACGGTGCCTATCCGATGCCAGGCTCGACGCTCGGCTCGGCGCCAACCGGGACAACGAAGCGCCGTGGTCGTCGGGTTGTTCTCGGCGGCGTCGTGGCGCTCGCGATCGCGGTCGTCGGTGGCGGCGTGGGCGCGGCCGCGGTGGGGCTCAGCGATCGGAACACGACCACCACCGGCACCAAGGCGACCGCTGCGTCGGCACCGGTGCAGACCGTGGTCAACTCCGCGAACACGTCGATCTCGACGCTGGTTAAGGCGGTCGACCCGGTGGTCGTATCGCTGACCGTGACCGGTGCCAACGAGGAGGACGAAGGCTCGGGCATCGTGTTGAAGTCCACCGGTGTGATCCTGACGAACAACCACGTGATCAGCGCGGCCGAGAACGGCGGCACGGTCGAGGTCACGTTCACCGACGGCAGTACGGCGCCGGCCACCATCGTCGCCGCCGATGCGTCCGAGGATCTCGCGATCGTTCAGGCGACCGGTGTATCCGGTCTCGCCACCGCCACGCTCGCGGACAGCAACAGCGTGCAGGTCGGTGACTCGGTCGTCGCGATCGGGAACGAACTCGGCCTGTCGAACAGTGTCAGCTCCGGGATCGTCAGCGCACTGCACCGCAAGGTCAGCGTCGCGTCCGAGAACAACACCCCGATGCAGGGTGGCCGTAATTTCAACGGCCAGAACAGTTCCGGAACGACGTACGGCAATGCGATCCAGACCGATGCCGCGATCAACCAGGGCGACTCCGGCGGCGCGTTGTTCAACATGCAGGGCCAGGTAATCGGCATCGACAGCGCGATCGCCACCGGTGACTCGGGCAGTTCCGGCAGCGTAGGCATCGGATTCGCGATCGCGATCAACGACGCCAAGGCGTTCATCAACGCCAACACTTAGACATTCCTTCCGGGGTCCGACCGAGTGATCACATGGGGGTGGGGTCGCTCGGTCAAGCCGGGAGTCGTCGCCGCAGGATCTTCCTCCTTCCTGCGGCGACGACCCCGGTTTTTTGATGCCGGTATCTTGAGACGTGCACGATGTCCAGCAGTTTGGTCTGATCCTGCTCGCCGTCGCCGGGGCTTTCCTTTTGGCGATCGGTTCGAGCCGGTTGAGCGCGTGGATTCGCGTACCGGCGCCGGCGGTGTTCCTGATCGGTGCGGCGATCGCGTCCGATGTGGTGCCGGCGATCGGCAAGATTCCGACCGAGACGGTCAATCGGCTGGTCACCACGGCGCTCATCGTCATTCTGTTCGACGGCGGCATGCACATCGGATGGCAACGATTCCGATCGCAGGCCGCCGCGGTCGTCTGGCTCGGCGTCGCCGGTACGGTTGCCACGGCCGGCGGGCTGGCCGTACTCGCGCATCTGATCTTTGGTCTGTCGTGGACCGAATCGCTGCTGTTGGGAACCGCGCTCGCGCCCACCGATCCGGCCGTGGTCTTCTCTGTCCTCGGTGGTCAGGAGATCAGCGGACGGACCGGAACGCTGCTGGAAGGCGAGTCCGGGGCGAACGATCCGGTCGGCATCGCGCTGATGGTCGCGTTGCTTGGGGCTCACGGAGGCGGGGGAGCGGCGTTCCTGTCCGGTCTGCTGGAATTTGCTCTGCAGATGTCCGTCGGCGCGGTGATCGGCGTCGCCGGGGGTCTTGCCCTTCGGATGTTCATGGCACGGATTCGCCTGCCCAGCGAGGGCCTGTACGCGCTGCGTGCGCTCGCGAGCGCGTACTTCATCTACGGGCTCGCGACCGTCGCGCACGGCTCGGGCTTCCTCGCGGTGCTGGTCGCCGGCATTGTCGTCGGCGACGCGCAGGTGCCGTATCGCCGGGAAATCCGACGGTTCTCCGGATCGCTAGCGAGCATCGCCGAGATCGTGGCGTTCGTGGTCCTCGGACTCACCATCGAGATCAGGTCGCTGTTTCGCGAGGACGCGTGGTTGATCGGCCTGGTGCTCGCAGCATTGCTGGCGTTCGTGGTGCGGCCGATTCTCGGGGCTCTGGTATTGGCACCGATCGGTCTCACGCGCGGCGAACGCGTCTTCGTGCTGTGGTCCGGCCTCAAGGGAGCGGTGCCGATTCTGCTCGGCGTGTTCATCGTGTCGGCCGGTGCACAGCACAGCGCTCAGATGTACGCCGTCATCTTCGTCGTCGTGCTGTTCTCAGTGATCGTGCAAGGCGGCCTCGTGCCGTGGGTCGGCGATCGCACCGGCGTCCTGGTCATCGATGTCCAGGAGGACGACGACGACGAAAGACCGTGATGGGCGGCATCGGCTTCGCGGAGCCGACACCGCCCATCACCCCCTCCGCCAGCGTGTCCAGTGGGAGGCCCCCCGCTGCCCACACCTGTCCGGCATGTCACCGCCCGGAGACCGAACCTCGCGAACCGTGACAGCCTTCCGCGTAAACCTTCACTCGCTTCGTCCATTCACATCACTGGTACCAGTGGTGTGAATGGTCTATACCAGTGACATGCGTAACGATACGTCCGCCGGACTGATCAGTTCAATACATTCGCCCGTATCAGTTCTTCAGATGGCGCGTATCCTCTGGTCTAAGCCACTTGGACCACAGCGGGAGCATAGGAGCACGAGTGACCGACCCGACGTACCTATCCATCGCTGATGACCTGCGGATTCGCATCGCGAACGGGGAGTTCGCGTCGTCGCGTCTACCCGCCGAACGGACGCTCGCGGAGCAGTTGGGTGTGGCGCGCGGCACAGTCCGAAGTGCACTCGAATCGTTGAAGGCCGAAGGCGCCATCACGGCGCGGCAGGGACTTGGCTACTTCGTACGGGAACATAAGCCGATTCGCTGGATCGCATCCGAGCCCGAGCGTAATCTCGATACCGGCATTTCCCCGTCCGATGCGTGGTCGCGCAACATCCGTGCACAGGGCTTTACGCCCGAGGAGCGCATCACCGTCGAGATCGACAAGGCCGACGCGTACACCGCGGAGCGGCTGGAGGTCGCGGTCGGTACCGACGTCGTGATCCGACGCCGGCTGCGGCTGGTGGATGGAGAACCATTCATGATCGCCGATTCGTACTACATTTATGAGGACGTGAAAGACACGCCCATATCCCGCTCTGGCGACGTTCTTCCAGGTATATACGCCATATTTGAACAGATGGGACGTCCATGGTCACCGGCGAAAGTCGATCGAATCGGCGCCCGGATGCCCCGCCGCCACGAGATCTCTATGCTCAGCATCGGCGCCGGTACGCCCGTCATGACCATCGCCAGAGTGTCCCGAGACATCCACGGCACACCCGTTCGTCTGTCGTACTTCGTGGTGCCAGGCGACCGGAGCGAATCTGAATATCACTACCGGGAGGACGAACAATGATCGCCACTACGACGGGGCGTTTGCTGGGTCAGCTTGAGATAGAGATGGCCGCGCCGGCTTACGATCCGCAACGGGAACCGTGGCCGTCCGTCGGATACCGTCCCAAGGACATCGTGCTTGACAACGATGGATGCTGGCGGCACTGGCTGGCCCCGAACGAGCCCGAGCCCTACACGATCGACCGGGACGAATCCGGTTGGGTCGTCAACAACCCGAGGTGGATGACCAACCACGTCTACCGCCTCGGGGTAGCCGGCGGCAACAAGCAGCGCACCGATCGCCTGCCGATGTCGGACGGCACCACGTTTCAGCTGAACCCTGAGCGCAGCTACCGAATCCACCAAGCGTTCGACAGCGAAACCGTCGCGTTCCAACTCTACGAACTTTCGTGATCAGACCGGGCCCGCTGTTGCCTCAGCGGGCCCGATGCTCGCGCTCCGAGGCGTGGACCAAGACCGAACACCACATGCGGTACGGGCGCCAGCCGTCCATCACCCGCGTGACGTCGTCCGTCCCGTAGATCCGCTCGATCCCGGCCCGTGTGATGTCGTCGTTCGGCGCGGCATCGAGCAGCCCGGCGCCGCGCATGAGGATCGCCGTCGCGAAGAACTCGCCGATGCCCTTGAGCCTGCGAATGTCGGTGAGCGCCTCGTCGACCGGCTGCGCTCGCAACCGGGCCCGGTCGAGCCACCCGTCGAGGGCAGCCTCGGCGATGCCGTGCAACCGGGTCACCTTCTCGTCGCTGACGCCCGGAATCTCGGTGATGTCGAGGAGTTGTTGCGGTGTCGGGAACGCATGGACGGTCGTACCGGCGACGTCGAACGACGCTCCGTGCTCTCGAGCCATCCGTGCGCGAATCGCCCGGCCTTGCTCGATGCGGATGCGATGCCCGATCACGAATGAGCACGCCGCCTCGTACGGCGAGTGAAACAACACCGGCCGAAGGAACCTGCGCTCCCGCTGGATCTCGCCCATGATCGGGTCGCGGTCACCCACCTCCGCGTACCCGCTGCCGTCGAAGTCCAGTGAGAGTACGGCCATCGCCTGATCCCACGCCGCCTGCGAGTCAGCGCTTCCGGCGACGATGTGTTCGTCCCGCTGCCGTACCGTGACCGCTTCCTGCTTCCATGTGCCTTCCAGCGGGAACGCCATCACTATCTCGTCGCCGTCGGATCGGGTCCAACCGCCGAAGTAGCGGTTCTGGTTGGCCATGTCGTACGGCCCGAGGATCTTCTGCGTCATCTTCATGTCGATGAGTCTCGCAGCAAATACACGACATCTTGTGTCATGTATTCCGAGATAATCTGACCGGTATGCGCGCCGATCGACTGCTCTCCCTGATCCTGCTTCTGCAGGCACGTGCGGCAATCTCAGCGCCCGAGCTGGCCGAACGCCTCGGAGTATCGGTCCGGACGGTTCTTCGCGACGTCGAGGCGCTGAGCACGGCCGGAATTCCGGTCTACACCGAACGCGGCCGTACCGGCGGGATCCGGCTGCTCGACTCGTACCGGACCGGGGTCGCGAACCTCAGCCATGACGAAGGAGCCGGCCTCGCTGTCGGTCAACCGCGGCTCGCGGAGGAGTTGGGTCTCGGGAACGCGCTCGACGCCGCGATCGAGAAGATCAACGGGGCCGGCGGCCGGGCGCTGCGCGGTGGGTTTGAGCAGGGCCGGTCGCTCATCTTGGTCGATGTCGACCCCTGGATGCGCACCGGGGAGCCGGTGCCGATGCTGCCGACCGTGCACGATGGGCTGATTCGTGGACGGCGGCTCGACCTGGAGTATCGCGACAGCTCCGCGCGTACCCGGACGATGATCGTCGATCCGATCGGGCTCGTTGCGAAGGCCGGCATTTGGTATCTGGTCACCGCCGAGCCGGCCCTGCTGCGGGTCGGCCGGATCTCTTCGTGCCGGATCACGCCGACGCCGTCGGCGCCGGGAGATCTCGGATCGACGTGGGAACTGTTGCGCGAGCGCGTCGAGGTGCGGCCACGCGCGCTTGAGGTGACCGTCAGGATCGAGCCGGACGCGGCGAGCATGGTGCGCCGGTTGACCGCGTCGCACATCGTTTCCGACGACGGTCCGACGCTGAGGTACGCGTTCAACGGCGTCGATCACGCGGTCGGCAGCCTACTCAACCTGGGTACGCGCATCGAGGTCCTGTCCCCGCCAGCGGTGCGATCGGCCATGCATACAGCGGCACGGTCGGTAGCAGCGTTGTACGCAGCCCCCGAAGCCCCAGTTGATCCTGGAGGTAGTTAGCACCCGCTGCGACAGCAGCAAACGCCGCAGAGCGACGGTGTGTCGTGCGAATAACTCCGGGATCAACTGGGAATGTTCGGCGCGGTCAGGTCGCCTGATGCCCTCGCGATGATCGAGATTGCGGTGCGTTTCGGGAGCACTCGTTGCGCTACCGCGGCGAACTTCATCAGGCCGCCCGGCACCGTACGCGGGCGTCGGCCGAGCGCCCGTATCGCCGCCTCGGCCACGACGTCGGGTGTGACCGTGCCCGGCGCCCGCTTCGGCTTGCTCCGCCCGAGGCCCGGAGTTTCCACGGCGCCGGGCGCGCAGGCGATCACATCGACACCGTACGGGCGCATCTCGGCCCACAGACCCTCGGCCAGTACGGCGCCGAATGCCTTCGTCGCGGCGTACGTCGTGATGCCGGGGGAGCCTTGCTGGCCGGCCATCGACGACATGACGATGAATCCGCCGTGTCCCCGAGAGGCCATCGCCGGTAGATAGTGCCGTGCGAGCCCGAGCGTCGCCGCGCAGTTGAGATCGAGCGCCTGGCGAAGCGACGCCTCGTCGGTGGTCAGAAACGGCCCAATCGGTGCCCAGGCCGCGTTCGCGACGACGAGTCCGATCTCCAGGTCGTCGGTCGCGTCATACACGGTGTCGAGACCGACCGGCTTGGACAGGTCAGCGGAGACCGTACGGACGTCGCCGGGCAGTGTCGCCGCGAGAAGTGCAAGAGGCTCGGCTCGGCGAGCGACCAGGACGACGTTGATACCGGCCGCCGCGATTCGGGTCGCGAATGCCGCACCGATGCCCTCGGAGGCACCCGCGATCAACGCCCAAGGCCCGTACCCCGGTTTCATGCGGGCTCTGGAACTGGAACTTCGACCTCGACGGCAGGTGCCGGACCAAAGCGACTGAAGGGCCGGTCCCAGCTCATCCGGATGATCACCGCGACCGGCAGCAGGAACCAGGGCAGGTTCGCACCGAGCACCATGCCGAAGTGCGGTGTCGCGTACGCACCGGACTTCTCCTCGAACAGGATGATCGCGACGTTCGTCATCATTACGCCGGACCAGACCAACGCCGGTACGCGAATCCAGTCGCGCCCGCGGATGAACGCGTAAATCGCGGCCACGTAGAACGGCCCGAACGCGATGACGTCGATCCAGATCGTCATGCGGAAGAACGCCGGACGGGCCATGAGCAGTGGGTCCCACTGTCGCCCGTACCAGTGGACCAGGTCGACGATCGGCCTCGGCGGCCACGCGGGGTAGTGCGTCATATGGACCGCGTTCGCGACCGTGATTTGTTCGATGTCGAAGAAGTACGTAATGAACCCGAGGTTCAGCACGAAGAACGCGATGAACACCAGGTCCCAACGGCGGTACCGCAGCATAAACGTTTCACCTCGCCGAGAACGATCGCACGATCACGCGGCGTGCGAAACCCTCTCGGCGAGGTGAGACTCTATTGTGGACGCTTGTCGGTGGCTTCCCCCCGGTCGCACCGACGAACTACCTGCGTTTCTTAACGCCCGGCGAGCAGGCGATTCACTGCCGCGTCGACGTCCAGGTGATCGGCCTCACGACCGCGCGGGACGACGACGTACGTACGGCGCAGGAAGCGTACGAGCACGCTTCGCGGCACCTCGAACAACGCGTTGCCATCTGGCGACGACAGCGCGAGCGCGACGAATTCGCCACGCGGTGTATTCCACGGCCATACGCGTACATCACCGATGCCCGCCGGCTCATCCAAGCCGGTGACCAACAGCTCGCGTGCGAACGACCAGCTGACCGCTTCGCCCCCGGCCGATTCTGCATGGAACAGAACATGCACCGCGTACGGGTCAGCTGGGTCGTAGCGCAGACTCGCACGCACCGCCAAGGCGGTGGAATCTGGCGCGACCAGCCGTAGTGACGTCTCGACTTCCACAGTCGTAGGACGGATTGCACTCATGACGTACTCCCCCCGGCACCGCTGCGAGGACCACACGAGCCCCGCACTCCCATAGTCGAGTGATACTTGCTTGTCACGCTCCGCCATACGCTGATCTCACCCAGTAGTGGGATGGCTAATCGATTTACCTGCGGCGATAACCGGAAAAAAGAGACAATGTCTAGTTCCGTGCGGGTTGCTCGGGTAGCCCGGCGTCAGGTTCTTTGGACGTCGACTTACTCCGCTAACGCACGTTCCGGCCTTGGGGTGACGGGTGTTGCAGGTGGGGAAGGTGGGAAATGGCGAAGCTTTCCGTATCTGAAGAGAATGCCCAGCTCAGAGTGCCTGGCGATGCAGGCGATTCAACCGATAGTGAAGAGTCTGACAATGGCCACAAACGTGACGGAATGGCGAAATCGGGCCGATTGGACGCATTTCTGGAATCGGCTCGACGAACACGTGCAGGACGGCTCGGACTGAGAATTACGGTCGGTGTCGTCGGCTTGATCGTCGTCGCCGGTGGGCTGGTGCTCGTACCGTTGCCGGGACCGGGATGGCTGATCGTTTTCGGCGGCTTCGCGATCTGGTCGATCGAGTTCCAATGGGCCAAACGCCTCAACCTGTACGTCCGTCAGCGCGTCTCCGCATGGACCACGTGGTACGGCGAGCAGGGCTGGCCCGTACGCATCCTGCTGGGGCTGGCGCTGTTCGTCATCGTGGTAGCGGCGATCGCCGGCGCCACGTATCTGAGCTACGGCTCGGCACCGTTCCACTGGATCGGCCTTTAACGAGTTTCGACCGCGCCGTATGGCGCCGACTTGTGCTGTCCGTAGCCGTTGGGATGGCCGCTGTGGTCGGCCGGTCGCTTTCGCGTGGGCTGGTCGCTGTGGCGTGGGCTGGTCGCTTGCCGTGGCTTGGCTGGCAGGCGCCGGCTTGATCGGGGATCTTGGCACGAGTGGATGTCGAGTGCTGTGATCATGGCGGAATGGCGCGGCTGGGTGTCCAAGATTCGTGATCAGTCCGCGCGATGGTCCGGATGTGTTGGGTTGTGGATATGAAAATGCCCGGCTGCGGCGTCTTCGTCGCGGCCGGGCATTTTCGTGGGGGGTGTGGCTGGTTGGTGCTGTGTGGTGCTGGGTTGGGTTAGGCGGCGTTGTAGACGGCCTTGACGAGGTTGGCGGCCTGGTTTTCCCATTGGGCGTAGCGGTCACCGAATGCGGAGACCTGGACCTTCTGCGCGGCGACGGTCAGCGGGAGGGTCTTCCAGTTGTGGACCTGGACCAGGCGGGACAGGAACGCTTTGGCGGCGTGGTCGGGGTTGACGATCTGGGACGGGGTGCCCCAGCCGCAGGACGGGCGCTGCTGGAACAGGCCCAGCGAGTCGTGGTCGTTGCGGTTGCCGAGGTTGCCGTAGTTCTTGAGCTTGGATTCCTGCAGCGAGGTGGCGACGGCGATGACGGCGGCGCGCGGCGGGAGGTGCATTTCCTTGCTGGCCTTCACGATCGCCTTGACGTTGGCCATCTGTGCGGCGCCGGTGGGGGTGGAGACCTGGCCGTGGCGGGCGTGGCCGTGCGGTAGCAGGGCTGCGTCGCTCGGCGCGGCCTTCGCGGCGGGCTTGGTGGCGGGCTTCGCGGCGGTCTTCGGCGCGGCAGCGGCCTTCGCGGTGGCGGTGGTGCCGGTGAGGGTGTTGATCGCGTCGGTGCTGGCGCTGTGGCCGGCGGCGGCGGTGAGTTCGTTGGCGGAGACCGAGACGGCGGCGGGCTTGGCGGCGGCCGTGGCGGTGGAGGTGGCGGCGAGGACCGGGGTGGCGATGCCGGCCATCATGGCCACGCCGAGGCCGACGGTCGCGGTGCGGCGGATCATGGAGCTGGTCATGCGGTTGGTGATGCGGTCGGTGATGCGTGCGGTGAGGTTATGGAATGCGCTGATGCGCGAAGTCGTGTTCATTTCGGTGTTCATGTCGGTGGTTGCACCCATCGTCGTGTCGTCGTATGCCCGGGGGGTCGTGCGATCCACGGTGAATTCCTCTCGGTTAGCGAACGTACGGGAAGCATAACCAAGTCCGACAGTTCCGTCATCCCGGATTTATCCCTTTTGTGGGCCCGGTCTCGGCAATTATCTAAATTGTCAACAGAGGGTATTAGCGCAATTACTGTGCGTATAAGAATTGGGCTGTTTCGGCCGTGTGGATCTCCAACTTTTTTCTGCGCGCGGCACGTCGGCGAGACCGGATGGGCAGGTCAAACGGCTCACCGGGCCGGTTCGGGGCAGGTTCCACCACACCACGGGAGGGTTGCTGTGTGTGAGACCCCGACGGCGGTAGGTAACCACTCCACGGCGGGAACCGACCCCCAATACCGGCGGTGGCAGCAATTCCGGAACCGCTATTCAACGCCCGCACAACGCGCATTCCGGCGCCGATAAGCCGGCGGCCGGCACTCATATACGACCGGCAATTACGCTATGCCTGCCACGCATGCACACAACGTAATAGCACGATTCCTCGGCATTATTACTCCGTGACGACAGTGCATGCGCTCTCCGTAATTGCCCCGTAGGGCTTGGCGGCACCGCCATCGCGGCAGGGATCCGGTGGGCGCCTGTTTGAAGTCGATCCGGTTCCTACGGCACCCCGGGCCGGGGATTGCCCGAACTTGGACACCCACAGCCCGCACGAGGCGGCCGGCGCCACGAGCGCTCCGGGAGTACACAGACACAAAGTTGATCCTGGAGTTAGTAGCGCGACACACCGTCGAAGCGCTAACCAACTCCAGGATCAACTGGGATTTGGGGTGGTGCAGAAGAGGAGGGGCTAGGCGGTCTTGCGGGCTCCTCGCCACGTCACGGTCGGCTGCATCGCGTCGATGTCGGCGCGGTGCTTGTAGCGGTCCGCGATCCCGTACAGGCTGGTCAGGAGCGTGTCCGACAGCAAGTGCGGCTGGAGGCCAAGGCCGACCAGGCCGGTGTGCGTGACCTTGTAGTAGTGCTGCTCCTGCTCGACCCGCGGGTTCTGCAGGTAGTTGATCTCCACGCCGCTCGGGTGCAGGTCGGAGACCAGCTTCGCGATGTCCAGGACGGACATGCTCTCGGTCATCTGGTTGAACACGCGGAACTCGCCGCGGTCGGCGGGATTCTCGCAGGCGATCCGGATGCACTCGACGGTGTCCCGGATGTCCAGGAGTCCGCGGGTCTGGCTGCCGTCGCCGTACACGGTGAGCGGTTTGCCCAGGGCCGCGAGGATCACGAACCGGTTCAGCACGGTACCGAACACGGCGTCGTAGTCGAATCGGGTCGCGAGCCGCTCGTCGCGGGCCGTCTCGTCGGTCTGCTGGCCGTACACGACGCCTTGGTTGAGGTCGGTCGCGCGGAGTCCCCAGATGCGACAGGCGAACTCGATGTTGTGGCTGTCGTGCACCTTCGACAGGTGGTAGAACGACCCGGGCTTCTTCGGATAGAGCATCCGGTCGGTCCGGCCGTTGTGCGTGATGGTCAGCCAGCCCTCTTCGATGTCGATGTTGGGCGTGCCGTACTCACCCATCGTGCCAAGCTTCACGAGGTGGATGTCCGGGTTGATCTCCGCGATCGCGTACAACAGGTTGAGGTTGCCAACCACGTTGTTCGTCTGCGTGTAGACCGCGTGCGCCCGATCGATCATCGAGTACGGTGCGGCTCGCTGCTCGGCAAAGTGCACGATCGCGTCCGGCGCGAACTCGCGCACGACGCGGTACGTGAACTCGGCATCGCACAGATCGCCGACGTATGAGGAGATCGACTTGCCGGACACGTCCTTCCACACCTTGATGCGGGTGGCGAGCGTCTCGATCGGCACGAGGCTCTCGACTCCGAGCTCGTGGTCGTATTGCCGCCGGACGAAGTTGTCGACGACGCCGACCTCATGCCCGACTTCGGACAGGTGGAGGGCCGTCGGCCACCCCAGGTAGCCATCCCCACCGAGTACCAGAATCCGCATTGGTGCGCCTCTCATGTGTGCTGTCAGCCCCGTGCGTGTCTGTTGTACCTGCACTGGGCGGGGTCAAACTAGATGCTTCCTGTGAACAAGCTTTGAAACGCCGTTATCCGGGTGATCACGCTATCGTCAGCAGTGATGAAACGCATCCGCTCGCTGCTGGCCCGTAGACCGGGACTCGCACGCTTCGTCCGGTACAGTGCCGCTTCGGCCGTAGCGACCGTTGTCAGCTCCGTCACCATTGCCGTTGCCGTCGGTACGTTCGGGCTCGGTGCGGTCCCGGCAGCCATTGCCGCGTTCTGCACCGGTGCCCTCGTTGCGTTCGTAATAAACCGATACTGGTCGTGGGGCGTCGACCGTAGCCAGGGCGCCGGCCGAGACTTCATCCGGTACTGGGTGGTCGCCGCGTTCACCGCGCTGATCGCCACAGGATGCGCACACCTGGGTGCGGTGTACGCCCAACATGCGGGCCTGACCGGTGCTGCCAAGATCGTCGTCATCGAGAGCGCCTACTTCGGCTCGTACGCAGTGACCTTTGTAGCTAAATTCTTGTTGCTCGACCGGTTCGTGTTCACCGATTCCCGCCGAGACCTTCGCTCGCGTGCCCAGGTGGAGAACACGACGCGCGCGTAACGCGTACCAAATTGAAGGTTGTTGCCCTTCTTGCTCTTGCCCTGAATGCGCTTGCGCATCGTGACCGGCCGCTCGACCACGCGATAGCCGTGGCTGAGCGCGCTGATCAGGAATTCGGACGTCTGGTACTGCGGCTGGTCCAACGTGACATCCGCGCTGACCTGGGCACGGAAAGCCCGGAAACCGGACGACGTGTCGGTCACTTTCGTGCCGGTGAGTGCCGAGATGATGAATCCGAACACCCGTACGCCGCTCCGGCGTACCAGGTCGCGGGAGTGGTCGTCGCCCGGCCGGAGCCGTCGCGAACCGATCACAAAATCGGCCTCGTCGCTGCGGATGGGGTCGAGCAGAATTGGCAGTTGCGAGCTGTCGTACTGGCCGTCCGCGTCGCTGGTCACGATGTAGTCGGCACCGCCACGGCGGGCGATGTAATACCCGAGGCGGAGCGCCGCGCCCTGACCACGGTTCGACGGCAGCTCACACACGTAGACGTCGTGCTTCCGGGCGATCGCAGCGGTGTCATCGGTGCCGCCGTCGACCACGACGATCGTCGCAATGTCGAGCGGGTCGTCGCCGCCCGTGTTGGCGGGCATGTTTTCGAGCGCGTTGCCGATGCCCTGCGACTCGTTGTACGCCGCGATGACCACGGCCACCGGCGGCAGCTTGATGTCGCCGTACTCGGCGAAGAACTGCTCGATCATGGCCTCGTCGGCCGGTTCGGGGAACGGCGGTGGCGCGGCCTTGCGCCGGGTGAGAGCGGTCCAGCCGAGAACGCCAGCCATGGGAATCAGCACCAATCCGGGTAGTTGATAGCGCCAGGTGAATTCGTAGAAGTCGGCGGCACCGAGCACAGCGGCTGCACCGAGAAGGTAGAGGAGCGCGGGACCGCGCGCCGACGAGCCCTTACTGCGGCCGCGCCAGAGCACGCCGGTCAGCCCGACGATCAGGAACAGCGCCATCACCGGGCCGGGCGTGAAGCCGACAGTCAGCTGGTATCCACGCATGAACTTGGCGACACCCGCATTGAGGTGCGGCGGGGGATCGCCATAGAACGCGCCGATGTCCTGCACTGTGGAGAGGTAGACCGCGGTCGGATAGACCGGGTACGCCGTCTGGAACCGCCAGCGTTCGGTCGGCGCATCCGGGTTCGAGAGGTTGTCGTGATTCCAGGTGAAGAGGCGGGACGCATCGTGCAGCACGGCGCCGGTCAGCCGCCACGGCTGCTGTGTCATCGCGGCCTTCGCGAACTGCGTCTCCAACTGGTTCAGCGTCACGCCCGGCGGCAACTTCGCCTTGTACAGCGGCGAATCCAGCGTGTGGGCGTAGAAGTCCGGACTTCGCCGTTGCCCGAGCGGTTCTGCCGGGCAAAGCTGTTTCACGTCGGCCGGAGCGTTCAACCTGTCGCAGTCGACGAACGTCGAAGCCCGCGCGTAGAGCGACAGCGCGGTCGTGTTGCTCGCGTCGAACTTGTTCCCGGTCTGCGTCATGTAGATGTCGTAGCTGAGCACCGGGATCAGGAACAACAGCGTCACGAGCGTCGCGCTGAGGGCTTTGAACGACCAACCTCGAACGACGATCAAGACGTAGATCAGGAACAGTACGAGCAGCGGCGCGCCGACCGCCCGTACGGTCGTGGCGACGCCCAGGAACAGGCCGGCCACCCCGACCGCGATCGGGCCGGGCCGGCGGTTCCAGATCAACGCACCGAACGCCCCGACCAGCAACGCTTCGAACAGCGTGTCCGACATGATCATGTGCTCGATGTAGATCTGGTACGCGTCGAGCAGCACCGGAGCGGCGGCGAGCGCGGCCAGCCAGTGCCAGGCACCCCGCCGGACGAGCAGCGTATAGATCGCGATGCCCATCGCGATCCCGAGGAGGTGCTGGATCACCACGACCGTGAACAAGCCGCCGACCGATAGAACCGGCTGGAGCAGCCACATGTTGTAGCCGAGCGGGTCCGGACTCGGGCTCGTCGTCGCCGGCATCGGTGAGTGCGGAAGGTGGATCAGGTAGATGTAGAGGGAGTCGACGTACAGGATCGCCGGCCGGTACGCGATGACGGTGAGTACGCGCAGCGTGACGCCCGCAGCCACGATCAGCGTGATCAACTTGTGCGCACCAACGAATCGCAGTGCGTTCCCAAGTAGCGTGCGCATGATCAAGCTGTTCTCCGGATACTGGTTGCTGGCGTCATTTCCCGGCAGAGCCTACTTCTACGTCAAGTCGCGGTTCAGCCGCCTCCATGCGTCCGTGACGATCGCACTTCGGTCGTCCCTCACCACAGATCCTGCGGCATGTTCCTCAAGATCACCTGTGATACCCCTGTATGAAGGTAATGATCAATGCCCTGCTCAGCGCCTCTTTACGCTTCGAGCCAGGCCTGGTAGGCGTCGAACGAATACTCTCGGCCGAGGAACGCTGCGACCAGGTCGGCGGCTCTCGCCGAGCCACCCGGGGCCAGCACGCTGTCGCGATACGCGGCACTCGCCACCGGCGCCGGCAGGCCCTCGGTCGCGAACCGGCTGAACAGATCCTTCGCGATCACCAGCGACCACATGTATGTGTAGTAGATCGCCGAGTAGCCGTCCAGATGTCCGAATGCGAGGTAGAAGTAGGTCCCCTCGACCGGCTCGTACGGGAGGTGGGTACGCATCGCCGCATCGACCACCTCCGCGATGTCCATCGTGGCCGGGTCCGACCGGTAGAGCTCCAGGCTGATCGATGCGTAGTACATCTGCTGCGCCACGAAGAGCCCCTTGCCGAACTCGTCCGCGGCGCGGAGCTTCGAGACCATCTCCACCGGCAGTGGCTCCAGTGTTTCGTGGTGGATCGCAAAGTCGGCCAGTGTGCCGGCGTCGAACGTCCACTCCTCGAGCAGCTGGGACGGTGCTTCGACGAAGTCCCACTCGTTCTTGATGCCGGAGACGCCGGCCCACCGCTGGTGGCCGCCCATCAGGTGGTGGATCAGGTGACCGAACTCATGAAAGAACGTCGTAACGTCCGAATGCTGAAGCAGCGCCGCCTCCTTGCCGGGTTTGGGCAGGTTGCAGAGCAGCGCGCACTCCGGGCGCCGGTGGATCGTGTCGGACTCCTTGCCGGTCTGCATGTCGAACATCGCGGCGTGGTTGAACTTGTCGGCCCGCGGGTGCATGTCCAGGAAGATCCGGCCGACGTCGCCGTTGCCGTCCCGACCACGAAACGTCGTAGACCTCCACATCCTCGTGCCACGTCGGGACGTCGTCGCGTCGAGTGAACGTGACGCCGAACATCCGCTCGACCAGGCCCATCAGGCCGGCCTTCGTGCGGTCGTACTCGAAGTACGGGCGTACCGCCTGGGTGTCGAACGCGAGCTTCTCGGCTTTCAGCCGGTCCTGCAGGAAGCCCGCGTCCCAAGGGAACACGCGCTCGGCATCGGGCTCGTCGACGCGCTTGCGTTCGAGCAACTCGTCGTAGTCGGCGTAGGCGCGAGCCCGCGCAGCCGCCGAGATCTTCGCAATGAATTCGCCTGCCGCGGTGTCCGTACCGATCATTTTGTCTTCGGTGATGAGGTGCGCCCACGAGCGGTAGCCGAGCAAAGTGGCCAGCTCGTGACGGCGTTCGATCAGGTTGCGGAGCACCTCGACGTTGGCCGGGTAGGCGCGTTGGCGGTAGATCCGCCACATCTCCTCGCGCGCGGCCGGGTCAATCGCGTACGACATGAACGGCACATAGTCCGGATACTCGGTCGTGATCGAGACGAGACCGTCCTCGTCCGGTGCGTGCGCGCGAACGTAGTCGGCCGGCAGGCCATCCAGCGCGCTCTCCGGGAAGCGCGCGACGCGCGTATCGGTATTGATGTTGCGCTCGAAGTCCAGTCCGATCGCGGTGATGGTGTCCTGCAGATCACGGATGCGCGCCCGAGTCGCCTCGTCGCGGTCGACACCGGCGCGCCGGAACCGGTCCAGCGTCTTGGACGCGAAGTGGCGGGTTGCGCCGTCTTCGTCGCTCACGTTCAGCCGGGCGAGCACCGCGTACAGGTCGGGGTCAAGTTCCAGACCCGACAATTCAGTGGAAAGAAGTTTGTACGCCGCGTCGGCCGCATCGCGCACCGCCGCGTCCGGATGCGCCTTGCCGATCATGTTGGACAACGACGCCATATCGGCCATCGCGGCGACGGCTTCGTCGTACATGTCCAGGATTGCGATGTCATCGAGCGTGTCCGGGTCGGCGGCCCGTACCGCGTCGAGTCCGGCCCGGCCGGTCGCGATCGCGGCGTCTGCGGCGCTGGTGAGATCGGCAGCGCTGCCGGATGCGAGGCGCGCAATGATCATGTCATCGGACATCGTGGGTCTCCTGAATGTCGTACCCCGAGGCCGGGTCGGCCTCCCGGTCGGCATCGTAGCCGCTGGCTCGCGTCCGCCGTTTCGGCGTTCGCCGCTCCTGACCGCACCCGCACAATGCGGCATAGTAAGCACATGCAGGCTGTGTGGATTCCCGCATTCGGGCCGCCGGACGTGCTCGTCGCTCGGGAGACCCCCGATCCGACGCCCGCCGAAGGCCAGGTTGTCGTCGACGTCGCGGCGGTGAGCATCACGTTCATCGAAACCGTGGTACGCGCAGGTCGCTCACCGTTTCCGACGGGCGCACCGGTTCCGCCGTACGTGCCGGGAAACGGTGTCGGCGGCGTCGTGTCGGCGCTCGGTGACGGCGTCGATGCCACGTGGCTCGGCCGGCGGGTGGTCACCGGTACGGGTGGGTCCGGCGGTTACGCATCCAAGGTCGCCGTACCGGTCGGTGGGTTGGTGGGCGTACCGGATGAGGTTGATCTGGTGGACGCGACCGCGCTGCTTGCCGATGGCCGTACCGCGTCGGGATTGTCGCTCCTGGCGGCGCCGCAACCGGGGGAGTGGGTGTTCGTCGAAGCTGCCGCCGGCGGGGTCGGCACGTTGCTTGTGCAACTCGCGCTCGCGGCCGGTGCGTCGGTCGTCGGGGCGGCCGGCGGTCCGCGCAAATGCTCGGTGGTGCGAGACCTTGGTGCGACCGCGGTTGTCGACTATGGACAGTTGGGCTGGGAATCCGAAGTGCGTACGCTGACCGGCGGCGTCGACATCGCGTACGACGGCGTCGGCGGCACGATTGGCGCGGCGGCTCTCGAGTTGGTTCGGCCAGGTGGACGGTTCGTACAGTTCGGGTCGTCCAGCGGGCGGCCGACCGACGCGACCGGGGCCGACGTGAAGCTGATCGGATTCCGTCAGCTCGGCGCGCTCGGAGCCCGCAGCGTCGAGCTGACCACGGGGGCGCTCGCGCTGGCCGAGCAGGGGAAGTTGCGGCCGATTATTGGTCAGACGTTTCCGCTGGCCGAAGCAGCAGCAGCTCATCGCGCCATCGAGCAACGCGAAACAATAGGCAAAACCCTCCTGATCCCGTAGCCCGTCCCCAGCGGATATCTAAATTGTCTGAAAAGATCTTGGATAGTTTGAGTCACGGGGTGTTGGGGGAGTTGGGTCTCGGGGAGCGGGGTTCGGAGCGGTGGGAAATAGGATTGTGAGCATGGGACTTGCTGGTGTGGTGGGGATCGGGGATCTGTCGGTACCGCGGATGGGGTTTGGTGCGATGCGCCTGCCCGGACCCGGTGTCTGGGGGCAGCCGAAGGATCGTGACGAGGCGATTAGGGTCGTACGGCGGGCGGTGGAGCTGGGCGTACGCGTCATCGACACCGCTTGGTACTACGGCGACAACGTGGCCAACGAGATCATCGCGGAGGCAATTCGCCCGTACCCCGAGGATCTGGTTCTGGTGACCAAGCTCGGCGCAGGGCGACGCAGCGACGGCTCGTGGTTTCCCGCGATCACCCCTGAGGGCCTGCGCGCAGGCAACGAGCACGACCGGCGCGTGCTGGGTCTTGACTCGGTTCCGGTGACGCATCTGCGCTGGATGGACACCGACACCACGACGTTCGAGGAGGCGCTCGACACGATGGTGGCGATGCAGCGGGAAGGTCTCATCCAGCGGATCGGTCTGTCGAACGTGTCGCTCGAACAGCTCGATACGGCGCTCGCGGTCACCCGGATCGTGACCGTGTCGAACCTGTTCGGCCAGACGAACCAGGGCGATGCCGCGATGCTTGCCCGATGCGAGGAGGACGCGATCGCCTACCTGCCGTTCTTCCCGCTCGGCGGCGGTAAGGGGATGGAAACGCTGCAGGAGGTCGCCACGGCGTACGGCGCGACGCCCGCACAGATCGGCATCGCGTGGCTGCTCGCGAAGTCGCCGGTGATGCTGCCGATCCCGGGTACGAGCAGCGTGGCGCACCTGGAGGAGAACATCGCTGCGGCCGACATCGTGCTCGACCCGGCCGACGTCGCACGGCTGGACGGCTGACGTGCGTTCCGTCCTGGTCACGGTACGGACCGGAGCCAAGCCGACCGTGTACGATCTGACCGCGGAGATCGGCGCGTTCCTCGAAGAGCACGCGGAGGACGCCGACGGCCTGCTCCACGTCTTCGCGCCGCATGCCACTGCCGGAATCGCGGTGTTGGAAACCGGCGCCGGTTCGGATGACGACCTGCTGGCCGCGATCGACTCGCTCCTGCCGACCGACAATCGTTGGCGGCACCGGCACGGTACGCCCGGCCACGGCCGAGACCACGTGATGCCGGCGTTCATCGCCCCGTACGCGACGTTGCCCGTTCTCGATGGCGCGGTTGCGCTCGGCACCTGGCAGTCGATCTGCCTCGTCGATCCCAATGGCGACAACGCCGTACGGCAGGTCCGGCTGTCGTTCCTCGAAGGTTGACCGCTCGATTGGTGTCGGGCGGTCATCTCACGCCTGTCCTCAATCAAGGGAGAACCTCTGTGCTGCAACGTACGTATGGAATTCGGGCACGTACTGTCCATGGACTCGTCGCGTCGGGTGAGTTCTTCGTCGCCTGTGGCGCCGATCGGCGCTCCGTACGGATCGACGATGCATCCTTCGCGACATCGGTCCTGAGCGGGGCGTTCAGCGAGGTCACGGCGGATGCTTTCCGGTTGACGCTCGATGGTGGCGAGCAGGTCACGCTGGCGGTCGGCGACGTGGACGGAAACGGAACGCTCGCGATCGTTGACGAGGAATCGGACCGCAACGCGCTCTGGCAACACGGATTGGACGCGCTCGCGCCGCCGCCCGGACGGTTCGACGCCGATGCCAACGAACGGCAGACGTACGAGGACTACCTCGACTTCTACCGATCGATTCTGCCGGCCAAGCTTCGCGGCGTCTCGGAGGACGATGCACGCCGCCGATTCGTCGGTTCCTCGACCACGCTGCTCGGCCTCGCCAAACATCTGATCGGAGTCGAGCGCAACTGGTTCCAGGTGGCGCTCGCACAGCGAACTCGCGAGGACGTCGGACCGAACAATCGCGGCAGTGACGACAGTTGGGTGATCGATCCCGACGAGACGATCGCGTCGGTGCTCGCGTCGTACGAGGAGGTGTGCGCGGAGTCGCGGCGGACGATGGTTCGCTTCGAACTCACCGATATCGTCCCGGGTCATCGGGGACAGGGCGTATCGCTGCGGATGATCCTGGTGCACATGATCGAGGAGATCGCACGGCACGCCGGCCATGCCGACATCGTCCGCGAACTGATCGACGGTGAGACGGGCGTGGATCCGACCGGGTGACGTTGGAAAATCGGCTGGTGGTGCGGGTGGCACGGACGCGTAGAGTGGGGACATTCCGGAATCGGCGACATCCGCATCGAGATGCCATTCCACGCCGGCGAATCCCACGATTGCGGCACCGCGTCATGCGGGGATGCCGCGACGATCACATCGATGCCTGGGAAGGCCACATCATGGGCGACAAATCCAGCCAGAAGTCCAATGTCAAAAAAGAGGGCAAATCCATCAAGGAGAAGCGCGCCGCGAAGGTTGCGAAGGCCGCCGGCAAGTCAGCGACGACGATTCCGACCACCGGCCGCTGAATCAAGAGCTGAACCAAAGTTGATCCTGGAGTTATTCGCACGACACACCGTCGATGCGTCAACTAACTCCAGGATCAACTGGGTTTTTGGGGGTTTCCGCGAGGCCTAGGTGAGGAGGCCGGAGCGGCGCCATAGCGGCAAGCCCGGTCCGCCGATCAGGCCCTGGGCGGCCAGGAACTCGCTGATCCGGGTGCCGGCCCAACGCAGTGTGGTGCGGAAATGCGGGTTCGATCTGGCCACCTGGCGCGCGGTGCTGGGGTTCAAGCCGACTGCGGCGTACGGGCCGGGGTGGGTGAGGCGGCTCGCGATCATCAGGGCGGCGCGGCCGATCACGAGCTGGTCGTGGCGGCGCGCGAAGTACGACGTCGGCACGTTCCGGACGAGTTCCTCGCGCGCGAAGCGCACGTGCCGCGCCTCCTCGACCACATGGATCCGCGAGACCATCCGGATCAGCGGCTGCAGCGACTCGTCCGCCATGATTTCCCTCTGGATCGTGTCGAGGACTTCCTCGGCGATCAGGATCGCGGCGTACATGTGTGCGCCCTTGGCCGTCTTGACCAGGTAGTTTCCGAGTTTGTGGTCGTGGCCGGGCGCGGTGTAGGGCTCGCAGCCCAGCGCTTCGATCAGCCGCCCGAACATGATCGAGTGGCGGCACTCGTCGGCGATCTCGGTCAACGCGTACTGCGCGTGCTTCGAACGCGGATCCATGTCGTAGTACTCCCGGGCGAGCATCCGCATCAGGATCGCCTCGAACCACACGCCGGCCGACGCCGCGCTCGCCACCTCGTGCTTCGTCAGCTCGATCTGCTTTGCCCGGCCGAGCGACTCCCACAGATCAGTGCCGTAGAGGCTGCTGCGGTGCGGCGGCATCCAGTAGCGATCCGGATCGTGCGGCGCGTCCCAGTCGATATGCACATCGGGGTCGTAGGAGTGGTTCACGGACGACCTGAGCAGCCGGGTTGCGGTCGCCTCACGCTGATCCCAGCGGCGGTTCGAGCTATCGTCCGAGCGCACATCGGAACGGGTATCGAGCATCCCAATCACCACTCCGGGGATGTTGATGTTTCTGGGAGTAACTGTTACGACTAGTATCATGCAATCTGCCGAGAGGCCGCAAGACGGTCGCAGCACGAGATGGGCCGCCCACCGCGAGCAGCGCCGCGCCGAACTCGTCCGGGCCGCGATCGCCGCGATCGCGCACTACGGCCGGGACGTGGACATGGAGCAGGTCGCGGCGGTCGCGGGCGTTACGAAACCGGTGCTCTACCGCTACTTCGCGGATAAGGCGGAACTCTTCACCGCCGTCGGGGATCAGGTCGCGCGCAACGTCCTGTCCGCCGTCACGCCGGCAATTTCGCGGGTGCGCGAGGAGCGCGCGCTCGTGGCCGCGACGATCGACGCGTACCTCGGTGCCATCGACGGTCAACCCGAGTTGTACGCGTTCATCATGTCCCGCAGCGACATGCCGGGCGTACGGCAGCTGATCGTGCACTCGTCGCAAACGATCGCGGCCGGTCTGGCCCGGGTGATCGGTGACCGGTTGCGTTCGCTCGGACTCGACTCCGGGCCGGCCGAGCCGTGGGCGTACGGGATGGTCGGCATGGTGCAGGCGGTCGGCGACTGGTGGATGGTGCACGGGCAGCCGATGAGCCGCGAAGCGTTGACCGACTACCTGACCACGTTGCTCTGGGAAGGGCTGGTCGGCGTACGCAAGGCCGCTGACGTACCCGGTGGGTTGAGCGCGCATGCCGACGACGCATATCGCGGGCCTGCCGTCGTGACGATCGAGGGCGTTGCATTCGAGGTGGACGTCGCGCTCGCCGGTCACTTCGAACCGTTCGACGGCCGGTTCCACTGGGGTGGCCGGATCTCGCCGCATGCCGGTGTCGGAAAACTGGTCCGGGACGGACGTACGACGGCGGAACTCGCGATCGGCGGGGACGGAAAGCCGGTACAACTGAAAGATCTTGATCCTTGGGGTGGTGTCCGCGTGCGCGCGGTCGGTGCTCCACCGCGCGCACTCTCGGAGGCCTGAGCATGAACCTCACCGATAAGACCGTCTTCATCACCGGCGCGGCGCGTGGCATCGGCGCCCAGGTCGCCCGGCTGGCGGCGGCGCGCGGGGCTCGCGTCGTGCTGGCCGGTCTCGAGCCCGATCTACTTCGCTTGCTCGCCGCGGAGTTGGGGGATCGGCATACGTGGGCCGAGTGCGACGTGACCGATCAGGCCGGGTTGGATGCGGCCGTCGCGCACGCGGTGAGCGTGACCGGTGGCATCGACGTGGTGGTGGCAAACGCAGGGATCGCACCGGTCGGCACGATCGCGATCACGCCGGCGGATGCGTTGGTACGCACGGTCGACGTGAACCTCGGCGGCGTGATCCGAACGGTCTCCGCGACGTTGCCGTACGTGGTGGAGCGGCGCGGGTACGCGTTGCTGATGTCGTCGGCCGCCGCGTTCACCGCGCTCGCCGGAATGGCGGCGTACTGCGCTTCGAAGGCGGGCGTCGAGCAGTTCGGCAACGTGTTGCGTCTGGAGACACGGCATCTCGGCGTCTCGGTGGGGACCGCGCATCCAATCTGGATCGACACCGATATGGTTCGCGACGCCCGCGCCGATCTCAGTTCGCTCGGCGGCAAGCTGCCCTGGCCACTTGGCGTCACCGTGTCGGTGGAAGAGTGCGCCCGCCGGATTCTGGCCGGGATCGAAGGCCGCAAACGTCGCGTTTACGTCCCACGGGGGATCGGCGTAGTGCAAGCGGCCCGGACGATCGTGCTGAGTCCGTTGTCCGACCGCCTCGTCGCACGCCAGACCGCAGCCGTTGTGCCGAGGATGGAAGCCGAGGTGAGGGCGCTCGGCCGGTCGTTCGGTGCGCACGCGGTCGGGACCGACCGGCGGGAGAGCCGGAATCCGGACTAAATGTTGTCGCACTTAGGTCTTGCGCAAGCCGATCAGACACTCAAGTATGTAAATGCTTGAACGACTGAACGGCTGACGGGGGAAGCGTCAGTCGGTCCTTTTCGGCTGTCCTTCTGGAGGAGAAATGCGGGCAAGACCCCGGATGCTCACACTCATCACCGCAGCTACCGCGATCGTGGTAGCTGGGATGATGTCCACCACTGCGGCGAATGCGGCAACCCCGCCCGCCGTCGCTCACACCACCACCGCCGCCGCGGCCGCTACGGCCAAGGTTCCGACCGTCCGCGCGTGCGCGCTGCCCACCAAGGCACGCATGAATGCCTGCATGGCGGAACGGCGTACGGACATCAAGGGCGTCAGCGCCAGCGCAATCACGCCCAATGCCACGCCCTCCGGTTTCGGACCGACCGATCTGGACAGCGCATACAAGCTCGCTACGACCGGCGGCTCCGGCACGGTCGTCGCGATCGTCGACGCGAACAACGACCCGAACGCGGCCGCCGACCTGGCCACCTACCGCAGCCAGTACGGCCTGCCGGCCTGCACTGTGGCGAACGGCTGCTTCAAGGTGCTCAACCAGAACGGCGCCACCAGCCCGCTGCCGACCAACGATTCGGGTTGGGCGGGTGAGGAGTCGCTCGACGTCGACATGGTGTCGGCGATCTGCCCGCTCTGCCACATCGACCTGATCGAGGCGAACTCGGCGTCCGACGCGGACCTGTACACGGCCGAGGACACCGCCGCGTCGCTCGCGAACTTCATCTCGAACAGCTGGGGCGGCGGTGAGACGTCCACGCAGACGTCGGACGACGCGCACTTCAACCACCCGGGCAAGGCGATCACGGTCAGCTCCGGCGACGACGCCACGGGTGCCGAGTACCCGGCCACGTCGCAGTACGTCACGGCGGTCGGCGGTACGCACCTCGTGGCCGCGTCCAACTCGCGTGGCTGGACCGAGACCGCGTGGAGTGACGCCGGTTCCGGTTGCTCCGCCTACGACGCGAAGCCGAGCTGGCAGACCGTCACCACCGGCTGCTCGCGTCGTGCTGAGGCGGATGTCTCCGCGGTAGCCGACCCGGCTACCGGTGTCGCCGTCTACCAGACGTACGGCGCGTCCGGCTGGGTCGTCTACGGCGGTACGAGCGTTGCGGCACCGATCATCGCCGGTGTCTACGCGCTCGCCGGCACGCCGACCGCGGGTACCTACGCGGCGTCGTACCCGTACGCGCACCCGTCGAACCTGTTCGACGTCACGTCCGGCTCCAACGGCTCCTGTGGCGCACCGCTGTGCACCGCGGGCGTCGGCTGGGACGGCCCGACCGGGCTCGGTACGCCGAACGGCACCGCCGCGTTCACGAATGGCGTCAGCACGACGGTCACGGTGAACAACCCGGGTACGCAGACCACTCAGGTCAGCCACGCGGTCAGCCTGACACTGTCGGCCACCGGCGGCACCGCGCCGTACACCTGGACGGCGACCGGTCTCCCGGCCGGCCTGACGATCAGCAGCGCCGGCGTGATCAGTGGCACGCCGACCACGGTGGCGAACTACAGCGTGACGGTCACCGCGCACGACTCGGCGTCCCACACGGGCACCGCGACGTTCGCGTGGAACATCACCGCGGTATCCAGCTGCACGGCGGCCCAGCTGCTGGGCAACCCGGGCTTTGAGACCGGCTCGGCGGCACCGTGGACGACGACCGCCGGCGTCATCAACCCGAACGGCGCAGGTGAGACGTCGCACAGCGGCACGTACTACGCGTGGATGGACGGCTACGGCACGACGCACACCGACACGGTCTCGCAGACCGTGACGGTAGCGACGGGCTGCACCGCCAGCCTGTCGTTCTACCTGCACATCGACACGGCCGAAACGACCACGACGACGCAGTTCGACAAGCTCACCGTCTCGGTCAACGGCACGACGAAGGCCACGTACTCCAACCTCAACCACAACACCGGCTACGTGCTGGTGTCGATCCCGCTGAGCGGAACCACGGGCAGCGTCGCCCTGAAGTTCAGCGCGACCGAAGACAGCTCGCTACAGACGTCGTTCGTCATCGACGACACGGCGATCAACGTGAGCTGATCGTGGCACCCGGTCCGGCCCGCATCCCTTTCGAGGGGTGCGGGCCGGACCTTTCAGGAGGCCACGCGCAGGTACCCGTCACGGGCGAGCGTGTCGATCGTGGAGAGCAGGCCGTCGATCTGCTCGTCGGTGTGGGCCGCGGTCACCTGAATCCGGAACCCCACCTGATCGTGCGGGACCAGTGGGTACGCGGCGACGGTCACGTAAATGCCCTCGCCCCAGAGGATCTCGGTGACCCGGGCAACCATGTCACTCGCCGCCAAGGGCAGTTCGATGATCGGCGTACCGGTGTCGTTCGGTGTGTAGACGCCGAGGTCCCGTACACGCTCCAGAATCCGGTCGGTGTGCGAGAACAGCGTGTGCCGGACCTTCTCGCCCCGCTGGGCGTTGATGTCGAAGCCGGCCAGCACACCGGCGAGCGACGCGGTCGGCGATGGTCCGGAGTAGAGGTACGGCGGCGCCGCGACCTTGAGGTGCTCCTTCAACCATGTCGGTAGCGCCAGGAACGCGAGCATCGACGAGTACGCCTTCGAGAATCCGCCGACCAGGATGATGTCGTCGTACGATTCGCCAGCGTGCGCGACGATGCTGTTGCCCCGAGCGCCGTACGTGCTGGTTTCCGCCGGGCTCCGCTCGCCGATCACGCCGAATCCGTGCGCGTCATCGACGTACAGCATCGCGTCGTTGTCGCGGCAGATTCGCGCGTAGATGGAGAGGTCGGGGATGTTGCCGGTCATGCTGTTCACGCCGTCCATGCAGACCAGCCGCGTCTTGCCCCGCGGCGTGGAGCGAAGCAGGTCCTCAAGATGCTGCGGATCGTCACCGTTGAACGACGCGATCGTGGCGCCGAGCCCACGCGCGTACACGCAACCGTCGTAGATCGTCTTGTGCGCGGTGTGTTCGTAGAACACGTACCCGTCATTGGCCAGGATCGGCAGCACCGCCATGTGGATGTGCGTGATCGTCGGCAACACGAGGGTGTCCGGCGCGTGCAGCAGGTCGGTCAGCTGATCCTCGATGTCGAGGTAGAGCCGCGGATTGCCGAGCAGCCGGGACCAGCTCGGGTGCGTACCCCAGCGTCGGATCTCGTCGTCGATCACGGCCATGATCTCCGGTTCGAGGTCGAAGCCGAGATAGTTGCAGGAAGCGAAGTCGGTCAGCCAATGCGTACCGATCCGGATCCTTCGGCCGTCGATCTCCTCGATCACGGCGTCGTACATCGGATTCTCGGGCGTCAGTCGTCCGAGTTCGTCCCATCGACCGGTTCGCCGGATGTGTTGCATGGCAGCGGATTTAACGTTGGTACTCATGACTTGGTCCCCCTCGGGTCTTCGTGCTCATACCGCGATCCGTTCACCCCGTTGCCAGGCGAGGCTTGCCGCCTGGTTCATCGGCGGCGAGAACAGGTACCCCTGGCCCATCGGGCAGCCCAGCTCGACGAGCAGCTCGCGGTCATCCTCGGTCTCGATCCCCTCGGCGATGACCGAAAGCCCGAGCGTGGCGGCGAGCCAGACGATCCCCTCGACGAGCGAGCGTTGCTGCTCGGATGAGCCGATTGTCTCCACGAAGGACTTGTCGACCTTGACCACGTCGATCGGGACCCGCCGAAGGTAGCTGAGCGACGAGTAGCCGGTGCCGAAGTCGTCGATCGCGATCCGTACGCCCAGCTCGCGCAGCGTGAACAGGTCATCCCAGACCTGCTGCTCGTCCGGCAGGAGGAGGCTCTCGGTGATCTCCACCATCAGGCGGGTCGGGGCGAGCCCGGCCGCGTCCAGATGGCCCTTCACCCGTTCGACGAACCCCGGTGCGCGGAACTGCCGCGCCGATACGTTCACGCTCACGTACAGGTTCGGATCGGTCCACGACGTGGCGGTTTCGATCGCGGTACGCATGACCCAGTCGCCGAGCGCCAGGATGATCCCGCTCTCCTCGGCGATGTCGATGAAGTCGATCGGTTGCATGAGCCCGGCGGTCGGGTGGTTCCATCGCACCAGCGCCTCGAACCCGACCGCCCGCGCCTCGCTGAGCTCGACGATCGGCTGGTAGAACAGCTCGAACGTGTCGTCCTTGATGGCCTGGTCGAGTTCCGTACGCATTTGCATGCGTTTGAGTACGGCGGTGTGCAGGGCCGGCTGGTACCGGCGCCACTGACCCTTCCCGCTGCCCTTCGCGACGTACAGCGCCAGGTCGGCCTGGCGGAGCAGTTCCTGCGCGTCGCTCGCCTCGGCGGTGGTCGCGACGCCGATGCTGGAGGCGCCGCTGACCAGCGAGTCACCGACGAAGAACGGTTCGCTCAGCGCCGTGATGATCCGGCCGGCGATCTGCTCGACCTCCTCGGGCGTGGAGACGTCCTCGATCAACGCGGCGAACTCGTCGCCGCCGAGCCGGGCGGCAGTGTCCTGCGGGCGCAGTGCTTGGCCGAGACGCTTGACGACGGACACGAGGAGCTGGTCGCCGGCCTGGTGGCCCATCGTGTCGTTGACGATTTTGAAGTCGTCCAGGTCGATGAAGAGGATGCCGACCGTGCCGCCGTGGCGTGCGGCGCCCGCGACCGCGGTCTTGACGCGCTCCTGAAACAGCAGCCGGTTCGCGACGCCGGTCAGCGGGTCATGGAACGCGTGGTGGGTCAGTTCGCGTTCGAGCCGCCGCCGTTCGGTCACGTCGCGGAGCGTGACCACGACGCCGTTGACGGTCGCATCGTCGGTGAGGTCCCGGGTGGACGCTTCCACGTGCACGATCACGTCGTCCCGGCGCCGCGCGATCCAGTCCGTCGCGGACTCGCGGGCCGACACGATCGCGTTCGCCCGCATCAGGCCGAACAGCCCGTTGGCCCGTACCGAGTGGTCGGGGACGAGGAGATCGTCCAGCGCCTCGCCGACGACGGGTCGATCGCCGAAGACCGACACCGCCGACGGGCTCGCGTACCCGACCAGGTTGACGTCGTCGATGATGAGGATGACGTCGGCGGTGTTCTGGACGAGCGTCCGGAAGTACTCCTCGCTCTTGCGCCGGTTGACCTCTTCGGTCAGCGCGATCCGGCCGAGCGCGAGCGTGACCTGACCGGTGAGGACCTCCAACGGCCCCTGCATGACGGTCAGTGGGGACTCGGCCGCGGCGAGCGCCACTGCGGCCGGCATCCGGTCTTTCGTCGCCTCCGGCGCGCGGGACGGCAGCGTGCAGACCAGAGCGAGTTCGAACGCGCGCAGCGCGCCGGGGAGCCCATGCCCGAGCGTCCGGGTGTAGCGGATGCGGGCACCGCCACCGAGGCCGTCATCGGGCACTCTGGGCAGCAGATCGACCACGAAATTCGTGCCGTTCGGCAGCATCCGTGCGATCGCGGTGTCCAGCGCATGCCGAACGTTCCGTTCGTCCACGGCGGACACCATCGAGTCACCGGCCTGCCGTAGCGCACGTTCGCGTTCGAGCGCCAGCCGGTTGCTGTTCAGCACGTCGGAAAGCCGGAACAGAACCAGCAGGAACACGACCGCGGAAAGCGAAGCGACCACGGCGGCGTCGCGGAGATCGCCGCGCCCGGATTCGTACAGGAGTGCGGCCGGCGCGACCAGCGACGATATCGCCAGCAACACGAGGCGCGTGCGCCCCATTTCCAAGGGGCGCGACGTTCTCGGTTGAGTCAGCGTGGCCATCGATGGATGCAGCGCGGCCGCGCCCCAGGTGGCGTACAGAATGACCCACCCGAGGTCGACCGGTCCGCCGATCGTCCAGCCCGCGTGGAGCTGGCTGAGCCCGTAGAGGACGTCGGCGGTGAGCAGGCCCGCGGTGCCGAGCGCGAGCAGGAGCACCGACGGTGTGCGGTGTTGGGTCACGACGAGCCGCGCCACCAGGGCCAGGACCAGAATGTCGGCCAGCGGGTACGCGACCGAGATGACCTTCTGAAGCGTGCCGAAGTCCTGCCGATGCACATTCGGCGCGATCAGCACGATCCAGTAGATAACACCCACGCCGGACGTCAGCACGAGACTGTCGATCAACGCGCTGCGTTCCCGGTTCGCCGTACCGGCGCGGACCAGGCCATACATGCCGATCACCTGTGCGATACAGGTGACTACGTAGAACAGGTCGGCGATCGACGGGAACGGGTTCGTTTGGCCGCCGTACTGGGTGAGCAGGTTGTAAGTCGTGTCACCGGCCGCGAACGAGACCAGAGCGAGCGCAAGGAGGAGCCACGGCGCCGCGCGACGGGGTCGGTTCCGGATCACGCCGAATACGACCGCGCTCGCGCTTGAAACGCCGATCAGACTCCAGATGACGATGTGCCACGACGGGCGTGCGTAGAACGTGACAGCGAGCAGCGTCATCCAGATCCAGTACACGATCGACCAGACCTTGGCGCTCACAGCGCCCTCCTATCACAAGGACCGGCGCGGCTTCGGGCCCACCGGATTGATCGTATGCCAATATACGAGAATCACTCGCATAGGTGCCATGAAGAGGGCCAATGCGGCAAAATGGATGATCATGGACGTGTTAATCGAGACTCTTTCCGACCGCCCGGATGCGGCCGGCATCTTCGACGCCTTCCCGGGCTCCTGGCCGGAATTCATGTACCACGACAACATTTCAGCGGTGCTCTTCGATCGGTTGGTCCACGCTCATCCAGAGTCCAACATGATCGCGATTGATCCGGAAGATCCATCCCACCCGGTAGCGCGGGCGTGCGCGTTTCCGTTCTCGGTAAGCCTCGACGCGCTTCCGTCGAACGGTTACGACGGCGTGCTGTTGGGCGGTGCGGCGGACTTGCTGGACGACCGAGAGCGAGGCCCGATCGCGGCCGCCATCGAGGTCACCATCCGTCCCGATCGTCGTGGTGGTGGCGTGTCCGGCGCAATGCTTGCCGCGCTGCGGAGCACGCTAGCGAAGCTCGGCTACCAGAGCCTGGTCGTCCCGGTACGCCCGAACCGCAAGCACGAGCATCCGCACGAACCGATGGAGGACTACCTCCAGCGCATACGGCCGGACGGTCTGCCGCACGATCCGTGGCTGCGGACGCATGTTCGAGCCGGAGCCACGATCGCCGGTATCGCGCAGACGTCGATGACCGTGGCGGCGTCGCTTTCGGACTGGCGGACGTGGACCGGACTGCCGTTCGACGTCAGCGGGCCGGTGATCGTGCCGCTCGCACTCGTCCCAGTGCACTGTGACGTCGAACACGACATCGCCACGTACGTCGAGCCGAACGTCTGGGTGCACCATCGGCTGGTCTGATCGCCTGGTCAGATCGCCTGGTCAGAGCGGCTGGTCTAGCGGCCGGTACTCGGGCGCACCATCGGGAACGGCAGCGTCTCCCGGATGGAGTGCCCGGTCAGCAGCATGACCAGCCGATCAACGCCGATGCCGAGCCCGCCGGTCGGCGGCATCGCGTACTCGAGCGCGGTCAGGAAATCCTCGTCCAGCTCCATCGCCTCGGGATCGCCGCCGGCCGCTAGCAAGGACTGCGCGGTCAGCCGCTTGCGTTGCTCGATCGGATCGATGAGCTCGGAGTACGCCGTACCGAGCTCGGTCCCGAACGCCACCAAGTCCCACTTCTCGGCGAGCCGGGAATCCAGCCGGTGCGAGCGCGTCAACGGCGACTCGTCGGTCGGGAAGTCGATGTAGAACGTCGGTGCCTGCGTCACGTGCTCAACGAGGTGCTCATAGATTTCCAGCAGCACCGCGCCGCGGCTCCACGCCGGATCCCACGGCACGCTCGCGCCGTCGGCGAGCTTGCGCAGCGCATCGATCGCGGTATCCGCGGTGACCTCGGCTCCCAACGCTTCGGAGACCGCGTCGTTGATCGTCTTGACCGGCCACGCGCCACCCACGTCGATCTCGGTCACCGAACCGTCCGCGCCGGGCCACCGCACCACGGTGTCGCCATTCGCGGCGAGCGCCGCCGTCTGGATCAGCTCGCGGGTCAGGTCGAGCATCGTCATGTAATCCGCGTACGCCTGATATGCCTCGAGCATCGTGAACTCGGGGTTGTGCTTGAACGAGACGCCCTCGTTGCGGAACGTGCGGCCCAACTCGAAGACCTTCTCGACGCCGCCGACCGCCAGGCGCTTGAGGAACAATTCGGGGGCGATCCGGAGATAAAGATCAAGATCATAGGCGTTGATATGGGTACGGAACGGCCGGGCGTTCGCACCACCGTGAATGCGTTGCAGGATCGGCGTCTCCAGCTCGATGAATCCACGTGCGTGCAGCGAGTGGCGGAGACTGTGGATCGCGGCACTGCGCGCGCGCAGCACGTCACGAGACGCCGGATTGGTGATCAGGTCCAGGTACCGGCGGCGTACCTTCGCTTCGGGATCGGTCAGGCCACGATGCTTGTCCGGCAACGGGCGCAGGCATTTGGCGGTGAGTGCCCAGGAGGCCGCCTCGATCGTCAACTCGCCGGTCTTCGTGGTCATCACCTCGCCGGAAACACCGACGTGGTCGCCGATGTCCACAGTGTCCGTGAACTCGTCGCTCCGGGCCGTCGGATCGAGCATTACCTGCAGGTCGCCGGTCCAGTCCCGCAGCACGGCGAACACTCGCGTGCCGTGGTCGCGCAGCAGGATGACGCGGCCCGCGATCGCGGCCCGATCACCAGTGTGCGTGTCTGCCGCCAGTTGCGGATGCGCCGCAACGACCTCCGCGATCGTGTTGGTGCGGCGGAACGTCACCGGGTACGGGTCAACGCCGGCCGCTCGGAGCGTGTCCAGCTTGGTACGGCGTACCCGCTGCTGTTCCGGAAGTTGATCTATGGATTTTGTGGTTGGTCCCACCGGTGTCGCGTCGGCCGTGCTCTCCGCGGTAGGTGCGTGCAGCATCGGTGCACCGGACGCGGCGCGAGGTACGACCTCCGGGATCGGATCGGCCTTCGCCCACGGCGGCCAGGTCAGGAAGCCCTCGGCGATCGCGGAGGCGACGCCGATCTTCACGAGTTCGCGGCGCTCGCCGAAGCACAGGAACCGCGGTTCCCATTCGGGCTGGTACTTCACGTTGGACCGATACAGCGACTCCAGCTGCCACCAACGGGAGAAGAACAGCAGCGTGCGTCGCCACAGCCGAAGGATCGGACCGGCACCGATGCGCGCACCTTCCTCGAAGACCGCGCGGAACACCGCGAAGTTCAGTGAGATGCGTTTGACGCCGAGGCGTGGGCTCTCGCGCATCAGGCCCGCGACCATCAGCTCCATCACGCCGTTGTCGGCCTCGTGATCGCGTCGCATCAGGTCGAGCGATAGGCCGTTCGGTCCCCACGGCGACAGCGACAGCAACGCCATCCGCCGATGTTCGCCGTCGAACGCTTCGACGAGCACGCACCGGCCGTCCGACGGGTCGCCGAGGCGGCCGAGCGCCATCGAGAAGCCACGCTCGCTGTCGGTGTCGCGCCAGGCGTTCGCGGCCTTGACCACATCGGCCATCTCGTCGTCGGACAGCGTGTCGTGGCGGGCGACGGCAACCGTGTAGCCGGTGCGTTCGAGGCGGTGGACCGCCTGCCGTACCGGCCGCATGTCGCGGCCTTCGAGCGTGAAGCGCCCGACGTCGAGGATGGCCTCGTCGCCGAGTTCCATGACCTTGAGGCCGGCCCGCTCGTACGCGATCGCACCGTCCTCGCTGGCGCCCATGACGGCCGGCACCCACGCGTACTTCTCGTTGATTTCCTGCCACGCCTCGATCGCCGGCGACCAGGCTTCCACGTCGCCGATCGGATCACCGCTGGCCAGGCAGACGCCGTTGACGACCCGGTACGTGATCGCCGACTTGCCGCTCGGCGAGAACACCGCCGACTTGTCCCGCCGGGTCGCGAAGTAGCCGAGCGAGTCGCGCTCGCCGTACCGGTTGAGGAGCCCTCGGATGCGTTGCTCGTCCTCGATCGGCAGACGCGCCTCGGCCCGCTGGGCGCTCAGTAGCGTCGCGAATCCGACCAGCACCGCGATCGCGCCGAGCAGGCCGAGGACGAGGTTCAGCCACGCCGCCGTACGGCCGTCGGCCTCGTGCGCTCCGAATCGGAGCGTGCCGCCGAGCACCCGTGATGCGGCGTAGCCGAGCCGGACGCCGAACGAATCGGCGAGCGTGCCCGGGAACGCGTACACGAGGCCGAGGCCGATCAGCGTACCGACGGCGAGCAGACCGATCGTGATCGCGAGCGCACGTCGAAGGCTCGCGTGCCGAACCTTCGCGTAGAACTCTTTCCGGGCCCAAATCAACGCGCCGAGCAGGATCAGCGAGACCGCGGTCTCGATGCCGACCCGGATCGCGGTGCCGCTGCGGCTGATCGGTTCGCCGAGATCGCCGGTGGGGTGCTTGGTGATCGCGAGGTAGATGACGACCGCGATCGCGGCGAGCAGTTGAAGCCCGATGAAGAAGACCAGGATCCGCCACGCGATGCGCTTGCGCCGGGCGACCGCAGCGGCCAGCAGGAACACGAACACCGAGTACGCGAGGTTGCCGCCGGCCGGGATGAAGACGCTGCCGATCGCGTCCCGGACCGGGCGGACCACGTTGCGAAACGCGCTGCTGATCGCTTCGATGAAGCAGAACAGACCGATCAGAGTGAGTGCGATCGAATAGATCCGGGGCACTTGCCTGCGGAAACTCTTCCCGGCTGCCATGAGCTGCACTTTAATCGGAAATATGAGCTTTAATCCGATGTTTCGTGTTGAGTGAGAACGGTGGGCAGCTGGTTTCACCGCACGATCGTCGAGTCGGGGCGTCTCCCGCTGTTCTGCGTCTTCGTCAGCTTCATCGTGGCGTTCGGATTCATCCGCTTCTCCGTACGGATGATCCGGGCCCAGGTCAAATGGTGGCCGGGGAATGTCACGCCGGGCGGGATGCACATCCATCACGTCGTCTTCGGCACGGTACTGATGGTCGTCGGAGGTACCGGTGGATTCGCGTTGCCGGACAACGTCCTCGTTCCACAGTGCATTACCGCGAGCCTGTTCGGCATTGGCACCGCGCTGGTGCTCGACGAGTTCGCGTTGATCCTCCACCTGCAGGACGTGTACTGGTCCGAGGCCGGCCGTACGTCAATCGATGCGATCTTCGTGGCCGTCGCCGCATTCGGGCTGCTCCTGCTCGGTGCGCATCCGCTGGACGTGAATACCGAGTCGTCGGCCGGCATCGTGTCGACCGCGATTGTTGCCGGGATCTATGCAATCCTGATCGCGATTTCGCTGCTCAAGGGCAAGATTTGGACCGGGCTGCTGGGGATCTTCGTACCGTTGTTCGTGATCTTCGGCGCGATCCGGGTGGGGCGACCGCACTCGCCGTGGGCACGGTGGCGTTATCGCGAGGGCAAGCGGCGAGGTCCGGCAAAGATGTCGCGGGCGCTCGTCCGGGAGCGGCGGTACCGGGAGCCGTTGATGCGCGCCAAAATCTGGCTCCAGAATTCGGTGGCGGGGCGTCCCGACCGCCCTTAGCCCGCCCGGTCGGCTCGCGCTCGCCCAAGATCCCCGATCTTGGCACCGGTGGAGGCTCAGTGCCGGGATCTTGGCGATTTGAGGTACCTGGCCTTCCAAGATCGGCAATCATCTCGTACATCCGCGGTTGATTTATGAGGTTTCTATGAATTTGGGATAGCGCCCGAACGGCTCCCTACAGTGCGTATGTAGGTCCTATTCGACCGAAGGGTGTGCCATGCATACGGTCCGTCGGTTGCTCGCCGCATTCGTGCTCGTCGTTGCCGGCGTAGTCGTCGGCCTACCGGGCGTCGCGCTGGCCGGCGGTGGCGCCACCGGCAGCGTCGAGCCGAAGACCGCCGAGCGCGGGGACGACGTGTCGTTCTTCATCAAGTGCGCGGCGACATCGAGCAGCGCCAGCCTGACCGGTACGGATCTAGGCCTGCCGAGCAACATCACCATGGACAAGCTGACGTCACGGGAGTTCACGCTCGACCTGAACGTACCGGCGAAGGCGTCCCGCGGTACACACCACATCGGCATGCAATGTTCGGACGGCAGCTTCACGACGGTCACGCTCGTGGTCTCGCCGCACGGAGGAGCCGATACCGGCGACGGTGCGACCTCGGGCGGAGCGTCCACGATTGCGCTGGCCGTCGGCGGAGTCCTCGTCCTGGGCGCCGCGGCCGGTGGCGTGGTGCTGGTCCGCCGTCGCGCAGCCCCATCGGTGCGCTGAACGTGGGGACGGGTCGCCGGGGGCATCGGCGAGGAGCGGGGCGCGTCGTCGGCGCCGTCGCGGCGTTCATCGTTGCGATGGCTGGGGCCGGGATCATTACCGCCGCGTTCGCGGCCGCACCCGACCCACCGTCCGCGCCGAAGGCGGCCGCAATTCCGGCGACCGCGACCGGGCCGATCGACAAGGTCCCCACGCTGCCGAAGTCGACGCCGACCCGGATCGACATCGCCGCCATCGACGTGCACGCGCCGATCGTCGCGGCCGGCGTCGATGCCCAAGGCGCGGTTGCCGTACCGCCGTTGTCGCAGCCGTACCGCACCAACTGGTATGAAGACGGCCCGAGCCCGGGTCAGGCGGGCAGCGCCGTCATTCTCGGACACGTCGACTCGAAGAAGGTCGGCGCCGCTGTCTTCTACAACCTCGGCAAGCTCACGAAGGGCAGCCGGATCAACGTCACGCGGTCGGACGGCACGGTCGCGGTCTTCGAGGTCACCGGCGTCGCCTTGTACCCGAAATCCAAATTCCCGACCAACCTCGTGTACGGGCCGACGTCAACGCCCGGTCTCCGCCTGATCACGTGCGGCGGCAGTTTCGATGCGGCCGCGCACACGTACCGCGGAAATATCATCGTCACGGCGACTATGACCTCGTCCCATCGCGGGACCGCTGCCGAGCGGAACGGGCACTAAAGCGAGTCGGTCCTAGACTGCGTGCTGCGCTGATTTGCTCCCTGGCACAGCACGGCGCGAGGAGGACCGTTGATCGATTTCGGGGTTTTGGGCACTCTCGCGGTGCGTCGAGACGGCGTCTCGATCACGATCCGCACGGTTAAGGCTCGCCAGCTGTTGGCACTGCTGTTGACCCGACCCGGCGAGCCGTTCTCGGTCGAGAAGATCGCTGACGTGCTGTGGCCCGAGGAACAGCCCGCATCGGCTCGGCGGAGCGTCGCGGTCTACATCTCACGGCTGCGCGACGTCATCGACGACCGGATCGAGCGGCACCCAGCCGGATATCTGATTCGCCCACTCCCCGGCGAGCTGGATTCGATCGTGTTCGAACGTACGGCCACCGACGCGAATGCCGCGGCTTCCGGTCCGGCGTCGCTCGGCGATGCGCTGCGACGCGCGCTGGATCTTTGGCGCGGCCCGGCATTCGAGGAGTTCCGGGGGATCGTCGCTTTCGACGAAGCGGCTGATCATCTCGATGACAAGCGCGTGACCGCGTTCGAGCGCTGGGCCGATATCGAACTCGGTACCGGACGGGTGGACCTCGTACCCGAGTTGGCCGCCATGATTGCCGGGCATCGGTTCCGGGAACGACTGCGTGCTCAGCTCATGCTCGCACTCTATCGAGCAGGACGAGTGGCCGAGGCGCTCGACGCGTACCGGCAGACGTACCGGCTGTTCATCGACGAACTCGGTGTCGAGCCCGGGGCGGCGTTGGTCGAGCTGCATGCCCGGATCCTCCGCGGTGATCCGACGCTTGACGTGGTCCGGGCCAGGCCTGCATCGGTGCCCCGGGCCCTGCCCGCGGTCGTGGCCGGGTTCACCGGCCGGGTTGATCACCTGGAACGGATCGAGGCCGTGCTCGACGAATCGGGCCGGGCAACGCCGATCGTGATCGTCTCCGGTACCGCCGGCGTCGGCAAAACGACGCTCGCGCTTTACTGGGCGCATCGGGCCGCGTACCGGTTCCCGGACGGACAGCTCTATGCGAACCTGCACGGATTCGACCCGGCCCGCGAACCGGTACCGCCGGCCGACGTACTCCGGACGCTGCTGACGCTACTGGATGCGCCGATGGACGACCCGAACGCCGACCTCGACGCACTCAGCGCCATGTTTCGCTCCCGTACGGCGGGCCGGCGCATCCTGATCGTGGTGGACAACGCCCGTAACGCGAGCCAGGTGCGGCCGTTGCTGGCCGCCGGGGCGCCGAGTTTCACCGTGATCACCAGCCGCGACCCGTTGCTGGAATTGATCGCCGTGGAAGGTGCGACGCACGTTCCACTGCCGGTGATGACCGATGCCGAAGGTATCGAAATGCTCGCGCAGCGACTCGGGGCGGACCGGATTCGCGCGGAGTCCGGAGCAGCCGCGGACATCGTCGCGCTCTGCGCCCGCCTGCCGCTCGCGATCGCCATCGCCGCAGCTCGGGCTGCGATCCGCCCGTCGATGGACCTGAGCGCCACGGCGGACGCGCTGATGGATCGGCGCCGAGCACTCGACGAGCTGGACCTGTCCGAGTCGGCGGGGATCCGGGCCGCCTTCGCGATGTCGTTCGAAGCGCTGAGCACGCCTGCGGCAACGTTGTTCCGCCGGCTCGGCGTACACCCTGGTCCGGATTTCGCGGTGCCGATTGCGGCAACGCTTGCGCAGATCGAGATCGAAGCGGCGGCATGCCCTGCTGGAAGAGCTGACCTACGCGCATCTCGTGGAGGAGCACCAACCCGGCCGGTACCGGCTCCATGACCTGCTTCGTCGGTACGCCGCCGAACTCGTCGCCGGCGGGACCGACGGCCACGAGGCGTTGGGACGGCTGTTCGATCACTACACCTATGCCGCATATAACGCCAAAATGGTGGATCAACCGGAGTCGCGACCGCTGGAGCAGGTGCCGGATGGTGCCGAAGTCGCGCCGGAATCGATCGGCGATCAGGCTCAGGCACGCGCCTGGTTCGGGGCGGAGATGGAGGTGTTGCTCGCGGTTCATCGAGAGGCCGCGCTCAACGAAGCCGACCGCGCCGCCTGGCAGCTGTTCTGGAGCATCAGTCAGGCGCTCGTCGCACATGGCCGGGAGGCGGAGTATCTCGAGGTAGCACGGCGGTCGCTCGCCTCCGCGCAGCGGCTGGACGACGGGTACGCACTCGTGATCGCCAACCGGGGAGTCGGCAAGGCGCTCGTCAACTTCGGTCGGTACGTGGAAGCGATGGATTACCTGGTCGACGCGGCGCGATACGCGCGTCGGATTGGCGATACCGAGGCCGAGTCCCAGACTCAGCAGATCATCGGGCACGCGTACAGCTATCTGGGCCGTCATCAGGAAGCGCTGGAATGCGCGATGCTTGCGCTGGAACTGAATGAAATCAACGGCAGACCCTTCCGCCTCGGAACGATCCACAACGACATCGGCTACCACCATGCGCGTCTCGGGAACTATGCCGAGGCTTACGAGCGAGCCCGGCAGGCGATCGCGTTGTTCGAAGCACTCGGCGCCGGGATCGGGCAAGGAGCCGCCTGGTCGACGCTGGGCCTGGCGGCCGATCTTTCCGGCGATCACGAGGTCGCGGTCGACGCCTACCAGCGGTCGATCAAGCTGCGTCTGGAGGGCGGCTATCCGCACACGGCGGCCGAATCGCTCGAAACACTGGGCGATATCCACCTCGCGGCCGGGGACACCGATCTTGCGGCCGGAGTCTGGCGGGAAGCGCTCGATCTCCTCACCGACGCGAACCTTCCGATGGTCGAGCGGATCAAGGCCAAGATAATCCGGCTCTACCGCTGAGTAACGTTGTCGGCACAGGCCCTTCCGGCAGGCCCCGCCCTCGCGTACCGTGGCGCACCGGGATCTTCGACAATGTGGGAGCGCAGCGTGGCTGAGGAAAAGCCGACATCGGTCGCCGATCGGCGCCGTACGTTGTCGACTCGTCACGTCGTCTTCGTCGTGATCGCCGCCGCCGCCCCGATGGCCGCCATGGTCGGCAACGTGCCGGTGGCGTTCCTGTACGGCAACGGTCCCGGACTTCCGGCCGCCTTTGCCCTCGCCGGCGCGGCGCTGCTCTGCTTCTGTGTCGGCTACGCCGCGATGAGCCGTCGCGTGGTAAACACGGGTGCGTTCTATACGTATGTCGCCCGGGGCATCGGCAAGCCGCCCGCGGTTGGTGCCGCTTACCTCGCGGTGCTGTCGTACACGGCGTTGACGATCGGTCTGGCCGGCGCGTTCGGCTACTTCATCCAGCTCGCGTCCGGGATTTCGTGGGAGATTCCGTCGGCGATCGCGATCGCGATCGTGGCGGTTCTTGGATATCGCTCGGCAGATTTGTCGGCAAAAGTGCTCGGCGTCCTGATGCTGCTTGAGTTCGCCGTCTTGATTGTGTTCGACGCGGCCGTCGGGATTCACAAGGGCGCCTCGGCGTTGCCACTCGCGTCGCTGGCGCCGCACAACATCTTCAGCGGCTCGATCGGCATCGCGCTGATGTTCGCGTTCACCAGCTTCGTCGGCTTCGAGTCCGGTGCGCTCTACGGCGAGGAGACCGCGAATCCGGAAAAGAGCATCCCGAAGGCGACCTACATCGCGGTGGCCGCGGTTGGCATCTTCTACTTCCTGACCACGTGGTTCGCGGTCGGGTCGTTCGGCGTCAACAACACGCACGCGGCCGCGGTCGCGGCGAAGGCGGCTTCAACGCCGAAGGACGACAAGCTCGGAAATCTGATAATTGACCAGGGTACGAAGTACGGCGGCAGCATCTTCGGCAGCGTCATGGGCCTGCTGCTGCTGACCAGCCTGCTCGCGTCGATGCTGGCCGTACACAATGCTTCGAGCCGTTATCTTTTCGCTCTTGGCCGTGAGCGCGTGCTGCCCGGCAGCCTCGGCCGCTACCACGGCAAGTTCCTGTCACCGCATGTCGGCAGTATGACCGTCACCGCGATCACGGTCGTCGTGGTCGCGGCGTTCGCGTTCGCCGGACTCGACCCCTACCTGAACCTCGCGACCAGCATGATCGGCCTGTCCACGCTCGGCGTCGTGCTGCTGCAGGTACTCGCCGGCGTCTCGATCGTGGCGTTCTTCCGACGTCGCGGCGAGAAGGACTACTGGCGCACGTTGATCTTCCCGGCGATCGGCGCGATCGCGCTGGCCGTCGCGTTCGTGCTGGCCATCGTGAACTTCAAGACGCTGGTGAACAGCGACAGCCCGATCATCGACGGGGTGCCGTGGCTGCTCCCGATCGTTCTGGTCGCAGGCCTGATCACGGCCTGGTACCTGAAGCGTCGCCATCCCGGCGTCTACAACAAGATCGCGCAGAGCACACTGCGCTCGCGGCCCCGGACGATGGCCACGCCCGCCGAGTGGACGCGCCGCTACTGCGTGGTCGGCGCCGGACCGGCCGGATTGGTCGCGGCGCGCGCGCTGCGGGCTCAGGGCATTCCATTCGACTGGTACGAGCGGTCCGGCGATGTCGGCGGCATCTGGAACGCGGACGCGCCGGGCAGCCCGATTTACGACAGCGCGCACTTCATCTCGTCGAAGTTCCAGTCCGGCTTTGTCGGTCACCCCATGCCCGATGACTATCCCGACTACCCGTCGTGGCGGCAGATCCGGGCGTACATCGGTGCGTTCGCGGACGCCGAAGAGCTTCGGCCGCTGATCACGTTCCACACGTCGGTAGACGCGGCCGTGCCGATCGACGGTGGTTGGGATGTCACGCTCTCGGACGGTACGACGCATCGTTACGCCGGCATCGTTGCTGCGCCCGGCGTCAACTGGCACCCGAGCACGCCGTCGTACCCGGGGCAGGAATCGTTCGGCGGCGAGATCCGGCACTCCTCGACGTACACCGATCCGGCCGAATTCGCGGGTAAGCGCGTGCTGGTGATCGGTGGCGGCAACTCCGGCGTCGATATCGCGTGCGATGCCGCTCGCTCGGCGTCTGCGGCCTACCTGTCGGTACGGCGCGGATACCGCTACATCCCGAAGCACATCGCCGGCGTACCGACGGATGCGCTGCTGGCCGGCAAGGTGGATCCGCCGCGCGGGGTGAGCCTGCCGACGAACCAGGAAGCGTTCCTGGATGCGCTGGTTGGCGACCTCACCCGGTACGGTCTGCCGAAGCCGGATCACGAGCTGCTCGCCAGCCATCCGATTCTGAACACGCAGGTGCTGCACCACCTGGGGCACGGCGACCTGATCGCTAAGCCGGACGTCGCGCGCTTCACGTCGTCGGGCGTCGAGTTCACCGACGGCACGTCGCTCGACGTCGACCTGGTGATCCTGGCGACCGGCTACACGTACGCGCTCCCGTTCCTCGACGACGCTCTGCTGCCGTGGCGGGACGGCCGCCCCGAGCTGTACCTGAACATCTTCAGCCGGAGCAACGACGGGCTGGCGGTGCTCGGGTTCATCGAGTTCGCCGACGCTGCGTACGAACGGTTCGAAGAAATGGCGCACATGATCGTCCTGGACATCACGGCGCGGGAAGTCGGCGGCGACGCATGGGCGGCATGGTCGGCGCGGAAGGCATCCGATCGACCGGACCTGCGGGGCGGCAAGCGATACCTGGATTCGCCACGGCACGCGAATTACGTGGACGCCGAGACGTACCAGGTCGTGCTCGCCGACATTCGAGACCGGTTCGGCATCGGCGAGGTGCCGTCGTCGTGGACGGCCCCGTCGGTCGTACCTTCGGAAAAGGTCCCGACCTCGGTCTAGCACGCGGTCGATCGCCGGTTCGTTGCTCAGTTCCGGCGATCAGCTCGGCCGCTCAGTTCCACCGCTCAGTTCCGGCGCTCAGTTCCGAGCTCCGCTCATGATCGTGAAGGGTTAAGGGCTGTAACCCCAAGAACGCTTCAGGATCATGCTGTACGTCGAGTCTTCAGCTCGATGGAAACCGGCTGACCAGCGGCTTCTTGGCGTGTCGATCAGGCCCGATTGCGTGCATTCATGATCCGGAAGGATAAATGCGCTCTGACGCCGTTTAGCCTTCCGGATCCTTTCGGTGATCTCATGGCCCTCGGAGAAATTCCAGGTCAGAGCGTTTAGTCGTTCGGCTACGACCGTGATCCGGAAGCGTTAAGTGCCAGAATCCCATGATCTCTTCCGGATCATTGGTTGGGACTCGGGGCCGCTACTTGAAGCGGATCTTCTGAGCGCCACGGATTTTCGGGAGTTTCGGTTGGCGTACCGGCTTCTGGGGCTTTTTGGCGTTCGCCTTCTGCTTGGCTGCTTGCTTGGCGGCGTAGGCCTTGGCGCGCTCGGCGGCCTTCGCGGACTGAGCCGCTCGCTTTGCCGCCAGGCGACGCGCTTTCTCAGGATCCATCGGCTTGATCTTGCGTGGCTTCACCTGCTTCGCCGAACGTACCTTGATCGGCCGCACCCGGACCGGATGGGTCCAGAGCAACTCGCCCCCGCCGGCCGGCGTGAGAATGCCGCGTTTGGTCGGGTCACCCACGAACCAAATGTCGAGTCGGATCATGCCGCGCAGCGTCTCCGTCCGCTTGGAGTGGTAGATGCTGACCGGGTACCGGATCTTGCCGTCAACGATGGTCATCCGGGTTGACACCTCTCTCCCGATGCTGACCTGCTCGACCGAGTAGAGCCGCCACGGGCTTCGGCGCAGCCGCCAAGCGATCCGCGCGGTCCTGATGCTGCCGATACCGCCGAGCAAAAGCGTGACGCTCCCGATCCAGCCCAGTACGACCGCGGCGAACGCGGGGAAGCCTTGGCCAGTGTCGGATGTGGCCACAACGGCAATGAGGCCGATGAATGAGATCGCCGCGATGCCGAGGGTTTGCAGCGAGCGCCGGAGCCGCCGCCAGAGCGCGACTTGTACGGCGCGCATGCGAATCGCTGGGACATCCGGGGGAGGCGGCAGCTGCTCTGGCTTGATGTCAGGAAATTTTCGGACCGTGCGCGGCGTCTGCTGCGGCACCCCGACTCGCTTGCGTTGCACCACGCCGTTCTCCCTACCCGCTTTGCGTCGCCTGCAACCTATCGTCCGCTCGCCTGCGTGCGCATCACTCTGTCGCAGTGGGCTCAAGGTGAGGTCTCCGCTGCTCGGATGCGTGAGTTAGTGCGGCTTCCCCATGGGTTCTGAGGCGAGCGCCGATCCGCTACTATCTCGTCGTCTACCTGCGGAAAGAGGACTTCGGTGCGTCGACGATCGCCGAGTTGGACTGCGTCGATCGGCTTGACGTTTGTTCCGGGCTCGTGTTGTGCCGCAGCGACCGTCAGCGCCGATTTCCGGTCGGCGTCAGGCGTCCTGGAGTTCCGCTCGACACCTGGACACCACGCTGCCGCCGTTCCCGCCCGCAGCGGTGCGGGCTCAGTCCGCTCGAGAGCGAACCCTCGCGGCGGTGCAGTCTCCCGGGCGCGAACGTCTGCGTGCGCAGCGCGAAAAGCGGAGAGTACGGCGACGCCAACCCGGACGCGAGCCGCTGCTACCCCAAATCAGTGGCGCCCGGCGTCTACGACTGCCGTTTCGCCGATAGCCTCGAACATGCTAGATCGGCGGCTACCGGGCCGGCGCACCGCCGATCAGCTCGGACGCCTTCTCCGCGATCATGATGGTTGGCGCGTTCGTGTGGCCACGGATGATGCGCGGCATCACCGACGCGTCTACGACCCGCAGCCCGGCCACCCCGCGTACGCGCAACTGCCCGTCCACAACCGACGATGCGTCATCGCCCATCCGGCATGTGCCGACCGGGTGGTAGAGCGTCTCCGCGTATTGCCGGACGAACCGCTCGATGTCGGCATCGTCGACCGGCTCGTGATCGGGGCGCATCGGCGCGCCGACGTGCGGCACCATCGACGGCGACTCGAGGATCTTCTGGGCGATCTTGAGCCCGGCGATCAGCGTTTGCAGGTCCGCATCGTCGCTCAAGTAGGCCGGGTCGATCGCCGGCTCGGCGCCGTCCAACGTGATGGTGCCGGTGCTGCGCGGTTGCAGCAGGATCACGCCGAGCGTGAATCCGTGGCCGGGAGGTTCGGTCGCGCCGTGGTCGAGGAACGGCGCCGCGGCAAACAGGATCTCGATGTCCGGCCCGGCCAGATTCGGTTTCGTGTGAACCATCGCGACCGCTTCGGCCACGTTCGACGACGGCATGCCCTTGCGCGTCGCGATGTATTTGACGAGCTGACCGAGCGTCTCCGCGCTGACCAGCGTGACCGGCGTCGGAGTGTGCATGATCCAACCGGCCGCGAGGTGATCCTGCAGATTGCGACCGACCTCGAGCGATCGGGCGACGAGATCGACGCCGGCCGCGGAGAGTTGGTCCGGGTCACCGATGCCGGACCGCATGAGCAGGTGCGGTGAGCCGATCGCGCCGGCCGAGAGGATCACTTCGCGACCGGCGGTGACCGTGGTCTGCGTACCGTCGGCGGTGCGGTAAACCACGCCGGTCGCCCGAGGGCCGTCCTCGCCGGTCACCGTGTGGATCCGCTCGACCAACGCGTTCGTGATGACGGTCAGATTCGGGCGCTTCCGTACCGGGTGCAGGTACGCGTCGGCTTCGCTCCACCGGCGGCCTCGGTGCTGCGTGACCGGGGTCGGCGAGAAGCCGGTGTTGTCCGGCTCGTTCATCTCGTGCAGCGCCTTGAGATCGGCTTCGCCGCAGGCGTCGAGGAACACTCGGGTCAACGGATTCGGGTCACGCAGCTCCTCGATCCACAATGGACCCTCGGTGCCGTACGTGCCCGCGTAGTTCGTGCCGACTCGCCGCTCGATCCGGTGGAAGTACGGCAACACCTCGTCGTACGACCAGCCATCGACACCCCAGCCGTCGTAGTCCGCCCGGTGTCCGCGTACCCACATCATGGCGTTGATTGAAGAGGAACCACCGAGCACCTTGCCGCGTGGCCAGAACATTTCGCGATCGGCGGCGTGCTTCTGTGGCGTGGTCGTGAACGCCCAGTCGTACGGCGTCCGGAACAGCTTGCTGAACGCCGCCGGGACCTGGATTTCCTGCTTCTTGTCGCGACCACCGGCCTCGATCAGCGCGACCGTGACGGACGGGTCGGCGGAGAGTCGATTCGCGAGGACACAGCCGGCTGAACCGGCACCGACGATCACGTAGTCGTACATGGCACGTCCTCGTCATTGAGGGGTTACTCGTCAGAAACATCTTCGCGTGAACAATATCGAATTCTCAAGACCCACGAGTGAAGGTGAACATGCGCAGGCCGGGCTGAAGCGGCTCGGGCTCGCCCGTGTACCGGTGGACGCCGACGCCGTACGGGGCGGTCTCGTCGGACAGCCAGACTCGCTCGAATCCGGAGGCCTCGAACCATGCGCAAATCTGCGGTACGAGGTCTACCGGACCGATCTCCCGGCCGCGCGTCCAGATCACGGTCGCGCCGTGCGCGCACAGCGAGGGATGCGTCTCGATCGTGGCGCGTATGTCCTCGTCGGTCATGTTGCCGAAGACGCCGCAGGTAAGGACGAGATCGGCCGGCACCTGTTCGACGTAGTTGGAGGTCAAGGCCGCATCGCCGGTGAGGACGTCGACCGCTGGAAACGGCGCGGCCGATGCACGGGCGACGGCGGCGACCTCAGGATCGAATTCCACCAGTCGCCCAACCACGTCCTCCCGGCGCGGATGGTCGGCGAGCACGCCGAGCAGGTCACGCCCCTCACCCGCGCACAGGCTGATCATCCGAATCGGCCCGGGCGGCGCCTCATCGAGCGCGACGCGAATCCGCGCCTGCACGGTGCGCAGACGTTGCGAAATCGATGACGATGGGTCGGCGTAGCCGCGATGCCAGGTCTGCCAGTAGGTCACGCGACCAGACTAGAAGATGACTTTGCGGGTTGTGGCTGCCTCAAGTGCCCGCGACGGCAGCCACAACCCCATGATCAACTAGATCAGCCGGTAAAACCCGCGAAGATCGACGTGAACTGGTACGTCGACTGCGAGATCGAGCTGCACGTCGGCGAGACCCCGCCGCCCGGGCAGCCGCCGTTGTCGCGGCCGACCGACCAGAATGCCGAGCAGCCCGATGTGGTTCGTGTTCGCCCAGGCCACGAGCTTCTGACGCGTCCGCGATGCTGAAGATCGGCCCGGTGTCGTTCCGGCCGATCATCGGCGTGACGCCGAGCATCGCGTACAGCTGCGCACTGGTCTTTGACGGCCAGATCGTGGCCATCTGCGCCTTGGTCGCGTTGCGCGGCCGCGATCACCGAGTCGCCCCACTCCAGGCCGGCCGACGCGCCGTAGTCCATCGTCATCGGGTTGACGATGCCGACGTTGACGCCGTTGCGAGACCGCGTTCGTCAGCACCTGGACACCGATCGAGTCGACGATGCCGTAGCTGTCGGCGACGACCTCGAGCGTGTAGCTCACGACGGTGCCCGGCCGGTCCCGCTGGACCTGCGCGATCGCCTTGTTCATCGTGTCGATCGGGATGCTCGCCTCGACGTCGAAGTCGATGTGCTTGATGTTGAACGCGTCGATGACCTTCTCGTACGCCGCGGCCTGCGAAGCGACCGTGGAGCAGACCGACGACAGGTACGGGCCCTGCGCACCGCCGAACGACACCGCGACGTCGCCGCCGAGCGCCCGGAGTGCACTGATCTCGCCGCTGATCCGGGAATCGTTCAGCGCGATCGTGCCGCCCCACTCCGGGTCACAGCCGGCCGAGTCGCCCAGAATGAACGCGAGCGTGAAGAACTTCTGGCCGGTCGCCTGCGCGACCTGCGCGAGCGTCGGGGTGGCAGCCGTGATGTCGATGTACGGCCAGGCCTTGCCGGAGCCGGTTCCGCCGCCGCCGGACGCCTGCGTGGTGCCGTTGACGGTGGACGAGTGCGCGGATTCGCCGGCCGAGTTCGTGGCGGTGACCGAGAACGAGTAGCTGGTGCTGGCCGCGAGTCCGCTGACGGTGTCGGTGGTGCCGGTGACCGAGGCGACCTTCGTCGAACCCTGGTACACGTTGTAGCCGGTGGCTCCACTCGACGCGGTCCAGCCGAGGCTGACCGAACTGGTCGTCGTACCGGTGACGGATAGTCCGGTCGGCGCGGCGGGCTTCGTCGGCGTGCTGCTCGTGGTGGTACCGGTGACGGTACCCGAGTGCGCGGATTCGCCGGCCGAGTTCGTGGCGGTGACCGAGAACGAGTAGCCGGTGCTGGCCGCGAGTCCGCTGACCGTGTCGGTGGTGCCGGTGACCGAGGCGACCTTCGTGGAGCCCTGGTAGACGTTGTAGCCGGTCGCTCCGCTGGACGCGGTCCAGGAGAGGCTGACCGAGCTGCTGGTCGTACCGGTGACGGATAGGCCGGTCGGCGCGCTCGGTACCGTCACGGTGCCGCCCGGTCCGGTCAGCGACACGTCATCGACGCGGTACGTGCCCTGCGCGTACCAGCCGTGGGTGTAGATCTGGACGCTGTTCGACGTCGCGGTGAACGACATGGTCAGCGGTGTCCAGGATGCGGCCGACGGCGTCCAGGTGGACGCACCGCCGGTGACGCCGAGGTAGACGTAGTTGCCTTCGACGTAGTCGGACAGCGTGTAGGCAGAACCGGAGACGACCGCGATGGTCTGCGTGCACTGCGCGTCGTCGGAGGCGCTGGCGGCTCCTTGGAGTGAGTGGGTTCCACTGTGGACCGGCGTGGTGACGACCGATCCGAGGCTGCAGGACCATCCGGTGAGGTCGCCGGTTTCGAAACCGGAGTTCACCACCAGGTTGGTTGCGGCCGATGCGCCGGACGCCGGGATCGCCGCAGCGATCGCGCCGGCTAACAGCGCAGCACAGGTGAGAAGGGCTTTGCGGGTACGGGTTGACACGGGTCACGCCTCCGCATGAGGGGGTTGGGGGATGCTCTTGAAACGTAAAGGAAAGTTTCCTAAGCATTTGGGCGTACGTTAACTCCGTCACATTTGCCTGTCAATGGTCGGCTTCGATGCCTCGGGCGGTGGGTGAGCGGGACCCGCCGCCACCGTGGTTGAATCGCGCCATGGCCAGATGGGTACGGCGATATTGGGCCCTGCCCGTGGTCCTGGCCTTCGTGCTCGCGGTCGCCGCGATCTCGGCTTTCGGGCGGCTCGGGTTGCATCGCGTCAACGTCACACCGGCCGTCGTCGTTCCATCGGTGGTGTCGGCGTCGCCGACCCCGGTGCAACTGTTGACACCGGTGCATGGCGGTACCGCGCCGTACTGGATTTTGATCGTGTTCGCCCTCCTGTTCGTCGCGGCGACGATCGCGCTGCTGATCTACCTGTTCCTGATGTATCTGAACGACCGTCGCGCCGGAGCGCGGAAACGTCGATTCGGCGGGCCGTTCGTCGAGCCGACCGAGGAAGAGTTGGCCCGGCAACGCGAGGACGTGCTGGCCGCGGTCGATGCCGGAATCGCGGAATTGTCGTCCGACGACTCCGATCCACGGGGCGCGGTGATCGCGTGCTGGGTTCGCCTGGAGGCGGTCGCGGCGCAAGCCGGGGTCGCGCAAGGCCCGGGCGCGACGTCATCGGACCTGGTCGCGCATCTACTCGCGAGCCAACGGGTGAGCCGGGACGCGTTGACGTCGCTGGCCGACCTGTACCGTACGGCGCGCTACAGCCGCCACGTCATCGAGGAGACCATGCGTGACCAGGCCCGCGACGCGTTGAATCGTCTGCGTGCGGAGATCGCCGGCATCGACGTGGCGGCAACATGAGCGCCCGCCCGGAGGGGTACGCGCGGTCGATCGCGTTCCGGATTCTCTGGACCATCGGCGGGGCCGCGTTTCTGTCCCTCGTCGTGATCAAGGGATTGGACGCGGACGGAATCCAGGTGCCGTACCCGATCGTGGTGCTGTTCCTGGCGGTGCTCGTGGCCCCGTTCGTACTCGCTCGATGGGTGGAGGATCAGGGCATTCCGACGACGCTGCTGACGGACCCGGTGACCGACCGATCGTTTCCCGAGGCCGACGATGCGGTCCGGGTTGCCGTGTCGCGGTGGGATCTGCGCCTCGAATACCGGAACGAGGATGCGTTCCGGGCACGAGCCCTGACCGATCTCATCGTGGATCGGCTGCGCCTCGTGCACGGCGTGGACTTGGCTGCCGAGCCGGAACGCGTACGGGCGCTGGTCGGGCCTCGCCTTTGGGCGGTCCTGAACGAACCGCCGAGATCCATGTCGCCGCAGGTGCTGGCTGGTCTGCTCGCCGAGATGGAGGCGCTGTGAAGCGGTGGAGACCCACACCATCGCTCGTCCGGGCGGTGGTGTTCGTGACGCTGACACTGCTCCTGGCGGTGCTCGCCGGCCGTCCGGACATGGCGGTGCTGGGCGCGCCGGTCGCGTTCGGTGCCGCGATGGCGCTGGCCCGCCGGCCGTCCGGCGTACCGGATGTGACGTTGAAGGTCGGCGACCAGACGTACGGCGAGGACAGCGACGTCGGGATCCGGCTCAGCGTGACGAATACCGGTGACGTCCCGTACGACATCGTGGTCGTACGCGTCGCGCTGGATCGATGGCTGCATGTCGGACGCTCGGCGCTGCCCCGCCTGACCTCGATTCCGGCCGGTGGAACCGCCGATATTGATGTGGACGCGGTCGCTGCACGATGGGGGCGGCACCGGATCGGCCCCGTACACGCGCACGTCATCGCGGCCGACGGCCTGCTCATCAGCCCGCTGGCCGCCTGCTCCGACATCGGGCTGCCGGTATATCCGATCGCGGCATCGTTCAGCGCGAACGACGCGATGCCCCGGGCGTCCGGCATCGTCGGCGTACATCGGAGCCGGCGCCCCGGCGATGGTGGTGAAATGGCCGGCGTACGGCCGTTCGCGCCCGGTGACCGGCTGCGCCGAATCGACTGGCGGATCTCACTGCGGACCCGCGAGCTGCACGTCGTCTCCACGCTCTCGGATCGGGACACGCCCGTGTTCGTGCTGATCGACGTGGTCCAGGAGGCCGGTACGCCGGCGTCCATCCGCGAGTCCCCGTCCGCGCTCGACACGGCGGTTCGTGCGGCGGCCGCGATCGCGAACCACTATCTGCATCGGGGTGATCGAGTCGGCTTGCTGGAGCACGGACACACCGCCCGGTACCTCCGGCCGGGCTCCGGGCACCGGCATTACCTGGCGGTCCTGGAATGGCTGCTCGACGTACGCCCGACGCGAGGCGCCGCGGTCGACTCGCGAGTCGATGATCCGCGGATCCCGCCTCGCGCGCTGCTCATCGTGCTGACACCGCTGGTCGACGCCCGGTCGATGACGATGCTGGCACAGCTGGCGCGCAGCGGTCGTTCGGTGATCGCGGTCGACACAATGCCACCGGCGATCATGGCGGCGATCGACGCACCGCCGTCCGTACGGCCGGCGGCCGCACCGTGGATCCGGGACGGGGACTACATGCAATCGGCCGCCCGGCTATGGCGGTACGAGCGCGCCAACACGATCGCCCAGCTGCGCGAACACGGCGTACCGGTGGTGCCGTGGACCGGTCCGGGCAGCCTTGACGACGTCCTGCGCCAAATGTCGGCGGTACCGATCCGATGAGCGATGTCGTGTCGATTCCGGCCATGCCGGTACTGGTGACCCGAGGGCTTGCGATCGTCTCCGGTGGCGTCGCGGCCGCGCTCGCGTACCCACATCTCTCACCGTGGTTTTTGCTGTTGGGGATCGGTCTGGCGGCCTTTCCGCGGACCTGGGCGCCGACCGCGCTGATGGCGCTGGTCGCTCTGTTGTGGTTGCTCGAGAGCGAACAGCAGCCGACCATGCTGACGCCGATTCGGGTTTGTGGCCTCGCGCTCGCGCTCTATGCCTTTCATGTGAGTAGTGCACTGGCTGCGGCGCTCCCACACGACGGCCACCCCGACCGAGGGCTGTTTGCGCCATCGCTGCGTCGAGCGAGCGTCGTGATCGTGCTGACGATCGCTGTCACGCTGCTGGTCATGTCCATGGAGGCACTGGCCCACGGCGTTGCGGTGACCACCGTCGGCTGGGCGGTTGAGTTGGTCGCCGGCCTGCTATTGGCGATTGCGGCAGGTTTCTTCCTGATCCGCTTCGGCCACCGCGGCTGACGATCGGTCGAGGCGCGAACGCCGCGCTCGGAAGCCTCTGAATACCACCACGGATCGACACCCGCTCAATCACTTCGGCGAGCCGATTAGACGACCGCATATCAACTTCTTGGATCGCCGGATTGGTTAATTCGGCGTGGGGCCAGCGATGCCATGCACCGTTGCGGCGGAGGGCGAAAAGATTTCACAACTAGTAACGGAATGACTCGTATAATAGTACGTCTGTACTAATCATCGCGACAATTCTAGGTGGCGAACGTGGTCAACTCGGTGGTCTGACGGGCCATGATCACGAGCAGTGAGGCGTCCGCTACGACCCGTTCGATGCCCGAGTGGGCGCCGGAGTCTCGTTCGTCGCGTTCGCTGCCGCCTTCGGAGGCTTCGTCGCGTTCGTTGGCTTCGTCGTTTTCCATGGTGTGTGCAAGGGCCGTCGTCGGGACGCCTCGGCCGGCGCCGCGGATCGTCGCCGACGGCGCGAGAGTGCGATCCGCGTGTACCTGGTTTCGGTCGCTTGCGATGCGATATGCGACGCCGATCCGGCGCAAGCGGGTCAGTATTGCCCGAACTTCATCTGATCGAGACCAATCGTGTGAGCTGCTCGGACAAATGATCAACAAAATCATGGTGGTGAATATCGACGAAAGTTATTGACACCGGACCGTAGGTCGATAATGCTGCGCGGGTTGCCAAAAACTTTCATACATTTTCCATGAGAAACGGAGCGGCCGAAGGATAGAGGTCTGCCGATCGATTAATGCGCAGGTGGCGCACTTGTATACGCGGTTTTCGGACGCGTACGCGGTCGCATGCGTATGTACAACTGGACGCAATCCTTACTGCTGTGCGCACTTTCATGCGTCCAGTGGTGATTCGTTGCGCCTTGTGCTGATCGAGCAGCTCAATCATCCACGCGCCGATCCGCCCCGAGTACGGGAGGATGCAGGTGTCCGGTCAGGCGATGTCGGGTCGGCGACGAGCGTCGCGCCCGATCTTAGCGATATTTGCGCTGGTAGCAGCCGTCCTGGCGACCGCCGCAGTGGTAGGCGGCTGTGCGTCGCGGGTCCTCCCGGTGGACGAGTCGCGTGTGCCGGCGGCGATCCCGGTCGTCGCGCCGGCGACCAGTGCAGGCGGTGCCGATGCGAAACTCACGCTTGCCAAGATGAATGCGATGGCCGCTTATTCCGGCTATATCAATGCCGAAACGCAAGCCTCACAAACGGCTGATTACGGCTCGGCATTATTGTCGAAATTCACGTCTGATCCGTTATTGGGCCAATGGGTGGCACAATTGTTTCATCTTCATGTCATCGGTGATGTACAACGCGGCGCGGTTATTTCGCATCCGATTCTGACGTCATTGAAATTGTCGAAGACATCCGGAACGGCGACGGTTCGCGATTGTCTCGATCAATCCGGGATTTCGATTGTGAATGCGCAAACCGGCGCGAAGGTATCACTGCCGAAGGCGAAGCCGTACGTCGCGACCGCGACCCTGTACCTGTACTCGACCGGCGCCTGGATGGTGTCGAAGGTGGACACGACGGGCGACCAGTCATGCTGAACCGGTCGCGATGGACTCGCATGCTCGGCGCCGCGGTCCTTGTCGCAGTGACTGTTGGCGGCCTCCTGATCGCGCTGGACAGCACGCCGTCCGCCGCCGGCGGCACCGGATCCTGCCCACCGGAGATCCCGTGGTGCACGGTCACCGGTACGGGCGGCGGGGGAGGCGGCACCGGTGGCGGCGGTGGTGGCGGCGGTGGCTCGACCGGCTGCAGCTACGAGGGGCACGACGTGGCCTGCTTCGAGCCCGGTCTCGGCTACTACAACAGCTCGAATCAGTGCTACTACCTGCGTGAGGATCCACAGCCTGCGGCGGACAGCCCGGTCTGGGGTACGCATGACCCGACCAAGGGTGCGTTCTATGAGGTCACCTGCTTCTCCGGCCCGCCGCCCTGGGGGAGCGGTGAGGTGGGTGCGGTCGAGGAGTGGATCGCTCGTCCCGCGACCGGGCCGACGCCGGCCGAGCTGGCCGCCGATGCGCTCGCGAAGATCCGCCTGGACGGTGCGGCGATCCACATGGCACCGACGCCCGGCGGCGTCGGAGGCCTCGTCGGGCTGCCGGTCTGGATGTGGACGACGGTCAGCATCCACACCTGGGGACCGATCCACTCGTCGGCCACCTCGGGAGCGCTGACCGTCAACATCACCGCCAAGGCCGCCAAGATCGTCTGGAACATGGGCGACGGACACACGGTCACGTGCTACTCGCCCGGTGACGCGTACGTGGCGGCGGACGGCGGTGCAGCCTCCGGCGACTGCGGATACCGGTACACGAAGCCGAGCTATGCCAAGGCGAACGGCAAGTACGCCATCACCGCCACGACGACCTGGACCGTCACCTGGGTCGGCGGCGGCGACGGCGGCGTGATCACGACGACCCGCACCTCCAACACGACCGTCCGGATCAACGAACAGCAGGTGGTGGTCAAGTGAGCATCAGTACCGTTCAGTCGCCCGGAGCCCAATTCGCTCCGCCCAACGGCATCATGCCCGCGCCGCCGCGCGCCGGCGGTCGCCGACGTCGTAGCCCGGTGATGGCAAGCCTCGGCGTTCTTCTCGTCGTGCTGGGCGCGCTCGGTGGGTGGCGTTACGTCGCCGCATCTTCCACTGCCACCGACGCGTACATAGCGGTCTACCAGGCAGTTCCAGTTGGCGCGGAGATCACGTCCGACGATCTGCAGACCGTGCAGATCACCACGGCACGTGGCCTGACCCCGATCCCTGCGTCCGACGCGTCCCGAGTGATCGGCCAGTACGCAAAGGTCGCGCTTGTCCCGGGCACGCTGCTGACCGACGGCGACCTCATGCCGACGAACGCGATCGGAACGGATCAGGCGCTGGTTGGTCTGCAACTGACGGCGACCCAGCGACCCGGACGCACTCTCAAGCCGGGCGACCAGGTGCTACTGATCGAGGTCCCCCCGGTGACCGGCGTCAGCTCGGTGGCGGACACGTCGACGATGCCGACGACACCCGCAACCGTCGTTGAGGTCGGCGATCCCGACAACAACAACAACGCAGTGGTCGACGTGGTCATCCCGGTGGCGGACGCGGGCGTTGTCGCGTCTTTCGCGAACCAGAGCCGCGTCTCCGTAGCCCTGGTCGCGGGAGGCTGACGTGGCCGTGATTGCGCTGATCTCGGCGAAAGGCTCGCCGGGTGTGACGACGACCGCCCTCGCGATGACGCTGTCCTGGCCGCGACCGGTGTTGCTGGTCGAGGCGGATCCGGCCGGCGGCGACATTCTGGCCGGGTACGTACGCGGGCAGATGCCCATGGACCGCGGCCTTGTGCAGGTGGCCGTGTCCGCTCGGCACAACCGGATCGCTGCGGACTTCAACTCGGCATTGGTGGACCTCGCGAAGCCGAAGAGCCCGGTCAGTCGCGTCCTGTTATCCGGCTTGGCGGATCCGGCCCAGGCCGCGACGGTCGGCCCGGTCTGGGATCGCCTCGCTGCGCACTTCGCCTTGCTCGGGCATCCGGACAGCGGTACCGACGTGATTATTGATTGTGGACGGCTGTCGACCACATTCGCCCCGCTGCCGCTGATTGCGGCCGCGGACATCGTCCTGATCGTAGTTCGTGCCACGCTCAGGTCGGCTTCCGCCGCCAAATCGGCCGTCGCCGCCGCGCAGGTCGGCCTCGGTGCTGTCGGTCGCGATCGGATCGGACTCCTCGTCATCGAGGGTGGCGAATACCGTACGGGCGAACTCACCAAGGCACTTCAGGTCCCCCTCGTGACGACGATCCCGTGGCGCCCGGGCGAGGCCGCAGCGCTGTCCGACGGCATCGGCCGGATTGCCGACTCATCAGCGCTGATGCGAGCGGCGCGCGGCGTCGAAGGCGCCATCCGGGCACGGCTGCCTCAAGCCGCTCACCAGGCACCCACCGCAGATCGTGTACCGGCGGCACCCGTCGCGCCGCCCGCTCGTGTGACACCGCCGGGTCCGGCCGCCGCGCCCACAAGCGCTCCCGTCCGTGGCTCGGTAAATCCGACCGCTTCTGGTCAGAGTTACAGCCCTGCGGTCGCGGGAGTGCAGCGATGACTCAGCAGGCCACTCCGCACAACGGCAGCGCCCACAACGGGACACCGCACAACGGCACTCCGCACAACGGCACTCCGCACAACGGCACTCCGCATAGTGGAACACCGCATACCGGCTCGGCCCAGAGCGGGACGGCGCAGGGCGGCACCCCGGCGTCCGGGGCATCGCACGGCGGGACGTGGTCGCCGCCGCGCCTGATGACGGGATTTCATCGAATCGGTGCCGACGGGCCGGCCGAGACGGCTGCCGAATCTTCGGACCGCTCGGACCGCTCAGTCCGGGGCGACGGCGCCATCTGGGCTGACCGGCCGGTACCGCGACACGGACATGACGCCGGAGACGAATCCGTCCAGCCGTCGGACAGCCGCCAATCCACGGCCGGACCGATCGAGGGCGACGCGCACGACCCGATGATGATCGATACGGCGTCCCACCGTCTGGTGCCGCCCGCACCGCTGACCGGTCCGCCGCAACACAACGGCACGGGACAACATCACGGCCAAACGCCCCGCAACGGCCAGCCGCTGAACCTGCAAGCACCCCACGGTGGCCAACCGCCGGCGCTGCAGAACGGGCCGGTGTCTGCCAATGGTGTGATGCACCGCGACGGCGGACCGCCGCGATCCAACGGCGCCGTGCCACGGGCGATCGTCGGGCCGCTCTACGACACGAAGACACCTGACATGCCGTACCCGGGTGATCGGCTCGCGCCGCAGGAGCATCCGGGCTGGGACGGCCCGCGCGCCGCGAACGTCGGAGATCCGAGCGGTTCAGATCGACTACGACCTGGTCACGACGCTGCAGGCGGAGGTCAGCCGGACGCTGATCGATGCTCTGCGCGGCGAGGTGGGCCTCACGAACGCCGATCGTCGCCGGATGACGCAGGAGGTCGCCGAGCGCGTTGTGCGGCGCAACGTCGATGAACGGCTGCGGTCCGGCGAGACCGGTGCGGTGACGTGGCCCGGGTACGCCGAGGCACTCTGCGCGGCGGTCGCCGCGTATCTGATCGGCCTCGGGCGGCTGCAGCCACTCATCGACAACCCTGACATCGAGAACATCATGGTGCTCGGGACCCGGGTGCGAGTCGTGTACGCGAGCGGCGCGATCGACGAGGACTCGTTTACCTCGGCGGCCAGCGACGAGGAGCTGATCACGCTGCTCCAGAGGCTGGCCGAACGTGGTGGTCAGACCGAGCGGTCACTTTCGACGGCGAAGCCCATCCTGCATCTTCGACTGCCGGACGGCGCTCGTCTGACGGTGATCTACGTCGTGACGGCGCGGCCGGTCGTGGTCATCCGACGGCACCGGATCAAGGACGTCTCGCTCGGCGACATGGTCAACATGGGCGCGATCACGCCGACGCTGAGCGCGTTCCTGCAGGCGGCCGTTCGAGCGCATATGAACATCATGATCGCCGGGCGGGCCAACGCCGGAAAGACCACGCTTCTGCGTGCGATCGCCGACGAGATCCCGCGCCAAGAATGGTTTGCCGTGATGGAGACGGTTGGCGAGCTCGGGCTCGACGCGACCGGCCGGCATCCGTGGGCGGTCTGCTTCGAGGAGCGCGAGGGCTTCGGCGAGAAGGGCCCGGACGGCAAACCCGACGGTCAACTCACGATCGATGATCTGTTCCCGCACATGCTGCGCCTGTCGACGAGTCGGGTGATCGTCGGTGAGGTCCGCGCCGAAGAGATCGTGGCGATGTTCGATGCGATGAACACGACGTACGGATCGCTGTGCACGATCCACTCTCGCGACGAGCACGGCGTCTTCGACCGGCTCGCCGAGCTGCTCATGCGGTACGGCGCGTCGAAGAGCCGCGAGGGCGCGTACCTGACCATCGGCAACGCACTTGACCTGGTCGTCTACGTGAACATGGAGGAGTACCCGGGATACCGTCCTCGACGGTACGTCTCCAGCGTCATGGAGGTGCACGGTCTCGGCGACGGCGGTCAACTCTCCCGGTCACGGATTTTCGGACCAGGCCCGTACGGGTTGGCCGAGCCGACATCGGTACGGCCGAGCGAGCGACGTGCCGCGGAGCTTCAGGCAGCCGGCTTCGACATGCGCCTCCTGCTGACACCTCAGGTCACGTCGTTCCCCGGGGGTGTCCGATGACGCCCGAACTCCTCGGAGCGCTCGCCGTTGGTGGTTTCATCGCCGGCTTGATCATCGCGGTGGTGAGCATCGTCGGCACGTTCGGCCCGGCCCGGCCGCCGTCGCAGGTCGGCCTCGCCGTTGCGCGGCTGTTCGGCGCAGGCATGTCGGCGTCCGCCCGCAAGACCCGGCTGGTGTTGATCGGCGTCGGCACAGTTCTGCTCGTCGTCGGATGGCTCTACACCGGCATCCCGATGGTGGGCATTGCACTCGGTGTCGGCGCGGTCGCGACACCGTGGCTCTTCGGTGCGGGACGGGCCGATACGCGGGCCGTCGACAAGCTCGAAGGCATCGAAGTATGGACGCGGCGCCTGGCCGACCTGGTTCGATCCGGCGCCGGACTGCATCAGGCGATTATCGGCAGCGCGGTCGAGGCGCCGGCCGCGATCGCGGCGGAGATCAACGAACTCGCGAACGAGTTGCGCGGCGAGATGTCGACGGTGGATGCGCTCCGGATGTTCGCCGATCGGCTGGCCGATCCGACGAGCGACGAGGTGATCGCGGCGTTGATGCTAAACGCCCGAGAACGCGGTCCGCGCCTGGCCGACGTACTGGATCGGGTCAGTGAGAGCATCGCCGATCTCGTCACGATGCGACGGGAGCAGACGAGTTCGCGGACCGACGCGCGGATGTCCGGGATGATCCTGTCCGGTTTGATGTTGGCCGGGCTCGTATGGCTGCTGATCAACAAGAGCTACATGCACCCATACCACACGTTGATCGGCCAGATCGTGCTCGCGTCGTGCCTGATCGCGTTCGGTGGGCTGCTCGTGTGGGCGCGACAGCTGAATATGCCGCGGCCCGTGCCGCGTCTGTTCAAGACGATAAAGCCGGCCATGTCGGCGGTGGCCCCCTCGCAAGCGTGGAGGCAAACGCTGTGAATACCATCGACCAGATCGCGATCCTCGTCGGAGCGGTCGTCGGGCTCGGACTCTTCCTGGTCATCCGCGGTTTCGTCCCGGCTCGTCCGACGCTCGGCGCCACGTTGGATCGATTGCACAGCACGGTCCCGCTCTACGTCGGTGTACGGCCCGGCGGGGGACCGGTCCACATGCCGTCGCGGAGTACCGCGCCGGAGACCAGCGGCCTGGTCAGCGAGCCGGTGCTGAAGCGACTGCATCCACCGATGGCGGAACTGCGACTGATCGGCCAGTCGGTCGATCGGTACGTGATCGAGAAGCTCGGCTTCACCCTGTTCGGTCTGCTGTTCCCGACGTTCGCGACCGTGTTGCTCGCGATGTTCGGGATCAAGGTGACGTGGGTAGTGCCGACGATCATCGCGATCGGCCTTGCGCTCGGCATGTTCTTCCTGGTTGACGCGAACATCAAGCAGAAAGCGACACTCGCGCGCGAGGAGTTCCGGCGAGCCGTCGCGACCTACCTCACGCTGGTCGGACTCGTCCGGTACGGCGGTGCCGGCGCGGTCGAGTCGATGGAGAGTGCGGCCCGCATCGGCGACGGCTGGGTTTTCGACCGCATCCGGTCGGCGCTTGAGGACGCTCGGTACGCGAACGAAGCGCCGTGGGCTCGGCTACGTCAGGTTGCGGTCGAGATCGGCGTGCCGGACCTCGGCGATGTCGGCGACATCATGGGCCTGGTCGGTGACCAGGGTGCCCAGGTGTATCAGACGTTGCTAGCGCGTGCCGCATCGCTGCGCGTCGCCTTGCGCACGAAGGAACAGCAGCGCGCGGCTACCGCCACGACGTTGCTCTACATCCCCACCAGCATGTTGCTGATGGTGTTTCTGGTTCTCATCGGCTATCCGGCGATCTCGCAGATCACCGGATGACCACCACCACCCCCCAAGGAGGAACCATGTTTCAAGCTGCACGCGTGCTGACCACCCTGTGGCAGCAGCGCTGGAACGCGATGCGTGAGGACGAGGGCGCGACGGTCATCGAGTACGCGATCCTCGTGCTGATGGGCTTTCTCATGGCCGGGCTCGTCGCGGCCGCGGTCACGGCGGCGGTCACGACCCGCTCGAAGCAAATCAAGTGAACATCCGGTCAGGCCCTCGCCTTCGGAGCCGCGCACGCCGGGCCGCTCGCCTCGCTTCGTCGCGACGGCGAGGGTTGCGTCGTGGGCTGCTTCCAATGCGAGGGCCTGACCATGGTTCGGTTGCGCTCGAGTTCGCGATTCTCATCCCCGGCGTGCTCATCATGATGTTCCTTTGCATCCAGGTCGCGCTGTACTCGTATGCGCGCTCGGTCGCGTTGACCGCCGCCGAGGAGGGCGTAAATGCCCAGCGTGCGTACGGCGCCTCGTCAGGCGCGGGGAAGGCGAAGGCGCAGGCGTTCATCGATCGTCAGGGCTCGACGCTGATCGGCGCGAAGATCACCACAACCGTTGCGGGCGGCGAGATTCGGATCACCGTCACCGCCAAGAGTCAGTCCCTGATTCCCGGATTCAGCGGATACAGCGTGAGCCAGAGCGCAAGCGGCCCGATCGAAAAGTTCAGCCGATGAAGCACTTCCGTACGTACCTGGCCGCCAAGCGGCGCGACGAGGGCATTGCGACGATCGAGGTGGCGATCCTCGGACCGGCACTGCTGATCCTGATCGCAATCGCGATCGTGGCCATGCGCATCGAGATCGCCGGTGAGGCGGTGGACACGTCCGCACATGATGCGGCCCGGGCCGCGTCGATCTCCCGTAGTGGCCCGGCCGCGTCGACGGCCGCGCTCGCCGCTGCCCGTACGACGTTGAACGCCGACGGGCTGACCTGCGTCAAGCTGACGGTCGCCGTGGACACGTCGCAATTCTCGAAGCCGGTCGGCGCGGCGGCATCGGTCACCGCGACCGTGACCTGCGACGTCGACCTCGCGAAGCTCGCCATCCCCGGGCTACCCGGCCACAAGGTCATCACCAGCACGTTCACGAGTGAGATCGACCGGTACGGGGGACATTCATGAATCGACTTCTCCGTCGCATTTGGACACGGGTATGGCGGAGCCCGCGCGACCGTGGCGCGTTCACCCCAATGGTCGTCGTGATGGCGTTCGCGCTTTTCGCATCGGTCGCGCTCGCGGTCGACGGCGGTGGCAAGATGCGCGCGCTCGAACGTGCCGACAACATCGCGGCCGAGGCAGCCCGTGCGGCCGGCCAGGCGATCGACGTGTCCAAGGCCGTCGCCGGTACGGCCGACGTGCTCGATCCGACCGCGGCGGTGGCCGCCGCTCGCACGTACCTCGCCAGCGCCCACGCGACCGGTGCGGTGACGATTTCGCCGAACCAGCGCGAGATCACCGTGGTCGTCAGCATCACGTACCAGCCGGTACTGCTCGACCTGATCAATCTCGGGCCGTGGACCGAGACGGGTACGGCGACGGCCGAGCTGGTAACGCAGTGACTCGAATGTTCTCTGACGGAGGTGCCCGGTGACGAGATCGCCGATGCGAGCGCGGTCCCGCGTCGCCCAGTTTCTGGCCGGTACGGTTTCGGCCGTCATCCTGCTCGCGATCGTGGCAGGCATCCCGCTTGTCCTGCTCCGCCTCGGCAGCGGTCTGTTGCCGCATCACGTGCCGAGCCTCGGGTCGATCCGGGACGGGCTACTCCACAAGGATGTCAGTGGCACGCTGTTCATGCAGGTCGTGGTCATCATCGGCTGGGCCGCGTGGGCGAGCTTCGCGCTCTCGGTCATGGTCGAGCTGGTCGCGCGTTTCCGCGGACGCAGCACAGTCCGGATTCCCGGCATGCGTACGCAACAGCGGTGGGCCGCCGCGCTGATCGCCGCGATCGCGTTGATGTTCGTCTCGCCCGCGATCGCGAACGCGGCATCCGTGGTCGGGCACCGGCCGGCCGCAGCCGTCGCGATGGCCACGCCTTCGGCGGCTCCGGCACAACACGGTCAGCCGGTTCGCAATACGCCGACCGCGGCACTGGCGGACAACACCACGCGACCGGTGGACGGCTCGCAAACGCTGACGTACCAGGTACACCGCGGCGACTATCTCGGCAACATCGCTGAGCGATTCGACGGCAACTTCGATGCGTACCATCAGATCGCGACCGCGAACCACATCACCGATCCGAGCCACATCGAAGCCGGGTGGAAGCTGCAGATACCCGGCAGCGCCGTCGACCGGGGCACGCAGCCGCACGCCGCCGGCATCGTGGTCGGTGGCGCGCAGACGTCGCCCCCGACCTCGACCACGCCGCCGGTGGGAGCACAGACCCCGACGAGCGGCCCGGTGACGCCGCCACCCACACGTTCGAGCACGACGACCCCGACGACTTCACCGACAAAGCCGGCCACGACCGTCGCGGCATCGCCGTCCACCGTGGCAAAGGCGGCCGTAGGAAGCAATGCCCACGCGGCCGCTCCGCACGTGTCCAACACCCAAACCAGCAGTCAGGTTGATTCAGCGCACTCAAGCGGTGTCGTGGTGGAAATATTGGAAGCGTCCGGCACGCTGGCTGGCGTCGTCATGCTCGGCATGCTCGCCGTCTCCCGCCGCGAGCAGCTTCAGCGGCGCCTGGTGAAACACGTACCGGCGCCGGCCACGGGTGGCAGGCTGCCGCGTCTCATGGCGCCGACGCAACAGGCCGACATGATCCGGGTGGACAGCTCGCTGCGCTCACTCGCAGCGCTCGTGGACGGCTGGCCGATCGAGCGAATTCCGCAGATCGCGGGTGTCTGGGTCGATCGAGGCACGGTGACGTTGATGCTCGCCGACGATTGTGGCGAGGCGCCGCTTCCGTTCATCGACGACCCGAACGGCTGGACACTTCCGGCCGGCGCCGTACTGGTACCGCATGCGGATCAACTCGCACCGTTGCCGACCCTGGTCACGGTCGGCGGCCGGACCGGTCAACATCTCCTGCTCGACATCGAGTATCTGCGAGTGCTCGGCATCGGCGGCGATCCGGCCGAGTCGGTCAATCTGCTGCGTTTCATCGCCGCCGAGTTGACGCACAACGTCTGGTCGGACGACGTGCGGGTAGTCGTGGCCGGGTTCGGCGACGATTCCTCGGCGCTCGCCGCGATCGACACTGACCGCGTCCGCGTACAGGCGTCGATTCCCGAGGCGATCGTACGGTTCCGTCGGCGAGTTGCCCGATCCGTCGCAAACTGGGATGCGCCTCCCGGCCCGCCTGAAGTGCTTCTCATCTCCCGGCCGTCGATTGAGGAGTGCGACGACCTGGCGGCCCTGGAACGAGACCTGATGCGAGCACCCGGCATCGGCATGGCCGTCGTCGTCGGTGGCACGCCGGAGGGGTTCGAAGCGAGCCGGTATCACGTTCGCGTCGATGCCGACGGTCTACTGCGCGTCGGCTTCCTCGGTGATGCGGTCATGCCGGCCGCCAGCCTGCCCGACCTGTTGGTTCCGGAGGTGGCGTCGCTGATCGCGGCCGCGCGTACGGACGGGTCGGCTTCGCCGCTCGATCTCGCTCGCGCCGCATCCCAGGCACTCCTCGCGCGGGCATCGGCGTCTAACGGAGTTCCCGGAAGGGGAGCGCCGGGCAAGCGAGCCGCATCGTTGGCCGGTCAGCACCGCCGACCCCCGGGCCAAAAACCCGAGCCACGGGAGGCGTTCGTCGATCTGATGAAGCCGAGGCACGTCCGGTCCGCATGATCCATGCCATCCACCACCGGACCGTAGGAGAAACGCTGCGTTTTACGTCTAATGGGTGAACAGCTCTTCGGCCCGTTATGTCCGATGTGACGATGCTGGGAGTATGCCGCCGACCGGGTGGCACCGACAGCTTGGATCGCCGATGTCAGACGGTACGGACGTCGCGATCACCGCGTGCGCTGCCGACCGTACGAGCGGGCTGATGACCGCCGGCATCACGATCACGAATCGGGGCAAGGACACCGCGAGTTACGTCGTCGATGTCGCGTTTTCGAGCGCCGCCGGTACGACCGACTTCGACACCGGCGTGGCAACGGTGGACGGGCTGGCGGTCGGGCGTACCACCACCGTAAAGGTGACCGCGGCCTCGACGGCGCCCGCGGCCTTCACCTGCCGCATCACCGGCGCCACCAGGTTCTGAAGGGTCTTTCGCAAGATGTAACCGGCGGGTAACCTCCGCGACGTGGATTTCTTCAAGAACCTGAGTCCGCAGGAGTGGGCGATCCCCGGCTACATCCTCCTGATGATCATCGAGCGCGTCTCATATCGTTTCCTGCCCGACCCGGGCGAGCAGGGTTACACCCTCAAAGACGCGTCGACCAGCATCTTCATGGGCCTCGGCAGCCTTTTCTTCGATGCGCTGCTAGGCATCCTGACCGGTGCCGTGACGATCTGGTGCATCCACGAGACGCCGCTGCGGATGAACGCGAGCGTGTGGTGGGTTTGGGTGGCCGCGTTCGTCGCGTACGACATCTGTTACTACTGGGCGCACCGCGCCTCGCACGAAATCCGCATCCTGTGGGCCGGCCACATCGTGCATCACTCCAGCCGGTACTACAACCTGTCCACCGCACTGCGGCAGTCCTGGACCGGGCAGGCGACGTTCCTGTTCTACATCCCGCTCGCGCTGCTCGGCGCGCCGCTCGGTCTGATCGCATCGGTCGGTGGATTCAACCTGATCTACCAGTTCTGGATCCACACCGAGCGGATCGGCAAGTTCCCGCGCGTCGTCGAGTTCGTCTTCAACACGCCGTCGCACCACCGCGTGCACCATGCGACGAACCCGCAATACCTCGATCGCAACTACGCCGGCGTCTTCATCGTCTGGGATCGGCTGTTCGGGACGTTCGAGCCCGAGGTCGAGCAGCCGCGGTACGGCCTGACGAAGAACATCGAGACGTACAACCCGTTGTGGGTCGCGTTCCACGAATACATTTCGATCGGCCGGGACCTGCGGTTCGCGCGTACCTGGAGCGAGCGGTTCGGCTACCTGTTTCGCGGCCCGGGTTGGGCGCCGACCACCGCTTCCGGCACGGCCGCGGAGGCAGTCGCGGTCTGATGCGCGCGAAACCTTTGCGGGTACGAGCGTTAGCGTCCGAATCCCGGCCGATCTACGCTTCGTAACATGTCGCCGACGATCGACCTGGGCGAGGAGTATGCGCCACAGATCCAACCGCGCGAGCGATCCGGCCGGCCGCCGGCGTGGGTGCGCTCGTGGGAGTGGCGGCTGGGCGTACCCCTGGCGGCCGTGCTGCTGTCGCTTGCCGCTTCGGTTCCGGCTCCGGCCGCACCGCTGTCCCAGGTCGCGACGGTGCCGTTCGGCGACCAGGCAAGCGTCGCGGTACACGGCAATGAGCTGTTCGTCCTCGACAACTCCGACGATCGGAACCGGTTGCGGGCCTTCGCGATCAACGGCGGCCGGCAGCTGTGGTCGACGTCGGTCGCCGAGGCCGCGTCCGATTCGGTGCTGTCGTACGTCAGCGGTACGGCCGGCGACGCGGTCCTGGTCAGCCTCGATCCGGACCAGTCGAACGGCATCCACACGCAGGTCTTCGACGCTTCGACCGGCCACGAACTGTGGAGCAGCAACGACGGCGTGTTCTCGATCGCGACGAATGGCGACATCGTGACGCGGTCCAGCGTCCAGACCAACGGGGCCGACATAGGGGACCGGCCGCCGGCGCCGTTCGGTTGGACGTTCCAGCGGCGCGGCCTGCGTACCGGTCAAACGGGGTGGAGCCGCGACGTTGCGGTCGACTGCACGCCGCAGCTCGTCCGCGACCCGGCGCACGGCATGGCCGACGGCATCGTGGAGACGTGCGGCTCCGCGCCGCATCTCCGGCTGATCGACATCGCGGACGGAAAGCTTGCGGCCCAACTGTCGACCGCGATGACCGGCGCACCTCAGGCGTTCGTATTCGGTGACGCGGTCGTGGTGATGAGCCCAGAGACCGGGGATTCCCGGCTGGATGGGTTCCAAGGCGCGGCGCTGGCGCCGCTCTGGTCGACGCCGGATGCCGTTCAGCCGTGGCAGCACGCGATCGGCTGCGGCTCGATTCTCTGTCTGAACAGCGACTTCGGCACGGTGGGCATCAATCCGCGTACGGGCGAGGCGACGCAGGGGCCGCCGTCGGGCGACACGGGGCTACTGCCGACGATCGTGATGCTGCCGGATCGTGCTCCGGCCGGCGCGACGTACAACCGGCCGCAGACCGTCCCCGACGGGCAGGCGGTCACAATTCCGGCACCGGTATCGGGCGATGCCTGGGTCGAACGTGTGGCGGCCGGTGCGTTGATCCCGAAGCTGTTGCAGAAGCTGCCGGGTGTCGGCGTCGCATCGTGCCTACGGATGGACGCATATCTGGCATGCGTGACATCGCTCGGGCGGCTCTCGCTTTGGCGGCTCCCCTGACTATCCGTCGTGGTCCCGACCGGCCGGCAATCGTGGCTTAGGCTTCCGGCCATGACGGTCATCGTCGACCTCGGCAACGTGTCCGACGCTCCGGAACGGATCGAGGCGAGCCCCCGCTTCTGGCGGTTGCCGGCGGTGCAATGGGCGATCCCATTCGTCGTGGCGGCGCTGCTCCTCGCGGCATCCGGGCCGGCCGTGCGCCCGCGGCTGGTCGAGGTCGCGAACGTCCCGGTCGGCTCGTACGCGAACGTGCTGATCGCCGACGACGTCATGTACGTCGACTCGACCGATCCGCCCGGACCATCCGGCTCAACCGGTACGAGCGGCACGATCGTGGCGTACCGGTTGAGTGACGGACGCAAACTCTGGTCGATGGAGACCGACCTGCCGGCCGGGCTCGGCATCATGCGTACGGCAGGCGGTGCGATCGTGGTGAGCGACACGAACGGGTCGGCCCACAGTACGGGCACCGAAGTGCTGGACGGCGCGACCGGTCGGCGGTTGTGGACAAATCCGTTCAGCGATGCCGTGCTTACCGCGCGCGGTGTGCTCGTTGCGGCACCGCCATCCACGCTCACAACGGGCACCGGCTATGACAACCCCTCCGGATTCCGGCTCCTCGACGCGCGGACCGGTGCGGTGCTCTGGTCGATCGATGTACCGTTCGCGTGTACTACTGCGCACGAGCAGGAACTTCCGACCATGCTTGTGGAAGCGTGTACCGGCGATTCCACGCTCCGGACGATCGATTTGGCCGATGGCCGTACGGTGGCGAAACGAAACGTGGAGCTCGGTCAAAACGTCAACCCTGCTCAGCTCGATCCCGCGCAGGTGATGGACCAGCCTCAGCTGATCGTGATCAGCGGACTTGTCCTCGTCGCGCACGCGAATGTGCCGACGCCGACCGTCGACGCGTACGCGCTGGACAACCTGGCGACGCGGTGGACCGGTGTGCCCGAACAGCAGTCTCAGTTCATTGCGGCATGCGGCGACGCGATCTGCTTCTACTCGGCGGCGGACGGCGGCAGCGGAGTCCGGTTCGACGTGGCGACCGGTGCGTTGATGGGTCCGGTACAGGGGGTGGCTTCGGCCCCGGTACCGAAGGGAGCGCTTGAACTGCGCGGCGCGAGCGATTCGAAGCCGGTCGCAGTTCCGGACGCCGCAACCGGTCAGGACATATCCGTTGGCCCGGACGGCACGGGCGACGTATGGCTGGAGCGGGCGCCCGATGCGTTGATAGCGCCGCTGCCCCAGATCGGCGCGACCGGATGCATCCACTCCGCCGGATATCTCGTCTGCGCGACGACGAACAACCGGTTGCGCGTCTGGCAGGTACCGAAACGCGGTTGATCCTGGAGTTATTGGCGCGACACGCCGGTGAGGCGCCAACTAACTCCAGGATCAACTGGTCGGTCGAGGTGGTTAGACGGCCCAGACCTGGAAGTCGGAGAGCTGGCCGGCCGGCCACGCGGTGTTCGCCGTGAAGTTCAGCCGTACGTAGCGCTGGCTGCTGCTGGTGAACGTGACCGTGACCGAGTTGCCACCGCTGTTCGGGTCGAACGTGTACCCGGCGGAGTTCTTCAACGTCGTAAACGTCGACCCGTCGGTGCTGCCCTGAACCGACAGCGTCTGCGTACGGGCACCCCACGACGTCGACGGCGGCAGCTTCAGTACGAGGCGGCTGATCGCCGTCGCCGCACCGAGGTCAACCTGGATCCACTGCGGGAACGCGTTGTCGACGCTTTCCCAGTAGGAGTTGACGTCGCCGTCGACCGCGTTCCCGGACGAGTACGTCTGGGTGTGCCCGCTCTCCGACGTCGGCTTGCCGGCCGCGAGGTTCGTGGCCGTTGCGGCGCTCGTGGTGACGCTGACCGCGTTCGATGCCGCCGATGTGTTGCCGACCGCGTCCTTGCGCGGTGACCGTGAACGTGTACGCGGTCGATGCGGCCAGGCCGCTGACCGTCGCCGTGGTGCCGGTGACCGTCGCGACCAGTGCGCCGCCCTGCAGCACCTGGTAGCTCACGACGCCGACGTTGTCGGTCGACGCGTTCCACGACAGTGCCACCGACGACGACGTGTGCGACGGCGAGGTGAGGTTGCCCGGCGCGGTGGGCGGAGTGGTGTCCGGCGGCGGGTTGCCGGCGGTCCCGTACACCTGGAATTCCGAAAGCTGACCAGCCGGCCAGCCGTCGTTCGCGGTGAACGTCAGCCGGACGTACCGCTGGGTCGTGCTCGTGAAGTTGATCGTGACCTTGTTGCCGCTGGCCGGGTCGAACGTGTAACTCGTCGCGCCGACCACGGTGGTGATGTTCGCGCCGTCGTTGCTGGTGCCGACCGCGATGGTCTGGTGCCGCAGACCCCACGACGACGGCAGGAACGCGACCACCTGGGTGATCGCCGACGCGGCGCCGAGGTCGACCTGGATCCACTGCGGGAACGCGTTGTTGTTCGACTCCCAGTAGGAGTTCGTGTCACCGTCGACCGCGTTGCCGGACGCGTACGTCTGCGTGTGGCTGGATTCGGTCGTCGACTTGTTCAGCGCGATATTCGTCGTTCCGGATGCCGCCGTGGTGATCGTGACCGAGTTCGAGGCGCCGGAGACGTTGCCGGCCGCATCGACCGCGGTGATCGTGAACGTGTACGCGGTCGACGGGTTCAGGCCACTGACCGTGGCGGACGTGCCGGCCGTGGTGGTGAGCACCGAACCACCCGAGCGGATCTGGTAGCCGGTGACGCCGACGTTGTCGGTCGAACCGGTCCAGGCGAGCGCGACCGAGGACGACATGACCGCGGACGAAGTCAGGTTGGACGGTGCGGTTGGCGCCTGCGTGTCGCCACCGCCGCCGACCACGGGTTGGGTCGGGCGGACCGACGTCAGCGCGATCTGGCCCTTGAGCATCTTGCCGCCGTCGCCGGTGAGCCGCAGGTAGTAGTCGCTGCTGCAGGCGGTGCCGTCTTCGTCCAGCGATAGCAGGCCGGAGTTGGTCGGGACGGAAGCCTGGGTAGCGGCCGTCTTGACGATCTGGTTGCCCTCGTTGAACTCGTCGAACATCGAGATGTAGATGCCGGAAACGCCGGCGCGGCACATGTTGTAGAACTGGTGCCACATGAAATCGCCGTGTACGCGCTGCCGGCCGGACAGGTCGCCCGGGAGCACACAGGGCTGGTAGTCGATTCCGTTCGCGACACAGTCGGCCTGGTCACTGACGGTGAACTGGTTGTAGACGTTGTCCGAGTCGGTGATGTTGCCGATCGCACCCACCATCCAGGGCGAGATCATGTTGAACGCGTGATACGTGCCGAGGTATCCGGCCCGCGAGCCGCCGACGCCGGTACGCCATTCGCGCGGCACGCCACCGATCACGTAGCAGCCCTGGCCCTTGAACCAGTTGATGACGTCGAGGCAGGTCGCCGCGTCCCACGGGTGGTTGGTGTCGTTGAAGCCGAAGCCCCAGATGCAGACGACCGGCTTGCCGTTCTGCTTCGCGTACGCGGTCGAGGCGGTGTACGCGGACATCTTGTTCGTCCAGTCCGCCTTGATGTCGGCCTGCATCGTGGTCCAGCCGGTGACGTCATACATGATGTAGAACTTCCGGCCGTACGTCTCCGCGGCGACCTTCACCCGTGCGGTCACGGCGTCGCGGATCGGGCCTTCGCCGCCGGTGGGGTTGAAGCGCTGCAGCGCGGCCGTGTCGATGTTGTTGGCCTGCATCGACGCGAACTGCGCGTTGACCGTCGACTGGTCGTAGTCGGAGAACAGCGTGGCGGGCTGGCCGTTGCCGAGGTTCGCGTACGCGGTCGTGTACTTCGCGGGGTAGTCGGTCATGTCCGGCCACGCGCGTAACGTGCCGTTGTTGCTCGGCGACGGCGCGGCGCCCCAGTTCTGGGCCCAGTGCCACCAAGCGTTGATCGGCGAACCGTCGCCGATCGCGGCGAACCAGCCCTGATAGCCGACGCTAATCTTGCCGACGACGTCACCGGCCGGGCTGTTCGCGTACGCAGCGCCGCTGAACGCGGTGACGAGTTCCGTGCTCGAGACCGCGGCCAGCGCCGAGCCGGCCAGTGCCGTGCCGATGAATTTCCGGCGTGATACAGCCATGCGTCCTCTCCTTACTCACAGGTCATGGGGGGTGTCGTGAGCGGGACGACGGCGGCCGGGCGGCCGCGGTGAAGCGCTCCCCATCCTGTCAGCCGGTGACACAAGAACGCAATACATTGATGAACTGCACGCAACAAATCGATGCCGCAACGTTCTTATATGGACAAGCTTTCGAACCAGGAACGCAAGATCTGGGTGTACGCCGGAGCGAGCTCCTCGTCGCCGAGGTAGTCGCCGCCGAGCGCGGGCCAGTGTCCGCACCCCGGCACGTCCGCGATCGTGACGTCGGTGTTGCCGGAGGCTGCCGCGGCCCGACGCCATACCACTTTGCTCAGATCGGCTGGGCTGTTCTCTTCGTGCTCGCCCCAGATCAGCAGCGTCGGGCAGGTCACCTTCGCGTAGATCGGCTCGGGATCGAAGTCCATGTCGTCCCAGGATGGGATCGGATCGGGGAGTTCCGGTGGCAGAAACGCGTGCTCGAACCACGGCCGTTTGGCTGCCTGGGCCAGCAGTGCCGCACCGACGGCGGGATCCCCGCCGGTACGAATCAGATCCTCGATCGCGAGTCGCAGTTCCAGTAGTTCGTCTCGCGCCGTCTGGTGGAAACCGTTGAGACGCAGCAGCTCGTCGGTATAGAAGCGCATCTGGATTGCCGGGCTGACGCCCGAGTTGCCGAGCAGCACGAGGAACGCTACGTCGGTCGTACGGGAGGCGGCGGCCGCTGCGGCCCACGAACCCTGGCTGAATCCATACACGCCGACCGGCCGATCGATGATGGCGGCGAGCGCGGTACGGGCGGTGAGTGCATCGTCGGCCTGGAGTTCGAACGGGACGTCGCCGCCGTCCTCGCTGGGCCTGCGATCGAAGCTCAGGACCGCGAAACCCAGCGGTGTGACCGTGTCCGCGAGGTGCGTGAAGATTTGCTGCTCGCGCTGCGGTAGACCGGCGCCGTGCAGGGGGATCACACCCCCGCGTACGGGACCGTCCGGCATGTACAGCAATCCCGGTCGCCCGAGTCCATCGATGGTGATCTCCCGTGTCTGCATGGCATGCAGGTTCCCACGAGGTCTGGATACGCGAAAGGCCCGACACATCAAGTGCCAGGCCTCTCGGGCGTGTTGCGTGCTACTGCTGCGGCGCGTACTGCTGGCCGCGGATCGGCGGCTGCAATTCGCGCAGCTTCTTTGCCTTCGCGTTGTTGGTGAACAGGTACATCGGTGTGCCGATCAGGCCGGAGATGCTCCACCAGCCCTTGGACATCAAGGCGTCCCGGTACTCGGCGTGCTTGCGCAGCCCGCACTCCTGGCAGAAGTAGCCCTTCGAATAGCTGATCCGGTACATGACGAGCAGGCCCTCGATCTTGGTGAATTTGACCTTGATCGCCGGACGCGCGCCGCACACCATGCAGGGCTGGTCGATGTCGTTCGCCACTATTATTCCCCGTTCACAGAGTTGGTTGATGATCCGTCGCGAAAGTAGTTCCGTTGGCCAGCCGCCAAGATCATACTTTCGGTTGATTTCGATGTCCGACCGGGTATCCAGACCCTCGGGGGAGTAGTACGGTGTGCTTTCCGTGACTCAGTCGAGAGGCTCCATCACCGTGAGTACAGCAACGTGGGATTACCTGCTTCCGTATCGAGCGGATGCCGAAGCGGCGATGGCGGAACTGCCGTTCTTCGCGCGTACGCACGCCGTCACGGAGAAGGAAGCGCGGGTCACGTTCGGGACGACGGCGCCGACGCTGCACGATCTCGAGCGGTGGGGTGGCGTCAACGCACCCGAGGTCCGGTCGCTGCTTCCGGACACCGGCGACGGTCGGCACCTGGTGCTGTATCACGACAACGAACCGGCGCACATCCTTTTCTGGGGTCCGGCGCGCACCGAGAGCGACCGATAATCCGGCGGTCGCGTCGTAGTCACAACCACAATCAAGCTCCGTAGTATGCGGAGCATGTCGTTGCACACGTACCGCCCGAGGTTCGAGTCCCGTGCCGTCGCATGACATGAGCGAACACCGGACCGCGCTGTTGCGCAGCGGCAGCGAAATGCTGAAACGGATCAGCCGGACATCGTCCGACGACGACGTGGACGGCTTCGTCCTGGCGGTAGGTCTCCGCTGGGTCCTGGTTGCGACGTTGTCCGATTCGATCTATATCGACGGTTTCGCGGTGTTCCCGGTTGGCGACGTACGCGACGTCGAGGACCGCTCCGACGAAATGCGATTCGTCCGCCGCGCGCTGGCGCTCCAGCGATCCTGGCCGCCTCCCCGCCCGCCGGTGCCACTCGATCTGGACGACACCGTTGCCATGATGAAGTCGATCGCGGCGGTCGCCCCGGTCGTCACGCTGTTCACCGAGCGCATCGACGACGACGTCTGCTTCGTCGGCGTACCAATGAACGTCAAGGCGACCAGCTTGGGCCTGCGCGAGATCCGGTACGACGCGACGTGGCGCGCGGAGCCGTCCGAGTGGAGCTACGACGACATCACCCGGATCGAATTCGCGGACCGGTACAGCGGCATCATCTACGCGGTCGCGACCGAGTCCGAGCCTGCTCCCAACTAGCCCTGGGTAACCGTTCGGGACAACTGTCTGGGTCCATACAGGTACCTGTGCGGACCGCCCGATTTCTGCTACCGTGCGGCGGATCTCACGGGCGTTCGGGTTAATGAGGAGCAGCACTGTGTCCGAAGAGGACAATCCACTCGGTAAGATTGCTGGCAAGCTGACCGAGAAGGCCACCCAAAAGGTGACCGAGAAGGTCGAGGATGCCGTTGACGCGGCTGACCTGGACACTAAAGAGTCTCGTGGTCTGCGCAAGGTGGCAGGCGTCTTCGATTCGGCCCGCAAAGTGGTCGCCTCCGCTTCCGCTCTCGTGGTCGCAGCGGGCGGTCTGTGGCTGGGCATTCACCAAATCTTCGCCTCCCCATCCGCCGAGGCGAAGCCGGAAGCGAGCGCTACGGCCCAGGCCGTCGTGACTCCGAGTGTGGCTCCTACCACAGCCGCACCGTCGCCGTCCGCGACGAAGGTCCCCCCGCCGCCGGCCGCCGCGAGCATTCCGACGCGCAGCGCGTACTGGGCGGTGCCGTTCGGCGACAGCGTCGAGTCCGCACCGGCCATCTACAACGGAGTCATCTTCGTTGGCAGCGACGACAACTATCTGTACGCGATCGAGGCGACGACCGGCCACACGCTGTGGCGTACGCGCACCGGCGGGCGTGTCCAGAGCAGGCCATTCGTCTACGGTGGCATCGTCTACTTCGGAAGTGCGGATCACAAGATCTACGCCGTCACGGCGACGACCGGCGTCGTGCGCTGGACGTTTGCGACCAGCAGCGAGGTCGATGCGGCGGTCACGATCTCCGGTGGCGTGCTCTACGCCGGCAGCCTCGACCACTACCTCTACGCGATCACGCTGAGCACCCACAAGATCAGGTGGAAGTTCGCGACGCACGGCGCGATCCGTACCGCGCCGGTGGTGGCCAGCGGGACGGTCTACTTCGGGAGCGACGACGGCAAGATGTACGCGGTCAACCTCACCACCCATCGGCAGGTGTGGGCGACGGCCACCGGTGCCGCGGTCGACTCGACCCCATTGATATCCGGCGGCATTGTCTACTTCGGCAGCAACGACGATTACGTCCGGGCGATCCGGCAAACCGGCGGTACGCAGGTGTGGAAGTACCGGACCGGCGGCCCGGTGCACACGACCGGCCTGCTGTACGGCGGTGCCCTTTACATCGGCAGCGACGACGACAACATGTATTCGTTCAATGCCGGCAACGGCAAGGTGAACTGGAAGCACGCGACGTCCGGTGACATCCGTACGACGCCGGCGCTGGCCGGGTCGACGGTCTACATCGGCGTCCGGGACGGTTCGGCGTACGCGCTGAATATCTCGACCGGCGCTCCGGTCTGGACGATCGCGACCGGCGACTGGGTCGACTCGTCACCGCTCTATTCGAACGGATACCTCTACTTCGGTAGCGACAACAACTACCTGTACTCGGTGGCAACTTCGTAGTTTCGGCGCCGGAAACATGGCGAATCCCGTTCGCCCGTTATGTGAACTTTGCTAGCCTCAGGAGGCTTATGCGCATAACGGGCGAACGGGGGTACGTCGGATGGGCGCGGTTGATCTTGGCCGGTGGCAATTCGGCGTCACGACGGTCTACCACTTCCTGTTCGTTCCGCTGACGATCGGCCTCTCACTGCTGGTCGCGGTCTTGCAAACGTGCTGGGTCCGGACCGGCAACGAGCAGTGGCTCAAGCTCACGAAATTTTACGGCAAACTCTTCTTGATCAATTTCGCGATGGGCGTCGTCACCGGCCTCGTCCAGGAGTTCCAGTTCGGCATGAACTGGTCAAACTACTCGCGGTTCGTTGGTGACATCTTCGGCGCGCCGCTCGCGATCGAGGGCCTGCTCGCGTTCTTCCTGGAGTCCACGTTCCTCGGCCTGTGGATCTTCGGTTGGGATCGGCTGCCACGCCGGATCCACCTCGCCTGTATCTGGATCGCCGCGATCGGCACGGTTCTCTCGGCGTACTTCATCCTGGTCGCGAACTCGTTCATGCAGTGGCCGCTCGGATTCCGGATCGACCCGATCACGCATCGCGCCCGGCTGACCGACTTTGGCGCGGTCCTGACAAACAAGGTCGCGGTGATCACGTTCTTCCACACGATCACCGCGTCGATCTTCACCGGCGCCGCGTTGATCCTGGCCGTCGCGATGTGGCACCTGATCCGGCGGCCGAAGCGGGATGCCGACGCGTTCCGCAGCGCTGCGAAGATCGGCGCCTGGACGTCACTCGTGGCTGCCGCCGCGGTATTCATCACCGGCGACATTCAAGGCAAGATCATGACGTCGACGCAGCCGATGAAGATGGCCGCGGCAGAGGCGCTCTACCACACCGCGAAGCCCGCGCCGTTCTCGATTCTGACGATCGGGTCACTCAACGGAAGTCATCCGGTCTGGTCGATCGAGCTGCCGCGGCTGCTTTCGTTCCTGGCCGACGGCAACTTCAACGGACGGGTGCAGGGCATCGACGACCTGCAGGCCGAGTACGTCGCGCGATTCGGGCCGGGCGACTACTCGCCGAACATCCCGATCACGTACTGGGGATTTCGCGGCATGATCGGCTTCGGCATCCTCGCCGCGCTCGTCGCGCTGCTGGCACTGTGGACGCTGCGGAGAGGGCGTACCCCGTCGTCGAAGTGGGTGCTGCGGGCCGCGCTCGTCCTCCCGTTCCTGCCGCTCGCCGCGAACTCCGCGGGTTGGATCTTCACCGAGATGGGCCGTCAGCCGTGGATCGTGTTCAGCCAGATGAAGACCGTCAACGGCATCTCGCCGAACGTCTCGCACGGCGAGGTGATCACGTCCCTCATCGTGTACGCGCTGCTCTACGGCGTCCTGGCGATCGTCGAGTTCGGGCTGATCACGAAGTATGCGAAGGCCGGTCTCCCGGACGTCAGTCCGCCGGACGAGCCCGCCGACGGCCAGCGCCAACTCGCGTTCGCGTACTGATCCGGGATGGAAGGGCGGTGACGGCGTGACACTCTCGGACCTCTGGTTCATCATCATCGCGGTGCTGTGGGTCGGCTATTTCGTGCTGGAGGGTTTCGACTTCGGCGTCGGCATCCTCCTGCCGGTCCTCGGGCACGGCGAGGCCGAACGTCGCGTACTGATCAATACGATCGGACCGGTCTGGGACGGCAACGAGGTCTGGTTGATCGTCGCCGGTGGCGCGACGTTCGCCGCGTTCCCGGAGTGGTACGCGACCCTGTTCAGCGGCTTCTACCTGCCATTACTCCTGATCCTGGTGGCGCTGATCCTGCGCGGGGTCGCGTTCGAGTTCCGGGGGAAGCGCGACGATCCGGCGTGGCGAGCCCGATGGGACGCCGCGATCTTCGTCGGATCGATCCTGCCGGCGATCCTCTGGGGCGTCGCGTTCGCGAACATCGAGCGCGGCGTGCCGCTGGATGCCCGGCACGAGTTCATCGGCAACTTCTGGACCCTGCTCAACCCCTACGCGATCCTCGGCGGGCTGACCACGCTCGCTCTGTTCGTCACGCACGGCGCGGTGTTCCTCGCGCTCAAGACGAACGGCGACATCCGAGTACGCGCAAACCGGCTCGCGTCCCGTGCAGGCCTGGTCGCTGCCGCGCTGGCGGTCGCGTTCCTCGGATGGACGATCGGCTTCCGGTCCAGCGCGGCCTCGATCACGGTCGCGGCGCTCGCCGCCGTCGCGCTGGTCGCCGGGCTCTACGCAAATCTGCGGGTACGCGAGGGCTGGGCGTTTCTCGGTACCGCATTTGCGATCGGGCTTGCCGTGGCATCGCTGTTCGTCGCGTTGCACCCGGACGTCATGCCGTCGCGACCGATCGCGGCGAACAGCCTGACCGTCGACAACGCCTCGTCGTCGCACTACACGCTGCACATCATGAGCTGGGTCGCGCTCGTGTTCACGCCGATCGTGCTGATCTATCAGGGCTGGACCTACTGGGTGTTCCGGCGCCGGATCGGCGTGGCCGACATCCCGATGCCCGAGACCGCACCGGCCAGGTCCGCCGGATGAGGGCGGTTGATCCACGCTTGTTGCGGTACGCCGGTCCGGCCCGGCCGTTCCTGATCCGGGCCGTGGTCGCCGGTACGCTCTCGGCCGGCCTCGTGATCGTGCAGGCCGAGTTGCTCGCGCGGGGCATCGCGGCGCGGTCGACGGCGGTACTGGTCCCGCTGGCCATCGTGATCCTCGCGCGTGCCGGTCTCGCCTGGCTCGGTGAGGTGATGGCGCAGCGGGCCGCGCTGTCGGTGACGTCCCGGCTCCGCCGGACGGTGGTTGAGCATGTGCTGCGGCTCGGGCCTCGCTGGTCGGCGGATGAGCGTAGCGGCGAAACGACGGCGCTGGTCACGACCGGTATCGACGGTGTCGAACCATACGTGTCGCGCTATCTACCGCAGCTCGCACTCGCGATGATCGTCCCGGTCATGATGCTTGCGACGATGGCCAGCACCGATCTGGTGGCGACCGTCACGATCGCGCTGACCCTCCCGTTGATTCCGCTGTTCATGGCGCTCGTCGGTGCGACGACGTCGGCGGTCTCGCGGCGGCGCCTGGATGCGCTCGGCCGACTCGCGCACCATTTTCTCGACGTCGTCTCCGGTATCACGACGCTCAAGGCCTTCGGGCGTGCGAGTGCCCAGGAGGAGCGCGTACGTGCGGTCGGCGATGACTACCGTCGGGCCACCATGCGTACGCTGCGCCTGGCCAACCTGTCCACGCTGGTCCTCGACATCCTGGGCACGATCGCCGTGGCCCTCGTCGCGGTCGGTGTCGGCCTGCGTCTCGTGGATGGCCGGATGGGCCTGCGGATGGGTCTGTTCGTGTTGATCCTGACCCCGGAGGCGTACGCCCCACTTCGTGCCCTCGGCACTCATTTCCATGCATCGGCCGCCGGTACCGCCGCGATGGACCGCGTCGAGGAGATTCTCGCCGTGCCGGTCCGGCCGGCCGGCTCGCACGACGAAACCGACCACGGCGTGGTCGCGCTCATCGTCGATCGGGTCAGTGTCCGCCAACCCGGCCGGGACGAATGCGCTCCGGCAGATGCCTCGTGCACGGTCGCGGCCGGCGAATTCGTGGCGGTCGTCGGGGCGAACGGCGCCGGGAAGTCGACGCTCCTCTCGGTGATTCTCGGATTCACCGACCCGTCATCCGGCTTGGTCCGGCTGGCCTTGTCCGGAGATGCCGTCGCACCAGATGTCGGCACTGACGCGTGGCGGTCGTACTTCGCCTGGGTGCCGCAGGATCCGTACCTGTTCGCCGGCACCGTCGCGGAGAACATCACGCTCGGCTCGCGTAGTGCCGACCTCGTCGACGCCGCTGCCGTGGCTGCACTGGATTTCGACCTGACGACCACGATTGTCGATGGTGGAGTCGGACTATCAGCAGGTCAGCGCCGTCGAGTGGCGATTGCCCGAGCCGTCTACCGGGGTGCGCCGATCATTCTGCTGGACGAGCCGACCGCCGGTCTCGACGACGCGACCGAGCACGCCGTCTTACAGCGTCTACGCGGCACCGGCCGCACGATCGTGGCGGTGACGCATCGGCCGGCAACGATCGCGATCGCCGACCGAACCGTACAGATCGTCCGTACGCCCGACCCCGTCCCGATCATGGCGGGTGGGACGAGGTGATGGCCGGTCGGACGCGGGTGGCGCTCGGGGGAGCGTTTGTGGCCGGGTTGCTTGCCGCCGGGTCCGCCATCGGACTGACCGCGACCGCGGCCTGGCTGATCACGACGGCGGCCGGGCATCCACCGGTGTTGACGTTGATGGTCGCGATCGTCGGCGTACGCGCGTTCGGTCTCGGTCGTGGCGTGCTGCGTTACGTGGAACGGATCGCGGGTCACGACGCGGTACTGCGGCGGTTGGTCGGAGTCCGCGCCGGGATGATCCGATCGATCGTCCGACTCGCACCGGCCGGTCTCCCCGAACTCCGCAGCGGTGACCTGGTCAGCCGGCTGGTGCATGACGTCGACTCGATCGTCGATCGGCTGCTTCGGGTACGGCTGCCGTACGCGATCGCCGCCGTCGTCGGGATGGTCGCGACCGCGCTTGCGGCCCTGGTCGACGGCTCCGATGCGATCGGTCTCGGGGTCACCCTGCTGGTCGCCGCAGTCGTGGCGCCGTTGCTGGCGACGAGCGTCTCGGCTCGGCGGGAGCGGCGGGTCGCGGCGGCCAAGGGCGCGTACGCGGCCGAGGTTATCCAGGCACTGCACGGAGCCGCGGAGATCGTGGCGTTCGGCGCCGTTGACGAGGTGTTGGCGAGACTCGACCGCGCTGACCAGGTGGTAAACCGGGCAAATAGAGCGGCCGCAAACGGCCAGGGGATCGCGATCGCGCTGGCCGCCGCGGCCGCCGGCGCCGCGTCGTGGTGGGCGTTGCACGTCGGCGTACCGGCGACGCTGAGCGGCCGGATCACTCCCGCGTTGCTGGCCGTGATCGTGCTGGCCCCGATGGCGTTGCACGAGGTGTTCGCGCCGCTCGCACCGGCGGCGACCCAGGTACCACGGTTCCGGGCCGCCGCCGCTCGGATCGCCGATGTGGCATCACGCCCCGAGCCGGTAGCGGATCCGGTTACCGAGGCGGAGGCGCCGAGCTGGCCGTACACGTTGAGGGTTGAGGATTTGTCGGTTGGCTGGAGCGCGGACCGCGACGTGCTCCGCGACCTCTCGTTCGAGCTGACGCCGGGCTCTCGGGTTGCGATCGTCGGCCGTAGTGGCGTCGGAAAGAGCACGCTCGCTGCCGCGCTGATGCGATTCCTCGCGCCGTCCGCCGGCGTGATCCGGCTCGGCGGCGTTGATGCGTCCGTGCTCGACGGTGACACGGTGCGGCGCATGGTCGGACTGTGTGCCCAGGACGCGTACGTGTTCGACAGCACGATCGCCGAGAACGTACGGCTCGCGCGTGCCGACGCGACCGACGCCGAGATTCGGGACGCACTCGATCGAGCCGGACTCGGAGCGTGGCTGGACGGCCTGCCCGACGGTGTACGCACATCGGTCGGTGAGCATGGCGCTCGCCTGTCCGGCGGCCAACGACAACGCCTCGCGCTGGCCCGCGTGCTGCTGGCCGGTCAGCCGATCGTGATCTTCGATGAACCGACCGAGCATCTCGACGAGGCGAGCGCGATCGCCGTGACGCACGAGTTGCTGGAGCGGACCGACGGCCGCACCGTTCTGTTGCTGACCCACCGTCCGCACGGGCTCGACCTCGTGGATGCCGTCATCTCACTCGATCAGCTGCTCGTCGACGATCTAGACCGCGACGCCGGCCTTGACGTCGGCGCCAACCGAAACGCCGACCGAGGGCCCAGCCGCAGGCCCGGTGAGATCGGCCAGATCGTCGGAGTCTGACGGGTCGAGTTCGCGACCGTCCTGCTTCGGCGTCAGCAGCCGATGCAGGGAGAGGGCCAGGACGGATGCGAGCAGGGCCCCGATCACAACGAAGAGCAGCCAGATCGTGGTGTGGCCGTGGCCGATCAGCGGCCCTGCCGTCAGCGGCCCGATGATCGAGGTGACACCCCAGCTCATGCCCGAGATCGCGTTGTAGCGTCCGCGGAGTTCATCGGTGGCGAGCGCATTCGTCACGGCCGGCAGGATCGGCGACATCAGCGTCTCGCCGCAGGCGAACACCGCCGACGCGAGCACGACGCAGACCATCGGAATCACCGTGCTCACCGACCGTCCGAGCGTGCCGGCGCCCAGGATCAGCCACGACGTGGCGATGATCAAGCCGACCAGGGCGAGCGCTCGGCTCCGGCTACGCCCTTCCATCCGTTTGAGTACGAACAATTGGGCCAGCACGATCGTCGCGGTGTTCGCCGCGAACCCCCAGCCGATCACGCGGACCGGCACGCCCGCCGCGGTCGTCGCGTACGCCGGGTAGCCGACCTCCATCTGCGCGTACGCGCATGTCATCAACACGACCGTGAAGATGGCGAAGCGGCGGAATGCCCGGTTCGCAAACACCTCGCGATAACCGCCGGACTCCTTCGCGTGCTTCTCGGCCGGTGCGGTCGCGATTGGGCCGCCGACGCCGCGCAGGCTCAACAGGATCAACATCGGCAGCAGCGTCGTGCAACCGTCGACGAGGTAGAGCAGCCGGAACGACGAAGGATCGTTGACGTTCGCGATGAAGCTCGAGATCAGGCCGCCGGTACCGATACCGAGGTTGAGGATCGCGAACGACAGGCCGAACGTCTTCTGCCGCTCGGCCTCGCTGGTGACGCTCGTGAGGATGGTGTTCTCGCCGGACCACAGCGCGGATCCGCCGATCGCGATCAACGTCGCGCAGATGAACGCCTGCCAGGTGGTATGGACGAATCCGTAGCCGATCGTGCCGACCGCGTTGACGCCGAACAGCGGCAGGATCACGCGTCGCGCCCCGAAGCGGTCGATCATCGCGCCGGCCGGGCCGCCGAGCAGCAGTCCGAGCACGCCCATCCAGGCGACGAGCACGCCGACCGTGGTCGCGTCGAGGTGACGCACCTTCGTCAGATAGACGAACAGAAATGGCAGCGTCATGCCGAAGCCGATGGCGGTCAGCAACGTGCCAAGGAGGAGGCGTCGAGCTTCGAAGCGAGCGGGGAATGCTGAGCGGATCACGCGGCCAGTCTGCCTTCCGGGTATGACAGCGGCTCCCTTGTGAGGGCCATGCCACATCTTGTTCAGGCGCGTCCCCGAATCGCGACCCATTTATTACTACGCTGAGGCTCGTGGCCCGTTACTTTGACGTCAATCCGGACAACCCTCAGGCACGCTCGATCCGCCAGGTCGTCGACATCGTTCGTGAGGGCGGCCTGATCGCGTACCCGACGGATTCCTGCTTTGCGCTCGGCTGTCAGCTCGGCAACAAGGACGGCCTTGATCGGATCAAGGAAATCCGGCACCTCGACGATCGTCACGACTTCACGCTGGTATGCCGCGACTTTGCCCAATTGGGACAGTTCGTGCACGTGAGCAACTCAGTGTTCCGGCTGGTCAAGGCATCGACGCCGGGCAGCTATACGTTCATCCTGCCGGCCACGAAGGAGGTACCCCGCCGCCTGCTGCACCCGAAGAAGAAGACGGTCGGCGTACGTGTACCCCAGCATGTCGTGGTGCAGGCGCTCCTGGAGGAACTCGGCGAACCGATCCTGTCGACGACCCTGCTCTTGCCCGGCGACGAGGAGCCGATGACCCAGGGTTGGGAAATCAAGGACCGCCTGGATTCCTCGATCGACGCGGTGATCGATTCCGGCGACTGCGGCGTCGAGCCGACCACCGTGGTCGACCTGTCCGGTGACGAACCGGAGATTCTGCGCTATGGCGCGGGTGATCCATCCCGCTTCGAATAACCGCATCATCCGGCTGCTAGCATGTTGGTTCGGCCAATCTCCCGATACTGCGGATTATTCGCAAATCGACCTTAGGACACCGCATGCCAACGCGCCGGTCAATCGTCATCAATGGGGACCTCGGCAGTGGCAAGAGCACGGTGTCCAAGCTGCTCGCCGAACGACTGTCGATCAAGCGGATCAGCGTCGGGGATCTCTACCGCGACATGGCGGCCCAGCGGGGCATGACCGCGCTCCAGCTGAACCTGCACGCCGAGCTCGATGACAAGATCGACACATACGTTGACGAGTTGCAGAGCGGCATCGCCGCATCCGGCGAGCAGTTGATCGTCGACAGCCGCCTGGCCTGGTTCTTCTTCAAAGAAGCGCTCAAGGTTCACCTGATCACCGAGCCGGTGGTCGCCGCCCGCCGTGTGCTGTCCCGGCCGGGTGACGAGGTGGAGAGCTACGCGTCGGTGGAAGAGGCGATCGACCGCCTGGCCAGCCGCAGCGAGAGCGAGCGCGCCCGGTTCGTCAGCCGGTACGGTGCCGACAAGACCCGCCTGCGCAACTACGACCTCGTCTGCGACTCGACCGGCGCCACCCCGGACCAGATCGTCGAGCAGATCGTGCGCGTTTTCGGTCAGCCCAGGACCGGCGAGCCGGTGCTCCTCCTGGATCCGACGCGGATCTATCCCACCACCGACATCACGGTCCTCAGCGGAGCATGGGGTTCGGATCTGGTCGATGCCGTCAAGGCCGATCCGGCCGCGCTGGAGACGATCTCCGTCGGGTACGCACATCCGAACTTCTTCGTGGTCGACGGCCATCGACGCCTCAGCGCGGCGATCCAGAGCGGCGTACGCCTGGTCCCGGCGAAACTCGTCGCGGAGGCGAACGAGGAGGTCGCGGGCGGCGTCACCGCGCTGCAGTTTCTGGAGAACGAGGTAACTCCGGCGCGGATCGAGGACTGGGCCGAGGCACACGAACTCAGCCTCCCGGCCCCCCATCGGACTCGTGTCGTTCCGCTCTAGCCTCGCCCTTCTGCTGATCGTTGCCGCAGCGCTTGGGTGTCCGTCGCCGGCGTCCGCTGCTGCGGTAACAGCGCAGAGCGTGTGCACCATCACCGACGATCGTGTCGTCGGCTTGTCCGGGCTCATCGCAACGGCCAACGCCTTTTTCTCGGTCTCGGACAGCAACATCGACAAGTCCAAGATCCGGATTTGGTACCTCGACAAGAGCTGCCAGGTGATCAAGTCGGTTGGTTACCCGACCTCGGCCTACGATCCGGAGGACGCCGCGATCGGGCACGACGGCACGCTGTATGTCGCGGACATCGGCGACAATGACTCGACCCGAAAGACGATCGCGATTTGGTCGCTGTCGCCGGGGCACAAGATCCCAACCATTCAGCGGTACGCGTACCCGGACGGCGCCCACGATGCGGAGGCCCTCCTGCTGGCCGCCGACGATTCGCCGATCATCGTCACGAAAGACCCGGTTCGGGCCGGAATCTACGTCTCGGACGGCTCCGCGACGTTGAAGCGGGCCGGCACGTTCACGCTGACGCCGACCGATACGCCCAGCGGTGTCGGCGCGCTCGGCGGCTTCGTGGTCACCGGCGGGGCAAACTCGCCGGACCGCCGCAAAGTCGCGCTTCGCTCCTACAACGACGCGTACGAGTGGCCGGTCCCGGACGGCGACGTGGTCAAGGCGATCACCACGACCGCGCCACGGATCACGCCACTGCCGAACGAGCCACAGGGCGAGAGCATCGCGTACGGGCCGGACGGATTGTCCTTCTACACGGTGAGCGACCAGGAAACGGAACCGATCCAGACCAAGATCCTGCGGTACGCCTCGCCGCCATTCCCAGCGCCGTCCAAGTCCGCGGTCGCGTTGCCGCCGCCGCGAGCTCCTGGCTCCGCCGCACCCACCGGTGGGCTCGGCGATCTGTCGGGCGTGAATCCGGTGTTCCTGCTCGGCGCCGGGGCCGTGATCCTGGTCGGTGGTTTGATCTGGGGCCTCGTCCGGCCGCGCCGGCGTCCGTAGGCTCACGCCGGTTGTGCGGGTTCATCCCGACCGTTGGCCGAAGTTTGTGAGACCGGGCACACCGGCGCGGGGGCGAGCGACCTAGAGTGTGCTCGTGGGTATCGCGGATCGCTTGAAGAAGTCATTTTCGCAGCTGCTGCAGAAGCCGGGCGCAACGGTGAAGCTCGGGGAGTATGAGCAGCTCCTGGACGCCATCGCCGAGCGCGGTGGCGAGCTGGCCGGGCTCTCCGACGAGGAGCTGACCGCCGTTGCGCGAGAGCTGCTCGGGCGACCGGACATTGATGATCTCGTGGGCTCCGATGCCGACTCGGACGACCTTGACGACGATGCCGAAGTTCCGGCCACCGGTGGCGCGCTCACCAAAGATCAGCTCGTCGAGATTTGCGCCCTCGGCCGCGAGGCCGGCCGCCGCGCGCTCGGTGAGACCGCGTTCGACACGCAGCTACTCGGCGCGATGGCGATGATCGACGGCCGGATCGCCGAGATGGCGACCGGTGAGGGCAAGACGCTCGCCGCCGTGATCGCCGCGTTCGGGCACGCGGTGCGCGGGTCGCGCGTACACGTTTTGACGGTCAACGACTATCTCGCCAAGCGCGACGCGACCTGGATGGGACCGGTCTACCTACTGCTCGGGCTCACGGTCGCATCGGTCGGTGAGGCGAGCACGCACGATGAGCGCACGTCGGCGTACGCGTCGGACGTCACCTATGTCGCGATCTCCGAAGCCGGCTTCGACTTCCTGCGCGACCAGCTGATCGTGGAAGCCGGCGACGCCGTCATGCCGCCGCTGGACACCGTCATCGTGGACGAGGCTGACTCGATCCTGATCGACGAGGCACGCGTACCGCTCGTGCTGGCCGGCAGCATCACCGAGACCGATGCCGAAACGGTCACGGTTTCGACCGCGACGCTGGTCGCCTCGCTCCGCCCCGGCCGCGACTTCCAGGTCGTGGACGACCGCCGGAACGTCCAGCTCACCCCACGCGGTGCCAAGGTGGTCGAAAAGGCCTTCGGTGACATCGACCTGTACGCCGAGGAGAGCCTGAACCAGCTGACCGCAGTGAACCAGGCTCTGCACGCCCGCGTGCTGCTGACCCGCGACGTCGACTACATCGTGCGCGACGGCAAGGTCGCGCTGGTGGACGAGTTCCGCGGTCGCGTGCCGAAGCGCCGGCGCTGGCCGGACGGGCTCCAGGCCGCGGTCGAGGCGAAGGAAGGGCTGGTCACCACGCCCGAGGGGCACGTGCTGGGGTCGATCACCGTACAGGCGTTCATCGGTCTCTACCCGACCGTCTGCGGGATGACCGGCACGGCGATCCGGATCGGCGACCAGCTGCGCGAGTTCTACCAGCTCGAGGTAGCCGTGATCCCGCCGAACACGCCGAACATCCGTAAGGACGAGCTGGATCGGGTCTACGCGACCGCCGAGGAGAAAGAGATCGCGCTGATCACCGAGGTCGCCGAGGCGCACGCCGCCGGCCGCCCGGTGCTGGTCGGCACGCTCGACGTCGCCGAGTCCGAGCGTCTTGCCGCGCATATGCGTGCCGAGGGCGTTGAGTGCGTCGTGCTGAACGCGAAGAACGACGAGGACGAAGCCGCGATCATCGCGGAAGCCGGCCGTACCGGGGCGGTGACGGTGTCGACCCAGATGGCCGGTCGAGGCATCGACATCCGTCTCGGCGGTACCGACGCGTCCGATCGCGACGACGTCGTGAAGTTCGGTGGCCTGTACGTCATCGGCGCCGGGCGCAACAACAGTGGCCGGATCGACGACCAACTGCGTGGTCGCGCCGGACGCCAGGGCGACCCGGGCGGGTCGGTCTTCTTCGTGAGCCTCGAAGACGCACTGATCGTCGACAACGACGATCCGGTCTACGGGCGCGCGGACGCCGACGGCCGGGTCACCGATGCGGCCGTGATCGAGGCGGTCGCCCACGCGCAACGCGTCGCCGAGGGCGTTTCATTCGAGATCCACCGCAGCACGTGGAAGTACGGCGTGCTGATCGAGCGCCAGCGGCAGCTTCTGGCCGAACGCCGCAACGAGTTCCTGACCACCGACGCGGCCGTCCAGCTGGTGTCGCGTGGCGAGTACTACGACGAGGTAGTGGAAGAGGTCGGGGCGGATACGGCCGAACGTGCCGCCCGCCTGATCGCGCTGTTCCACCTCGACCAGGGCTGGTCGGACCACCTTGCGATGCTCGCCGACGTCCGCGAGGGCATTCACCTCCGTACGCTCGGCAAGCAGAACCCGCTGGATGAATTCCACCGCGCCGCGATCCCGGCGTTCCGCGAGATGATGGAGGGCGCGGAGACGCAGACGGTGGACACGTTCGAGGAGTCGGAGATCAACGGCAAGGATTGGTCACCTGACGACGCGGGTCTCGCCCGACCGGCCGCGACCTGGACGTACATGGTCCACGACAACCCGTTCGGTTCGGAGATGGAGCGGTTCATCGCGAACGCGTCGAGAGCACTGCTCGGCAAACGCTGATCAACGGCATGCCGTTATCCGGTAAATGACGAGCGAGCACCGTATCGTCTGACTCACACTCGGTCGTATGCCGACCAAGCTGCCGCCTGCCCGGAAGACTCCACACGCCGTCGCCGTCGAATACGCACTCGGTCTGCTCGATGCTCGTGACCTGCCCTGGTATGCCGCCGACTGGCTGGCCGACGGCTACCACGGGCCGAATCTGATCCGGCTCGCCTGCCTCGACGACAGCGATCCGCAAGCGAACGCCGATCTGCTCGCGGCCGTCCTCGGTGAGGTCGACGAGCCGGTACCGGCCATCGCCGTCGCGGCAGACGAGTGGCTGGACGGTGTGGCGAGGCGCCTCGACAACGGTGAAATCGACGAACGTACGGTGTGCCGGCTGGTTGACGCGTTCCTGTCCGACTACATCGACGAGCCGGACGTCTGGCACTCGCCGTTCGTCGACCTGGGCGGCATGGCCGACTACGCGTACGACGCGATGTTGGTCGAGGTCCGCGTCCTCTGCGGCGCCCATTTGAACCGCTGCAAAGGCACATGAACGACTCTGGCCACGCGGGATGCAGAGGTGCAGAAGTACGAGGTAGCGATTCTGGCGGTATGACAAGGCCCGCGGACGTGGCGAGATATGTGAGCGACACCCATGTAATTACGCGGTTGATGCCGCGGACGGATTAGCTTGATCGGTAGCCCACTAAGGTAGGCCGGTGGGGATCTCCGGTTGGTTGGTCATGCTGGTCGCGGTCGCGACTGCCGGCGGGGCCCTGGCCCGGCGGTTCGGACTGTCCGAACCGCTCGTTCTCACCATGGTCGGTCTCGCGGCTTCCTTTCTCCCGTTCGTCCCGGCACTCCACCTGACCCCGGATGTCGTGCTGGCCGGCCTGCTGCCGCCGCTGCTGTACACCGCCGCGATCCGCACGTCGCTGGTCGACTTCAAGGCCAACAAGCGGGCGATCATGCTGCTCTCGGTTGGCCTCGTGGTGTTCACGACGTTCGGCGTCGCGCTCGTCGTGTGGTGGCTGCTACCGGTGCCGTTCGCGGCCGCGGTCGCGCTCGGGGCGGTGGTTGCTCCGCCGGATGCGGTGGCCGCGACCGCGATTGCGCGCCGGACCGGGCTGCCCCGGCGGGTCGTGACGATTCTCGAGGGTGAATCGCTGTTCAACGATGCGTCCGCGCTGGTGACGTTGCGTACCGCGATCTTCGCCATCTCCGGTGCGGTCAGCGTGTGGCACGTGGGTCGAGACTTCCTGGTCAGCGTGTTCGGTGGCATCGCGGTCGGTGTCGTCGTCGCGTACGCGCTCGGTGCCATTCGGCGTCGCGTCACGAGCCCGGTCACCGACACGACGATCTCGTTCCTCGCCCCCTTCGTCGCGTATCTCCCGGCCGAACGCATCGACGGTTCAGGTGTCCTGGCGGTGGTCACGGCCGGTCTGATCCTCGGCCAGAACGCTCCACGATGGCAGAACGCGTCGTCGCGGATAGCCGAGCGCACGAACTGGCGTACCGTGCAATTCGTCCTTGAAAACGCCGTGTTCGTGCTAATCGGCCTCCAGGTGCGAACGATTGTTGAGGATGCCTGGCACACGAATCTGGGCCACGCGCGCTTGCTGACGGTGTGCGCTGCGGTGCTGCTTGCGGTGGTTGTGCTGCGGCCGCTCTGGGTGTTCCCGGCGACGTATCTGCCGAGGATGATTCCGGCGGTCGGGCGCAGCGATCCGCAACCATCCTGGAAGGTGCCCGCCGTCATTTCGTGGGCCGGAATGCGCGGCGTCGTCACGCTCGCCGCCGTGTTCGTGATCCCGAGCAGTGTGGCGTACCAACCGGTTCTCGTGCTCTTGGCTCTTGTCGTGGTGGGCGGAACGCTGCTCGTCCAGGGCACATCGCTTCCCTTCCTGGTCAGGTTGCTCGCGATGCGCGGCCCGAGCCGGGCCGAGGACGCGCTGCAGGTCGCGAACCTTTTGCAGCAGGTCACGGCGGCCGGCGAGCGCTCGCTCGACGAGGTCAGGGACGAGAACACCGATAAGACCACTCTCAAACAATTGCGGGTACGCGCGGAGTCGCGCACTAACGCGGCTTGGGAGCGACTGGGACCGGGCGAGGCCGAGCGTGCCACGCCCAGCGAGACGTATCGCCGGCTTCGACTGGTGATGCTCGGTGCGGAACGGGCCGAACTCCTCCGGGTTCGCGACTCCGGAATCATGGATCACGAGGTGCTGCAGATCGTGATGCAGATGGTCGACCTCGAGGAGTCGATGATCGATCGGCTCGAACTGGCTCAGGACGAGATCCGCGAAGAAGAGCTGATTCTGGTACCGGGGTCGGCCGAGTGCACGCACCTGCACAAGTCGCCGCGGGCACTCCGCCCCGATACGCCCGGCGTTTGCCAAGGTTGCATCGACGCGGATTCGACCTGGGTACATCTTCGGATGTGCCTGTACTGCGGGCACATCGCGTGCTGCGATTCCAGCCCGATGCGGCACGCGACCGCGCACTACCGGGACACCGGGCATCCGGTGATGCGAAGCGTGGAGCCGGGTGAGGCGTGGCGCTGGTGTTACGTGGATGAGTTGCTGGGCTGATCAGATGTGTCGATTGATGTAGTCAGCGAACCCGTTGAGCATGTCGGCAAGTGGAGCCGCGTTCTCCTCGCCGACACGGTAGGGACGTCCGCCGTCGAACGCGATCCGACCGGGCGACGGATTCGACACCGTGGACCTCGGAAGATCTGCATATCGGCACGACAGTCCCGTACGTCCCAATACATGAATACCCTCGTCGGTGAAGACCGCGACCACAGCGTTGCGTTCCAGGACCACGGCGCTCACTGCCTCCGTCGCACTGAGCCGAGTCTTCGATATCGCCCACTCCCACGTTGCGGGCGTTGGGACGGTCTCCAGGCCGGGGACCGGAGATGCCTTGATCCAATCCTGGATTGGGTGTCTGATCTGCGTCATTTGAGAAGGCGACCAGCCGGGCTCATCGTCAGCGGCCGCTGACACGATGACTTCGATAGGCAGTTCGGCCACCGACCCCGTAGCGCGATCGTGCACGTAGATATACGCGACGTGGGAGCCGATCGGTGGATCGAGGATGACGTCGAAGAAGCCCTCGGCGCTCGTGATGCGTACCCAATCGACGGGCGAGTCGGCGACCCAGTCGGTCGAGTCGGTGTGCACGAAGATGCGCCGAACCGGCGGCGTGGTGCCCTGAGGGATCGGTGTCGGGAAACGAATCGCGGTCGACGACAGCGTCAACTGAGCCGCCCGGGCCACTTCGGGCTGATCACCTCGTGTGATCAGCAGCTCGCCGGAGCCCTCGGTGTGGAACTGGGGCTCGGCCGAGCCGTAGCCGGACATCTGGCGATGCACGTACTGGTAAAGGTCGTGGATGGTGCGTACGGCTCCGGCGCCGGCCAGTCCGGCGGTCAAATGCCCGGTGAACACGCTCGGCGCGTTGCGATCCACGGTGTCCGGCGTCAATTGGGCAGCGCGCGAGCTGGTCAATACGAACCGACCGAGGCCGGCGAGCGGCGCGGCGATGTCGGCGTTCTTGAACGCGCCGCTGTGGCAGCAGTCGAGCACGATCACGATGGTCCGCGCGGCCGAATCGGCCATCGCATCGTTCAGCCAGCGCGACCCGATCGCGGTCGAGTTCAGCCTCGCAAGATTGCTGTCGGCTGCACAAAGGAACAGCTGGTTTCCCGCGCTGCGTACGCCGTGGCCGCTGTAGTAGAACACCAAAACATCGTCGCGGGTCGCGTTCGCGAAGAACTCTTCGATCTCCTCACGCATCTCCTGAACCCGGCGCTCGGACAGGCGCGCTACGTCTTCCGGGTGAAAAAGGCCGCGCCGTTCGTCCGTGAGTGCCGAGATCATCAGTGGCAAGTCGTTCGTCGGACCCTCCAGATCGGACAGTCGTGGTTCCTGAGCGAACCGTGAGTTGCCGATCAGGATCGCGCGATAGCGCCGAGCCATGGTCATGAGCAGATTGTGGACGGCCGGACCGAGTCTGGCCAACCGTTGATCGGACGTACGTCGGTAGATGACCGTCAGAGTTCCGGTAGAGAGCTGTTCCACACTGCATTCACGGGGGAATACATGGGGGAACGTCGTCGTCGCGAGCTGGGTGAGGGGGGATCGATTCCACTCGGCTCGCGGCGATGCGGATGAACCTACGGGTACGACACGGCCAATTGACACGGCGTCTCGGACACTGTTCAGGGCGGCTCGGTTGATCACAATCGATTCAGAAACTTCTACCCTTGCGTCATCGGAGTCCGGTGTGGAGCACAACCCTTCGAATCATGGAGCAGGTACATGACCCGGTATCTCGATGTTGACCAGTCCAGCGCGCCGATCCCACGGCAGCCGACGGTCGGCACATTCGTCGCAGCAATCGAAAATGCACCGCCGATTGCGGCAACGCGACACCTCAGCGCCGGTGCCTACGTCGACGAGGAGTTCTGTCGCAGCTCGATCGTCGAGGTTTACCACCAACCGAAGCGCCTCGTCGCACCGTCGTACGGTTTCGACCTGACCACGGTATTGGGGCACTGCCTCAAGTCGCGCAAGGCGAGCATGATTCGCGACATCGTGATCGTCTCGGCGATCTTCGTGTCGCTGATCACGGTGGTCGGCATCCCCGCGCTGATCATCATGGTCATCGCGCTCGCGGTTCTGCAGTACTTCGTTTCGGTCTATCGGTTGGTCCGGGACGTGGTCGCGCAGATCCGATCCGGCGAACGCCGAAGGCTTCGTCCGGGCGCCGGTTTGCGCCTGGCCGTCCGTGCGACCGGGGTGTTCCTGATCAGCGGTGTGGTGATCGCGTTCCTCGTCTTCACGATCGTGACCATTGCCGCGGCGGCAGCGAAGAATTCGCTCGACGGCGGGGGAGGCGGCGGGAACGACGGCTCCGTTTCGGTCGGCACCTCGACCGGGATGGGCATCGCGGAGATCCTCGGGATCATCCTCGGCATCCTGTTGTTCGCGGCGGTCTTCGGCGCGACGATCGGCACCGAGTACTGGCGGCAGCTGCAACTCGAAACGTTGGCTCCGGATCGAGATCTGACGCCGCAGCCTTCGACGCTGCGGATGAACGAGATCCGCACCCAGGAGGCCGGCAACGTCGTCGTGTACTCCGGCACGTTCCCGTTCGTCGGATCGGGCGAGCCGGTCACCAAGTGGGGATCCGCGCTACGTCTGATCAAGCCGGCGGTGAACCCGGTGAAGCCGGAGCCGGAAAGCACGCGCGAATTCGCGGATCCGCCGTTCACGGCGATCGAGCTGTCCGACTACGTCGCGACGCGCCTGCGCCGCGTGGCCGACGCGCCCGACGCCGAGCACCGGATTCCCCGGCTGATCGTGGAAGACCAGGTTTTCCTCGCCGGGACAGAGGTCGGCAGCCTCAGCCCGCAGCTGCCGCAGCGCGACATCGAGGACATCATCCGGAACCCCAGCGCACCGGCTCGGCACTACCTCGCCTGCCGCGTCGTGTCGTGGCGCGGCCAACTCGTCACGAGCGTGTACGCGACGTTCGCTCTCCAGGGCCAGACGCTGTATCTGGAGATGTCGACCTGGGCGCTGCCGCCGTGCCGCGACGGGTTCCGGGTCGTCGATGACGAGAAGAACACCGGTACGGCAGCGCGCCTGCGTGCCGTGGTTCGCGGACTTGCGAACACTCCCCGGATCGTCGGCAACGCACCGATCAACCTCGTCCGCATCCTGCTGGACAAGATCGCTCACAGCGCGAACGTGGCGTCCGGCTCGTTCCGGCGCGGGTACGATTACGGCGCACGCGTCAGCGTTCGTGAGATGGGCTCCGCGCCGTTGTTCGAGCACTCGCTGCACAACCATGACGTGACCAAGTATTCGCGGATCATCGAGCGCCGGATCCTCGCCGACGTCACGGACTTCATGGAGATGCATGGCGTCGACACCTCGGAACTCCGCGCCCGCGCATTCAACATCCTGAACAACGGCGCGTTGAACCTCGGAACCGGCAATTTCAGCATGGGCGATGGCAATGCGGTCGGCCCGAGCGCGCAGGCTGGTGCCCCGACGAGCCCGACGCCGTGATGTCCACGAACAACGGGGTCTCGAACATCGGCGGCGGCAGCATCACGATCGGCAACGGCAACGCGATCGGTCCAAACGCGTCCGCTACCACGTACACGGCCGCCATGCCGGCGCCGGACGAGGCGGACGAACGAGAGCGCGCTGACGTCGGCGTCATCACGGTGCTGAGCGAGGAGATCGCGGCCGTCGTCGACGTGCTCAAGAAGTCGCCGACGTACCAGGCGGTTCGCGAGGACGGCGGACACGTATTCCACGTCGCGTCGCGGTTGGTCGGCGATCGAGTCGTGAAGGTCGTCGCCATGCAGACGACGGATCGTGGTCAGCGGTCGGCCGTCGCCGCGTACGAGCAGCTGTGGCAGCACTGCAAGCCGAAGGTTGTCCTGCTGGTCGGGATCGCCGGTGGCATCCACAAGGATGTGCAGCTCGGTGACGTCGTGATCAGCGACGAGGTGATCTACTACGACGCCCGCAAAGAGACTGCCGACGAGATTCGGCGTCGCGGCACGTCGCAGCGGATGACCGGGCCTGCGCTGCGGATGATCAACGACTTCTTTCAGGTCCACGGCGAACCGTGCGATCTGCTGGCGCCCGGTCGGGGGCGCCCGGTCGGATTCCGCGTGTTCCGGGGTCCGGTCGGATCCGGCGAAGCGGTGATCGCGCACGGCGACTCGACCGTTCGGCAATACCTGATGGCCTACAACGACAAGACGCTCGCGGTCGAGACCGAGGCCGGCGGCGTCGGGCAGGCGTTCCAGGAGCGGCTCGCGTCGCATCCGGCGGCGTACGGGTGGTTCACCGTACGGGGGATCTCGGATCATGCCGACGAAATCAAGGACGACGCCTATCACGTGATCGCGGCTCGGCGGGCAGCGCAGATATTCGATCTCCTCCTACCCTTTATCGCGGGTAGCGACGTTGCGGGCAGTAGCAAGTCATGACGGTCTTGGCCGGGTTCCGTCCGGCCGTACGAGGGGGTAAGTAGCGTGGCGGTCTGTTGGCAGTGCCGGACGCAAACGACGGCCGCTTCACCGCGGGCGTGTGTCCAATGTGGTGCGGCCGGCTGTTGGCGGTGTGGTCACCGGATCACCGATCCGTCGCTGCGCTACTGCATGCAGTGCGGGTCGAGCCTGCCCCTGGCGGACGCGGTGACGGTGCCGATCACGCCGGCCCACTCGCCCGTACCGGAGCCGCCGACCGTATCGGTGCCGACGACACCGGTGGTGTCGGCGTCTCCTATTCCCTTGGCCGAAGCCGATACTGATCCGGCCGTCGCGGCGCCGCCAGTCGACGAGGTCACGGATCCGACGGTCGCAACGCCGCCGGTGGAGCCGCCCACCGTGCAGACCGTGCCGACGCTGCCCCCACCGCCACCCGTCTCGATCGGCGGGAACGCGTACGGGCCGCCCCACAGCCCGTACGGGCCGTCGTCATCCGAGCCGATCCCCATCCAGGAGTCCGGTGGCCGGTCCAAGCGGACCTGGATTCTCACCGGTGCCGCTTTCGTCGTGCTGCTCGCCGTGGCCGGCGCGATTGTGCTGCTGCAAGGCAAGAGTCCGAGTGGTACGCGGTCAACGCCGCCGGTGGTCACGACACCGGTTGCCGACCAGCCGTCGGTCGCGCCGGCGCCATCGGTCAGCGCTGCCCCGTCCGCCAGCGCCGCTCCGTCGGAAAGCGCCGCACCCTCGGAAAGCGCTTCCGCCGCGCCGTCGGAGTCGGCATCCGAGTCAGCGTCGGCCTCGCCGCCTCCGACCGACCCGGGGACCGTTGTCACGAACTACTTCGCGGCGATCAACAACAAGGACTATCGGACCGCCTGGGCGCTGGGCGGCAGCAACTTCGGCGGTACGTACGCCAGTTTTGCGGCCGGATTCAACACGACCGCTCTCGATACGGTCACGATCCTCTCGGTCAGCGGTGACGTCGTCACGGTGCACCTCACCGCGAAGCACACCGACGGGTCGACGCTCTACTTCGAGGGCCCGTACACGGTTGAGAACGGAGTACTCGTGTCCGGAAAGCTGAAGAAGACGCACAGCTGACCGGCGCACCTCACCTCGAGGAGTCGCCACTGTTCAGCGCTGCGGCGAACTTCGCGAGCGTCTCGTCGGTGAGGCCGGTTCCGCGCAGGACGAGCTTTTCTTCGCGGCCGTTCACGGTCCGGGTCAGCTCGATCACGCGGGTCGGGTCACGTCGCAGCCAGCCGCGTAGGCAGTCGAGCGCGGCCTTGATCGTCACCGGCGTGATCAGGCTAAGGATCAGCGTTTCGGTGAAGCCCTTTGAATTCGCGGCCGGCTCGTGTTCGATCCGAGCCACGTCGGTCTCGGCCTGCAATTCGTTCCACAACTCGCGCTCGGCTTCGCCGACGCGTTCGTCGTCCGGATCGAAGCGCTCGGATGTCGTGGCGAGACGGAAATCGGATGCCGTGGTCATGAACAGATTGTGGCTGGCGCTCCCGCGCGGCGCCAGCCACTGGCGAAACGTTCACGCCGGTCCGGACATCGTTTGATCCCCGGACTGGCGACGACGTCAGCGCTTCCAGAACGCTCGCTTCTCACGCGGCGTTCCGGCGAACGCGTACAACGGGTCCAGCGTCCACCGTCCTTCGTCGAGGTTCGCGATCAGCTTGACCAGCTCGGCCAGGTCTACGTCGGCGGCACCGATCGAACGCAGGTCATCGACCAAGTCGACGAGGGCCCGGCGAAGACCATCCGCGTCGAGTTCGTTTCGCGTCACGCGTTCGGCCAGGTCTGCCGCCCGCCGCCGGTACGGTGTGAGGTCGACCGGCGCTTCCTTTCGCATCTCGGGCTCGCGACCGCGAACCGCACCGCCCGGGCGGCCGGCAGATCGCTTGACCGAGGGGCGCAGCATCGCCGACGGACGCGGCATGGACGCTGCTGCGGGGACCGAGGCTTGGGGCATCGGCGGTGCCATCGCAGCGCCGAAACCGCCGCCGGCGGCCATCCTCGCCGGGTACACGCCGCTCACGTCCGAGGCAACATCGAACATGTCCCAACCGGCCGGCACGTCGACCGGCTGCGTCACCTTTCGGGGCGTTCCACCCTCGGTGACCACGCGGACGTCCACGACCACGAACGCGGTGAATCGGGACAGGACGTGGCCGTCCAGCGACGTTCGGACTATCTCGCGCTCGATCGCGTCATTGCCGAACGCAACCACGTACTCATCCTCGAGATCGCGGATGCGGGCACGCGCCCAGACCGGCGTGAGCGCCGCACTTCCGCGCTTCTGCGCCACAAGATCAACAGACCAGGGCCGCCCGGCCGCGTCGGTCCCGGTAACGCGGAGCGCGGCAGCCGATTCATCGGTTGCTTTCCCGAGTACGACCAGCGGTGCCCCTTCGTGGAGCGCAGGCAGTCGCGCCGGTGTGACGTCGCGAATCTCGCCGCCCAGGCTCTGCAGCTTGATGTTGCCGAGTACCGGTGCGCTGATCCGCCGGTGGATTCGCTCCATCACCTCGTCCAGCCGATCCTCGGACTCGACCACCTCGCTGCTCCCGCCACCGATCGCGGCGACCCGGCGGAGGAACGCGTCGTTGACCGCGGTATCGATGCCGACCGTGAAGATCCGAATATCGGCTACATCCGAGCTGATCGCGCCGAGGATCTGGTCCTCGTTCCCGACCTGGCCGTCGGTCGCGAGGACGAGTACGCGCTCGCGCTCAAGATCGCTACCGGCCAGCAATCCGACCGCTTGCTGCAATGGCGCCAGCATCTCGGTTCCGCCCCGCGCGTCGAGCGTGGCCAGGTATTCGACGGCCCTGAACCGCTGCCGGTCGGTCGCCGCGACGAGGCCGGGGTCCAGTGTGGATGGTGTCTCGACCCGGTCGTCGAACGCGAGGACCGCGAACCGATCGGCGCCTCCGAGCGTGTCGATCATGCGGGCCACCGCGCGCCGGGCCGCCGTCATCTTCCAGCCCTGCATGCTGCCGGATCGGTCCAGGACGAACACGAGGTCGCGCGGTTTCGCCGTACCGGCGGCGCGGGCCGGCGGGACGAGCGTGAGCGCGAACGTACCGTCCTCGATCACCAGCGACGAGCCGATCGTCTCGGCGCCGATGTCGAAGCGAATCACGAGATCACGGTCCAGCCGCTGGCCGGGCCGGATCGTGATGACCGAACCGTCGATGTCGGCCGGCAGGCTCGATCGAAGACCGCCGACCGGCAGCCCGGCCGAGTCCACCTCGATCCGTACGCCGAGCCGGACCGGGTTCGGGAAACCCGGTAGCAGTACGGGCGGCGTGATGCGCGAGGCGTCCGGTACGGCGTCGGTGTCGAGCGCGGTACCGTCGCCGACCGACGCGCCGGGCAACGGTGCACCCGGGATGTAACGAGGTGCAACGACCAGCGGAAAGCGCCAGGTTGCCTCGCCGGAGTCCAACGCGAGTGGCCCCACCAGCATCAACTCGACGGTGGCCACGTCGCCCGCGATGAGGTTTCCGACCCGTACCGTGAAAACGTTCGGACGCTCCTCCTCCGCGATGGCCGCGCGCCGCCCCTGCGAGATCGCCTCGTCGTAGCCGCGGCGTGCTTCGGCCCGTTCCTGAAGCAAGCCTTCGATCACGCGGTCGCCGACCTCCATCCGGAATGCGGTCACCGCGGCACGATCGGGGAGCGGGAAGATGTACGTCGCTTCCAGCGGCTCGTCGTGCGGGTTGGTGAAAGTTTGGCGTACCCGCGTGGTGTGGAGAAGCCCGGTGATGTGCGCATCGATGTCGACGGCCGTGAGTGGAAGATTTCCCCGCGTCGTGACCAGGCAGCCGAGTCCTGCATCCTCATCGGCGGAGTGGTCGGTGGGAAGGGTTTCGGACAGCAGCGGCAATGCGGTCATGATGGTCCTTTCGGGAGCTGGGCGATGGCGGCGTCGAGCGGTGCGGCCACGGCTTGGATGGCCGCGATGTCCTGACCGCTGAGCGCCTCGGAGCGGGGGATGAGCACGATCGCGCCGCTGCTCAGCGGCACTGCTTGATAGGCACGGTTGGCTACCGGCGCTGCCACTGGAGCCGGCATGGAAACGACGGGCGTGACAGCCGGGGCGGGCGCAGTCGGGACGGGTGTGACAGCGGCCGGTAGACGCCGCCAGAAGCCCTGGTCCGGAACGTCGGCGAGCCGTCGCAGCGTGCTGTCGGAGGCGGCCGCCAACTCTTGCTGGATCTCAGCGAGCGTGTGGCCGGCGGCCTGAAGTCGTTTGATCGCGACGAGTTGCCAGAGATGACGGCGTCCGTAGTACGCGGTCCGGCCACGCATCTCGGCCGGTCGGTCGAGCAGGCCGAGCGTCGTGTAGTAGCGGATCGCCCGGGTGTCGGGCACGTCCGACACGCGTCCGCTCTGCTGGCCGCCGTATCCGGACGACAACGCGTCCGCAACCCGGTCGGCCAACTCGGCCAGCGTCCACAGCTCGGTATCCATGCGTTCAATATGACACTGTCATATGACACTGTCAAATAGAAATCGAAGTTACCTGATCACGGTACGGAAGTCGGCGGTGACCTGGTCCCGTTCGGTGCCGATCGCGGTAACCCGCCCGGCGCCGTCCCACAGCACGACGTGTTCTTCCACGAAGCGCAGACCGGCGGGCGAGCCGGGGTAGGAGATCCGCGCGATCGGAGTCGCCCGGTCGCCGGTGCGGATTGTGACCGTTGTCGCTTCTCCGTCCGGTTTGACCTCCGCGTACGCGTCACCGTCGGCAATCAATCTCGCGTCCAGCGTGGTCGTGCCGACGGTGCGTACCGAATTGCCGCTGTGCCGGCGGATGAGATCGCGTTCCAGCGTGATGAGGTGGCCGGATCCGATCACGACCATGTCGCGGACGCCCCGAACATTGAGGTACGGGCGTTGGCGCAGCATGTGCGACCGGGTACGGGATCGACGTGGATCCGAGCCAGGAATCGATCGGCGAATGCGGCCAGCGTCGGGTCGGTGGGCAGCGCGTTACTGGCACCGACGCATACCCGAATCGGGCACGCACGCAGTGTCGCGCCCCGCCGGAATACGCGTTCGTTCAGAAGGCCGAGCAGCGTGTTCAGGATCGCGCTGGAGCCGAGGAAGCCCTCGTCGAGGAACGCGATCTCGGCATCCGGGAGCATGCCCTAGGTGCGGTAGGCGACCACGCCCTCGGAGTTGACTGAGGTCGCCGAAGAGCGGAGTCTATGGAATCGTTTCGCGAATTGCCCACCGGTTTGTCAGTCTGACTAACGGGTATCGATCAAGAAATCCTTAGCTAAGGAGTTCAGGTGTCCCGAGACACATGGATCTTGCTCGGCGTCCTGGTGGGAATCGTCGGGATCGTCACCCTCGTCTACGCGATCCGGCTTCTGTTTAGGCTGGTCGCGGTCAAACGGAGACTGAGTACGCTCGGCGCCAAAGGTTCGTGGGTGTTCTGGGGCTCGATCGCGTACCTGGTCTTTCCGATCGATCTGCTGCCCGACCCGATCTACCTGGACGACATCGCCGTGCTCAGCGGCGCGTTGGTCTTCTTGACTCGTCTGCTGCGCAAGCAGGAGAAGTTGACGTCGGCGCTGCCACACGCGCGGAAGGTGGCCGAGGTCGCCGCGCGTCGACGGATTCGTTCTTCCGACCGCTAATTCGACGGCTGGCCCGTACCAGGGCATTCCTGCTGCGTACCTTCGGTGGTGTGCGGCGGCGTGGGCGTACCGGTTTCCGCGTACACCCGCGCGCCGCATACCGGGCAGCGACTCAAGAGCTCAGGCATGTCTGCTCCTTATGCGGACTTGAAGTTCACGGTGACCGTGGTGAACCCGAGCGCCTTCAAGAATCCGATCAGCATCGACTTCGTGTTCGCCTGTGCGGTCTCGCTGAGCTGACTCGCGACCGCCGCGGCCGCGATCTTCTGATCCGCCAACTGGTAGAGCTCCTGCTGCTTGTTCGCGTCGTCGCTGAACAGATCCTGCAGGTGGTTGATCAGGCCTTTTGAGTCGGAGTACACGTACGACTTCGACGGGTCGATCGTCGGCGGCTCAAGCTGCGGCATCGGCAGTGTGATCGTGGCCGTCTTGCCATCCGCCGACGCGACGACGTCACCTGCGGCGATGTTCGAGAAGTCGACGTACGCGTCGACCGAACCGGCCGCGATGAACAGCGAACGATCGCTGAAGATGATGTCCGGGATGTACTTGCGGTCGTCCTGGACGTCCACGATGACCTGGAAGTTGCCGCTCGCGGCTTCGAAGCGGGCGAGGTCGCGGATGGACAGCACGAGCACGGGACCGCTGCGATCGGTGGTCTGCGACTTGAACGGATTTCCGAGATGGGGGAGGACGGCGAAGATGCCAATCGCCACGACGAGGATCGCCACCACCGCGGCGATGATCAGGCCCCGAAGCAGCCGACTGACGCGACGCAATCCGCGACGTTCCGGCACTACGGTCTCAGTGTCGTCGGCAGCCGAACGTGTGGCCGGCAACCGTACGGTGGAGTGCGGGCCGTTCGAGGCCCAGGGATCCGCGGGCTGCTCTTCGTCGTCAACCGACGTCATCGTCCTACCATCCATCCGGGTCGGGGGCACATCCGTTAGTAGCAGATACCCGCGAATCCGTCGGCCGTAACGCAACACACAGAAAGCCCGCACCGATCGGCGCGGGCTTTTCTGGTGATCACGGTGGGCAATACTGGTTTCGAACCAGTGACCTCTCCGGTGTGAGCGGAGCGCTCTCCCACTGAGCTAATCGCCCGTGAACACGCAGACTGTACCCGATCTGCGGGCCGGATCGCATCACGGGGGTGCGCATCATGTCCCCAATATGGGTTAGGGTCGCGAAATGTTCGCCAATGATCGCGTACGGCTGCGGCCACCGTCCCCGGACGATGCGGCCGCCATCTACGAGACCACGTCGGATCCCGAGCTGCACCTGATTGCCGACGATCGCCCGTTCATCCCGCAATCGCTCCCGGCGCTCGCCGCCGAATTGGAGAAACGCATCGCGGACCCGGGCGACGGAACGGACGTCGGTTTCGTCGCCGAATCGGTGGCGGACGGCGCGTTCCTCGGCCTCTGTTTCGTGTGGGGGATCGACGTTTTCAATCGATACGGACATATCGGAATTAATCTCACTCCGTCGTCGCGGGGTCACGGGTACGGGCGGGACGTCGTCGGACTGCTCTGCCGGTACGGGTTCCGGAGCCGGAATCTGCGTCGCCTGGAGATCGAGACGCTCGCGTCCAACGCGCCGATGCGGCGCGTCGCCGAGGCGTGCGGGTTCACGCACGAGGGCACGCAGCGCGAGCGAGAGTACGACGGCGACGGCTATGCCGACATCGTGATCTACGGCTTGTTGCGTACGGAATGGTCGGGCTGACCGGTATCCGGGCAGCCCGACCACCGCTCAGACCGGCATCGCCAGTACGCCGGTTCCCCGCTTGATCAGTTCACCCGCGATGATCAGGCGCTGGATCTCGGACGTGCCTTCCCAAATCCGGTCGACGCGCAGTTCGCGGTAGAGCCGCTCAACCGCGTACGTCCGGTCGTAGCCACGGCCGCCGAAGATCTGCAGGCACCGGTCGATCACCCGGTTGGACGCTTCGGACGCGCCGAGTTTCGCGATCGACGCCTTGGCGTGCAGCGTCTTCCGCTCGGCGCCGTCGCCGGCTCCGTCGGCCATGTAACGGTCGACTTCCCACGCGACCTGATGGTAGTAGGCGCGCTGTACCGCGATATCGACCGCCGAGTCCGCGAGCATGCCCTGGATCAGCTGGTACGACGAGATCGGCGCACCGAACTGCTCGCGCTTGACGGCCCAGTCCCGCGCCTCGTTGAGTCCCCGTTCGGCGGCACCGATCGTGCGTGCCGCGATCATCAGGCGCTCCTCGGTGAACCAGCCTCGGGTGATGTCGTACCCCTGACCGATCTCGCCGAGCACGTTCGCCGCCGGTACGAACACGTCGGTGAACGTGAACTCCGGGTGCTCGTACACGAAGGTGTGCATGAAGCGCGGCGTACGCTGCACCGCGATTCCCTCGGTGTCCTTGTCGACCAGGAACAGCGTCGGTTTCCGCTCCGGTCCGGCCGCCGCGAGCAGGATCATGAAGTCCGCGTGGTCGCCGACCGTGACGAACCACTTCTCGCCGTTGATCAGCCAGCCGCCGTCGGTCTCGATCGCGGTCGTGGCCAGGTTCTGCGGGTCGGAGCCGGCGTTCGGCTCGGTCACCGCGTAGCAGTCGCGGCGCTCGCCGTTGATCACCGGGATCAGGTACTTCTCGCGCTGCTCAGGCGTGCAGAAGCGGAGCGCGTTCGCCGGGCGCCAGACCATGTCCCACAGCGCACCGGTCAGGCGCCCGAGCTCCTCCTGTACGACGACCTGCTCGAAGATGGTCAGCCCGGCGCCGCCCCACTCGGTCGGCATGTTGACCGCCTGGAGCCCTGCCGCGAGCACGGCTTTGCGTACGGCGGCGTGTGCCTCCGGCGGCAGACCGTTGTTCTCCTCGTTCTCGATCTCGTACTGCTTCATGAACTCGTAGAGTTCGGCCGCCGCAGCCTTCAACGAAGCCTGTCGAGCGCTATAGCGAAAGTCCATGTCATTCTCCCGGTACGGTGAAGTTCAGCGCGCTCGTGCCGCGCTTGATGATTTCGTTCGCGATGATGAGTCGCTGAATTTCCGACGTGCCTTCCCAGATCCGGTCGACGCGCAGCTCGCGATACATCCGCTCGACCGGGTACGACCGGTCGTACCCGCGTCCGCCGAAGATCTGGACGCAGCGGTCGATGACCCGACCGGCGGCTTCGGAGGCAGACAGCTTGGCCATGCTGGCCTTCGCGTGAAGCGTTTTCTTATCGATGCCGGCATCCGCTTCCCAGGCGACCTGGTGTGTGAACGCCCGGTTCACCGCGATGTCCACCGCGCAGTCCGCGAGCATGCCCTGAATCAGCTGGAAAGATGCGATCGGCGCCCCGAACTGCTCGCGCTGGACCGCCCAGTCGCGCGCCAGCGTCAACGCACGTTCGGCCGCTCCGACCGTTCGCGCCGCGATCATCAAACGCTCGTCGGTGAACCATTCTTTCGTCAGATCGAAGCCCTGCCCGAGCTCGCCGAGGATGTTCTCGTCGGAGACGAACGCGTCGGTGAACACGAATTCCGGATGTCCGTTCACGGCCGAGTGCATGAAGTGCGGTACGCGCTGGATCGCGACGCCGGGCGTTGACTTTTCGATCAAGAACAGCGTGGACAGCGTCTCGTCTCCGACCAGCGCATCCGCCTGTACGACCAGGAAGTCGGCAATATCGCCGCAGGTCACGAACCACTTCTCGCCGTTGATCAGCCAGCCACCGTCGGTCCGCGTCGCCGTCGTCGTACCCATGCTCGGGTCCGATCCGGCGTTCGGCTCGGTCACCGCGAACGCGTCGAACCGCTCACCCCGGATGATCGGCAACAGATACTTCTCACGTTGCGCCTCGGTGCCGTACGCGAGGACGTTCGCGGGTCGCCACGGGATGTCCCAGAGGCAGTTCGTCGCCTTGCCGAACTCCTCCTCGACGATCACCTGATCGAGCAGCGACAGCCCGGCGCCGCCCCACTCCTTCGGCATGTTGATCGCGTACACGCCGTGGTCCATCGCGGCCCGCGTGAGTTCCTTGACGACGCTGTCCGGCAGCGGCCCACCGGCCCGCTCGGACTCATCCTCGTGCGCGATCATCAGCTCGGTGTAGGCCGCAGCCCGCCGCTTAAGGTCCACTTGCTCAGCTGAATATCGGTAGTCCATGGTGGTCCCTGACTTCTCATGTTGATCCTGGAGTTAGTTAGCCTCACCGGTGCGTCGTGCTTATAACCTCAGGATCAACTTCTGGTGGATATCGCTCGTGCGTCCAAAGCCAGCGCGCCTCGCGGCGTCACCAGCAGCGGATTTACCTCAATCTCGGCAATCTCGGGGTGTGCCGCGGCGACCGCGGTGATGCGCGCGATCACCTCGGCCGCGGCCTCAACATCAACGGCCGGACGGCCACGCGCTCCGGCCAGCAACGCGGCCGACCGCAGCGTCCGCAACAGTTGCGCCGCATGCTCAGCCGGTACGGGCGCGAGCGCGAACGCCACATCGCGGAATACCTCGGTGTACACGCCACCGAGACCGACCATCGCGACCGGCCCGAATCGCGGGTCCACATTCACGCCGACGATCAGCTCGATTCCGTCGGTGGTGTCGGCCATCGCCTCGACCGAGTACGACCGAGCTCCGAGCCGGCCATGCATATCTTTATGCGCCGCCGCGAGCGCTGCCACGTCCGGCAACCCGACCCGTACGCCACCGGAATCGGATTTGTGCAGCAGTTGCAACGCTTTCAGCACGTATGGTCCGGCGATATCCTCGGCGGCGGCGCGTAATTCGTCCACGGTGGACACTTCGCACGCGGCCGGGAACGGCACCCCGGCGTCGGCCAGAAGCCGACGGCTGCCGAAGTAATCGAGCTCGTTCACCGGCGCGGCAACCGGCGGCAGCGGCGCGAATCCGCGTGGGGGGGCGACCGCCATCACTGACGCGAGCGAAGCCGCCGCATCCTCGATCGCGCCGAACACCGGAGCGACGACCGACGCGAGCGACGGCGAGCCCGGGTACATCGATTGGATCGCGACCGGTTTGCCGTACCGACGGATTAGTCGGCCGACCTCGATCGCCGCCTTGGTTTCACCGTCGGCAAGCACCCCGCCACCGAGGCCGGCCGCGCTTCCGCCGAAGCTGTCCGCTGCGCTGTCGACCACACCTTCGGCGGTATCCGCCGCGTACCCGCCGAAGAAGCCGGTCATCAGGACGCCGTCGACGTCGTCCGAGGCCAGTAGCGCACCGAGAGCATTCGCGTAGCTCATCGGATTCTGCTCGCCCATGCCGGCGAGGTCGACCGGGTTCGCGATCGACGATTGCGCCCACAGAACTTCGGCAACGGACGCCTGCGTCGACGAAGACAGCACCGGTACGTCCAGCCGACAACGTTCCGCCACGTCGGCCGCGATCGATCCGTGCCCGCCACCGTCGGTCAGGATTCCGATTCGGCGACCGGCCGAACGCCGTGGCGCGGTCAACGACGCGAGCAGCGCAGTCAGCTCCCGAGGCGTACGGACGAGATGGATGCCGGCGTCCCGGCAGGCGGCTGCCACGACATCCGACGAGCTGGTCAGGGCGCCGGTATGCGATGCGGCGCTCCGCGCCGACGCCTCCCCGCCGCCCGCTGTCAGGGCGACGATCGGCTTGCCGTACTCACATATGGATCTGGCCGCGGCCATCGCGAAACCGCGACCGTCCGCGAAGTCCTCGGCGTAGATCGCGATCGCGCTTGTCGCGTCGTGGCGTGCGCAATCCTCGACCAGGTCGACGAGGCTGACGTCGGCCTGGTTGCCGAACGATACGAATCGCGAGAATCCGAGCGCATGTTCGCGGAATCGGAGTTCGAGTTCGAGCGCGAGGTTGCCGCTTTGCGAGAGCAGCGCGACCGTCCCATCGGTGAAGCGATCGGACGACAGGTAAACCTGGGTCGTGTTGTCGACGAGACCGAGACAGTTCGGGCCGACCAGGACGGCACCGGCCGCCCGGACTCGTTCGACGATCGCGCGCTGCCGGACCGCGCCATCCGCTCCCAGCTCGGCGAAGCCGGCGGTGATGCCGACGATGCCGCGCGCGCCGAGTGCGAGCGCCTCGTCGACGCAGGCTTCGAAACTCCCCGCCGGGACCGAGAGGACCACGAGGTCGACCGGTTCGCCGATGTCGGTGAGGCTGGTCGCGGCGCGACGGCCGAGGATATCGCCGCCGCGGCGGTTGACCAGATGAATCGGTCTGCGGTCACCGGCCCGAAGCGCCTGTGTGGCAACCGCGTACCCCCATTTCGACGGGTCGTCGCTGGCTCCGACGATCGCGACCGAGGCGGGATCGAAGAGCGCCGAGAGCTGCTTCACTTGCCCTCCAGGCGCAGCGCGAGGTTTGGGCAGACCGCAACCGCCGCGCGGGCGGCCTCGACCTGATCAGCCGGTACGTCCGGCGTGATGACGTTCGCGTAACCCCACTCGTCCAGCTGGATCAGCTCGGGCGCCTTCTCGTGACAGAGCCCGTAGGCCTGGCAGAGCGTGGGATCGACGTGCAATTTCATGCGGTCCTCCGGGCATATTCCAAACATGTGGTGACCGGCGGCGTGACCGTGAATCGGGCGCCGCCACTGCGATTCGAGTTCCGGCAGGCGACGCAGGCTCGGTCGATGTGCCCGTCAACGGTGGCCGCGAAATGCCGGCCGAGCGATCCGGCGATCCGTGCGGCCGCGTCCAGCAGGCCGCACGCGCCTCGGCCAGGCAGACTGGCCGCCCAGCGAGCGACGTTCGTGACACGCGTTTCGGTCGCGACGCCGTCTCGGAGCGCCGCCACCGCGTCGGCGAGCGAGCGAGTCCCGGATACACAGACGCCGCATTGGCGTGAGCTTTCCGCGGCGAGGAACGCGAGCGCGTCGGCGGCGACGTCGATCGGGCAGTCGGCGTCGGTGAGCGCATAAATCGTGCCGTGACCGAGCGGAACGTCACCGGTAACCGGCGCCAATCCGCCGAACATGCCGCCGACCAGCGCGATCGTCGTCTGCGAAAGGATGTCGGCCAGCCCGACCCCGCTCGATAGTTCGATCAGGCGCGGCTCGATACCGTGACCGTTCACCGTGATCAACGCATGATCCGTTGCGTTGAATCCCGAGGCCAGTAGAGCGACATGGGCGAGCGTCTCGACGTTGCTGATCAGCGTCGGAGCGCCGCCTACGCCGCGCTCGTACGGCCTCGGGGGCTTCGCGACCGGCAAAGCCGGGCCTCCATCGAGGAACCGGACCAGCGCGGTCTCCTCACCGGCAACATAGGTCCGCTCCACTTCGACGACCGTTACTTCGATGGTCGGCGTGCGCTCGTTCAGTGCCGATCGGATCGCGGCGGCGGCAGCGGAATCGGAGAGGTAGACGAAGCCGCGTTGCGCGTCGACGATCGCGGCCGTCCTCGCGAGGCCGTCGAGGATCAGGTGCGGGCGAGTCCGCATCAGGTGCCGATCCTTGACCGAGCCCGGCTCGCCCTCCTCACCGTTCGCGACTACGACCGGGCGACCCGGTTGCGCCGCGACCGATGCCAGCTTCGCAGCCAGCGGGAATCCGGCGCCGCCGCGACCGCGCAGTCCGGACTTTTCGATGTGGGCGGCGAGGTCCGTCGAGGTCAAGGCGTCAGCGTAGCCGCCGGCTTCGACGTACGCCTCCAGATCCTCACACGTGTATGGCCGGCCGCCGATCAACAGCGGCGGTACGCCGATCGCTCGTACGGCCGTCATCCGGCCACCTCCCGGAGCCGCGTGACGATCGTCGTGAGCGCCGCGCGATCGGCGGCAACCCGCTCGTACCCATTGCCGGGCAGCCCGATCAGCATCTGATGGTGGGCGAGCACCGCTTCCGCAGCTGGCAAGACGAGCGTCGCAGTTGGTTCGGCCCCCCTTGAACCGGGGTCGGTGGTCGCGGCGGCGGCGATCAGAACGGTGACCTCATGCAGGTAGCGCAGCCAGGTTCGTTCGGTGCCGCGCAGGATCAGACGGTCGATGCGGCACGTTTCGGCATCGATCAGGGCCGCGAGGTCGTCGTCGGTCGAGCGTGAACGCAGCGTCGCGACGGCAATCGGGAGTTCGCGCTCGGGCTCGGGCGTCAAGCCCAGCCAGACGAGCCTCGCTCCCATGCGCGTCTCCATCCTCGGTCGGAGTTGAGTCGGGTTTGTGCTGCTCCGGTCGTCGCGAGCAGCCTTGGCGTCAACCTAACTAACTGATTAGTCAGTTGCAAGAGGCAAATTCTGGGCGTCTGTCAAATCATCGCAGCGTGACCCTTGACACGTCTGAATCGGAGGTAGAAGCTAACTAACCAATTAGTCAGGCCGCCGGCGTCCTAGCTGCGGTGGTCGGCCTTTCCCACCGTGGAGCGTGATATGCCGAGCCCGACCGCACCGAGCCTCACCGGCTCGTCGGCGCCGCGAGACCCCGGCGACGAGAAGTTGATCCTGGAGTCGAGGCAGCGGCACACGCCGACTCTGCCCCCGTTGCCGCTGTCGCAGCGGGCCGCAACTGACTCCAGCATCAACAGGGGAGTTGGCGGCGGGCTGGCGGCACGCTATTACGTTGACGCCGATGTCGCGCAGGTTGAGACGGAGCGGATCTTTGCGCGTACGTGGCAGCTTGCGTGTCACATGTCGGACCTGCCGAATGTCGGTGCTCGGATCGTCGTGACGATCGCCGGGCGCGAGGTCATCGTCGTGCGTACCGAGACCGGACTGGCCGCGCATCTCAACGTCTGCCGCCACCGTGGTTCGCGGCTCGTCACTGGGCCGGAGACCGAAGGCCGGGCGATCCGGTGCCGGTACCACGGTTGGACGTACAACCTGGATGGGTCGCTCGTTGGGGCGCCGGAGGGCAAGACGATCCCCTGCCTCGACCGCCCGACCCTGGGTCTGTTCCCAGCGCGCGTGGAGTCGTTCCTCGGACTGGTCTTCGTGAACCTCGATCGCGATGCGGCCCCGCTGTCCGACCTGCTCGCCGGGTTGGAGGAGCGGATCGGTCGGTACCTCGGCGAGGATCTCGTGCCGGTCGGAAAGTACCGGATCTACGAAGATCACGAGCAGCAGGACGCGAACTGGAAGGTGATCGTCGACAACTACCTCGAGGGTTACCACGTGCCGGTGGCTCACCCCGGCTTGATGCGCCTGCTCGACTACCAGCGGTACACCGTCGAGACGACCGAGCACTATGCGTTCTTCGAGGTCCCGCTGCGAGACAAGCCGTCGTCGAATCTGATCGAGCGCGCGTACCAGCGGTTCGCATCGGCGATGCCGGGCCTCGGCGACGGCGACAAGCGGATCTGGCGGTACCTGATGATCTACCCGAACACGCTGATCGACCTATACCCGGATCACGTGCTCGCGTGGAAGGTCACGCCGCACGCGGTGGGCCGGGCCGGGTTGCCGGGAGCGTTCTACGCCCGGCCGGGTACGAGCCTGCGTACGCGGATCGCTCAGCGGCTGAACATCAAGATCGGCTGGATCACGAACGACGAGGACGCCGAGTTGGTGGCCCGGGTTCAGCAGGGCATCGCGACGCCCGGTTGGACGCCGGGGCCACTGTCACGTCGCGAGGCCGGCGTCGCCTGGTTCGCCGACCGGATTCGTGCCGACATTCCGACTAGCGACGAGGAAACAACGTGACCGCAGAAGAGCGCGCGGAGCTGACGCGCCGACGGATCCTGACCGCAGCCTGCGAGGTGATCGCGGAGCTTGGCTTCGAAGGCGTACGCATGCGCAGCGTCGCCGCCCGTGCCGAGGTTTCCAGCGCGCTGCTGCACTACCACTTCGAGAACCGGGAGAAGCTGTTCCTCGCGGCACTGCGCTTCTCGTTCGAGAACGCCGGATCCTCCTCGTACGACTCCGAACCGCAAGGCGACCGGCCGAATGCCTGGCGGCTCGCCCGGATCATCGACGGCTGCCTGCCGATCGACGCCGAGTTGCGGCGCGACTTCCTGCTCTGGCAGGAGCTGTGGCTGCGCGGCGCTCGGGATACCGACTCGAAGGAACTCGCCGTCGTGCTCTACGGCGAGCTTCGTGAGTGGGTCGGCGGCGCGATCCGCGACGGGATCAACGCCGGCGAGTTCATCGCGTGCGACGTCCAGGCGGTGACCGACCTGCTGCTCGCGCTCACCGACGGCTACGGCATCCGGCTCGTCCTCGAAGACCCACTCCTCACGCTCGACCGCGCGCGCACTCAGATCTGGTCCGCGATCAGTCGTGACCTCGGCATCACGGCGCCATTTCCGGTACTTCAGCGAGTCTCTTAAACCTCAGAAAGGACCGTTCCCATGCCCCAGGGAACTTCCCGCCGCAATCTGTTGCGCGGTGGCTTGATCGGAGCGGCCGCGCTCGCCACCTCGGCCTGCGCGTTTGCGCCCCAGACCACGGCCGCCACGGCATCGCCGTCGGCCGTCGACACGCAGCCGGCGGTCAAACCGACGATCGACGGCGACCTCGTCTACTTCAACTGGGCCGACTACCTCGACCCGTCGATCTTCGATGCGTTCAAGAAGGAGTACGGCGTCAACATCATCCAGTCCAACTTCGACTCGATGGAGTGCGATGTACGCCAAGATCGAACGCCGGCAACCGTACGACGTCGATCTTCCCGTCGCCAAGTGGGTCGCAGAAGACTGGCGCCAGGACGGCAAGCTCGCGCACATCGACCCGAATTCAGCTGGTCAACGCTGACGCGATCTTCGGCACGTACTCGTACTTCGAGATCCGTGGTACGACCCGAAGTCGCAGCACGTCGTGCCGTTCACGCATCTACAAGACCGGCATCGGCTGGCGCAAGGACAAGGTCGGCGACCTGACCGGCTCTGGGGCGACCTGTGGAACGCCACGTCGAAGGGGCACACTTCACCCTCGACGACCGGACGAGGCGCTGGGCATGGCCGCGCTGCTGCTCGGCTACGACGTGAACACGTCGAAGCCGCGACGAGCTCGACGAGATCGACGCGCTGATCAGCCAGAACTGCGTGGCAGCCTCCGCGGCGTACTCCTCCGACGACTCAACAACATGATCAGCGGCGACGCGTGGATCCACCACAGGTGGAGCGGCGACTTCCTCTACCTGCCCAGGGCGAAGAACCCGAACCAGTTCGGCTTCGAGGTGCGCCAAGGAAGGAACGCCCGATCAACTCCGACAGCCTACGCGATCCCGTCCAACGCCGCCCATCCCGGCACGGCGCTGCTGTTCATCGACTACATGCTGCGGCCGGAGAACGTGATCAAGAACATCAACTACATCGGCTACCCGTTGCCGGTCAAGGGCACCGAGTCGGCGTACGAGTCGCTGGTCGTCCACGTTGCCGCAGTGCGTGGTGACCGTCGACGACCTGAACAACGCGATCACGTTCCGCAACGGTACGCAAGCCGCCGAGCAGGCCCGCGACGCTGCGTGGACCGACGTGCAGGCGGGCTGAGGCATGACCTCGTTGACTGCCTCAACGGCGCGGACGTCATCGGCTCCACCCAAGGCCCGAACGTCACAGGCCAAGCGCGCGAACCGGCTGTGGCTGCTGCTGGCCTTGCCCGGCACGGTCTGGATGTCGGTGTTCTTCATCTCGCATCGCTGCTTCTGCTGCTCGCTCTGTCGTTCGGCACGAGCGACTTGCTGGGCAATCCACGTTTCGGCACGTCGCTCGCGAACTATCAAGGCGCTCGGTGATCCGGCGTCTACCTGAAGGTGGTCCGCGCGATCGCTCGAGTACGCGGTGATCACCGCGGTGCTCTGTCTGGCCCATCGCCTACCCGGTCGCCTACGCGATCGCGCTGCACGGCGGCCGCTACAAGAACGCACTGATCGCCGCGATCGTCGTGCCGTTCTTCGCCAACTACCTGATTCGGATGTACGGCTGGTCGGCCGCTACTCTCCGACGACGGCCCGATTCAACGGTCGGCTCGCAAACTCGGCCTGTCGCCGAACTTCCACATCCTCAACACGCGCTTCGGCGTGATTCGCGGCCTCGTCTACGGCTTCGTCGTGTTCATGATCCTGCCGGTCTACGCGGCGCTGGAACGGATGGACACGTCGCTGATCGAGGCCGGTCGAGGACCTCTACGGCGGCCCGCTGCGCACGTTCCTCTTCGTCACCGTCCCGGCGACGAGACGGGCGCGCTCGGCGGACTGCTGCTCGTGTTCCTGCCGGCCCTCGGCGACTTCGTCAGCGCACAGCTGCTCGGCGGCCCGAACCAGATCATGATCGGCAACCTGATCCAGAGCAAGTTCACCGAGGGCCAAAACTGGCCGCTCGGCTCCGCCCTGACCATGGCGATTGCTGCTGGTCCTGCCTCATCGTGCATGGTCGTCTACCTGCGCGGGCCCGCCGCGACGAAACGGGAGGCGCTGCGATGAGCCGTCAGAAGCGCGTTGTGCGCAAGCCCCGGACTCGCGATCGTCATCACCGCGCTGTTCTTCGCCTGGTTCTACCTGCCGATCGCGGTCGTCGTGTTGTTCTGCTTCAACGACGCAGAAGTCGCTCTCCGTGTTCAAGGGCTTCAGCCTCCGGTGGTACACGACGTTCTTCCACGATCAGGAGCTGACCGGATCGCTCGGGATGCAGCCTGAAGGTCGCCGCGGTCGCGATGGTCGGCTCGGTCATCGTCGGTGCTGGCGCTCGCGTTGGGCCTGGTCCGCGTACGGTCGAAGCTCGGCTCGTTCGGCCAGTCTGATCATGCTGATCCCGCTGGTCACACCCGAGATCGTCACCGGTGTCGCGTCACTGATGCTCTTCAACGGGCTTCGGCCTGCACGCTGTCGATCACGACCGTGATGCTCGCCGAGATCACCTTCTCGATCGCCGTACGTGACGGTGATCCTGCGCGGCCGGCTGGCCGCATTCGAACCCGGAGGTCGAGGAGGCCGCGCGGACCTCGGCTGCCACCCGGTTCCAGGCGGTGCGCCTGGTCACGCTGCCCACGCTGATGCCCGCGATCCTGGCCAGCTCGGTGCTGGTGTTCGCGCTGGTCTTCGACGACTTCGTGCTTGCGTTCTTCACCACCGGCGTCGACCCGCAGCCGCTTCCGGTGCGGATCTACTCCTCGATCCGATTCGGCGTCTCAGCCGACCATCAACGCGGTCGGCACGCTCATGCTCGTCGCCTCGATCGGCCTGATCGTGCTGGCGCTGGTGATTCCACGGCCTGTTCGGCCGCAAGGCGTCGGCCTGGACATGTTCACCGGAGGCGAGAATGACCACCGATCCGACCACCGCACCCGCGAGTCTCGCCTCGACGAGCGATCTGACCAAGGTGTTCGACGGCGCCACGTCGTCGACGACGTCGACCTCGACATCGCGTCGGGCGAGTTCTTCTCGCTGCTCGGCCCGTCCGGGTGCGGCAAGACCACGACGCTGCGGATGATCGCGGGCTTCACCGACCCGACCGCGGGCTCCATCCTGCGTCGACGGCGACGACGTCACCGGTCTGCCGCCGCACGAGCGCGACGTGAACACCGTCTTCCAGAGCTACGCGCTGTTCGAGCACCTCGACGTCGCGGACAACGTCGCGTTCGGCCTGCGCCGCAAGGGTGTCGGAAAGGCTGAGATCAAGTCGCGGGTCTCCGACATGCTCGAGCTCGTGCAGCTCGGCGGCATGGCGGACCGCCGACCGCGTACGCTCTCCGGCGGTCAGCGCCAGCGCGTCGCGCTCGCGCGCGCGCTCGTCTGCCGTCCGGCCGGTGCTGCTGCTCGACGAGCCGCTCGCCGCGCTCGACCTCAAGCTGCGTCGCCAGATGCAGGTCGAGCTGAAGTAGATCCAGCGCGAGGTCGGCATCACGTTCGTCTTCGTCACCCACGACCAGGACGAGGCGCTGACCATGAGCGACCGGGTCGCGATCATGAACGGCGGCGTGATCGAGCAATGCGGCACACCCGAGGACGTGTACGAGCGGCCGGCCACGAAGTTCGTCGCCTCGTTCATCGGCACGTGCAACCTGATGTCCGGCATCTACACGACCGACGGGCGGGTGACGCTCGATGGCGGCCCGACCGTCACGGTCGGATCCCGAACCGGCTTCACGAACGGCGATCCGGTCAACGTGTCGATCCGACCGGAGAAGATCTGGCTGTCCGAGTTCGACACCGGACATGGTCACCGTGCCCGGCACCGTACGGGAGACGGTGTACGGCGGCGCCACCACGAAGTACCTGATCGACGTCGCACCGGGCGTCTCGGTCACCGTGCTGGAGCAGAACACCGACCGATCCCGCAACGAGGACCGCTGGTCGAACGGCCAGAGCGTGCAGATCGGCTGGCGTCCTGAGCACTGCCTCGTGCTGGCATGAACCACGACGTCATCGTGATCGGTGCGGGCTTGGCCGGACTGTCCGCGGCCCGGGACCTGCACAACGCGGGCGTGGACGTACTGGTGCTGGAAGCCCGCGATCGCGTCGGTGGCCGGGTCGAGCAGCAGATCCTCGATGACGGCCGAATCGTTCAGCTCGGCGGCGAGGTGGTCGGCAACGCGCACACGTCCTATCTCGGGCTTGTTGCCGAGCTCGGGCTCACGTTGGTGCCGAGCTACGTCGCGGAGCCGGGCGAGATCGTCCGGGCGACGCCGGAAGATGTGTCGGTCGGCGATCCGCCGTCCTGGTTCGGGCCGGGCGATTGGGCCGTCCACGAGGCGGTGACGAGCGCGTTCACGGCGTTGGCGCGCACGGTCGATCCGGATGACCCCTGGGCGCATCCGGACGCGGCAAAGCTCGATGCGATCTCGGTCGGCGAATGGCTACGCGGTGCCGGGGCCACCCCGGCGGTCGTACGCCTCTGGGAGATCGGCCAGCTGTCGCTGTCCAGCGGCTCGTACGAGCGGACGTCGATGCTGGCCGCACTGCGCAAGAACGCGGCGGTGCCGAGCGACTCGCACTATTCGACCGACGACTGGGAAGGTCTGCGCGTCGCCGAAGGTTCCGCGACGGTTGCCCTGCGAATGGCGGCATCACTCGGCGGCCGCGTCCGGCTCGGTTCACCGGTCTCGCGCATAGACATCAACCGTACGTCGACGGTCAGACTGACCACTGGCGAGACGTTCACGGCGAACGCTGTGATCTCCGCATTGCCGGTCGGACCACTACGCGACGTGCAGATCACCGGTGTTTCCGACGCTCGTCTCGATTCGCTGCATCGTCAGCGCAACGCGCGCGCCGCGAAGGTCGCCGCCGTGTACGACCGGCCGTTCTGGCGTGACCTCGGCCGCAACGGCCTGTCCGAGAGCGAAGGCGTGCTCGGCAGCACGTGGGCGCAGGGGCACGGCATCCTGTCCGCGCTTATTCCGCCGGAGCGCCTGAGCGTGTTCACCGGCATCCCGGCCCATCTTCGGCAACCCGAAGCGCTGTCCGAGATCGCCCGCGCGTACGGCGAGCCGGCGATGCACCCGTCCGCGTTCTACCTGCGGCTCTGGGGCAACGAACCATACACGCAGGGCTACGTGACGCAGTGGACGCCGGGCGACGTGATGGCGGTTGGACCGTTGCACGCGACGCACGAACCGCCGTTTTACGTATGCGGATCGGATCAATGGGTGGCCGGGTACATGGAGGGCGCCGTACGTACGGGCCGGGGAGCAGCAGCGGCGGTGCTGGCACGATGAAATTCCTGAATCACATCAACGGCGTTGACGTCCCGGCACGAGATGGAGCGACGCTCGACATCATCGACCCGTCCACCGGCAGCGTCTACGGCACGTCACCGCGCTCAAGTGAGTCCGATGTGGACGATGCCTGTCGAGCGGCGGGGAGCGCGTTCGACGGCTGGCGGCGTACCACACCGTCGCAACGAGCGCGGGCCTTACTGCACATCGCCGACTCGATGGAGGCGCGCGCGGATGAGCTGATCAACGCCGAGGTCACCGACACCGGCAAGCCGATCGCCGCGTTCCGGGACGACGAACTCGCCCCGATCATCGACGTGATCCGGTTCTTCGCCGGCGCCGCGCGCTCGATCACCGGCCCGGCCACGGGGGAGTACGCGAGCGGCTTCACCTCGATGCTCCGGCGCGAACCGATCGGCGTGTGCGCCCAGATCACGCCGTGGAACTATCCGCTGATGATGGCGGTCTGGAAGGTCGCGCCGGCGCTCGCCGCCGGAAACACCGTGGTGCTGAAACCCTCCGACACCACGCCGGCGTCGGCGGTCCTACTCGCTCGGATCGCGGCCGAGCACCTGCCGCCCGGCGTGCTCAACGTGATCTGCGGTGATCGCGACACCGGCCGTGCGCTGGTCGAGCACCGTACGCCTCGGATGATCGCGGTCACCGGCTCGGTGCGTGCCGGTCGCGAGATCGCCACGGCAGCGGCTGCCGACCTCAAACGTACGCATCTCGAACTCGGCGGCAACGCGCCGGTGCTGATCTTCGACGACGTCGACATCGCGACGACCGCGGAGACGTTGGCCGGCATCGCGTACTACAACGCCGGCCAGGACTGCACGGCGCCGACCCGGTTGCTCGTACACGCGAGGGTTCATGATCTTTTTGTCGATGAGTTCGCGCGCGCGGCGTCCGCGCTGCGCACGGGGGCGCCGGCCGAGGCGGGCGTCGCGTTCGGTGCGCTCAATAACCAGCACCAATTCGACGCGGTACGCGCAACCCTCGCATCGCTACCCGCACACGCCTCCGTCATCACCGGTGGATCCGCGCTGGAGCGGCCGGGCTACTTTCACGCCCCAACCGTGGTCGCGGGGGTGCGACAAGGCGACTCGATCGTGCAGCGCGAGACGTTCGGCCCGGTGGTGACCGTGCAGTCGTTCGCGACCGAATCCGAAGCGTACGAACTCGCGAACGGCGTCGACCTGGGGCTCGCCGCGAGCGTCTGGACCCGCGATCACGCGCGGGCGATGCGGGCCGGGCAGGAGTTGGACGCCGGCATCGTCTGGCTGAACACGCACGGCACCACGGTGTCGGAGATGCCACATGGCGGTACGAAACACTCCGGGTACGGCAGCGATCTGTCCGTCCAGGGTCTGTTCGACTACACCCGGGTGAAGCACGTGATGTCCGCTTACTGAGTGAGCCGTTTTTGGCGCCATGTGACAAGATTTTCGAGTGGACTCCGACATTGCTCTTCCCGTTCCCGCCGGTGCCACGCTCCGGCCGCCGAGCCGGACCGTCAGCAAGCGCGCGATCGGATATTGGACCGTTCGTGTGATCCCGATGTGGCTGGTGATCTTCGCGATCGAGATCGTCTGGTGGCTGAATGACACCGCGAACGACACCGCGCACCTGATCGCGCTGATCGTGACGCTCGCCGTGATGGCGGCTCACTTGATCATCATGCCCCAGTGGCGGTTCCGCGTGCATCGGTGGGAAACCACGCCGCAGGCGGTCTATACGCAATCCGGCTGGTTCAATCAGGAACGCCGGATCGCCCCGATTTCGCGGATCCAGACCGTGGATAGCCATCGCGGGCCGTTCGAGCAGCTGTTCAAGCTCTCGAACGTGACCGTGACAACGGCCTCGGCCGCCGGGCCGCTGCGTATCCATGGACTTGATCGGGACGTCGCCCAGGGGCTGGTCGACGAGCTGACGTCGATCACGCAGGCTTCGCAGGATGATGCGACGTGAGCCAGCCGACGCCCGTATCGCCGTCGTCCCCGGCGCTGTTCCCGTCGGCCTCACCGCGGGGCGATGATCTGTCGCCGTCCACCGCCGACTCGGCAATATCGCCGTCGCCGTCAAGCGGTGCCTCGACGGATTCGGCCGGCTCCAATGAGCCGCACGGCTCGTTCGGCGGTGACGAGTTCGTCGACGGCGACCCGGACGCGATTGTCGAGGCGCCGGACGGCTGGCGTCGCCTGAGCCCGCGCATGCTGCTGGTCCACCCGCTGCAGGAAGCTCGCCGGGTGATCTGGCCGCTGCTGGTGCTGATCCTGTTCGGGCACGGTTCGAGGCCTGAGATATGGCCGCTGATCGGTCTGGCCGTCGTGATCACGCTCGGTGTCACGCGCTGGTTCACCACGACGTACCGGGTCACACCGCTGCAGGTTCAGGTCCGGAAAGGGCTGGTCTCGCGGAGCACGATCACGGTGCCGCGTGATCGCGTGCGCACCGTCGATCTGACGTCTCATCTGCTGCACCGCGCGCTCGGCCTGGCCCGGATCACGATCGGTACCGGCCAGACCGACCGCAAGAAGGAAGAGCTCCGGCTCGACGCGTTGACCGTGGCCGCATCCGAGCGCCTGCGAACCGAGCTGCTGCACGAGCGTCCGGGCACGGTTCCCGTACCGGCGACGTCGGACGGAATCGCACCGATCGCCATACCGGAGCGGGTGATCGCCCGGTTGAATCCGGCCTGGGTCCGGTACGCGCCGTTCACACTGTCCGGGCTCGTCACGATCGGTGTCTTCGCCGGCTTCACGGCCAACCTGATCAATCAGACTCGGGTCGACCTGGCGAAGAACCCGGCGCTCCAGAACGCACGACGCGACCTGTCGAGCATGTCCTGGGTGAGTGCGACCATCGTGATCATCCTGGTGATCATCGTGGTCGTGTCGGTGCTGTCCGCGGGTGGGTACATTCTCCAGTTCTGGAACTTCAAGCTCTCCCGCCGTGGCGGCACGCTGCACGTCTCGCGTGGGCTTCTGACCACCCGGCAGACCACGATCGAAGAACGGCGGCTGCGCGGCGCCGAAGTCAGCGAACCGCTGCTGCTCCGCTGGGTACACGGCGCCCGGTGCGTCGCGATCACCACCGGTCTCCGGGTCGGTCGTGGTGCCGAGCGCGGCGGATCCATCCTGATGCCGGCCGCTCCGGCCATCGAGGTACGCCGCGTCGCGTCCGAGGTGCTGAACACGCCTGCACCGCTCGACGTGACTCTGATTCAGCACGGCTCGAAGGCGCGACGGCGGCGGTTCAGCCGGGCGTTCGAGTTCGCCGCGATCGTGACCGGCATCGGCGCATTGGTCTGGTGGGCTGGTGGCTCGCGGTGGTTCCCGCTGGGTGCGCTCACGATGTTCCCGCTCGGCGTGTACTTCGCGATCGACCGCTACCGCAACCTCGGCCACGCACTCGCTGACGGATACCTCGTGACGCGTCAGGGTTCGGCGATTCGTCGCCGGTACATGCTGCACACCGACGGCATCATCGGCTGGAACGAGCGGCAGTCGTTCTTCCAGCGCCGTGCCGGCGTGGCAACGCTCAAGGCAACGACGGCGGCAGGTCGAGGCGGCTACGACATCCTCGACATCACCCCGCCCGAGGCAATTGCCCTGGCCAACCAGGCAACCCCAGGCCTGTTGGCACCCTTCCTAACCACCGCGAACCCAGTTGATCCCGGAGTTAGTTGACGCTTCGACGGCGTGTCGCGCCGCTAACTCCAGGATCAACAAGGGTTTAGTCCGGCGGCGGTGGGCGGCGGTTGCGCTTGATATCTGAGGTACGGCGCTTCGCAGTGATTCGCCGCTCGATCGAGCCCTTGGACGGTTTCGTCGGATGCCGGCGCGCCGGCGGAGGCGCGATCGCTTCGGCCACGATCGACGCCAGCCGCCGCTCGGCGATCTGACGATTCTGCAGCTGGGCGCGTTCTTCCGAAACGACCACCGACAGAACGCCGTCGATCAGGCGGTTCGCGAGGCGCTCGGTGGCGCGTACTCGCAAGGGTTCGGGTAGGGCGCGACTTGCCGCGAGGTCCCAGCGCAGCTCGACCCGCGAATCCGCGGTGTTGACGCCCTGCCCTCCCGGGCCACTGGACCTGGAGAAACGCCACCGGAGCTCGCCGCGCGGGATCACCAGAGATCCGCGTACGACGAGCCCGTCGGAAGAGAACGGCGCGGCCACGTCGCAAAGGATGCCACGCGCCCAAGATCTCCGCCCGTCATTTAAACGGTTGGGTAATTAGGGAGCCTAAGTATTAGGGTAGGTAACTGTGAGCGATAAGAACGATCGGGTGGCGGCCGTCCGTGTGCTGGCCCGCCTGCATCGCATGCTCGAAGCTACCGAGTCCGGGCTGACGCTGCCGCAATATCGGGTGCTCGCCGCCGTCGCACAGGGTGGCGTCCGATCGGCACATCTGGCGGAACGGCTGGCGGTCCGGCGACCGACGTTGACCGCGATCGCCGATGGTCTCGTCGCGGCCGGGTACGTCTGCCGCCAGAGCGAGGAGGGCGATCGCCGGGTGGTGCGTCTCTATGCAACCGACGCCGGCCGTTCGATCCTGGCCGACGCCGATGCCGCGTACGCTGCCCGGTTCGGTCGACTTCTGGACGAAATATCCAACCCGAACGCGTTTGTTGCCGCTCTTGTGGGCGTCGGTGAGGCGCTCGACGCGCGGTTGACCGCCGAGATGCGCGAAACCAAAGCGGAGAAGGCCGAGATGCGCGAAACCAGACCAGAGAAGACTGAGAAAGAAGAGGCCACGCTGTGACCGAAGCACGACCTGGCTGGCTCCGCCGTCTCGCCGGCGCCTGCTGGCACTACCGCCGGAACGTCCTGGTGGCGTTCGGCGCCTCGATCCTCGGCATGACGCTGACCGCGCTCGTGCCGCTGGTCCAGCGCCGGATCATCGACAACTCGATCGTCGTACACAACGAGAGCATCTGGCCGCTGGCCGCGATCCTCGTCGGCGCCGCCGTTCTGACGTACGGGTTCACGTTCGTCCGGCGATACTTCGGCGGCAAGCTGGCCCTCGACGTGCAGCACGATCTGCGTAACCAGATCTTCGGTTCGCTTTCCCGGCTCGACGGCGCCCGGCAGGACGAATTGGAGACCGGTCAGATCATCGGCCGCGCGACCGGCGACATCACGATGGTCCAGGGCCTGCTCAGCATGTTGCCGATCATGACCGGCAACGTCATCCTGTTCGTCGTCTCGCTGATCGTCATGGTCGTGCTCTCACCGCTTCTGACGCTGATCGCGCTGGCGGTCGGCCCGGGCTTGCTGATCATCGCGACGCTTGCCCGCAAGCGACTGTTCCCGGCCAGCTGGGACGCGTCGCAGCAGGCGGCCGCGGTGGCCGCGATCGTCGATGACGCGGTCACCGGCGTACGCGTTGTGAAGGGCTTTGGCCAGGAAGACCAGGAACTCGGCAAGCTGCAATTCGTCGCCCGGCGCCTGTTCGGGTCGCGGGTTCGCGCCGCCAGGTTGACCGCGAAGTACAACCCGTCCTTGCAGATCATTCCGGCGCTCGGCCAGGTCGGCGTGCTCTGCCTCGGCGGCTATCTGGCCGTCAAGGGCGAGATCTCGCTCGGTACGTTCCTGGCGTTCTCCACGTACCTCGCGCAGCTCGTCGGCCCGGTCCGCATGTTGTCCAACCTGATCACGATCGGCCAGCAGGCACGCGCCAGCGTGATCCGCGTGTTCGAGGTGATCGATTCGCGCCCGATCGTGACCGAGAAGCCGGATGCCCAGCCGCTCGACCCGGCGCTCACGCCCGACATCCAGCTCGACGACATCACGTTCGGATACCTGAGCGCGCAGCCCGTCCTCAAGGGCCTGTCGCTGCACGTGGCACCGGGTGAGACGGTGGCGCTCGTCGGCACGTCCGGCTCTGGCAAGTCCACGCTGTCGATGCTGCTGCCGCGCTTCTACGACGTGCAGTCCGGTGCGGTGCGGGTCGGCGGTACCGACGTACGCGACCTGACCATCGACTCGATCCGCGCCTCGATCGGCTTCGTGATGGAGGACAGCTTCCTGTTCTCCGAGTCGGTACGGGCCAACATCGCGTACGGCCGTCCGGACGCGACCGACGAGCAGATCGTCGCGGCGGCGAAAGCGGCCGAAGCGCACGACTTCATCGCGGCTCTGCCGAACGGGTACGACACATTGATCGGCGAGCAGGGGCTCACGCTCTCCGGCGGCCAGCGGCAGCGTGTATCGCTCGCCCGGGCGCTGATCACCGATCCGCGCATTCTGATGCTCGACGACGCGACGAGTGCGGTCGACGCCCGGATCGAGGCGGAAATCCACGCGACGCTGCACCGAGTGATGGCCGGCCGTACGACGATTCTGATCGCACATCGCCGTTCCACGCTCGAACTCGCCGACCGGATCGCGGTCATGGATGGTGGTCGACTGGTCGACATCGGTACCGATGAGGAGCTGGAGGCGCGTTGCCCGCTGTACCGGCTGCTTCTGTCCGGCCCCGGTGACGACGCGGAAGGCGTCGATGCCGGTGAGCTCGAAGTAGTGCAGCCGATCGAGGACACCATGGTCGACGGCATCACCCCGGCGCTGTGGGATCCGGCGCTCGCACCGGACGACATCGCGGTCGATACCAGCGGTCGCAAGCTCTCCGCAGCCGCGATGACCGGCGGCGGTCGAGGCGGATCGGTACGCGGCGGCCGCCAAGGACTCGGCGGTGGTCCGATGTCCGAGGCGATGGGCAGCATGCCGGCCACGCCCGAATTGCTGGCCGCGGTCGCGCAGTTGCCACCGGCAAACGACGTTCCGGACGTGGACGAGGAAGCCGCTCGCGCCGCCGATCCGAACTTCACGTTGAAGAAGCTGGTCCGGCCGCTGGTCAAGCCGCTGCTGGTCGCATTCATACTGGTCGCGCTCGATGCGCTGGCGACGCTTTCGCTGCCGGTACTGATTCGTAACGGTGTCGACAACGGCGTACAGAAGCAGACGCTTTCGGTGATCTGGACGGTCTCGGCGATCGCTTTGGCGATCGTGCTCGCGGACTGGTTCGTGAGCTGGAAGCAGACCTGGATCACGATGAAGACCGGCGAGCGCTTCCTCTACACGCTGCGCATGAAGACGTTCGCGCACCTGCAGCGCCTCGGTCTCGACTACTACGAGCGCGAGATGTCCGGCCGGATCATGACGCGCATGACGACCGACGTCGACGCGTTCGCGACGTTCCTGCAGACCGGTCTCACCACGACCGCGGTCAGCCTGCTGACGTTCGTCGGCATCCTGATCGCGTTGCTGTACCTCAACGTCACGCTCGGTCTGGTGGTGCTGTGCAGCCTGCCGTTCATGCTGATCGCGACGCAGATCTTCCGGACCAAGTCGGCGAAGGCATACACCGAGGCACGCGAGAAGGTCGCGATCGTCAACGCCGACCTGCAGGAGAACGTGGCCGGCATGCGGGTCGCGCAGGCCTACCGCCGCGAGGAGCACAACCAGGGCCGATTCTCGGGTCGCAGCAACGCGTACCGGATCAGTCGTATGCGCGCGCAGCGCTACATCGCGACGTACTTCCCGTTCGTCCAGTTGCTGTCCGACATCACCGCCGTGGCAGTGCTCGTGGTCGGTGCGCATCTGGTCGGGGTCGGGTCGCTGTCGGCCGGAGCGTTGATCGCATACCTGCTCTACATCGACATGTTCTTCGCACCGATCCAGCAGCTGTCCCAGGTGTTCGACGGCTACCAGCAGGCCATGGTCGGCCTGCAGCGCATCCGTGACCTCTTGCGGACGCCGACCAGCACCCCCGAGGCGTTCGCGCCGGTCGAGGTCCGCGATCGGCTGCACGGCGACATCACGTTCGACAACGTCCATTTCCGGTACGCGGCGGACGCGCCGGACGCGCTCGCGGGCGTGAACCTGACCGTACCGGCGGGAGAGACGCTCGCATTGGTCGGACAGACCGGCGCCGGCAAGTCGACGATCGTCAAGATGGTGTCGCGGTTCTACGACGTGACCAGCGGCGTCGTACGCGTGGACGGCGTGGACATCCGGGACTACGACATGCCCGGCTACCGGCACCGGCTCGGACTGGTGCCCCAGGAGGCGTACCTGTTCCCGGGTACGGTCCGGGACACTATCGCGTACGGCCGTCCGTCCGCGACGAACGCCGAGGTGGAAGCGGCGGCCCGAGCGGTCGGCGCGCACGAGATGATTTCCCGGCTGGACGGCGGCTACTACCACGAGATCGCGGGTCGTGGCCGGAACCTCTCCAGCGGTCAGCGTCAGTTGCTGGCGCTCGCCCGAGCCGAACTCGTCGATCCGGACATCCTGATCATGGACGAGGCGACGGCTTCGCTCGACCTTGCGAGTGAGGCGGCCGTCGTACACGCGGCGGATGTACTGGCAGCTCGGCGTACGACGTTGGTCGTCGCGCACCGGCTGACCACGGCGGCACGGGCGGATCGGATCGCGGTGCTGCACGCGGGCGAGGTGGTTGAAGTCGGTACGCACGCCGAGCTGCTGGCGCTGGACGGCTACTACGCGGCGCAGTGGGCAACGTTTACGGGCACCGACCGCCAGCTGGAGCCCGCACCCTAGCCCGCCCGCCCAAACCCCAGTTGATCCTGGAGTTAGTAGCGCGGCACACCGTCGAGGCGTCAACTAACTCCAGGATCAACTTTGTCTATCAGGGCGGCGACGTCGGCCACGGTTGCGTCCGAAACTGGCTGGGTGGTGTCGACTCGATGGAGAGTTCCGATGCCCAGCGGTTCGGCCTCGGCGACCCATTGTGCCCACTGCTCGGTCTTGTCGAGGTTGTCGTAGTGGATCGGATGCCGATCGATCACGCGTGCCGCGTACCGGGCCTTCGCAATGTCCGCCGGTACGTCGCACCACACCTCGTGCACTTCGTCGTGTGACACTCCGGCTCGCGCGAGACCTGCACGCGCGAAGCCACGCGTATGCGCGAGCATCGGCGCCTCGATCACGGCACCGCGACCCGACAGTCCGAGCAGCGTCCACAGTGCCTCGGTCGTCGCCGCACCCAGCTTGCGTGACCACGCGAGCGGATCGAGTCCATTCGGCGGCGCGACGCCGATCATGTCCGCGATCGTCTCCTTGACCGCATCTTTGGCAAACAGCGGCAGGTCGAGTGCGTTTGCCAGCCGAGGTGCCAGGGTGGTCTTGCCCGATCCCGGCAGCCCGTTCACGATCACCACGATCATGCGCGGGAGTTTACGTGCGTGTGACCAGTGTCGCTGGCTTCGATCACGGGTAGATGGTCGAATCGTTGGGTTGTGTGCATGATGTGGGTTCACCGAGAAGGCGGGCAGCGTGGGCATCGATAGTTCCGGAATCACCAAGAAGGTCGGCCGAGGCGGCCTCGGGTTGCTGAAAGGCTTCCGCGACTTCATCGCCCGAGGCAACGTCGTCGACCTCGCCGTCGGTATCGTCATCGGTGCCGCGTTCACCGGCCTCGTGACGCAGTTCACCACCGACTTCATCAATCCGTTGATCAAGGTGTTCAGCGGCAATACCTCGGCGCATGCCGGGCACGTGGAAGCTCCGCGGGCAGTACTTCGGGTGGGCCGACTTCCTCAATCAGGTCGTAACGTTCCTGCTGGTCGCCGCGGTCCTCTACTTCCTCGTCGTGATGCCGTTGAACCGGCTCGCCGAGCGTCGTAATCGCAACCGGACGCCACCGCCGGTACAGGTGAGTGACGAGGTCGCGGTGCTGCTGGAGATTCGCGATGCGCTCCTGGCCGGACGAGCGCCCGACGCCGTCGCAGCGGACAGCAGACGATCGTCTGGTGGACGACAAGCCATAGGTCCAGGGCCGGGGTGCGTACCGGCCGGTCGGACAGGGGAGATACCTTCGACCTCTATTGGTAGCAGTCGTCAGACAAGGGAGTTGGGCGGATGTCAGAACAGCGTGTGGCAATCGTGACCGGCGCAGCGCGTGGGATCGGCGCGGCGACCGCTGCGCGCCTCGCGAGATCGGGCCACGCCGTCGCGGTCATCGACCTCGACGAGGCGGCCTGCGGCGGGACGGTCGAGGCGATCGAGGAAGCCGGCGGCCGTGCGCTGGCGGTCGGTGCGGACGTGGCGGATTCGGCAGCGGTTACCGCCGCCGTCGAGCGGGTCGCGGCCGAACTCGGCGCGCCGACGATCCTCGTGAACAACGCCGGCGTCCTGCGCGACAACCTGCTGTTCAAGATGTCCGACAGTGACTGGGACACCGTGATGGGCGTACACCTGCGGGGTGCGTTCTTGATGAGCCGGGCCGCGCAGGTTCACATGACCGCGGCCAAGTGGGGCCGCATCGTCAACCTCTCGAGCACGTCCGCGCTCGGCAACCGCGGACAGGCGAACTACGCCGCCGCGAAGGCCGGCATGCAGGGCTTCACGAAGACGCTCGCGATCGAGCTCGGCCCGTTCGGCGTGACCGCGAACGCGGTGGCACCGGGCTTCATCGTCACGGACATGACCGCTGCGACGGCGGAGCGGATGAAGATCGGGTTTGAAGCGTTCCAGGAGCACGCCGCGAACGAGATCCCGGTACGCCGCGTCGGCCGCCCGGAAGACGTCGCGAACGTGGTCAACTTCCTGGCCAGCGACGAGGCGGGCTTCGTTTCGGGTCAGACCATCTACGTCGCTGGTGGCCCGCGAGGCTAAGCCCAGCTCCTCGAAGCGACAAAGGTCCGGGCAGTGACAACGCTGCCCGGACCTCTTGAGGGAGAGTTGTGGATCTTCTGTGCTCCGGCAAACGAATGGACTCCCGGTCGCATCCAGCGCTCGTACGACAAGCAGTTCGTCCGCGACTGGTCGATGACGACCGGGTGGGACAAGACGGCGCCGGCGCCCGAGGTGCCGGACGAGGTCGTCGATGCCACGCGGGCGCTCTACGTCCAGGCGTACGAGCAGCTCACCGGCGATAAGTGGCGCTAGCGTCCGGCTCGTAGGCGAGCTCCGGAGCCGCTTCGCCGGTGCTCATACGTCCGGGTGTGAACTCGGCGCGCAGCGCCGCCGCAGCGACCCAGCCGAGTTCCCACCATGACGCCATGAGCAAGCTTCGGCCGCGCCAGCGCGGAGCGAACTTTGCGCAGAATCGGTTGAGCGGGCCGACCTCGATCCAACGATCCAGCGAGTGCAGCAAGGTCGCGCTGATCTTTGGGACCAGGCCGGGGGAGTCGAACACCCAGCGGAGCGCCGCGAAGTTGAGTGAGACTTCACGGCCGCCCTGCTCGCGCGCGTAGTCGACGATCTCGATGATCATGCGTTCGGCCACGCCGTTCGGCGCGTTGCGTCCGCGTGGTGCGACGTCGAGCGTGTACACGGCGCCGTCCGCGGCGACCGCGAAGCGGGCGAACGCCACCGGCTCGCCGGTCCGCGCGTACGCGGTCGCGACCAAGCAGTCCGGGCGCGGCGTCAGGATCGAGTCGAGGTTCATCGCAAAGCCGCGTTCGCGCTCGCCGTGCAGCCACTCGTCGAGAATCGGCCGAAGTTCGGCGGACTGCACGGCGGTGAGGCGGCCGATGGTCACGACGACGCCCGCGTTTCGAGTCCGGTTGACCGCTTGGCGAAGGTTGCGCATGCGCCGAGATTCGAGGCTGAAATCGTTCACATCGATGACCGCTTCGTCGCCGATGTGCATGCCCCGCAGGCCCAGGTCACGCCAGACCGCCGTCATCTCGTCGCTCGCGCCGAGCACGCCGGGTCGCCAACCACGTTCGATGCAGAGGTCAAGATAGGACTTCATCGCCGCTCGTGCGCTGCCCGCCGCGCCGACCGGATCACCGCCGACCAGGGCCGTTCCGAGTACGACGCGATATCCGATCACGGCACGACGATCGGGACTGAATACGTACGCCTTGTCGGCCCTGGTCGCGAACGGTGCGAGGCTGTCGGCGTCGGCATGAGCGACGAGTGCGCGAACGTCGGCGCGATCACCAGGATCGCCGGGAGTCGGCGGCGCGGCCGGTCCGAACGCGACGATCACGGCCGCGATGACGGCGGTTGCCAGCGCCAGCGTGAGGATCATCGGACGCCAACCATCCGGCGAGCCGGTGGAGAGGTTCGCAAGCATGACGTGGCCCACGCCGCCGGGTGAGTGCAAGTTGGTCATCGCGTCCCAGGCGCCGCCGACCACGGCCGCGCCGATCGCGATGAAGGACAGTTGTGCGGCGACGTGCATGCGGGCCGGATCGGGTCGGGTCACGAAGGCGTGCCGCATGGCGACGAGGGCGAGCAGCACTACGCCGCAGAAAATGGCCGCGAACGGGCGGTGCTGCGGGATCACCACCAGCGTGGCGAACGCGAGCGTCACCACTCCACCGATCCACGCGGCCCATCGCCGCAGGATCAGGCCACGGGCGACGGTCAGCAACAGCAGACCGAGCACGAACATCTGCGCGCGACCGGGCACGGCGCCGTCAATCGGCGTCGCGAGGTCGGCCACGTCCGTATGCGGGCGCAGGGCTGTGAGAAAGTTCACGCCGCCGATCGCGGCCACGAGTAGAGCTACAAGGCGTACGCCAACAAATCGCACGATTCGACCTTACCGATGAGGCCCAATAGGCCGTCAAACATGACTTCAGGGGGCGCGTAATAGGATTTAACAGAACAGAAACGGCAAGTTTCTTTGTTGTCAACCTTTAACCGTTTGCGACCTGGTCAAATGCCCCTCCAATCCGGAGTATGGGGTCGGTGAAGGGACAGCATCGCAATTCCAGTGGCTCGACCGGGCGTCGGGTCCTGACTTCGGTCATCGTTCTCGCGCTCCTCGGTGCCGTCGGTTGGTACGGCGAACAGCACTGGTTCAGCAAGACTCAAACCACGGCCGACGGCTGTCCAGCACCGACCGAGCTGCACATCGAAGCTACGCCGGAAGTCGCTCCCGCATTGTCCACGGTAGCCGCGAATTGGAATGTCAAGCGAACCGTTATCGACGGCACCTGTGTACATGTTGTGGTTACGGCCGCAGAACCCGCGCTGGTCGCTGCGACAATTGCTGGCAAAAGCGGCGTTACGGTACCGGGTCTCGGTGGCGCGAATGGCACCGCATCGGTGCCCGACGTCTGGGTCCCGGATTCATCGACCTGGCTGACCCGACTGAAAGGCGCATCGCCCGACCTCTCCTTCACCGGTACGTCAATCGCGTCCAGCCCGATCGTCATCGCGTTGCCGCAGCCGGTCGCTGCCTCGTTGGGAACGTCGCTCGCATCCCTGAACTGGTCGAGTCTCCTGGGCAAGTTGACCGGCGGCACCCTGCATACCGGCATCGTCGACCCGAACGTCGACGCGACCGGCCTGTCCACGCTGCTTACCGTCGGTGCAGTGGCGACTGGCGGCACCGGGAAGGTCAGTCAGACCAGCCAGGCGGAGATCGTCGGCGCCATGCGTGCCCTGTCGAGCGGCGATTCGAATCTGCGTGACGACCTGCTGGGCGAGTTCCCGCGTGCAACCGACGCCGGCACGATCGCGCGCAGCCTCGCCGCCGCGCCGATCCCCGAGCAGGCACTCCTCGCGTTCAACGCGCAGCAGCCGCCGGTACCGCTGGTGGGTCTGTACCTGAACCCGGCCCCGCCGGCGCTCGACTACCCGTACACGCCGATGAGCGGACTGTCCACGGTGAAGTCGGATGCGGCCGCGAAGTTCGGTGCGTTGCTGGACAGCGGTTCGGCGTGGCAGAACGATCTCGCGTCGGTCGACCTGCGTTCCGCCGACGGTACGTATGGCAAGGGCATGCCGGTCACCACCGGTATGCCGACCGGGCCGCTGACGTCTACGCCGGCACCGGCCACCGCGATCGCGCAGGCGTTGTCGACCTGGTCGGCGGTGACCGTACCGGGGCGGATGCTCGCTGTGATCGACGTGTCCGGCTCGATGACCACGCCGGTTCCGACCGCAGGCGGTGCACCGCGCGAGGCGGTGACGGTAGCTGCCGCAACTGCCGGGCTCGGTCTGTTCGACGATCGCTGGTCGGTCGGTCTCTGGACGTTCTCGACCGACATGAACGGCACGAAGCCGTACAAGCAACTGGTGCCGATCCAGCCGCTGGCCGCCGGTCGTACGCAGATGGCGTCCGCGCTAGGCCAGGTCAAGCCGATCCCTCGGGGCAACACTGGCCTGTACGACACGGTTCTGGCGGCGTACAAGACGGTACAGGCGGGCTGGGATCCGAGCCGGGTCAACTCGATCGTGATCATGACGGACGGCCAGAACGACAATCCGGGCGGCCTGACGTTGTCGCAGCTCCTCGCGGACATCGCAAAGGTCAAGGATCCGAACAGGCCGATCGAGGTGATCGCGCTGGGCATCGGAGATCAGGTCGACAAGGGCGAGCTGATGAAAATCACGAACGCGACCGGTGGCGGCGTGTTCCTGGCGACCGATCCATCCAAGATCGGTGACATCTTCCTGCAAGCGATCGCGCTCCGCCCCGGTACCGCCAAGTAGCACCCGCAAAGTTGATCCTGGAGTTAGTTAGCGCTGCGACGGCGTTTGATGTCACTAACTCCAGGATCAACTTTGTCTTCGGCCGGGTTTCGTGGGGCGTTGGGCTTGATGAGGCGGAAGGATTTCTGCGTCATAGCGCCGTTTCGGCTTCAGGATCACGGAGCGGGCCGCCGTGGGACCCGTTGACGACTGGCTAGCAAGGCTGTGACCTGCGTAGATGCAAGGCGAACTGGAATTTAGGAGGTCGCTCGGACCCAACCGGTTACCTTGCGCTCTGCCCAGAACGAAAGGAACGGGATCGTGCCGCACAGGCCGACCCAGATCACGCGAATCATGTTCCAGCGCGCCCGGCGGGCCAGGTCGAACGTGAAGCCGAGATAGATGATGAACAGCCAGCCGTGCAGGAATCCGACCACGTCCGCCACCGCCGCGTTGTGTCCCCAGACCTGCAGCGGGATGCCGACGCAGACGAGGATCACGAGGCCGGTGCCGACCGTGTAGGCGAGGATCCGGTAGCGCAGCAACGCGCCGCTGAGATCACGTTGCGCGACCGGAGCGGCGGTCGCCTGGTATTCGCTCATGCGGGGGATTTCTCCTCGTTGGCGGCGGGCCGCCGGTAGTCGCCGGTGCGGGCGTTCGGATGCTTCGCCAGCCATGTCAGGTACTGGTTGTAGTCAGAATCAGGATCACCGGCCGCGTCGGTGCTCTCGCTGAGCGCGGCCCGCGCGGCCCGCGCCGCGGTCGGATCGAAACGCGACACCCCATCGGGTACGCGTTCCTGCGCCGGCTCCTCGACCGCGGGAGCCTCCGCCCGCCCGGCACGCAACGCGACGCGCACCTCGCGCAGCCAGACGATAACGACGAACGCCGAGAACAACGGCCATTCGAGCGTGTACCCGATGCTGAGTCCGTTGCCGCCTTCGGCCCGGCTGAGTTGCCACCAGCCGAGCCGCAGAAACGTGATGACGAGCGCGACCATCACGACATGGCACAACAGCCAGCCGGGAGTCGCCAGTCGTCTCATGCGCGCGAGAGTACGCCTCGAACCTGGCCCGACCGCTCGATGGCGGCCGGAGCGTCGTTCGCGACACATCCGGAAGCGATGAATTCCTGTCGGTACGCCGGTCTACTTTGCAAATGAGGAGGTTGCCGACATGGAGACGGTGAAATCTGCGGACGGAACGACGATCGCATATGACGTGTTGGGCGAGGGCCCACCGTTGGTGGTGGTCAACGGCGCGTTCGGCGATCGAAAGACGCCGCGAGCGCTCGCCGAAACGTTGTCGAGCGCGTTCACGGTGTACGTGTACGACCGGCGTGGACGTGGCGACAGTGGCGACACGATGCCGTACGCGCCAGAGCGGGAAATCGAGGATCTGGCGGCCGTGATCGATGCGGCCGGCGGGACCGCGCACGTGTTCGGGCACTCGTCCGGTGCCTGTCTGGCGCTGGTCGCAGCCGCCGATGGTGTGCCGATCGCGCGTCTCGTCGCGTACGAGCCGCCGTATCTGGTGCCCGGCACCCGGCCGATCACGCCCGGCCTGGGCGACCGCGTCCGAGCGTTGATCGAGGCGGGAAACACGGTGGAGGCGGTACGGCTGTTCCTGGCCGACGCGATCCTGATGCCGCCGGAAGCAACGGCGTCGATCGAGCACTGGCCAGACTGGCCCGGCATGTCGAAGATCGCGCACACGCTGCCGTACGACTTGGAGATCGCTGGTGAGGTCGGCGTCCCGGTGGAGATGCTCGGCAAGATCGCGGTGCCGACACTCATCCTCGGCGGCGGTAACAGCCCGGATTGGTTCCGGACTTCGATGATCGACGTGACCGCGGCGATCCCCGGTGCAAAGCGTCAGGAGATGCCTGGTCAGGATCATGGTGCCGGCGCCGACGTGCTCGAGCCGATCCTGATCGACTTCCTGAAGCCATCCGTCAGCTAACCGGGAACGTCTCGCCGGGCGTCCCGGCCTGGCCGTGCATTACCAGGTAGTCGATGCGGTCACCGACCGGCATCGCGAACACCAGGACGCCCGTGACGGGGACGCCACGAGGCAGTCGCTGGGTGATCGTCTTGCCCCGGTTGGCGGCGGTGTCCGCGTCCTCGTCCGGATGGAAAGCGTGCCCGTTGGCGTCGTACGCGACCTGGTCTGCCTCGTTGAACAGAGGGAAGCCGTCGCTGATGTTCACGGCGTGGAACGTCACGCGGCACGCCTCGCCGGCCGCCGCCGGATGGTCGCAGTTCACATCGTCGATCGACATCGTGACGCCGCCGTCGCTGAGTTGCGTGTTCATCCGCTGCGTGTTCGGCGTCGCCGAGGCGCTCGGCGCGGTGGGAACCGCGCCGAGCGAACGGGCGCCGCACCCGGCCATCGACGCGGCCAGAATGCCGGTGATCAACAGAACCTTGAGCTGCGGAAACGTGCGATGCACAACTGTTCATGTTAGGCGGTGCGCAGTAGCTCCGTGACCTGGATGACCTGCTCCGGATCGGCCTTGTACGGCATGTACAGCGACATTCGCTCGATCATGTCGCCGAAGCGTGCTCGCAGCGCCGCCGCCACGTGGACCGCATCGCCCGACACCGCAAATGTGTCCAGCATCTCGTCGGTGATCAGCTCGCCCATCTCGGCCCAGGCACCCTGGCGAGATAGAGCGTTCAGTTTGACCCCCACGTCCGCCCACCCGTGCTGTTCGAGCACCGGCAGGTACGACGGCGTCGAGCCGTAGAACGCGATCTGCTTGCGAATCGCGATCTCGGCCGGGAGTCGGGCACGCTCATCGACGCCGAGCACGACGAACGCGGGTAGGCAGAGCGTGAATCCGGCCAGTGATCCGCGCACCGCCTTGAGTGCCGGAAGCGTGTGCTCCCGCAGGTACGCCTCGGTGGTGAAGCTGTGGACGAGCATGCCGTCGGCGACCCGGCCGGCCGTCTTGGTCATCAGCTCACCGACGGCGGCGAGCAGGATCGGTGGATTGCCGTGCGGATTGGGGCCTGGGTTGAAGAAGTCGGTCATGAGCGTGTGCGAGTAAAACTCGCCCTTGAACATCAGTCGTTCACCGGTGCCCCAGGCGGTCCAGATCGCGCGAACCGCAGCGATGAACTCTTCCATCCGGGCGGCGGGTTTACTCCACGGCATCGAAAAGCGGCGTTCGATGTGTGGCTTGACCTGCGAACCGAGGCCTAGCTGGAAGCGTCCTTCGGAGATCAGTTGGATGTCGTTCGCCGCCGTGGCGACCGTCATCGGGTTACGGCTGAACGCGACCGCAATGGCGGACTGCAGCGTGATTCGCTCAGTGGCTCGCGCGGCCAGAGCGAGCGCGGTGAACGCGTCATGCCGCGTCTCGGCCACGCCGAAGCCGTCGTACTGCTGCTCTTCGGCCCGGACCGCGGATGCCTCGACACCGAGTGGTGAGGCGGTGATATCGGCGCTGATATCAACCAGCATGGGGCTGCTCCTCCTGCTCGCTCGCTGCCTCTCTGGTAGCGCGCGCCGCTTGGATCCGTCGCAGCGTACGCAGACCCTTCTTCGCGGCTACCCGGACCCAACCGTCGAACACCGTCTCGCCATCGTCCTCGGCGGCCAGCCGTTCCAGCGTCGGGACGGCCGACTCATCGCCGGTTGACCCGAGCGCGATCGCGGCCCAGTAACGTTGGTCCGCGTCACCATCTTCGGCCATTGTGACGAGGTCCGGGATGACATCCGGCGCGAACGTGGCAAGGGCACTCGCGATGTGGCCGATCCGCTGGTGGCGGCGGTGGGCAAGCTCGGCCCAGAGCGCATCGAACGCGGCCGGGCCACCGATGGTGGTAAGGGCAACGGCTGCGTTTTCGCGAAGTCCATGATCGTGATCGCCGAGGATCGGGATCAGCAGCGGCACGACCGATTCGTCTCCGAGCTCTCCGAGCGCAAGGATCGCCTGCTCCCGGTACATCGGATCTTGATGCTCGAGCATCGGAATCAATAGCGGTACCGCGGATTTGAAGCCGAGTTGAGCGCACGCCGCCGCGGCCCAGGGCTCGCAGGCGAGGCGGTGGTCCTCGAGGACAGCTTGAAGGGGCGCCTCCAATTCGGCGTTGCCGAACGCCGTCACCTGGTTCAATGCGCGGGTCACGAGGCCTCGAGGAACGGCATGCGGCTCGCGCACGATCGCGCGAAGTGTCTCCGCGGCGTCGGCGTCTCCGTCGTATGCGCGGTCGATCAACTCGTACAGGTGATCCTCGCGACTTCCGAGGTCACCTTCTTGCAACGCGCGCAGATCAGGCAGGCTCACCGCGTAACCCTAGTCGCCCGCCACTACGCTTGAGCGCGTGGTGACCGACTAATGGGTGCGCGCAAGCCCAAGAAAAACCAGCAGCGGACCTATCGGTTCGATGCGCCGGTGGCCGGCACCGATGAGACCAAAGTTGTGTACGCCGTCATTCTGCGCGCCGTCACAGCGATCCGCGACGCGGACTGGGACGGATTCGAGCGCGCCCTGGACGAGCTGGTGACGGCGCCGAACGCGGTGGTCGACGTGTCGATCGATGAAGTTACCCAGCACATCCTCGGCGCGATCTGGAAACGTGGATGGCAACCCACCGACGTCGCTCGTACGGTGCCGAAGGGCGAGCACAGCGACTGGCTCCGGGATCTGATCGCGCAGCAGATTACGACGTACCCGCTTGCCCGCATTCACGACCGATGGACCGTCCAGCTGCGGGAACTTCGGGCCGACGTGTGGTGGTCGGGCGATGCCGAGGCGCACGCCCGGCTATGGCAGGAGCAGTGGCGGCTGCCGCGGATCGAAGCGCTCCGGATCCAGCTCGAAGTGATCGGCGCGATCAACTATCTGCCGGACCTGCCGATGTTGATGCCGCCGCCGGGCGAGGCGCATCGTGGCACGGTGTCGCCGGATGCACGGGCGGCGGACAGTCGGATGCTCGGCAAGATCCGAGGCTTGCTGGCCAAGGCCGAGTCGACGAAGTTCCCGGCCGAGGCCGAGTCGTACAGCGCGAAGGCGCAGGAGTTGATGGCGCGGCACATGATCGACCACGCGCTCGTGGCCGGCCAGATCGACGATCCTGACAAGCCGATCGGCCTGCGGATCACGATCGAGCCACCGTACCCGGAGGCGAAGGCGATGCTGCTCCAGGAGGTTGCCGAGGCGAATATGTGCCGGTCGATCTGGAGCCCGGAACAGAAGTTCTCGACCGTCTTCGGGTACGGGCCGGATCTCGACGTGGTTGAACTCATGTATCTGTCGCTGCTGATCCAGGCCTCGGCCGCGATGATTCGCGAGGGGTCGGCGTCCAAGGAGAGTCCATCGCGGACCCGAGAGTTCCGGCGCTCGTTCATGCAGGCGTACGCGAGCCGGATCGGTGAGCGCCTCGGTGAGGTCGCGGCGGAGGCGGTGGCCGAAGCGGCACACGACGATGATCGACTGATGCCGGTACTGGCCAGCCGGGAGAGCGCGGTCGACGAGCGGATGCGATCGATGTTCCCGGAATCGGCCCGCAACACCGTCCGCGTACGGGACGAGCGGGGCTGGCACTCCGGCCGGGCCGCCGCAGATCGGGCCGCACTTCACGGCGAGTCCTGACCGTAGCGCCTAAGATCAGCCCGGGAGGCTTCGATGGAGTACACGAACCTTGACCAGGAACTGTTCGATGGCGCCGGTGCGACAAAACGTGACCTCGTCGACTACCTCGACGCGATCGCCGATCCGTTCGTCGCGGTGCTGCGGGACCGGCCGTTGTCGGTGATTCGGGTTCGCCCCGGCCAGGAACCGTTCATGCAGAAGAACCTGCCGAAGTACGCCCCGGATTGGATCCAGCGGACGACGCTCTGGGCCGAAACGTCCAAACGCGACGTCGCGTACGCGCTCGCCAACGACCGCGAAACGCTGCTGTGGTTCGCGAATCAACGGGCGGTGGAGTACCACGCCGCTCTCGTACAGGTTGATCACTGGGATGCCCCGACGCACCTCATCATCGATCTCGACCCGCCGGACGACGGCGACTTTTCGATGGTCGTACGGGTTGCGCATGCCGTTCGTGCGGTGCTCGACGAGATCGGCATTGCCGGTGCGGTGAAGACCAGCGGTGCCAAAGGACTGCATGTCTTCGTTCCGCTGCGGCCGCATCCGCACGAGGACGTCGCGGCGGCAACGAGGGCGATCGCCGCACGGGTCGAGCGCGCCGGTCCGGCGATCGCGACGACCGCATTCGTCCGGGAGGATCGCGAAGGCAAGGTGTTCGTCGATGCCACCCGAGCCGGGGGAGCGACGGTGGCGGCGGCCTACAGTCCGCGCATCCGGCCGGGCGTACCGGTGTCGTTCCCGGTGGCCTGGGCCGACCTCGACGGCATCGCGCCCGGCGACTACACGATTCACAACGCGGCCGACCTGATCGCGAGCGGCGACCCGTGGGCGCGAGAGATGCCGGAGCCAGTGACACTCGATCCGGTGCTGATTGCCGAAGGACACGAGATCCCGGTCGCGCGGGTCGCGGCCATGCACGAGGGCAAGCGACGGGCTCGCGAGCGGCGGGGATGATCAATCGCCTTGACTGTCAAGATGCTTGACAGTCAAGCGACTTGCTTTTAGCGTTGACGCCATGGCTGATGAATCCATTGATGACGTCGTTATTCCGGCGCTGCTCCGCGCGGCCCGAGGCGCTTACGGCGGAGCGATCCGCGCTCGGCTCGCCGACGGTGGCTACGACGACATGCCCGCCAACGGGTCATTCGTGCTTGGCGGCATCGTGAATCATGGCGGATCCGCCGCGCAGCTCGTACGCGAGTTGGGCGTGTCCCGCCAGGCCGCGAGCCAGCTGATCGACACGCTGGTGCTGCGCGGTTACCTGGAACGCGAGGCGAATACCGACGACCGGCGACGAATGACGATCACGGTCACCGACCGGGGCCGGGCTGCCGCGACGGCCGTACGGGCCGGGGTGACCGAGGTAGACGCGCAGCTCGAAGAAATGCTGACGCCGGACGAAATGAAAGGTCTGCGCGCCGGTCTCGTCGCGTTGTGCGATATCCGGGACCAGTTCGAGGATCGGATGCGCGCGCACGTCCAAGGCTGAACCCAGGTATGAAAATGCCCCGCGACGGCAGTCGTCAGCGGGGCATCGTCAGATGAGCGTCAGCGGCTCTGCCGCGGAACCGTACGGCGCTGAGTAACGCGCTTCTTCTCGACCGCCTCGTCGACCTCGCCGGACGGAGTTACCACCGCCACCTTCTCGGTAACGTCCGTCTTGGTCGTGGTCTTCGTACCGGCCCGAGTGGTCCGGGTCTTCGTCGCGGTCGTCACGGTCTTGTCGTCCTCGACGAGCGTCTCGTCGCCGCCTTCGAGGCTTTCCAGCTCGGCGGACGGCTTCGCGTTCGCCTTGCGGTACCGCAGCGGCTCCCAGAGCGGGTGCGGCAGGACGTGTACGCCGTAATGCGTCCGGTGGTGCACGACGCAGAGCGCCTCCAGGTTGCCCGGCGACTCGATCCAGTCCGCGAACGCGGCGTCGTCGTCAAGGTGCAGACCGAACGCTTCGTTGACCTTGTGCAGATCCTCGAACGAGATGTTCGCCGACTCGATGTGCGTGTGGTGCATCTCGATGTCGCCACCGCAGTAGTCGTCATTGATCGCGCACTTCCACAAGCCTTGTCGCTTCAGCCGGACCTTGGCCTTCTGAAACAGGTCGTAGTGCGGATCGCCGGGAACCGGCTCGTGTTCCGGGATCTGCGTGAGGATGTGTACCGTCATCCGCTGGTCGTGGGCTTCGGTCACACCGTCGTCATCGCTGGCCACTATCGGGCCCTCCTCATAGTCGGTTCGCTACGATGACAAACCTCTACGACTTGTGGCGCCTCGTCAACCCGCGTGCCGAGATCCGACAACGGCAAACGGTTGATTTAACTGGACTTTCCGGCTATGGCGGCGTGCCTGCTACGCCCCGGCGATGGCCGGGCGAGAGATGGCCGTCACGACGAAGCCGCGCCCGACTGCGAACTGGCCACTGATGTCCGTCCACGCGTGTCCGTCCACGATCGGCGGTTCGACCAGGAGATGCGCGGTGAATCGCCGATTCACCGCATCGATGTCGAGTTCCGCATCCACGAAATCGAGAAACGTGCCGGTCAACGGATACCAGATTTTGTAGACCGATTCCTTCGCGCTGAACAGCAACCGGTCCCAGGCCGTCCCGGTCCCCTCGGGTGAGGCGTCTTCCGTTGCGGCCAAGCGGCTCAGGAGCGTGCGCTCGCGCGGCAACGAGACGACATCGATCACGTTCTGCGGCAGTGGAGCGTTCGGTTCGGCGTCGATGCCGACGGCCAGGATGTCCGCGGCCGATGCGACGGCGGCAGCGCGGAAGCCCGCACAGTGCGTGATGCTTCCGACGAATCCGGTCGGCCACATCGGCGCGCCCCGGGGACCACGTGGAATCGCGACCGCGGGTTGCCCGAGTTTCGCGAGCGCCGCACGGGCACACTGCCGCCCGGTCGCGAACTCCAACTGGCGCGATCGGATCGCTCGATCGATCGATTGGAACTCTTCCGGATAGCCGGCGATGACCGCAAGGTCGGCGGGGTCGTCGAGGTATGCCTCGACTACCGCGACCGATCCGGGCAGGAGGTCCAGCAGGAGATCGTCACGCAGGTCCACACCCTGGAATCTAGTGCAAATGAGTGACGCCGTGGATGGGGTAAGCGCTGCCAAATTGACCGAGGACAGTCCGACAGCCGACATTTTCAACGGCGGCCGGTACGTCCGCGCTTAATTCCCCGCTCGACCGGCACACGGCTGACCAACCGATCCGGCCAGAACAGCTCCACGCGCCCGTCGCGTTGCCACTCGGCGGCCACCTCGGACAGTTTCCGAACCGCGCCCGCGATGTCGTCGGCGCTCCATGGGTACGGATCGGGGCACACGATGGCCCAATCGATGCGACCCTTCTCGTACGGATCGTCGCCACCGGGGTGCTCGAACGCGTCATGCACGATGCCGGCCATCACTTCGGCAACGGTCAGCGCCCTCTGGTTCATGTCCAGAATCCGCTTGCTGCGGGCCGCGGCGTCGTAGCGCTGCCGTCCGCTCCGCACGCGCACGCTGGCGAAGAACGCGCCACCGGCGATCGACCCGAAGACGCCGTCGGCGAGTCCGAGTTCGCGTTCGGTCACGGCATGTGCAAGATCATGTGGTACGCGGTGCCGGCGATCATATCCGTGCAGCTCGACAACGACGCCGTCGTTCCGGGGGATGATCGCGATCGACGACCCTCCGCCGTCGCTGACGAATTCGAGGAGCATGCGCCAATCGTCCCCACCCGCGCCATCGTCGTCCATCGAATTAACCGCCGGTCGAGGGCCTAACATGCTGATCATGGCTCAGATCGACACGGCCCGGCTGGGCGCGGCACTCGAGCGCGAACGTGCCGCCTACCGCGCCGCCCACCCACGTTCCTTCGATGCATGGAACCGCTCCGATCACCTGCTTGGACGCGTACCGATGACGTGGATGAGCAAATGGGCGGGCGGCTTCCCCCTGACGTTCACCGAGGCTCGCGGCAACCGGATCAACGATGTGGACGGCCACACGTACATCGACTTCGCGCTCGGCGACACCGGTGCGATGGCCGGCCATTCACCCGAGCCGACCGTACGGGCGGTGCAGGAGCGGATCGGCACCCTGGGCGGTATCACGACGATGTTGCCGAGCGAGGATGCCGAGTGGGTCGGCGCGGAACTGACCAGGCGTTTTGGTCTGCCGATCTGGTCCTTCACGCTGAGCGCGACCGATGCGAATCGCTGGGCGATCCGGCTCGCCCGGCTCGTCACCGGACGGCCGAAGGTACTTGTGTTCTCCTACTGCTACCACGGGTCGGTCGACGAGGCGTTCATCGTGGTCGGCTCGGATGGCGTACCGGTGAGCCGGCCCGGCAACGTCGCACCGGCGGTCGATCCGGCCGGGACCACCCGAGTCGTCGAGTGGAACGATGCGGCGGCGTTGGAACGAGAACTCGCGTACGGGGACGTGGCCGCGATCCTGGCGGAGCCAGCCCTGACAAACATCGGCATTGTGCTGCCCGAGCCGGGCTTCCTCGAGACGGTCGCGGGCGCTCGCCACCCGCTACGGCAGCCTGCTGATGATCGACGAGACGCACACGATCTCGGCCGGTCCCGGCGGCATGACCGCTCGGGACGGCTTGGAGCCGGACATCTTCGTGATCGGGAAGTCGCTCGGCGGCGGCATTCCCTGCGGTGCATACGGGCTGTCGGCCGATGTCGCCGCGACCGTGACCCGCAAGGCCTCGTCCGGCACCGCCGACATCATCGACGTGGGCGGTGTCGGCGGCACGTTGGCCGGTAACGCGTTGTCGCTCGCTGCCATGCGCGCGACACTCCGCGACGTGCTGACCGAGGATGCGTTCGCTCGGATGATCACATTAGCCACCCGGTACGCGAACGATGTGCGAGCCGTGATCGACGATCGGGACTTGCCGTGGTCGATCACGCAGCTCGGGGCCCGGGCCGAATACCGTTTCGTTCGTCCGGCACCCCGCAATGGTGGCGAGTCGGCCGCCGCCGGAGATGACACGCTCGACGAGTACATGCACCTGTACACCATCAATCGAGGCATTCTCATGACGCCGTTTCACAACATGGCGCTGATGTGCCCGACGACGACCGACGAGGATGTCACCGCGCACACCGCAGTGTTCACCGCGGCGGTCGAAGAACTCATCGATTAACCGTCTCCGTATTCATCCTCGCCGAGCGCGATCCATGCGGCGTTTCGCGTCCGGCTTGTTGGCCGCCATGAAGATCGTGAAGGATATCTGCGTCCTGACGCCACTTTAGTCTTCAGGATCTGCACCACTCGTGGACGACCGACAAGATCTTGAAGGATATGTGTGCTGTGCCGACACTTTGCTTTCAAGATCTTTCGACGCGCTAGCTGAGAAGCGCCGCGCCGAACGCGGCGAAGTCCTCGTGAAATTCCGGATACGTCTTCGCCACACATGCTGGATGGTCCAACTCCACACCGGGCGTACGCAGGCCCAGCACACTCATGCTCATCGCGATCCGGTGGTCCGACCGGGTCAGGACGTGGCCGGCGGTTGGCGTACCCGGATCGATTTCCAGCCAGTCTGGGCCGGTGCGGGTGGTGATGCCGCACGCGTTCAGTGCCTCGGTGATGGCGTCGATCCGATCGGACTCCTTGACCCGCGTGTTCGCGACGTCGACGATTCGGATCGGGGCGTCCGCGAACGGTGCGATCGCGGCGAGTGTCATCATCGTGTCGCTGATGTCGCGCATGTTGACCTCGCCCGGGCTGTGCAAGCGCGCCGGCCCGGTGACCGTGATCGAGTCCTCGGTGCTCTCCACGATGCACCCCATCGACGGGAGTACATCGGTGGCGAAGCGTCGGTCGCCCTGTAGCGATCGGCTGCCGAGCCCGGGAACGGTCACGGTTCCGCCGGTGATCGCGGCGGCGGCGAAGAAGTACGACGCGGTCGACGCGTCCGGCTCGATCATGTAGTCGCGCGCACGGTAGCCGGTCGGTTCGATCACGATTGAGGTGGTACGACCAGCCTTCCCCTCGGTCACAGTCAGCGTCGCTTCCGCGCCGAAGTCGCGCATCATCGCGAGCGTCAATTCGACGTACGGCACCGAGACCAGATCGTGGACCTGGATCTCCAAGCCCTTCTCGGTGCCCGGCGCCATCATGCACAGCGCCGACAGGTACTGGCTGGACACGCTCCCGTCGATGGACAGCGCGCCACCGGCAACGCCGTGCGCGCGGATCGTCAGCGGCAACCGGTCGCCAGGCGCCGTGTCGATATCGACGTCCAGCTGACGTAGCGCGGTGACCAGCGTTTCCATCGGCCTGGCACGCATTTGCTCGCTGGCGTCGATCACGTACTCGCCATGCCCGAGTGCGGCGAGCGCCGGCAGGAACCGGGCGGCAGTGCCGGAGTCGTGGCACCAGGCGCGAGCCGACCTTGCCGGCGCGCCTCCGGCGTCACCCTGAATCGCCCAGATCAGGTCGTCGTGGTCGGACTCGAGTGCGGCGGTCTCGAACCCCAGCTCACCGAGTGCGGCAAAGAACGCCTTCGTGTCGTCCGAGACGAGTGGCGCCCGAAGTCGGCTGATGCCGTCGGCGGCGGCCGCAAGGAACAGCGCCCGGGCCGTGGCCGACTTCGACCCCGGTACTTGGGCCACGACTCGTGCCACGTCGACTCCTCTACGTTTGCTCGCCACGTCTACGTTTGTTCGCCACGTCCAAAGCCGACATTACCCGTGCTGATGGCGCTGATTCCGGCCGCCGTACGCCGGTCCCGCATAGTGGCTCGGAGGCCATACTCTTCCGGATATGCCGCTGACTCGACTCAAGATCGTGGTGATCGCGTTCGGCGTCTGGACCGCGGCGTCGTGGCCGGTGCTGCGCCGACGCGGAACGTTCGTACCGGACGCGGCCGGCCAGCGACTCGTGGTCTCGGCGATCCCGGCTACCCAGCCGTACGGCCACGCCGGCCGGCCTTGACCGTCTCAACGACGAGCGAACCGTAGTGTCGGTAGTCGCTTAGGTCTGCCGCCGGTTGGTGTCCGGACGCGTACGCCCGGACACCGACCCGGATCGCTCAGTAGCCGCGCGGATCCGGCTCGAACGTCGTGCTCGCGTGCGCGATCGCCCCGACGCCCGCGGTCGCGTGGGCCTGTGCGATCCGCAGAATCGAGCCGGCCGCCGCACGTCCACTCTGGCCGGTACGCGACGCGCGGGCGGCGATCATGCCGGCCACCAGCGGCGTAGCGAACGACGTGCCGCTCCAGCGAGCCAGGCCGGTCTTGAATTCGGCCTGCTCACCGACGCGCGGTGGTTCGTTGTACGTGTAGAACCCGTCCGGGTACGCGTTCACCAGGTCGCGACCGAGCGCGTACACGTCGACCCAGCTGCCGAAGTCGGAGAATTCGGACCGGCGACCGTCGCCGTCGACGGAGCCGACCGAGACCGCCCATTCGAACGCGGCCGGCCAGAACGGTCGACGGCTGCTGTTGTTGCCGGCCGCGGCGACGAGGACCGTACCTTTCAGGTGCCGAAGCCGCTCGTTCCAGAGCACCTCGAAACCCAGCGGCGGCAGGTTGTGCCGGGTCGTGGTCCCCGCCGACATGCTGATCACGTCGGGCGAGCGATTCACCGCATGATGCAGACTGACCAGGATCTTCGATTCTTCGATCGCTCCACCGTTGGTCAGGAACCCGTTCACGTGGATATCGCAGTCCGGTGCGATCCCCCGGACGACGCCCGCGACGAACGTGCCGTGACCGATGTACGGGCCGAGGTTCGGTGCCTGGTAGTGCTCGACATCGCCGGTAACGCCGTGCAGCCAGCCGTGCTGAGCGCTGACGAACGGAAGGAAACCGGTGTCGACGACCTCGACCAACATGCCCGTACCGTGGCCGGAGCCGGCCGGTACCAGTGGCGGGTACGCGTGCGGGCCGGCCGGATCCGGTTCGGTCGCCGGGCAGCAGCTCGATCCGCCGGAGACGTGGAAGATGTGATCCGGCGTGGCGACGCCGATACCGAGGTTGGCGTCGATTGTGGCCAGCGCCTCCTGCGTGTTCAGGTCGGCCGGCGCGTACACCGAGACGCCGTTGACGAGCGCGTCGATGACCTGGCCCGGTACGACCGCACTGACCCGGTCGAGATCGGCGTCGCGGACCAGAATCCGGCCCTTGATGTAGAGGTAATCGAGCTCGCCCGGTGCGATCATGTGCGCGGCGGCGCCGTCGATGCTCTCCAGGATCAATGCGATCTGGCGATCGAGCCGCTCGATTTGCTGCTCCGGTGTCAACGGTGGATGGTCATGCCGATCCGGCTCGCGATCGTCGCCGGAGGAATCGTAGGAATCGTTCGGGCCCCGTGCCACGTAGTCAGTCATTCGTCTGATCAACTCCTAAGGTCGAGTGATGTCTACCATTGCCAGCGTGGTAGCGAAAGATCGCCAGATGGACCCGGCGGACCTGCTCGCTCTTGCGTTGGGCCGACCGGCCGAAGCGCTGGAGTCGGCTCGCCGTCTGCTGGCAACCGAGCCCGACCACGTCACCGCCTCGTACGCACGACAGGCGATCGGCATCGTCCTGCGCGATCGCGGCGAGGTGCCCGCTGCACTGCCGGAACTCCGGACGGCGCTGCGTCATGCACGCGCGACGAACGATTCGGAACGGGAGATCGACGTACAGGCGACGCTCGGTGCGACCGAGGTGATGGCCGGTCGTACGCGCTCGGGTTTGGCCCGGCTCGAGGCGGCGGCGAGCCAGGCGCACGGCCTGTTGCTGGCGAAGGTTCGGCTGCGGCGAGCGCACGTACTGCGCCAACTCGGCCGGTTCGACGAGTCCATTGCGGACCTCCGACTCGCGCTCGTGGCTGCACGACGCGCGGGCGACGTGCTCTGGGAGGCCCGGATTCTGAACAACCGTGGCCACACGTACCTCGCGATCGGCGCTCTTGATCGGGCCGAAGCCGACGCCGAAGCGGCCGGCATCCGGTACGACCGGCTCGGCCAGGATCGTGAGTCGATTGAGGTAAGCCACAACCGGGCGGATGCGGCGGCTCGTCGCGGGGACCTGCCCCGGGCGCTGCGGATGTTGGACGACGTGGACCGACGCTATCGCAAGTTCGACATCGTCAACGCGGAGGTGATCCTGGACCGAGGCCACGCACTGCTCGCGGCCGGGTTGATGGCCGAGGCGGTCGCGGAGGCCGATTTCGCCGTGACGTTGTACCGCGATTTGCCGATCCGACGCGCCGAACTGATGACGTTCGCGGCGAAGGTGGCGCTCGCAGCCGAACAGCCGAGCCGTGCCCAGATCTGGGCTCGTTCGGCTCGGCAGATGTTCCAGGCGCAGGGCAACGACCGGCTCGCCGATCGTGCGCGGCTGCTCGAATGCCAGGCCCGCCATCTTGGCGGCGACCAGGGATCGCGGCAGCTCACCGCCGCGGTGGAGGTGGCCGGCCGGCTCGATGCGGTACGCGATTCGGATGCGCCGCTCGCGTACCTGCTGGCCGCGCGAATCGCCGATGCGAAGCACCGGACCGACGTCGTGTCGGCCAGCCTCGCCGCCGCCGGGACGTACCGGGGGCGGGGTTCGGCGCTGTCCCGGGCGACCGCTTGGCTCGCGGTCGCGATGCAGGCCGCCACCACGCCGGGGGAGCATGGCCTGCTCGCGGCATGCGGCCACGGACTCGATGCGCTCGACGAGTACCGGCTGTTGTTCGGCGCCGCTGAGCTCCGAGCGGTGGCCACGTGGCACGCCCGCGACCTCAGTGAATTCGCGGTGAATGCGGCCACGCGTCGAGGGGTGCCGCGGCTGATGCTCTATTGGTCGGAGCGGTCCCGAGCCACATCGTTGGCCGAGCCGTCTGTCCGGCCGTCCGAGGATCCGCTGCTGGAACGCGATCTCGCCGCGGTTCGCAGCGCGGTCCGCCGGCTGGAGGAGGCGGAGCAGGCCGGTGCGCCCACGGTGCTGGCCAGGCAGCAGCGCGATGAGGGAGAGGCTGCGGTCCGCAAACGGCGCCGGTACCTGTCCGGGTCGCACGGTTCGGTGCCGCGGCTCGATGTCGCCGCGCTGCTCGACCGGCTCGGCCCGGCGCGGATGGTCGTCCTGCTGGAAGCGAGCGGCACGCTGCACGCGGTCGTGGTCGGCCAGGGACGGATGCGTCGGTTTGCGGTCGGTCCGGTGTCGGCTGCGTTGCGCGAGCTCCAATTCGCGCAGTTCGCGCTGCGCCGGGCCGCATTCGGCCGGGAGATCGACGTCGCCGGTACGGCCGGGCGGTTGCAACGCGCACTGCTCGGGCCGGTCGCGGATCGGTTGACGGCCGGTTCGGCGCCGGTGGTCGTGGTGCCACCGGCCCGTCTGCACGCCGTACCGTGGGGACTCCTGCCGGTGCTCGCGGACGTGCCGTTGACGGTCGCGCCGTCCGCCGTGATGTGGATGCGAGCCGCAGCGGCCGCCGCCGACATCGGATCCGATCGACGGGTATTGCTCGTCGCCGGGCCGGACCTGGAAACCGGTGGGGCCGAGGTGATCGATCTCGCCGAGCTCTACTCCGACGACCGTCTGACGACGCTGGGGACGAGTGCCGGTGCGGCACCTTCCACGGTCGACGATGTGGTCGAAGCGATGTCCGGAGTGTGGGTGACGCACATTGCCGCCCACGGTACGTTCCGCGCGGACAGCCCGCTGTTCTCGTCGTTGCGGCTGGACGACGGCGCCTTGTTCGTACACGACTTCGATCGTCTGCGTCCGGCGCCGCACAACGTGGTGCTGTCCGCGTGCGACTCCGGCGTTTCCGCACCGGTCGGCGTGGAGGAGCTGCTCGGTCTCGTCGGCGGGTTGCTGCGCGTCGGTACGGCGAACGTGCTCGCGAGCGTGGGGCCGGTCAATGATCGTGCCGCCGTACCGTTCATGTCGTCGGTGCACCGCTCGCTGGCACTCGGCCGGACGCTGCCGGAGGCGGCGCTGCTCGGTCGGCAGGCGGCGGGCGACGACCTGGCGGCGGTGACGGCCGGCTCTTTCAACGTTTGGGGTGCATGAACTTCTCGGCGACGATCGTCGCGGCGGACCGCCGGTCACATCTCCAGCCACGCCGTGGTGACGCTGGATCGCCCGGCCGGTTCGATTCGCAGCCGGACCAGCGACTCGGGAACCGACGTGAACTCGAACCGATCGTCGTTGTCGATGACGGCCGAAGCCGCCGGGCCGTCGGCGGTCTCCAGGTGGATCCGGCCACCGTTCGGACTCTGCGATCCGCGTACGAGCGTGCCGAGCACGTGGAACCCCGGCCCCTCCCGCGATACCTGCACCTCGATCGTCAGGCCCGGGCATCGGTAGGTCAGTAGCCGTACGTCCTCGCCCCACGAGCGGACCGAGCCCGCCTCCGCGCGGGAGTCGGCGACGAGGTCGGCCAGCTCCTCGTCGAGCCGGTGGGAGAGAAAAGCCTGACGACCGATCTCGTACGCCTCGTCCGGCGCCGGGTCGACCCGGGCGACGACGCGACCGATATGTGCCATCAATGCGTCGTCGCTCGTCGCATTCGTCACGGCGTCGGCCATCTCGTCGGTCATGACGACATCCTCTCGGTTCGGGCATCGAACGCGTATCCGGTACCTCGGATCAATTCGCGTAGACGTTCGAGGCAGCGCATCCGGGTTGGGCCGATGGATCCGATCGGTACGCCGAACACGGCCGCCACGTCGGTGTAGCTCGAACGGTCGACCGACGTCAGGACGCGCAGGAACCGCTGGCATCGGTCGGATAGCTGCCGGAAGCAACCCCACAGAACGGCGTCGCGCTCGTCGGTCAGTAGCCCGTGATCGAGTGCCGGAGCCTGATCGCCCAGCTCGGCGAACGTCTCGACGTCCCACGCCGGAAGCTCGCGGCCGGTTTGTTGCAGCACGCGTACGCATTCGCGGCGAGCCGTGGTCGCGAGCCAACCGGCAAGCCTCTCGGGTTCGCGGATCCGATCGATGTTCTCGATGAGCCGTAGCCAGGTGGTCTGGATCACATCATTGGTGGCGGCGGTATCCAGCCGGTACGCGCGACCCACCGCCCACAGCAGATTCGTATACCGCTCAACGATCTCGTTCCACGCTGACTGACTGCCCGCGGATGCGCTTTCCAGTAAGGCGCTCATCTCGTCCGGACGTCGCATGGCCCCACCTCTCGACGAAGGTGTGAGCCATTGTTCCTTGACGCCGACGCGCATAAGTTCTCGCCTCCCCTCACCGACCCCGTTCCAAACGTGCCGACACCGAACAGAGGCCGATCGCCGCGGGTTGATACATCGAGGCCCGTACCTGCCCAGAGGCGTTTTACGGGCGAACCGGTTAGGCTGCCGGGCGGCCCGGGAACGTACGGACGGCATCGAACGGGGCGGACTGGTAAAGGAAGAACAATGCATCGACGTGCCGTCGTATCGGCAATTGCGGTAATAATGGCATTTGCCCTCGGTGCTTGCCGCGTGTCGACCACGGGGATGCACACGGCCACCCCGTCCAGTGCGCCGTCGTCGGCAGCACCATCTCCGTCCTCCTCTCCGTCGTCGCCGTCCGAGGTGCTGCTTTCGCTGGCTGACGCCTGCGTCGCATCCACGACGGCATCGATGACCGTCGCCCAGATGGCCGGCCAGGTTCTGATGGTGGGCACGCCGGCATCGAATATCGGAAGCGTCGGTGCGATGGTTCGGTCGTACGACATCGGGGGTGTGTTCTTGAACGGCCGAAGCCAGGCCTCGGCCGCCAACCTGCGCGCACAGATAGCGGCGCTGCAGAAGCTCGCGCCGGCCGACGATCACCTTCTGGTCTCGCTGGATCAGGAGGGTGGACAGGTTCAGGAGCTGAACGGGCCGGACTTCCCGCCGATCCCGACCGCGGTCGCGCAGGGCAAGCTTCCGACCGCCACGCTCGCGGCACAGGCGACCGGCTGGGCGAAGCGGCTGGCCGGAATCGGCGTGACGCTCGATCTGGCGCCGGTGTCGGACACCGTTGCCACCTCGCTCGGCGCGAAGAATCCGCCGATCGGAGCGTTCCAGCGACAGTACGGATCCGATCCGCGTGTGGTCGCCGGCGATATCGGTACCGTGGTCACCGCCGTCCAGTCGACCGGTGTCCTCACCACCTTGAAGCACTTTCCGGGCCTCGGCCGCGTGCTCGCCAACACCGACTTCTCGACCAAGGCGATCGATACCGTGGCCACCGATCACGACCCGAATCTCCAGCCGTTTATCGCCGGGATCAACGCGGGAACGGGTGCGGTGATGATTTCGTCCGGGTCGTACCCGAATCTGGATCCGCACTCGGTGGCGACGTGGTCGCAGCCGATCGTGACCGGACTGCTCCGGGAGAAGCTCGGCTTCACCGGTCTGATCGTCTCGGATTCGCTGGCCGGGGCGGCCGCGATTCAGTCCGTTCCGGTGGGGCAACGTGCGGTGCGGTTCATTCAAGCCGGCGGCGATCTCGTGCTGACGACCGCCGCATCGAAGGCACCACCGATGATCAATGGTGTGATCGCGCAGGCGAAGGCAGATCCGGCGTTCGCGGACCAGCTTCGAAACGCCGTGACGTTCGTGCTCCAGGCCAAATATCGCGCCGGATTGTTGAGCTGCACGCCGTAAGTAGGGATTGACGACGGTCAGAGCTGGTCGTACGTTCAGGACATCATAGATAGGCAAACTAACTAACGATCGGTTTCCGCCGTGCGCCGTTTAGCTTTCGCCACCGGCACCGCCGCTCTCGCCGGGCTCATCACACTCACCGTCTGCACCACCGCACTGTCCGCCGCTCCGGTCACGGCCGCGTCGCCGGTCGCCGGGCTGGTCCGCGTCAACCAGGTCGGCTATCTGCCCGGTGATGCGAAAGAGGCGTACCTGATGACGCCCGCAGCGGTGTCCGGCGCCACGTTCAAGGTCGTGAACGCCGCCGGTACGACCGTCTACACCGGTACCGTCGACTCGACCAGCCGCGGCAAGTGGAACGCGGCGTACCCCGACGTCTATCCGTTGACGTTCACCTCGCTGCATGCGGCCGGGACCTATCACATCACCGTGAGCGGCGCGGCGAGTGGCACCTCACCGACGTTCCACATCGAGTCGGCGAACGCGATGTACGAGTCGGTGGTACGTGACGGCGTCGCGTTCTTCCAGGTGCAACGGGACGGCGCGAACGTCGTTCCGGGCGCGCTGAACCGGAAGCCGTCCCACCTCAACGACGCGAGCGCGACCGTTTACCAGGATCCGACGTTCCTGCCGGACGGCGACGACGTTATCGCCGACGCGACGTTGACTCCCATCGGTGGCCAAGTGGATGCCGAAGGTGGCTGGTTCGACGCGGGTGACTACCTCAAGTTCACGCACACGACCGCGTACGGCGACGCGTTGCTGTACGCGAGCGAGCGCGCGCTCGGATCGGCCGCTCCGGCGTCGCTGTCTGCCGAGGCCGCGTACGGCGAGGGTTGGCTGAACCAGATGTGGAACCAGTCCACGAAGACGCTGTACCTCCAGGTCGGCATCGGCTCCGGCAACGATGCCGGCACGTTCTACGGCGACCATGACCTGTGGCGGCTGCCGCAAGCCGACGACTCCGACACCAACCCGCTCGACGTCTACGCCGCCGCGCACCGGCCGGCGTTCGAAGCCGCACCGCCCGGTCAATTGATCAGCCCGAACCTGGCCGGCCGGGTAAGCGCCGCGTTCGCGCTCGCGGCTCAGGTCGACGCGCGTACGGCACCAGCCCGGGCCGCCGCCGAATATCAGGCCGCCACCTCCCTGTACGCGATGGCGGACACCGCCAGCCCGCCGGGTCCGCTCGTCACGGCGCTGCCGAACTCGTACTACCCGGAGAGCACATGGCACGACGACATGGAGTTCGGCGCCGCCGAGATTGCGTTGGCAGTCGCAGGCACTTGGTCACAACGCTCTGCCGTACCTGCGTGACGGCGCCAAGTGGGCGAAGGACTACATCGCGAGCGATACCGGCGACACGTTCAACCTGTACGACACGAGCGCCCTGGCGCACGCCGACCTGATCAAGGGAATCGTGGCGGCAGGTCTGCCATCCGGGCTGGCACCGGTCACGGTGCTACTGGTATCGGATCTCAAGCGCCAACTGAACGTCGGCGTGGCCCGTGCCGCGGACGACGTGTTCCACGCGGGTGCCATCTACAACGACTTCGACGCCGACTCGCACACGTTCGGACTGATCGCGACCGAGGCGCTGTACCGGCAGGCCAGCGGCGACACGTCGGATCAGACGTTCGCGACGCAGCAACGCGACTGGCTGTTCGGCGACAACGCCTGGGGGACAAGCTTCATGGTCGGCCAGGGTGACACGTACCCGGCCTGCATGCAGCATCAGGTGTCGAACCTCGGTGGACGGTCGGCGCTCGGCGCCGTGGTCAACGGGCCGAACGACAAGTCTCAATTCGAGGGCGGACTCGGCGGGTTGCAGGACGGAATGGCGAAGTGCCCGGCGAACGGCGTCGACGCGTACAAGGCGTTCACCGCGAACGGCAGCCGGTACGTCGATGATGTGCGGTCCTGGCAGACGAGCGAACCGGCGCTGGACATGACCGGTTCAGCGATCTTCGCCGCCGCGATCGCAGATTCGGCGAGCTGAACCGCCTGCGGCGGGTGTCTGTCGTGATCACGAACGGCGCAACGCCGGCGCTGGGCCGTTCGCGATCATGTCTTTCTACGGACGGCGGAGTCCAGGTGGTCCTTCTTTGGTGCCCCCGGTGGGACTTGAACCCACACTGGCGGAGGTTTGAGCTCCGTGCCTCTGCCGATTGGGCTACGGGGACGTTCGGCTGAGCTAGCCTACCTACTACGCTGTGACCGACGGCAACCGGATATCGGTGTCGCGGTGGAATGTTGGTTGGGAGTGGATTACGTGGCCGAGCTGGGGCAGGAGCGCGCCCGCGGGTGCTCATCGCCGAGGATGAGGCGCTCATCCGGCTCGATCTGGCCGAGATGCTGGTCGAGGAGGGCTACGACGTCGTCGGCGAGGCCGGCGACGGCGAGACCGCCGTGCGGCTGGCCGAGGAGCTGCGCCCCGACCTCGTCATCCTCGACATCAAGATGCCGATCATGGACGGCCTGGCCGCCGCCGAGCGGATCGCCGAGGCGCGGATCGCCCCGGTCGTCATCCTGACCGCGTTCAGCCAGCGTGAACTGGTCGAGCGGGCGCGCGCCGCCGGCGCGATGGCCTATCTGGTGAAGCCGTTCCAGAAGAGCGACCTGGTACCGGCGATCGAGATCGCGCTGTCCCGATTCGCCGAGCTCAGCGGCGCTGGAGTCCGAGGTCGCCTCGCTGACCGACCGGCTGGAGACGCGCAAGGCGGTCGAGCGTGCCAAGGGCGCGCTGATGACGAAGTACGCGATGACCGAGCCGCAGGCGTTCAAGTGGATCCAGCGGCACGGCGATGGACCACCGCATGACGATGCGCGAGGTCGCCGACCGGATCCTGGCCGAAGCCGCGTCGTCCGGATTGCCGTAACCGTCGCCGATCCACGGTTCCGTTCACGCCGTGTTACGGCAGCGCTTCAAACGTGAGCAGTCAATATGCTCACATTGCACAAGCTGACACGCTACGTAACGGTTCGGTCAACCAGCCTGCGAGCCCTTACGGTGTGCACGAACGTGGGATAACGTCCCCAACACGACCGGGCTCGATGTGGTTCGGTTTTCATCGGTGCTGCTCGGCGACCCCATATTTGCCCTGGGGCACTGGTGATCGTGATCATCGATGGAGGAGGGTTCGAAGCCTTGAGGCAGGGACTCGTACGTGTGATCGGCGGTGTCGCCATCGTGGCGCTCATCGCCGGCGCCGCCGCGTGCAACAGCACAGCTAAGACCACGGGATCCGGCGGCTCGACGTCCGGTACCGGCAAGAACTGTGGATACGAGATCGCGTACTTCGGCGCGCTGACCGGTTCGTCCGCGAACCTCGGTATCAACATCGAGCAGGGCGCTCGAGCTGGCGGTCGACCAGTACAACGACAAGAACGGCGCGAACTGCATCACCATCAAGAAGTTCGACTCGCAGGGTGACCCGGCCGGGCGCGCCGGTGTCGCGCGCAGCCTGGTCGCCGACAAGAAGATCATCGGCATCGTCGGCCCGCCGTTCTCCGGCGAGTCCGAGGCCGCCGACCCGATCTTCGAGCCAGGCCGGCATCCCGCTGATCACCCCGTCGGCGACCAACCCGGTCTCGCTGTCGCACCGCAACGGCTGGAAGATCTTCCACCGCGCCGTGGCCAACGACGACGCGCCAGGGTCCGGCCGCGGCCAACTACATCAAGAGGTGCTGAAGGCGACGAAGGTGTTCGTCGCCGACGACCAGTCGGCCTACGGCGCGGGCCTGGCCGACGCGGTCAAGACGACGCTCGGTTCGGTCGTGGTCGGCACGGACAAGACCGAGGCCGACGGCAAGCAGACGGACTTCTCGTCGACCGTGCAGCAAGGTCGAAGCAGCGGCGCGACCGCGTTCTTCTACGGCGGCTACTACACCAACGCCGGCCTGCTGCGTAAGCAGCTGACCGCGGCGGGCTGGAAGGGCACCCTGGTCGGCGGCGACGGCGTGAACGACCCGGGCTTCGCCAAGGCGGCCGGTAACGCGCCGCGGCCGGGGCAGCGATCGTGACCTGCCCGTGCTCGCCCGGCTCGCAAGGCCGAGCGGCTCGTTCGTCGCCGACTACAAGACGAAGTGGAACGTGGACGCCGGTACGTACAGCGACGTGGCGTTCGACGCGGCGAACATCTTCCTGAAGGGCATCGACGGCCGGTAACACCACCACGGCGAAGCTGAACACCTACCTGTCAGCACGCGTCAACTACAAGGGCGTGGCGAACGAGTACAAGTTCACCTCCAACGGCGAGCTCGACCCGCACGCTACATCAAGGTGTGGGCGTTCAAGTTCGACGCGGACGGTGCGGTCGTCGCCGGACCAGGAGGCTCCGACCAGCTGATCGGCGGTCTGACGGCAGACGCAACATCAGTCGTAGGACCGCAGTGCGGCCGGAAGTTCAGCTTCCGGCCGCACCGGCCTCTTCGCCGCTGGAGCCCCTCGTGAACTTCTCTGGTCTATCAACAATCTGCGGCCGTCTCACCATCACCGGGCTCGCGCAGGGCGCGATCATCGCGCTGTTCGCGCTCGGCTACACCCTCGTCTACGGCGTCCTGCGACTGATCAACTTCGCGCACTCCGAAGTCTTCATGATCGGCACCTTCGCCGCGCTGATCACCGTGGGGCTGGCTTCGGCCTGACCAGAACTCGCCGACTCCCGTCGCTCGGCGGCGTGATCGGGTACCTGCTGATCGGGCTGCCGGCGGCGATCGTCGCCTCGGCGGCCACCGCGCTGCGTCGTCGAGCTCGTCGCGTACCGGCCGCTGCGCCGCCGCAACGCGCCGCCGCTCGCCTTCCTGATCACCGCGATCGGCGCGTCGCTCGTCATCTCCGCAGACGGTCGGCGTGCTCACGCACCAGTTCAACCTCGCGCGGTGTCCCGCCGCTGATCCAGCCGACGACGGTCGTTCCACATCGGCAACACCGATCATCACCAACCTGCAGATCCTGATCATCGTGCTGGCGCTGGTGATGATGTTCGTCCTGGACCGGTTCATCAACCGCACCCGGCTCGGCCGCGGCATCCGCGCGGTCGCGCAGAACCCGGACAGCGCCGCGCTGATGGGCGTCAACAAGAACCGGGTCATCTCGCTGGTCTTCCTGCTCGGCGGCCTGATGGCCGGCATCGCCGCGGTGATGTACGTGCTGAAGATCGGCGACACCCGGTACGACGCCGGCTTCGACGCTCGGCATCGAGGCGTTCACGGCCGCGGTGCTCGGCGGCATCGGCAACCTGCGCGGCGCGCTGCTCGGCGGCCTCGCTGCTCGGCGTCGCGGAGAACTACGGCGCCGGCCTGTTCGGCTCCCAGTGGCAGCACGCGGTCGCGTTCGTCGTCCTCGATCGCTGATCCTGATGTTCCGGCCGACCGGCCTGCTGGGCGAGTCGCTGGGGAGGGCGAGGGCATGACGGCGACCGACAGACTGCCGGTCGGACCAGCCACCGGCGGTACGGCGCCGGCGCGCCCGAGGCGAAGCGGCAGGGCCTGCGCGGCTGGTTCGCGCCGGCAGCCCTGGTCGTCCGCGTGCCGGTCTGATCCTGGTGGTCGCTGGTCGTAGCGGTTTACCTGCTGCCGTACCTGGGCGACGTCCCGGTGATCGGTCCGCAGATCATCACCGCAGGGCATCGACTGGCCGAGCGCGCTGTTCGACGATGTCGTACTACGTGTTGCTGGCGCTCGGCCTCAACGTCGTGGTCGGCTTCGCCGGCCTGCTCGACCTCGGGTACGTCGGCTTCTTCGCGGTCGGTGCCTACACGGTCGCGCTGCTGACCTCGACGGACAGCACCTGCACACGCAACTGGTCGTGGCTGGCGGCGGTACCGGTCGGCGCTGGCCGTGGCGATGCTCTCCGGCCTGATCCTCGGCTGGCCGACGCTGCGGCTGCGCGGTGACTACCTGGCCATCGTGACGCTGGGCTTCGCCGAGATCATCCGGACATCACGGCGCGACAGCTCGCCGCTCGCTCGGCGGCGACCAGGGCTTCACCGAGCATCCCGCACCCGCCGGGCAAGGCTCGGACGGTACGCCGCTGTTCGGGGTGCGTCGACGTCACGCCGTACTTCTGGCTCGGTCTGGTCGCTGATCATCATGGTGGTGCTCGCGATCCGGAACCTCGACCGCAGCCGGGTCGGCCGCTCCTGGCTGGCCATCCGGGAGGACGAGGAGGCCGCCGAGATGATGGGCGTGCGGACCGTCAAGTACAAGCTCTGGGCGTTCGCGATCGGCGCGTTCGTCGGCGGCCTGGCGCGGCGTGCTGTTCGCCGGCGAGCAGGGCTTCGTCAACTCGCAGACGTTCGTGCTGCAGTTCTCGATCCTGATCCTGGCCGGCGTGGTGATGGGCGGTTCGGGCAACATCGCCGGGCGCGATCCTCGGTGGTGCGCTGATCTCCTACATCCCGGACCGGCTGCGCGGGATCCGCGACCCGCGTGCCTGGACCGACCGTTCGCAGTACCGGTTCCTGCTCTTCGGCGTCGTGATCATGCTGATCATGATCTTCCGGCCGCAGGGCCTGATCCCGAGCCGGCGGCGGGCGATGGAGCTGAAGGACCGGGCGAAGGAGGTGGCGCCGCAATGACGCGAGCCACATGTCGAGTCGCGGACGAGAGAGCTCGCACGTACGCCGAGCGACCGCGACCGATCTGCCGGAGGCGGCCAGACGAGCCACCGGCGACCGTCGGGTCCGACCGACGCCGCCGACCCGAGACGCACTGCTCGAGGTCGACAACGTGACGCTGCGGTTCGGCGGCGTGCGTCGCCCTCGACCAGGTCAGCTTCACGCTGCGCGAGGGCGAGATCTTCGGGCTGATCGGGCCGAACGGCGCCGGCAAGACGACCTGCTTCAACGCGATGACCGGCGTCTACCGGCCGACCAGCGGCCAGATCCGGTTCCGCGGGCGAGTCGGTCACCGGCCGCAAGAAGCACGAGATCACCCGGATGGGCATCGCCCGGACGTTCCAGAACATCCGGCTGTTCCCGGAGATGACCGCGCTGGAGAACGTCATGGTCGGCGCCGACGCGCACCACAAGACCAGCGTGGTCAGCGCGCTGTTCCGCCTGCCGCGGCACTGGCGCGAGGAGCGGGACGGGCCGGGAGCGGTCGCATGGAGCTGCTGCGCTTCGTCGGCATCGGCAACGGGCCGGCGACGTCGCCCGCAACCTCACCTACGGCGAGCAGCGTCGGCTGGAGATCGCCCGGGCGCTGGCCACCGATCCGACGCTGCTCTGCCTGGACGAGCCGGCCGCCGGCTTCAACCCGGCCGAGAAGGAGGAGCTGCTCGAGCTGATCCGCGCGATCCGGGACACCGGGCGTGACCGTGCTGCTGATCGAGCACGACATGCGGCTGGTGATGGGCGTCTGCGACCGGATCGTGGTCCTGGAGTTCGGCAAGAAGATCGCCGAGGGGCTCCCGGCCGAGGTCCGGGACGACCCGCAAGGTCATCGCCGCTTACCTGGGGGTACCCGCCGATGCTGCTTGAGATCGACAACATCACCCTGCTGTACGGCCGGATCCAGGCGCTGCACGGCATCAGCCTCGAGGTCGACGAGGGCGAGATCGTGGCGCTGATCGGCGCGCAACGGTGCCGGCAAGTCGACCACGATGCGGGCCGTCTCCGGGTCTGCGCCCGGTCGCACCGGGTCGGATCCGGTTCGACGGCCAGGACATCACCAAGATGCGGGCCGACCTGCGGGTGGTCCGCGGGATCTGCCAGGCGCCGGAGGGCCGGGGCATCTTCCCCGGCATGACGGTGCTGGAGAACCTCGAGATGGGCGCGTACCTGCGCCGGGACAGCGCGGCATCAAGGCCGACCTGGACCGGGTGCTACAGCCTGTTCCCGCGCCTGGAGGAGCGTCGCAAGCAGGTCGGCGGCACGCTGTCCGGCGGCGAGCAGCAGATGCTCGCGGTCGGGCGCGCGCTGATGAGCCGGCCGAAGCTGCTGCTGCTCGACGAACCGTCGATGGGGCTCGCCCCGATGCTGATCCAGCAGATCTTCTCGATCATCACGGAGATCAACCAGCAGGGCACGACGATCCTGCTGGTCGAGCAGAACGCGCAGCAGGCGTTGTCCCGGGCACACCGGGCGTACGTTCTGGAGACCGGCCGGATCGTCAAGTCCGGCACCGGAGCCGAGCTACTCCACGACCCGGCCGTGAAGGACGCCTACCTCGGCGTAGCGTGATCAACGCAGTACTAACCCTGACGAAAAGGAATATGTTGATGAAGATCAAAAGCGTCGATCGGACTGGTCGGCGCGGCGGCGCTGGCGGTATCGATGGCGGCCTGTGCCGGCAGCGCCGAGACCTCCGGTAACGGTGGTGGAACGACGCCGACGGCGAGTGCCGTCGTCGTCCGTCGATGCGGCGCTCGCCGCGAAGGTGCCGGCGGCGCATCAAGTCGACGGGCACGATCACGATCGGTACCGACTCGACGTACGCGCCGAGCGAGTACCTCGACACCGACGGCAAGACCGTCATCGGCTTCGACGTCGACCTGTTCAACGCGGTCGCCGCCAAGCTCGGCCTGAAGACGCGAGTGGCAGTCGGCGAGCTTCGACGCATCATCCCCGGCGGTCCAGTCCGGCAAGTACGACATCGGCGTCTCGTCGTTCACGATCAACGCGGACCGCGAGAAGCAGGTCACGATGGTGTCCTACTTCTCCGCCGGTACGCAGTGGGCGGACGAAGACCGGCGGCAACGTCGACCCGGACAACGCCTGCGGCAAGAAGGTCGCGGTACAGACCGGCACGGTGCAGGTCGACGACATGACCGCGCGGTCGAAGACGTGCACCGACGGGCGGCAAGGCGGCGATCACGATCGACCAGTACCAGAAGCAGAGTGACGCGACAACGCGGCTGTCGTCAGCGGCAAGGACGACGCCATGCTCGCCGACTCGCCGGTGTGCGCGTACGCGGTGAAGCAGACCAGCGGGCAGCTGGCGCTGGCCGGCGACATCTACGACTCGGCGCCGTACGGCTACGTGCTGCCGCAAGGACCGAGACCGACTTCGGCACGGCCATCGCCGGTGCGGTGCAGGACGCTGATCGCCGACGGCGACCTACAAGACGATCCTCACCAAGTGGGGCGTCGAGGCCGGCGCGATCACGACGCCCGCGGTCAACCCGCGCTTCCTGAACCGTATGACTCGGAGATGACACCCGCGCGGGCACGGCCTGAACCCATCAAGGCCGTGCCCGTGCGGCACCCCGGGCGCTGGGTCGGCACGGCGGTCATCGTCGTGCTGGCGGCGATGTTCGTGCACCTGCTGGTCACGAACAAGCACGTTCGAGCTGGCGCTTCATCTTCGTCAGCATCGGAGACGGCCAGCGCGGCGCGATGTTCATTCCGCCGGTACTGCGAGGGCTCTGCGGGCACGCATCGCTGCTGACCGTCCTGTCGATGCTGATCGGCGTCGTGCTCGGCGTGTGCTTGGCGATCATGCGGCTGTCGCCGAACCCGATCCTCGAGCGGCGTCGCGTGGGTCTACATCTGGTTCTTCCGCGCGGTACCGCGGCTGGTGCTCTGCGATCCTGTTCGGCAACCTGGGCATCCTGTGGGCTCGCGATCGGCGTCGGGCTGCCGTTCGACCAGCAGATCGGCCAGCTGTTCGGGATCCACGACCTGAACGCTCAGATCTTCAGCGTCGACGCGCACACGATCCTGCTGACCGGGTTCGTCGCCGGCATGCTCGCGCTCGGCCTGTCCGAGGCCGCGTACATGGCCGAGATCGTCCGGGCCGGCATCCAGTCGATCGACCCCGGTCAGGGCGAGGCGGCCGCGGCGCTCGGCCTGACGCCGGTCGCAGACGCTGCGCGCGGATCGTGCTGCCGCAGGCGATGCGGGTGATCGTGCCGCCGACCGGCAACGAGACGATCGCGATGGTCAAGGACACCTCGCTGGTCGCCTACGTGCCGGTCACCGACGGAGCTGTTCTTCCAGCTGCAGGCGATCGGCGCGCGGACGTTCCAGGTCTTCCGGTGCTGGTCGGCGCCGTGCATCTGGTACCTGATCATGTGCAGCGTCCTGATGATCGTCCAGTACTACGTGGAGCGGTACTTCGGCCGCGGGTACGGTCAGACGGGTCGAGCCCGGCAGCGTCTGCAGGACATCGGTGTCGAGCGGTGCCGGTCAGGTGACGGTGCTGCCGGCCGACGGACCGCCCGGCGGGGAGAGGGGCATCTCATGAGCGAGTTGACGATGGTCCGTCCGTCGGACGGCAACATGGTGCGTCGCCGAGCAGCGTGCACAAGTCGTTCGGCCACCTCGAGGTGCTCAAGGGCATCGACTTCACGGTGCGACAGGGCGAGGTCTCGCGTCGTGATCGGGCCGTCCGGCTCCGGTAAGTCGACGTTCCTGCGCTGCATCAACCACCTTGAGAAGATCAACGCCGGGCGGATCTACGTCGACGGCGACCTGATCGGCTACCGGCAGCGCGGCGACAAGCTGCACGAGATGCACGACAAGGACATCGCCGCAGCAGCGCCGGTCGATCGGCATGGTGTTCCAGCGGTTCAACCTGTTCCCGCACATGACCGCGCTGCAGAACGTGATCGAGGCGCCGCTGCGGGTGCGGTCGCCGGAACGAAGAGCGAGTGCACGCGACGAGCGCGGTCGCGTTGCTGCGACCGCGTCGGCCTGGCCGACAAGATCGACACGTATCCCGGGCCAGCTCTCCGGCGGCCAGCAGCAGCGGGTGGCGATCGCCCGGGCGCTGGCCATGAAGCCGAAGCTGATGCTGTTCGACGAGCCGACCTCGGCGCTCGACCCGGAACTCGTCGGCGAGGTGCTCGACGTGATGAAGGATCTTGCGCGGGACGGCATGACGATGATCGTGGTGACGCACGAGATCGGCTTCGCCCGCGAGGTCGGCGACACGCTGACGTTCATGGACGGCGGCGTGGTGGTCGAGTCGGGTCCACCCCGGGACGTGATCGCGAATCCGCAGCAGGAGCGTACACAGGCGTTCTTGGCGAAAGTTCTGTAAGCGCTCTTCAATGGCCGCGTCGGCGCTTGCCGACGCGGCCATTGTCATACCGAACGACTAGGCTCGCTTGCGTGAGTTCTGAGACCGCTACCGCGACCAGCCCGGAACAGACCGGCCGACTTCTTCTGCTCGACGGCCACTCGCTGGCCTATCGCGCGTTCTTCGCGCTGCCGGTGGAGAACTTCTCGACGTCGACCGGGCAGCCGACGAATGCGGTCTACGGATTCACGTCCATGCTGATCAACGTCCTGCGGGACGAGAAGCCGACGCACATCATCGTTGCGTTCGACGTCTCCCGGAAGTCGTTCCGAACCGAGCGCTACGCGGAGTACAAGGCCGGGCGCGCGACCACGCCGACCGATTTCGTCGGTCAGGTCGCGCTCGTCAAAGAGGTGCTGGCCGCGCTGCGCATCCCGGTGGTCGAGGCGCCCGGATTCGAAGCCGACGACGCGATCGCGACGCTCGCACACCGTGGCCGGGCGGCCGGGCTTGACGTGCTGATCTGCTCCGGCGACCGGGACGCGTTCCAGTTGATCGAGGACCGGACCACCGTGCTCTACCCGCGCAAGGGCGTGTCCGATCTCGCCCGGATGACTCCGGCCGCGGTCGAGGAGCGCTACGGCGTCGGCCCCGATCGCTACCGGGATCTCGCCGCCCTGGTCGGTGAGTCCAGCGACAACCTGCCCGGCATCGCGGGCGTCGGCCCGAAGACCGCCGCTAAGTGGATCATTCAGTACGACGGGTTGGACGGCGTGATCGCCCACGTCGACGAGATCAAGGGCAAGGCCGGTGACAGTCTGCGGGCCGGCCTCGCCGATGTGATCCGTAACTACGAACTCAACGGGCTCGTGGACGATCTTGAGCTGTCGGTCGCGCCTGAGGACGCGGTCTGGCATGGCTGGGATCGTGAGCAGGTCCATCAGGTCTTCGACACGCTCCAGTTCCGGGTGCTTCGGGACCGGCTGTATCAATATCTGGAAGCGGTCGAGCCAGAGGCCGAAGGCGGCTTCGACGTCGACACCACGGTGCTCGGCACTGGCGAGGTCGCTTCGTGGCTGGCCGGGAACGTACACGCTCACGAAGCGGTCGGTGTTGCGTTCATCGGCGCGTTCGGTCGCGGTACCGGCTCGTTGACCGGCGTCGCGATCGCTACCGCCGACGGAAAGGCCGCGTCGTTCGATCCGACCACGCTCGACCCCGAGGATGACGCGGCGGTCGCCGCATGGCTTTCCGATCCGGATCGCCTCAAGGTCATTCACGACGCGAAACCGGCCATTCTCGCCGTCGAGGCTCACGGCTGGACGCTCGCCGGGCTGGACACTGACACCGCGCTCGCGGCGTACCTCGCCCGGCCGGACCAGCGGTCCTACGATCTCGGCGACCTGGCGCTGCGTTACCTGCACCGCGAGTTGAAGGTCGACACGCCGGAGAGCGGGCAGATGATGCTCGACGGCTTCGGTAACGACGACGCCGACCGCAATTTGATGCTGGCCGCGGCGGCGACACTCGACCTGGCCGCGGCGATCGACGCGGAGTTTGCGCGGGACGGTGGTACGTCCGCGCGCCTGCTCAAGGAGCTGGAGCAGCCACTCGCGTACGTACTGGCCGAGATGGAGCGCTTGGGCATCACGGCCGACGATGAATACCTCACCGACCTGCAGAAGTCGTTCGCCGAAGCGGTGACGAACGCGGCCCAGAACGCGTACGGGGTGATCGGGCGCGAGTTCAACCTCGGCTCGCCCAAGCAACTGCAGGAGATCCTCTTCACCGAACTCGCCTTGCCGAAGACGAAGAAGATCAAGACGGGCTATACCACCGACGCCGACGCACTGGCCTGGTTGCACGAGCAGAGCGGTCACCCGCTACTCGAGCACCTGCTGCGGCACCGGGACGTGGCGAAGCTGAAGTCCACCGTGGATGGGCTGCTCAAGTCCGTGTCGGCCGACGGCCGGATCCATACGACCTACTTCCAAACGGTCGCCGCGACCGGTCGGCTCTCGTCGACCGATCCGAACCTCCAGAACATCCCGATCCGGACCGAGGAAGGGCGGCGGATCCGCAAGGCGTTCGTCGCCGGTCCGGGCCGGGACTCATTGATGACCGCGGACTACAGCCAGATCGAAATGCGGATCATGGCGCACCTCTCGAAGGACACGGCGCTGGTCGACGCGTTCAACTCCGGGTTCGACTTCCACGCCGCCACGGCATCGTCGGTGTTCGGCGTTGCGCACGAGGATGTCACGCACGAGCAGCGGCGCCGAATCAAGGCGATGAACTACGGCTTGGCGTACGGGCTGTCCGCGTTCGGCCTGTCCCAGCAGCTCGGCATCACGCCGGCCGAGGCGACCGTGCTGATGGAGGAGTATTTCGAACGGTTCGGCGGCGTACGCGCGTATCTGCGGGACATCGTCAAGCAGGCCAGCACCGACGGTTACACGTCGACCGTGCTCGGGCGCCGGCGTTACCTGCCGGACCTGGCGAGCGACAATCGACAGCGTCGGGAGATCGCCGAGCGGATGGCGTTGAACGCACCGATCCAGGGATCGGCCGCCGATATCATGAAGGTCGCGATGCTCGACGTCGCGAAGGCGATCAAAGACGAGGGTCTCGCCTCCACCATGCTCCTGCAGGTCCATGACGAGCTGGTGTTCGACGTGGCGGCGGGGGAGCGGGAAGCCCTCGAATCCCTGGTACGCGCGAAGATGGGTGCCGCCTATCCGCTCTCGGTCCCGCTGTCGGTATCGGTCGGTGCCGGTCGTGATTGGGACGCGGCCGACCACTAGAGCAGCTCGTCCGGCATCACCGATTAGCACCTTTACCTGGGCTTATGTTCTAGGCTGACTACTGCGGCTGGACGCTTGTACGAGCGCATGCCGGTTCCGGTGATCGTCGGCCATGGTGGCCCACCCGGGCGGTTGTGAATCGCCGCCAACCTGTCGCCGAAAGGGTGTTCGCCGGAGCGGCACGTGACTAAATCCCTTCTGAGGAGGCACGTCATGGCAATTGGAGAAGCACCGCTGATGGGGACGCTGTTCGAAAGCAATGCAGCGTCACTATCGCGTACCGAACTCGATCCACGTTCGCTCATGTTGGTCCGGCTGGCGGCGCTCGCTGCGGTCGACGCGCCGGCTTCGTCGTACCTGATGCACATCGGGCCGTCCATCGACGCGGGCATTACCGCCGCGGACGCCGAGGACGTGCTGATCGCGGTAGCGCCGATCGTCGGTGGCCCGCGGGTAGCCGGTGCCGCGACGAAGATCCTCACGGCGCTCGACCTGGCCATCGACATGGCCGATGAGGGTGACATCGACACGATCGCCTGACCTCATAACCGTGCCGTGCCGGGGACCCTCCCGGCGCGGCACGTTCAATCAAGGCCCGATCATGGGGGGCGGATGAATGAGTCTGCGACGCAGGCAGAGCGACGAGGCCGGTCATTTCGGCGAGGAGCCGATGCGCTACCGGATGCAGGAGAAGTTGTTGTCGATCGGCGATGACTATTGGATCGAGGACGCGGCCGGACATCGGGCGTTCAAGGTCGACGGGAAGGCGATCCGGGCACGCGACACGTTCGTGCTCAAGGATGCGGCCGGGGGCGACGTCGCGAAGATCCAAGAGCGTAAGGCGCGCGTACGGCCGACGATGAAGATCGAGATGAATCACGGCGGCGCGACCGTGCACAAGGATCTCGTCGGGATCCGTGACCGGTACCGGATCGACGTCGACCACGGTTCGGACCTCAAGGCGCACGGCAACATCGTGGAACACGAGTACACGATCGAACGTGATGGCGAGACCGTCGCAACCGTATCGAAGAGCTGGTTCCGGGTACGCGACACGTACGGGGTGGAGATCGCGCCGCGGCAAGATCCGGCCTTGATCCTGGCCGTGACGGTGTGCATGGATTCGATGTCGCGCGAGTAGGGGATCGCGATGGTCGCGCAGACACCGCCGACGAGTAGCCGCTGGATCGCTCGGCTTTCGCTGCTGGTCTTCGTCGCTGCGGCGACGATTCTGATCGGCTTCGCGCAGCTGCGGCTGGTCGCGGTCGGCATCGTCGGTGTCTGCGTCATGGTGGCCGCGGCGTATTGGGTGGTTTCGCGGCGCGGTGTCGTACGCGGATTGGCGACGGCGATGCTGGTACTCGTGCCGATCGCGATCGTCGTCGTTTACACCGTGAACGGACAGATCTGGCTATCGCTACTGACGGTCGGGCTCGCCCTGATCGCGTTCGGCCTGGCGCGGGTCGCGCTTCGCGCCGCACAAGGTCCAGCGGAAATGCCGACGTACGCGGCGACGGCACCGAAGCACGCGTTCATCGTGATGAACCCACGGTCCGGTGGCGGAAAGGTCGGCAAGTTCGGGCTCCGGAGAAAAGCGGAGGCGCTGGGCGCGGAGGTCGTGATGCTCGACGGACCGGACATCGTCGACGTCGCCGCCCTCGCCCGTACGGCCGTCGCCAACGGCTGCGACCTGCTCGGCGTCGCCGGGGGAGATGGAACGCAGGCGTTGGTCGCGGGGATTGCGGCCGAGCACGATCTGCCGTTCCTGGTGATCAGTGCCGGTACACGCAATCACTTCGCACTCGACCTCGGGTTGGATCGCGATGACCCGTCCACCTGCCTCGACGCGCTCACCGACGGCGAGGAGCTGCACATCGATCTCGGCGTGATCGGCGACCGTACGTTCGTCAACAACGCATCGTTCGGCGCGTACGCCGAGATTGTGCAGAGTCCGGCGTACCGCGAAGAGAAGCGGAAGACGACGCTCGAGATGATGCCCGATCTCCTGAACGGCCACCACGGCGCACGTTTGACGGCGCACGCGGGAGACGCCGAGTTCACGGCACCGCAAGCGCTTCTGATCAGCAACAACCCTTACCAGACCACGGATGTCGCGGGCTTGGGCCGCCGGGGCCGGCTCGACGAGGGGACGCTCGGCATCGTCTCGGTACGGGTGGACAGCACCGCCCAAGCGATTCGGCTTCTGCGTCGCGGTGGCGGACCCGGCGTAATCGCGTCGGCCGCGTCGGAGGTGATCGTCACGGCCGATACGCCGGTGGTTCCGGTCGGCATCGACGGTGAGACGGTCGCGATGGCGACGCCGGTACGTTGCACGATCCGGCCGGGTGCGTTGCGAGTGCTCGTACCGCGGAATCGTCCGGGGGTGCCGGAGATGACGCCGGCGGTGGACCTCGCGAGCGTGTGGCGGTTGGCGTTCGTACGAAACGCCGCGACCGACCGGTACCAAAAGTTATCCACATCTTCCGTCGACCGGGCAAGTTGATCCTGGAGTTACTAGAGCGACACGCCGTCGACGCGTCAACTAACTCCAGGATCAACAAGGGGTTGGGGACAACAAAACCGCCCCTGCCGTGTGGCAGGAGCGGTGAATGTCGTTCGGCGGTTAACGCCGGATCAGCAAGCCCAGAGCCCGGGTGCGGGCTTCTTCTCGGTAAGCCTCGGCGCGAGAACGGCTCGTGGTAACGGTGCCGGTCGCTTCGCAGAGCCGCACACCATCGTTGTGGCGGGCGGTCCGTCGGGTGTTCACTGTATTCCTCCAGTTATTTGTTTACTGCCAACAAAATTATCGCGCGTCGACGATCACGGCCATAGATACATGTGTGCGCGGTCACGGTGTGCTCCATCACCCGGTCACGGCTTCACCGCGCTGAAAATGGCTGTACCAGGGAAGATGCGGCCACGCAGCGGACTCCATTGGCCCCAAATCTGCTCGTGACCGTCTGGCCACTCCGGCTCGATCAGGTCTTGAAATACGAATCCGGCGCCAACCAATTCGCGGATCCGATCGCCGAGCGTGCGATGGTGTTCGACGTAGGTGGCCACGCCATCCTCGTCGTATTCGACGTAGGGACGACGGTCGAAATAGGAGTGTGTCGCGATCAGGCCGCGGTCGCTGGGATCGTCCAGGAAAATCCAGCGTATCGGGTGCGTGACCGCGAAAACCCAACGCCCGCCGGGCTTCAGCACACGGAACACCTCGCGCATCACGGCCGCCGAATCGTCAATGAACGGGACCGCACCAAAAGCCGTAAAAGCCAGATCAAACGCTTCATCCCGTACGGGCAACCGGAGCGCGTCGGCTTGGATCAGCGGTACCCGTACACCTGTGGTCTCGTCGGTCATCCGTGCGTGCCGCAACATGCCGGCGGACAGATCGAGCGCGACCACCTGAGCGCCTTGCGTGGCAAGCCACCGCGAGCAGGCCGCTGCGCCGCAGCCGACCTCAAGAATGTGCCGACCGGCGACGTCGCCCAGCAGGTGAGCGTCGGCCTCGCGAAGTCCTTCGGGGCACCAGCGGAAGTCCACGTCGCCGAGGAACTCGCCGTGCTCGGCCTGGTAGGTATCGGCGTCCGAATCCCACCAGCCACGGCTGGCCCGCTGATTCTCCGCGCCGCTGACGTCACGGCGGGTCACACCGGCACCATCGTTTTGTTCCACGGTTTTACATTACGGCCATCCGTTCGGACAGATCTTGTGTCGGATCCCGGCGTGTCGGTTGACGGCAGCAGCGGTTGCCACCAAGTTGTGTACGGTCCACGCCCGGCTTACTCAATCCATTGTGGACTGCGCAAATTTGCGACAAAGACTGATATAGGGGAGGGCTGCTCTATGGCCGATGCGGACAACGTCACCGAGGCACACGACCAGCGCATGACCGTGCACATCCTCACGCATGTGCCCGAGCATCAACCGCGCGAAGATGACCCGCACTACCACCTCTTCAACCAGGCGAAGGCCCGGATGAAGCGGCAGGGTCTGTGGAAGTGCGCGATCAATGATGACTACTGCGCCGGCAACATTGAGTTGCACCACTCGCACATCGAGTTCTCGCAGGTCGGGGGCTCGGACCTGAAGCGGGTCAACGAGGCGTTCGGCCTGCACCTGGACAGCGACGACGATTTCCAGTCATGGATCGAGTCGCCCGGCAATCTCGAAGCGCTGTGCGAGGTGCACCACCGGACGCACTACGGCGTACACGTCATTCCCGGGCCGCTGTGGGAGCCGCTGCGTTACCGCAAGGCGAACGCGAAGCCGTCTGCCGAGTTCGTGACCGCTGAGGAGTTCGAGTCCGGCGAGGTCGAGACGAAGACGAAGACCACCACAAAGACGACGGCCGTCAAGGGCGGCGTGAAGACCGACACGGACACGAAGTCGGACGTCAAGGTCAAGGTCGACAACAAGACCGTGGAGACCGTGCACGAACACGAGCACCGGTCCGAGACGCACGCCCACACCCACGATCACGCGCATGTCCCGGCGCAGCGAAAGAAGCCGGGTCTGTTCTCCCGGATGTTCGGCCGCGGCTGACCTGGTTCCCCCCAACCCCGTTGATCATGAAGCGGTACGCCGCACGAGGAAGTCCATGATCAACGGGGTTCGGGGGATCGCTTAGTCGTCGTCGACGTCGAACGTCACCCTGCGTGCAACCAAATCCTTCATTTCCTGCGGCAGGGCATCGGCGGTCAGCAGCTTCGGCAGTAGTTCGGGCTCGAGCGTGACGGCCCGGAATGTGGTGGCGACCGTGACGTCGTGGTCCGGTCGGCTGATCACGATGATTGGGTCACCGGCCCGGATGGTGCCCGGCGTGATCACCCGTAGATACGCCCCCGGCTTCGCCGCCTGCGTGAATCGCCTGATCCACCCGCGTTCGCCGAGCCAACCCGCGAACGTGCGGCATGGGATGCGGCAGTCGCACACCTCCAGGACGACGTCGTCACCGATCCGCCAACGCTCGCCGATCAGTGCGCCGTTGACATCGAGCCCGGACGTCGTCAAATTCTCGCCGAATACGCCGGACGACAGTTCCCGCCCGAGCTCGCTCTCCCAATCGTCAAGATCCTCCCGCGCGTACGCGTAGACCGCCTGGTCCGTCCCACCGTGGTGGCGCCAGTCCGAGATCACGTCGCCGGCCAGCCCGCTGCCGTCCATACCCTTCGGTCCCGGCGCGGTAATGCGGACCGGATGATCGACCGGACGCTTGTCGATTCCGGAGACCGATATGTCGGAATGTGCCATCGGGCGCGCTTGACCGATGTTCAGGGATGCGAGAAGTGCCATGGTCCAGGATCCTAGGGTTGGCCGTCGTTGACCTGACAGCGAATATTTGTGGGTATCCCGACCGGTTGGTCGGATATCTGACGAGGCTCGCATCACTAACGGGGCAGTTACACGAACCGGACACGGGCACGGTAAGCTGGATATGCACTCGTGGGCTGCGCATCTCGGTAGGGAGCAGGTCCGCGGTCGGCGGATAGCTCGAAAATCCCTGTTGCCAATATTGCCGTCTTGTCAATGTTGCACAGCCGAGATTTGCGGAAGCGTGCCCGTCGACAGGTCCCGAGCGTGATCGGGTTCCCATGGACCTGGTCCCATACTGCGACAACCATCCGACCGGAGCAACTTCCCAACATGACGAGCAGCACCGAGGCACCAGCCGGCAGCATCGCGTTCGACGATCTCGGCTCTGAGGAAGCATTCCTCGCCGCGATTGACGCCACCATCAAGTACTTCAACGATGGTGACATTGTCGAAGGCACCATCGTTAAGGTCGATCGGGACGAGGTCCTGCTCGACATCGGCTACAAGACCGAGGGTGTCATTCCCTCGCGTGAGTTGTCGATCAAGCACGATGTCGATCCGGCTGACGTCGTGTCCGTCGGAGATCACGTCGAGGCCTTGGTTCTCCAAAAGGAGGACAAGGAAGGCCGTCTGATCCTCTCGAAGAAGCGCGCACAGTACGAACGCGCGTGGGGCACGATCGAGAAGATCAAGGAAGACGATGGCGTGGTCAAGGGCTCGGTCATCGAGGTCGTCAAGGGCGGTCTGATCATCGACATCGGCCTGCGGGGCTTCCTGCCCGCGTCGCTCGTCGAGATGCGCCGCGTGCGTGACCTGCAGCCGTACGTCGGCCGCGAACTCGAGGCGAAGATCATCGAGCTCGACAAGAACCGCAACAACGTGGTTCTGTCGCGCCGGGCCTACCTCGAGCAGACGCAGTCCGAGGTCCGCACCGACTTCCTCAACAAGCTCGCCAAGGGCCAGGTCCGCAAGGGCGTCGTGTCCAGCATCGTCAACTTCGGTGCGTTCGTCGACCTCGGTGGCGTGGACGGTCTCGTGCACGTGTCCGAGCTGTCCTGGAAGCACATCGACCACCCGTCCGAGGTTGTCGAGGTCGGTATGGAGGTTGAGGTCGAGGTTCTCGACGTCGATCTCGACCGTGAGCGTGTCTCCCTGTCGCTCAAGGCGACGCAGGAAGACCCGTGGCGCCAGTTCGCGCGTACGCACGCGATCCAGCAGATCGTCCCCGGCAAGGTCACGAAGCTGGTGCCGTTCGGCGCGTTCGTCCGGGTGGACGACGGCATCGAGGGCCTGGTCCACATCTCCGAGCTGGCCGAGCGCCACGTGGAGATCCCGGAGCAGGTCGTTCAGGTCGGTTCCGACGTGATGGTCAAGGTCATCGACATCGACCTCGAGCGTCGCCGGATCTCGCTGTCGCTGAAGCAGGCGAACGAGGGCTTCGTCGAGGGCGAGGAGCACTTCGACCCGACGCTCTACGGCATGGCCGCGACGTACGACCCCGAGGGCAACTACATCTACCCGGACGGCTTCGACCCGGAGACCGGCGAGTGGCTGGAAGGCTTCGACAAGCAGCGCGAGCTGTGGGAGAAGCAGTACGCCGACGCGCGGGTTCGCTGGGAAGCGCACCAGAAGCAGGTCCAGACGGCTCGCGCCGCCGACGCGACCGCCGAGCCGGCTCCGGCCGGTAGCGGCAACGTGTCGACGTCGACGCCGACCGCCGCGAAGGCTCCCGAGGAGCCGGCCGGCACGCTGGCCACCGACGAGGCGCTCGCGGCTCTCCGCGAGAAGCTCGCGGGCGGCAGCAAGTAAGTAGCACCCAAAGCGGGCCCCGGACGACGTCCGGGGCCCGCTTTGCGTCTGTGGTCAGCGTTACGGCTGCACCATGCTGGCCAATGCGATCGCGCCGCACGTGCTGAACCACGCACCCGCGACCAGCGCGGCCACGAATACGAGCACCAACGCCGTCCGGCAGGACCGCACCACCAAGCGCGGCGCGACTTCCGCGTACGCTCCGCGCGACGTCGACGTGCTTCGGCGGGTGTGGCACGGTGGCGGCCACCCCCGTACAAGAAGTCGTCGGGTGCCTGTCCGGCAGATTGGCCGAGCCACGCCGCGTCGAGACGGGCCAGCGGACGCGTATGCCTGCCCCGCGCAGATTTGCCCGCCGAGCGTCGGCCCGCCGTCCGGCCCGATGGGCGCCCCCGGCCCGAGGCGTTACGGCGTGCCGCCCGACGTACACGACGCTGGCTGGAACATGGCGCCGGCCGCGCGGGATGTTGTCGACCGAGATGACGTACGACGTGGTCGCAGCCATGCGGCCTCCCCTCCCCGATGGACTGTTGACGTCCAATATACGGAAAATGTCCGTTTGTCCATGATTCCCGCGCCGCCCAAGACCAAGTTGATCCTGGAGACCAAGTTGATCCTGGAGTTAGTGACACGAAACGCCGTCGATGCGTCGACTAACTCCAGGATCAACAGAGACAGGAACGGGGGATCAACAGGGACGGCGGATCAAGCGGAGGCAGGTGTAATGGTGCGGGTGATACTTGTGCGGTGACGTTGTTCGTGGGGTTGACGGGCGGGATCGGAGCCGGGAAGAGTGCCGTGGCGGCGCGTCTGGCGGAGTTGGGCGCGGTCGTGATCGACGCGGACCGCCTGGCGCGGGAGGTGGTCGAGCCCGGTACCGAGGGATTGGCGCAGATCGTCGCCGAGTTTGGCCCGGACGTTCTCGGCGCCGATGGCGCTCTTGACCGGCCCGCACTCGGGCGGATCGTGTTCGGCGACGCCGAACGGAGGCGGACGTTGGAGTCGATCATCCATCCGCGGGTACGGGCGAGGACCGGCGAGATGTACGCCGCCGCGCCGCCGGATTCGGTGGTCGTCAACGACGTTCCGCTGCTGGTCGAGGCTGGTTTGGCCAGCGGGTACGAGCTGGTCATCGTGGTTCTCGCCGGCGCCGAGACGCGGCTACGACGGCTGGTCGGCCTCCGTGGCATGTCCGAGGACGAGGCGCGTGGACGTATCGCCGCCCAGGCAACCGACGACCAGCGCCGCGCGGTCGCCGATATCGTGATCGACAACGACGGTACGTTGGCGGATCTGATCGCGCAGGTCGACGAGGTTTGGACTACCCGGCTCGCGGCAGCGCGGGAGCGCGCATGACAGATGTCACGACGACATCCGCCGCGGCGACACTACCGGCGACGGCGTCCGCGAACGACGCTGGGACGGTGAGCGTGACGGCAGCCCCCGCAACGACATCCACCGCAGGCAAGATTCGGGCGTCGATCCGTCGGACGTACATGGACGCGGTCGTCGACGACTACGGTCCACGCCGATGGGTACGTGCGCGGATCGGTGCCGTCATCTGCCTGTTCTTCCTCAGCTGGCCGGTCAAGGCCACGGTCACGAGCGATCGGTCGACGGCGTACAAGATAGTGGCGCTGTCCTTGCTCTTGACCTACGCGGCCTGCTTCCTCGCCGTGATCTGGCGGAATGCGCCGGAGCGTCACGCCAATCGGGCGCCGCTCGGGATCGCGGCCAGCCTGGTCGTCGGTGGCCTGCTGTGCGTCGTGTTCGGCTCGCAGTGGCTCGCGGTTCTGACGTATTTCACGATCGCGCTGACGCTGTTCAACGGACGGATCAAACACTGGCCCTTCATCGTCGTGCTGATTCCGGCCGCCGAGATCGTGGTCGGACGCTGGGGCTTCGGGGACATGTCGTGGCACCCGATCACGATCGCGGCGCAGGCCGCGCTGATCGGTACCGTGCAGGCCGCGTTCAACCTGCAGATTTCCGCGAAGCTTGAGCTGCGCCGCGCGCGTGCCGACCTCGCCCGGCTCGCGGTCAGCGAGGAGCGCCTGCGCATCTCCCGGGACCTGCACGACATCCTCGGTCAGCAGCTTTCGGCGGTGTCGCTCAAGGCCGAGTTGGCGGCGCGCCTGGCCAAACGCGATCCGGAGCGGGCGGCCGCCGAGATGATCGAAGTCGCGGCGGTGGCGCGGGCAGCGCTCGCGGACGTCCGTGAAACTGTCGCCGGGTACCGGCAGATGTCCCTGTCCGGCGAGATCGAGACGGCGCGGGCGCTGCTCACCGCTGCACGCGTGGAGACGTCGATCTCGACGTGTCCGCTGCCGGTGGCGATGGATGTCTGCGGCGCGTGGCTCGTGCGCGAGGCGGTGACCAACGTGATCCGCCACGCCGGTGCGACGCGGTGCGAGATCAGCGCCGTCCGTACGCCGACGTCCGTCGTGGTCGAGGTTCGCGACAACGGGGGTACGGCCGGCAGTGCACTGACGTTCGGTAACGGCCTGACCGGGCTGTCCGAGCGGGTCGCGTGCGCCGGCGGCGCACTGTGGGCCGGCCGCGAGAACGGGTCGTTCGTGGTACGGGCAGTGTTCGATCACGCGTCGATCGAGTCCGTGCCGGTGTCCCCGTCCGAGTCGGTCGGCGCTGGCGGTTCGGGTGGTTCAGTTTCGGCCGGCGTCTCGGGCGCGGCCGATGCTTTGGTCGGAGGCTCGGATCGCGTCGAGGAGCCGGTCGTGCCGGCCGGCGTCGCCGGATGATCCGGATCCTGCTCGCCGAGGATCAGCATCTGGTTCGCGGCGCTTTGGAGGCGCTGCTCGCCATGGAGGACGACTTCGAGATCGTCGCGTCGGTCGCGAACGGTGCCGAGGCGGTCACGGCCGCGGCCGAATTCCGGCCGGATGTCGCGCTTCTCGACATCGAGATGCCGGAGCTGGACGGAATCGCGGCGACCCGCGAGATCTGTGTCGCCACGCCCTCGGTACGGGTGATGATCCTGACCACGTTCGGCCGACCGGGATATCTGCGCCGGGCGATGGATGCCGGTGCTCGTGGCTTCATGGTCAAGGATGCGTCGCCGGACCGGCTCGCGGCCGCGGTGCGTCTTGTGCACGGCGGCCGTACGGTGGTCGATCCGGAACTCGCCGTCGCTTCGCTCTCCAGCGGTGCGAACCCGCTGACCGATCGGGAAGCCGAAGTCCTGCGTGCGTCCGAGGACGGCGGAACCGTGCTCGACATCGCCCATACGCTGCATCTTTCCGACGGGACGGTACGCAATTACCTGTCCGCGGCGATCGGCAAGACCGGCGCCCGTACGCGTGCCGAAGCAGCCCGGATGGCCCGATCCAACGGATGGCTCTAAGCAGCCGGCACCGGATCCGGCAGGGTTGGTACGTGGCCGGGCGTGATCGTGATGTACCCGTACGCACCGGATCGTGTCCGAAGTTCCAGGCGTCTCAGCAGACCATGTGCGTCGATCCAGAAGCGAAGCCGGCCGTACCCGGGTGTGATCTTGGCTTCGCTCGGTTGCCTGATCTCGAATACCGTGACGGGTACGCCGTCGACGCTGTCGGTACGCAGCGCGGACGAGATCGGCTTGAGTTGTGCCGGATCGTCCTTCGTGGACGAAGACAGGGCCAGCACCTCATTGAGGATCAGCTCCAGATCCTGCTCGCCTCCTTGATCGGCGAATGAGGTCCACGGCTCACGCGTCCAGCCGGTCGCAGCCGGGTGCAGGGACGGCGGCGACAGCGTACCGGCGGTGTTCGTGCCGGCCGTACCGCCGATCGTGCCGTGCGCGGTCAGACCGTCGGCATCGGCTCGGATCGCAGTGTCGGCCGCGGTCGAGCGGTAGTTGCGCAGCGTGGCATAGAGCGCCGGGACGTGCCAGTCCAGCCATCCGGTCGCACCGTAGAGCTCGTCCGGTCCGACCGGTACGGCCAGCGTGACGGTACCGCCGCCGCTCGTACGGTCGGCTATCCGCATCTTCGCCAGGAGCTTCAACTGGGCCGCGGTCGGCGGCGTCGGCTTGACCACGGGGCCGCCGAGCAGCTCGATCGGGCTCGGATCGGTCGGGTCGGCGCGATTGAAGTCGATCTGTAGCGTCGTCGTCGGGTTGACCAGCGCCTCGACCCGCAGTACACGCGATTTGTCGTCGACCCAGTAGCGGACCTGACCGCCTTCGGCCGCGAACGGCAGCGCACTCGCCGACGGTGTCGGCGTCGCCGCCCCGGTAAGCGGCGGTACGGCGGCGCCGTCCATGACATCGACGTGCACACCGTTGATCTCGTCGGTGCCGACGAGCTTCGTGCCGATCGCGGCGATTCCGGTAGCGCTGTCGCTGTGAGCCGCCCGCATCGCGAAGAGCAGCGTGATCATCGTGTCGATCGCGGATCCGGTCTCGATCGGTCGTACCTGCCAGCCGGTCGGCGGTGCCGGTACGGGCGGCGTCGGGTACGGGCCGTACTGCTTGCCGTTTGTCGCCGGTGGCCGGTAGAGACCTGGTCGGGCCGCGACCACGCCGGGAATCGCCTGCAAGATGCCGTCGTCCGGACCGGCGGTCGCACCGACGCTGTTCAGGTAGATGAGCGGCTGTCGCCAATCGACCCAGCCGGTCATCCGTACAGCCGTCTTGCCTGCGCCGATCGTGACCGAGATGCCGGCGTGGCCGGACGTGTAGTTCGTGACGCGTACCGCCGCCAAGCGCGTAGCCTCGGCCGCGGTGACCGGCCGGCTCCGGAACGCCGCCGCTTGAGGTTGCTTGGCGCACGAGACCAGCCCGTTGCCGGCCACGAGCGCGCCGATGACCAGTGCCGCGAGCGCGGTCAGCGCCACGATCCGAGGCGGACGGCGATGGTCGGTCTTTCGTGCGCGACGGTGCCCGCCCTGTCGTGGCCGCTGATCGCGTGGCTGAGAATCGACAGGGCGGGGGATCGTCGCGGCGGGGGGCCTCACGCTCGGTTGAACGCCGATTACGTGCGGTAGGTGACGGCCCCGCCACTGCCGTACTTCTGGAGGCTTACCTTTGGAGGCCGCGCCGTTTCAACAGCGGCTCGATCTGCGGGTCGCGGCCGCGGAATTCGCGATAGACCGCCATCGGATCGGCGCTGCCGACCGCTCCGAGCAGCTTGAACCGGAACGCGTCGCCGGTCGCGCGGGTGAGGCCACCGTTCTCGCGGAACCAGTCGACGGTGTCCGCGTCCAGCACCTCGCTCCAGATGTAGCCGTAGTAACCGGCGCTGTACGCGTCGCCCGAAAACACGTGCGAGAAGTAGCCGCTCCGATAACGCGGCGGAACGGCGTCGACCGCGATACCGGCCTTGGCCAGCGCGGTCGCCTCGAACTCGGGTACGTCGGTGACCGTCTCGCCCGGCGCCAACGTGTGCCACGCAAGGTCGAGCAGCGACGCCGCCAAGTACTCGGTGGTCGCGAACCCTTCGTTGAACGACTCCGCATCGCGAAGACGCTCGACGATCTCGGCCGGCAGGGGTTCGCCGGTCTCGACATGCGTCGCATAGTTCGCGAGCACCTCGGGCCACAGCATCCACACCTCGTTGACCTGCGACGGGTACTCGACGAAGTCGCGTGGCGAACTCGTACCGGCAAATTTCGGCCATCGGGCGGCACCGAAGAGTCCGTGCAGCGCGTGGCCGAACTCATGGAACATCGTGCGTACCTGTTCCAGGCTCATCAGCGTCGGCTGGCCTTCGGGCGCCTTGTTGATGTTCATATTCTGCGTGACGATCGGGCGCGCGCCCTCGATCGCGTTCGGCGTGATCAGGCTGTCCATCCAGGCGCCGCCGGACTTCGACGGCCTGGTGATGTAGTCCGCGATCACTAGGCCGAGGGGCGAACCATCGGCCTCGAACACCTCGAAGATCTGCACGTCCGGGTGGTAGCCGACCAGGTCGGTACGTTCGGTGAACGTGATTCCGTACAGCTGTGTGGCAGCGAAGAACACGCCGTCGACGAGCACACGCTGGAGTTCGAAGTACGGCCGGAGTGCATTCTCGTCGATGTCGTACCGAGCCGCTCGTACCTGCTCGGTGTAGTACGCCCAGTCCCACGGCTCCAGTGCGAATTCTCCGCCGGCCGCGTCGATCGCCGCCTGCAGTTCCGCGGCCTCCGCCGCCGCGTTCGCGACCGCGATTGGCGCGAGCTTCCCGAGCAGGTCGGTTACCGCTTCCACGGTACGGGCGGTGTTGTCCGCGATCGAGTACGCGGCATGATTCGGATAGCCGTACAGCTGGGCCTGGCGGGCTCGAAGCTCGACGATCCTCGGGATCAGGTCCCGGGTGTCACCTTCGCCACCGTTGATGCCGCGCTCGATGGCTGCGGAAAAGATGCGCTCGCGCAGCTCACGGCTGGTCAGCGACGACACGGCCGGCTGGTTGGTCGGGCGGCCCAACGTCAATGTGTACGGTGCGTCGCGCCCGGTCGCCGCGGCCTTCGCCGCCGCGATCGCATCCCCGGAGAGCCCGTCGAGCTGCGTCTCGTCATCGATGTCGATGGCCGCCGCGTTCGTCGCCGTGCGGACGCGATTGCCGAACTCGGTGGTCAGCGTCGCCAGTTCGGCGTTGATCGTGCGCAGTTCGTCCTGCTCGGCCTCGGTGAGGTTCGCGCCGGCTCGGACGAATTCGGTGTGGTAGCGCTCCAGCAGCCATGCCTCGGCCGCATCCAGGCCGAGGTCGCCGCGCCGCGCGTAGAGGTTTCGGACTCGACCGAATAGATCCGCGTCCAGGAAGATCGCGTCATTGTGGGCGGCGAGCAGGGGCGCCACGCGCTCGTCGATCGCGTCCAGCTCAGGCGTGGTATCGGCACCCTGCACGAGGTAGAACACCGACGTGGCGAAACGCAGTTCGGCACCCGTACGCTCGATCGCCACGATCGTGTTGTCGAAGGTGGGCTCCGCCGGGTCGACCGAGATGGCCGAGATATCGGCGCGTTGCTGCGCCATTCCGGACATGATGGCTTCTTCGTAATGAGCACTGGTGAGCGCCTCAAAACGGGGCAAAAGGTAGGCAGGGTCACTGGCCGTCAAGAGCCGATGGGGCGATGTCATGAGGGCGACCATATCGCGATCGAGATCCGGCGGTCTGCCCTTAGTCTTCCGTTAACGTCGTGTGAAGTCGCAGGCTGTGCGCCAATTTCATGCTTGCCGATGGATCCCATTGTGCGGTCGGATGAGCGGGGTTACCGTTTTACGGTAGGCCGTTCGCGGCGGCCGCCCGAGCATACGACCGGACCTCCACACCGGCCGGTCGCGCTCGGCGTGGGAGTTTGCAGCCTCGATCGTCGGACTTTCCGGCACTCGTTGAGCGCGACTCGACCGCGGTCGCGCGAAGGCGCTGACCGGCCGCCGCGAACGTCCTTTGCGTTCGGTAGCTCGGCAAAGATTGCGGATCTTGGGTCGGGTGGAAGTCCAGTGCTGTGATCATGGCGATTTGATCTCGTCTACCGCCCAAGATCGCCAATCAAAGCCGGGACACGCTTCGCGCGTCCTTGGGTTTGGCGGGGCGGAGTTGTCGGGGGCTCGGCGTACGGTTGGTTTCATGGCGCTTGACGTTCCCCGCCTCGACAATCGGTTCGAGGTCATCAGCGAATACCAGCCCGCAGGCGATCAACCGGCAGCGATCGACGAACTCGAGCGCCGGCTCCGCCGTGGCGACCGGCATTCGGTGCTGCTCGGCGCGACCGGCACCGGCAAGAGCGCCACGACCGCGTGGCTGGTCGAGCGGATGCAGCGCCCGGCTCTGGTAATGGCGCCCAACAAGACCCTGGCGGCGCAGTTGGCGAAGGAGTTTCGCGAGCTGCTCCCGAACAACGCTGTCGAATACTTCGTCAGCTATTACGACTATTACCAGCCCGAGGCGTACATCCCGCAGACGGATACGTATATCGAGAAGGACTCGTCGGTCAACGAGGAGGTCGAGCGGCTCCGGCACTCGACCACGATGTCGTTGCTCACTCGACGTGACGTGATCGTGGTCGCCACCGTCAGCGCGATCTACGGTCTCGGCACGCCGCAGGAGTATGTCGAGCAGTCGGTGCGGATCAAGACCGGCATGGAGATCGAGCGAGACGTACTGCTGCGACGGCTGGTCGATATCCAATACGCGCGGAATGACCTTGCGTTCCAACGCGGCACGTTCCGGGTGCGTGGCGACACGCTGGAGATCATCCCGGCGTACGAGGAGTTGGCGATCCGCGTCGAATTCTTCGGTGACGAGGTCGAGAACCTCTACTTCCTCCATCCCTTGACCGGTGATGTGGTCCGCGAGGTCAACGATCTGATGATCTTCCCGGCGTCGCACTACGCGGCCGGACCCGAGCGGATGAACCGCGCGATCGGCGACATCGAGAAGGAACTGGAAGAGCGGCTCGCCGAGCTGGATCGACAGGGCAAGCTCCTGGAAGCGCAGCGTCTCCGCATGCGGACGACGTACGACATCGAGATGATGCGCCAGGTTGGATTCTGTTCCGGCATTGAGAACTACTCGATGCATATCGACGGCCGCTCGCCCGGGAGTCCGCCGAACTGCCTGATCGACTACTTCCCGGACGATTTCCTTACCGTCATCGACGAATCGCACGTCACGGTCCCGCAGATCGGCGGCATGTACGAGGGCGATGCATCCCGCAAGCGTCAGCTCGTCGATCACGGCTTCCGCTTGCCGTCGGCGCAGGACAACCGCCCGCTGCGGTTCGACGAGTTCTACGAGCGGGTCGGCCAGATGGTGTTCCTGTCCGCGACGCCCGGGCAACTGGGAGATGGAACAGTCGCAGGGCGAGTTCGTCGAGCAGGTGATCCGCCCGACCGGCCTGGTCGACCCTCAGGTCGTCGTGAAACCGACGAAGGGTCAGATCGACGATCTGATGCACGAGATCCGCGTCCGGACCGAGAAGGATGAACGTGTCCTCGTCACCACACTGACGAAGAAGATGGCCGAAGATCTCACCGACTACTTGCTCGAACACGGCATCCGGGTGCGGTATCTGCACTCCGAGGTGGACACGCTTCGCCGGGTCGAGTTGCTGAGCGAACTGCGCAAGGGCGACTACGACGTGCTCGTCGGGATCAACCTGCTTCGTGAAGGCTTGGACCTGCCCGAGGTGTCGCTGGTGTCGATCCTCGACGCGGACAAGGAAGGCTTCCTGCGCAGCGGACGTTCGCTGATCCAGACGATCGGTCGTGCGGCGCGAAACGTATCGGGCGAGGTCCACATGTACGCCGACAAGATGACCCCGTCGATGGCGCAGGCGATCGACGAGACGAACCGGCGCCGGGAGAAGCAGGTCGCGCACAACCTGGCGAACGGCATCCAGCCGACCGCGTTGCGCAAGAAGATCTACGACATTTTGGACGACATCTACAAGGACGCCGAGGACACCGATGCACTGGTCGGCGGCGGCGGCCGGCAAATGTCGCGTGGCAAGGGGCCGGTCCCGGAGACGAGGAGCCGCAGTAAGTCGACGGCAACATCGAGCGTGGGCATGGCGCGCGCCGACCTCGCGCAGTTGATCCAGGAACTAAACGATCAGATGCTCGGCGCCGCCCGCGAACTGCAATTCGAGCTTGCGGCCCGGATCCGCGACGAGATCGGGACACTCAAGAAGGAACTCCGCGACATGGACGTAGCAGGCGTGAAGTGACGGCCGCGAACGGACGGGCGCGAAGTAGCCGTCAGATGGCCGGCTCTACCGCCACGTCCGGCAGCGTGACCTGCTGGCCGGGTGGATTGCAGACACCGCAGTCCGCTCGGCCGTCCCAGTCGTTCCGATTGATGTCGCCGACCCGCAGGCGCGGCGCACCGAGATCCTCACGTACGGACATGCGGAACCGCCACATCTTCTCCGCGTACGGGTGATAGGCATCGTGATACACCGGATCGCGATAGTGGGCGCCGGCCCGGACCGCCTGCCGGATCTCGATCAGTGCCTCGAACGCCGCTTCGCCCGCCTGCGCGACATGTGGCGCGGCGGTCATCAGCAGCTTCTCGCGAGCGATGTATACACCGGCCTTCGACACCGCTGTCGATGCGGCCGACACCCGTTCCTCTGGTGTCAGATCGCTTGCCGCGACCGCTCGCAATCCCTCGAGCCCGGCGCCGAGCGCGAGCACCATCTCCGTGTACGCGCGCTGGCGCTCGGCGAAGTCGTACTGATGGCGGCTGTCGCGGCGACGCAAGACGTCGGCGACCACGGTGCCACCGATCGCGATCAACGCACCGGCCACCGTCGATACCAGAGGGATCCAATCCACGGAGATCATCATGCCGGGACAGGCGGGCGTGCGCGACCCCGAACGAAGCCGTGGCCCGAAACGGACCGCTTAGGCTGGTACGTCGGTGAAGTGCTCGACCAGCGGCGGACCATCGAAGAACGGCCCGATGAGTCCCCGCCACGTGCCGAAGCGCTCGGTCGCCCGGAAGTTGTCGAGGTGCGCCTCGACCGAATCCCACTCGACCAGCAGCACGAAACGCGACGGGGATTCGATGCCTTGCGTCATGCGTACCGACCGGCAGCCGGGCGTCGTGGCAAGCGTGTCGTGCGCCTGCGCGTACGCGGCCGCGAATTCGGCCTCCTGGCCCACCACAACGTTGATGAGTCCCACCTCAAGCACCATGCCGGGCAGCTTCCCACGATGACTTCAGCGCGGTGACAGCAGGGTTGGGTAACACCTAGGCGACGCCGGTCTCCAAATCGTCTACGTCGTCCTCGGATCCTACGGATGGTGGCAGTGGGCTCGGCCGGGCGCGAAGCGCGATGCGCTGGTGAGGCGTACACGTGCGATCGAATGGTGGTGGCTTGCGATCGGCGGCCTGATCGCGACCGCGGCGCTGTACTGGGCGCCGTCGAGGCGCGAGTCGATCCCGCTCGACGCGCGCTGTGCGTGGCTGCGCGCCGCGCATCCCGGTGTCACGATCGTCGGAGTCTACGACGACCATCCGGTCGCCGAGTCGACCGGCACGACGACGATGACACGCGCGCTCGCGAGCGCTTTCGTGCGCTCGGCGGCGTCTGGTCCTCGACTCGCTGGATCCCGGAGTACGGGCGTGAGCTCACCGAACGCAAACTCGCCGCACTGCGCGCGGATCGGCCGGACGCGACCGTGTTCGACGTGGAGTGGGATCGGGCCGACTTCCTGGCCGTGGCGACCGAGCAGAATCGTGCCGAGGACGCGGCGGCCGAGGCCGGTTCGCCCGTGCTTTTCGGCGATACGGACGCGTTCGCGACGTCCGTCTGGGAAGAGCGGTATCTGGGATCGTCCTCGCCGGATGTCCTGGCGCAGGCGCGACGTCCCGATCTGTACCTGTTCACCGACCACGTCGGCGTGCCGTTCGAGGATGACGGTCTACGCGACGGCGAGGATATTCCGGAATGGATGTCGGATCGGTTCGCCGAACTGCTCGAAGCGCTCGATGTGCCGGTGGTGACGTTGCGCGGATCACACGAGCGTCGGTTGGCGGACGCGATCAAGGCGGTCGATGCCCTGGTCTCCGGCGGTTGGCATCTGGCCGATCCGCTGTGACGGACGAGCTGTGTCAAACGTTGCTATCCGGGGGTGGCGACCGGATTCCAGCCCGGCATGGGGGATACTTGCGGTGCAAGGAGGGGAGTATCCCCCAAGCGACGGCGTCGTCAGCACGGTGACATTGATAGGCGTGGCCTTCGATCAACCCGGTGCCGTCGGCTGCGCGGTACCGGTTCACCGGTAGGCGTGGCGGGAGAGACCTCCGGAGTCACATTGTGTCTACCGGAGGGTCCACCATCATGCATGTTTCCGGCGTTGCCTGGGCGATCACGCTGGTCGGGATGCTGGCCGTACTCGCGCTCGATCTCATGATCGTGGGCCGCAAGCCACACGAGCCGTCCATGAAAGAATCGGGCATCTGGGTCGCGATCTACGTCGGTGCGGCGGTCGCGTTCGGCCTGGTCCTGTTGCCGATCTACGGCTCGCGATACTCGGGGGAGTTCTTCGCCGGCTGGCTCACTGAGTACAGCCTGTCGGTCGACAACCTTTTCGTCTTCGTGATCATCATGGCGCGATTCGCGGTGCCACGGATCTACCAGCAGAAAGTCCTGCTGATCGGGATCGTGCTCGCGTTGATCATGCGCGGCGCGTTCATCGCCGCCGGTGCCACGCTCGTGAACCAGTTCATCTGGGTCTTCTATATCTTCGGTGCGTTCCTGATCTATACGGCGGTCAAGCTCGCACGCAACGGCGAGGCGGAGGAGACCGACTTCAAGGAAAACCCGCTGATCCGCTGGTCGCGGCGCGTACTGCCGATCTCCCAGTCGTACGACGGCGCCAACCTCACCACGCGGTCCGGCGGCCGGCGGATGTTCACGCCGCTGCTCGTCGTCATGATCGCGATTGGCACGACCGACCTGATCTTCGCGCTCGACTCGATTCCGGCGATCTTCGGACTGACGAAGGAGCCGTACATCGTCTTCACCGCGAACGTGTTCGCGCTGATGGGCCTGCGGCAGCTGTTCTTCCTGCTCGGCGGCCTGCTGGACCGGTTGGTGTACCTGTCCATCGGTCTCGCCGTGGTGCTCGGGTTCATCGGCGTGAAGCTGATCCTCGAAGCGTTGCACAAGAACGAGCTGCCGTTCCTCAACAGCGGCGATCACATCTCGTGGGCGCCGGAGATCCCGATCTGGCTGTCGCTGCTGGTGATCATCGGAACGCTCGGCATCGCGACGATCGCGAGTCTGATGAAGTCACGCAGCGACGCGCTCAAGGCGTCCTAGCCGGTCCGGCCTCTTGAAAGCCGGCGTGAGCCCGGCGCGACCGGTCGCGATCAGCCCCTGGCCGATCGCGTACGTGATCATCACGGCCACGCCGCGACCAGGCAGGTCCGGTTCCGCGATGCCGATCGCGATCAACATGTCGGACGACAGGAACAGCGCTCCGCCGATGCCGATCCACCAGCCGAACGTCGATGCCGCGCTGGCCATCGTCGCGAGCGCGATCGCGTACAGGGCGATCGGTGCGGCCAGGCCACCGAGCGGCTTCCACAGGAACGTCATCGCCACGACCAGCACGATCGCGTACGCGATGGCGGCCGTCGGACGTGCCTTCAGCCGGTCGAACGCGCCCGACTTTGCGAACGCGGTGATGTAGCAGATGTGCGTACCGAGGAAGAGTGCCATGCCGACGAGGAACAGCGCCGTACCCGATCCCATCAGCGCGATGTCGCCGGCCGTGGCGAACAGCAGCCCGGCGATGATCCACCGGTCCTTGGTCGTGATGAAGACCAGCAGTGCGAGCAGCGGCATCATGAACGGCTTCGTCACATGGTCGAGCACGTCGCTGTGTGCGCCGCTCGCGATGACGTTCAGGATTGCGATGATCGTGTAGATCGCGAGAAGAACGCGCTGCCTCATGAACTGCCCGTTTCTAGAATGAATGCCGATCGGCCCAGCTCGCGGCCGCGATCCGGGCGATCAGACTACAAGCGTCTTCGTCGTTTCCGGAACCGGTCGTGGCGACCGAGATCGCGTACGGCTCGGCGTCGTCCGGGAACACGACGCCGGTACTGTGCCGAACCGTCGACATCCACCCGTTCTTGAGCGCGATCCGGGTGCCGGCGGGCAGGCCGGCGGGGAGATCGTCGCGGTACTCCTGATCGAGCAGGATGTCGAGCATCTCCGCACTGCCGATCAGATGCCCGGTCGCGATCGCGCGCATGATCGTGGACAGGTCACGTGCCGTGATTACGTTGTCGATGCCGGCATCCCGGGCGGCGAAGTCCTCGATCCCGCGTTCGACCCGCATATGGCGTACGCCGACCTCCCGCAGCACGTCCGCGACCTCGGCGGCGCCCACGTGGTCGAGCACGAGATTCGTGGCGAGGTTGCTGGACCGGACGATCATGCGACGGGCCAGCCAGCGCAGCGATGCGGTCTCGCCGACGCGCGCCCAGACTTCGTCGTCGCTGTCCTCGCCGTGCACGAGCGCGTACCTGGGTGCGCCGGGTTTGGCGCTCGCGAAGTCATTGACGACCGGGACATCGATGTCGAGATCATCTTGCCGGTACAGAGCGGCCAGCACGGCCACCTTCATCGTGCTCGCGGCGTAGTGAAGAGTGTCCGGCGCGTACTCGAACGCGGCGTAGTCCGCTCCGCACGGCGCCACCCAGACCGAGACCGTTCCGGGGAAGGCGGCCAGCTCAGGCGCCATTTCGTCGAGGTGCATGCCAGGACTCTAAAACAGATGGCGTGAACACGTACTGCGTCGCCCCAACCACGGACTGACCCGCGGCGATCATGGGGAAACGCCGTTAAAACTCGCGAAATAACGGCGTTTTCCCCATGATCGACGGCTAGTTGGAGCGCTGCGCCTTGCGGAACATCCGGTAGCGCTCGGTCTGGTCCAGGATGACCTTGCGAATCCGTACCGAATCCGGCGTTACCTCAACGCACTCGTCCTCGCGGCAGAATTCGAGTGACTGCTCCAGCGAGAGCCTGCGCGGCGGGATCAGCTTCTCGAAGTTGTCCGCCGAGGATGCGCGCATGTTCGTGAGCTTCTTCTCTTTGGTGATATTGACGTCCATGTCGTCCGAGCGCGAGTTCTCGCCGACGATCATGCCCTCGTACACCTCGGTGGTGGGCTCGACGAACAGCGTGCCGCGTTCCTGCAGGTTCGTCATGGCGAACGCGGTCACCGGTCCGGAGCGGTCCGCGACTAGCGAGCCGTTGTTGCGCGTACGCAATTCGCCAAACCACGGCTCGTACGACTCGAACACATGGTGCAGGATGCCGGTACCGCGCGTATCGGTCAGGAACTCGGTCCGGAAACCGATCAACGCCCGCGCCGGGACCAGCCACTCCATCCGGATCCAGCCGGTGCCGTGGTTGACCATCTGTTCCATCCGCCCCTTGCGGACCGCGAGCAGCTGGGTAATCCCGCCGAGGTACTCCTCCGGCGCGTCGATTGTCATTCGTTCGACCGGCTCGCACGTCTTGCCGTCGATAACCCGCGTCACGACCTGCGGCTTCCCGACGGTCAGCTCGTAGCCCTCGCGGCGCATCTGCTCGACCAGGATCGCCAGCGCAAGCTCACCACGACCCTGCACCTCCCAAGCATCGGGTCGCTCGGTCGGGAGGATCCGCAGCGACACGTTGCCGACGAGCTCCCGGTCGAGACGGTCCTTCACCAGGCGGGCGGTGACCTTCGTGCCCTTGGCCTTGCCGACGAACGGCGACGTGTTCGTGCCGATCGTCATCGAGATCGCCGGCTCGTCCACCTTGATCAGCGGCAGCGCGACCGGGTTGTCCGCATCGGCGAGCGTCTCGCCGATCATGATCTCGCCGATGCCGGCGACCGCGATGATGTCGCCCGGACCGGCGGATTCGGCGGTCTTGCGCTCCAGGCCATCGGTCATCAGGAGCTCGGAAATCCGTACCCGCTCCATGGTGCCGTCGGTCTTGCACCACATCACCGACTGGCCCTTGTTGATATTGCCTTCGCGTACCCGGCAGAGCGCGAGCCGACCGAGGAACGGCGACGCGTCGAGGTTCACGACGTGCGCTTGAAGCGGCGCGTCCTCGGTGTACGTCGGGGCCGGCATCGTGTCGAGGATCGTCTGGAACAGCGGCTCGAGCGAGTCGGAGTCGGTCGGGACGGTGCCATCCTCGGGCTGCTTGAGCGTGGCGATGCCGTCGCGGGCACACGCGTACACGATCGGGAACTCGATCTGGTGCTCGTCCGCGTCCAGGTCGAGGAACAGCTCGTAGGTGTCGTCGACGACCTCTTTGATTCGGGCGTCGGGGCGGTCCACCTTGTTGATCACCAGGACGATCGGCATCCGGGCCTTCAGCGCCTTGCGCAGCACGAACCGCGTCTGTGGCAGCGGGCCTTCGGACGCGTCGACCAGCAGGACGACGCCGTCGGCCATGGTCAGACCGCGCTCGACCTCGCCGCCGAAGTCGGCGTGGCCGGGGGTGTCGATGATGTTGATGGTGACCGGCTCGGAGCCGTCCGACGGGTGGTACGACACGGACGTGTTCTTCGCGAGGATCGTGATGCCCTTTTCGCGTTCGAGGTCGCCGGAGTCCATGACGCGGTCGGTCATTTCGCCCCGGCTGTGCCACCCACCAGACTGTTTCAGCATGGCGTCAACGAGGGTGGTCTTGCCGTGGTCTACGTGCGCGACAATCGCGACATTTCGGAGGTCAGAACGGATGGCCATGCCCTATATCCTCCCGGGTCGGCCTCGAATGACCACCATCGCCCCCACCGAACGAGTGCAGCATCACTCTGCGCCGGTACCTGGGACCGTATAACGATCAATACCGAACGCCGTGAGCTGGCCTAAACCGGTCTTGACGTTACTTCTACCGCCGGGTACGACTGACCGGTGACTCAGAGTCCGGTGACCCGCACCACAGCTGACGTGATCGTGATCGGCGCCGGAGTGGCGGGCCTCGTGGCCGCGACCGAACTGCGCCGAGGCGGTCTGGACGTGATCGTGCTCGAAGCCCGGGATCGAGTCGGCGGCCGTACGCTCAACCGCCCGATCCCCGGCACCGACCAGGTAATCGAGATGGGCGGCCAGTGGATCGGGCCGACCCAGCACGAGGCGATCGAGCTGGTCAACGAACTGGGCCTAGCGCTCTACCCGACGTACGACGAGGGCAAGCACACCGCCGACTTCGGTGGAAAACTCGGCCGCTATACCGGTCGGATTCCCTGGATGCTCGGCGTACGGACGCTCGTCGACGTGGCACTCACACAGCTCAAACTCGACGGTGCCGCGAAGAAGGTCGTCACCGATACGCCGTGGACGACGAAGAATGCATCCGAGTACGACGGCCAGACGTTTGCCGACTGGCTGAAGCGCAACGTGAAGTCGGATGGTGGAGACAAGTTCTTCCGGCTCATCACCGAGGCGGTGTTCTCGGCCGAGCCGGAGGACATGTCCGCGCTATGGGCAATGTTCTATCTCGGCTCCGCAGGTGGCCTCGATGCGTTGATCAACACGACGAAAGGCGCGCAGCAGGATCGCGTCGTCGGCGGTACGCAACTGATCAGCATCCGTCTCGCCGAGCGCCTGGGCGACGCGGTCCGGCTGAACTCGCCGGTCGCCGCGATTGACCGCACGACACGGGCAAAGACCGAGGTCACGACGCGCGCCGGCGATGTGTACGTCGCCCGGAACGTCGTTCTGGCCATGCCGCAGCACCTGACCGCGCAGATCGCGATGACGCCGGAGTTGCCGGCCGCTCGTCGAGCGCTGGTTGCCGGACTGCCGATGGGTTCGGTCATCAAGATCAACGTTGTGTACGACACTCCGTTCTGGAAGGAACAGGGCCTCTCCGGCCAGGCGAACAGCGATGTCCGGGCGCTGAACACGGTGTACGACAACACGCCGTTTGGGGGCTCGCCGGCCGTACTCCTGGGATTTCTGGAGGGTAAGCACGCGAAGGCCGGCGCGGCGCTCTCGCTCGACGAGCGCCGGAAGCTCGTGCTCGACGACCTCGCGGCGTACTTCGGACCGAAAGCACTCAATCCGGTGGAGTACCTCGAACAGGACTGGTGCGCGGAGCAATGGAGCGGGGGTTGCTACGGCGCATTCGCCACGCCCGGGACGCTGACCCGTTACGGGTCTGCGCTACGTGAGCCGATCGGCTCGATCCACTTCGCCGGTACGGAGACCGCGACCCGCTGGGCCGGCTACATCGACGGCGCCGCCGAATCGGGCAAGCGCGCGGCGAACGAGGTTATTCGCGACACGCGGCGATAACTCGGGTTTGCGAAGAGCGGGTAACCTGTCAGGCCTGAGCCGGACATGGGGGGTCTGAGCACATGAGTGCTGCGCGTTGGCGAGTTTTGGCAATGGTCGGATCTGCCGTGATCGGGCTGTCGTTGATCGCCTGTACGGCTACTTCGCCGACCAAGAACACGGCCGGAGCCGGCGGCATCGAGAGTTCATCGCCCAGCCCGGACGCGACCAGTCCCAGCCCCGACGCGCCGGTTCCGACGTCTACGCCCACGGCGAAGGCCACGACGGTCAAGCCGACGTCGACGCCGACGCGTACGATCACTCCCGGTGCGTGTGCCACGCACAGCGGCGCCAAGGCCACGCTCGCGCAAGACCTCAAGCTGCTCAATCAGGCCGCCAGTCACAACATCTATATCGACTCGCACTTTCCGCTGACCGGCCTCGACTCGAGCCTCAACGGCAAGCTGCCGAACGTCAAAGTTCCGGTGAAACTCTTGAAGGCGATCGCCGCGGAGGAGAGCAGCTGGACGTCGAACTGCGTCAGTGGCGACGGGCTCGGCGGCTTCGGTCTGATGCAGATGCAGGCCGGCGCTACGTCCGACGTGAACACGCACTTCAACGTGAACTTCGACCTGCACAATCAATCCACGAACGTCCTGCTCGCGGACGGTTACCTGGAGTGGTTAACGGTCCGGCTCGGCATCAAGTATTTCCACGGCGACTTCAACCTCTCCACGAATAAGAGCCTGCGGGACCACGTCCTCGCGGCCTACAACACCGGCGTCGGCGTCGTCGACAGTCCGACCGGGCTCTACATCGGCCCCACGGGTGCGCATTACGCGCAGGCGGTCGACTACTTCTTGACGTACAAGCCGGTGCAAACGCAGTGGGGAATCTGTCCGAAATATTGCAAGTAAGAAGGCTGTACAGCCGACTGACTCCGGGTTTCGCCGTCGATATGCTTGCGCTCCACTGTGGGAGTTCCATCGTGTGAGTTGAGCCGAGGGGCTGGCGGCCTTGAGCAGCGGCGCGGAATATCGGGTTGAGGTCCACGGCAGCGTGGGCGGCAATCTCGTCGTCGGCGATCACAACCTGATCGTCAATGCCGCCGTCGGCTCGTCGGTATCTGTGGTGCAGGAAGCGCTGCGACCGAAGCCGGTCCGCCGGTCCGGCGTGCGCGTGCTGCCGCGGCGACCCGAGGCAGTGCTCGGACGGTCGAGCGAGTTGGGGACGATCACCGCCGCCGTGGTCGGCCTTTCCACGATCCAGGTGTACGGGCCGGCCGGCATCGGCAAGTCCACGCTGCTGCGACAGGCGGCCTACGACATCGCGGACGAGGCCGACGGCATTGTCTTCCTGAGTGCGACCGGCCGAAGCGCGTTGGACGTGCCGCAGGAAATCTTCGAGGCGTGCTACGAGACATCGGGCTACCGCCCCAGCCAGACCGAGTTGAATCGCCTGATGCGCGGCGTACGGGTCTGCGTCGTCGCGGACGATCTCGTCTGCGCCCCGGACGAGTTGACGGCCGTACTCGACTGCGCACCCGACGCAACCTTCGTACTCGCCGCGCCGGAACGTGAACTATGGGGATCCGGGCAGGTCCTGGCGTTGGCCGGCTTGCCGGAGGAGGCCGCGCTCGCGCTCGTACGCCGGGAGTTCGGACGTGATCTGTCCGCGGCCGAGGTGGCCAATGTGGTGGCCGAATGGCGATCGACCGGTGGCTCGCCGATGTCGCTGCTGCGAGCGGCGGCGACGCTGCGATTGGCGGGTCCGGCGGCGTTGTCGCCACTTGTCGCGCCCACCTCGGCGCCCGCCGATTCGCCTTCGGCCGGCACCGTCGGCCCGGCGGTCGGTCGTGCCGCCATTCCCGCACCGCGAACCGAGCCGCCGGCGGCGCCGCGCACCCAGCCGGCCCGGGGGGTCGCCTCGGTAACGGCGCGGTTGGACCCGCTGCTTGACGCGCTTCCGATGGCCGAACGAGACGTGTACGCACTGCTCGGCTACATCGCTCCGGCAAGCGCCACGGTGCCGGTGATCGGCGCGCTCGCGCATGCGCCCAATCTGACGCACGTCGGGTCGGCCGCGGAGCGCCTCGTCCAATACGGTCTCGCCGATCGGGTCGGTGACGCGTACCGGCTGGCCGACGATCTCGCGGTGCCGCCGCCGGATCGGACCTACCGCCGAGACATCGGCGCCCTGGTCGGCGCATTGTCGGCCTGGCTGTCCCGGCCGGACGTACGGGCCACGGAGGCATCCGACCACGGCGACCTGATCGTGGCGCTGATCGAAGCGGCAGTGCACCAGGGTGACGGAGCCGCCGCCTGCCGATTGGCTCGGATCGCCGCGCCGCTGGCGGCGTTGTCGCTGCGCTGGTCGGTCTGGCGTGACGTGCTGACGAGCGGTCAGGCCGCCGCAAAGGCAGCCGATGACCAGGAGGCGTACGCCTACTTCACGCACGAACGCGGCATCCGTTTGTTGTGTCTCGGTCAAGCCGCCGCCGCAGCGGCGGTGCTCGCGACGGCCGCCGGCCTCTGGCACGCGCTCGGTCTCGGGCAGTCCGCCGCAGCGGCGGCGCACGCCGGTGCGCTGGCTTCGGGCGGTTCGGCCGCGGCTTCCGGTGCTGCGGCTTCCGGCGGCGCGTCGGCATCCGGCACCGGTGGTGCCGCGGCCAGTTCAGGCGGCGGCGCGGCGGCCGGCGGCGGCTCCGGTGGCGGAAGCGGCCACGGCCCGATGCCCCATCCGCAGCCTGGCCCTCCCGGCTCCGCGCAGATCAAGCCGGTGCGAGGACGCGCGGTTCACCCGGTGCAACAAGCCGGCGCTGCCTCGGCCGGTGGCGGTTTTCCGACCGTTCTCGTCATCTCGCTGGTGGTCGTGATCGTGGCACTCGTCGTGGGCGGGATCATTATTGTTCCCCGTCTCACCCGTACGCCGACTCCTTATGGCACCACATCGCCGGTGGCGATCAGCGCGCCGCCGACGCAGGTCGTGACGTCGGCACCGCCATCGGTGCTGGCCTCGGTCCCGCCGCCGGTCGCGTTCGCGGACCACACCGCCGATGGTTTCGATCCGAGTGCGGTCCTGGATCAGAACACAACCACGTTCTGGTCCTCGCCGGTCCAGCGCACACCCAAGGCCGACGACGCCTGGATCGGCTTGGATATGGGCGCCGTCGCACCGCGGTCCAGCCTGACGGTCGTTCCACGCGACGGCCGCCAAGGATTCCCGACCATGTTCCAGATTCAGTCGAGCGTGGATGGTCAGACGTGGGAGACGATTCCCGGTCAGACGTACAACTCGGATAACCCGGACACGCAATCGGCTCAGGACGGGCCGCAGGTGTTCATGTTCGCGCAGCCGGTCAGCGCTCGTTTCATCCGGATCTTCGCCGTCGTGCTGTCGCGCGAGGGTGCGTTCGCCGACACGGCGGTCAATGCCGGCTACGCGTTGCAGATCGCCGAGATGTCGGTCTCGGACTAACCAGTAGGAGCAAACATGTCGAACTCGGGCGACCAGCACCACGTCAGCATCGGCGGATCGGTCGGCGGCCACGTCGTGGTCGGACGGGACAACACGATCACGAGTTCGCCGGTCACGACGTACCCCCGGCCGACCGAGGCCGAGCTTGCCGTGTTCAAGAACGCGGTCAACGCAGCCAAGACGCAGGCCATCACGTCCGCACCACCGGAGCAGGCGCTGGAGGCGGTTGAGCAACTCACCGAGTTCCACGCCGCCGCGACCGCAGAGAAGCCGGACCTCAGCACCATGCAGCGGGTCCGGACGTGGTTCGTCGATCACCTGCCGACCATGGCCGGTACGGTGACCGGCCTGCTCGTACATCCGGTGGTCGGTGCGCTGGTGAAGTCGGCCGGCGACGCGATCACCGCGGAGTTCAAGGAGCGCTTCGGCTCCGAAGCGAAGGCCATCGACGGCCACGAATAGTGTCTGATCGCGTCATCCTGCCCGGTTATGCGGCTCCTTTATGGAGTCACGAGGTTTTCGATATTGCCGGTTGGCGATCTACGCGATATGTTACGAACAATTAACGTCGTGAGGTCGTGACGATGCTGGTAGCCACGGTAATGCGTGCGGTGCCCGCCACGAAGGACAGTGTCCTTCGCGCAGATCTCTGCGACGGCTCATTCACCGGCCTTTGGCCGCCCCGCACCCCGACGCAGATGCATCCGGCGCGGTGTTCACTCGCGCGCCCAAACATCGGCACCGCTGTGCCAGGCTCGCCCACCGGCCGCTGACGCAGAGAGAAGGCCACACAATGGCTAATCTGGAAAGTCCCGCTGCGACCACCGTCAACTCATCCGGGATCGCAGACCCGGCTCCACTCGGTCTGGCTGCATTTGCCCTGACCACGTTCCTGCTGTCCGCGTCCAATGCACACTGGACTCGCGGTGGCGACGCGTGGCTCGGCTACGCGTTCGCCTACGGAGGCATAGCACAGCTCCTCGCGGGCATGTGGGAGTTCAAGCGCAACAACACGTTCGGGGCGACGGCGTTCGGCTCGTACGGTGCGTTCTGGATCGGGCTCTACTTCTACGTAAACGGGGCGGCCGGCTCGTCGAAGAACGTGCCCAACGACCTCGCCTGGATTCTGCTGGCGTTCTTCATCTTCAACCTCTACATGCTGATCTGCGCCACGCGAGTCAACACCGCGGTAACAGCGGTGTTCCTTACCCTCGGCGTCACCGAATTGGTGCTTGCCATCGGCAACTTCGACCACGGCAACGTGAACATCATCAAGGTCGGTGGCTACCTCGGCATCCTCACGGCGGCCTGCGCCTGGTATGCGTCGTTCGCCGGCGTTCTCAACGGTCTCGGCGGGCGGCTGACCTTGCCGGTCGGACGTCCGGTGCAAGAGGCCACAACCGTCTGATCCGAACCACCCAAGTTGATCCTGGAGTTATTCGCACGACATGCCGTCGATGCGTCAACTAACTCCAGGATCAACTGGGTTCTGGGGGGCGGGTTTGTCGGCCACCCGGTGTGGGAAGCTATTCGGGCGATGAACCTGTTACATGCATGGCGGCTGAAGCGCGCCGCGAGGAATCTGTTCGGTTGGCGGAAGCTGCGGCGTGAGCAATTGGCCGCGATGACGGCGTTGATGCGCGGTCGCGACGCGGTCGTCGTGTTGCCGACCGGCGCCGGCAAATCCGCGGTCTACCAGGTGCCGGCGGCACTACTGCGCGGGCCGACGATTGTCATCTCCCCGCTGCTCGCGTTACAGCACGATCAGATCGCGGCGCTGAACGCTCGTGAGCGCCCAGAGGTCGCCGCGGTACGGGTGAACTCGTCGCAGACACCGAAGCAGCAGGCGGCCGCTTTGGATTCGATCCGGACCGGCGCCGCGAAGCTGCTGTTCATCACGCCGGAGCAACTCGCGTCACCCGAACGGCTGGCCGAGGTGGCGGCGCTGCGACCGGCACTTGTCGCGGTCGACGAAGCACACTGCCTGACCACCTGGGGACAGGATTTCCGGCCGGACTACCTCGCGCTCGGCCACGCGATCCGTGCGCTCGGCCGTCCGCCGATCGTCGCGCTGACCGCGACCGCGTCACCGCCGATGCGCGAGGACATCGCCGCGCGGCTGGACCTGCGGAATCCCCGGATCGTCGTGGGTGGCCTGGATCGGCCCAATCTGTTCATCGAAGCGGCGCATTGCCCGTCGGACGCGGTTCGATGGCGGCGTCTGCTCACGTTCCTCGACCAGCAACCCGGCGCCGGCATCATCTACGTCGCGACCCGGCGAGCGGCCGAAGAGCTGTCCGCCCGGCTGACCGACTCCGGCCGTCCGGCGACGTTCTACCACGGTGCGATGACCGCGGCGGTCCGGCGTACGCGGCACGAGGAGTTCTCGGCCGACAAGCTGCCGATCGTCGTGGCCACATCGGCGTTCGGGATGGGCATCGACAAGCCGGACATTCGCTGGGTCGCGCACGTCGCGTTGCCCGACTCGCCGGACAGCTACCTGCAGGAGATCGGTCGCGCCGGGCGGGACGGGCTGCCGTCGCGCGTACTGCTGCTCTACCGGGCCGAAGACATGGCGCTGCAACGGTTCTTCGCGGGTGGTCTGCCGGCCGCCGACGAGCTGACGTACGTGGCCGCGTGCGTCCGGTCGGGAGCGACCACGAAGGCTGCGATCGCGACCCAGACCGGGATGACCGCCCGGAAAGTGGCGAGCCTGCTCGGCCTGCTGGAGCAGGTCGGCGCGGTGTCCTCGGGTACGAAGGGTGAGCTGCAGTGCCCGCCGTACGCGCCGGAGCCGTCCGCCGCTGCGCGGTTGGCGCTGGTCGAAGCGGAGCGGCACCACACATTGCAACGATCCCGGACCGACATGATGCGCCAGTTCGCCGAGTCGTCAGGTTGCCGGGTCGTGCCGCTGCTGACGTACTTTGGCGAGCAGATGCGCCAACCGTGTGGCCACTGCGACAACTGTGCCGGCGGTACGCACACCGAGCAGCCGCCCGAGAGCGCGGAAGATCTGTTTCCGCTGCATGCGGAGGTACGGCATCGGGAATGGGGGGTCGGAACCGTGCTCGGGTACGACGACGACCGAATGACCGTGCTGTTCGAGGCGGTCGGCTACAAGACTCTGTCGGTCGCGGTCGTACGGGAGAACGACCTACTCGCGGCCGTCTAAGCGGGGTCGGTGACGTCCTCCACGGCGGCACCCAGCACGCGTACGACGTCGTCGGCGCTCGCGACGACGGCGGTGTCCCGGACGCCGGCACCGAGCCGAATCGTACGGCCGGCAATCCGGCTGTCCGCGATCACCGGCCACGCCACGGTGGATCCGAACGGTGTGATCGTGCCGCGCTCGTAGCCGGTCACCTCCTTCGCGATCGCGGCGTCCGGCAGCGACAGCCGTTTCACGCCGAGAAGCGTCCGCAGCTTCGGCCACGAGATCGCTCGATCGCCGGGGACCAGCACGAACACGAAGTCGTCGTCGGCTCGGCGTACCACGATGGTCTTGATCACGTCTTGGATCTCCACCCCCGACTGCGCGGCGGCGGACGCGACGCTCGTGACGTTCTCGTGGTGGACGATTCGGTGTGCGATCCCGGCATCGGTCAGCGCGTCGAGCGCGGGCGAAGTCATATTTTGACGATATAACCTGCATGGGTGGGGCTAGCGGCCGAACGGTTGACGACGGAGCGACTGTCGCTGCGGCGGCCGTCGATCCGCGACCTCGACGCGATCTTCGCGATCACCGCGGATCCGCGCTCGACGTCGTTCAACCCGTCCGATGCGATCACCACGACCCGTGAGGCGGTCGATCTGTTCGGACGATGGGACGAGCAGTGGGACCGGTACGGATTCGGCTACTGGGTGATCCGGCTCCTCGAAACGACCGACATCCTCGGCTTCTGTGGACTCAAGACGATGCAGTTCCAGGGTTCGACCGTGCTGAACCTGTTCTACCGGCTGTCGCCGGATGCGTGGGGCCGTGGCATTGCCGCGGAGGCCGCATCGGCCGTGGTCGGGTGGGGATCGGTGGAGGTGCCGGGGTGCGCGATCATCGCGCGGGTCCGGCCGGCCAACGTACGTTCGCAGCGCGTGGCACTCAAGGCCGGGCTCCGCCGGGCTCCGAAACTGGACACCCAAGGCTTCGACGGCATCGACTGGATCTATACGTCACATTAGAAATGCCAGGTCATGTGGCCGATAGTCGGGAAGGATCCGCGCGGGATCGGCGCCGAGTACCTTGTCGAGCAGCGTCGCGTACACGTCCCGGAAGTCCGTCGTGGTCGCGAGATCACCGCTGACCAGCTTCGTCAGGCTCGGCTCATCGCCGTAGAAGCCGCCGCGAACCGACTCCCCGGCGATGAAGATCGGCCCGGACGTGCCGTGGTCGGTGCCCTGGTTCGCGTTCGCCTTGACTCGTCGGCCGAACTCCGAGTACGCCGCGACCACGACGTTCTTGCCCTTGACCTGATTCAGGAACCCGGACACGGCGGCGTCCAGCTGCCCGAGCAGCGACGACTGTGTACCCTTCTCGCCCGCGTGCGTATCGAAGCTCGACAGGCTCACGCTGTACGCGCGGGTCGGCGTACCGGCGGCGATGCAGCGCGCGACCACGTCAAGTTGTGACGCGAGTTCCCCCGGCTTCGACTTCGGCGCCGGCGAATGGTCCGGCGCGGCCGAGTTCACCGGTGCGGCCGAGTTGACCGGTGCGTCGAGTACCGCCCCGAACGTTTGCTCGACGCTGGTCAGATCCCCGAATGACCGGGACGATCGACGTTGCGCGGCGCTGTCCGACGGATCCGGGGCGGCCAGGCCGATCAGCGGCTTGTCCAGCTGTTTCGGAATCGCGATCCCGCCGATCGGCAGCGCGGCACCGGATACCTGCGCGCCCGCCAGCAGCGGCGGCAACGTCGCGCCGATCGAAACGGCGCGCAGTGGGTTACCACCGGACGCATCGAGCCATCGTCCGAGCCAGCCGGTCGGCACCGGTCCGGCCGGCGCGGCCGTCTGCCAGATCGCCATCGACCGGAAGTGGCTGCGGTCCGGCTTCGGGTACGACACACCGCGCACGATCGCGAGCCGCTTCGCGTCCCACAGAGCCTTGAAGCCCTTCAGTGCCGGGTTCAGGCCGAGGCCGTCGGCGAGCGGGAGCACCTCGGACGGCTGGTATGCGAGCCCTGGACGTGCGTCCTGATAGGCGTTGTCGCCGGCCGGGATGACCGTGTTCAAGCCGTCGTTGCCGCCGTACAGCGTGATGAGCACGAGAACCGACGCACTGACCGGCAGCGGATCGTGCTGACTCGCGTCGATCAGCTCCTTCAACGTGACGATCGAGGCGCCGGCCGCGAGCGCCACGCCGGCGGTCACCCCACTCGCGATCAGGAACTGCCGCCGGGTATGCGTATCCATCACGGGCCGACTCCTAAGCGCTCACGGTGTATTCGGGGGCGATCAACGCGAGCGTCAAGACCTCGACCGGGTCGCTCGCGGCGGCGGCCAGCACGCTGCGCGTCCGGCCGCTCCAGGACGCGACGCCGAGGAGCGCGGCCACGGCCTCCGGACGGTCGCTTTGTAACGCTGCGGTGATGACCGAGACGTCGGCGGTACGCGCAACCGCGGCCGCCATCTTGATCCTGGCCTGAGCGGCGGCCGTGGTGAGCCATGCCGTGCCGGTCGGCCATCCGCCGACGTTCGGTGGCTGGAACGGCACCTGACCCATCCCGCTCAGTCCCGCCTGTACGGCCGACAGTGTCTTCGCGGGCAACGCCGACGGCGTCAAGCCGAGCGAGCGGAGTGCCCCGACGACGTACTCGATCGGCTGCTTCACGATGACACTCTCCGCGTCGAGGAACGCCGGATCGGTGAAGATTGCCCGGAACGCGCCGGTCAGGTCATACGTCGGCCCGTACGCGGCGGCGATCCGATCGAGGCTGGCGCTGCTCGGCGGCGTGGACGAGACCAGCCATCCCCACATCCGACCGGCCAGGTACCTCGGCGAGGCGCGTTGCGCCACCAGCAGGTTGACCAATGTGTCGGCGGTGAATTCGCGGGTTTGGCCGAGAATCGTTTGTGGCCCGTGTGCATGCCGCTTCGCTGAGAACGTCGCCACCGGGCCTTGATCCGGCGTGCCGAGGCGCCAGCCGGTCAGCGCGAGCGCGGCCTGAGCCACGTCTTCCTCGGTGTAGTTGCCGTGTCCGAGCGTGAACAGCTCCATCAGCTCGCGGCCGAGATTCTCGTTCGGCGCGGACGCCGTGTTGCCGGTGGCATCCAACCAGATCATCAACGCCGGATCGACCACCATCGCCCGTGCGAACACATCGAAGCCACCGCCGCCGAGTTGCCGCTCGACCTCGTTCTGCAGCAGCATCGCGGCGGGCCAGCGTACTTTCTGCTCGGCCGTGGCCCAGTGGCCGTGCCAGAGCAGCGTACGTCGCTCGATGAACGGCTGCGGCGTCGTCACCATCCGGTCCAGCCACCACAGAGTCAACGTCTGCATCTGTTCGCTGAGCTGTGTGCTGAGTGCCCGCTGCGCCGCAGTATCGCCCTGCCTCGCCGTTTTCAACGGTGCCAAAACCGGCGGGGGCGTACCTGCTATCGAGGGGTCCGCGCCGACGACGATCGGCTCCACGACGATCTGCTCCACCACGATTTGCTCCACCGTGGCGGCGAAGCCGGCCGCAACGCCGGCTTCCACCGCGTCCGGGGCGGCTGCGAATCCGGTACGCACGAGCAGTCGGCGGATCGCGGCGGTCGCATCAATCGTTGTGCCCACGATCCCCATCCCGGTGCGTTAAGAGCGCACCGGTCGCTACTACGAGCGCACCGGGCGCTTTATGAGCGACTGGCGCTCTTTCGCCGCGTTGACGACCGCCGCACTCTACCGCCGTCGGCCAGCCGTGTGTAGGTCATGCTGTTCGCGATCGCGACCAGGATGACCGCCAGGATGACCTGGATCAGAAGTACGTACCAGTCCCAGTGGATGCGCCAGACCTGCACCGGGGCGTGATGGTTGATGCCCAACGCGCGGGCGGCGAAGTAGCCGATCGCGGCGGCGACCATGCCGACCACGAACGTGGCGAATGCGCCGATCTGCTGGCGACCGGGCAGGACCAGGCGGCCGAGAACGCCAATGACGAGACCGACCAGGATGATGCTCAAGATGTCGCTGACCTTCATACCCGATCAATGCCCAAGGTCGGCGTATGGGAAACGTCGGACGGGGTTGCCGCCCGTTAGATCGGTGTCCGACAATCCGAGACGTGACACGACCCGGTCGGGACGACGAGAAGGACATCATCGCTCTTGGCAACGCGGAACGCGGTGACCTCGTTGAATTCGGCAGTGGCCGCGATCGGGCACCGCGCGGCTGGCTGGTGTGGCTCGGCATCGTGGTGGTCGCGATCGTCGCCATCGTTGTGGTGACGCATCACGACCACAAGCCCACCGCGTCGCCCTCGCCATCGGTGTCGACGGTCGGGACCGCGCCATCTTCGTTCGCGGTGCCGAACTTCGTCGCGCTGAACGCGCTGGGCGCGACCAGCCTTTGGCAGATCGTCGCGCGTGGCGACACCAGCCTCGTCCGGATCACGCCGGCCACCGGCGCTGTGACGTTCATGGCCGTTCCGCAGTTGGCCAGCACCGGGCCGGTGAACATGATCGTCGGTCCGAACTGGACATTGATCGAGCCGATCGATGCGGTCCCGGCGATGGATGCTAAGGACGACAAGACCGTGGCCGCGCTCAACAGTACGGGCGGCTACGTCATTGCCGGGCCGAAGCCGGGGGAGATGTGGACGGTCTCCGAGGAGCCGTACATCCCGACCGCGACCCTCTCGCTCATCGAGATGGGAGGCCGGGTGCTCGCGGAGATCAAGAACGTCGACCCGTCAGCGATGCTGACCTCGGACGGCGCCGGAAACGTGGTGGCGCAGCGCGAGACCGGCTTCTACAACCTGACGCCGACATCATCCCGTCTGATCACGAGTGGCAATCTCGTCGCGGTCGGTCCGACCAAGTGGCTGGTATCGGAGTGCAAATCCGGCCGACCGTGCGTCGCCACCGTGATCGATCGCAAGACCGGGGCCAGGCACGCGCTGGCCGCGTTCAACCTGCGCGTGGACGCCGAAATCGGGGCAATCGCACCGAACGGAAAGATCGCTGCCGTGTACGCCGACGGGCCGGACGGGACGCCGCAGCTGAACTTGATCGATCTGGGCACCGGGTTGGCCGTACCGGTTGCGGTGGTCCTACCGGATGCGATCAGCGCGCAGACGATCGTCTGGTCGCCCGAGAGCAAATGTCTGTTCGTGGCCGGTCGAGACGGCAAACTGGACGCCGTGAACGCGGCCGGCGGCCAGGTCGCCGAGCTGGCCGAGAGTTCGCACCCCGTGCTCCAACTGGCGATCCGGCCCGCACCCTGATCGGCCTTTTCGGCGTACGTCGGATTTGTCTCTCATAAACTGATGTCTTGTCCAACACTCCGATCGCTGAGCACGCGTTTCTCTCCGACTGTCACTCCGCGGCCCTGGTCACGGCGACGGGCTCGGTCAGCTGGCTGTGCTGGCCGCGCTTCGACAGTCCAGCGGTCTTCGCCGCTCTCCTGGACGAGGACGCCGGAAGCTGGTCGATCCGGCCGTCCGGGCAGTTCACGACCCAGCGCCGGTACGTCGGCCGCACGCTCGTGCTGGAAACGACGTTCCGGACGGCGAGCGGCACGATGGTGGCCGTCGACGCGCTCGCCGTCGGTGCCGACAATCAGGGCCACGAACTCGGCATTGGCGCACCGCACCTGCTGATCCGCACCGTGACATGCGTGGATGGCGTCATTGATCTGGAGATCGCGTACGCGCCGCGGCCCGAGTACGGCATCGTCCGCCCGCTTTTGGCCGCCGTCGACGGCGGCGTGACCGCACGTGGCGGCGCGGAGTGGCTCGTGCTGTCGACGCAGGTACCGATGTCGTTCGAGCGGTCGACGGCCCACGCGGATGTCCGGATGACCTCCGGTGACGTGCTGCGCTTCGGGCTGCATCGTTCGACGCTGGAGGAGACACCGGCACGGGTCTGGACCCAGGATGAACTCGCCGATCGACTAGGCGCCACCGTGCGTTCCTGGGAATCGTGGTCCGAGCTGCATCAGACCTATCAAGGGCCGTGGGCTGAACTCGTACAACATTCCAGTCGTGTCCTTGCGGGTTTGACGTTCCAGCCGAGCGGCGCGATCGTCGCGGCCGCGACCACGTCGTTGCCGGAGACGATCGGCGGCGCGCGCAATTGGGACTATCGATTCTCGTGGGTACGTGATGCCAGCTTCACGATGCAGGCATTGTGGGTCGCGGCCTGCCCGGACGAGGCCGGCGGATTCTTCGAGTTCATGACGACCGCTGCGGCCGGTGGCATGGACGTGGACCGTTCGTTGCAGATCATGTTCGGCGTCGGGGCCGAGCGCGACCTGAGCGAACGAGAGCTGCCGCATTTGCGCGGCTGGCGCGACAGCGCACCGGTCCGGATCGGCAACGGAGCGTGGCGCCAGCAGCAGATCGACGTGTACGGCGAATTGCTGGCGTCGGCCGCGATCCTCGCCGATCAGCTCACCACGCTCGATGACGACGCGCGCGCGTTCCTGGCCGACTTGGCGGATCTGGCCGCCCTCCGATGGCAAGAACCAGATCAAGGCATTTGGGAGGTACGCGGCCCGGGCCGGCACTTCGTCTACTCCAAGGTGATGTGCTGGGTCGCCCTGGACCGGGCGATCACGCTCGCCGACCGCCTCGGTGCGACCGACCGGGTCGACGCGTGGGCGGCGGTGCGCGACGAGATTCACGCGACCGTGGTTCGCGAGGGCTGGAATCCCGAGGTCGGCGCATTCACGCAATACTTCGGGTCGGACACGCTGGACGCGGCGAATCTGATGATGCCGATCGTCGGATTCCTGCCGGCCGATGATCCGCGCATGCTCGCCACGATCGAGGCGATTGCCACGCGCTTGACCGATGAACGAGGACTCGTCTACCGGTACCGGGTTGAGTCCGATCTTGAGGGTGTCGTCGGAGATGAAGGAACGTTCCTGCTGTGTACGTTCCTGCTCGCACACGCGCTGGCGTTGGCCGGGCGACCGGAGCGCGCCACGGAAGTGTTCGAACGTGCGGCGGCATGCCGCAACGACGTCGATTTACTGGCCGAGGAGGTCGATCCCGATAGCGGCGCGATGATCGGCAACTTTCCGCAGGCATTCAGCCATATCGGGCTGATCAATGCGGCATGGGCCATCTCCGAGGCAATAACTCACGCCGAAGCAACCCCTCACCTACATCATATCCAGCGGTCAAGTAGTCCGAATCCCCCTGGATACTGATTTTATGTCGCTGACCGGGACATATTCTCCTTGTTCGAAGGGGGAGTGCCGTGTCCGAAGCAGATCAGATCGCGATCGAGCAGCACGTTGTCGACAAGGTGTACGAGCGCCTGGAGGTCATGCGTACGCAGGCAAGAGCGCTGGAGGTCGAGGGCTACACGCGAGCATCGTCCGGGCCATCCGCTGGTCTCGTCGAGCGGGACGCCATGGTATTTCGTGCCGCCACGAAACTGTCCGATCTGGACCGTCAGGAAGAGGGCATCGTCTTCGGGCGGCTCGATTTCGACGACGGTTACACGTACCGCATCGGCCGGCTGGGCGTACGCGATGAGGACCGGGAACCGCTCGTCGTCGACTGGCGTGCGCCCGCCGCTGCACCGTTCTACCGGGCCACTCCGGGTGAGCCGCTCGGCGTGGAACGTCGCCGGATCATCATGTGCGAAGGTCCCACCGTTGTCGGTCTGGACGACGACGTGCTCTCGACGAAGCACATCGATGGTGTGGTCGGCGAAGGAGCGTTGCTCGCGTCGCTGAATCGATCGCGCGGCGAACACATGCGCGACATCGTGAGCACGATCCAGCGCGAGCAGGACGAGGCGATCCGGGCACCGGCGCACGGTGTCACCCTGATCACCGGCGGCCCCGGTACCGGCAAGACGCAGGTCGCCCTGCATCGTGCGGCGTACCTGCTGTACTCCGACCGCGGGAAGTTCGCCGACGGCCGCGTACTGGTGGTCGGCCCGTCGACCGTGTTCACCGAGTACATCGGGCGCGTCCTGCCTGGACTGGGCGAGGACAGCGTGCATCTGCGGGCACTTGGCGAACTGTTCGACGGCGTTGTCGCAACCCGTCGCGACGCCGCCGAGGTGGCCAGGTCGAAGGGCGACGTGAAGATGGTCCGGGTACTGACCGAACTGGCCTGGGACACGCCGCCGCACGCGCCGGACCGGCTCGGTTCGCTCAGCGCCGACGATCTCGCGAAGGCCCGCGGCGAAGTCCGACGGCGATGCGAGGCGCAACGGATCAAGCCGAACCACGCTCGTACGGTGGCCGCGCAGGTGCTGTCCGAGCTGCGGGACGGCAGGGAGATTCCGGAAGCGTTCCTGAATGCCTGGTGGCCGGCGCTGACACCGCAGGACGTGCTGCCCGCCCAGAACGGCGAGTGGACGGTTGACGACGTCCCGCTACTCGACGAGCTGGACGAGATTCTCGGCCAACCGATTGCGGCAAAGCGCGCGACGCCGGAATGGGAGGCCCGCGAGCTCAAGAGCGGCGCCCGGCTGGCCGAAACGTTCGTGTTGAGCTGGGGCCTCAGCAACGGTTGGCAGCTGTTCGCGCCCGGCCTGCCGACGCCGATCGCGAACTCCGGCGAGTCGATCGACCACAATGGCTACTGGACGGCTCAGCGCTGGGCATCCGCGATCATCTTGCGTGAAGGCCACAAGGTGACGAGCTGGGTCGACGGCTTCGACCCGTACGGTGAGGAGGCGTTCGTGCCGGTACTCGCCGAGCCGCTGCCGGTGGCCGAATCGGGGGAGCCGGCCCCGGACGCGTACCTGCACGTCATCCTCGACGAGGCGCAGGATCTGTCACCGATGGAATGCCGGATGATCGCACGGCGTGCCGCGCATGCGTCGATGACGATCGTCGGCGACCTCGGCCAGGCTACTCATCCTCTGGCCGTCGATTCCTGGCCCGAACTGGTGAAACGCCTGGGCAAACGGGAATCTCGTACGCTCGACCTGCCGACCGGCTACCGCGTACCGCAAATAATTGCCGACTACGCCGCTCTGGCGTTGCCGCCCGGCATCGAGCCGACGCGCTCGTTCCGGCCCGGCGGGACGCTGACGATTCGGCAGGTCGACGACCTGGCGGCGGCGATCGCGGAGGAGGACGGCACGGTCATCGCCGCCGATCACATGGCCGCGGCGTTGGGCGCGATTCCGGTCAGCCAGATCAAGGGTCTCGAGTACGACCGGGTCGTTCTGGTCGAGCCGGCTGAGATCGTGGCGGCGGAGCCTCGGGGCATGGCACGGCTCTACGTGGCGCTGACTCGAGCGGTAGCCGAACTCGTCATCGTGCATACGCAGCCTTTGCCCTTTGCGTAACCGGTGGTTGCGGTTCGACATGTTGATTTTGGGGTTGTGGCTGCCACCGATGTGCTCGTGGCAGCCACAACCCCAAAATCAACTCGCAGCTCTTGAAGTTGACGTTGTCGGGTGGCCGACGACCACTACCAGCCCCGTTCGCGCCATTCCGGAAGCGACGGTCGCTCGGCGCCGAGCGTCGAGTCCTTGCCGTGGCCGGGGTAGAACGACGTATCGTCCGGCAGCCGGTCGAAGAGCTTCGAGGAGACATCGTCGATCAGGGTCGCGAACGCGTCCGCGTCACCCCACGTGTTGCCGACCCCACCCGGAAACAGGCTGTCGCCCGTCCACACGTGAGCATGCCCGTGCGGATCGCGATAAATCAGTGCGATCGACCCAGGCGTATGCCCGACCAGGTGCACGACCTCCAGCGAGATATCGCCGAACGTGATGGTGTCGCCGTCCTCGACGGTCGACGACGGGACCGGCAATTCCGGCGCATCCAGCGAGTGCGCCACCGACGTCGCTCCGGTCGCATCGACGACCTCGGCCAACGCCTGCCAGTGGTCGCCGTGCCGATGGGTGGTCACCACGGTGGCCAGGCCGCCATCGCCGATCAGCTCGAGGATCCGGTCGGGCTCGTTCGCGGCGTCGATCAGCAGCCGGGTGCCGGTGTTCGTGGAGGTCAACAAGTAGGCATTGTTGTCCGCCGGACCAACCGAGAGCTTCGTGAAACTCAGCTCCGGAAGCGTATGGGTTTCGGGCATGACACGCCTCACATCCAATCGGGTACGAAGGGCAACGGTCCGACCGGCGTGACTTTCAGCCCGGCACCGTCCGAGCGGCCGGACATCCAAGCCGCCAGTTCATGCGGCGGACCCTCGACCGTAATGTCGACCGTGCCGGCACCGACCGACCACGTTTGTCCGGTGTCGGACCGCAGCGTGAACGGCGACGCGACATCACGTCCGGTAACGAGTTCCTTCAGCAGCCGGGCGGTGAACGCGTGCGGCCAGTCCGCGCTCGTGTAGCCGATGCCCAGGTCGACGTGGTGCACCTCGACTTCGCGCAACCGCCGCCAGACCACTCGCGGAGCGAGGCCGGTCTTCTCGTCCAGGACGCGCCCCCAGCCTTCGGCCGGCATCTCGGCCACCTGGACGGCAAATCGGGCACAGGCTGCGCGTACGTCCTCGATCTGTTCGTCCAGTGGGCGATGGGCGCCTGCTTCGATCCCGTCGACGCGTGCCTGCGGGTTCGGGTACGACGGCGTCTCGATGCCGGTACGCGCCCAGGTCAGGAGGTTGCGCAGCGCATCCGCGTTCCGCGCGAGGTGGGTGACGACGTGACCGCGCGTCCAGCCGGTCAGGAGACTTGGCGCCGCCAGGTCGGCGGGGGACATGCGAGCGATCGCGGTCAGGAGTCGATCGTCGGCAGCTTGGAGATCATCGGACAATGCGAGAGGGTCGGTCGCCACACGATCGAACATACGGTATTAATGAGTTTCGGTTTGGGCGGCTTGCCCTTACCGTTGGTGAGTGGCATCGAACCGGTCGAGAGGGGGTGGGACCTGTGCTTTGGTGTCGTCCTACCGCAGCTTGGGTAGTCATGTGACGTTCTAGTCGTCCACGCCGACTGCCCGATCTCTATCGCTTGACGAAGGATTTGATGACGTTCGACCTCGCGTCCATCGGATGGGACGCAGATCTCGCTTCCGCCTACGCACGTTATGACCGACCGGGCCAACGCCCGGCGCGTGTCACCCGAGTCGATCGGGGGATCGCGACGGTGATCAGTGCGACCGGCACCGACCGGGCCAGTCTGGGCGGGGGACACCTGATCAAAGCCAGCCGGGACCCGCTCGCGCTGCCATGTGCAGGCGACTGGGCGGTGATCCGGACGTGGCCCGACCGCCGGGTCACGCTGGAGGCGGTACTTCCCCGGCGGACCCAATTACTTCGCGCCAACTCCAACGCCGAATCCCGTGGCCAGGTGCTCGCCGCAAATATCGATGTGGCCGCGGTCGTCGAACCGATGGACCCGTCGCCGGACCCCGGCCGCATTGAGCGTCTGCTGTCGCTCGCCTGGGACTCCGGCGCCCGCCCGATCCTGCTGCTGACAAAGGCCGACTTGGCCCGCGATCCGGAAGCGGTTGCCGCGCAGATCGCCGAGACGGCACCGGCGATCGCGGTCTTCCCGGTCAGCGTCGAAACCGGCCTGCACCTTGATCGACTACGTGCCTATATTGGCCCTGGCGAGACGTTGGGCCTCGTCGGCACCTCCGGATCCGGGAAGTCGTCGCTGGTCAACGCGCTGGCCGGCGTACACGTGATGGAGACCCAGCAGATCCGTGATTCGGATGGCCGGGGTCGCCACACGACCACGTACCGGTCGTTGATCCCGCTGCCATCGGGCGGCGCCGTCCTCGATACACCGGGCATTCGTGCCGTTGGCGTCTTCGACGGACAGGAAGGCATCGATCGTGCGTTTACCGACATCGAAGCGCTCGCCTCTTCGTGCCGATTCAACGACTGCGCACACGCCGGCGAACCCGGCTGCTCGGTGTGGCTCGCCGTGGAAAATGGCGAATTGTCCGTTCGGCGCCTGGACAGCTGGCGCAAGCTGCAGCGCGAGTTACGGTGGCAGATGCGCCGCCGGGACGCTCGCGTGGCGGCGGAACACAAATCAGAATGGAAATGGCGCTCGGGGGCCGAGGTCCGCGCAATGCGTCAGGTCCGGGAGTCCTGAAAATCCCATTTAGTACGGCCAGCCGTGCATCAAACCAGCGTCGGGAAGAGTTGACAGGTCGTTTCGGTTGTGTCGCGTAGGCGACGGCGACCGTCGGTTCGGCGCGGTTTACAAAACTGTCGGAGGGTACGGATAGTCTCGCCGGGGCGGCACCTGGTCGTGTCCGCCCACCTTGGCTGCGCTCTTCATGGCGTCCTCTGAGTAGCTTTACAGAGCGCTGATGAGCTGCATAAATAGTGCTGGAGAGACTTGTGTCGGATCGATTGATCGTGCGGGGTGCCCGCGAGCACAATCTGCGGGACGTCAACCTCGACCTGCCCCGCGACAAGATGATCGTGTTCACCGGTTTGTCCGGCTCGGGCAAGTCGAGTCTCGCGTTCGACACGATCTTCGCGGAGGGCCAGCGCCGGTACGTCGAGTCGCTGTCGTCGTACGCGCGGCAGTTCCTCGGTCAGATGGACAAGCCCGACGTCGACTTCATCGAAGGGCTCTCGCCCGCCGTCTCGATCGACCAGAAGTCGACGTCCCGCAACCCGCGGTCCACCGTCGGCACGATCACCGAGGTCTACGACTACCTGCGACTTCTCTTCGCCCGAGTCGGCGAGCCGCACTGCCCGAAGTGCGGCCGGCCGATCAGCCGCCAGACCCCGCAGCAAATCGTCGACCGCGTTCTCGCGATGGAGGAGGGCACGCGTTTTCAGGTGCTCGCGCCGGTCATCCGGGGACGCAAGGGTGAATACGTCGATCTGTTCGCCGACCTGCAGTCGCGGGGTTTCGCACGCGTACGGGTCGATGGCGTCGTGCACCAGCTCACCGACCCACCGAAGCTGAAGAAGCAGGAAAAGCACACGATCGAGGTGGTCGTCGACCGGCTCGCGGTCAAGGCGAGCGCGAAGCAACGGTTGACCGACTCGATCGAGACCGCGTTGAAGCTCGCAGCCGGTGTGGTGGTGCTCGAATTCGTCGATCTTCCGGAAGGTGACGAGCACCGCGAGCGTACGTTCTCCGAGCACCTGGCCTGCCCGTACGATGACTTGTCGTTCGAGGCGTTGGAGCCACGGTCGTTCTCGTTCAACGCTCCGTACGGCGCCTGCCCGGAGTGCTCGGGCCTCGGCACGAAGAAAGAGGTCGACCCGGAGCTGATCATCCCCGATCCGGAGAAGTCGCTGCGTGAGGGCGCGATCCAGCCGTGGTCGGGTGGGCATACGGCGGAGTATTTCCTGCGGTTGCTCGAGGCGCTCGGCAAGGAGCACGGGTTCAAGCTCGACACGCCGTGGCGGGCCCTGTCCGAGATCGCCCAGAAGACGATCATGTATGGCGCCGAGGACCAGGTCCACGTCAAGTACCGGAACCGGTTCGGCCGCGATCGTTCGTACTACGCGGGCTTCGAAGGTGTCGTGCAGTGGATCGAGCGGCGGCACAGTGACACCGAGTCGGATTGGTCGCGCGACAAGTACGAGGGCTACATGCGCGACGTGCCGTGTAACGCGTGCAATGGTGCGCGGTTGAAGCCGGAAATTCTGGCCGTGACCATCGGCGGCAAGAACATCGCCGAGATCTGCAACCTTTCGGTCGGCGATTGCGCCGAGATGCTGAGCGCGATGGAAATGTCCGATCGTCAGGTGCTGATCGCCGAGCGTGTCCTCAAGGAGGTCAACGCCCGGCTGAAGTTCCTGGTCGACGTCGGTCTGGACTATCTGTCGCTGGATCGTCCGGCCGGGACGCTGTCCGGCGGCGAGGCGCAGCGGATCCGGCTCGCGACGCAGATTGGTTCCGGTCTGGTCGGCGTACTTTACGTCCTCGACGAGCCGTCGATCGGGCTGCACCAGCGCGACAACCACCGGCTGATCGAGACGCTGGAACGCCTGCGGAGCCTGGGCAACACGTTGATCGTGGTCGAGCACGACGAGGACACGATCCGGACGGCGGATTGGATCGTCGACATCGGTCCGGGCGCGGGCGAGCACGGTGGTGAGGTTGTCCACAGTGGCACGTTCGACGATCTGCTGACCAACGAGCGATCGATTACGGGCGCGTACCTGTCCGGACGCCGGTCGATTCCGACGCCGTCGATCCGGCGTCCCCAGACGAAGGGGCGCGAACTCGTCGTCGTCGGCGCGCGCGAACACAACCTGAAGAACCTGACGGTCAGCTTCCCGCTGGGGCAGTTGATCGCGGTCACCGGTGTGTCCGGCTCCGGCAAGTCGACATTGGTGAACGACATTCTGTACACGGTGCTGGCGAATCAGATCAACGGCGCGCGACTCGTTCCTGGTCGGCACACCCGGATCGGCGGGCTTGAGCACGTCGACAAGGTGGTCGGCGTGGACCAGTCGCCGATCGGGCGTACTCCCCGGTCCAACCCGGCGACGTACACCGGTGTCTTCGATCACGTTCGGCGACTGTTCGCGGAGACGACCGAGGCGAAGGTACGCGGGTACGGCCCTGGCCGGTTCTCGTTCAACGTCAAGGGCGGCCGCTGCGAGGCGTGTGCGGGCGACGGCACCATCAAGATCGAGATGAACTTCCTTCCGGACGTATACGTCCCGTGCGAGGAGTGCAAGGGTGCCCGGTACAACCGGGAGACGCTCGAGGTGCACTACAAGAGCCGCACCATCTCCGACGTGCTGGACATGCCGATTTCCGAAGCCGAAAGGTTCTTCGAGGCGATTCCGGCGATCCACCGGCACCTGAAGACGCTAGTGGAGGTCGGTCTTGGGTACGTTCGACTCGGCCAACCGGCACCGACGCTGTCCGGCGGTGAGGCGCAGCGGGTGAAGCTCGCGAGCGAGCTCCAGAAGCGTTCCACCGGCCGAACGGTGTACGTACTCGACGAGCCCACCACCGGCCTGCACTTCGAGGACATCCGAAAGCTGCTCCTGGTATTGGAAAGCCTGGTCGACAAGGGCAATACGGTGATCGTGATCGAGCACAATCTCGACGTGATCAAGACGGCCGACTGGCTGATCGACATGGGTCCGGAGGGCGGGCACAAGGGTGGCCGCGTCCTCGCGATCGGATCGCCGGAGGAGGTCGCCGAGGTGGCCGAGAGTCACACCGGCATCTACTTGCGACACACGCTGGGCCTGAAGGGTGACGGTTCGGGTTCGATGGCAGCGGTGGATCGCGCCGAGGAAGCCAACAACCCGGGCGCCGCAACGTTGCCCCCGAAGAAACTTGCCGCAAAAGCTCCAGCCAAATCCACGGCGACAAAGTCAACGGCAAAAGCGGCGCCGAAGGCGGTACCCGCCCAGTCTGCGCCGGTCAAGGCGACTGCCCGGAAAGCCGCAACCACGAGGAAAACAAGTTGATCGTGGGGTTATGGCTGCCAAAAAGCGTGCAGAGGCAGCCATAACCCCAAAATCAACGGGGCGGCTCGGAACCCCGCATGATCCGGAATATCCTTCCGCTTCCCAAAACCGCGCGGCCGACCCGCGCAAAGCGCCGGGATATGAAAAGTTCAGACAGAAAACCTACGCTGACCGAATGGATCTCCGAGGTTACAAAGTCCAGGACGATGATGACGACGACGACCCGGTCCTCCTGACCGACGACGGCCTGCCGGTCGACACGTGGCGGGAGGATTACCCGTACGACGAACGCATGGACCGTAGCGAATACGAACGGATCAAGCGGCTTCTACAGATCGAGCTGCTGAAGCTGCAGAACTGGATCCGCGATTCCGGCGAGCGCATGATCATCCTGTTCGAGGGCCGGGACGCGGCCGGCAAGGGCGGCACGATCAAACGGTTCATGGAGCACCTGAACCCGCGTGGATCGAGGGTCGTCGCGCTAGAGAAGCCGAGCGAGCGGGAAAACTCGCAGTGGTACTTCCAGCGGTACATCGCGCACTACCCGTCGGCCGGCGAGATCGTGATGTTCGACCGATCTTGGTACAACCGGGCCGGCGTCGAGCGCGTCATGGGCTTCTGCGACCGCACCGACTATCTCGAGTTCATGCGCCAGGCGCCCGAGCTGGAGCGCATGCTCGTCCGCGACGGCGTACACCTGATCAAGTTCTGGTTCTCGGTTTCTCAGGATGAGCAGCGCACGCGCTTCATCATCCGGCAGGTCGACCCGGTGCGGCAGTGGAAGCTCTCCCCGATGGACCTCGCGTCGCTCGACAAATGGGACGACTACACCGACGCGAAGGAGGCGATGTTCTTCTACACCGACACCGCCGACGCGCCGTGGACCGTGGTCAAGAGCAACGACAAGAAAAGGGCCAGAATCGAGGCGATGCGGTACGTCTTGAGCCGTTTCCAGTACACCGGCCGAGATGACGAGGTGGTCGGCGTGCCGGATCCGCTGATCGTCGGCCCGGCATCGTTGGTGATCGAGTCGCCGGCCCAATCTCGGATGTTTCCACACCTTTAGTCCCGCTTGCCTGATGTCATGAACTTAGTCGTGAGTCCTGACATCGGGGGAGTGCGGATGGGTGCCGACGAGATCAAGCGCCGTGTCGCCGTACGACGTCGCTCCGTGCTTCTCGGCGCCGGCACGGTCGGGGTTGCTGCGGCGGCCGGTTGCGGTTCGAGCGGCTCGGGCAACGGTGGTGGCACTGCCGACCGGGGAGTGGCGAGCGCCGGAGCGTCGCTGGTGGCGGACACTACCGACATCCCGGTCGGCGGCGGCAAGATCTTCGCGGATCAGAAGATCGTCGTCACGCAGCCGACGGCCGGCGCGTTCAAGGCGTTCACCGCGATCTGCACGCATCAGGGCTGCACGCTCGGGTCGGTCGCGAGCGGCTTGATCATGTGTCCGTGCCACGGCAGCGAATACTCGATCGTCGATGGTTCGGTGAAGCGTGGACCTGCTCCGTCGCCGCTCGCCGCGAAGCAGCTCACGGTCGTCGGGACCAAGATCACCGTCAACGGCTGACCCGGATCGACTGTCAATTCGCTGATAATCCTTCCAGCCCGGGTGAACCCGACTCCCAGTTTCGTCGTATCTACTGGTCGTCACCGCTTTCCCACGGGAGGACCACGTACATGCACAACAACGACACCGAGTCGACCACCGCCGAGTCCGGCACGCCGGCGGTTCGCGCGAACCGCCGGACTGTACTACTAGGCGTGGGCGCGATGGGTGCCGCCGCGGCCGCGCTGGCCGCGTGCGGGCCCGGCGACAACGGAGCGTCGTCCGTGCCGACCGCGGTCAAGACCGGTCCGATCGCGAAGACCACCGATATCCCGGTCGGCAGCGGCAAGATCTTCACGTCTCCGCCGGTCGTCGTGACGCAGCCGACGGCCGGGAACTTCAAGGCGTTCTCGTCGATCTGCACGCATCAGGGCTGCCCGGTCACCAAGATCGATGGCCGCACGATCATGTGTACGTGCCACGGCAGCGAGTACTCGATCGTCGACGGTTCGGTGACCCGGCCCGCGGTTCAAGGCCAGGCGGGGTTGGCGACCGAACCGATCACGGTGGCCGACGGTGAGATCAGCATCGTCTAGGCGGTGATCGCCCGGCTGGGCATGACGCCCCACAGGTTTGACGCACGTACGGATTAGGCTTGCCCGCGTGGCCGACCCAGCTAGCTACCGTCCCGCCAGCGGCACGATTCCCGAGTCGCCGGGCGTCTACCGGTTCCGTGCCGCGCCCGTCGCCGGTGAGCGGCAGGGCCGCGTCATCTACGTGGGCAAGGCGAAGAATCTCCGCAGCCGACTGAACTCGTACTTCGCGGATCCGTGGACACTTCACGCGCGTACGTCCCAGATGGTGACCACCGCCGCGAGCGTTGACTGGGTCACGGTCGGCACCGAGGTCGAGGCGCTCCAGCTGGAGTACGCGTGGATCAAGGAGTACGACCCTCGGTTCAACGTCCGCTACCGCGACGACAAGTCCTACCCGTATCTTGCCGTGACGCTGGATGAGGAATATCCGCGATTGCAGGTCATGCGCGGCGCCAAGCGTAAAGGCGTGCGCTACTTCGGGCCGTACTCGCACGCGTGGGCCATTCGCGAGACGCTGGACCTGCTGCTGCGCGTGTTTCCGGCGCGTACGTGCTCGACCGGCGTCTTCAAGCGATCCGGTCAAATCGGCCGACCGTGCCTGCTCGGCTATATCGGCAAATGCTCGGCGCCGTGTGTCGGCCGGGTCGACGCCGCGGAACATCGCCGGATCGTCGAGGACTTCTGCGACTTCATGGCCGGCAAGACCGACACCATGATTCGGCGGCTCGACCGCGAGATGCAGCAGGCATCGGCCGAGCTGGAATTCGAGCTGGCCGCGCGGCTCCGCGATGACCTCGCGGCGTTGCGCCGGGCGATGGAGAAGCAGGCGGTCGTGTTCGGCGATGGCACCGATGCCGACGTCGTGGCATTCGCCGAGGATCAGCTCGAAGCCGCCGTGCAGGTGTTTCACGTTCGTGGCGGCCGGGTGCGCGGCCAGCGCGGCTGGGTGGTCGAGAAGACCGAGGAGGTCACGGTCGGCGACCTCGTGCATCAGTTCTGCACGCAGGTGTACGGCGACGAGCACGGCGAAACCGATGTGCCGCGCGAGCTTCTCGTACCGGAATTGCCGTCCGACGCGGACGCACTCCAGATCTGGCTGTCCGATCACCGGGGAAGCAATGTTTCGTTGCGCGTACCGCAGCGGGGCGACAAACGAGCGCTGATGGAGACGGTGGCGCGCAACGCGTCCCAAGCCCTGGCGCAGCACAAACTCAAGCGCGCATCCGATCTGAGTACGCGAAGCAAGGCGCTGGAGGAGATCAGCGAGGCGCTCGGCATGGATCAGGCGCCGCTACGGATCGAGTGCTTCGACGTTTCCCAGATCCAGGGCACCGACGTGGTCGCGAGCATGGTCGTGTTCGAGGACGGGCTCGCGCGAAAGAGTGAGTACCGACGATTCGCGGTCCGCGGCGACAAGTTCGGCGGTGGTACCGACGACTTGGCCGCGATGACCGAAGTGCTGCGGCGCCGGTTCTCGCGATATCTGACCGAAGCGGCGGCGATCGGCGAGATCGACGGGGCCGACGACGCCGAACACATCGAGCCGGAGCAGATCGGGAAGCCGCGCAAGTTTGCGTACCCACCGCAGTTGCTGGTCGTCGACGGCGGCGCACCGCAGGTGGCCGTCGCCGCGCAAGTGCTGGCGGACCTCGGCATCACTGATATCGCGGTCTGCGGTCTCGCGAAGCGGCTGGAAGAGGTCTGGCTGCCGGACGACGAGTTCCCGGTCATCCTCCCGCGCACGTCCGAGGCCCTCTATTTATTGCAACGCATCCGGGACGAAGCGCACCGGTTCGCGATCACGTTCCACCGCGCGCGGCGATCGAAGCGGATGACCGCGTCCACGCTCGACGCGATCCCCGGACTCGGGGAGATTCGGCGCAAGGCGTTGCTGACTCGGTTCGGTTCGCTGAAACGGCTGGGAATGGCGACCGTGGAGGAGATCGAATCGGTACCCGGAGTCGGTCGGCGCACGGCCGAGGCGATCGTGGAGGCGCTGTCCGAATCGTCGTCCGGTTCGTCCGCCCCGGCTCGGGTGAAGCGGGCCGAGCCGGCTATCGACACGGTTTCGGCGCCACCCATTGAAGTCACGGCTGAACTGACGGATGACGCGGAACACACCGACCGCGACGGGTCGACACATTCGGGTGACGCCTAGTCTGGGATGAGTGCCGGTGTTGTATCCCGGCCGATGGATCTGACCGCCGGGCCGGAAGGGCAATACGTGAGCGACGACGTCGACAGTGATCAGCTAGAGACTGATCATCTGGATACTGCCGACCGAGCGGACGGCGGCGGGCAGGCCGGTGCGGGGGTCCCGATCGCGACGCCGGACGCGGACGGGCAGTCGGCCCGGGCGGAGACCGATCTCGTGATCGTGACCGGCCTGTCCGGTGGCGGTCGCAGTACGGTCGCACGCGCGCTGGAGAACGTCGGTTACTACGTGGTGGACAACCTGCCGCAAGCGTTGATGCTGGACATGGCCGAGTTGGCGTACAAGGCCGGTGGCGCCGCGAAACGCACGGCGATGGTGCTCGACGTGCGGTCCCGGGCGTTCTCATCGGACCTCAGCAGCGCCGTGGAGACGTTGCGGGCCAGCGGTTTCTCACCGAAAGTGCTGTTCGTCGATGCCGACGACGAGGTGCTGATCCGGCGATTCGAGAATGTCCGGCGTACGCATCCGCTGCAGGGCAACGGACGGCTGTCCGACGGCATCACCGCCGAGCGCGAACTGCTGCGCGAAGCCCGGGACACCGCGGACGTGTTGATCGATACCAGCCACCTGAACGTGAACCAGCTGCGCAGCCGCGTTGAGGAGATGTTCGGCGGCGAGGATGCCCGGCGGATCCGGGTGACCGTGCTCTCGTTCGGCTTCAAATACGGACTTCCGCCGGACGCGGACTTCGTACTGGACGCACGGTTCTTGCCGAATCCGTTCTGGGAGCCCGAGCTGCGTGACCTCACCGGCAAGGACGAGTCGGTCAGCCGGTACGTGTTGAATCAGCGCGGCGCCGGGACGTTCGTGGAGACCTATGCGCGCCTGATCACGGCGACCGCGCCCGGCTTCGAGCGGGAGGGCAAGCGCTACCTCACCGTCGCCGTCGGCTGTACCGGCGGGAAGCACCGCAGCGTCGCGATCGCCGAGGAACTCAGCCGCCGCTTGCGTGATCTGCGCGTCGTCGCCGGCGCCCAACACCGGGATCTGGGTCGCGAGTAGTGAACGTGCGGAGCGAGTTCGCCGAGGTGCCGGCATGGATGCGTCCTGTGGAGCGGAGGCGTCCATGACCATCAACGTCGTCGCGTTCGGTGGTGGCCACGGCTTGGGTGCGTCGCTGAGCGCCCTCGCCGAAGTCGAGGGCCTGGAGATCACCGCGGTCGTGACGGTAGGCGACGACGGCGGGTCCAGCGGGCGCCTGCGGGCCGAACTCGGCACGTTGCCACCCGGCGATCTCCGGCAGGCCCTGGCTGCGCTCGCGGCGCCGGTGGACGAGGCGGGTGCGGTCGCTGAGCTGTTCCAGTATCGATTCACCGCGGGCGACGAGTCGCGCGACGGGCAATCGCTGGCCGGACACGCGATCGGGAATCTGGTGCTGTGCGGGCTGTTCGAAATGCTCGGCGATCCGGTCGCGGCGCTCGATCAAGCGGCCGCCATGGTTCAGGCACGTGGACGTGTGCTGCCGATGTCGCCGATCCCGGTGAGTATCGCCGCCGAGGTGCGATCGACCGGCCCGGATTCGCCGGTACGCACGGTGGTTGGCCAGCATGCGGTCGCGGTCGCCGAAGGACGGCTGGAAACCGTACGGTTGGATCCGATCGATCCGCCGGCGTGTGCCGAGGCGGTCCGGGCGGTGGAGCACGCGGACTGGCTGATCTTTGGTCCCGGCTCTTGGTACACGAGTGTTATTCCACATTTACTCGTGCCAGATTTAGCCAAGGCGATCTTGGCGAGCCGCGCGAAGCACCTGGTCATCCTAAATCTGGCCGAGGAATTGGAAACGAAAGGTTTGTCACATTCGGATCATCTGGACGCGCTGACCCGTTACCTCCCGGGCCTCCGCGCCGATGTAGTACTTGCCGATCAGATTGCGGTGGGTGATCCCGAGCCCGTCCGTCGCGCGGCCGGAGAGTTGGGGGCGACCCTCGTGCTCGCACCGGTCGCGATGAGGGATGGGACGCCGCGGCACGATCCGGTGGCACTGACCGCTTCACTCGCGCCGATCCTGCGCGGTTGACGGCGCCGGTGTCGCAGGACGCGTCGAGTGGCACAGGTCGAGGCGCGCAGAGCGTTGCGTGACCGTGTGAGTGTGAAAGGGATACAGCAACGTATGGATAGCCGACTGGCCCGCGAGGTGGCGACACAATGGCGATGACCGCAGCGGTGAAGGACGAGTTGAGCCGGGTCGATGTACCGAAACCATGCTGCCGCCGCGCTGAAATGGCGGCGCTGCTGCGGTTCGCGGGCGGCCTGCACATCGTTTCGGGGCGCGTGGTCGTCGAGGCGGAATTGGACACCGGTGCCGTGGCCCGGCGACTCCGTCGCGAGATCGCGGAGGTGTTCGGCTTCCCGAGCGAGATCCACGTGCTCGCCTCCGGCGGCCTGCGCAAGGGCAGCCACTACATCGTCCGGATCATCAAGGACGGCGAGTCCCTCGCCCGCCAGATCGGTCTGCTCGACGTACGCGGTCGGCCGGTTCGCGGTCTGCCGCCGAACGTCGTGTCCGCGAACATGTGCTGCGCGGTCGCGGCCTGGCGTGGCGCGTTCCTGGCCCACGGATCGCTGACCGAGCCGGGGCGCTCCTGCGCGCTCGAAGTGACCTGCCCGGGTCCGGAATCCGCGCTCGCGCTCGTCGGCGCAGCCCGCCGCGTAGGTTTCGCCGCCAAGGCTCGTGAGGTTCGTGGCGTGGATCGGGTCGTGGTCAAGGACGGTGACGCGATCGCGCACGTCCTGGCCCGGGTCGGCGCGCACGCGAGCGTGCTGACATGGGAAGAACGGCGCGTACGCCGTGAGGTGCGGGCCACCGCGAACCGGCTCGCCAACTTCGACGACGCGAACCTGCGCCGCTCGGCCCGGGCCGCCGTCGCCGCCGCCGCGCGAGTCACGCGTGCGCTCGACATCCTGAGCGACGAGGCGCCGAACCACCTCACCCACGCCGGTCAGCTGCGCCTGGAACACCGCCAGGCATCGTTGGAGGAGTTGGGCGCGCTGGCCGATCCGCCGCTGACGAAGGATGCGATCGCCGGCCGGATTCGACGCCTTCTCGCACTCGCCGACAAGCGGGCCCGAGATTTGGGGATTCCGGACACCGAAGCGGCCGTCACACCGGAGATGATGGCCAATTAACCCCCGATCACCTCGTACCGCTAGGCTTTGAGTTGTTCCGGCGATGATGCCGGCGTAGTCGTCCCTCGCCATCTGTCGCTGCGCGAGCGGCCCAGGTCATGCCTCGTTTTCACCCAGGTGTGACCAACGCGTCAGGGGCGACCCATTTGACCAAATCTGGGGTTGGCTCGACAACGCCTGCCCTCATGTGGCAAGGAGAGAACCTGTGACCATCCGGGTTGGCATCAACGGATTCGGCCGTATCGGCCGCAACTTCTTCCGGGCGTTGATCGCATCCGGTGCGGACGTCCAACTGGTCGGCTTCAACGACCTCGGCGACGTGAACACGATCGCGCACCTGCTCAAGTACGACAGCGTGCTTGGCCGCCTCGGTCTCGAGGTCAAGGTCGGCCCGGACGAGATCATCGCCGGCCCGCACACGATCAAGGCGTTCGCCGAGAAGGACCCGGCGAACCTGCCGTGGGGCGACCTGGGCGCGGACATCGTGATCGAGTCGACCGGCTTCTTCACCGACGGCAACAAGGCCAAGGCGCACCTCACCGGTGGCGCCAAGAAGGTCATCATCTCGGCGCCGGCCACGAACGACGACGTTACCGTCGTGATGGGCGTGAACGACGGCGACTACGACCCGGCGAAGCACGCGATCATCTCGAACGCGTCCTGCACGACGAACTGCCTCGCGCCGATGGCGAAGGTGCTCAACGACGCGTTCGGCATCGAGCGTGGCCTGATGACCACGATCCACGCGTACACGCAGGACCAGAACCTGCAGGATGGTCCGCACAAGGACCTCCGCCGGGCCCGGGCCGCCGCTCTGAACATCGTGCCGACGTCGACCGGCGCCGCCAAGGCGATCGGCCTCGTCCTGCCGGAGCTCAAGGGCAAGCTGGACGGCTTCGCGATGCGCGTCCCGATCCCGACCGGCTCCGCCACGGACCTGACCTTCACCGCCAAGAACCCGGTCTCGGTGGCCGACGTCAACGCCGCGGTCAAGGCCGCTGCCGACGGACCGATGCGCGGCATCCTGGTCTACACCGAGGACCCGATCGTGTCGTCGGACATCGTCACCGACCCGGCTTCGTGCATCTTCGACGCCGGCCTGACGAAGGTTATCGGCGACCAGGTCAAGGTCGTCGGCTGGTACGACAACGAGTGGGGCTACTCGAACCGCCTGGTCGACCTCGTCAAGCTGGTCGGTGCCTCGCTGTGAAGACGCTCGATGACCTCCTCGCCACCGGCGTCAAGGGGAAGCGGGTCCTCGTCCGCGCCGATCTGAACGTGCCGCTGGACCGGTCCGGTGACGCCGTTCGGATCACCGACGATGGCCGGATCCGGGCGGTGTTGCCGACGATCGTCGCGCTGCGCGACGCCGGCGCCCGCGTCATCGTCTGCTCGCACCTCGGCCGGCCGAAGGGTGAGCCGGACCCGAAGTACGTGCTCGCACCGGTGGCTGAGCGGCTGACCGAGCTGCTCGGCTCGCCGGTGGCGTACGCGACCGACACGGTCGGCCCGTCCGCAGCAGACGCGGTCAGCGACCTCGACGACGGTGGTGTCGCGCTGCTGGAGAACCTGCGATTCAACGCGGGGGAGACCAGCAAGGACGATGCCGAGCGCGGCGCGTTCGCGGCCCAGCTCGCCGCGTACGCCGATGCTTACGTCGACGACGCGTTCGGCGCCGTGCACCGCAAGCACGCCAGCGTGTACGACGTGGCCGCACTTCTGCCGCACTACGCCGGTGGCCTCGTCGCCACCGAGCTGGAGGTGCTCACGCGGCTCACCGAGAACCCGGAGCGCCCGTACGTGGTGGTCCTCGGCGGCTCGAAGGTATCGGACAAGCTGGCCGTGATTCAGGCGCTGCTGCCGACCACCGACAAGCTGTTGATCGGTGGCGGCATGTGCTTCACGTTCCTCAAGGCGCAGGGCCATGAGGTCGGCAAGTCGCTGCTCGAAGACGACATGGTCGACACCTGCAAGGATCTGCTGACGCAGGCGGCCGGCAAGATCGTGCTACCGACTGACATCGTCGTGGCCACCGAGATCTCCGACGACGCGACGGCGACCGTTGTCGCGGCCGACGCGATCCCGTCCGACCAGCTCGGCCTGGACATCGGGCCGGCCACGGTCGCGGCGTTCGCCGATGCGCTGAACGGTGCGAAGACGGTGTTCTGGAACGGCCCGATGGGCGTGTTCGAGAAGAAGCCGTTCGCCGCCGGTACGCGCGGTGTGGCCGAAGCGATCACGAAGGTCGACGGCTTCACGGTCGTCGGCGGTGGCGACTCGGCCGCCGCGGTACGGCAACTCGGCCTCGACGAGTCCGCGTTCGGTCACATCTCCACGGGTGGCGGTGCGTCGCTCGAGTTCCTGGAGGGCAAGGCGCTGCCCGGCGTAAAGGCGCTGGAGTCCTGATGGCCGCCGCTTCGAAGGACGAGAAGGCCGCGAAGGCCAAGCCGGAAGGTCGCCAGCCGCTCATGGCCGGCAACTGGAAGATGAACATGAACCACCTCGAGGCGATCGGGCTGACGCAGAAGCTCGCGTTCAGCCTGACCGAGAAGCAGCTCGAGGACGTCGAGGTCGTGATCCTTCCGCCGTTCGTCGATCTCCGCAGCGTGCAGACGCTGATCGACGCGGACAAGATGATGCTCGGGTACGGCGCGCAGGACCTGTCGCCGTACCCGTCTGGCCCCTACACCGGGGACATCTCGGCCGGCATGCTGGCGAAGCTGGGCTGCCAGTACGTCCTGGTTGGGCACTCGGAACGGCGCACGATCCACCACGAGGACGACGCGCTCGTCAACGCGAAGGTGAAGGCGGCGCTCGGAGCCGGCATCACGCCGATCGTCTGCGTCGGTGAGGGTCTGGAGACCCGCGAGGCGGGCGGTCACGTCGGGCACTGCACCACGCAGCTGGACGCGGCGCTGTCCGGACTCAAGGCCGAGCAGGTCGCGTCGCTCGTCATCGCGTACGAGCCGGTCTGGGCGATCGGCACCGGCAAGACGGCCACGCCGGAGGACGCGCAGGAAGTGATTGCGGCTCTCCGTGCCCGGATTGCGGAGTCGTTCGACGCGTCCACCGCGGCACAGGTACGCATCCTGTACGGCGGCTCGGTCAACGCGGCGAACGTGGCGTCGATCATGGCAAAGCCTGACGTCGACGGCGCGCTCGTCGGCGGGGCCAGCCTGAAGGTCGACGAGTTCGTGGCGATCTGCCGTTACAAGGAGCACCTTCCCCGGTAACGGCTCGGTCATAAAGTGAGGCGGCTGCCGCCACGCTCCGTAGCGTGGCGGCAGCCGTCCGTCTGTGCTCGGTTGCAAAACCGCTTCTCCACGCTCTATTCACCGATCCGGAGTTCACGTTCCGGGACCGGGACGCCTAGAGTGTCCCGAGCGGGACGGCATCCGGCCGGACCCGCGAGAGAGCAGATGACCACCCCCGCACACCCCTAACCTGGCTCCGGTGGCTCCGCTGCCGCGCGTACCCCCTGTGTCGCGGTTGCCCAGCCCTGGATAAGCCGTGAGGATCGCAGATGCGCTCTAGTACCCCCCGCGCCGCCCGACCGAGCCACCGCCGGATGGCGCGCGGTCGTCTGGTCTTGGCGTCCGTCGCCGTCATCGCGGCCGCCGGACTCGCCGCCTGCCACAGCGCGACACAGACCGTGTCCGAAGACGCGCCGGCCAAGGGCGGCACGTTGCAGGTCATCCTGTCCAACGGCGGCATCACCAACCTGGATCCGCAGGAAGTCTCGATCGCGACCGACGCGAACGTCAGCCACCTGCTCAACCGGACGCTCACCACGACGAACGCGGCCGGGAAGCTGGTGCCGGACCTGGCCACCGACACCGGTCGGCCGTCGCCGGACAAGACGATCTGGGAGTTCACGATCCGGCCGGGTGTGAAGTGGCAGGACGGCTCCCCGGTTACCTGCCCCGATGTGCAGTACGGCATCGAACGCCGGTTCTCGCCGATCATCAACGCGGCCAACGGCCTGCCGTACCCAATGACGTACCTGCAGGACAACACGCCCGCATACGACGGCCCGTTCACGCGCAAGACGCTGAACTCGATCGTCTGCGTGGACGCCCAAACGATTCAGTTCCACCTGCAGCGGCCGGTCGGCGACTTCGGCTACACCGTCTCGGTGAACACGTTCGCGCCGATGAATTCGAACGCCGACACTGACCACCAGGCGGACGGCAAGCCGGAGGACACGAACTTCGCGCCGTTCTCGGACGGCCCCTACCAGGTGGACAAGGCGCAGTCGAAAATCGAGAAGGATCCGCAGGCCGGGACGTATTACGCGACCGATATCACGCTGGTCCGCAACAAGTACTGGGATCCGACCACCGATCCGAACCGTAAGGCGTATCCGGACAAGATCGTGATCAGCTCCGAGGACGACCGGACGAAGACCACCAACTCGATCATCCAGAGCGCGACCCAGAAGTACCAGGACGCAATCAACCTGGACGCGGACGTCACGCCGAACTTCGTCCAGCAGGTGATCAACGACCCCGACCTGTCGAAGCGCGCGATCTCCGGCGTCTCCGGCGCCACTCGCTACTTCGCGATCAACACGATCCGCCAGAAGAACGTCAGCTGCCGGCAGGCCCTCGAGTACGCGTTCGACAAGCGCTCCTGGCGGTACGAGGTCGGTGGCGCCATCTTCGGACCGTTGGCCACCTCGATCATCCCGCCGAACCTGATCGCGCACCAGAACTTCGACGACTACGAGACGACGACGCTGCCGGATGGCGACTGGGCGAAGGCTCAATCGCTCTGGGCGAAGAACAAATGCGGCAACGGCGTCAAGATCGCGTTCCCGAACGCGGCCGGCATCCCGCAGCTGATGGCGACCGTCGTCCAGGCGTACCAGCGGGCCGGGATCTCGGTGACGCTCGCGCCGCTGGACCCGCAGTCGTACTGGTCGCAGATCGGCAATCCCACGGAGTCGTACGACATGCTTTACGCCGGGTGGGTGCCGGACTGGCCGAACGGTTCGGCTGTGATTCCGCCGTTGTTCTCGGCCTCGTCGGTGACTGCCGCCCTGGCGGACCCGAAGGACAACAGCGCTTCGAACATCAACTATTCGATGGTGACCGATCAGGTTTTGCAGACCCAGATCACCGAGGCATTCGCGCAGGGCGATCTGTCGGCTCAGTACCATCTGTGGGGCCAGTTGGATAAGACGGTCATGGACGACGCGTACGTGATCCCGGTGCTCTACCCCAGTGACCTGCGGATGACCGGCACGAAGGTGCGCGGAGGAGTGGTCTCACCGGCGTTCGGTGAGCCGGACCTGTCGACGATGGGCGTCGTCCCGTAAACCCTGGATGCCTACGGATCTACTGAGAGATCGGGCTGCACCCAGGCTCGCCACCCCGACTCCGGCCCGCTATTCTTGCCGGTGACCCGCACCTTCGAGAGGACCGAACACCACCATGTGGTTTGCATTTCTGTTGATCGGGCTGTTGATCGTGACAAGCGTGATCCTGACACTCCTGATCCTCTTGCACCGCGGTAAAGGCGGTGGCCTGTCGAGCATGTTCGGTGGTGGCGTGACGTCGACGCTGTCGGGTTCGTCCGTTGCCGAGAAGAACCTCGACATGTTCACGATTCTCGTGGGCATCGTGTGGTTCGCGAGCATTGTCGCCTTCGGCCTCTGGCTGAAGCACGCCACGCTGGCGCCATAACCGGCCCCGTGGGTGCCCAAAAGGTCACCCGGGCGCCTGACTGGCGTAAAGACGAACAAGATTTAGACTGTGTACGCGATCCGGTTTAAACCGGGTCGCGTACATTTTTGATCTTTGTGACCTAGCATCTCGTGACTTAGCAAGTTGTCGCTTTATGTCGTACCCCCCAACGCGACAGGAGCACGTCAGCATGGCAAGTAACGCCATCCGAGGACGGCGCGTCGGATCCGGCCCCATTCGCCCGGACGAGGCGATGAAGCCGGCGCCGCGCCGCCGTACGCCTTACTGGTGCGCGAACAATCATCTGGTCGAGCCGTCGTTCGCGGCCGATGCGCCGCCGCCCGCGACGTGGGAGTGCCCGCATTGCGGCCAACCCGCCGGCCTCGACCCGCTCGCGCCACCGGTTCGGCCCGAGCCCGCGCCGTACAAGAGCCACTTGGCCTACGTCAAGGAGCGGCGTACGGACGCCGAGGGCGCTGCATTGGTCGCGGAAGCCCTGGGACGCCTTCGCCAACGTAGAGGCGACTGACCGCCCCTACGTTGGTCGCTCAGACGCTCCGGCGTTTTGCCGGTACCTTCGCCGCCGCAGCCTCGTCGAGCAACCACAGCGTGCGTTCGGTGCCGTGTACGCCGGCTGCCGGGACCTGGTGCGGAGCGGCGCCGGACAATGCCGCTCCAACCGCGTCGGCCTTCCCGTCGCCGGACGCGATGACCCACACGTCATCCGCGGTGTTCAGCGTCGGCATGGTCAGCGTGGTACGAATCGGCGGCGGCTTCGGGCTGCCCCGGACCGCGGACACCGGCCGGGTTTCGTACCCGACCGGATGCTCCGGGAAGATCGATGCCACGTGCCCGTCCTCGCCGATGCCGAGCAGGACGACATCGAAGTGCGGCAACGGCCGACCGGGCTGCCGGGCCGCAGCCAGCACCGCCGCGTACCGCTCGGCCGCAGCCTCCGGATCGTTGCCGTCCGGGCCGTCCGACGCCGGCATCGGGTGCACTCGCTCGGCCGCGATCGACAGATGGTCGATCAGCGCCGCACGCGTCTGCGTCTCGTTCCGATCAGGGTCGCCGGCGGGCAGGAAACGCTCGTCACCCCACCAAAGATCGACCCGAGACCAGTCGATCGTGTCCTTGGATGGATCGGCCAGAAACGCCTCGTAGATCTTGTCGGCGATCCGGCCGCCGGTGAGCACGACGCTGGCCCAGCCACGCGACGCCTGTGCGTCCAGCATCCGAGCCGAGAGCCGGGCCGAAACGGCCGAGGCCAGTACGGCGGCGTCCGGGTGGACGACGACGGTCGCGTCCGACGCAGGCGACGGAACGGTCACGCGACCATCTCCTCTGGCTCTTCGGACACGGCCGGGTCATGCCAGATGTGTATGCGCATCCGGGGCCGGTCTTCGAGACCGTGGATGCCGGTCAGGCCGCTGAGCGCATCCGAGTAGATCTGATCGGCATCCAGTCGCCGCAGTTCCTCGGCCAACTCTTCGCCCAGCGACCGACGGGTCAGGGGCAGATCACGATCATTCTGACCGGTACGCCGCATCACCGCCGCGTCCCCATCGCGAACGAGCGACACCTCATCACCGTTCTCGCACGTCAAAAGCACTTCGCGCATGCGCGGGTACCCCGTCGTGATCTCCTGGAGCGGCGTGATGTCGAGGCGGGAGGCAAGCCAGCCGCGCATCAGCGCCGCCGTCGGATCCGACTTCGGCGCGACCACCGTGGCGGCCACGACCGGTGATTCGATCGTGTCGAATGCACCCGCGACCAGCGTGCGCCACGGCGTGATCCGGCTCCACGCAAGGTCGGTGTCGCCCGGCGCGTAGTCCTCCGCTCGCCGCAGCAAACCGGCGATCGGGTTCGCACACTGCGCGGCATCGGTGATGCGACGCTCGCCGACGACGCCCAGCGGGTCGTATGCGATCCGCTCCGGCGGTTCGCCGTGCCACCACGTGACGACCGGGACGTCCGGCGCGAGCAGCGGCATCACAACCGACTCGGCGTGCAGCGCCAGCCGGCCCTGCATGCGCAGGACGACGGCTTCGCACGGTCCCAGGCGACCGCCGACCACGATTTCCGCGTCCAGGCGGCTGCGAGACGACTGGCTGGCATCGGTGCGGACGACGACGAGCAGGCGGCACGGGTGAGCCGAGGCGGCGATCGTGGCCGCGTCCTCGGCGTCCCGGACCGTCTTCTCATCCGCGACGACGACGAGCGTCAACGCGAGCCCGCTGGTGACGCCGCCCGCGTTGCGCCGCTCGGCCTCAAGTGCCTTGACGACCTCAATCCCGGTGGTATCCCACAACCCGATCATTATTAAGCCCGCCTCCAGGTCCGACCGTCGCGTGCGAGCAGTTCATCGGCAGTACGGGGACCCCATTCGCCGGCTCGGTACGGGTCCGGCTTCGAACCCGACCACTCCTCTTCCAGCGGGTCCACGACGCGCCATCCGGCTTCCACCTCACCGGCGTCCGGGAACAGCGTCCGGTCGCCGATCAGAACGTCGAGGATCAGTCGCTCGTACGCTTCCGGGGACGAGTCGGTGAACGCCTCGCCGTACGAGAAGTCCATCGCGATGTCCCGGAGTTCCATCTGCGTACCGGGGACCTTCGAACCGAACTTGAGCACCACGCCCTCGTCCGGCTGGACCCGAATGACGAGCTGGTTGTGTCCGAGCGATTCCACGTCCGCCTTGCGGAACGGCAGGTGCGGGGCGCCCTTGAACATGACCGCGATCTCGGTCACCCGGCGCGGCATGCGCTTGCCCGCGCGGATGTAGAACGGCACGCCCGCCCATCGCCGGTTCTGGATGCCCAGCCGAACCGCGACGTACGTCTCGGTGGTCGAGTTCTCCGGGATGTTCTCCTCTTCGAGGTAGCCGAGCGCACGCTCGCCGGCCACCCAGCCGGCCAGGTACTGACCGCGTACGGTGCCTTCGGCCACCGACTTCGGCACCGTGATCGCGCGCAGGACCTTGAGCTTCTCGGCCCGGATCTCGGCCGCGTCGAAGCTGGTCGGCTCTTCCATCGCGACCATCGCGAGCAGCTGCATCAAATGGTTCTGCAGCACGTCGCGGGCCGTACCGGCGGTGTCGTAGAAGCCGGCCCGGGTGCCGATGCCGACGTCCTCGGCCATCGTGATCTGGACCGAGTCGACGTACTTCGAGTTCCACAGCGGGTCGAAGAGCGTGTTTGCGAACCGGAGCGCCAGGATGTTCTGGACGGTCTCCTTGCCCAGGTAGTGGTCAATCCGGAACACGTCGTTCGCGGTGAACACGTCGTCGACGAGAGAGTTCAGTTCCTTCGCCGACTTGAGGTCGTTGCCGAACGGCTTCTCGACCACGACCCGGCGCCAGCCGCCCGACTTGTGGTTGTCCGCCATCCCGGTGCGATTGAGCTGCTTGAGCACGACCGGGAAGGCACCAGGCGGGATCGACAGGTAGAACGCCGCGTTGCCCTGGATCTGGTGGGTGCCGCAGAGGTCGTCGAGTGCCGCGGCCAATTCATCAAACGCGGCGTCGTCGTCGAACGAGCCGCCGATGAACTTGATGTTGCCGGCCAGTCGCGCCCAGACCTCTTCACGCCAGGGTGTACGCGCGTGCTCCTTGGCCGCCTTCAACGCGAGCGCCTCGAAGTCGTCGTCGCCCCAGTCCCGCCGGGCGAACCCGAGCACGACGAAGTTCGGCGGCAACATGCCCCGGTTCGCGAGGTCGTAGATCGCTGGGATGAGCTTCTTGCGTGCGAGGTCGCCGGTGACCCCGAAGATCACGATCGCGCAGGGCTCCGGGATGCGGGGCAACCGCCGGTCCTGCGGATCGCGCAACGGATTGTTGTTGAACGCCTCGGCCGCCTCATCGACGCGGACCTGGCCGGGCGCTGCCCAGGCCCTGATCATTTGTCCGCTGCTCCCAGCTGCTCCTGGACGCTCGCCAGCAACTCATTCCAGCTTGCCTCGAACTTTTCGACTGCTTCGCGCTCCAGCGTGTCGACCACGTCGTCATAGTCGACGCCGATCGCCGCCAGGTCGTCCAGTGCCTTCTGAGCCTTGGCGTAGCTGCTCGTCACTGCGTCGGCGCGGATCTCGCCGTGGTCGGCGAACGCGTTGATGGTCGCCTCCGGCATCGTGTTCACCGTGCCCGGCGCGACCAGATCCTCGACGTAGAGCACGTCCCGGTACGCCGGGTTTTTGCTCGACGTCGACGCCCACAGCGGGCGCTGCGGCTTGGCGCCGGCCGCTTCCAGCTTCTTCCAGCGCTCGCTGCCGAACACCTCTTCGTAGTCCTTGTAGGCGAGCTGCGCGTTCGCGACCGCCGCCAGACCGTGCAGCGCCTGCGCCTCCGGCGTGCCGATCTTGTCGAGGCGCTTGTCGACCTCGGTATCCACGCGCGACACGAAGAATGACGCAACCGAGCCGATCTTCGTGATGTCGTGGCCGTTCTCCTTCGCCTGCTCGATGCCGGCCAGGAACGCGTCCATCACCATCTTGTAGCGCTCGAGCGAGAAGATCAGCGTGACGTTGACGCTGATGCCGGCCGCGAGCGTCGCGGTGATCGCGGGCACGCTCGGGAGTGTGGCCGGGATCTTGATGTAGAGGTTCTCCCGGTCGACGAGCCACCACAGCTGCTTGGCCTCGGCGATCGTCTTCTCGGTCTCCATGGCCAGGCGGGGGTCGACCTCGATCGACACCCGGCCATCCACGCCGTTGGACGCGTCGTACGCCGGCCGCATCACGTCGCACGCCCAGCGCACGTCGTACGTGGTGATCATGCGGCTGGCTTCGCCGACATCGACGCCGCGGGCGGCGAGGTCCTTGGTCTGCTCGGCGTAGTCGTCCGAGTCGGACAGCGCCTTTGCAAAGATGGTCGGGTTGCTGGTCACGCCTACGACGTGCTTGTCGTTCATCAGGGCGGCGAGGCCGCCGGTGACGAGACGTTCGCGGGAAATGTCGTCCAGCCACACGGACACGCCGGCGGCGGAGAGCTCCGCAAGTCGATCAGTCATTGCTACTCCTGCTTGAGTTGGTGGGATCTGACGGAGTCGTGCGGTTTCAGCTCCCGGTCGTGCTGCCCTTGATGACGCCGGCTCGGTCGAGCGACGCATGCGCGGCCGCTACCACATTGTCTGGCGTGAAACCGAACTTCTCGTAAAGAACAGATGCCGATGCGGAGGCGCCGTAGTGCTCGATGCTCACCGATTCACCGGCGTCACCGATCAGGTCGCGCCAGGACATCGCGATACCGGCCTCGACGCTGACCCGCGCCTTGACGTCGGGCGGCAGCACGGTCTGCCGGTACGCGGGGTCCTGCTCGTCGAACCATTCGCGGCACGGCATCGAAACGACCCGGGTGCCGATGCCTTCGGCTTCCAGACGCTCGCGAGCGGTGACCGCGAGCGATACCTCGGAGCCGGTCGCCATCAGGATGACCTGGGGGATCGCGGTAGATGACTCGATCATCACGTATCCGCCCTTCGCCACGCCCGCAGCCGAGGCGACCTCGGAGCGGTCGAACGTCGGTACGTTCTGGCGGGTCAGCGCGAGCGCGGTCGGCCGGTCGTTGTGCTCCAGCGCGGTACGCCACGCCCACGCGGTCTCGTTGGCGTCGGCCGGCCGGCACACCGACAGGCCCGGGATCGCCCGCAGCGCGGTCAGGTGCTCGACCGGCTGGTGGGTCGGACCGTCCTCGCCCAGCCCGATCGAGTCGTGCGTCCACACGTAGATCACCGGCAGCTTCATGAGTGCGGCCAGTCGGACCGCGGGACGCATGTAGTCGGAGAAGACCAGGAACGTTCCGCCGTACACGCGCGTACCGCCGTGTAGCACGATGCCGTTCATGATCGAGCCCATTGCGTGCTCGCGGATGCCGAAGTGCAGCGTCCGGCCGTACCAGTCGCCCGGGAATTCCTTCGAGGCACGGTCCGGCGGCAGGAACGAGGGCTCGCCCTCCATCGTCGTGTTGTTGCTCTCGGCCAGGTCGGCCGAGCCGCCCCACAGTTCCGGCAGTACCGGCGCCAGCGCGTTCAGCACCTCGCCGGTCGCCTTGCGGGTGGCGATGCCCTTGGGGTCGGCCTTGAACTCAGGCAGCGCGTCGGTCCAGCCGGCCGGCAGCGTACGGGTGGACATCCGCTCGAACAGCGCCTTCGCGTCCTTGTTCTTCGCCGCCCAGGTGTCGAACTTCTTGGTCCACGCGTCGTGCTCGGCGCGCCCGCGCTCGGCCACCTTGCGAGTGTGCTCGAGCACACCGGCCGGCACCTCGAACGTCGTGTCCGGGTTGAATCCGAGGATCTTCTTGGTCGCCGCGACCTCTTCGGCACCGAGCGCCGAGCCGTGCGCCTTGCCGGTGTTCTGCTTCGTCGGCGCGGGCCAGCCGATGATCGTGTGCAGCGCGATGAACGACGGCCGGTCGGTCACCGCGTTCGCGGCGAGGATCGCGTCGTACAGGGCCTGCGGGTCCTCGTGGTACCCGTCTTCCTGGACCCAGTTGACGTGCTGGACGTGCCAGCCGTACGCCTCGAACCGGGCCGGCATGTCCTCGGACTTCGCGATCGACGTGTTGTCCTCGATCGAGATCTTGTTGTCGTCCCAGATCAGCAACAGGTTGCCGAGGCGCTGCACGGCGGCGAGCGCGGCCGCCTCGTGGCTGATGCCCTCCTCCATGTCACCGTCGGAGGCCAGCACGTACACGTTGTGATCGAAGAGGCTCTTGCCGGTGGCCGGCTCCGGGTCGAACAAACCGCGCTCGCGGCGGGCCGCCATCGCCATGCCGACCGCGTTGCCGACGCCCTGGCCGAGCGGACCGGTCGTGGTCTCCACACCGGCGGTGTGTCCGTGCTCCGGGTGGCCGGGCGTGAGCGAGCCCCAGGTGCGGAGCGACTTGAGATCATCGAGCTCGAGGCCGTATCCGGACATGTACAGCTGAATGTAAAGCGTGAGGCTGCTGTGGCCGCAGGACAGAACGAAGCGGTCCCGGCCGGGCCAGGCCGGATCGGACGGGTCGTGCCGCATTACGTTCTGGAACAGCATGTACGCGGCCGGAGCCAGGCTCATCGCGGTGCCCGGGTGACCGTTTCCCACCTTCTCCACCGCATCCATGGCGAGCACACGGACGGTGTCCACCGCTCGCCGATCAACGTCTGACCACTCAAGCCTGCTATCGGTCACCGCAAAGCTCCCATCGAACGCTCGGTTTGGTCTAGCTACTTTGGGCCTAGCTAAAGTGTCGGTTGCCGACGTTAAAAATGTCGGTGCACTGAGCATCATCAAATGTGCGCACGGACGACATCATGTCTGCAATCTTGACCCTACCCATCGTGCGCACACCTACACACGATCACCCTTCCGATTGCTGAGTCCCTCGCGGGTCGCCTTGGGTGCACGTCTGCACCGAGCCGTGGCAACCTCCGACGATGACGCTCCGATCGGCGCAGACGTCGCGGGCGACCCTGATGGGACTCGCGCGTAAGTACTGTGATCATCGGCACGCCGGGCGGCCCGAGACAAAGGTCGGCAATTCGGCGCGTACGCTGTCGCAAGCGGCGCGCCCCCGCGTCGGGCTCGATGCGGGCCGTTGCTGATTTTTCTCCCCGGATCGGAAGGGTGTGGCTGATGAGTACGCTCGCCGACCGGACCGTGCCTGCTGAAATGATGACCACGACGACACCGCTGGCTCCGATCGTGTTGAGCCCGGCCACGATCGGCGTCACTCCCGTCCCGCCGACGATCGACCTGCGTTCGAAGATCCGCTCGTACGTGACGCTGACGAAACCGCGAATCGTCGAGTTGCTGCTGATCACGACCGTGCCGGCCATGTTCCTCGCGCAGAAGCGCCTGCCGAACCTGCTCCTCGTGCTGGTCGTGGTCGTCGGCGGGGCGCTCGCCGCCGGCGCCGCGAACGCGTTCAACTGCTACATCGACCGTGACATCGACCAGTTGATGAACCGCACGTCGCGGCGGCCCTTGGCGACCCACACGGTCTCGCCGCGCAACGCGCTGATCTTCGGCACCGTACTGACCGTCGTCTCGCTCGTCTTGATGGGCGCGTTTACGAACTGGCTGGCCACGGCCCTGACCGCCGCCGCGATCGCGTACTACGACCTGGTCTACACCATGTGGCTGAAGCGGACGACGCCGCAGAACACGGTGTGGGGCGGCGTCTGTGGCGCCCTTCCGGTGCTGATCGGCTGGGCCGCGGTGACCGGTGGCCTCGACATCCGCGCCTGGCTGCTGTTCGCGGTCGTGTTCCTCTGGCAGCCGCCGCATTTCTACGCGCTCGCGATCAAGTTCAAGGACGACTACGCGCGGGCCGGCATTCCGATGCTTCCGGTGGTTCGGTCGCTGCGCCGGGTCGGCCTCGAGACCGTGATCTACAGCTGGCTCACGGTGATCGCGTCGCTCGCGCTGTGGCCGTTCGGCATGACCCCGGTGTATGGCGTGACCGCCCTGATCGTCGGCGTCCTGCTGCTGATCGAGGCACATAAGCTCGACGGCCGAGCCCGGCGGGGCGAGCCGATCAAGCCGATGCGCCTGTTCCACTGGTCGACGACCTACTTGACGCTGGTCTTCGTCGCTGTCGCGATCGACGCCCTAATCCAGTAGCCAGCGTCGGCGACACCTGATCCGATCGGCAGATCAGCGACGCCTGATCGAGCAGCCTTTCACGATCATGAGGTGCGGGAACGCATTCTGGCGACTGGATCAGACGTCGCCGATCTGGCTACCGCATCAGGCGTCGCCGACGTTGGCCCCTCGTTCAGGACGTCACCGACGTTAAGATCGACATTAAAGATCTACATCGCCCATCCGGCGCCCAAGCGGCCGTGATGCCGACATAATGTCGTATGTCGACTCGATGCCATGCTGGCGCAAGAACATTCACAATTCTATGCAAGCACTTACGCCGCCTCGCGAGATATGAGTGAGTGTCCGATATGTCGAGAAACGCCTGATAAATTCTCGGAATCAAAATGTGTCAGAAACTGGCGACGATTTACCCGTATTGCCAGCTTAAAATATGGGTAAAAATCGGAAATCTGGGCCTTAAACACCTCACGCGGTCGGGTTTCCGACGGGTAATGGGTATCACATTGTGCCCTGACTGGTCATGCGCGATTCGACCTTGCTGCTTACCCTCTTGACATGGCAGATGGTTTGGACACAACGCTGACTGCAGAGTCGGGCGACGTGACGCCGGCGAATCTTGTCGCCGCGATCAAAACGTTCGCTTCGGTTCACGGGGGTGCGCGCGCGGTCGTTGAGTACGTCGGCCGGCGCGGCGCACGCATCGTCCTGGTGGGGGACGACGGTGAATGGGCCGATCACTTCACCGCCGGTACGGACATCGCTCGTGAGGCGTGCTCGACGGCTGGAGTCACGGTGGAAAACGAGTGGGAGCGCGAGCTGATCGAGCAGATGCGACCGAGCAACGACCTCTGGCGGTCGATGAGTCGGCGCATCTTCGCACGATAGCTCCACATTTGGGGAGCCCGACGGCTCCGCACGTTCCACCCCATAGACACGATCCACATTCGGCCCGGGGCCCTCGCCCCGGGCCGTGTCATATCCAGAAGGTCGGCTCGGCCCGACCGGATGGCTACAGGTCGACCATGTTTGCCACGGCGGCCGCGAAGCGCGCCGGTGAGCGCGGGCTGTGCTCGAAGAACAGCGATGGCTCGGTCAGCTCCAGCTCGATCAGCAGCGGGCGGCCGTTCTCGCCGGGAACGAGGTCGACGCGCGCGTACAGAGATGGTGTGACGAAAGCGGGCAGAGATGAGAGGACCTCGGCGGCGAGCGCGTGTTCGGCCGCGCTTGGTTCGCGAGGTGTGATCGCCTCGGCGACGTACAGGCGCTCGCCGAGACCTCGGTCGGGGCCGGTGAGCAGTGGGCCTTTCCGGATCGCGTGGCTGAAGACGCCGCCAATAAAGATCATTGCGGTTTCGCCATGGGTGTCGACCGCCGGCAGGTACGGCTGCACCATCACGACTCGGCCGGCGTCGGTGAGGCGTACCACGTGGGCTTGGGCCTGTTCTCGTTGCGCGGGGTCGGCGGCGACGTATCGCCCGGTGTCGCGACTGCCCGCGCTGATCGAGGGCTTGACCACCCATTCGCCGGTGGTCGGTGCGGACCAGGTCCCACCCGGCTCGATCCACGTCGTCGGAACCACCGAGGTGCCGGCCGCGGCGAGTTCGGCGAGGTACCGCTTGTCGGTGTTCCAGCCGACCGTCACCGCGTCGTTCGCCAGGCGAGGCACCGTGTGCGCCCAGGCTACGAACTCGTCCCGTCTCGGGGTGTAATCCCAGGTCGATCGGAGAATGGCGAGATCGTAACGGTTCCAGTCGACGTCTGGATCGTCCCAGATCGCCGGCTCGACTTTGATATCCAACGCGGCCAGCGGTTCGACCGTCAGAAGGTCGTCCGGCTCGAGGTCAGGGATTCGGGAGCAGGTTACATACGCGACGACGGCGGTCATGCGCCCGAGATTAGCCTGCCGAAATCAAACCCATTCAGGGGTACGCGAAACCGGCAGCGCGACGTCCTCGGCGCCGGCATCGGCGTCGACCGGCCGCGTCGCGGTCAGCAGCCACAGCGCGGCCAGCCAGACCAGGCAGGCGCCGAGCATGTGCGCTCCGACCAGGATGATCGGCAGATTCGTGAAGTATTGGACGAAGCCGATCAACGCCTGCGACAGCTCGACGATCACGAGGATCGCGGCCGCTCGGGCGGCGGCCGACGCCCCCGAGGCGCGCAGCGCGAACCAGGCCGCGACCGATAGGCCGATCAGCAGCATGACCAGGTCGGCATGGAACTGCGCGACCATTTCCGGGCTGAGGCCGGTGCGCTTGGCATGCTCGTCGCCGGCGTGCGGGCCGCTGCCGGTCGTGATCGTCCCGGCTACCAGGACGGCGGCGGTAACGCCGACGATGGCCCAGGCGAGCGCCCGCAGCGCTGGTGCCGGCCGCACACCCTCGGGCCGTGTGGTCGTGGTCGGTGCGACATCGTGGTGGTCCAGCGGATCGCTCAAACGGCAGCGGACCCAGAGCTGGTAAGCGGCGGCTATCACGGCGGCCGACAGCAGGAAGTGCGAAGCGACCACCCATGGATTCAGGCCGCTTAGCGTCGTCACGCCGCCGAGTACGGCCTGAGCCGGAATGCCGATCAGCACGAGCAGGGCCCAGCGGCGCTGCTCGCGGTAGGCGGCCCCGCGCGGGTTCTGGAGGATCACCGTCAAGAAGGCGAGCACCGCGAGTGTGCCTACCACGCTGATCAGGGTCCGATTGCCGAACTCGATGTAGGAGTGGTAGCCACGCTCGGGCGCGTAGACGTAGGAGTGCGCATCGCAGCGGGGCCAGGTCGGGCATCCGAGCCCCGAGCCGGTCAGGCGAACCGCGCCGCCGGTCACCACGATGCCGATGTTCGCGATCAGCGAGGCGAGAGCCATCGCGTACATTGTCCGGGGCGTCCCCAATATCCGGCGAATCGCATTCACCCGGGCATGTTATCCCCGCGTTCCGCTCAGACCCGCACTGCGCAGCCAAGATCTGCGCAACATCACGGATATTGTCGGGTTGGAGATCCGGTATCCCCGCAACACCCGTGCATCCCCGCAACATCCGTGATGTCGCGGGGATCTTGGCGGCGCAGAAGAAAGTTCGCGTGTGATGGATCACTTGCGTGTCTGTTTGCGCATGTCGACGGAAATACGTCACACTGGTGTAGTGAAAATCGATGAGACGCCGCTGAGTGTGCGCGCTCTCGAACGCCCTACGGATGACACACCGTCAGGGGCGGATTTCCGGACCCGTGATCGTGTCACCCATCTGCTGCTGGCGCAGGGCGCCGCGACCGCCGCGGAGATCGGCTGCCAGCTGGGCTTGAGCCCGGCCGCGATCCGCCGTCACCTCGACGCGATGCTCGATGACGGCGACGTGACGTCCCGGGACGCGGTGGTGCGGGGGAGTCGCGGTCGTGGACGCCCGGCCAAGGTGTTCCTGCTGACCGACGTTGCCCGGATCCGGGCCGGCAAACACACCTATGATGACCTAGCGACCGCCGCACTCCGCTGGATCGCCTCACAGGGCGGCTCGGAAGCGGTGGCGCGTTTCGCCGCCGACCAGGTCGCCGCGCTCGAAGCCAGGTGCAGCGACGCGCTCGAAGATGCGGGTGACGAGCCTCTCGCTCGGGCGGAGGCACTGGCCGGAGCGCTGACCGCCGAGGGCTACGCTGCTTCGGCCTCGGCGATCGCTTCCGGTGGCCAGCTTTGCCAGCACCACTGTCCGGTCGCGCACGTCGCCGCCGAGTTCCCGCAGCTGTGCGAAGCGGAGACCGCGGCGATCTCGAAGCTGGTCGGCTCGCACGTGCAACGTCTGGCGACGATCGCGCACGGCGACGGCGTGTGTACGACTTACATACCTGATCCACGGCGGCGTGCCGACAACCGCGCCAACGATGCAACCGCGATTCCAACCTCAGTGAGGACGCACTCATGACCGAGCAAATCGTCACCAACCGTCCTGCCACGCAGGAAGAGCACCTGGCCGCGCTCGGCAAGTACGAGTACGGGTGGGCCGACGCCGACGTCGCGGGTACCGGCGCCAAGCGCGGCCTCTCCGAAGCCGTGGTCCGCGACATCTCGGACAAGAAGAGCGAGCCGGAGTGGATGCTCGACCTTCGCCTCAAGGGCCTGCGACTGTTCGGCCGCAAGCCGATGCCGGCGTGGGGTGCGGATCTTTCCGGGATCGACTTCGACAACATCAAGTACTTCGTCCGGTCGACCGAGAAGCAGGCCGCGAGCTGGGATGACCTGCCGGCCGACATCAAGGCGACGTACGACCGGCTGGGCATTCCGGAGGCGGAGAAGCAGCGTCTCGTGGCCGGTGTCGCAGCACAGTACGAGTCCGAGGTGGTCTATCACAAGATCAACGAGGAACTCGAGAAGCAGGGCGTGATCTTCCTCGACACGGACACCGCGCTCAAGGAGCACCCGGAGATCTTCCAGGAGTACTTCGGCACTGTGATTCCGGTCGGCGACAACAAGTTCGCCGCGCTGAACACGTCGGTGTGGTCCGGCGGCTCGTTCATCTACGTGCCGAAGGGTGTGCACGTCGAGATCCCGCTGCAGGCGTACTTCCGGATCAACACGGAGAACATGGGCCAGTTCGAGCGGACCCTGATCATCGTGGACGAGGACGCGTACGTGCACTACGTGGAAGGCTGCACCGCGCCGGTGTACTCGTCGGATTCGCTGCACTCTGCGGTCGTCGAGATCATCGTGAAGAAGGGCGGCCGTTGCCGGTACACGACCATCCAGAACTGGTCGAACAACGTCTACAACCTGGTCACCAAGCGTGCCGTATGCCACGAGGGCGCGACCATGGAGTGGATCGACGGCAACATCGGCTCGAAGGTCACGATGAAGTACCCGGCCGTGTTCATGGTCGGCGAGCACGCCAAGGGCGAGGTGCTGTCGGTCGCGATGTCCGGCGAGGGCCAGCACCAGGACGCCGGCGCGAAGATGGTGCACGCCGCACCGCACACGTCCAGCTCGATCATCTCGAAGTCGGTCGCGCGTGGCGGCGGGCGTACGTCGTACCGGGGACTCGTCCAGGTGCTGGAAGGTTCGCACCACTCGAAGTCCACGGTGAAGTGCGACGCGCTGCTGGTCGACACGATCTCTCGGTCGGACACGTACCCGTACGTCGACATCCGCGAGGACGACGTCTCGATGGGGCACGAGGCCACGGTCTCGAAGATCAGCGATGACCAGTTGTTCTACCTGATGAGCCGCGGTATGTCCGAGGACGAGGCGATGGCGATGATCGTGCGTGGCTTCATCGAGCCGATCGCGAAGGAACTCCCGATGGAGTACGCGCTCGAACTGAACCGCCTGATCGAACTGCAAATGGAAGGCGCGGTCGGGTAAGCGGCCTTCGGCCGGTTACCCGAGCGCGCTTGACCGGAGACGAACCCGGTGACGGCGGTATCGAAGCTGCCGGGTTCGTCTTTCATGACCACGTTTGACATGCACTCGCACATTTGGAGTTCTGGTTTATGACCGCGGAAACCACTGCGCCGCCGAAGACCAAGTCGCAGGCGTTGCGTTCGTACGATGTCGCCGACTTCCCGGCGCTCACCGGCCGGGAAGAGGAGTGGCGGTTCACGCCGCTCGATCGGCTGGGCGGCCTGGTGGACGGCGCCGTTGGCGATGAGTCGGCGCGCTGGCCGTCGTTCGACGCGCAGTCGCTTCCGGCCGGCATCCGGGTCGAGCAGGTCAAGCGGGACGATGTGCGGCTGGGCTCGATCCTTACGCCATTCGACCGGTTGAGCGCGCAAGCGTTCGGCCGGTTCGAACTTGCGACCGTGATCAGCGTGGCGCGCGAGGCCGTCCTGGCCGAGCCCGCGGTCATCACGGTGACCGGGGCGCCGGTCGGCGTTACGTCCTTCGGGCACACGTTCGTCGAGGTGGGTGCGCTCGCCGAAGCGTCCATCGTGGTGCAGTACACCGGGCATGGCCTGCTCGCCGACAACGTCGAGGTATCGGTCGGCGACGGCGCGAACCTGACGCTGGTCACGGTCACCGACTGGGAGCGCGACGCGGTACAGGCGCAGCATGTCAAGTTCCGCGTGGGACGAGACGCGAAGCTCACCCACATCCAGGTCACGCTCGGCGGCGACCTGGTCCGGCAGCACACCACCGTCGAGTACGCCGATCGCGGTGGCGACGCCGAGCTGTACGGCCTCTACTTCGCCGGTGCCGGTGAACACTTCGAGCACCGTCTGCTCGTCGACCACGCCGTACCGGACTGCCGTAGTTACGTCGGCTACCGGGGCGCGTTGCAGGGCCAGGACGCGCACACGGTATGGGTCGGCGACGTGCTGATCCGAGCCACCGCCACCGGTACGGACACGTATGAGATCAACCGGAACCTGGTGCTGAGTGACGGCGCTCGTGCCGACTCGGTGCCGAACCTGGAGATCGAGACCGGCGAGGTGGCCGGTGCCGGGCACGCCAGTACGACCGGCCGGTTCGACGACGAGCAGCTGTTCTACTTGATGGCCCGGGGTATCCCGGAAGAGCAGGCCCGCCGCCTCGTGGTGCGTGGCTTCTTCGCCGAGCTGATCGGCAAGATTCCGCTGGAGTCGCTGCGTGAACGCCTGTCGGACGCGATCGAGGCGAGGCTGACGGAGGTCGACGCGTGAGCTCCGAATCCGTATCGGCCGCGTTCGTGAAGGTCTGCTCGGTGGACGACGTCGCGAAGGGCACCACGGTCAGCGCCACGATCGACGGCCTCCAGATCGCGATTGTGCACGCCGAAGACGGCGAGTTCTACGCGATCTTGGACCGATGCTCGCACGCGGACGTACCGCTGTCCGAGGGCGATGTCGAGGGCTGCACGCTCGAATGCTGGTTGCACGGATCGCGCTTCGATCTGCGTACCGGCAAGCCGAGCGGACTGCCGGCGACCGTACCCGTACCGGTCTATCCGGTTGAGGTTCGTGATGGTTTTGTCTTTGTTTCTCTGTCACCGCGTAACAGTGAGGTCGAAAAATGAGCGTTCTCGAAATCCGTGATCTCAAGGTGTCGGTGAAGCTGCCCGACGGTGAGCTCAAGCCGATCCTGGACGGTGTCACGCTGACGATCAACTCCGGCGAGACGCACGCGATCATGGGCCCGAACGGCTCGGGCAAGTCGACGCTCGCGTACTCGATCGCGGGACACCCGAAGTACCAGATCACCAGCGGTACGGTCACGCTCGACGGGCAGGACGTGCTCGCGATGACCGTGGACGAGCGCGCTCGGGCCGGTCTGTTCCTCGCGATGCAGTACCCGGTCGAGGTGCCCGGCGTCTCGGTCGCGAACTTCCTGCGTACCGCGAAGACCGCGATCGACGGCGAGGCGCCGAAACTGCGTACGTGGTCGAAGGACCTCAAGACCGCGATGGACACGCTCGGCATGGACCCGGCGTTCGCCCAGCGCAACGTGAACGAGGGCTTCTCCGGTGGCGAGAAGAAGCGCCACGAGATTCTCCAGCTCGAGCTGCTCAAGCCCAAGATGGCGATCCTCGACGAAACCGACTCCGGCCTCGATATCGACGCTCTCCGCGTGGTTTCCGAGGGCGTCAATCGGGTCCGTGCGAACGGGACCACCGGCTTCCTGCTGATCACCCACTACACGCGGATCCTGCGTTATGTGAAGCCCGACTTCGTGCACGTGTTCGTGGCCGGAAAGATCGTCGAAGAGGGCGGTCCGGAGCTCGCGGACCGGCTCGAAGCCGAGGGCTACGAGCGGTTCGTGGAAACCCCAGTAGCCGGCTGAGACGGGAGAACACCATGACGGAGACCGCTGAGCGGATTCTGCGCATCCCGGCCGGGATGCCGCAGTACGACGACGTGCCACGGTTCGATGTCGACGCGGTCCGCGCCGACTTCCCGATCCTGAGCCGGACGATCAACGGTCACCCGTTGGTCTACCTGGACAGCGCGAACACGTCTCAGAAGCCCCGCCAGGTGTTGGACGTACTCGACGCGCACTACCTGCACCACAACGCGAACGTATCGCGTTCGGTGCACACGCTCGGCACCGAGGCGACCGAAGCGTACGAGGGCGCACGCGCGAAGGTGGCCACGTTCATCGGGGCGACCAGCCCGGATGAGATCGTGTTCACGAAGAACTCGACCGAGGCGATCAACCTGGTCGCGTACGCGTTCTCGAACGCTCGCGGCGACTCCCGCTTTGTCCTCAAGCCCGGCGACGAGATCGTGATCTCCGAAATGGAGCACCACTCGAACATCGTCCCGTGGCAGCTGCTGTGCGAGCGTACCGGCGCGACGCTCCGCTGGTTCCCGGTCGACGACAACGGCCGCCTCGACCTGTCCGATCTGGACGGCATCGTCAACGAGCGGACGAAGCTCGTGTCCATCGTGCATATGTCGAACGTCCTGGGCACGGTCAACGCAACCTCGAAGATCACGAAGCGGGTACGCGAGGTCGGCGCGTTGTTGATGCTGGACGCATCGCAGTCTGTACCGCACATGCCGATGGACGTCGTCGACTACGACGTGGACTTCCTCGCGTTCACCGGGCACAAGATGCTCGCCCCGACCGGCATCGGTGTGCTCTGGGGCCGGGCCGAGCTGCTCGAAGCGATGCCACCGTTCCTCGGCGGCGGTTCGATGATCGAGACGGTCACGCTGGAGAAGACGACGTACGCGGCGCCGCCGGCCCGGTTCGAAGCCGGTACGCCGCCGATTGCCGAAGCGATCGCGCTCGGTGCCGCGACCGATTACCTCACGGCGATCGGCATGGACGCGATCCAGTGGCATGAGAAGGAACTCACCTCGTACGCGCTGGATGGTCTCGCCACAGTACCGGGCCTGCAGATCTTCGGTCCGAAGGTACCGGTGGGCCGGGGCGGGACGATTTCGTTCGCGCTCGACGCCGTACACCCGCACGATGTCGGGCAGATTCTCGACGAACTCGGTGTTGAGGTCAGGGTGGGCCACCACTGCGCGCGCCCGATCTGCCGGCGCTTCGGCGTCGCCGCGATGACGCGCGCGTCCTTCTACCTCTACACGACGACCGCCGAGATCGATGCCCTGGTGGCCGGTCTCGAGCGGGTGCGAAAGGTGTTCACATAGATGTCTGAGCAGCTTTATCAGCAGCTGATCCTCGATCACTCGAAGGAACGGCACGGGCGCGGCCTGCGGGACGCGTTCAACGGCGAGGCGCACCACGTGAACCCGACCTGCGGCGATGAGATCGACGTCCGGGTGCTGGTCAAGGACGGCGTCATCATTGACGTTTCGCATGACGGCGCGGGCTGCTCGATCAGCCAGGCCGCGGCGAGCGTCATGTACGACCTGACCTACGGCCGCTCGGTCGACGATGCGCTGAGCCGTGAGGGCGCGTTCGGCGAGTTGCTCACCGGCCGCGGCAAGGTCGAGCCGGACGAGGACGTTCTTGAGGACGGCATCGCGTTCGCCGGCGTCGCGCGCTATCCGGCCCGCGTGAAGTGTGCACTCCTGCCATGGATGGCTTTCAAGGACGCATTGGTACGAGGCTTGGCAACCGATTCCGGAGGACAGTCATGAGTGAAGACACCGCGCTAACCGTCGCTGACGTGGCCGTGAAGAAGGCGGCGCTGGACGACGTCGAAGAGGCGCTCAAGGACGTCGTCGACCCGGAGCTCGGCATCAACGTCGTCGACCTGGGCCTGATCTACGGCATCCACGTTGACGACGAGAACGTCGCGACGATCGACATGACGCTGACGTCGGCGGCCTGCCCGCTGACCGACGTGATCGAGGAGCAGGCGCGCGCCGCACTGCTCACCGGTCCCGGGGGCGGCCTGTGCAAGGACATTCGCCTGAACTGGGTGTGGCTCCCGCCGTGGGGTCCCGACAAGATCACCGACGACGGCCGCGAGCAGCTCCGCGCGCTGGGATTCAACGTCTAACTAGCGGCGGCCCGTCGCGGGACGGGTGGGTTTCCACCCGGACCCGGTGTACGGCAACGGGACTCCATCGGAGAATCTGCGGACGTCCCAGAGCCAGACCCCGTCGACATGCTGACCGACGCCGTAGAGCAGATCCAGCGTCGTGAGCAAATCCCCCTCGTACGGGCGTCCGGGCTCCAGCACGATGATCGCCGTGTGCCAGTAGCGCACGTCGACGATGCCCTGCTGGACCTGTTGCGCGGAGAGGGCGGCGCGGTACTTTCCACGCCCGGCCGAGTTCAGCAGCGCGATCGTCGGCCGCGGGGTCGGCCCGAATCGGGCGCGTCCGGTCGGGTCGGGTCCGAGGAAGTAGCCGGCCGGCACGCTGAACGCCAGATCGGTCGCGACGTCCCAATGCATGTTCTCCGGATACGTCCGGTCGCCCGGCGCCGCCGCCAGCACGGAGTAACCGGCCGGTACGAACTGCTTGTACGTGCCGTCCAGGAAGAACCGTGGCACCGCCGGTCGAGGCTCGGTCAGGACCGGCGTCGGCACGATCGTCACGAGCGCCGCGCCCATCGCGACCAGTCCGACGGCGGCGGTTGCGCGAGCCACGCGGCGACTGCGCCGTTTGCGGGCGACGACTCGGGCATCGTCAGCGCGGAAGCGAATGCGCAGGTCCCGGCGTACCACTAATGCTTGGGAATTGGAGTAACCATCAGTCGTGCGGACCTCGTGTCGTGCGCGGCGAGTGGTGAGCGCGCGCGTCGCGGCCGCGATCGCCATCGCGAACAGCAGCCCCACGATCGGTAACACGACGAGCGCGAGCCGGGTCGACAGGATGTTGTTGAACGGCGGGATCGAGTTCAGGTGCGACCAGAGCGAATAGGGGTACGTGCGGCCGGCATCGTCGATCGCGATCTGGTTGCCCAGGGACGCGTAGGCGAACAGAACGCCCACCACGAACAGCGCCCGGACCGCCGGTGACCTACGCCAGAGCGCGATCACGATGGCCAGCGTGACGACCACGACCGGCCAGCCGAGAAAGGAATTCTCCTCCGGCGGGACCGCGAGCGTCAGATTGTGCGCCGCGTTGCCCCACCATGACATGTTCGGCAACGCGACGAACGCGGCCAGCGGCGGCCGGTACGGGAAAAGTTGCTGGTTGAGCGGGAGTCCGTTGACACGACCGGGGCCGGTGAACTGGTACCACATCGGATAGCCGAGCAGGATCAGCCCGATCGCGCCCACCACGCCGGTGCCGATCAGGACCGGTTTGACCGCCGGCCGTACGACCGACGGGCGGAAGATCGAGTAGACGGCGACGAACAGCAGACCGGCGATCGCGGTGTCGAGCAGCAGTTCCTCGTTGATGAAGACCTGCACGACGATCAGCGCGGCGAGGATCAGTCGATTGCGCCACGGCCTGGGGTGGTCCCGCAACGCGAGCGCGCGCCACAGGATGAACGGAATCAGGAATTGTGCGGTGATATTCGGATGGCCGTTCGTGTGGGCCACGATCCCGGGCCCGAAACCGCAGATCGCACCGCCGACGATGGACGCGGCCCGGTCCTTGATGAAATGCCGGTACATCACGTGGTACCAGGCGAACGCGGTCCCGGCGAGGCCGAGCGTGAAGAGCAGCACCGCCACCACCGAAGGTCCCAACCATGCGGTGATCGGCGCCATCGGCAGCGACAGCGCGAGGATCGGCGTGTTCGACATCAGATTGACACCGAGCGGCACGTTGAGCGTGGTGAGCGCCAGCGGATTCTCGCCCTGCGTGAACACGTGCAAGCCGTGCAGCAGGAACCATTCGACCTGGGTCTGGTCGGTGCGGTTGGACGGAAAGACGCGTCCGCTCGGGTCGGCCCAGAGCGGGCGCATGATGTAGTACGCGAAGCCGAGGTACGCGATGGCGGACGCGATGCCCGCCCGTTGCGTCGCGACCGCGCGGATGAGCCGTTGAACCAGGCGGTGAAGGCCACCGGGGCTGTGCTGGATTTCCGGTCCGGTCGTGTCGGCCGCCCGTTCCAGCGTCACCACCATGCGCGGCCTCCCCTGCGCCGATTGCTGACGAGCCGGTTACTGACGATATGCATAATTTCATTCATCTATTGGCCGCGCCGCCTAAACCGGCGTAGTACGGCTAAATTGGACAGCGGGCGGGAGTTTTTGCCGAATCCGTGCGGCTGTCGTGCGGGCCGGTCGCTGTGGCACGATTCGGTCACCCCCGCCAGGACCCCCGAGGTGATATCCGATGAAGAAGCCGCCCGCGATCTACGGGATCGGTTGGATCGACCGGCCCGATTCGTCTGATTCCAGAGATCTTCCGGACGGCTCGCTCGACGGCGAGGTCACCTTCACCTACATCGGGCATCGTCGTGACGAGATGCTCGCCGATGTGCTCGCTGAGGCGATCGGACATGTCGCGGCCGCCGGGGCATACGAGCTGGATCCGATCGCCCTGGCCAAGGCGCTGAAGTCGGTCCCGAGTGATGCCGAAGGCGTGGACGTGCTCACTGACATGGCCGACGAGGACGGCGACATGGTGGTCGTGTTCGCCGACGCGCCGGACACCGACGATCCGCACATCGCCCGGGTGTGGGATGTCTTCGAGAGCGGGCGCCACGCCGTCACGTACGGCGAGGCGCATTGGTGGCCGACGGACGACATGTCCACCGACCCGTACCCGTTGATCGAGGGCTGGGCCGCGCGCTGGCCGGACAGCCTACCGATCGCGCACGAGCTGAAAGAGCTTTTCGAACCTCAGTGGGTACGTTTTCACAGCCTGGCCGGCTCGCGCCGGACCCCGCAGACGGAGGCCGACTGGGCGGCGGTGCTGGAACGGCACAATACCGTCCTCGGCGAGCTGCTGACGGTCGGCGACGAGACGCTCGTGATCGTCTGCGAGATCTCACCCGCGCCGTCGCCGGCCGAACCGGACATCGACTTCTGGACCGCCGTACCGTGGCACTACTCCGACCCGGACCTGCTATTCGCACATTTGTACGTGACGACCGAGCAATGGGAACCGGGTGAGCTGGACGAGCTGCTGCGCCTCACGGCCTCCGACCAGGTCGTCGGCGTCATCGTCGCGCCGCTGGACCTCGGTTGGCTCTATCACCCGTACGCGGGCGGGGCCGACGTGATCTTGTCGACCGTCGAGGCACGCGATGTGCTCGCCGCCAAGCACTCCGGTTGGCTGTCACCGCATCCATCCGGGCTGTAAATCGGTTGGGCCGAACGATGGCGGCTGGCAAGCTCTCGCGTTGTGATGAACGCGTTGATCGCCGGACTGGTCGCGGGCTATGGCGTGGCGATTCCGGTCGGCGCGATCGGCGTACTGATTCTCGGGCTGTCCGCCCGGACCTCGTTGCGCATCGGAGCCGGTGGAGCGCTCGGCGTAGCGACCGCCGACGGCCTGTACGCGCTGGTCGCGGTGCTCGGCGGCGCCGCGATCGCGTCGATTGTCGCCCCGATCGCCACGCCGCTGCGGATCGTCGCGGGCTGTGTGCTGATCGGGATCGCGATCCAGATCGCCCTGGGCGCCTGGCGGCATCATCGGGATCCCAGCCGATCATCGGCCGGCTTCGCGAGCCCCCGGCGGGCGTACCTGGGGGTGCTCGGACTGACGCTGCTCAATCCGGCCACGGTCATCTACTTCGCCGCGCTCGTCCTCGGCCATCGCGCCCCGACATCCTGGCTGGGTGGCGTGTTCGCGGTCGCGGTGTTCGTGGCGTCGGCCAGCTGGCAGCTGTTTCTCGCGGTCGGCGGTTCGGCGCTCGGTCGGTACCTCGGCGGCCCGGCCGGCCGTTTGGCCACCGCTGCGGTATCCGCGCTGCTCATCATCGCGCTTGCGATCCGCACGCTGGCCGCCTGACTTCGCGGCTTACGGAATTCTGACGGGCCGCCGCGCGAGGCGCCCCGGTCGAGGGCCGGGACGTAGGCTCCGAGAATGGGGCAACGTGTGCTCGTCGTGGACGACGATCCGACCGTCAGCGACGTCGTACGGCGGTATCTCGAACGCGCCGACTTCGAGGTGATCCTGGCCGGCGACGGCCGTACGGCACTGGCGAAGTTCGCGTCCGAGAGCCCGGACCTCGTGATCTTGGATTTGATGCTGCCCGCTTCGGATCAGCCCGGTGATCGCGGCGCACGAACCGCCCACGTCGGCCTGGAGGTGTGCCGGCAGCTACGGGCACGGCCGGACGGCGTACCCATTGTGATGTTGACTGCTCTGGGCGAGGAGGCCGACCGCGTCCTCGGCCTGCAACTTGGCGCGGACGATTACGTGACCAAGCCGTTCTCGCCGCGTGAGCTGGTGTTGCGGGTGCAGTCGGTGCTCCGGAGGTCCCGTGCGGCGGCTCCGGCGGCATCGGAGACCGTCCCGTCCGAGGTGTTCGTCGATGGTGACCTGATGGTGGACGCCGCTCGCCGGGTCGCGACCCGCGGCGGCAGCGAACTCGCGCTGACCGTGCGGGAATTCGATCTGTTGCTGTTCCTGCTGCGTAACCCGGGCCGCGTGGTACGCCGGCAAGAGCTACTCAAGTCGGTCTGGGGCTGGACGTTCGGCGACCAATCGACGGTGACCGTGCACGTCCGGCGTCTGCGCGAGAAGATCGAGGACGATCCTGCGAATCCGAAGCGGATCGTGACCGTGTGGGGCGTCGGTTACCGGTACGAGCTGGCGTCGCGCCATGCATGATCTACTGTCGATCTTCGGGCTCGCGTTGGGTGGCGCTGCCGGTGCGGCGGTGCTCGGCGGCCTGGTGCACCGGCTGCTTCGCGGGCGCTCGATTGTCCTGCACATCATCCTGCTGGTCTGCATTTCGGTGGTCGGAGTGCTGGCCGGCATTTTCCTCGTCGCCCAGGCGATGTTCCTGTCCCACCACGATCTGCGCGTTCTGCTGATCGTCATCGGGCTGAGTGGCGCGGTCAGTCTCGCGATGGGCGTCTGGCTCGGCCGCAGGCTGGCCGCCGACGCGATGTGGGCGGAGGAGATGCGCGCTCGTGAGCGGCAGATGGAGGTCGGGCGGCGGGAGCTGGTCGCGTGGGTCTCGCACGACCTGCGTACGCCGCTGGCCGGTATGCGGGCGATGGCCGAGGCGCTGGAGGACGGAATCGTCAGCGACCCCGAAGGTGTCGCCGAATATCACCGGCGCATCCGGATCGAGACCGACCGGATGACGCAACTTGTCGACGATTTGTTCGAGCTGTCTCGGATCAACGCCGGCGCGTTGAAGCTGTCCGTCGCCAACGTGCCGCTCGGCGACATCATCTCCGACGCGGTCGCGTCCGCCGCGCCGCTGGCCGATGCACGCGGCATCCATCTGATCGCGTCCGAGGCCGGTTGGCCGGTCGTACAGGCGAGCGAACCCGAACTCTCCCGGGTCGTGAACAATCTGCTGCGCAATGCGATCCGGTACACGCCGTCGGACGGCACCGTCACGGTGAGCGGCGGCCAAGACCAGCAGGGTGGATGGTTCTCGATCACCGATCGGTGCGGCGGCATCCCGGAGGAGGACCTCGGGCGAGTGTTCGACGTCGCGTTCCGTGGGGAGGCTGCGCGTACGCCCCGGCATCATCGCGATCCCGATGGTGTTGGCGGTGGGGGATTGGGCTTGGCGATCGTGCGCGGACTTGTGGAGGCACACAAGGGTGCGGTGGCGGTCGAGAACGTCGATGACGGCTGCCAGTTCGTGGTCCGCCTCCCCGCAGCAGCTCCCGCCTCCCCCTAGCTTCCAGTTGCGCGGTGACGGTGGCGGACGGCGATCGAGATGGCGGCGGTCAGCCAGATGGCGCCCAGCACGATGAGATAGCCCGCGGTGTAGTCGCGGGGGAGTGCGGACGGGTTGTCGGGGAGACGGCCGTACCCGAGCACGAACGGGATCGCCACGAACGTCACCGCCGCCGTCGCGATCAACGCGGCTTGAACGACGCCGCGGCTACGAGCAGGTACGAACCGGTGCACGACCAGCCCGATCAGCAGGAATATCGGGAGCAGGAAACCGTCGTGCACGACGAGCGCGCCGACCAGGAATCCGAGATGCCGGAACGCCTTGAAGCTGTGGTTCGTCACCGCGCTGACCGCGCCGAACAGCATCATCGCGCAGCCGATCAGGACCAGGGAGATCCGAGTCGCCCTCACGATGGCATCACCCGCAGGACGCTGACCCACTTCGTCTGAAGTACGCCCGGCCGGTTCGGTGCGATGATCCGCGCCGGGTAGCCGTGATCGAGTGCGAGCGGATGCCCGTCGATTTGCAGCGCGAGCAGTGTGAGTTCGTCGCGGACATGCGGCTTCGGTAGCACGGACTGCGCGTACTGGCTGTTCTTCTGGAGGGACGTGACTTCGATGCTCGCGTTGCCGTCCCGCACTCCGGCGAGCGCGGCCAGGTCACGGACGCGGATCCCGGTCCACGTCGCGGTCGCACTCCAGCCTTCCACGCACGCGATCGGGAGCTGCACCGTGTGTTGCGGCATCGCCCGCAGATCGTCGAGCGAGATCTGGCGAGTCCCGGCCGGTCCGATCAACGTAAGCCGGTACGCCGGATCGGTCGCGGACGTGAGTACGCCCGCCGCAACCGCGGACTTGTTCACCGGCAGCCCCTGCGGACCCTGATTCGGGCGACGGCCGCCCAGTACCGACAGCGGGCCGAGCGGCGTGACCGTCTCACCGACCGTCGCGATCGTGATCACGCCGGCGGTAACGGCGACGGTCGTGAGCAGCCCGCGCCGGGACAGACCCTCGACCGGCGGATCGGTGTGATCGCGCCCGCGGCGCCCGAGATTGTCGCGGATCACCGGTAGCTGCACGGCAATGTGTACGAGCAACGCTCCGATCGCGAGCCAAGCCGTCCAGTAGTGCGCCGTGGTGAAGTTGAATCCCATCGGCGCGTACCACTTCGCGACGTTCAGGATGCCGGTCGTGATCTGGAACAGCCCGGACGCAACCAGGATCGCGATCGATCCGCGCTCCAGCGCCTGCGCGACGTTCTTCGCGGGCGGCCAGACGAACAACTTCGGATAGACCGACCAGAGCTTCGCACCCAGCAGCGGGACGGTCGCGAACCCGGTCGCGACGTGTACGCCCTGCGTGACGCGGTAGAGCCAGATCGGCCGGGACGGCCACCAGAACCAGCCACCCGGATGCTGGATGAAATGGCTGATCAGTCCGGTGACGAAGCAGACGCCGAACGCGATACCGAGCCACATGCCGAGCTGTGTGGTCAAGCGTTTCGAGCGCAGCGGCGATTCGAACGTCCCTTCGCGCAGCGGGCCCCGGCGCAGCGCATCGGGCGGCGCCGGCAGCGGCGTGTCGCCGAGCTTGTAGATCAACCGGAATAGCGTGTTCATCCCGCACGCCAATCGGCCGAGCTTGTCGATCAATCGGACCGGCGCGCTCATGCGTACGCCAACCGAGCGAACCAACGGCCCGAATCCGTCCACCTATCCAGGACGGACATCGATGCGACCGATGCGAGTTCGGCGAGGTCGTCGGCGCCGACCACGGCCCACGCGAACGGTGAGCTGACCGCACCCCGATAGCCGAGATGGACCGAGCCGGTCCAGCTGTGCGTACCGGGAGCGTCGACCTCGATGAGCATGTCGCCGCCGGGCACCAGTAGGTCGCGGCATCTGGCCAGCAGCGCGTGCGGGTCGCCGCCGATGCCGATATTGCCGTCGACCAGCAGAATGTGGTGCCACGCGCGGGGCGCCAGATCGGTGGTCAGAATGCACGCCAGTTCGGCGTCGGCGCCACGGCTTCGGGTCTGGCGTACGGCTTCCGGGCTGATGTCGATGCCGAGCGTACGCACCCACCGAGTCGTCAGCGCGGCGGTCAGCCGGCCCGGTCCGCAGCCGACATCGAGCGTGGCGCCGGTGCAGCGGGCGAGCAGGCCGGCGTCGCCGGGGCGCAACGAGCACCAGGAGGCGGGCGTCAGCCGGATAGCCGGGCGTAGCCCGGCTGGATCGATCAGCCGCAGATGCGCCTCGTCGTCCCCGGATGCCGCGCGCCTGAGCGCGGCGCCGTAATAGGCGAGCGCGCTGGTCATGCCGCAGCCCCGACCGTGGCCGAGCGCGAACCCGCGAATGAACCGCCGATACATGCGCCGACCGCGGCCGCGAACGAGCCATCCGGACACAGCGCAGCGACGTGGATCGCGTCCGCCGCGACGTCGACGTCTCGCAGTTTCGGCCCGCGGGCAACCGTCAGTCTGAGCGCACGGAGAGCGGCATGGCTATCGCTCCCGGTACGCGGCGTTGACATCGGGACATCGGCGAGCACTCGGGCGTGGCCGGGCTCGCGCAGCGCGAGCGCCCACCAGCCACCGTCGTCGGCCGGTGCCAGCACGGCGTCCGCCGACACGAGACCGTCGGTCACCGATCGCAGCAACGCCGCCGTGACCTGCGGCGTGTCCATCCCGATCAGCACGGTCGAGACGCCGACCATCGCGGTATCCCGGAACGCGTTTGCGAGGCGCGTACCCAGGCCGTCACCGTGCTGCAGCGCGAGCCGCCAGCCGGATGGCGGCTCGAATGTGACCGGATCCGGGTCCGGGATCGAGCACGATCGTCCGCCGGATCGCCGGAAACGCGCTCGCCGCCACGAGTGTGTCGGACAGGGCGGCGGCGGCGATCGCGGCGGCCTGGTCCGGCGTACACGGCGGACAGAGTCTCGTCTTGACCCGCCCGGCGATCGGCGCCTTTGCGATGACCAGCAACTGAACCGTCATCGGGCGAGCACCGCACTCATGTCGGAAATGGTGCGCAACGTGCCGCGAAGAGTGCCGGTGACCTTCGACTTCGTACCCTCGAATCGCGGGTGGTAGTCGATGTCGACTTCGGCGACCCGCCACCCGGCGCGCGCGGCCGCGACCATCATCTCCAGCGGATACCCGAATCGCCGGTCGCGGAGGTTGAGGCCGAGGAGCGCCTCACGTCGCGCGGCCCGCATCGGACCGAGATCGTGTACGGCCAGCCCGGCGCTACGCCGGAGCCGCGCGGCGACGACCGCGTTGCCCAAGCGCGCGTGCCACGGCCACGCGCCGGATGCGGTGGGGCGACGGCGCCCGAGCATCAGGTCGGCCGTACCGGCCGCGATCGGCGTCGCGACGCGATCGAGCTGTTCCGGATCGAACGACGCATCCGCATCCATGAAGCACACGATGGGCGCGGTCGCGGCCTCCAGTCCGGCGTGCGCGGCCGCACCGAAACCACGCTGCGGTACGTGAATGACGGTCGCGCCGTAGCGGCGTGCGACATCCGGTGAGCCGTCGGTTGAACCGTTGTCCACCACGATTGCGTGATAACCGATAGGAAAGCGTTGCAGCACCCACGGAAGGGCCGGCGCCTCGTTGAGGCACGGCAGGATCACGTCTGCGAGATCATCCACGCCCTCACGCTAAGGGGCAACCGCGGCGGCCTGAGCTGCTTCGACGATTACAGACTGCTTACCGAAGCACCATTTCTTACGGTACGGGAACGAGACGCTTACAGCCCGGTGACATTGACGCGATTCACCGTCCGGAAGTCCTGCGAGCCGGTAACGTCATCCGCCACTATGCCCACAACGCTCGCGGTCTCGCCGCCCCTGGAAGCCACGTCTGCGCCGGTGCGCCATCGGGCCGATCTGATCCTGCTCGGTGCGGAAATCGCGTTCGTAGCGTTCATCGCCGCGCTGGGAGCGATCCTCAATCACCACGGCGTGCTGATTCACGCGAGTGCCGCTCCGCTCGCCGCTCGATGGAAGCCGCATGTCGGCATCGGTACGCCGATCGCGATCGGTATTGGCGTGCTGGTGATTCGCTACGCGTTCGCCGATGCCGTCTCGGCGTGGTCGTGGCGCCGCCTGATGTGGACCGCGTACGCGGCGACGCTGACGTGGACGTTCGGGCTGGCGCTGATCGACGGGTGGCACCACGGCATCGCCGGGCGTCTCGCCGGCGACGACTCGTATGTGCCGACCGCCTCGCACGCCGGCAGCGTACGGACTTTGCTGGCGACGTTCACGTCGCACATCATCGCCCGCGAACCGGGCTCCTGGCCGACCGACGTCGCCGGGCATCCGCCGGGTGCGCTGCTGGTATTCGTCGCGTTGCACCGCATCGGCCTCGGCGGCGGAGGTCCGGCCGGAGTCGCCTGCATTGTGGTCGGTGCGATCGCGCCGGTCTGTGTCGCGATCACGCTGCGCTCGCTCGGCGGTACCGACACGATGGCGCGGGCCGCGCTGCCGTTTCTCGTGCTGTTCCCGGGTGCGGTGTGGGTCGGCACGTCCGGGGACGGACTGTTCATGGGAGTCGCGGCCGCCGCGGTCGCCCTGATTTCGTTGCCCGGATGGTGGCGCGCTGCGATCGGTGGCGTACTCCTCGGCTACACGCTGTACCTGTCGTACGGGCTCGTGCTGTTCGGGCTGGTCGCGCTCGTGGCCATCTGGCTCAAGCCGGGTGAGCGGCTACGCAGCCTGATCGCGGCGGCCATCGGGTTCGCGGTCGTGGCGGCGGGTTTCACGGCGGCCGGCTTCTGGTGGCTCACTGGGTACCACCTCGTGGTTCGGCGCTACTACCAAGGTTGGGGCGCCGAACGACCGTACGCCTACTGGATCTGGGCGGACCTGGCCTGTCTCGTCGCGTGCGTCGGCCCGGTGCTCTGGCCCGTTCTGCGCCGATTTTTTGCTCGGGTGCCGTCCGCGCTCACGCGTGCCGATCTGCCGGTCCGGCCGGTGGTCCTGTTGCCTCTCCTGGCGTTGGTGGGCGTGCTCGCCGCGGATGTTTCCGGCCTGAGCAAGGCCGAGGTCGAGCGGATCTGGCTACCGTTCGCGATCTGGCTGGTCGCGGCCGCAGCGTTGTTGCCCGCGCGCCGGTCGTGGCTGATCGGTCAGGCCGTCACCGCGTTGCTCATCAATTCCCTGCTGCTCACCGCGTGGTGACGTACCGATGAGTTTTGTCGGTCCGGCGAGTCATAGTGACGGGACCGACCGACGAAAAGGACATAGATCATGAATAAGCCTGAGGTCGTAACGGCCGAGGAGTGGCAAGCGGCACGCGATGAACTCCTTCTGGCGGAGAAGGAGGCGACCCGAGCGCTGGACGCGCTGGCCGCCTGGCGTCGGCGGCTGCCGATGGTCAAGTTCTCGGCCGACTATCCGTTCGAGAGCGAAACCGGCACAAAGACGCTGCTCGACCTCTTTGATGGCCGTACGCAGTTGGTGCTTTACCAGTTCATGGACAACGGGCCGGGCAAGTTCTGCGGCGGTTGCACGAACTTCACGAACAACGTGACGAACCTGCCGAGCATCAATGCGAAGGACATCACGTTCGTGATCGCCTCGGACATGCCGTTCGAGCAGATGCACGGCTACTGGCAGGAGAAGGGCTGGACCGTGCCGCACGTATCGTCGCGTGGCAGTTCGTTCAGCGTGGACTGCGAGCCGGCCGGCGGCTTCAGCATGAGCGTGTTCCTACGCGACGGCGACGATGTTTACCGCACCTACTTCACCACCAGCCGTGGCGTCGACGCGCTACTGTTCGATGCCAAGATCATGGATCTCGCACCGTATGGGCGACAGGAGGACTGGGAAGACTCGCCCGCGGGGTGGCCGCAGCACCCTACGTATGGATAACCATTCCCTTACCGTGGTCGCGCCGCACCCCGGATTGGCGTGCGGTGCGCTTACGGTCGATCGGTGAAGGTTCTGGTCACCGGCGCGGCCGGGTTCATTGGGTCGCACATCGCCGACGAGCTCGCCGACGACGGCCACGAGGTCGTTGCGCTCGACGCACTCGTGCCGCAGGCGCACGGTGCCGAGCCACCGCACTGGTGCGACCGGCACGATCTCGTCCGGGGCGCGGTCGAGAACGCTGACCTGCTGCGAACGCTTCTGCCGGGCGTGGATGCCATCTGTCATCAGGCCGCCGCGGTCGGCCACGGGCTCAACCCGACCGATGCACCGATGTACGTGCACAACAACGACTATGCGACCGCCGTGCTGCTGGCCGAGGCGTACCGGGCCGGTGTCTCGCATATCGTGCTGGCCAGTTCGATGGTCGTGTACGGCGAAGGTCGCTATCGGTGCCCCGAGCACGGCATCGTACGGCCGGCCGCTCGTCGGGCCGAGGACATCGACGCGGGCCGCTTCGAGCCGCCGTGCCCTCGCTGCGATGCCCCGCTGGAGTGGCAGCTGGTGCCGGAGGATGCGCCGCTGGCGCCGCAGAGTACGTACGCGGCGACGAAGCTCGCGCAGGAGCACCTGGCCGCAGCCTGGGCCCGGCAGACCGGCGGCTCGGTATGGGCAATGCGCTACCACAACGTGTACGGCCCTCGGATGCCCCGGGACACGCCGTACGCGGGCGTGGCGTCGATCTTCCGATCGGCACTCGTCGCAGGTGAGGCACCGCGCGTTCTCGAAGACGGTCGTCAGTACCGCGACTTCGTCCACGTCACCGATGTGGCCCGGGCCAACGTACGCGCGCTGGAACGGCCGCGGCCCGGGTTCCGTGCCGTCAACGTCTGCTCCGGCCGGCCGCACACGATCGGCGAATTCGCCACCACGCTGGCCAGCGCGATGAACGGGCCGGCGCCGGTGATCGTCGGGGGTGCGCGCCCCGCTGACGTACGGCACGTGGTCGCCTCACCCGCCCTGGCGGAAGAGCTGCTCGGATTCCGGGCGACGGTCACGTTCGACGACGGCGTCGCGGCGTTCGCGACCGACGAACTCCGCGCGCCGGCGTCGCTGACTAGCTGATCGAGACCGTCACCGATCCGGTATTGATGCTGTTCGGGTTGACCTCGACGACATAGGTACCGTCGCTCGCCAGCGTCGTCGTGTCCACGCTGCCGGTACCGTCGTCATTGAGGCAGCCGAGCCCGATATCGGTGCCGTTCGGGTCGCGCAGCAGAAGTTCGCCGCACCCGCCCTTGATGGTTGACGACGACGCGTGCACGGTGACTTTCTGCCCCGCGTGTCCGGTGAAACTGAACTGCGCGACCTGGCCCGCGCTGGTGATCGTGGCGGTAACCGGCGCGCCGCCGACCGAGATCGTGCCGTGCTGATCGGTGCTTTCGATCAGCCGAAGCGTCACCTGGCCGGTCTCGGTGTCGGGCGGGTCGACGTCCACGGTGTACGTGCCGGTCACGCTCAGCAGCGTGCCGTCCAGCGCTACCGGATCTTCCGCCTCAAGACATCCGGATGCGATCGTGGAGCCGGACGGATCGCGCAGCACCGGGATGCCGCAGTTTGTCATCAGCGTCGATGCGGTGCCCTCGATCAGGATGCGCTGACCGGCGGTGCCGGCGAACGTGTAATGGCCGATCTGCCCGGGCACGCTGATCAGCGCGATGACCGACGAATCGGGTCCGCCGGCGAACGTGCCGTGGTTGTCGACGGACGTGATGACGCGGATTCGGGCCGTGCCGGTAGTGCCGTTGGCCGGCCGGAACTCGATCCGGTAAGCGCCGGTATCCGGCAACAGCACGCCGTCGATCTCGCCGACGCCATTGGTGATGCAGCCGATGCCCAGGGTCTGGCTGCTCGCGTCGACGAGATTGAGCTCGCCGCATTGGCTCGGGACCGTGGTGGACTCCACCTGTGTATAGACGCGCTGCCCGGCGATTCCGCTCAACGTCAGCGAATCGACGCCGTTTGGTGTGGTGACCGACAAGGTGGCCTCGCGGCTGCTGCCGAGCGAGGAGCTTGTCGTCGGCCCGGGTGCGGGTAGCGTCGTGACGGCGATCGCCTGCGTGTCGAGCGCGGCCTCGGCAAACGACGCCTGCCCGGTCTCGGCGACGTCCAGCGTGCAGGCGGCGAGCGTGTCCGGATCGGTCACGCCGAGCTCGCCGGCACAGCGCCGCGGCGGCGGCCGTCGACAGCGTGCTCGGAGCGACCGGACGGTGCGGGAACGACCGGTCCGTGTACGTCGCCGTACTGGTGCCGGCCGCGTACGTGAAGAGCGAGGCAGCCTGGGTGATCCGACGGGCGTCCGCGTACGCCGGATAGATGGTCGAGAACGCCAGCGGGTTCGGGCCGCTGGGCAGGTCGTTTGCCGGGTCGCCGTCGAAGTTGCCGAGCAGGCCGCTGAGCTTCCCGGCGTGAGCCGCCGACGGTTGAGCGGTCAGGTGCAGGCCCCACGGACCGATCGGGGTGATGTAAGCGTGCGAGCCATCCGGCCAATCGATCTCGATGATCGGACGACCCTCGGTGAAGTACGCGACGGTGCCGCCGTGCGGCAGTGTGGTCGGCGCGAGCGGCGTCTCCGCGCCGTTGACGAGAAGTTCCATGGTGGAACCGTCCATGTCCACCTCGACGCGATCACCGGCCACCAGCATCGCGACCGCCGTGTTCACCGCGACCGTCTGCGACGATGGGTACGGCTGCTCGCGCAGTTGGATCACGAAGTCGCCGTTCGGCGAACGCGTACCGGAGAATTCGCCGGCCGCCTGGAAGTCGAAGCGGGCACCGTCAAACGTCCGCAGGTGCGGATCGCCGTTCGAGTCGCCGCAGCCGGCGCCGGTACACGTGCCCTTCGGCTTCGGCTGCTGATCCTTCGGCAGGCACGGGCCGCTGGGAAGTGGCGTCTGCCCGTACGTCTTGCGGGCCGGCAGGCCCAGGTTCACGCGCAACTTGTTCTGGGCGCGAGTCGCGTTCACCTCGTTGGTCGGCAAGCCGCTCTTGCCGTCCGCAGTGACGCACTCCGACGTGTCCTGGCCGCCGTTCTCGTCTTCGTTCGCGTGGTTCATCTCGTGGTAGAGCGGTGTGCACTCGTCGGCGTTGCCACCACCGGCGTACGCGTGCCGGTCGTTCGGGTCCCAGAAGATGATCGGCGAACCCAGTACCGTGATCTCGTGGTTGTCGCCCGGGTTGGACGGTTTCTGGATAGTGACCGTCTTGCCATTTGCCTTGAGCGCCTTGAAGATACCGGCCGGATCGCCGCCGGGACCGTTGAAGATGGCGACGCATCGCGCGTACGCGGCGGAGACATCACTGGAGACGCTGATGTCGGCGAGCGCCGGCCGAGCCGGCCAGGCCGCGAGCGCGACGCTGCCGAGCAGTAGCAACACGACCGCGGTGGCAGCCCGACGGCGGCGTCGCAGGACCAGCACGACCACGACGATGGCGATGATGACGATCAGGACGGCCGCGCCGAGAAGCAGGTATCCGAGTCGGCCGCCGGTCGGTCCGCCGTCGGCTACCGGTGCCGACTCGGCCGACGCCGTGGTCGCGCCGGGCGGACAGACCGGTGCCCCGGACGTCACCGCGAACGGCACCGCGTAGGTCGCGGCGGCCTGCCACGGCGTACCGGCGACGATCGGGAAGACCTGTCCGAACGAGGCGAACGTGGACCAGGTCACGGTCTCCACCACATGCCCGGTCGGACCGGCCGCGAACACGCCGAGCGGAAACGTCGTCGATGCGCCGGGAGCGAGCGTGACGAGTTCGCGGCTCAACGTGGTATCCAGCGATTCGTCGAACGACGGGTTCGTCGGGATGCCGACGACCGGCTTTCCGGACTGGGTCAGCGACGTGATGCCGACGGTGCCGAGGTAGTCCGCTGCGACCTGGCAGGCGGCCGCCGTACGGTTGGTCAGCGTGATCGTCGGTGCGAGCGAATCGGCGCCATTGATGGTCATGGCCAATGCCGGTGCCGGTGCCGGAGCGGCTTGCGCGGACGGTGCGTACCCGAGAAACGCGATGACGAGCACAGACCCGAACCAGGCGGTACGCACAGCGTCTCCGATCGCAGACAGTCCACGTGCGCCAGCTGCACGTCGGGCTCCACGATGAAGCCTTCCATCACTCGGTTTCAATGCGGTGTCGGCAATAGGACATCCGCCGTCAGCTCAGTGAATTGCCGAACGTGTTGCACTGCCTGGGATCGCCGGTCGTGTAGCCCTGATACGTCCACTGTTCGCGCTGCGCCGCACTGCCGTGCGTGAACGCGGCTTCGTTGACCGCGACGCCGCTCTTGCGCTGAATCGAGTCGTCGCCGACGGCCGCGGCCGCATTCAACGCCTCCTGGATGTCCTGCGCGGTGAGCTTCGTGAAGAGCGGTTGGCCGCCGGTATCGGAGGTCTGCGCGGCGTGGTTAGCCCAGACGCCGGCGAAACAGTCGGCCTGCAGTTCGAGCAGGACTGAATACTGGTTCGCGTTCCGCGGGTCGCGCTGCTGCGCGCGTCGCATCGCCGATTCGATGCCGAGCAGCGTCTGTATGTGGTGCCCGTACTCGTGGGCCAGAACGTATGCCTGCGCGAACTGGCCGCTCGCACCGAATCGGCTCGCGAGTTCCTGATAGAACGTCAGGTCGATGTAGACGTGGTTGTCGCCGGGGCAGTAGAACGGGCCGACGCCCGCGGTCGCTGGGCCGCACGCGGTCTGGACCTGGCCGGAGAAGTAGCGGGTGGTCGCCATCTGGTACGGCACGCCGAAGTTCTGCGGCAGCGCGGTCTGCCAGTAGTTCTGGATCGAGTTGATGTAGAGCAGATTGCGGCACGCCTCATTGTTGAAGCGATCCGGATTCGAGACCGCGCACTGCTGCTGGATGTCGGTATTGCCGACGGTCGAGCTGTTGTTCTGGCCGGTCGCGCCGAGGCCGCCGAGATTGCCGAAGTCCCCGAAACCGCCGAGCTTGCCGCCACCGAGACAGAGGCACGCGACCAGCCCGATCACCAGGACCACGATCAGTCCGGCGCCACCTTTTCCGCCGAGCCCGCCGAGGACGCTGCCGAGTCCGCCGCCGGAACTTCCGCGGCTTCCGCCGCTCGAGCCCCCGCCGAGGCCGGGGAACAACCCGCCGCCGGTCGCGCGCGTACGGCCACCGCGCATGTCTTCTACTTGGCTCGTGTCAAGACCAGCGTTCTCGTTGAACTCCATCGCCGCCTCGCCATCAGCCGCGTTATGTCCGTTATGCCAGGCTACGTGCTTGATGGCGAGGGTCGCGGTCGTTTGCGAGGAGCGGCCGTCTTTGAGCGGCTCCCTTGGCGTGGTGGGACCCACAAGATCATGAGTTAATTCGGTTCGGTACGCCCGGTATACTTTCCGTCGTGCTCCTCTGCGAAGACTGACGCGCCCCGCGCCGACGCTGTTTCCACTCAGGCAGTCGGCGGTTTTGCGTGCCCGGTGGAGTCAGTCATACCTCTTGAGAGTGAGCAAAATCAGCCATGATCACCACGAACAGCCTGGAACTGCGTGCCGGCTCCCGCATCCTGCTGTCCGAAGCGACCCTTCGCGTCCAGCCGGGTGACCGGATCGGCCTGGTCGGCCGCAACGGCGCCGGGAAGACCACGACGCTGAAGGTCCTCGCGGGCGAAGGCCAACCGCACAGCGGCACGATGGAAAGTCGTGGTCCGGTCGGATACCTTCCGCAGGACCCCCGGACCGGCGATCTCGATGTGACCGCTGCCAACCGAGTGCTCTCCGCTCGCGGCCTTGACACGCTGCTCGACGAGATGAAGCGGCTCGAAGCGCAGATGGCGACGGACACGGATGACAAGGTCGTCCGCCGGTACGGTCTGCTTGAAGATCAATTTGCCGGGCTCGGTGGATACGCGGCCGAGGCCGAAGCCGCCCGGATCTGTGCGAACCTCGGCCTGCCGGACCGCATCCTGGCGCAGACGCTCGGCACGCTCTCCGGTGGTCAGCGCCGCCGGATCGAGTTGGCTCGCATCCTGTTCCGGGACGCGGCCGCGACCGGCGGTGGCATCCTGCTGCTCGACGAACCGACGAACCACCTCGACGCCGACTCGATCAACTGGCTGCGTGGCTTCCTGTCCAGTCACAAGGGCGGCCTGATCGTCATCTCCCACGATGTCAACTTGCTGGACGCCGTCGTGAACAAGGTGTGGTATCTGGATGCCAACCGCTCGACCATTGACGTGTACAACGTCGGGTGGAAGACGTATCTGGCACAGCGCGAAGGCGACGAGAAGCGCCGCAAGCGCGAGCGCGCCAATGCCGAAAAGAAGGCCGGTGCGCTGATGGCGCAGGCCGACAAGATGAGGGCGAAGGCCACGAAGACGGTCGCCGCGCAGAACATGGCCCGCCGCGCCGAGAAGATGCTTGATGGTCTCGAAGACGTACGCGCTTCGGACAGGGTCGCGAAGGTACGCTTCCCGACGCCCGCTGCCTGTGGCAAGACGCCGCTGACCGCGCACGACCTGTCGAAGAGCTACGGATCGCTGGAAATCTTCACGGGCGTAGACGTGGCGGTCGACCGCGGTTCGCGGGTCGCGATTCTCGGCCTCAACGGTGCCGGCAAGACGACGCTGCTTCGTATGCTCGCGGGAGTTCTCGAATCGGACACCGGCGAGGTCGTCGCGGGGCACGGTCTGCGTACCGGCTACTACGCCCAGGAGCACGAAACGCTCGAAGTGGACCGGACGATCCTGGAACACATGCGTACCGCGGCGCCGGACCAGACCGATACCGAACTCCGCCGGATCCTCGGTGCATTCCTGTTCACCGGCGACGACGCGGACAAGCCGGCCGGTGTGCTCTCCGGTGGTGAGAAAACGCGACTCGCGCTCGCGACGCTGGTCTGTTCCGGCGCGAACGTGTTGCTTCTCGACGAACCGACGAACAACCTCGACCCGGTCAGCCGCGAACAGGTGCTCGATGCCATCGCGCGCTATCCCGGGGCGATCGTGCTGGTGACACACGATGCCGGCGCCGTACAGGCGTTGAAGCCGGATCGTGCCATCCTGCTCCCCGACGGTGTTGAAGACGCCTGGTCCGATGACCTCCTGGAGCTGGTGGAGCTCGCCTAACTCACCACGGCGTGGCCAGGACGGCTTCGATCACGACCGCCACTATGGCTCCGCCGATGACCAGGAGCCACGGCATCGGCGGGGGATCGCCACCCTGGGTCTCGGGTGCGACCGCGGCGACGGTCAGCCACGGGAAGAACGGCAACCACGCCGCCTCGACTCCGCCCCGCGCCAGACCGGCGAAGACCGAGAACAGGACCGCGACCGTCGACCCGATCAGGAACGGCCAGGCCGGCGTGTTGCGGATCTTGCGAGCGCTCGCGTACAGGGGAGGGCCGGCCGCGAGGATCAGCGCGACGATGGACAGGATCGCCCACCAGGGTGCGGATCGGAACGGTTCGATCCGCGCGACGAAGTCCGAGTTCGCCGCCGCGAGCCCGGTCAGCCAGCCGAAGCCGAGGTGCTGCGCCACGAGTACCGGCACCAGCGCCCCGATGCCGGTACCGATGTTCAGGAAGGGCCGCCTCCGCGCGAAGTAGAGCAGCACGACGGAGAGCCCCAGCCAAACGACGTCGTACGAGAACATGCCGGCGAACCCGATCAGCACACCGGTGATGAGCGACCATCCGGCCGCGAGGAATCCGTGTCGTTTGCGAGCGCTGGCGAACACGCCTGCCGCGCAGACCAGCGCGCCGAGCATCGCCACGACCGCGTCCATGCTGACCGCGACCCAGATCGCGTACGGCGCAAGCACGAGCACCGGCGCGTACCGGCGTGCGGTCACCTCACCGCAGACGCTCCGAACGCAATAGAGCACGAGCGGGATCGTCAGCGTACCGAGCGCGGTAATGAATACCGCGAGCGTGAGCTGGTCTCGGATACCGACCCGTTCGAGCGCCCACAGCACCATGACCGAACCGGGCGGATGACCACGAGCGGCGCTCGAGTGCCCGGCCACGTTCTGCGTGTACGTCGCGATGTAGTGCGCCGGTGAGTTGCCGACCATCGCGACGTCGGGTGCGTAGTTCGACGGGTCGAGCAGCGACCGGGTGAGTCCGGCGGCGCCGTCGACCAGCGCGAGCGCCAGTGCCCAGGCGACCGCGACCGCGTACGCGATGAGCAGCAGCAGCGCCCACTGCAGCTGGCGGATCCACCGCCACGTCAGCAGGAAGACCGCCGCGACCGCGGGCGCCAGCAGCGTGTACGGGCTGACCTGGAACCGGTACGAGCCGAGGAACGGTGCACCCGCCGTACCGAGACGTACGCCCCCGTGTACGGCCAGCGCCGTGAGGCCGATTCCGGCACCCGCAAGCAGGGTCCATCCGACCAGATCGGCAGCGCCGGCGCGGCGGAAGGCCCGCATCAGCGAGCGCCCGCGCGGCGAAGTCTCGCTGCGCGTCGCGGGCTGCGCCCCGGCCACCGTCGTCCTGTCCACGGTCGCCACGGTATCGGGTACCTGACAAATGCGTGTTCGCTCGGTGCCTGTCACCCCTGGGGGCGACACCGTTACGCGTACTTTAGGAGGCTTTCGGAGGGGTGCGGGACAGACATTCCGTGCCTTTAGGCATGACATCTCGCGCATGATCGTTGCGCATGATCGTCAGAAGCGGTCTAATAGGTGAGACCGCCACCAATACTCAAAGTGACGTGAGGACTCCGCTATGGCAGCCACTGGCACCACCGTCGCCACCACTGAGAAGGGCCGTCGGATCGTCGGGACGGAACGCCAGACCCTGGCCAAGGATCTGGTGAAGCGCTACACCTCCGGAGAAAGTATCCGTGCGCTCGCCTCCTCGACCGGTCGCTCCTACGGCTTCGTTCACCGCGTTCTCACCGAGTCGGGCGTCCCGCTACGCCAGCGTGGTGGCGCTCGCCGCCGCAAGAAGGTCTGACCCGCGACGCTGACCAGTGACGCTGGGCCGACCACGGTAGGCTCACGACCTGTGAAGCCAGGCTTGCGTACCAGATGTTTCGTCCGTGGGAGCCGTCGATGACCGACGTCGATGGCGTCCGCTTGGACGTGGACGGGCCGGTCGCAACGATCACGTTGTGCCGGCCTGATGTCCTCAATGCTCAGACGCCCGCCATGTGGGAGCGATTGCGCACGATCGGCCGCGAACTCGCGGGCGACGTGCGAGTGGTCGTGGTCCGTGGTGAGGGACGCGCGTTCTCCGCAGGCCTGGACCTCGCCGTTGCGCAGGCGTCCGCCGACACTCCCGGTTCGTTCGCGTCAATGGTTGCGCAGGCGCCCGAAGCGGCCGCCGATCGGATCGCGGTGTTCCAGGAAGCGTTTTCTTGGCTGACCCGGCCGAATGTCGTCAGCATTGCCGCGGTGCAGGGACACGCGATCGGCGCCGGATTCCAGCTTGCGCTCGCATGTGATCTGCGCGTGATGTCCAGCGACGCGAAGTTCACCATGGGCGAGATCAAGCTCGGTCTGGTCCCGGACCTGGGCGGCACGAAGCCACTCGTGGAACTGGTCGGATACGCGCGCGCGCTCGAGATCTGTGCCACCGGCCGTCGGGTGGACGCGGACGAGGCCCGGGCGATCGGCCTCGCCAATCTGGTCGTACCCCTGGAAGATCTTGGTAGTGCGGTCGGTGACCTGACCGCGGCGCTGTTGTCCGGCGCGCGAGATGCGGTGGTCGAGACGAAGGCGTTGTTGCGCGGGGTGTCCGGCCGGTCCGCCGACGAGCAGCGGCTCGCCGAACGTGAGGCCCAGGTTCGACGGATGCGCGATCTGGCGGGTATCGGCGAGTAGGGAACCCTTGCTAGTCACCCGTTTGGGTGGCAGTTGCTCGTCGGACCGCAGTCTCTACCATGTCGAGCACTGGCTCTAGATCATCGGCTGGCCGGCCCATCGCGAGATGCAGGACCAATCCGTCGTACGCCAACTCCAGGAACTGTGCCAGTGTGCCGATCGGCACGTCCGAGCGCAGGATCCCCGCGTCGAGCTGCCGTTGAAGGCGCTCGCGAGTGGCCCGGCCGAGCGCGTCCGACGGCGCCGACCAGCGTCCGGCGAAGTCTTCATCGGTCCGCAGTCGTCGAGAGACCTCAAGTTGACTGCCGAGCCATCCGGCCGTATCGGCGCCGTCCTGGTGCAGCAGATCTCGCATCACCTGAACCAGGCCGTGTTTCGCCACCGTGGCGATCATCGCCGCGGCGTCGTCCTCGGCAACCGCGATGAAGAGCGACTCTTTGTCCCGGAAATGGTGGAAGATGGCTCCACGGGACAGACCGGTCTCCTTTTCCAGGAGACGGACCGTCGCGCCCTCGTAGCCGTACCGCGCGAAACTGGCGCGAGCGCCGCTGAGGATCTGCTGGCGTCGCGCTTCGAGCTGGTCTGGGCTGACTCGCGGCACAATACGATCATCCCAGGTCTCCTCAGGGGATGCAATCCGTACGTACGGCTTGGTAAACCATTGACCCGTCGCCCGCCTGAGCGGTTGATCAGGCAGAGACTGGCCGAAGGTGCTCTCCATCACGTAATGTGCGGCGCGTGCCGTTGTTGCTCCTCGATCTCGATAACACGCTGCTGGACCGCGAAGCCGCGTTCCGCGCGTTTGCGAGAGCGCTCCTTGCCGATATCGGCGCGCCCGAGATCGACCTGGATTGGTTGATTGCAGCGGATAATGACGGTTTTACGTCGCGCTATGAGGTCGCTGACGCGCTCCGACTCCGCTATGGACTGTCTGCCACAGTCGTCGATATCGTCGAGGCTCTGCATGCGGGCGTGGTGGCGCACAGTCGGCTGGATCCCTTGGTAGCGTGCGCGATCGAGATCGCCGGCAACGCCGGTTGGGTTCCGGTTATCGTGACGAACGGGACGACCCGGCAGCAAGAAGCCAAAATCCGGATGACCGGGCTCGATCAGTACGTTGCAGAGTGGGTCATTTCCGAGGAAGCCGGGGTACGCAAACCGGATGCCCGCATCTTCGAGCTCGCGGCGGATCGCGCTCGGATGGGTCTTCGCGGCGCATGGATGATCGGCGACAGTCCGGAGGCGGACATCGCCGGTGCGGCCGGCATGGGTCTGCCGAGCGTGTGGCTGCATCGTGGCCGACGGTGGACCGAGACTCGGTTTGCGCCGACGGTTTCCGCGAGTACGCCGATCGCGGCGCTCGCCGCGGTGCTGGACAACGCGCCCCAGGTGCTGCGCTGACGCCTGTTGCCAAGATCACCGCAACTTCACGAATGTTGCGGTGTTATCGGATCTCTAACCCAGCAACATCCGTGAAGTTGCGGATTAAATCGCTTGACGGGGTGCGGACCCGACTGGTTAGGATCTGCGGACTACTTGGGTAGAGACCCGAGCTGAGAACGAAGGAGGGCTGAGCAATGGTCCGTTTTTGCGCGTCCTCATCGTTTACTCCAGCTAAGGAATCCCCATCTTGCGCAGTTTTGAAGAGGACGGCCGCGCGCGCGTAGCGAAGCGCCGCCGTTTCGAAGACGACGATCCAACGTTCCTCAAGCGCGCCGGTCATCATGGCGCACCGGCCGAGCCGGTATTGGAGGCCTGGGAGCAGGAAGCGCTCGCAGGCGGCGACCGTTGGTCCACATGGGATCAGTCCGAGCCGCTGCAACGCGGTCCGGAGCCGCATCCCGACTGGCTCGTCACCGAACTGGCCGCGGTCGACACCGAACTCGGCATCCTCAAGACCGGCAAGGAAGCCGATGTCTTCCTGATCGATCGCGGCGTACCGGGTACTGACCGGCACTGCATCCTGGCCGCGAAGCGTTATCGCAGCTCCAACAACCGGATGTTCCAGCGCGACGCCGGATATCTGGAAGGCCGTCGCGTTCGAGAGTCACGTGATAACCGAGCAATGGCCAAGCGTACGACCGTCGGCCTCGAAATGATCGCGAACCAGTGGTCGAGTGCCGAGTTCAACGCGTTGGTCACGATGTACCGGCTCGGCGTGCCGGTGCCGTACCCGGTGCAGATTCTCGGACTCGAAGTGCTCGAAGAGTTCATCGGTGATCCGGTTACGCAGATCGCGGCACCACGACTGGCCGCACTCCGCGAGGACACCGCCGATCTCGCAGATCTGTGGCAGCAACTCGTCAGCGCTGCCTCGCTGATGGCCCGTGCCGGGTACGCGCACGGCGACCTGTCGGCGTACAACATCCTCGTACACGAGGGGCGGCTGGTCATCATCGATCTGCCGCAGATCGTGGACGTGGTCGCGAATCCGCAGGGGCGCGAGTTCCTGATCCGGGACGCGACGAACGTGGCGAACTGGTTCAACGCACGAGGTCTCGACGTGAGCGGCGACGACCTGGCTCGCGAGCTGATCATGGAAGCGAACATCCGATGAAGCAGCGAAGCGGGGGCGCCGAGGCACCCCCGCTTCAAAGCGTCAGCTCTCCAGCATTTTCCGCAGTACGTACTGCAGGATGCCGCCGTGACGGTAGTAGTCCGCCTCTCCCGGGGTGTCGATCCGGACAACCGCGTCAAACGTGACGTCGCCGGCGGTCACCCGTACCGTGGACGGGGTTGATCCGTTGTTGAGCTCTTCCACGCCGGTAATCGTGAACGTCTCGGTGCCGTCCAGCCCCAGATCGGCGGCCGATGATCCGGCCGGGAACTGCAGCGGCAGCACGCCCATGCCGATCAGGTTCGACCGGTGGATGCGCTCGTAGCTCTCCGCGATGACGGCCCGTACGCCCAGCAGCATCGTGCCCTTCGCGGCCCAGTCACGCGACGATCCCGAGCCGTACTCCTTGCCGGCCAGGATGACCAGCGGCGTACCGGCGGCCGCGTAGTTCTGCGCGGCGTCGAAGATCGTGTTCTGCGCGTCGGTGGTGAAGTCGTGCGTGAAGCCACCCTCCACACCGGACAGCAGCTGGTTGCGGAGGCGGATGTTCGCGAACGTACCGCGGATCATCACTTCGTGGTTGCCACGCCGGGAGCCGTAGGAGTTGAACTCCTTCTTGTCGACACCGTGCGCGGCCAGGTATTTACCGGCGGGGGAGTCGGCCTTGATGTTGCCGGCCGGCGAGATGTGGTCGGTCGTGACCGAGTCACCGAGCTTCGCCAGCACCCGAGCACCGGCGATATCGCGAACCGCGGCGGGCTGCGGCTGCATACCTTCGAAGTACGGCGGCTTCGCCACGTACGTCGAGTCCGCGTCCCACTCGAACACGTTGCCAGTCGGCGTCGGCAGCGACTTCCATCGGTCGTCACCGGCGAACACGTCGGCGTAGTCCTTAGCGAACATCTCGGCGGTCACCGCGACATCGATGACGTTTTGCACGTCACGCGGTGACGGCCAGATGTCGGCGAGCATGACCGGCTGCCCGTCCTGGTCGACGCCGAGCGGCTCGGTGGTCAGGTCGAGGTCCATTGTGCCGGCGATCGCGTACGCGACGACCAGCGGCGGCGACGCCAGGTAGTTCATCTTGATGTCCGGGTTGATCCGGCCTTCGAAGTTGCGGTTGCCGGACAGCACCGACACGACGGCGAGATCGGCCTCGTTGACCGCGGCGCTGACCTCGTCCGGCAGCGGGCCGGAGTTGCCGATACAGGTCGTGCAGCCGTAACCGACCAGGTTGAATCCGAGCTTGTCGAGGTAGGGGACGAGGCCCGCCTTCTCGTAGTAGTCCATGACTACCTTGGAACCTGGCGCGAGCGTGGTCTTGACCCACGGCTTGCTGGTCAGGCCCTTCTCCACCGCAGCCTTCGCGAGAAGTGCGGCGCCGATCATGACCTGCGGGTTCGACGTGTTCGTACACGACGTGATGGACGCGATCACGACGGCGCCGTGATCCAGTTCGTACTGCGTTCCGTCCGGAGCGGTAACCAGCGTCGGCTTGTGCGCCCGGCCGTTCGAGCCACCGTTCGACGACGGCGAATCCGATGCCGGGAAGCTGTCCTCGCTCTCCACGTCGACGACGTCGGACGTGACGTAATCCGGCAGCACGCTCCGGAATCCGGACTTGGCCTCGGATAGCGAAACCCGGTCCTGCGGGCGCTTCGGACCGGCGATGCTGGGCACCACGGTCGAAAGATCAAGCTCCAGATATTCGGAGTACGTCGGCTCGGTCGCCGGGTCGTGCCACAGACCTTGAGCTTTCGCGTACGCCTCGACCAGTGCGACCTGCTCCGCGCTGCGACCGGTCAGCTTGAGGTAGCGGACGGTCTCCTCGTCGATCGGGAAGATCGCGCAGGTGGAGCCGAACTCGGGGCTCATGTTGCCGATCGTGGCCCGGTTCGCGAGCGGCACTGCGGTGACGCCGTCACCGTAGAACTCGACGAACTTGCCGACCACGCCGTGCTTGCGCAGCTGCTGCGTGATCGTGAGGACCAGGTCGGTCGCGGTCGCACCTTCGGGAAGCTGGCCGAGCAGCTTGAAGCCGACCACGCGCGGGATCAGCATGGAGACGGGCTGGCCGAGCATGGCCGCCTCGGCCTCGATGCCGCCCACGCCCCAGCCGAGTACGCCGAGGCCATTGACCATCGTGGTGTGCGAGTCGGTGCCGACCACGGTGTCCGGGTAGGCCACACCATCGCGGGGCATGATCACGCGCGCGAGATGCTCGATGTTCACCTGGTGCACGATGCCCGTGCCCGGCGGGACGACCTTGAACTCGTTGAACGCGGTCTGACCCCAGCGCAGGAACTGGTAGCGCTCCTTGTTCCGCCCGTACTCGAATTCGACGTTGCGCTCGAACGCGTCCTCGCGGCCGAAGATGTCGGCGATGACCGAGTGGTCGATGACCAGTTCGGCCGGGGCCAGCGGGTTCACCTTGGCCGGGTCGCCGCCCAGGTCCTTGATGGCCTCGCGCATCGTGGCGAGGTCGACGATGCACGGCACGCCGGTGAAGTCCTGCATCAGTACGCGCGCCGGCGTGAACTGGATTTCCACGCTCGGCTCGGCCTGCGAATCCCAGGATCCGAGTGCGCGGATCTGCTCGGCGGTGATGTTCGCGCCGTCCTCGGTGCGGAGAAGGTTCTCCAGCAGGATTTTCAGACTGTACGGGAGAGACTCGTGCCCCTCGACCTTGTTGATCTCGTAAATCTCGTAGCTCGCGTCACCGACGCGTAGCTCGCTCTTCGCACCGAAGGTGTCGAGGCTGGCCACGTCGCTCTCCCTCATATGTGTCACGCATGTAAACGCCCGTTGCAGTCTCTCGCAGCCATCATCGACCGGTGCAGCTAGGGGCGCATCTCTCGTCAACCAAACCGTACGTCCGTCTTGTTAGGCACGCAACCCCGTCTCATAGGGCTGGATATAGTTTCGAAACATGGCCGATTTGCGATCTTCGCTCCGCGCCGACTGCGCCAAGTGTGTCGGCCTGTGCTGCGTGGCGCCCGCCTTCACGAAGTCGTCCGACTTCGCCATCACAAAGCCGGCCGGTCAGGCTTGCCCACACCTGTCCTCCGACTTCAGCTGCGGCATTCATGCTTCATTGCGCGACCGTGGTTTCCCCGGATGTACCGTGTTCGACTGCTTCGGTGCTGGTCAAAAAGTCGTACAGGTGACGTTCGGGGGATCGGGCTCGACCTCCGGGCCCATGTTCGAGGCATTTACCGTCATGCGCGAGCTGCATGAACTCCTCTGGTACCTGTCCTGCGCGATTTCGTTGCGCCCCACGCCTTCCTTGCAAGCGGCGCTCGGCGCGACGGTGGCCATGACCGAGGGCACGGCTTCGTCGTTGGGCACGCTGGACCTGGCCGCGCACTGGTCCGAGGTCAATGCGTTACTGCTTTCCACAAGCCAGGTGGTACGCGCAGCCGCGTACCCGTCTTCCGGCGTGGTCGGATCTGCTGTGACGAGCGAGTCGCGGACGTCTAGGCGGGACCGATCGTCGTCGAAGCGTGGGCCGCTGATGGAGTTACGCGGTGCCGATCTGATGGGCAAGGACCTGCGGAAGCTTGATCTACGAGGGGCGAACTTGCGCGGGGCGTACCTCATTGGTGCTGATCTTCGTGGGGTTGATCTCGATTGGGCCGACGTGATCGGCGCGGATTTCCGGGGCGCTCGCTTGTCTGGCGCTCGTCTCGCCGATGCGATCTTCCTGACGCAGCCACAGGTCAACGCGGCCGTTGGCGACGACCGGACGACGCTGCCGCCGTACCTGACGCGGCCGGCCCACTGGAAGATCGGCAATTCTGGAACCCCAGAGTCGGCATAGTCACAAGATCACGGCATTCAGCTTCCATTCGTTCCAAGATCGCGGCTTCGGCTTCCATTCCAGCCAAGGTCTGGGTATCCAGCTTCGAGTTATTGTTCCAAGATCTCCGATCTTGGTCGGACGTTGCGGTGGGCGGCCGTTATGCGGAAGGGTTTGCGGGATCAACGCCGTTTACGCTTCACGATCACCATTGGCTAGCCGGAGTCAACGCTCTGACCTGGTATTTGTTGGCGCCGCTCGTTACCACGTCGGCGGCATTTCATGATCCGGAAGACTTGGCGGTGCTAGAGCGCAGTTATCCTTCCGCTTCGACGAGGGTTCGGCGGAGCCCCGACGACTCACCGCTCTGACCAGCGGAAATGCGGACGCGAAAAAAGATCATGGAGAGACACACGAGCCCTTCACGATGGGCGAGGCGCCCCAGTCCGAGCTAGCTCAGGTAGGTCGAAGGATCTGTGGTCAGCAACCAGCGCAGTGGTTGTGGCGACGGAAGTACTGGTTCGTACGAACCACGGTCGTTGAGCCGCAACATCAAGACGGTTTGTGGCTTGTCCTGCTCGATGATCCAGTAGCGCGCGATGCCGGCGCGTGCGTACTCGGAGCGCTTGCGCACTTTGTCATCCACTTCGGACGAAGGCGCGACCACTTCGATCGCGAGCAGAAGACCATCGGTGCCGCAATAACTCGACTCAACCGGTTGCGCCGCTTCGTCGTCGGCCCAGATCGTCAGATCGGGCTGACGACCACCGCCGGTGAATACACCAATCTCTGGAATGACTTGATCGGCGCTGAAGCCATGTTGCCCGAACCAGAGCATGAGTCGCGAGACGATCTTCTGGTGCTCCACCGACGGTGGCGTCATGATGAGGAGAGTTCCTTCCGGCGTGAGTTCATAGCTGTGGTGCTCGTCCGCCTCGGCCATGGCAGCGACGTCGGCGAGCGTGATCGTGGGCGGCATCAGGCGCCCTGGATTCGTCGTCTCGGCGGTCATGGTCAACTCCCTCATCTCCTTCCCTGACAGTACACAGTGCGACCAGCACAAGCCTGACTTGCAGCATCGTTGAGGTTTTCTGGAAAAGATGAATAGCGACTGTCGCCGATGCGACAGGGAGGTCACTCGGTCGGGTCAGGGCACCGGGACGGAGGGGAGGCGTGACGCCGCGGTGTGCGCCAGTCCCATCAACGCCGTCGGTGGAACCGACTGCGCGGCCGAGCCATCCAAATGCAGCATCACGACCTGATCACCCCGCCGTACGGCGAGCCACCCGGGCCCACCGCGCGCCTCGTCGCCGATACCGGCGATTTCCTGGGCCGATCGCCGTCCGCGCATTGCCATCCGAGCCACCATCCCGCCGGTACGCGTGACGGTCAACGCCGGTGAACCGTCCGTGCCTTTGAATACGATCGTCGAGATCACGCCGGTCGGCAGTTGGCCGGAGATCTTCACCGGTCGTCCGAGCACGGCACCGACCTCATCGATCGTGACAAGCGGAGTGTGGTCGCTGATCGGCGTACCGAGGATCGGCCGCTGGGACGGGATGCCCATCGCGCTCGCGATCATCTGCTCGGTGTTCTCCGACGCCGCTCCGATATCCAGGATGGACGTACGCGAAAAGCTCCGGCTCTGCGTACGCGTGAGCGCGGTGACGCGCCGCGACCATCGACGGACCGTGAACTCCACGATGTCTCCCGCGTACAGGTACGGGCCGACGCCGTGCGGATACGCCCAGGCCTTCGTCTGATCGGAGCCACCATCGTCGACCGCGAGATAGTCGATGACTTGTGGCCTCTTCTCGGTCCCGATGGAGCGCCAGCTCTCCGTCCACACCACCTCGCCGGTGATCGTCACCGGGGTGGCGAGGTCGAGGACGGTACGCACGACGACGTACGCAAGATTCGTAAGCGCTACCACGCCGAGTAACACGCCGATCGACTTGATCAGCGTCAGGTAGGAAGCGGCCGCGCTGTGCTCGATCGACGGTGCCTCAAACGCGGTGTCGATCAGCGAGTACCAGTAGCGGACGAACCCGTACCCGATCACGCCCAGGATTGCGGCCTTGAGCAGCAGCTTCGGCGCCGTCTTGCCGTAGCGTCGCGAGAATCTCGGGTAGTGCACGCGGACGCGGTGCCAGCTCGGTTCACCGGACGGCTGGTACGACGACCAGACGTTGCGCCGGTTGCCCATACCGAGGTCGATGACCGCACTCGAGACACGGGTAGCGCCGACCGCCGCGCCGTAGCTCAGGTACCGATCCCAGACCGCGACGGCGGCCGGCGGCAGATCGCCGAACGCGTCGTGCCCGCGGAGCCATGCGCGTACGCCCAGCCACCGCGACGCCACCTCGCGCCCGGCCTGCGTGTCGCGTTCGCCGTGCGAACGTGACGCGATGCCGGCCAGCACGAACCACGTGACGACTCCGGTCCAGAATGCCGGTTCGATGGTTTTGTGGGCGTGCGTCTGGTTGAGCCAGATGATCACGCCGACCGCAACTCCGAGCGCGGCCGCGCCGCCGAGAAAGACGAGCGCGCTGACCAGCCCGGTGCCCAGGCGTCGCCGGGACAACCCGTGGATCCGTGCCTCCGCGATCACGTCGGCGGTCAGGCGCTTCGCCCACGCGGCCGCCGCATCCTTGTCGCGAAACGTCAGGGCCGGCAGCGGTACGACGCCGCCTACCGCCACCGACGAGACGCGATCGAACACGCGCTGCTCGTAGCGGGACAGTCCGGTCGGGTTCGGCTGCCTGATGTGGACGGTCGTCTGCATCGGATCGTTGCCAGGCTGCCGGAGTTCGAGGATGTGCCGGGCGGCGAGGTCGAGCAGTGTCGACTCGGCCGCATCCTCGGTGATCTCCCATCGGTTGACCACGAGGCTGACAATGGCCGGCGGTTCCGGGCCGAGATCCTCGGTGGCCGGTGCCGCGTCCGGCAGGCCTGGACGCGTGGCCAGCAACGCCAGGGCGTAGATGCCGAACCATGCCGCGAGCGCGCCCGCGACCAGCGCGATCGAGACGACGTGCGCCCCGATGTCGAGTTGAGCCGATGAAGCCAGCACGGATCTAGAACCGCACCTGCACCGGGCCGCGCTCGCCGGCCTCGGCTTCGAACAGCACCTTGGGCTTGAATCCGCCGATCCCCGCGATGAGGTTCGTCGGCACGGTTTCCACGCTGGTGTTGAACGACTGCACCGCGCTGTTGAAGAACTGCCGCGCGTACGCGATCTTGTCTTCGGTCGTTGCCAGTTCGCCCTGCAGAGACAGGAAATTCTGGTTCGCCTTGAGATCCGGGTACGCCTCGGCCAGCGCGAACAGCCGTCCGAGCGTGGCGGTTAGCGCGTTTTCGGCGTCGGCGCGCGCAGCGGCGGGTGCACCGGCGGCCGCCGCCGAGACCGCCGTATTGCGCGCGGCCACGACCGCGTCGAGCGTGCCTCGCTCGTGCGCGGCGTATCCCTTCACCGTCTCGACCAGGTTCGGGATCAGGTCGCTGCGACGCTTGAGCTGCACATCGATCTGCGCCCACGATGCGTTGACCTGGTTACGTTGGCGGACGAGCTTGTTATAGGTCGACAGCGCCCACGCCAGGATTACCACCAGCACGAGGCACACGACCCCGGCGACAATCCCGCCGATCAATCCTCCGGACATCAGCACACACCGATCATCGATGGACAGGGCCCTCGCAGCGTTGAGCCCAGGTACGCGGTCTCGCGTACCTGGGCCCGATCGTGCCGTGACGTCGTTGAAGTCGGACAGTGAGTGTCACCGATCCGACAAGCAAGAAGTTGATCCTGGAGTTGCAAGCACGACACGCCGTCGACGCGTCAACCAACTCCAGGATCAACTCGAGGTTTAGGCGGGGAGGCGCGGGCCCTCCGCACGTTGGGCGGCCAGCCACGTTTCCACGTCGGCTGGGCGACGGGGGAGGCCGTCCGAAAGGTTCCGAGCGCCGGACGCGGTGACCAGGATGTCGTCTTCGATCCGGATGCCGATGCCACGGAGTTCGGCCGGCACCAGTTCGTCTTCCATCTGGAAGTACAGGCCGGGCTCGACGGTCAGCACGTAGCCTTCGTTCACCGGACCCTTGTGGTATGTCTCGGCTCGCGCGTTATTGCAATCGTGCACGTCGATGCCGAGCATGTGCCCGAAGCCGTGCAGCGACCAGCGGCGGAAGACGCGGGATTCCTTGTCCATCGCCTCGTCCACGCTGACCGGCAGCAGACCGAGGTCGCGCAGGCCCTCGGCCAGGATGCGGTTGCAGGTCTCGGAGATTTCCTGGTACTCCACGCCGGGCTTGATCAGATCGATGCCGGCCTGCTGCGACGCGTAGACGATGTCGTATACCTCGCGCTGGATCGCGGAGAACTGGCCGCTGACCGGGATCGTCCGGGTCACGTCGGCGGTGTAGAGGTTGTTGTTCTCCACACCCATGTCCATCAGCAGCAGCTCGCCCGGCTTCGTGGCGCCGGTGTTCGCGACCCAGTGCAGCGTGGTCGCGTGCGCGCCCGCGCCGACGATCGAGCTGTAGCCGAGCGCGTTGCCGTCGAACCGTGCACGCAGCCCGAACACGCCTTCGATCAGACGCTCGGACACCGGTCGGTCGGCCGGGATGATCCGGGCGACGTCCTCGAAGCCTCGGACGGTCGCATCGATCGCGTCCTGTAGCTGCGCGATCTCCCACTCGTCCTTGACCAGGCGAAGCTCGGACAACGTGGTCGCCAGCTCGCGGTCCGCGGCCCCGTCACCGAACACGTTGATCGCGGCATCGACCTGAGGATCAAATCCGCGAAGGGTACGGGTACGGCCGGGTGCGCAGTCGCCGAGCGCGGCTTCCAGCGTGTTCAGGTGCGCCGTGGCGATCCCGAGCTCGGCGGACTTCTCGGCGAGCGTGTGGCGACGGCCGATCCACAACTCGCCGTACGCGGCGTCGCGGAAGAACTCGTCGGTGTCCCGTGGCGACCGGGGCCGGATGTAGAGCGTGGCGTCGTGACCGCTGGTGCCGGTCGCGTGCATGACCAGCACGGCATCCGGATCGTGTTCGCCGGTCAGGTAGAAGAAGTCCGAGCCCGGCCGGAACGGGTACGTGCAGTCGTTGTTGCGTGTCTTTTCCCGGCCGGTCGGAATGACCAGCGTGTACCCCGGGTACGCGGCCGATACCGCAGCGCGGCGAGCGGCGAAGTTCGGAGCGCCGGTGACCGGCGACACGTCGAGCGTGGTGTCCGCCCAGGACTCGCGCATGAAGTTGAGGAACGCCTCCGGGAATCCCGGATCGTACGGGCGGGTGCCCGGCTTGTCGGGCTTCGGGGTTGCCTCCGCCTGTGCCGCCGTTTCGGCTTGTCCCGATTTCGTTGTGTCGTCGGTCACGACTGCCTCCTTGCAGTGGAAAACGCATGCGGTTCGGTGACCGCAAAGATGGGAAGATATGCCGTACCCGCCAAAGCTGCCTTACCCGCCAAAGCTTTGACGGTACCTCGTGAAAAGATGGCTGACGTGTCCGGACTGCTCGCCTTTGTGGGTGGCCGAGCCCTGCTGAGCGAGCGCCGCGACGCGCTCACCAAGGCGCTCGAGTCACTCCATCACCGTGGGCCGAATGAGACCAACATTTCGGACGTTTCCGATTCGATCTTCCTCGGCTTCAAACGCTTGTCGACCCTTGACATCACCCGTGGCCGGCAGCCGATGTCGTACCCTCCGCCGGGTCACGACACCGGGCGGTACGGTGCAGCCGGTCGATATGTCGTCATTTTCGACGGCGAGATTCACAACTTCGAAGAGCTGCGCGCCGAACTGATCCAGGAGTTCGACGCGCCCTTCGTTACCGAAGGCGACACCGAGGTGCTGGCCGCGGCGTACCACTACTGGGGCGAACAGGCGATCACCAAGTTCCGCGGAATGTTTGCCGTGGTCATCGTGGACACCATGCGGCACTCGGTCTGGGGCGCCCGCGACCCGTACGGGATAAAGCCGTTGTTCTATCTCGTCACCGGCGACGGCCTGTACTTGGCGAGTGAGCAGAAGGCACTGCTTCCGTTCCTGCCTCTCGCCGACGACGTCGACTCGACGAATTTGTCGCATTACCTGACATATCAGTACGTGCCGGAGAGCGGCACGATGCATCGCGGCATCGGTCGCGTCCGTGCCGGGGAGTCATTCTCGTTCCTGCCCGGCGGCGTGTTCGCGACCCGGCGCTACCACCAACCGGCCTTCCGTCCGACGCCGGTCGACGATCCCGAGCGGCTGTACCAGGAGATCCGCGAGACGCTCCGCGAGAGCGTCCGGATCCACATGCGGGCGCACGTGCCGGTCGGAGCGTTCCTGTCCAGCGGCATCGATTCGACCGGAATTGTGGCCTTCGCCCGCGAGGCGCGGCCCGATCTGAAGACGTTCACCGTCGGCTTCGACGTCGAGGGCTACTCCGAGATTGACATCGCCGAATCGACCGCGCACTACCTCGGCGTCCGCTCGATCACGACGCGGGTCACGGCGGCCGAGATGATGGACGCGCTCCCGAAGATCATCTGGCACCTGGACGACCCGGTCGCAGATCCGTCCCTCGTCCCGCTGTACTTCCTCGCGAAGAAAGCGGCCGAGCACGTGACGGTCGTGCTTTCCGGCGACGGCGCGGACGAGATCTTCGGCGGCAACCGGATCTATCGTGAACCACTGTCGCTGTCCGGCGTCGCGGCGCTGCCCGACGGTGTCCAGCGCGGCCTGCGCAAAGTCGCGCGCCGCATGCCGCAAGGTGTCAAGGGCAAGAGCTTCATCGAACGCGGTACGACGCCGATCGAGACCCGCTACTACGGCAACGCCCGGATCTTCCGTGAGCGCGAGAAGCGCCTGTTGATGCGGTTCTACGACGAAAACGTGCACTACACCGACGTGACCGCGCCGATTTACGCGGAAGCGGCGGCGCTCGACGACGTGACGAAGATGCAGTACATCGACCTGTTCACGTGGCTGCGCGGCGACATTTTGGTGAAGACCGACCGAATGTCAATGGCGCACTCGCTGCAACTCCGTACGCCGTACCTCGACCGGGCGGTGTTCGACATCGCGGCGCGGCTGCCGGTGGAGGAGAAGCTCCCGGCGCGCTCGGACGAGACGAAGCACGCGTTGCGCAGAGCGCTTGACGGGATCGTCCCGGCCGGCATCGTGCATCGCGCGCCGCTCGGCTTCCCGGTGCCGATCCGGGTGTGGTTGAAGACCGAAATGTACGAGTGGGCGCACGACATCCTGACGATGTCCGGCGCGGACAAGCTGATCGACCTCGCGTACGTCCGGGCGTTGCTGCAGGAACACAAGGACGGTGAGCACGACCATTCCCGCAAGATCTGGACCGCGCTCGTGTTCTGCATTTGGTACGGCGTCTTCATCGAGAAGTCGATCCCGGTCAGCTTGTATTAGGGCCGTTTCGTCAGGGGCTCGATGAACTCGATGAACTCTGTCTGGCAGCTGTGCTCGGCCCAGTCGAGCGGCGTCGCGTCGAACTGATCGTCCGCGAGGTTCGGATCGGCGCCCTCATCGAGCAGCATCCTCGCCATCGGGATATCGCCGTTCCACGCGCACCGGTGCAGCGCCGTCTCGCCATCACGCCGCGCGTTGACGTCGAAGCCGAGCCACACGAGGAGCCCGATGGCATCCCGCCGCCCAGCGTCGACCGCTCGCGCCACGAGGCACGGTTGGGTCGCGCGGGCGATGGCGAGGAGTTGCGGATCGGTGTCCCGGGCGTGCGCGACCGCTTCGGCGTCGTTGGCCAGACAGTCCGCGATCAACGTCTCCAGCGCGTTCAGTACCGGCGGTTCGGCGCCCGCTTCGATCAGCAAGCCGGCGCTGACACGGTCGCCGTTCGCGGCGGCGACCTCCACCACACGCCGGCTGTCTTTCGTGAGGTGTTCCGGGTTCGCGCCGCGATCGAGAAGCATGGCGACCCGGCTCGCGTACCCGTGGGCCACCGCCCAATTCAACTGATTGTCGATCATCTGCCTGGGGGTATCGGCGGCTTCGCCGAGGCGCCCGGGCCACGGTCCGAGCTGCGCGCCGCCGAGCCCGTGCGCGAACAGCAGCTCAAGATGACTGTTGTCCGGCCGGAACATTCGGTTGTAGAGGGTCTGACCGTCGTTCGGGTCGGCGCCGCTGGTCAGTAGCACTTCGGCGAGCGCTCGCTCGTACGGGTGCCGAGGGCAACGTCCCGGCCCTTGTTCGCCTTCGCCGAAGACGCCGGTGAGCACGGTGAACGGCGTCTGCAGGCCACCCAGCAGATAGCCTGCGTTCGGATCGGCACCGGCGGCGAGCAGAAGACGTGCGGCGGCCACGGTATCGGCCTCGGATGCGCTGTTGACCCGCGAGTACGTGAGGTAGAGGAGTGGCTTCCACCCGTACGGGCCGCCGGGTGCATCCGCCATCTTCGGCTGGTCCGCCAGAATGCGCCGCAACGCCTCGACGTCGCCGGCTGCGGCGGCCGCCCAGACGTGCTCGCCGGTCAACTCCGGGTGTACGCCCAGCAGCTCGCGCGCCGCCGCACGGCGTTCCGGTGGATCATCGACGTAAGTCAGGCACGCCAAGCGGCAGAACTCGTCCGGAATCGTCTCGGTGGTCAAGTGCGGATCGTTGTCGCGGCGGTAGACCTGGACCACATCGGCGTACGCGCGGACCGCCGCCCAACCGGAGAATCCATGTCGCGTGGCAACGGAATCGCGGGCGTCCTCGATCGTCAGCCCGGCAGACACGTACGCGGCGACCTTCGACTCGAATGTTTCGCGGCTCGGATCGCTCGGCAAACTGACCATGGCGGCTCCCGGCTTGTGCCGTTCGGGCGGTGAGCGGGTTGAGCAGGTTTCGCAATACTGCGCGTGAGCCTACCGCCACAGTCCGACATCTCATCGCGACCCGCCCGCCCACTTTCCACCGATCATGGGCAATCTGGCGTCATTCGAGGTCAAATGACGACGGAACCCCCATGATCGGCGGGAAAATGGGTGGGTGAAGTTGGGGAGGGCGGTCGTGGCGGGGATGGCGGGGATGGCGGCGATCGTGTTGGCCGGTCCGGTTTATGCAGGTGCGGCAGCTTCTGGGGTATATGCGAACGGACTGGTGGTACGTCTGGCGGGTTTTGAACGGATGCCGTCGGCCGATGCCGCGACATGTGATGACCGAGGCGTATGCCGGCCCGGGAGTGCACCCGGAACCGTGCTGGTCCGGGTGAATATCCGCCTCAGTGTTGCGCAGGACGGATCCGCGGTGCCGTTATCCCTGATGGCCGGTACCGCGAGCGGCATCTCCCTCGCCACCGGAGCCGACCATCGGCCTGCCGCGATCGACTGCGGCAACCTCGCTGAGACCACGCTCCTCTGTACGGATCTCGGGACGTCGTTACCCGATCATGTCGATTCGGCCACGCCGGTCACGTTGTGCGAGTCGTTTGATGTGCCGGCCGAATCGGTGGACGCGTTGTCCGTCACGATCACGCCGCCGGTGCCGGGAGGACAAGTGGCATCGGCGACATTCACCGGCGGCGTATGACTTACGGACGCGTCTGCGGCATCGCGAGCGCGGCCAGATCCTCGGTTGAGCCGTGGAACCGATTCTGGTCGCCGGGCAGTTTGCCCTTGTCGGTGTACTGCCAGATCGTCCACTGTGTCCAGCCCTGCGGCAAGTGCGGCGCGCCCTTGTTGTACGACGCGACGAACAGCGGATCATCGGCGAACGCGGCGGAGCCGCCGGTGCAGGTGTTCCACCAACCGGCCGCCGTGTAGATCGTGGTCACGCTGCCGGTCCGCAGCCGGACCTCGTCGACGAATCCCTTGATCCAAGCGACCATCTCGCTCTGCGACAGCCCATAACACGGGTACGCCGCGACCAGGTGGCCCTTGTGCGCGTACGGCCATTCGATATCGAGCATCGGCGGCAGCGTCTTGGTATCGGTCGCGCCGCCGGTCACGAGGCCGGAGTGGTCGATGAAGTAGTCCGCCTGTGCTTCCGGTTCGCCGTCGTCCGGGCGCCCGAACGCGTACGACCCGGCGTACAGGCCGGCCGCCTTCGCGCCGTAGTACTGCGGGGCAAACGTCTTGCTGGTGAATCCGAGGCCCTCGGTCGCTTTGACGTACACGAACGACGCACCGGACGCCACATCGTCCCAGCCGATATCTGCGCTCTGCCAGCTGGATATGTCGATGCCGTGCGTCATTACGTTGGTCTCTCGTACCGTGGTGACCGTTTTGGCCGCCGGCTTCGTGCTCGCCGTCGCGACCGTCCCGATCGTCAAGCCGAGCGCGGTGACGGCGCCGATCACGATCGTGGCGAACGTTGGTCTGATGCGACGTCGACCATGTCGATGCGAAGAACCGCCCACGGGACACCTCCGGATGACCACCGCGTCACCCTCGTGTGTCGGCGGTAGAAATCGAGTGTGCCGACCGAATTGGTCATCGTCAAACCAACGTTTGCCCAGCTTGAGGCATGTGTGGTGGGTGTGGTGCAAGGTCAAAATCGTGGCATCGACGAGGAGGTTCGTCGCTGCGAAGGGTGATCGATAAGGGTGCCGCGTTGGCCGTTCAAGATCCACCGATCCGAAAATGGCGGTGATCGTGAAGAGTTGAGGGTTTTCACCCCGCGTTCTCTTCAGGATCATGCGGTACGCCGCCGGAGCAACTCTCTGACCCGGCACTTTGTGGGGGCCAATTCGGTCGAGTGGATCTTCCGACGGATGCGGAAGACAAAGTGGTGCTATGGCGCAGATATCTTTCCGGCTCTCATCGGTGATCCACTGGCCCGAGAAGGCATGCTGGTCAGAGCGTTGCTCCGGCGGCGCCCCGCATGATCCTGAAGCGAACCCGGGCGTTATTCCATGATCTCTTCACGATCTTGGCGGTCGATGGTCTAAGACGGCTGGTCCAACGCCGCGAAACCGCGCAAAACGCCTATTCGGCATGCGTCGGCCGGCCATGGCGCTCGTGCGGCTACCTCGTCGGGCGTACCTCCGTCGCGGTGACCATGACGGATCAGCCAAGCGAACTCGGATAGCTGTGCGTGCGCCGCCGCTACGAAGTCGATGTCGACCGGCGTTCCGTGGCCGGGCACTATCACCCGGGCCGGTGAGTGCAGCAGGGCGGCGACGGCCTCCGGCCACTCCAGGGGGTACGAGTCCTCGCCGAACGCGGGCGGCCCGCTCTGCTCGATCAGGTCACCGACGAACAGCACGTCGGCGTCGTCGACTCGGACGACCAGGTCGCCATCGGTGTGCCCCCGCCCGTGATGATCGATCGTGACGGTACGGCCGCCGAGATCGAGGCGCTGAGGTGGGTGTACCGGATGGGTGGCGTTCTGGATCTTGGTATCGGCGAGCCCGGCGGCGAACTGCGGATCGCGTTCGCGGAATGTGTTCGCCCACTCCTGCTGCCATTGTGGGCCGGACGCGTCTAGCGCGGTGATCGCGTTCTCGTGCGCCCAGATCGGCCGACCCCCGGCCGCGACCACCGCGTTGCCGAACGTGTGGTCGAAGTGGCTGTGGGTGTTGACGATGGTCAGGGGGAGCGATGTGACGGCGCGGATCGCCGCGACGAGTTCTGATGCTTGGTACGCGGTGGAGAGCGTGTCGATCACGAGCGCGGTTTCGTCGCCGATCACCAACGAGACGCTGACGTCCAGCGGCTGAGTCCGGGCCAGGTAGACGCCGTCGGCGATGCTCTCGAAGTGGATCACGCGGTAGTCCCCAAGGCGCGCTCCACGAATCGCTGCCGGTCGACGATCACGCGTTCCACCCGGCCCTCCGCGACCTGTGCACTGCCTTCCCGAGCCACGATATCGAAGCCGAGCGTGCGCCCGTCGATGTTCGCGAGCACGGCCAGAACGGTGACCCGCCGACCGACCGCGGTGGCGGCCTGATGATCGAGTTCGACGCGGGTGCCAACGGTCGTACGCCCTGGTTCGAGATGTGCCGCGGTCGCCGCGACCGTGGCCGCTTCGGCTAGCGCGACCAGCCGGGGCGTACCCAGAACCGGGACGTCGCCGGATCCGAGCGCCTGCGCGGTATCCGCATCGGTGACCGTCAACTCCACCCGGGCCGACAATCCCAGCTGCAATTCCATGGCTTGGAGCTTAGTTGGTCCTGAGATCACGACGTGATCCGCGACTCACTGCGGCGACTCACAGCATGTTGTGACCTATGACGTTCCGGTCGCGTTGACCTGCCGTACAGTGACCGACAGATGAATTTGCGCCTTCCAAATCCGTAATCTGCCGTTGTCTTGTCGGCCACGCCAGCAGGTCAGCGCGGTGTGCGACATCTCGTCGCCCGGTAATGTGGAGCGAATCATGACCTCCACTGATGTCGCCCGCGCGACCACACCCCAGACCGGCGACGTGCCGTCCGCAGTAGACGACGGCCCGGCAACCGTGGACGGGACGGCAGCGAACGCGGTGGAGGACTCGATAACGACGAACGAGGTTGTCCTCACCACGTCGCGTCGGCGGCGCGTGATCGGCATGTCGATCTGGGGCGTCCTGTTCGCGATCGGCTGGCTCACGATCGGCATCCCGACCGATCCGGTCGAGGCGTTCATCTGGATCTGGGCTGCCACAATCGCCTGGAACAACGCTCGGCCGTGGCGATCGCATCTGCTGTTCGTACGCGACTGGGCGGTCGTCATCATTCTGCTGGTCGTCTACAACATCTCGCGCGGCTGGGCCACCTCGGTGACGCCGCACGTGACCGAGATGATCCACGCGGACACCTGGATGTTCGGCTGGGCCACCGGCGGAGTGACTCCGACGGTCTGGCTGCAGGATCACCTGTACGACCCGCAACACGTGCACTGGTACGAGATCCTCGCCAGCTTCGTGTACTTCTCACACTTCGTGATGACGTTGATCGTCGCGGCCGTGCTGTGGATGCGTAATCGCGACCGGTGGCTGTCCTGGGTGCGGCGCTGGTTCGTACTGACCGCCCTGATCCTCGCGACGTACTTCGTCTATCCGGCCGCCCCGCCGTGGTACGCGTCCGAAAACGGCCAGCTGACCGGACCTCTCCAGCAGGGTCCGGACGGCCTGTGGTGGTCGGCGGTCCGGTTGTCCACCCGCGGCTGGGACGCGCTCGGCCTCCACCACGCCGGCAGCCTGCTGAACGCCGCGCAGGTCCAGGAAGCCAATCCGGTCGCCGCGATGCCGTCGATGCACAGCGCGTACGCGCTCCTCGTGATCGCGTTCTTCCTGCCGGTGGTCCGCAAGCGCTGGTGGCCACTGATGTTCTGTTACCCGCTGGCGATGACGTTCGCGCTGGTCTACTCCGGCGAGCACTACGTCATCGACGTGCTCGTGGGTTGGGCGTACGTGGTGATCACGTTGGTCGGTGTCGGTCTGGCCGAGCGCTGGTGGCGCGGGCGCCGCGGCAATCGCGTCACCGATGCGGCCCCGGTTTCGCCGAGTGTGCAGGTCGCCGAAGAGCAGTCACTCTAGGCGGCGAGCGGCTCGACCTCGCGCAGGAACCCGCGCCGGTCGAGGAAGTCGGCCAGAGAAGCGCGATGCTCGTCGCAGGCCACCCAGATTTTGCGGCGATCGGCCGTGTGCAGCTTGGGGTTGTTCCAGATCAGGGTGTACGTGGCCGGACGGCGGCAGCCCTTGGCCGAGCAAGTGATGTCTTCCGGGCCGTCGGTCATGAGTCCGAGTCTATGACCGGCGGGCGGAGACAGAAAGATCGCCGAGCGACCACGGGGGAAGCCGCTCGGCGATTGCAGGAATCATAGCCGCGGCACTCCCCGATCTGTCCAGCCCTTGATGCCGCAAATTAATCCGGGGTTAACGTTCTTTCTCGCCCGGATCCCGTCCTTTCGGCTGTGACCTGCGTTTTTACGAAAGTGGCGGCGGTAGTTGCGACGGCCGACCCTCGGCTATCCGACAGTTGTGGCTGGAGGCAACCTGTGAGTCGGCGGTCTGCCCGCCATCCGCGGGTGGATCGTGGGACGCTTGGTGCAATCGTTTCGTGATGGCGGTACCCGCTGCGGAAAAATGCTGGAGGCTAGGTGTGACTGATCCGACGACGCCCGGGTTCGCCGAAACGGGTCCGAATCCGGCACCGGCACCGACGAGTAGCACGCCGGCCCAGGATGCGACCGTGCTCGAGCGCGCGATGTTCGAGGTGAAGCGCGTGATCGTCGGTCAGGATCGGATGATCGAGCGAATGTTCGTCGCGTTGCTCGCGCGCGGCCATTGCCTGATCGAAGGTGTACCGGGCGTGGCGAAGACGCTCGCGGTCGAGACGCTGGCTCGGGTGACCGGGGGGTCGTTCTCCCGGATCCAGTTCACGCCGGACCTGGTCCCGGCCGACATCGTCGGTACCCGGATCTACCGCCAGTCGAGCGAGGCGTTCGACATCGAACTCGGTCCGATCTTCGTCAACTTCCTCCTGGCCGACGAGATCAACCGGGCTCCCGCGAAGGTGCAGTCGGCGCTGCTCGAGGTGATGGCCGAGCGGCACGTCTCGATCGGCGGCAAGACCCACACGGTCCCGAACCCGTTCCTCGTGATGGCGACGCAGAACCCGATCGAACAGGAAGGTGTGTACCCGCTTCCGGAAGCCCAGCGTGACCGATTCCTGTTGAAGATCGTCGTCGGGTACCCGACCGACGCCGAGGAGCGCGAGATCGTCTACCGGATGGGCGTCACGCCGCCGGTCGCGAACGCGATCCTCACCACCGAAGAGCTGATCGCGCTGCAGCGCAAGGCCGACGAAGTGTTCGTCCACAACGCGCTGGTCGACTACGCCGTCCGGCTCGTGCTCGCGACTCGCCAGCCGGCCGACTTCGGCATGCCCGACGTGGCCCGCCTGATTCAGTACGGCGCGAGCCCACGTGCCTCGCTCGGCATCGTCCGCGCGACCCGGGCGCTCGCGCTGTTGCGCGGACGCGACTATGCGCTGCCCCAGGACTTGCTCGACATCGCACCGGACATCCTGCGACACCGACTCGTCCTGTCGTACGACGCGCTGGCCGACGACATCTCGGCCGACCGGATCGTCGAGCGGGTGCTCGCCACCGTACCGATGCCGACCGTGTCCGCTCGCCAGAACGCCACGCCGCCCGCGCCGCCGATGAACGGACGCAACCCGGCCGTCGCAGGCGTCTGGCCGGGACCAAGGTGACAGCCACGGTGACGCCCTTGGTGAGGCGGCGGTGACGCTGCCGTCGTCGCGGGCATCGCAGCCGGTCAGCGCCGTGCCAGGGTCTCAGCCGCTGATCGATGCGGCGAGGTCGGAACCCGCGCTGTCGAAGCTCCAGGTGATGATCACTCGCCGGCTCGACGGGCTGCTCCAGGGCGACTACATCGGGTTGCTGACCGGCCCGGGTACCGAGCCGGGGGAGTCGCGTGAATATCGGGCCGGCGACGATGTCCGCCTGATGGACTGGCCGGTGACCGCGCGGACCACGATCCCGCACGTACGGCAGACGGTGGCCGACCGGGAACTCGAGACGTGGCTCGCGGTGGACCTGTCGGCGAGTCTGGACTTCGGCACCGCCCGGTCGACGAAACGGGATCTGGCGATCGCGGCGTCGGCGGCGATGGCGTACTTGACGACGCGCGGTGGCAACCGGATCGGCGCGATCGTCGGAACCGGATCGGAACTGCGCCGGATGCCGGCCCGGCCGGGTCGCAAGGAGTCTCAAGGCCTGCTGCGGGCGATCGCATCGACGCCTTCGCACGATGGCCGCTCCGACCTCGGTGCCTTGATCGACGCGCTGAACCGGCCGCCACGCAGGCGCGGCATGGCCGTGGTCATCTCGGACTTCATGGTTCCGCCGGAACAGTGGTCGCAGCCGATGCGGAAGCTGGGCGTACGCCATGATTTGCTGGCCGTCGAGATTCTCGATCCGCGTGAAGTCGAGATGACCGACAGCGGCGTGATGGAGTTCGTCGACCCGGAGACCGGCGCGATCCACGAGGTCCAGACGTCGGACGCCAAGCTGCGCCGTCGGTACGCGGACGCCGCGGCCGCACAGCGGAGTGCGATAGCGTCGGCGATCCGAGGTGCCGGCGCCTCCCATCTTCGTCTGCGTACGGACTCGGACTGGCTGTTCGACATCGTACGATTCGTCGCGGCACAACGACATGCTCGGACGAGGGGGACCACGCGATGATCCGCTTCCTGCAGCCGTGGTGGCTGCTGGCAGTGCTGCCCGTCCTCGCGATCGCCGGCGCGTACGTGTGGCGCACGCTGCACCGCCGGGCGTACGCGGTCCGGTTCACGAACGTGGACCTGCTCAAGACGATCGCACCGAAAGGGCTTGGGTACCGCCGGCACGTCGCGGCGGCCGCGTTCCTGCTGACGTTGCTCGCGCTCGCGTCCGCGATGGCCCGGCCGTCGATCGACACGAAGCAGCCGCTGCAGCGGGCGACCGTCATGATCGCGATCGACGTGTCGCTGTCGATGGAGTCGACCGACGTCGCGCCGAGCCGGATCCAGGCCGCTCAGGTGGCCGCCAAGGAGTTCGTGAAGACGCTTCCGGTGTCGTACAACGTGGGTCTGGTGTCGTTTGCCAAGACCGCGAACGTGCTGGTGTCGCCGACCAAGGATCGGGACGCGGTGGTCGCGGCCATCGACGGCCTGCAACTGGCCGAAGCGACCGCGACCGGTGAGGCGGTCTATACGTGTCTCGCCGCGATCCAGTCGGTCCCCGCGGACGGCGCGGCCGGACCGCCACCGGCGCGGATCGTACTGCTGTCGGATGGGTACCGGACGGCCGGACGGCCGATCGAAGAGGCCGCTGCCGCGTCGCAGGCGGTCAACGTACCGGTGTCCACGATCGCGTTCGGCACCGACGACGGCACCGTGACGATCGGTGGCGAGGAGCAACGCGTACCGGTTGACCGCGCGTCGCTGCAGCAGCTCGCCGAGACGACGCGCGGGCATTATTACGAGGCCGCGTCGCTACCCGCGCTGCGCCAGGTCTACCAAGACATGGGATCGTCGATCGGGTACAAGACCGTGCCGACCGAGGTCACCCAGTGGTACGTCGGGATCGCGCTGCTGTTCGCGTTCGCAGCCGGTGGGATGAGCCTGCTCTGGACATCGCGCCTCCCCTAGTTTTTGGCTACCACGCGGTAACGCCTAACCTGCACTAGATCGCAGACCGCGTTGAGAGGGAGAGCCGTGCCACGTACCGTGCTGGTCACCGGAGGTAACCGGGGCATCGGCCTCGCGATCGCGCAGGCGTTTGTCCAGCAGGGTGATCGGGTCGCGATCACGTACCGGGGATCCGGTCCGGTCCCGGACGGCGTACTCGCGGTGACCTGCGACATCACCGATCCGGCCGCGGTCGACGCCGCGTTCACGACGATCGAATCCGAGCTCGGCCCGGTCGAAGTGCTCGTCGCGAACGCCGGCATTACCGACGACACGCTGTTGATGCGGATGTCGGAGGAACAGTTCGGCCGGGTGATCGAGACGAACCTGACCGGCACCTGGCGCTGCGCGAAGCGTGCGACCGCGAAGATGCTCCGCGCGAAGTGGGGCCGGATGATCTTCATCTCGTCGGTCGTCGGCCAGATGGGCGGCGCCGGCCAGGTGAACTACGCGACCAGCAAGGCCGGGCTGCTCGGCATGGCGCGGTCGATTACCCGGGAGATCGGCTCGCGGAACATCACCGCGAACGTGGTCGCGCCCGGCTTCATCGAGACCGACATGACCGCCGTGCTCTCCGATGACCTCAAGGCGCAGTACCTGAAGCAGATCCCGGCGGGCCGGATGGCGCGGCCGGACGAGGTTGCCGCGGTGGTCGCCTGGATCGCCAGCGACGCGGCCGGTTATGTCAACGGGGCACTCATCCCGGTCGACGGCGGTCTGGGCATGGGCCACTAAATCGGTTGTAGGAATCCTCCAAAAGATTCCGTCGGGTTTCGTGCCCGGCGGTACGCACATGACTCGCGAGTATGGCCCAAGGTCAAGACACCACTACTTTCAGGAAGGACTACCCGTGTCTGGACTCATGGCCGGTAAGCGCCTGTTGATCACCGGCGTACTGACCGATGCCTCGATCGCGTTCTCGGTCGCCCGCTTCGCCCAGGAACAAGGTGCGCAGGTCGTCCTGACCGGCTTCGGGCGGCTGTCGCTGGTCGAACGGATCGCGAAGCGCCTCCCGGAGCCGCCTCCCGTGATCGAACTCGACGTGACCAACCCGGAACAACTGGCGTCGCTGGCCGATAGCGTTCGCGAGCACGTCGACGGGCTGGACGGCGTCCTGCACTCGATCGGAAACGCGCCACAGGCCGCGCTGGGCGGCAACTTCCTCGACACGACGTGGGATGACGTGGCGAAGGCCGTACACGTCTCGACGTACTCGTACAAGGCGCTGGCGATGGCCGCGCTGCCGCTGATGTCGGCGGGTGGCTCGTTGGTCGGTCTCACGTTCGACGCGACCGTGGCGTGGCCGGTCTACGACTGGATGGGCGTTGCCAAGGCCGGTCTGGAGTCGGCGAACCGCTACCTCGCGAGCTACCTCGGCCCGAAGGGCATCCGGGTCAACCTCGTCTCGGCCGGTCCGCTGCGTTCGATGGCGGCGAAGTCGATCCCCGGCTTCGACAAGTTCGAGGACGCGTGGCCGAACAAGGCGCCCCTCGGGTGGAATCTGACCGACGCCGAGCCGACCGCGAAGGCGTGCGTCGCGCTCATGTCGGACCTTTTCCCGGCCACGACGGGTGAGATCATTCACGTCGACGGCGGCTTCCACGCAATGGGTGGATGATCCAACCGTCCCGGTCATGGACGATCGCGCCGTACAGAGGAAGATTGGCGCATGTCGTACGACGCGTTTCTCCTGGTCTCGTTCGGTGGTCCGGAAGGCCCCGACGATGTAATGCCGTTCCTGCGCAACGTCACGCGCGGGCGCGGCATCCCAGAGGAGCGCCTGCTCGCCGTCGCCGAGCACTACCAGCACTTCGGCGGCGTTTCGCCGATCAACGGGCAGTGCCGGGATCTGCTCGCGGCGATCGAGAAGGAATTCGCGGCGACCGGCGTCAAGCTGCCGCTCTACTGGGGCAACCGCAACTGGGACCCGTACCTCGTCCGACACGATCCGGCGGATGCGCGTCGACGGCGTCACCCGGGCACTCGCGTTCGTGACCAGCCCGTACGGGTCGTACTCGTCGTGCCGCCAGTACCTCGACGACATCGAGCGCGCCCGCGCCGCAGGTCGGCCCGGGCGCGCCGGCGATCGACAAGATCCGGCACTACCACGATCATCCAGGGCACGTCGCGGCCACACGCGGACGGCGTACGAGCGGCGCTCGCCGCGCTGCCGGCGAACCGTCGGACACCACTCGGATCGTGTTCACCGCGCACTCGATCCCGAGCGCGCTCGCGGCGACGGCCGGGCCGGACGGCGGCACCGATCGGTACGTCGCGCAGCTCCGAGAGGCGGCCGGCCTCGTCGCCGAGGTGGCCGCACCCGGCATCTGGCTGGGACCTGGTCTGGCAGAGCCGCTCCGGCCCGCCCACGGTGCCGTGGCTGGAGCCGGACGTCAACGATCATCTGGAGGCGCTCGCCGCCGCCGGGTACGACCGGCGTGGTGGTCAGCCCGATCGGCTTCATCTCCGATCACCTGGAGGTCGTGTGGGACCTCGACAACGAGGCGGCCGCCACGGCCGCCCGGCTCGGCCTTGACTTCGCTCGGGCGGCGACGCCCGGTACGCATCCGGAGTTCGTCGGCATGATCGGCGAGTTGGTCCGGGAGCGGCTGCCCGAGCGCGAGCACGAGCACGTCGGCGTACGGCAGCGGAAACTCGGCGACGTGCCGTGCTGGGACGTCTGCCCGGCCGGTTGTTGCGCCCCTATCGCGGGTGGGCCCGCCCGCCGCTGACGCCGCCTTGCGACAATGGTCGACATGACCGATCGCAAACCCGTCGAGTCGCTGGCTGACCGACATGGACGGCGTCCTCGTCCACGAGGGCCAGCCGGTGCCGGGCGCGCCCGAGTTCGTCAGCCGGCTGCGGGCGTCCGGCAAGCCGTTTCTGATCCTCACCAACAACTCGATCTACACCGCGCGCGATCTGCAGGCCCGGCTGACCCGGATGGGCATCGACGTGACCGAGGAGAACATCTGGACCTCGGCGCTCGCGACCGCGCAATTCCTGGCCGACCAGCGGCCGGGCGGCACCGCGTACGTGATCGGCGAGGCCGGTCTGACCACGGCGCTGCACGCGGTCGGCTACGTGCTGACCGACCACGAACCGGACTACGTCGTGCTCGGCGAGACCCGCACGTACAGCTTCGAGGCGATCACCCAGGCGATCCGGCTATCAACGACGGCGCCCGGTTCATCGCCACGAACCCGGACGCGACCGGCCCGTCCAACGAGGGCGCGCTGCCCGCCTGCGGCTCGGTCGCCGCGCTGATCTCCAAGGCGACCGGCGTCGACCCGTACTTCGTCGGCAAGCCGAACCCGATGATGATGCGCTCGGCGCTGAACACGATCGGCGCGCACTCCGAGACGACCGCGATGATCGGCGACCGGATGGACACCGACATCCTGTGTGGCCTCGAAGCCGGCCTGGAGACGATCCTCGTGCTGACCGGCATCGCGACCCGCGACGAGGTCGCCCGCTACCCGTACCGGCCGTCGCGGATCGTCGAATTCGGTCGCCGACCTGATCGACGAGGTCTAGCGGCAACTTTGCGCCCGATTCGTTAGCGAAGCGGGTACCCGGGTCGGTGCCCGAATCTCCGACCATGGGCACATGACAGTTGCGGTCCACGGGCGGGCTCGCCGGACCCTGGTCCTGGCCCTCATCGCGACGGTTGCCGTCGTGGCGGCGCTCGTCGTGTTCTGGAGCTTCGATAACCGTCATGCGCCGCCGCCCGGTTACAAGTGGGTGAGTGGTGCCGGAATCACCGTTGCCGTGCCCGACGGCTGGAAGGTGACGTCGACCAATCCGGACGACGAACAATGTGTCGACCCGTCGAAGCTGCCGCCATCGGTCGTCGTTCCGCTGACGCTTTGGAGCACGGCGCGCGCCACCGATGGGCCGCTGTGCGAGGAGTACGGGTTCCGCCAGTCGGAGGTGGCGAGGATCGGAGCAGCATCCAGTCCACCGTTTCCGGTCATGCCGTTCGGCGCATCGCTGCTACAGCAGGTGCGAATCGACGGTGTATCGGCCGTTCGCGAGGGTGGCGTCGTGGGGCTCGGCGGCCCGAGCGTCTACGAGGGGTTCGTGATCCTGCCCTCGCTCGACGTTTCGATCTACATCCGGGTGAAGACCCAGGCGACGCTGAACACGATCCTCGACAGCGTGCACCGCTCGTAGGTCAGTGGGTCAGAAATCGATCGGGGAGTTGCAAGCCGCCATCAGCGCGCGGCGGCAGGCGCTCGCCAGCGGGCGAAGAAGGTCGTCGCGCTGTCGTGCCTCGTACGTATTGATCGCGCCGCCGGGCGCGTTCTCGTCGGCCAGCGCCAGGACGCGATCGAGCACGCTGGCCCGGGCGAATAGCCGCCGGGCGCGGGCATCGAATCCCGGTGGCAGATCGGTGGTGCTGTCCGGTCGACGCAGTGCAGCGATCGCGCCGGCCAACTCCGGCCGCCACTGCGCGACATCGAGCCGGGTCAACGCGACGGTCGTCTCGG
>CAWHRE010000008.1:0-12381 GCA_963831705.1 uncultured Actinomycetota bacterium | reverse complement strand
CACCAGGTTCGGAGCGCGCAAGCGCCACCCGGGAACGGGGCTGGTTCTGCATCCGCGGCAGATCGTCGGTCGGCGAGCGCGGCATCATGGTCCTTGGGCGAGCGTCCGCTGCAAGAGCGGGCAAAAGCCGATTACAAGGATATCATGGGGCTGCGTCGGCGCCACAAGACATGGACCGTGCCAGCCAAGCCGCAAAATCCTCGAGCGGCGACCAAAGTCACCGCCCAAAGCGAAATTTCCGTTAAAGGCTTCCGGCGGATTAGGCCTGCAACCGCAGGGGCTTATTCCTCGTCGTCGCCGACGTCGGGCTCGGGCATGGTTTCGGGCGGGGTGGAGCACCCTCCACGATGCAGTCGAACTTCGAACCGGACATGCTGGCTCGCGTCTACTCATACGACATGCTCGGCTCATTCCTCGCGATCCCGATCGGGCAGTTGGCAATCGGCCCGGTGTCGACCGCGTTCGGTGCTCGCCCGGCCATGCTCGGCGTCGCCATCCTCATGGTGCTCGCGGTCGTCGGCATGCTGTCCAGCAAGTCCGTACGCCAACTGCGCCACGTCGTGAAGCCGGATGAACCCGAGGACGTAGCGGCACTTGCCCCGATTCCGGGCCCAACCGAAGTGCCGATTCCGGGATAGCGGTCAGGCGCGCATCTGCTGCAGCCCGATCACCCGGACGAGATCAAGTTTCTCCGCGTCGGGCGTACCCGGTGCGGCGGTGTACATGATGATCGTCAGCCCGGAACCGTCGGTACGCAGGACGTCGCAGTCGACCGTGATCGGACCGACGTCGGGGTGCACGACGGTCTTGCGGTCGGCTCGGCGTACCTCCACGTCGTGTGCGGCCCAAAGCTCGGCGAACCGCGCGCTATCGCCGCGCAGATCGGCGATCAGCCGTTGCAGGTCGGGATCTTCCGGATAGCGGCCGGTCGCCGAGCGCAGATCGGCGACCGTTTCGCGCTCGAAGTCCGCAGCGTCGTCCCGTGCGACGCGACCGGCGATCCCGGTGAAATGCCGCCAGACCACGTTGCGCTCGCGACCGACGAGCGCGGACGGATCACCCATCAGCGCAGCCCAGGTCGCGTTCCAGGCGAGTATGGTCCACGCCGGATCGTGCACGCTGACCGCGGCGTCGTTCATCCGCAGGATCATGCGATCGATCCCCGGTGTTAGCGCGGTCGGTAGCAGGCCGCTCCTCGGCACTACCTGGCCGGCCAGCCGAAACAGGTGATCGCGCTGGTCACCGCTGAGCGCGAGCGCCCGAGCGAGAGCCGAGACGACCTGTGCGGACGGGTGCGTGGCACGACCTTGTTCGAGGCGTACGAGGTAGTCCACCGACACCCCGGCGAGCGCGGCGACATCCTCGCGTCGGAGGCCTGCGGTGCGACGGGAAGCGCGGGCCGGCAGGCCGACCGCCGCCGGATCGAGTCGCTCGCGGCAGGCACGCACGAACATTCCCAGGTCATCCACGGCTCCAGTCTGCCCCGTCCAACGGGACCGAGCCTGGTACTGGCGGTCCCACGAAACAGCGGGCCTGGCTGGCCGCTCGCGAGGTGGAAACACTTGCCGCATGACGAACACACTGATCACCGGGGCCAACAAGGGTCTGGGATACGAAACCGCACGATGCCTGATCGAGGCCGGACACACCGTCTACGTCGGCGCGCGTGACGCCGAGCGCGGGCGCGCCGCGGCCGACGCGCTCGGTGCCCGGTTTGTCGAAATCGATGTGCGATCCGATGAGTCGGTCGCGGCCGCGATGGCCACTCTGGGTGAACTGGACGTCCTGATCAACAACGCCGGAGTGCCGGGCGGATTCAAACCCCCGGTGGTCACGACCGCTGATGACCTGCGGTTCGTCTACGAGACGAACGTCTTTGGAGTGGTACGCGTGATCCACGCGGCCGCCGCACTGCTGGAGGCATCGCCCGCACCGGTCGTCGTCAACGTCAGCAGTGGCATGGGTTCACTCGCCGTCACCACCGATCCGGCTCGGTTCGAGTCGACGTTGATCGGTCTCGCGTACCCGTCGTCGAAGGCCGCGCTGAACATGCTGACCAGCCAGTACGCGAAAGCGTTCCCTCGGTGGCGGGTAAACGCGGTGGATCCCGGCTACACGGCGACGGACTTGAACGGCCATCGCGGTACGCAGACGGTTTCGGAGGGCGCGGAGATCATCGTACGAATCGCCCAGATCGCTCCAGATGGCCCAACCGGAACGTTCTCCGACCGCCACGGCCCCGTCCCCTGGTAACCCCCAAATACCTTGTTGATCCTGGAGTTATCAGCACGACGCGCCGTCGATGCGTCAACTAACTCCAGGATCAACTAGGAGGCGGGGATGGGGGTCCACGCGGACGACGCGGCGGCGGAGTGCTCTATCGCGGTGAGGACCTGCTGGACCTGGAGGGCGTCGGCGAACGACGGGCTCGGGTCGGTGCCGGTCGCGATCGCCTCGATGAAGTCGCGGACTTCGTGGGTGAAGGAGTGTTCGTACCCGATCAGGTGCCCGGGCGGCCACCACGCGGACATGTACGGATGCCCCGGGTCGGTGACCAGGATCCGCCGGAATCCCTGTTCGGTGGCAGGCAGCGTGTTGTCGAAGAACTCCAGCTCGTTCATGCGTTCCATGTCGAACGCCACGGACCCGAGGGATCCGTTGATCTCCACGCGTAGCGCGTTACGGCGCCCGGTCGCGAAACGAGTCGCTTCGTAACTCGCGACCGCGCCATCGTCCAGACGACCGAAGAACAGCGCCGCGTCGTCCACCGTCACGACGCCGGTTCCGGACCCGTCGGCGAGTGGACGCTCCTTGATGAACGTCTCGGTCAGTGCGCTCACACCGGTCAGCCGCTTTCCGGTGACGAACTGCGTCATGTCCACGATGTGCGCGCCGATGTCGCCGATCGCCCCGGATCCGGCAAGATCCTTGTCCAGTCGCCAGACCATCGGGAACGTCGGATCGACGATCCAATCCTGCAGGTACGCCGCTCGGACGTGCCGGATGTCGCCGATCCGTCCGGCCGCGACCAGTTCGCGCATCAGAGCCACGGCCGGTACGCGGCGGTAGTTGAAACCGCACATCGCGCGTACGCCCGACGCATGTGCGGCATCCGCGGCCGCGACCATCTCGACCGCCTCGGCCACCGTGTTGGCCAGGGGTTTCTCGCACAACACGTGCTTACCGGCGGCGAGCGCCGCGATCGCGATCGGGGCGTGGGTGTCGCCGGGCGTGCAGATGTCGATCACGTCGATATCGTCCCGGTCGACCAGCGTGCGCCAGTCCGTGACCGACTCGTCCCAGCCCAGTCTCGTGCCGACCGCCGGGTCGAGCCGTCGACCGGCGATCGCCACCAGTTCGACCTCCAACGGGAGATCGAAGACCCGATTGACGGTCCGCCAGGCCTGGGAGTGGGCACGGCCCATGAACTCGTACCCGATCATGCCGATCCGAAGCCGCGACATGCAATCCACCGTATCTTAAGAAAATGGCCACCGAGTCGGACGCGGCGAAGCGATTGCTGGAGTCGCTGGGAGAACACCGGATCGAATTCGATCTTGACGGTGAGCCGGACCTGGTCAACCTGGAAGGCCACCGGTTGGAAACCTGGCGGCAGAACTTCCCGTACCCGGCGCGGATGACCCGCGCCGAGTACGACCGGGTCAAGCGGCAACAGCAAATCGAGCTGCTCAAGTTGCAGACCTGGATCAGGCGTACCGAACGCCGGGTGGCGATCGTGTTCGAGGGCCGGGACGCGGCCGGCAAGGGCGGCACGATCAAACGTTTCATGCAACACCTCAACCCCCGGGGTACGAAGATCGTCGCGCTCGACAAGCCCTCGCCGCGCGAGTCGTCCCAGTGGTATTTCCAGCGTTACGTCGCGCAGTTGCCCGCCGGCGGTGAGCTGGTTCTGTTCGATCGGTCCTGGTACAACCGAGCCGGCGTCGAGCGAGTGATGGGATTCTGCACCGACGAGCAGTACTGGGAGTTCCTGCGCGAGGCGCCGGATCTGGAACGCATGCTGATCAACTCCGGCATGGATTTGATCAAGTTCTGGTTCTCGGTCTCGAAGGACGAGCAGCGCACCCGTTTCGCGTTGCGGCAGCTCGACCCGGTACGGCGCTGGAAGCTGTCCCCGATGGACCTCGCGTCGCTCGACCGGTGGGACGACTACACGCGCGCCAAGGAGACGATGTTCCTGCATACCGACACGCCGGAAGCGCCGTGGACGGTCGTGAAGAGCAACGACAAGAAGCGCGCCCGGGTCGAGGCGATGCGCTGGGTGCTGTCCCGGTTCGAGTACCCCGGCAAGGACTACGACGTCGTCGGGCACCCAGACAACCGGATCGTGATGCCTGCCAAGGAAGCGATCGAGCCGTCCGAGTCGCCTGAGGCGTGAGGCGGTAACGCGATATCGCACTCAGATCGCACCCGGTGTGCGATCAAGCGGATGTGAGCGCTGTTACACCGATCACGTTGCGTACCGGTCTGATCGATAGTCGGCGCCGTGACAGTCCACATTCGACTTCCAGTGCGTCGTCTGACGAGGTGTCATGAGTCCTCGCAACAGCCTCCGCAACAAGATCATTGCAGTGCTCGTCTCGCTCGTCGCCGGACGTGTATGGCGTGGCCCGGGCGCGATATCGGCGTCCCCGAACGCGCGGATCGCGCAGCCGCTCGAAGTAAGCGACGTGATCAGCACGATATTTCCCAACGGGCGGGCGCCGGATGACGTCCGCCGGATGCTCTCGTCGTACCAGCAAGCCGCGCACCGTGGCCGCGCCGATGCCGAGCGGTCGCTGACCGGCCAACCACCCGCCTCCCCGAGTGGGATGGCGGACAACGAAGGAACTTCATCGTGACCGAAAAAACCAGCGCAACGGTGGACCTCAACTGGCTCGTGGACGACCTCGTCCAACGAGTGGCGGGGACGGATCATGCGATCGTGCTGTCCAACGATGGATTGCTGATCGCCGGGTCGGTCGGGCTGACCCGCGACGACGCCGAACACCTCGCCGCCGTCGCGGCCGGGCTCAACAGCCTGGCGCGCGGTGCCGGTCACCATTTCGACCGCGGTTCGGTACGCCGTACCGTGATCGAGCTGGTCGCGGGCTTCCTGTTCGTGACCGCTGCCGGAAACGGCGCGTGCCTGGCGGTGCTCTGCGGCGCGGACATCGATGTCGGCCTCGTCGCGTACGAGATGGAGATGCTGGTCGTACGGGTTGGGCAGTATCTGACGTCGCCCGAGCGATCCCAGCCGCCGGTCCTGACCCCCGATCGGACGGCGCAGTGAGCAAACTCGCCGTCGTGCTCGCCGACACCCGTCGCCTGGACGAGACGTTTCCGTGCATCGACTACTTCGAAGACAGCGGAACGCCGTTCATCGTGGCGGTGAACTGCTTCGAAGGGTCCCGCGTCTACCCGCTCGACGATGTCCGGCTGGCGTTGAACCTGCCGCTCGAAACGCCCCTGCTGATGTGTGATGCCCGCGACCGCATGTCCGATAAAGCGATCCTGCTGGCGCTCGTCGAGCACGTGATCGGATTGCGCCGCCGCCGAAGCCTGACGGCCGCCTGACCATGATCATGTCGGCGGCCACCCGGCCATATTGTCCGGCCACCAGGGCGCGAAAGGCGAGCGCAGCTACCGCTTCGCGCGGCCGATGCGCTATAACGTAGCGGTGACCGAAGCCAGATCCACCCTGAGCGTCGACCGGATCAACGGAGAGCCGGCCGATGTCACCGTGTTCGCCGTCGCCGGCGAACTCGACCTCGCGACGATCTCGATGCTCAAGGACGTGGTCGGTGACGCGCTGACCGCACCCGGCAATCGTGTCGTACTGGACCTCTCCGAGCTGTCGTTCTGCGACTCAACCGGCCTCGGCTCGTTCGTCGCTCTCTACCGGCAGGCGGACGCGATCGGAGCCGCGGTCGCGCTCGCCGCTCCGCGCAAGCGGGTCGCCGATCTGCTGCAGATCTCCGGTATCAATCAGGTCGTGTCGGTCTACGGGTCGGTCGCCGAGGCGGTTGCCACAAAGTAGTACGGGGTATCAGTTCGGCATGAATTTCGTGGACCGGATTGCCCGGAGCCTGGACGAGTTCCAGCAGCGGTTCCTCGCGTACCCGTTCGCCGTACTGGTGAAGTTCGGCGACGATCAGGCCGGCAATCTCGCGGCGCTGATGGCGTACTACTCATTCGTCTCCATCTTTCCGCTCTTTCTGGTCTTCGCGACGGTCCTCGGGTACGTGCTGCGGGACTACCCGAGCCTGGATCATCGGCTGCTGCACTCGGCCGTCGTCGACTTTCCCCTGATCGGTACGCAGATCAGGCAGAGCGGCCTTGCCGGGCACTGGTACACGTTGGTGATCTCGTTCGGCATCAGCGTCTGGGGTGCCCAGGGCCTGGCCCGTTCGATCCAGACCGCGTTCAACACGCTCTGGGGCGTACCGTTCACGAATCGCCCGATCTACCCGGTCATGCTGCTGCGCAGTGTCGGGCTCACCACGGTCATGGGCCTTTCCATCCTGATCACCGGCCTGCTGTCCGGTGTCGGCAGCCTGAGCGGTTCGCTCGGTATCACGCTGCGGGTGCTGTCGTTCCTCGGGTCGATCGCGATCAACATCGCCGCGTTCCTGCTGGCGTTCCGGCTCGCGACCGCGCGTACCGTGCGGTTCGCCGATTTCGCCCGCTCCGCGGTCGTTGCCGCGGTGGTCTGGCAGGCACTGCTCGCGGCCGGCTCACTCTTGCTCGCGCACGAGGTCGCCCACCAGCAGGAGTTGTACGGTGCCGTCGGCGTCGTCCTCGGCCTGCTCGCGTGGCTCAACCTGCAGGCTGTGCTCACGCTGCTCGCGGTCGAATCCGACGTCGTACGGGCGAAGAAGCTGTGGCCTCGCAGCGTGACCCCACCGCCGCTGACCAGGGCAGATCGGCGCGCCTACCGCGGGTACGCGAAGACGACGATGCGCCTGCCACCGGAGGAGGTCACGATCGACGTGCAGTTCGCGACGCCGAGCCCGTCGACCGACACACCGGCGCCGGTACGTTCTCCGCTCCAGGAACCGCCGTCCGATGTGACGGTCAGCTGAGGCGGATGTTGGCCCACACGACCTTGCCGTCGGCGGTCGGGCTGGTACCCCAGGCGTCCGCCATCGCATCGAGGACCAGCAGGCCACGGCCGTGCTCGTCGCCGGGGGTTGCGGTCGTATCGGTGGTCGGCCGGAACATCGGCCGCGGGTCGGCGTCCCGGACCTCGACGGACAGACCATCGTCGACCAGGCGAATCGTCACGTTCATCGGCGTACGCGCGTGCGTCACGGCGTTGGTGACCAGCTCGGACGCGACGAGCTCAGCGAGGCTGGCCACCCGCCCGAGACCCCAGTCGGCGCAGACGTCCTGGACAAACTGACGAGACTTCGCCGGCGCATTCCGATCCGGGCTCAGTGCCAGCGAGCGGCGCTGCGGCAACGGAAGGCTCATCGCCGCCGACTGGGCTTGATCCAGACGGTCGTACCGAATGATCTCGCCGTCCTGCCGGCCGATCACCCCGTCGATCAGCCCGGTTATCTCGGCGCTCGCGCCGGCCATCGATACGACCGTGCCCGGCCACTGGTGGGTTTGCCGGGCAAAGTCGAGCAGTGCGTGGAGCGCCCGGTCGGAGGTGACCACGAGGTGCGCTGCGTCGATGATCAGCGCGATCGGTGCGTCCGCCACGACGTCCCGAAGCGAGATCATCATGCGAGCGGCCGAGGTGCCGTCGAGCGTCCCGTACAGGGCGACAACGGCGACGGGTAGGCGTGACTGCACCTGACAGATGAGCGTCGTCATAGGAGTCGATACTCCCCATCGTGGCGCTTGAGGTGACCGTACATTTCGCGCCTCCGCAACTGTGCGTGCCGTGGGCGCGCACACCTTCTCTCTACCCAACTTCGCACATGCCACACCCGGCCAGGTGCAAACGTTCCGGGTTTATCGCGTGGCGGGAATGGGCAACCAGTGGCTACCCCTCGTCCGACCGCATGATTTTTAAAGCATGCAATAGCAAGGAGGATGCCATGCGCGTAGGCGCCGTGGTAATCGTCATCTGGTTGATCATTGGCGCGATCGCCGCCGGTCAGCGTGGCTACTTCAACGACTCGAAGACCAGCTGCGCAAAGGCGAGCGACACGATCATCACGATCATCGCAGGGCCCCTGAACTACGTGGGGATCAACCCCAAGGTGAGCTGCTCCACCCCTCAACCTTCGAAGTAGCGCTTGATCCCGTTCGGCAATGGCGTCGCGGCCCGCTCCGTCTCGGAGCGGGCCGCGACGTTTATGTCTGAGTTGTTCGGGCAATGAATAGACCGTTAGCCCGTTTCGAATCGATGCGGGTCGTCGAAGAAGGAGAGGAGGCCATCGTGGTGAGCAGGACGCGAAGCCTCAACAGAAGCGGCCTCAATGCCAAGAGCCTCAAGCACGGTGGTGAATCCATCGCGGATCGCGCCGTCAGCACCTGGAACGGTGTCGCCTCGACGATCGAGGACGTGGCAGCGCGGGCGCAGACCGTGACGCACGATGCCCGAAACGATGCCAAGGTATCCATCCGCAAGGCGCAGAAGAACGCCGAGCAGGCTCGGAAGAACGCACAAAAAGTTCGGAAGAACGCGCGTAAGCAAATGACCGAGGCCAGTAAGAACGTCAAGAGCGCTCGCCGGGAAACCGCTCGTCGGACCGGTGCCGCTCGGGATGCGCTGGCCGGCCGGAAGCGCCACCGTGGCTTGACCGCCGTCCTGACGGTCGCCGGGGTCGGCGTAGGGGCGGTGCTCGGTGCGGCTGCTGCTCGCATGAGCCGCCGAGATGACACGGCAACGATCAACGGCATGGCGAACAGCCGCGTCGAGACCGCGCGGCCGACGGCTGACCGGTACGCGGTCGATCAAACCGTGGTGGAAAACCCGGTAGACAAGCTGGAGGCGCATCTCGCCGACGCTGTGACCTCGGCCAAGGCAGCGTTACCACCGCCGTCGCGGCCGATCCCCACGGCATCTCCGACGGTGCCGAAGCCGACCGTGGCGGGTGCTGTCAACGGGACGTCAAAGGAGCGCAGCAAGTCGGCCGACCAGATCGGCTGACCTGTTCGATAGACCACGGTACGGCGGGACTCGCGGCCCGCCGTACCGTGCTTGCGTTTACGGGGATGTGAGCGCGAGATCCTCGGTCCGAGCGGTTCCGACCGGCGCCATCGGAATCGTGAAGCGCACGACCGTACCTTCGTTGAGTCCGGCCGACTCGACCCAGATCCGGCCGCCGTGATGGTCGACGATCCGTTTCGCGATGGACAAGCCGATGCCGGTGCCGGGATAGGCATCGCGGGTATGCAGCCGCTGGAAGATGATGAAGATACGTTCCGCATGTTCCGGTTCGATCCCGATGCCGTTGTCGGCGCAGCTGATCTCCCAGTACATCCCGACTGGACGTGCCGACAGCGAGATCTCCAGCGGCTGGCCTTTGCGCCGGAACTTGACCGCGTTGTTGACGAGGTTCGTCATCAACGCGCTGAGCAGCGAGCGATCACCGAGTACGACCGGCATATCGGTCACCGTGATCGAGCCACCGGTTGCGGCGACCTCGGGCTGAGCCGCGGCGGCCGCATCGGCGGCCACCTCGTCCAGGTGAACCGGCGCGAACGCGTTGCTGTTGCGGCCGATCCGGGAGAATTCCAGCAAATCGTCGATCAGTCGCTGCATCCGATGCGCCCCGTCCACTGCGAACGAGATGTACTGATCCGCACGCTCATCCAGCCGTCCCGCGTACCGGCGCTGGAGCAGCTGGCAGAAGCTCGCGACCTTGCGAAGCGGTTCCTGGAGGTCGTGCGACGCCACGTACGCGAATTGCTCAAGGTCTTGATTCGACCGGACGAGTTCGACGGCCCGCTGTTCCAGCTGAGCATTGGCCTCGGCAACGGTCTCGTTGGCGATCTGGACCATGTGCAGGTCGTCGACGATTCGGCGGCGCATATCGTCCACGTCGCGTCCGAGATCGGCGAGTTCCCGCGGGCCGGACATGTCGACCACGTGATTGTGGTCGCCACTGGCCACGATCCGGACGCTCGCCGCCAACCGCTGAACCGGCCGCGTAACGAGCCGGCGCAGCGACCACCAAAGGAGAAGCGCGGTCAGCAGCACGATCGCGGCCGCCACCGCGAGATCTACCAGGATCTCGCTGCTGGATCGTTTGAGGTTCTCCACTGCGGCGTCGCGAAGGGTCATCACGTCGGTCTGTAGCTTGCTCACGGCGTCCCGAACCGCGTCGAATTGGGTCGTTCCGGCGGCGTTCAATTGCGCGAGCGCATCCGCCGTACGGCCGGCCGCCACGGTGGCGATCACCGGCGTTGCGACCGTGGCTCGCCAGGCGTCCGCCCGTTGCTGGACCGCGTCAATGTCGGCGGCGATATCGTGGTAATCGCCGATGTGCTGGCGCATGTCGGCAATGAGCATTTTCTGCTGATCGAACCCGCTGTTGTACGGTGTCAGCGAAGCCTGCGATCCGTCGATCGCATATCCGCGTACCCCGGTCTCCTGATCCAGGAGCGCGACCAACAGCGACTGGCTGTCATTGCGCAGGGGCGAGATCTGGTTGAACACCGCGTCGACCGCATTGTTGTTCGTGGTCGCGGTGACCGCCGCCACTGCTGCGACCGCGATCAATAGCAGCGCGGCGGCCAGGAGAAGTGCGGTCAAGCGATTGCGAAGTGAGTACCGCGACGGCTTCACCGATGCCCTTTCGTTCACACCGAGATCCTGCCGCATCGGCCCGCGTCGAGGCCATCCGGACGGCGTTGCAGTTTGACGCGCCACTTTCCGGTGACGGGGTCGCCGAACGGTGTAACCAGCCGGATTATGGGGCATGACGTCCAACGAAGGAGGTCATTCCATGGACACGACAGGCATCGTTCTCATCGTTCTCGCGGTGATCGTGGTCGCGGCGCTGGCAGTCCTCGCGGCACGTGCCGCAAAGCGTCGCGAGCTGAAAGAGCGTTACGGCAATGAATACGACCGGGCGGTCGACGAACTGGGCGGCCGGTCCGCCGCCGAAGCCGAGCTGCGGCGCCGCGAGCGCGCACACCGCGACTTTCAGCTTAAGGATCTGACTCCCGAACAGGCCACGCGATACCGCGCGGCGTGGACCGAACTGCAGGCTCAATTCATTGACGATCCAATCGCAGCGGTACACGCGGCCGACCAACTCGTGACGAGCCTTGTGACGGATCGCGGATACCCGGTCGCCGAGTTTGACGATCGCGTGGCGCAGCTGTCGGTCGAGCACGCGCGCGTATTGGACGCGTACCGGGAAGCGCACCAAATTTCGGTCCGCAGCGACGAGGGTTCGGCCTCGACGGAGGATTTGCGGCGAGCCGTAGTGCTCTACCGTGAACTCGTCGCCGACCTCCTCGGTGACCCGACATTCAACGAGGGTCTCCACGCGGGCGGTTCGACCGAGCCGCCGGTTGCCTCATCGGAGCTCGACGAGCTCGCGGTGGAAACTCCCGGCGCAGTCAGCACCGACGTTTCGACCCCTGCACCAACCTCAGCACCGACAAGCACCCCATCCGCAATCCCCACCACGATCCCGACCGTCGACGGCAAGTCTCCGACCGCGGCTGATCTGTCCGCAAACGAGGGTTATGTCGCCGCGGACGCGGATCCCGCAGAGCCGCCGGTGGCCGTCGCGCCTGACGACGCCGGAGCGCTCGCCACCGACGCGGACACTGTCGAGCCCGTCAGCGCCACATCGACGCGCCACGGCCGATCGACCGGGTCGACGCCCAGCACCGAGTAGCCCGACCCAGGAGCCAAGGAGGCCCGATGTTCTCTCACATGGTCGAACCGAACAGCCCGCAGGACACCGAAAACCAGCACCACAACGCCAGCGAGGACGAGGTCAGCGAAGGCGACGTGAGTGAGGGCGACGTCCACGCCGGCTATTCGGAGTACGACGACGATGGCGTCGCCACCGGCATCATCCCCCGAATTCGCGTGGGCTCCCACGACGACGACGACGATCAGCAGTCGGCGCTCAACGAGATCACCGATGAGCATCCGCTCGTACCGGTGACGTCGGACGCTCAACTGTCTTCGGACCAGCAGACGCCCGAAACCGTGGCCACCGACGGTACGGAAGCGCCGGAACTCGACGGCCCGAGCCCGAATGGCATGCACTTCGACGCGGTTCCCACCGATGTGGCAGCCGCGGGTTCGGACATTGACGGCGCGGAGTCCGGCTCCGCCGAGCCAGTGAATGACGTTGATGCCCTTGAGGCGCCCGGCATCGACACCGACGTCGTGACCGACGGTTCGGATACGTCGGACACCGACGAGCTGTCGGGTCCCGAGGGTACGGCGGC
>CAWHRE010000007.1:0-122608 GCA_963831705.1 uncultured Actinomycetota bacterium | reverse complement strand
CATGACGAACAGCTCAACCTCGCTGATCGTGTCCACCAGCAGCAGGTAGAACGACGCGCTCAGCGCGAACCCGGTCGCTGCTGCCGCGAGCCGGCGCATCACCGCACGCACGGTAGTACTCGGTCGCGGTAGGCGGCGAAGAACGCCTCCTGGTCGGGACCGATCTGGTTGACGTAGAGCTCATCGAACCCCGCCTCAGCGTAGGCGGTGATCGCTTTGACATGTTGCTCGATGTCTGGGCCGCACGGCATGTCGGCGGTGAGTTCGGCCTCGGAAACCAGCGTGCTGGCCTGCTCGAAGTGCTGGGGGGTGGGGAGGATCTGGGCGAGTTCGCCCGGCAGCGCGTCATTGGGCCATAGCCGGTAGACCAACTTTCGTGCCTGCGCTTCATCCTCTCCCCAGCAGACCTTGAGCCCGCCCTGAACGAGCGTTCCCCTTTCGGCTTTGGAGCGAAACTGGTTGACCGCGTCGGCGTCCGGTCCGACCGTGCAGTACCCGTCCCCGATCCGTGCTGCGAGATCGACCGCCTTGCTGCCGAACCCGGAGATCACGATCGGCGGCGGGGTCGGTCGGCAAGTCGTAGACGCGAGCGTGCTCGACGCGATAGTGGCGGCCGCGATGGTCCTGAACGCCGCCCTGCCACAGCTTGCGGATCACCTCGACCGCCTCCTCGAGCATGTCGAGCCGCTCGTCAGCGCCCGGCCAAGCGACCGCCGAAGACGTGCTCGTTCAGCGCCTCGCCGCTCCCCAGCCCGAGACAGAACCGGCCCTCGAGCAGCACCGCCGAGGTCGCAGCCGCCTGGGCGATGATCGCCGGATGGATCCGGATCGTCGGGCAGGTCACCGCGGTCGTGAGCATCATCGCGTCGGTCGCCTGCGCGATCGCGCCGATCGTCGACCAGACGAACGGACTGTGACCCTGTTCGTCGTTCCACGGGTGGTAATGGTCAGAGATCCACAGGCCCTCAAAGCCGGCCTGCTCAGCCTTCACCGCCTGCGCGACCAGCTCACGCGGGCCCCACTCTTCGCTCGAGAGGAAATAGCCGATCTTCATGGCCGCTCCTTTCGAGTGCACCGCGGTACTGCCCTGAGGCAGACGGTCGTAATCAGCTATCACCTGGACTTCCGCGCGCTGTGTTCATCCGATCTTCCATGGGCAGCGGAATCGGCGGAGCTGAGCAGCTCGTAGTCACAGCTGCTCGCGCACGCCAGCTCCTTGATGAATCCCGTCTAGATGGACCGTTATCCCGTGCTCCATTGCGACGCGTGCGCGGCCACGGCGTCCGAGCGGAGGGACCGACTGGTGCGAGCCGTCTTGCAGCCGCGCTCAGGCACGTAACTTGGCACCCGTAAACACGAGTCCGACCACTCCGGCCGCATGATCCAGCCCAGTGGCTGGCGAACACGTCAGCTCGGTCTGCAACTTGTCGATGCGCACGATCATGTAGTACCTCCTAGATAGGACATAGTCCAGAGTGACTACCCCGCCAACCGACGAGAAACAAGCCGGACGAGTGACGTTTGATCAATGCCTGCGCACGTCCAGGAGTTGCAGACCAACCGCTCGATCCCCGCGGCCGCCTTAGGACGTCGATGGCTGGCGCACTCTCAGCATGCGTCGCTAATGACATAGCCCGGCATCTCTCGATCGGGACAGATCGGCAGGAACCTGGTGCCCTGCACGTCTCCTGGTGGCGATTGCTAGCCCACCAGAGAATGACGTCTACGGAGGGTGGACTACCCCCATCAGATCGGCCCGTTCAGGGGCCGAGCGGCACAGTCGGCTGATGAGGTCAGGTCCAGCCGGCACCCGCCGGTCTTCTCCCGTCCGGCCAGGCAGGACCAGCGGCGGGTGTAAATCTAGAAAGCGGAAACCCGGGGGTCATGGCGCCCTCGCCGTCGCCGTAGAGCCGCCGTGTGACGCTCCTGATCAGCCCGCGCCTCCTGGGGTTCGATCCACAGCGCCTTTACGAGAATCACCGCCAGCGACAGGAGCGGGATCGCGATCAGCACACCGATCAGGCCGAACAGCGCCGCCATCACCAGCAGACCGAGCGACACCACGCTGGGGTGCATGTCAACGGTCCTGGCCATGATCAGAGGCAGGATCAGGTTGCCCTCGATCTGGTTGACGATCACATAGATGATGAGCACCAGCAACGCCTTGGTAGGTGACTGCGCCAACCCGGCGAGGATCGGCGGAATCGCGCTGATGACCGATCCGTAGTTCGGGATCACAGTCATGAAGGCGGAGAACCGGGCGAACCCGATCGCGAAGTTGAGCCCGATGATCTCGAGCCCTAGGAATAGCAACCCGCCGAGCACGAGCATGTCCAGCCCTACCGCTGCCATCCAACCAAGCCAGGCTGTGCGGACACGGGACATGACATCTTCGGCCCGAGGACGCCACGCCTGAGGGAGCAACCGCAGGAAGCCGTCCACGAGCATCCTGGGTTTGATCGCGATGAGGAACGCGGCAACGATGATCAGCACCAGCACGATCAGGATTCCCACGACGGTCACTCCGGCCTGTTCCACCGGGTCGACGAGCCGCGCGGGATGGTGTAGGTATCCGTCGACAAATCCCGTGAGCTGCGCCGAGAGGCTACGTGTCTTCTTGCCGACGAGGCCATGAATGTAGCGGTCGGTCCCAGCGAGGATCGTCGGCAAGCGCTGCGCGAACGCCCTGACCTGGCTTACGAACGCGGGGACGACCGCGAAGCCCAGCCCTAGCAGCACCGCAAACGCCGCGATCAATGCCGCCGAGGCCCCGAGCGCTCGAGGCGACCCGCGACGCTCCGCGAACGATGCGGCGGCGCAGAGCCGGGGAGCGAGACGATGATCACAACCAACACCACCAGCAATAGCGTCATAAGTTGCTGGCCCACAAGGGCGGCGACGGCCAGGGCCGCGGCCAGTCCCACCGTCCGATGAGCGACGGCAGGGAGGGTCTCATCTCGGGCGCACCGGCGACGGCCGCTGTCCGCGGGGCCGTCCAAGCGCCGTGTCCGTTGGGGCAACGCCGGCCAACCGCCTGCTAAGCCTCAGCCAATCGATGTGCGACCGCGTGACAGTGCCCTGTTCAGGGCAGTCTGTTGACTGATGCCGAACTCGACGGTCACTCCCGCGACGCTCTATCGCGCCGTGCTCCTCGCGTTTGGGCTGGTCGTGGCCGGGCTGATCTTCGAGCAGCTCACCACGCTGGTGCTCGCGGTGCTGATCGTGGTGATCGTCGCGACGCCACTGTCCGCGTTCGCCAGCCTGCTGCAACAGGTGCGCGTTCCGAGAGCCATCGGCGCCGTGCTCGGCCTGCTGCTGGGATTGGGAGCCCTCGGTGGGTTGATCGCACTGATCGTCCCGGTCTGAACCACGAAATCAATGCGTTCACAAACTCGCTGCCGAGCATCGTGGACGAGTTGCGCCGCCGTCTCGGCCATCTCACCGGGACATCTCCGAACAACATTGGACGGCAGATACAGCATTTCGTCAACACGTATACCCAGCATCCCTCAAAGCTGCTCGGGCCCCTGGCGACCATCGGCGCCGGAGTGGTGGCAACGGTGGCGACGATCATCGTCATTCTCCTGACCGCGCTCTACACGGCGATTCATCCAGCGCCTCTGGTGGCGGGCATCATCCGGATCGCACCGCCGGCCAAGCGACCGCAGGCCGAGCGAATCCTGTCCGCCTTCGAGATGCCTATCTCGGCTGGCTCAAGGGCCTGGTGGTGGGGATGATCGTCCTCGGCGGCCTCACCTATGCAGGCCTTCGGATCGCCGGCCTCGGCTTCGCCGCGTTCTTCGCGATCTTCACCGCCGTCGCGATGATCATTCCCTACTTCGGCGCGCTGATCAGCTCGATCCCGCCGATCATCTACGCGCTCACGGTCTCGCCTGGCAAGGCGTTGATCGTGGCCGTGATTTACATCGTCGCTCACCAAATCGAGAGCAATGTGATCCAGCCTCTGGTGGTCGCCCGCAACGTCGAGCTACATCCTGCGCTGGTCGCGGTGGGGGTGGTGGCCGTCGATCAGCTGTTCGCTTCGTGGGTCTGATCGTCGCCGTCCCGATCCTCTCTACTTCAAGATCCTCGTCGAGGAGCTGTGGATCAAGCCCGTGGAGCACAGCGACCGCGCCTTCACGGGCGAGCTGACGACCGCGCCCGTGCACGTCGTGTCCGTCGCCGGCGGATCATCCCCGCGCACGGCGGAGCAAACGGACACGGAGGCCATCGAACCGGTACGCGCCGCCGAGGCGACCCCCAAGCCGTCATGAGGTCCGCCGCCCGGCTCCGAGTCGCAGTTTTGCCGCCCCGGCCGATCCAATACGGCACCGGCGTCGTTTCACGCATCGTCGGCGTGCCGGCCTCGACGCTGCGCCCGGTGAAAGCCGGGCTCGATCTGCTCGACGACGAATGACAGTTTTCGCTGAAACATCGACTTAGGGAGTGATCTGCTGGTTAGGCGCGCGCGAGGCTAAGAAGCACATGAACACTGTTGAATGTCCACACAGTCACGCGATCGCCTGCCTCTTGCCAGACTCAGCGCCTAACCAACGGACACGTTCCCGACCGGCTCGGAGCTCAACCGGGGACGGCCCCGACTCGGATCCCGGGTTACGAGCGCAACGTCTCGAAGCGAGCGTCCGGCGTGACCGCCGGCACCTCGATCAGCGTTCGTCAGCCGCATTGAACACATCGACCTGCTCGCGTCGTCCGCCCAAAAGCACCGTGAATGGGAGCGCCGTCCCGGTGGTGGAATCGCGAAGTCCTCTGCGTCCTCCAAGCTGAACTCGACCTCCTCGGCACCCTCTCGCCAGGATCCGATCTCGGCAACCCCGCGAGGATAAAACTTGCGGCTGCGCGGGAGCTCACTAACGCCACAGTGACACGGTCGATAACCACACGATGCCTTGGCATCGTCCGGACTCTACAAGCGGTCGCCTAACAGACTACGTGAGGGCGGCGCTTGAAGCGAGAGTCCAGCCCTGTGTGTTCGTCCCGTGCATCGGGCCGAACAGATCGAGTTCATCGTCGCCGACGCGAATTCTCTCGCGGCCTCGGCCTGCGATGTCCCAGCCGTTCATCGATGGCAACGCTGGACGATGTGGTGGCCGCTTCGCCACCACGCGCCGATGCTCACGGACCTGCCGCCGCTCGACGTCCGCACTTGGTGGTCGGTCATGTTCGCGCGCCCAGGGTAGGAAGGGCCACCTTGGCGCCGGCCATCCTCGACTTCGACGGGGCGCTCGTCGCCACCAGCTATCAGGCACACGGTCGCCTGGTTTCAGGACGTTCCCCGAATCGGCATTGTCCTCGTCGTCTGGCGGATTCGCATCGAGCTGCGACCATTCACTGGAGTCAGGCTGGGCGGGCGCCGCTGCTCGGCCACAGTCGAAGCAGGAGCCGACCGACTCGAGACGAATGCCTGAGCGCGATGAGTTCCCTGCCAGATGGGCTTACCGTCGAGCGCAATCGTGATCTGCACGGACGCGCTCGTCATCCCGTATACCGCCGGGCGCTGCTGTGTGTGGTCGCTGTGTTTCCCGTGCTGGCGTTGCTGAACGTCTTCGGGCAGAGGCCGACAATAAGCATCGCCCGTGCTGGGGCCGCAGACTTGAAGGTCACGGCGCCAGCCCGACTGCGGAGCGGACTGATTTTCCAAGTTCGCGTCGAGGTCGTGGCCCATGTGTCGCTATCGATGCCTCAGCTCATCTTCTCCCAAGGGTGGTGGGAATCGATGAGCGAGAATTCGCTCGAGCCCCAGCCGATCGACGAAACGAGCAGCAACGGTCGTGTCGTCTTCACGTACAACAAGCTGTCAGCTGGTCACACGCTGATCGTGTGGCTGTATTTCCAAGTAAACCCGACCAACGTCGGCGGGCGGAACGAGGACATCGAGCTCAACGACGGCTCAAACACGATCACCAGGATTCACCGGTCGTTGACGATCTTCCCTTGAACTATGGACCTCGTTATCCGCGCAACCGTCATCTTCTTATTCATCTTCCTCGTCACGCGGATCGCTGGACGTCGTCAACTCGGCGAGCTCGAGCCGTTTGATGTGATCCTGCTCGTGGTCCTAGGCGACCTCGTCCAGCAGGGCATTACGCAGAGTGATGAATCCGTGACTGGGACTGTGATCGTCATCTCGACGATCGCCCTCCTGTCGGTCGCCGTGGGATGGGTCTCTTTCCGCTTCGGACGGGTCCGGCTTATTACCGAAGGTGAGCCAATCGTGCTCATCTACGACGGTCAGGTCGTCGAGCCGAACCTCCGTCGCGAACGACTCACGCGCAACGACCTTGAGGAACGCCGCCGGCAGCAGCTGGAGTCGCTCGATCAGGTCCGGTGGGCGATCTTGGAAGACGATGGATCGATCAGCGTGATTCCTAAGCGGTCGTGAGACGCAGGCCGCGGTACCTGTAGCAAGAAGGGCTGGTCCGACCCGTCGCTAGCTTCCCGGACTCCTTTCCCTTACGGCCTGCCGCCGCCTTCTGTGCCCTGTTCCCGCCGCTCCCGCCACCGCTCCCCGCTGCTTCGGCTGCTGCCGCTTCTTTTCCGCCTCGGCTGGAGACCTTTCGAGTTGGAATCGCGGCGGCCCTCGACTGGCTCATTCCCTTCTTCCGCCAGCCCTCGTACTGCTTGTCGTCCTTCACGCTGGAACCGTGGTCCTTCGCCATACGTTGCTCCCTTCCTCACCCAGCCAGTCGTCGGCGGAACCTTTTCCTTGACCTGTTGACCGCCGTTGCGGCGCTCGCTTCAGCTGGTGGCTAGTGCTTTGTGCGGGCGCGGGTTCTTGCTGCTTTCTGCGCGGCAGCGGTTCTCTCGGCGGCGTGGCGTTTACGAGTGCGGGCGGCCTTGTGCCCAGCCTCGCGACGGTGGGAGTGCTCAAGTCTCCGCTCGAGTTCCAAGGTCGCACTGCGGAGCTCAGGGCAACTGCCCTCTCCAACGATCTCGACGGCCTGCTGTGCTCTGCGTCGGCCGCGGAGTCTGACAACTCGCGAGCCACCTTCTTGCGCAATCCGCCAGACCTGAGTACTCCGTAAAGCTCGTTGTCCTTCTTGGCCATCACTTCCTCCCATAGGTTGATTCCCCAGTCAGGGCCATCTTTGAGTGCCCTACCCGCCGGTGATCTGTTCGACACAGAACGCGCAGGCAACCGAGACGCCGCTACGCCGAGACGCAGCCCATTCTGGGCGAGCGTTGACCATGTCATTCATCACTCGGCCTATCATCTCAAGCAGCCGAGGCTCGCTGGCGGGCGATCCCCCGCCTCAGCGGCTCCACCCGAGGCGGCGCTTGACGAGATCCGGGCTCGTGAGTACAGCGGCGGCAGATGTGAGCGCAGCGCCCCGATCTGTCGCTGAGACGATGCGCGGGCTCGGACTCGACGCTCGCTACGGGGCGTGCCCCGACCTGCTCCCGAGCATCACGCTTGCCCTTGGCTTGAGCGAACCCGCGACTTCGACTTCGCGGCAGCCGGCTTCGTCGCTGACCGCTCGCGGCTAGCTGATGTAACGCGCTGATCACGGGGAACATCGGCCCGCACGACATCGTTGACAATCTCCGCGTGCCACGCGGCTACTCGGGGAGCTGGTCGATCACGTCGTACGCGGTCTGCGCCAACGCGCTGCCCGGCCTGCTGTTGGTCAGCGGCACGTCGGCCACCAACAGCTCATCCCTCAGGAACGTGTCCGGCGGAAACTGGAGCGAGACGGCACAGGCCATCTGCGCCAACACGTAAGCGCGACGGGGTCGCCCGCGAGGACGGCCCATCGCTAAACCCGCGCCCGCCGTTGGCGCAGCAGTTCGGCGGCGATCGAGTACGGCGGTGCGGCCGCCTCCGAGCGGGCGGCGTGTTGGACGATCGCGTCCTGAATGAACGCGGCACCGGCGGGTCGGGGGTACACGGCGTAGACCTGCCGCGACTGCTCGGTGTCAAGGTCGGTGAAGCGGCCGGCGTCGATGAAGATGCCCTTGTGTGTCAGGTACGTCAGCAGACCCCTGCGGTCGGCGATACCGATGATGGAATGCAGCGCGATCGCCTCCCAGACGCGGTCGACGTCCGCGGCCGGGACGCCGTGCTCGGTCAACACGGACGCGGCCAGGTCGGCGCCCTCCACCTCGAACGGGCCTGGCCCGTCCCGAGGGGACCTAGGGCCAAGTCGTGCAGCACGCAGGCGGCGAAGAGCAGGTTCTCGTCGTAGGCCGGGTCGCGCAGGGAGCCGTCCCGTTCGGCGATCAGGCGGGCGAACAGGAAGCTGCGGATGCTGTGCGCGGCGATCTCGGTGCTGACCGACTGCCGCACCAACGCCAGGCTCGTGTCGGCCAATGGCCCGGACCGATGCGCCGGCCGCGGTCGCGGCGTGGCCGAGTGGAGTCTGGGGCGCGTTGCTGCTCGCCGGCGTACTCGGAGGTGGCCTGTTCGCGCTGCGGCGCCGTACGGCACGGGTCATCGCCCTGGTGTCGCTGATCGCGGCGGTTGCCGGTGCGGTGCCGGTACGCCTTGCGGTGCCGGGCTGGCCGCCGCAGCACGCGATGCTCGTGGTGTGCGATGTGGGCCAGGGCGACGGGATGGTGCTGCCGATCGGCGACGGCGCCGGAATCGTCGTCGACACCGGTCCCGAACCAACCGCGATCGACGGCTGCCTGCGACGGCTGGACATCGACCGCGTACCGGTGATGTTCCTGACGCACTTTCACGAGGATCACGTCGGTGGCGTCACCGGAGTATTCGACGGCCGATCCGTTGGCCAGATCGTCACGTCGCCGTTCTCCCAGCCGCCGGAGGGCTATCGCGCCGTGGTCACCGCGGCCGCCGCTCACCACGTTTCGATTTCGTCCCCGACGCTCGGCGAGATCTACCAGTTCGGGGCGTTGCGGCTGACCGTGCTCGGCCCGGTCGCGCGGCTCACCGGTACGCGTTCGGATCCCAACGACAACTCCATCGTGATGCGGGCCGACGAAGACGGCGTACGGATCCTGCTGACCGGCGATGCCGAGATCGACGAACAGGCGGAGATCCTCGCGAACGATGGCCCCGGCGCGCTGCGATGCGATGTCCTGAAGGTGCCGCATCACGGTTCCGCGTACCAGTTGCCGGCGTTTCTCGCGGCTGCCGCGCCCCGAGTGGCGCTCGTGTCGGTGGGAGCCGTCAACCCGTACGGGCTGCCGAGTTCCGGCACGCTCGATCGGCTGACGTCGTCGGGTGCCCGTGTCCTGCGTACGGACGTGGATGGCGACGTGGCGGTACTCGTGACGGACGGGCACCTGGCGATCGAGAGTCGTGGTCACCCGTCCGGGTAATACGGCCGCGGTGCTCAACCGTATCGACAGGATGGGCAGCGCCGTGCAGGGATTCCGCCCCCGAGGCGGTCGTGGGAACATGGTCCGGTGACCTCCAGCGCCGGCGTGTTATGGCTGATCAGTGGCGACGAAGAATTGCTCGTCGAGCGTGCGATCGAAGCCGTCGTGACCCGTGCGCGGGCTGCCGACGCCGACACCGAAGTACGTGAGGTCGAAGCGGGCAGTGCCGTGCTCGGTGAGCTGGCCGAGATGTTCAGCCCGTCACTCTTCGGTGGACGCCGAGTCGTCGTCGTACGGTCCGGCCAGGACGCGAAGAAGGATCTGATCGCCGCGCTTCTCGACTTCGCCCGCGACCCGGAGCCGGATGTCACTCTCGTCGTCACGCATGTCGGTGGTGCGAAGGGAAAAGCGCTCGCGGATGGGATCACGGCGGCCGGTGCGACGGTCGTACCGGCGGCGAAGATCAGCCGAGCGCGGGAGCGAACCGACTTCGTCCGGGCCGAATTCCAGCGGCTCGGCGGGCGGTGCCCGGAGGATGCGGCGGAGGCGTTGATCGCCGCGGTCGGCACCGATCTCCGTGAACTCGCCGCCGCCGCGTCACAGCTCGTCGCCGATACCGGCGGCCAGATCAACGCGGCGACGATCGCCCGTTACTACCGAGGCAAAGCTGAGGTGAGCGGCTTCGCGGTCGCGGACGCCGCGATGGTCGGCGACGTTCCGGCCGCCCTCGAAGCGTTGCGGTGGGCGCTGCAGGTGGGAGTCGATCCGGTCCCGATCGCGGATGCGCTGGCCGACGGTGTGCGGACCGTCGCGCGCGTCGCTTCAGCAGGTCGGGGCAGTGCATATCAACTCGCATCGACATTGGGGATGCCGGCATGGAAGATTGAGCGTGCGCAGCGGCAGGGTCGGGGGTGGTCCGCCGCTGGGCTGGCCGCGGCAATGCAGGCGACAGCCGTTTGCAACGCCGAGGTCAAGGGCGGCTCGGACGACAGGGGGTACGCATTGGAGCGCGCCGTCTTCGCGATGAGTGCGGCCCGGTCGGGGGACGATTCGCGACCCCGGGGAACTGGTAGGGGGCCTCACGATGAACGCACGCGGTGACCGCACAGCGCCGCTCTACGCTCGCCTCTTACACCTGAAGCACATCCACCCCGGCGGGCTGATGTGTTTCCTGCTCTTCGAGGGCGTGATCGCGTTCGCCATCCTGCTGTCGCTGGCGGAGTTGGTGAATTGGTGGTCGGTGCTCGTCGTGCCGGCCATCGTCGCGGGTCTCGTCAAGATCAACGATATCGTGGCCGGTGCATTCTCGCGATCGTCGGTCGTTGACGCGACCATGCGTTTCACCACCCGGCGGCAGCTCGGCGCGGCTCGAGGCCGGGCATCAGTCGTGCCGCGCGGTCGCCGCGAGCCGGATTTGGAATCGCCGACGCAGGCGCTGCCGCATGAGTCGCTTGGCCCGGATGGTGTCGTTCGCGCCTTCGGCCCGGTGGAGCGGTCCCTGCCGTCGGCTGCCGAGCCGCCGACTCGGGCCGCTCGTCGTCGCGCGACGAATCAGCGACGATTCGCGCCGAGCGCGACGGAGACGCACAAGAAAGAGCGCTGAAACAGCATTGATCGTGTGGCCACGAACGCTCGTGACCACACGATCAAAGAGAATCTTTGGTGCAGGCGAATCAGGCAGAGGCGAGCGCGCTGGCGCTCTTCGCGATCGCCGACTTGCGGTTCGCGGCCTGGTTCGGGTGAATGACACCCTTGCTCGCAGCCTGGTCCAGCTTGCGCGACGCGTCACGCATCAGCTCGGTCGCCTTGGCGACGTCGCCGGCCTCGACCGCGGCGTGGTACTTGCGGACCGCGGTCTTCAGCGACGACTTGACCGCCTTGTTGCGCAGGCGAGCCTTCTCGTTCTGCTTGTTACGCTTGATCTGCGACTTGATGTTCGCCACGCGACAGCCTCGTCCTTTAAGAAATAATGGGGTTTCGGTGCGCTGCGACAAGTGCGACGTACCAGAAACTGAACTGATCTTGAGTGATAGATCGCGCTCGCGACCACACACGAACAGTCAGACTACCAGCCTGGACCGGCCCGGACCAAAACCGGGCGGGCATGGGACGATGGATAGTCTGCGCTAATTGAGCGCCCCTTACGAGAAGTGGATCACCCAGACGTGTCATCGATGCCGGACCCGAGTGCTACCAGCCCTGGCACGACCGATCCCGGGCTCATCCATAACTTCTGCATCATCGCTCACATCGATCACGGGAAGTCCACGCTGGCCGACCGGATGCTGCAGCTCACCGGCGTGGTCGACCCGCGCTTGATGCGTGCGCAGTACCTGGATCGGATGGATATCGAGCGCGAGCGCGGCATCACGATCAAAAGCCAGGCCGTACGCCTTCCGTGGACCGTACGCAACGGCGAGCGCGCCGGCGATCACGCCGTGCTGAACATGATCGACACTCCGGGCCACGTCGACTTCACGTACGAGGTGAGCCGCAGCCTGGCCGCCTGCGAAGGCGCCGTCCTGCTGGTCGACTGTGCGCAGGGCATCGAAGCGCAGACGCTCGCGAACCTGTACCTGGCGATGGAGAACAACCTCACGATCATCCCGGTCCTCAACAAGATCGACTTGCCGGCCGCGCAGCCGGAGAAGTACGCCGAGGAGCTCGCACATCTGATCGGCTGCGAACCGGAGGACTGTCTGCGGGTGTCGGGCAAGACCGGCATGGGCGTGGAGCACCTGCTCGACGAGATCGTCCGGCAGATGCCGAACCCGGTCGGTGACGCCGCCGCTCCGGCCCGCGCGATGATCTTCGACTCCGTGTACGACGTCTACCGGGGCGTGATCACGTACATCCGGGTGATCGACGGCAAGATCGAAGCGCGCGACCGGATCAAGATGATGTCCACCGGCGCCGTACACGAGTTGCTGGAAATCGGCGTCATCTCGCCGGAGCCGATCAAGAGTAAGGCGCTGAGCGTCGGCGAGGTCGGTTACCTGATGACCGGCGTGAAGGACGTGCGGCAGTCGCGCGTCGGCGATACCGTCACGATCAACGGCCGCCCGGCCACGACAGCGCTCGGTGGCTACAAGGACCCGAAGCCGATGGTCTACTCGGGCCTGTACCCGATCGACGGCTCGGACTATCCGCTGCTGCGCGATGCGCTCGACAAGCTGAAGCTCAACGACGCGGCGCTGGTGTACGAGCCGGAGACGTCGGCGGCGCTCGGCTTCGGATTCCGCTGCGGCTTCCTCGGCCTGCTGCACCTGGAGATCATCCAGGAGCGACTGGAGCGCGAGTTCAACCTCGACATGATCTCGACCGCACCGAACGTGGTGTACCGCGTGATCCGCGACGACGGCGTCGAGCTGTCGGTGACGAACCCGAGCGAGTACCCCAGCGGACGAGTTGGCGAGGTGTACGAGCCGACGGTCCGGGCCACCGTGCTCACGCCGAACGACTACGTCGGCGCGGTGATGGAACTCTGCCAGGGCCGTCGCGGGTCGCTGCTCGGCATGGACTACCTGTCCGCGGATCGCGTCGAGTTGCGGTACTCGCTGCCGCTCGGCGAGATCATCTACGACTTCTTCGATCAATTGAAGAGCCGGACCAAGGGGTACGCCTCTCTTGACTACGAGCCCTCGGGCGAGCAGGCGGCGGATCTCGTCAAGGTCGACATCCTGCTGCACGGCGAGCCGGTCGATGCGTTCTCCGCGATCGTGCACAAGGACAAGGCGTACAACTACGGCGTCACGATCGCGTCGAAGCTGCAGAAGCTGATCCCGCGCCAGCAGTTCGAGGTGCCGATCCAGGCTGCGATCGGTGCCCGGATCATCGCGCGGGAGACGATTCGCGCGATCCGCAAGGACGTACTCGCGAAGTGCTACGGCGGTGACATCACGCGTAAGCGCAAGCTGCTGGAGAAGCAGAAGGAAGGCAAGAAGCGGATGAAGATGGTCGGTCGCGTCGAGGTGCCGCAGGAAGCCTTCATCGCCGCGCTGTCCACTTCCGATGCCCCAACCGAAAAGGGCGCCAAGAAGTAACCCCACTTCCTAGGTTGTGGAGTGGGCTAGGGCTTCGGGAAGACTTCGGCTATTACGGTCTCGCCGGGGGCTGACGTCTCTGGGTCACCGGCGGCGGTCCACGATCCGCCCTTCGCCGTCCACTGTTGGGCTCCGAACCGTACGCGCATGATGCCGCTGTCCTCGGCATGCGCGACCAGCCAGTGCGCGTACTGCCAGCCGGCCTGGTCGCCGGTGACGGACAGCGCAAGTGTGTTCGGCACCCCATCGGTCGCGATTGACAACAGCGATCCCCAGTCGCTGCGCAGATCGGCGGTCAGCGCGCCGATCGCGGCGGTGCCGCGGGTCACCGGGTTGCCGTCGACGAAACAGGTGACCGCGCGCGAGGAATTGCCGAGCAGTGCACCGCTCAGCGTGCCGGCTTCGAATTCCCACTGCGCGTACGCGTCCGGGTGGGCACTGCGTTGTACGGCCTGGGCGGCCTGCGTCACCGTCATGGTCTGCCAGCGCTTCACCTTGGTAAGCGCGCCGTAGAAGCGATTCGCCGCGTACGAGGGATCGCCGACCTGCGCCACCGTGCCCCAACCCTGCGACGGCCGTTGCTGGAACAGGCCGACCGAGTCACGATCACCGCCGGTGAGATTGCGCAGCTTCGATTCTTGCAGCGAGGTGGCGAGCGCGATCTGTACCGCCCTGGCGGGCACGTTGCGCCGGATGCCGACGGCCGCGATGGTAGCCGCGTTCGCCATCTGATCGATGTCCAATGTGACGACGTCGTTGCCGGACTCGGCCGTGCAGTACTCGGATTTCAGAGTCGGGAGCAGCGGCCGGCTGAAGTTGTGCGTCGCGATGAACACGCCCGCGGCGAGCAGCACCACGATCGCGACAAGCCCGGTCAGCAGGGTCCGGCGACGCACAGTTCCACCCCTCCTCGGCTCGATCACCGCCGGTGTTTGCGGCGACGGCGGGCGTACGCGACCGCTCAACGTGACGCCCGGATGAACGCAGCGCCGCGGTCAGTGAACGCAGCCTAGCCTGCGCGTGCACCCCTAATCCAGATTGCCGGACCGCTCCGGAATCCAATTCGGATCGCGCTTCTCGCGGAACGCGGCCACGCCCTCGCGCCCCTCGTCCGACCCGAAGTAGCCGATCGAGATCTCGGTGAGCATTGCGACGTCGTCCCGGAACGAGGCCGGCCGGGTCCGGCGCAGAAGATCCTTCGTACCGGCCAATGCTTGTGGCGCGCCGCGCACGAGTGACGCGACGTATGCCGCCACCACGCCGTCCAGTTCCTCGCCGGTGACAGCGGCGGTGACCAGGCCGATCTCGGCCGCCCGCGCACCGTGGAAGACGTCGCCGGTCAAGTAGAGCTCGGCGGCCGCGCGCGCGGTGAGGCGCGGCAGCACGCTCGCCGAGATCACCGCGGGGATCACGCCCAGCCGGACCTCGCTGAACGCGAACGTAGCGTCGAGACTGCAAACCGCGATGTCGGCAGCGGCAATCAGACCCAGGCCGCCGGCGCGCGCGGGTCCGCCGATCCGCGCGATCACCGGCTTTCGCGCTTCCCAGAGCGCGGCGAGTACGTCGCCGACGCGACCGATCGGCATCTGCCCTGCGGCCGCCGCCTCGGCGGTCTCGCGGAGATCGGCGCCGGAGCAGAACACCGGTCCGGTATGCGTCAGAACGATCACCCGTACCGTCGTGTCCGTTTCGGCCGCGATCAGTGCCGCCAGCAGCTGTTCGATCAACGCGGAGGACAGCGCGTTGCGGTTGGTCGGGCTGTCCAACGTGATGGTGGCGACGCCGCCACGTACCTCGGAGCGGATCAATTCGGTCATGGCGGCAGACTAGATGGTGTGGGACAACTTCCGGACGGCGATGACGTACCCGAATCGGGCGAACTACCCGATACTGCGCTGACCAGCGTCGGCGAGCAGGGCTTCGGCGTGTACGTACACGTGCCGTTCTGCGCGTCTCGCTGCGGATACTGCGACTTCAACACGTACGCGCCGGGAGAGGGTGCCTCGCGCGACGGGTACGTGGACGCGGCCATCGCCGAGATCGCGTTTGCGGCGAAGGTGCTCCGGAATCCGCCGCCCAGGGTCGACACGGTGTTCGTCGGTGGCGGTACGCCCACGCTGCTGCCACCCGGCGATCTCGCCCGGATCTTGGACGCGATCGACCGGACCTGGGGGCTCGCGTCCGGCGCCGAGGTGACGACGGAGGCAAATCCCGAGTCGGTGAACCCGGACTCGCTGCGGCAACTCCGAGCCGCCGGGTTTACCCGGATCTCGCTCGGGATGCAGAGCGCGGCTCCGGGCGTACTCCGGATTCTTGATCGTCAGCACACCGCGGGCCGTGCGCCACAGGCGGCGGCTGAGGCGCGCGAGGCCGGGTTTGAGCACGTGAACCTTGATTTGATCTACGGCACACCGGGGGAGTCCGAAGCGGATTTCGCGGCATCCCTGGACGCGGTGGTGGCGGCCGGCGTCGATCATGTCAGCGCGTACGCGTTGATCGTCGAGGACGGTACGCGGCTGGCGGCCCGGATGCGTCGTGGCGAGTTGGCATATCCGTCGGACGACGTGGCCGCCGATCGCTACCTGGCCGCCGAGGAGGCGCTGAACGCGGCGGGTTTCTCCTGGTACGAGGTGTCCAACTGGGCCACGCGCGCCGAGGCGCAGTGCCGGCACAACCTGCTCTATTGGACCGGCGGCGACTGGTGGGGGATCGGTCCGGGCGCGCACAGCCATGTCGGCGGCGTGCGGTGGTGGAACGTGAAGCACCCGACGGCGTACGCGAAAAGGATGTCCGACGGCGTGTCGCCCGGGCTCGGGCGCGAGATCCTGACGCCGGAGCAGCGGACGGTCGAGGATGTGATGTTGCGCGTACGGCTGGAGGCCGGTCTTGATCTTGCGACGTTGGATGTCGCCGGGCGAGCCGCAGCGGCCCGCGCGTTCGGTGCGGGCCTGTTGGACGAGCGGGCGTTCGGGGCCGGCCGAGCAAAGTTGACGTTGCGTGGTCGGTTGCTGGCGGATGCGGTGATCCGCGACCTACTCCCGTGAGTGCCAATGTCGAGGCTTGGGAGATATTGGTGTAAATCAGTGTGATCTGTCTCTCGTGCACGTCTGATGGCGCTAAACGGGTGGTCGCCGAAGAGGCAAATCCGCCACTAGACTGGCACTCGTAACGCTGGAGTGCCAGCATGAACGATCACCCGACGATAGGGGCGCGCGATGGGTCTAGATGACCGCAAGCTTGACGTGCTGCGCGCGATCGTCGAGGACTATGTCGCCACCCAGGAACCGGTCGGAAGCAAGGCCCTCGTCGAGCGCCACAACCTGCGAGTTTCCGCAGCTACGGTCCGTAACGACATGGCCGCACTGGAAGACGAGGGCTATCTGCGGCAGCCGCATACGAGCGCCGGCCGAGTGCCGACCGATCGCGGATATCGACTGTTCGTTGACAAGCTGTCCCGGATCAAGCCGCTCTCGACGGCCGAACGCCGCGCGATCGAGCGGTTCATGGCCGGCGCGGTCGACCTCGACGACGTCGTGCACCGAACGGTCCGGCTGCTGGCCCAGGTCACCGGTCAGGTCGCGGTCGTGCAATACCCGAGTCTGTCCCGCTCGTCGGTACGCCACCTGGAGCTCGTCGCGGTCTCCACGACCCGGCTGATGCTCGTGATGATCACCGACACCGGGCGGGTCGAGCAGCGCATCGTCGAACTGCCGGAGCCGACCTCGATCGGCGACGTGTTCGCGCTCCGGACGCTGGTCAACGAGAAGCTCGACGGCTGCCGCCTGTCCGACGCGCCACCGCTGGTCCAGGCGCTCGTTGATGAGGTGGATCCGGCCATGCGACGGGCGATGTCGGCGCTCGGCGCGGTGCTGCTGGAGACGCTGTTCGAGCGGATGGACGAGCGGCTCGCGGTCGGCGGCACGTCCAGCCTGACGCGAGCCGGCATCTTCGACTTCCACGGCTCGATCCGCCCGATCCTCGAAGCGCTCGAGGAAGAGGTCGTGCTGCTCAAGCTGATCGGAACGGCGGAGGCCGAGGCACCACGCGTGCGCATCGGTGACGAGAACGAAATCGAACACCTGCGCACCACGTCCGTCGTCTCCACCGGCTACGGGCCAGGAACTACGATCGTCGGCGGTATGGGCGTGATCGGGCCGACGCGGATGGACTATCCGGCAACGATCACCGCGGTTTCGGCCGTGGCTCGCTATGTCGGCGAGCTGCTCGACCAGAGCTGAATAGTTAGGTGAGAGGCGCTGTGGCGAAGGACTATTACGGGACGCTGGGTGTGGCCCGGGATGCATCGACGGACGAGATCAAGCGGGCCTACCGCAAACTCGCCCGCGAGTTCCACCCGGACGTCAACCCGGACCCGACCGCGCACGAGCGGTTCAAGGAGATCAGTACCGCGTACGAGGTGCTCTCCGACGACCAGAAGCGCCAGATCGTCGATCTCGGTGGCGATCCGCTGAGCAACGGTGGCGGCGCCGGCGCCGGGTGCGACCGGCTCGTTCGTCGGCTTCCAGGACATCATGGACGCGTTCTTCGGCGGCGGCGCCGGTGGCGCGACTCGGGGTCCCCGTTCGCGTACGCGCGCCGGCGCCGACGCGATCCTGCCGTTGCCGCTCGATCTCTTCGAGACCGCGTTCGGCGTCGAAGCTCCGATCACCGTCGATACCGCGGTCGTCTGCGAGACCTGCCACGGCGAAGGCACCGCCGCCGGTACGCACACCGCGCACGTGCGACACGTGCAACGGGCGTGGCGAGGTGCAGAGCATCCAGCGCACGTTCCTCGGCCAGGTGATGACGTCGCGCCCGTGCGCCACGTGCGGCGGGTTCGGCACCGTGATTCCACATCCGTGCGCGCACGTGCAGCGGCGACGGCCGGGTCCGGTCCCGCCGTACGCTGACCGTCAAGATTCCGGCCGGCGTCGAGGATCAGATGCGTATCCGTCTGGTCGGCCAGGGCGAGGTCGGCCCGGGTGGCGGTCCGGCCGGTGACCTCTACGTCGAGATCCACGAACGGCCGCACGACGTGTATTCGCGCAAGGGCGACGACCTGCACTGCCGGGTCACGGTGCCGATGGCGGCGGCCGCGCTCGGTACGCGCCTGACGATCAAGACGCTGGACAGCGAGGAGAACGTCGATGTGAACGCGGGCACTCAGCCCGGATCGACGGTCAAACTCAAGGCCCGCGGCGTACCGCATCTGCGCGGCACCGGGCGGGGCGACCTGTTCGTGCACCTGGATGTGCGTACGCCGACCAAGCTCGACGGCGACCAGGAGCGCATCCTGCGGGAGTTCGCGACGGCTCGTGGCGAGGAGATCGCCGAACTCTCCAAGCAAGGCGGCTTCTTCTCCCGGATGCGAGACGCGTTCAACGGCCACGCATGAGTTCGGCGCTCTTCCTCATCGACGCGCTGCCCGCCAGGCGACTCGTTCGAGCTGGACGGTCCGGAGGGCCACCACGCGGCGAACGTGGCGCGCATGCGCGTCGGCGAACGCTTGCTGATCGGCGACGGCGTCGGAAACACGGCGTCCGCCGAGGTCACGGCCGTCGGCAAGGGCACGCTCACACTGTCCATCCACGACCGGGGGTACGCCCGACCGTCGTTCCCCCGCATCGTCGTCGCGCAGGGCATTGCCGAAGGGGGAGCGGGGCGAGCTGGCCGTACAGGCGATGACCGAGGTCGGCGTCGACGAGATCGTGCCGTGGTCGGCGTCGCGCTGCGTCTCGATCTGGCGCGGCGACCGGGGCGCGAAGGCGCGCGACAAGTGGGCCGCGACCGCTCGCGAGGCATCGAAGCAGGCCCGGCGGGCGTGGTTGCCGGTCGTCGCGGATGAGGCCGTATCGACGAAGGCGCTGGCGCCGCGGGCGACGTACGTACTGCACGAAGAAGCATCCACGCCGCTCTCCTCGGTGCCGTTGCCGACCGATGGTGACATCGTGCTGGTCGTCGGTCCGGAGGGTGGCATCAGCGACGAGGAGTTGGCCGCGTTCACGGCGGCCGGGGCGACGCCGGTGCTGCTGGGTACGAACGTCCTGCGTACCTCGACCGCCGGTGTCGCCGCGATCTGCGTCCTCGCGACGCGCCTGGGCCGCTGGTAACGTCACCCCGAGGCGTATATACTTATTGCCAGGCGGTATATACGAGGAGCGCGCATGACGAAGATGCTGATTGACATAGACGACGACACCCTCGAGGACGCGGCCCGGCTCCTCGGGACGAAGACGAAGAAAGACACCGTCAACACTGCGCTACACGAGACCGTCGCGCGTCTGCGTCGCGCGTCGGCACTGGCTGAACTAGCGGCGCGGGCCGAAGCCGGCGACTTCGATGAGCTGCTGCATAAGGCAAACTATCGCGCATGAGCGCGGTCAAGTATCTCGCTGACACGAGTGCAGCGATCCGTATGTTCCGTGATCCGCTCGTACGTACCCGATGGCAGGAGCAGATCGTCGCCGGACTGGTAGCGACGTGTCCGGCCGCCGAACTCGAGTTCCTCTATGCAGCCCGGTCGAAGGCCGATCGCGAACGAATGGTCGAGTTGCTGGCGGCTGTTTTCACGTGGACTCCGATGCCCGAACGTGCCTTCGAGCGCGCACATGAAGTGCAAGCGCTGCTCACGAATCACGGATGGCATAGATCGGCATCCGTCGTCGATTTGTTGGTCGCGGCTGCTGCCGAGACGCAGCGGCTCACGTTGCTCCACTATGACCACGACTTCGACCAGATCGTCAAGGTGACGGGACAACCCGCACTGTGGATCGCGGAGCCCGGCTCGGTCGATTAATGGAAGGCTCACGCGGCCGGCGTGTGCCAGGGTGGGTCCATGAGTGAGTCGATGATTGCGGTCGCGGGTGGCGAAGTCTGGGCCGGCGAGGATGGTGATGGGCCACCGCTCGTCCTGCTCCATCCCGGCATCGGGGACTCGCGCATCTGGGATCCGATCCGGCCGGCCCTGACCGGCGACTATCGCGTGATCCGCTACGACGCGCGTGGATTCGGCCGGTCCCCGGCACCGACCACGGAGTACACGTTGCTGGACGACCTCGTCGCCGTACTCGACCACTTTGGTCTCGACCGCGTACCGATCGTCGGCTGCAGCCAGGGCGGCGCCGCCGCACTCGGGCTCGCGGTCACCGACCCGGCTCGGGTCACCGCCCTGGTCCTCCTCTGCCCGGGCATTCCCGGATTCGCCTGGCCAGACGATCCCGAGTCGGACGCCGCGTACGAGGCAGCGGTCGCCACGAGCCCCGAGGCGGTCGCGAGGTTCACCGCCGACATCTGGGCGGCCGGCGGCCCCACACCCGAGGTCGATGAACAACTGCTTTCATCCGCGGTTCACGCGGCCGCTCGGGACACGTACGAGCAGCGAATTGTGCCGGTGTTCGACCGCCTCGGCGAGATATCGGTGCCGTCGTCGCTGCTCGTCGGGGACGCGGACTGGCCGCCGCTGATCGAGGCGAATCTCCAGGCTGCCGCCCGGATTCCCGGCTGCGAACTGATCGAGGTGCCTGGTCTCGATCATCTGCCGCCGCTGCGCGTACCGGATCTCGTGTTGTCGACCATCCGGGCCACGCTTGACCGGATTCGCTGACCGTCACGCCGACGCGGTCACGAGCTGGGACACGGTTGCGGTTCCGGTCGGAGAAAGGCATGTGACCGCGCCGCCCGGATGCAATTCCGGCCGGGTTTCGTAGAGCATGGTGAGCGCGTTCTCCGCCTTGACATCTCCGGAGTCGGCCGCCAGCAGTAGCGCAGCGACGTCGTCGACCAGGCCGAGATCGCCGTCGAGGTCCTGGCGCATGCCACCCCAGACATCCCAGAGCAGTAGCTCGTTGCGTTGCCGATGCGCGAGTTCGTGAATGACGTACGCGTGTAGAAACCAGCCGCCCCGCATCGGCAGCGTCGGATCGACGCCGAACTTCTGGTCGTCGATCTCACCACGCCGGAACGCGGTCCACACCTGAGCGGACGTGAGGAACGGTGCGTCGGCGGTGAGCCGTGGCATGTCGGTCGGATCGAGGCCGTACGAGCCGGCCGGATCGACTTCCGGATCCGTGAACACCCATCGGTCGCCGTTCCAGTATTCGACGATCACATGATCGACGTGCCAATCGGGCGCGAAGTAATCGGCAAACCCGATCCGCGTACGGGCCGGGATTCCCTTGTGCCGCAAGGCAGCGACCGCGGTCAGGCTGAAGTCGCGGCAGCATCCGACGACGCGTTCGGACGCCGGCCGTGGTGCCGTCAACGGTGTGCCGAATCGCCGCTGATCGGCATCCAGACGGCGGTCGATCCACCGGAGGTCGATCTCGGCCAGCCGATCCGGCGGGAAGTCGAAGCCGACCTCTCGATAATGGACGACCAGATTCCGGATCACCGCGCTGATCCCGTCCGGGTCGGACGGCATCGCGTCGAACAGGGTGGTGTGCGGACCCGGGTCGCTGTAGACGGACTGCTCCATGTACAGGTCCGCGTCGTGGCCGGTCATGCGAGCACCGGAATCGCGACGTGCACGAACGGGTCCGTGTCCGTGATGGCGTCCCACGGCACGAAGTACATCTCCCGTACCAGTCCGGTCGTCTGCATACCGTGGTCCAGAACGTAGGCGTCGAGGTCGGCGTACGCGTCCATGATTTGTGGATAGAAGCACTCGCCACGGCTTACCGTGCAGCGCGCCATCGCCTGCGCCGGCTCGACCCGGATCACGATCGGACCAGCCGGATCGACCGTCCCTTCGAACGGTACGCAGACCTCGATCGTCGCTTCGGCGTCCGGACCGACCGGGCCGTGGAACACAACGTAGTGCTCAACCGCAGGCGCTGCACCGGATGCCCGAAGGTGGCGCCGCAGTTCGTCTTCGAGCGCGCAGGTAGTGGCCACCAATGTGGACTGGTCCACCACGCGACTGATCGTGGCGAGCTTCACCTCGGGCAGCCGGACGACATCCACCGGGTAGGTCGTACGCTCCTGATCGGCGTGCACCAGGATCGCCCGCAGGTAGTCCAGCGATCCGCGTCGGGAACGCATCGCTGCCTCCTGCCCGGCCCACCACATATCGATTTTGTGAAGTGCTTCGGCGTCGGTGCCGGACAGCACGTCGGCGATCACCGCGAGCGGTACGTCGACCTGGCGCAGCAGGCCGATCCGGCGGGCTCGCTCCAGCTGATCCGGCGAGTAGCGCCGATAGCCGGTGACCGCGTCGACGCTGGCCGGCGCCAGCAGGCCGGAAACGTCGTACAGGCGTAGTGCCTTGACCGAGAGGCCCGAGAGCTTTCCGAACTCGCCGGTGGTGATGTACGTGTCTTTCACCCGCTCAGTCTGATCCCTGCCCCAGGGGCGGGGTAAAGCGCTGCGGAGTACAGCACTATTTGCAGGCGCCGGAATTCGCGCTGATCATCAAGCTCGACTCGTCGACCGCTTCGAAGTCCGTACCGGTCAGCGTGCCGAGCGCGTGCAGCGCGTCGTTGTTCCAACGCGAATCCGGAGCACCCGAGATGTACCACGGCGAGCCGTTGTCGGCGATGATCACGCCGTACGTCTTCATCGCCTGCGCCACGATTCGGGCCTGGGTCGGCAGGTGGGAGATGTCGACGCTCGCTTTCAATCGCAGCCGCAGGCCCATCGGCGGTAGCGACGTATCGTGCGAGTCGGATGCGAGATGCCGGGCCGGCCACAGGTACGCGGCCTGTGTTGCCGAGACGGTTACCCGGATCGCGTGATCGATGTGCCCGGAGGCGACATCGGCGTACGTGACGAGGCCGGGCAGGATCGGCAAACCGGCGGCGTCGGCCGAGGTCCAGCCACTCGGCCGCAGCTTGTCGCTGCGCAGGTTGTAGATCGCGCCGGAGCCGGCCTTCCACGAGCCGCCCGATTGCGGGTACGCCGCATAGAGCTCGTAGTCAGTGCAGGTCGAGGCGTCGTAGAGGATGACGTGCCGGTCGCCGCTGCTGGCCGTACCACCTTCGATCTTGGCGTTTGAGGGCACCGGGTAGGGGCCTTTGTCGCTCTCGTCGGCGTACTGGAATGAGACTTTGACCTTGCTTTGACCGGCCGGAACCGTGGTGATCGGGATGCCGATCGGCGCGCCGTCCCACAGGCCGGAGCCGAAGTCGGCGTGGACCGGCGAGCCGAGCCCGATGCTCTTGACGTACGTCGCGGATTTCGCTGCGACCGGCAGCTTTGAAATGTTCGCGTGCCAGACGTCGTCGCTCGGCAGGATCGAGCACGCTGCGGCGGCGGTCTTGGTCGTCGTCGGGCTGGGGCTCGGGCTGGCCGGCCGGGAACTCGGCACAGGGCTCGGCGGCACGCTCGCGCTCGCACTGGCGGCTTGCTGGATCGACCCGGGCACGCCCGGGCTGCCGCTCGCCGTGGCGCCGGTTGTGGTCGCGGGAGACGAGCACGCTCCGAGCGCGAGGGTGACCACGGCGAGAGCGACGGCCGAACGGCGGCGGGGGATGCGCACCGCCGCATTCTGCCCGTACCGCGCCGAGATCGCCAGCGCCCAAGATCACCGCATGCGGTGATCTTGGGCGTCAGCCGCCTGCGGTGTTCGCTCGCAGTTCCCGGAGCATGCGGATTAGCTCAACCCGGTGGGGGTCATCTAACGAACCCAGGGCTCGTTCACCTAGCGTGCGCATCTCCCGGTCGAGGATCTTCTCCAAGTCACGACCGCGCCGTGTCAGGTTCAGCGTGACCTTCGGACCGTCGGTGCGACGTTCCACCAGGCCGGCCGCTTCCATTTTGGTCGCGATGCCGGTGACCGCGGCCGTGCTGAGATCCATCGATTTCGCGATCTCGGCCGGCGTCTGGTCGTTCGCGGCCCACAGACGCAGCAGGAGTGCGTGCTGTCCGTCGACGACGCCGTGGCGCTCGAGCATGGCATCGCGAGCCTGCGTAAGGCTCCGGTTGGCCGACCAGAAGGAGGCCCAGAACGCCGCGCGTACATCGTCCACGCAGATCACCCCCCGTGATCACGAGCGTAATGACCGTACCGATGTCGTATCGGGAAATCGCCGGAGCGTCCTATGCTCGCCGGGTGATGGACGAGACCCCCCGCCGCGCCGCCGAGGCCGCGTACGAACGACTGGCCCGATCCTGCCAGCACGAACACCGGATCCCGGCGTTGTCCGTCGCGGTGCACCGGGCGGATCGGCCGCTGTACACGTTCCAGGTCGGCGAAACCGGTACCGATCGGCCGCTGGACGCCGCCACCCAGTTCCGTCTTGGCTCGGTGACGAAGACGTTCACCGCCGTGATGATCATGCAGTGTCGTGACGACGGACTTCTGGATCTCGATGACCGGATCGACGCCCACATCGACGTACCGGCGTTCGGTGACGTCACGATCCGCCGGATCTTGACGCACACGTCGGGCCTGCAGCGCGAGCCGTACGGGGACGTGTGGGACACGCTGTTCACGCCGGACGAAGATCTGCTGCTCAAGAGCCTCGACCGGTCCGAGCGCGTCCTGGCGAACGGCCGACGGTTTCACTACTCGAACCTGGGCTTCGCGCTGCTCGGCCTGATCGTCGCGAAGTTGCGTGGCGCAGCCTGGGCGGATGTGGTTCAGGATCGGGTACTGACGCCGCTGGATCTCACGTCGATCACGTTGGCGCCGACCGAGACCGCCGCGATCGGGTACATGGTGCACGAGTACTCCGACGAGGCGTGGCCCGAGCAGCCGACCGATACCGCCGCGATCGCGCCGGCCGCCCAACTGTGGGGTACCGCCGCCGATCTCGCTCGCTGGGCCGGATTTCTGGTCGACCCCGGCCACCTCGACCCGGACGGGCGCGTGCTCGCGGCCTCGACGCTGGACGAGATGCGCTGGCCGGCCACGACGACCTCGGACGAATCGTGGGACATCGGTTTCGGCCTTGGCCTCATGCTGGTCCCGGATGTCACCACGCCCGGCGAGCGGATCGTGCATGTCGGGCATACCGGTTCGATGCCCGGGTTCCTCGCGGGTGTGTTCGGCCGTCGAGGGGGTCCGGGTCGGCCGACTGCGCTCGGGGCGGCGGTGGTCGGCACCTCCGGTACGGCGAGCGAACTGGTCCGGTTGCCGTACGCGTTGATGTCGGCGTCGATCGCACAGGATCCGGCCGAGATTCCGGTGTGGCGGATCGGCGATGGTGCTCCGAGCGCGTACCGGAGCGTCCTTGGCCCGTGGTGGTCCGAGGGCAGTCAGATCGTGTTCAGCTGGCACGACGGCGTCCTGTACGGCCGGCATGACGCGTCCCCGTCCGGTGCGCCCTCAATGCGGTTCGAGGCGATCGACGGCGATCCGGACGAGTTGCGCGCGATGTCCGGTGTCGAGATTGGTGAGCGCTTGCGCATCACTCGGGATCCGGCCACCGGAAATGTCGCGTTCATGCACCTTGCGACGTACCGCTTGACGCGTACCCAATCGACGTTCGGCGGTTGATCCCTCGGGCCGAGCGCTCGAATATGTAGCGGCGATTGTCGGTCCGGCTGGTTACGATGGATTTCCTACTGTTCTTACCGAGAGGCGGCTTGGCCCTCGCGCCAACCTATGACCACTAGCGAAACCCCGAGCGCGTCGACGTCCGCCGCTGTGAGCGGCCAGCGTGGTGCGCGGGTTCAATCCAAGATCACAGTGCTCGACCCGGGGCAGATGGTCAGTCTGCTGGGTCCGGGCGACGAAATTCTGAAGCTCGTCGAGAAGGCGGTCGACACCGACATCCTGGTTCGCGGCAACGAGATCACTCTGTCGGGAGCACCCGCGGACAACGCGCTCGCGGAGCGAATCTTCGGTGAGTTGATCGAGCTGATCACCAAGGGCGAGCAGTTGACCCGGGATACCGTCACCCGCATCGTCGGGATGCTGAAGCAGGGCACGCAGGAGCGCCCGGCCGACGTGTTGACGTTGAACATCCTGTCGCGCCGTGGCCGGACGATCCGGCCCAAGACGCTCGGTCAGAAGCGCTACGTCGACGCGATCGACGAGCACACGATCAACTTCGGCATCGGCCCCGCCGGTACCGGTAAGACGTACCTCGCGATGGCGAAGGCAGTGCAGTCGCTTCAAGCGAAGCAGGTCAATCGGATCATCCTGACCCGGCCGGCGGTCGAGGCCGGCGAGCGGCTCGGATTCCTGCCGGGCACGCTGTTCGACAAGATCGATCCGTATCTTCGCCCGCTCTACGACGCGCTGCACGACATGCTCGACCCGGATTCGATTCCACGCCTGATGCAGGCCGGGACGATCGAGGTTGCGCCGCTGGCGTACATGCGTGGCCGTACGCTCAACGACGCCTTCATCATCCTCGACGAGGCGCAGAACACGACGCCGGAACAGATGAAGATGTTCCTGACCCGGCTCGGTTTCGGCTCCAAGATCGTGGTGACCGGCGACGTGACCCAGGTCGACCTGCCGAGCGGCACCCGCAGCGGGCTGCGCATCGTGCAGGACATCCTGGAGGGCGTCGAAGACATCCACTTCTCCCGGCTGACCAGCGCTGACGTCGTTCGGCACCGGCTCGTGGGCGACATCGTCGACGCGTACGCGAAGTGGGACGACGCGGAGCAGACGGCTCAAACCGGTCCGCACAGCCTTCCCGGCGCGGCCGCGACCAGCCGGGCGCAGCGCCGCCGGTAAGCTCACCGGCATGTCGATTGAGATTGCCAACGAGTCCGGAGTCGCCGTCGACTCCGATCACGTTCTGGCGGTTGCGCGCTACGCGCTCGACGAGATGGGTGTGAACCCGCTCGCCGAGCTGTCCGTGCTCCTCGTCGACATCGGTTACATGACCGAGCTGAACCACCGCTGGATGGGCGGCGACGGCCCGACCGACGTGCTCGCGTTCCCGATGGACGAGAGCAGCGTCGATCACGGCCCGAGCGAGTCCACCGGCGGTGAACCGGCGCTGCTGGGCGACATCGTGCTCTGCCCCGAAGTCGCGGCGAAGCAGGCCGAGGCGGCCGGCCATGGCGCCGATGATGAGCTGCACCTGCTGACCGTGCACGGTGTGTTGCACCTGCTCGGGTACGACCATGCCGAGCCGGACGACGAGCGGGAGATGTTCACGCTTCAGGCGCGGCTCCTCAGCGGCTGGCAGGCGAGCGTCGGTCGCAAAGTGGTCGGTGCGCCGCCGATCCCGGGGGCTGCTTCCTAGATGCCCTTTCCTCGGTGCGCGGATCCAGCGGACCATGATTAGGCTTACCTGATGCCCGCCCATCATCTGCCGGTCGTGGAGTTGCTGCTGGCCGCAGCCGCGCTCGTCGTCCTCGGTGGACTTTTCGCGATGACGGACGCCGCGCTCTACTCGGTGTCGGTCGCTCGCTCCGGCGAACTGGCCCGCGAGGGCGTACGCGGCGCGAAGGCGTTGCAGGCGGTCGCGTCCGATGTGGTCCGGCACCTGAATCTGCTGCTGTTGCTGCGTACGCTGTGCGAGCTCGGCGCCACCACACTGGTCGCACTGGTCACGATCGAGGAATTCGGTCCCGGATGGACGGCCGGATTGATCGTGGTCGGCTCGATGACGGTCGTGGTCTTCGTCGTCATCGGTGTCGCGCCTCGCACGATCGGGCGCCAGCACGCCTACACCGTCGGGCGCTTCGCCGCTCCGATCGTGCGCTGGCTCGGCCGCGTACTGAACCCGTTGGCATCATTGCTGATCCTCGTCGGCAACGCGTTCACGCCGGGCAAGGGATTCCGCGAGGGTCCGTTCGCGACCCAGGTCGAATTGCGCGAGCTGGTCGACCTGGCGGAAGAGCGTGGAGTCGTCGAGCACGGCGAACGCGACATGATCCATTCGGTGTTCGCGCTCGGTGACACGATCGTGCGCGAGGTGATGGTCCCGCGTACCGACATGCTGTGGATCGAAGAAGATGCGACAGTACGGCAGGCGCTCGGCGTCGCTTTGCAGTCCGGCTTCTCCCGGCTCCCGTTGATCGGCGAGAACGTCGACGACGTACTCGGGATCGTGTACTTGAAGGATCTTGTCAGAGCCACCGAATCGGGCCGTTCGGACCGCGACTCGGCGGACCGGGCGCTCGCCCGTGACCTCGCGCGGCCGGCCACGTTCGTGCCCGAGTCCAAGCCGGTCGACGATCTGCTCTCCGAGATGCAGCTCGCCCGGGTGCACATGGCGATCATCGTGGACGAATACGGCGGCACGGCCGGACTCGTGACGATCGAGGACATCCTCGAGGAGATCGTCGGCGAGATCACCGACGAATACGACGTGGAGCGCCCGCCGGTCGAGCGGCTCTCGGACGACTCCGTACGGGTCACCGCGCGCCTGCCGATCGAGGACCTCGGCGAGATCTTCGACGTGGAACTCCCGGCGGACGAGGTCGAGACGGTCGGCGGTCTGCTTGCGCAGGCGCTCGGCCGGGTGCCGATCCCGGGTTCGACCGCGATCGTGGACGGACTCCGGCTCGTCGCCGAAGGTACGACCGGCCGCCGCAACCGCATCGACACGGTGCTCGTCCGCCGCGTCGAACCTTCGTCCGAGCCCGCCGAGGCCGAGACGGATCTTGACGAAAGGCAGTCCGCCGATGTCTGAGCCGATCACTGACACGCTGGCCGCGGAGGACGCGAAGTTGGTCACGCTGGCACGGGCGGCGCGCGCCCGCAGCGGTGCTCTCGAAGGCGCGGCGGTACGCGACGGAGACGGCCGGACCTACGCCGGAACGAGCGTGAGCCTCCCGTCGCTCGTGCTGAGCGCCCTCCAGTTCGCGGTAGCGTCGGCGGTGAACGGCGGCGCCGACGTGATCGAGGCGGCGGTCGTCGTGTCCGAGGCGTCGACGCTGGACAACGCGGGCCTGAGCGCCGTGCGTGACGTCTCGGCGCACGCTCCGATCCACCTGGCGGCGCCGAACGGCGTCGTCGTCGGCACGTTCACGGATTAGGTTTCACATGGTTGCTTATCGCGCTGGCTTTGCTTGTTTCGTCGGACGCCCGAACGCCGGAAAGTCGACGTTGACCAACGCGATCATCGGCCAGAAGATCGCCATCACGTCCAGCAAGCCGCAGACCACGCGGCACGTGATCCGGGCCGTCCTGCATCGCCCGGACGCCCAGCTCGTGCTCGTTGACACGCCCGGCCTGCACCGCCCCCGTACGCTGCTCGGCGAGCGCCTCAACGATCTTGTCCGGCAGACGTGGAGCGAGGTCGACGTGATCGGCCTCTGCATTCCGGCGAACGAGGAAGTCGGGCGCGGCGACCGGTTCATCAGTGCCGAGATGGCCGAATTGAAGCCGAAGATGATCGCGGTGGTCACGAAGACCGACCTGGTCGACAAGGCGAAGCTCGCACAGCAGCTGATCGCGGTCAGCAAACTGGCCGACTTCGCCGACATCGTGCCGGTCAGCGCGGTCTCCGGCGATCAGCTCGGCGTACTGGCGGACGTACTGTGCCGGCACCTGCCCGAGTCTCCGCAGCTCTACCCGGACGGGATGATCACCGACGAGCCCGAGTCGATCCTGGTCGGCGAGCTGATTCGCGAGGCGGCGCTGGAAGGCGTACGCGAGGAGTTGCCGCACTCGATCGCGGTGGTCGTCGAGGAGATGCAGGTCGAAGGGGCACTGACCCGGATCTTCGCGGACGTCTACGTCGAGCGGCCCTCGCAGAAGGCGATCATGATCGGGCACCAGGGATCGCGGTTGAAGGATGTGGGGACGCGGGCGCGCGTACAGATCGAGGATCTTCTTGGCGGTCGGGTGTACCTGGATCTGCATGTCCGAGTCGCCAAAGAATGGCAGCGCGACCCCAAGCAGCTGCGGAAACTCGGTTTCTAAATCGACATTCTGCAGGTCGGGCCTATCCCAGCAATCCCTGTTGATTCTGGAGTTAGTTGACGCTTCGACGTGTGTCGCGTCACTAACTCCAGGATCAACTTCGTGGTGAGAAAGTGCGGGGAGTTGGTGGCGTCGGTGGGGTGGCGGATGATGTTCGGGTGGCTTCCGGATTCCGCAGCAAGCTCTACCGCGACGACGCGGTCGTTCTGCGCTGCCAGAAGCTGGGCGAGTCGGACCGGATCGTCACGCTCTTCACCCGCCGGCACGGCGTCGTACGAGCCGTCGCAAAGGGCGTACGCCGGACGTCCTCGAAGTTCGGCGCCCGACTGGAACCGTTCGGTCACATCGACGTCCAGATCGCCGAGGGCCGGGGATCGCTGCACACCGTCGCGCAGGTCGAGGGCATCGACCTGTACGGCCGGCGGCTCGTCGACGACTATTCGCGCTACACCACGGCGAGCGCGATCGCGGAGACCGCCGAGCGCCTGACCGCGGTCGAGGAGGAGCCGGCGCTGCCGCTGTACCTCTTGACGCTCGGCGCACTGCGGGTCCTGTCGAAGAGTGAACACGCGAGCACGCTCGTACTGGATTCGTACCTGCTGCGGGCGATGGGCTACGCCGGATGGGCACCGGCACTCGTCGCGTGTGCGGTCTGCGGTACGCCGGGGGAGCACCGGGCTTTCTCCGTACCGGCTGGGGGTTGTGTGTGCACCGACTGCCGGCCACCCGGCGCGGCCCATCCTTCCCCGGCCACGCTCGGCCTGATGGCGGCGCTCGCGACCGGCGATTGGACCCGGGCCGACACGTCCGAGCCGGCCGCGCGCAAGGAGGCGTCCGGCCTGGTGGCGGCGCATTTGCAATGGCATCTTGAGCGCGGGTTACGCTCGCTCCCGTTGGTCGACCGGGTCGAACGAAACTAAACCCGGGAGAAGCTGATCCTGAGGTTAGTGACGCGACACGCCGTCGCTCTGCAGCATTTGCTGCTGTCGCAGCATGTGTCAACTAACTCCAGGATCAACAAGAACTAGACGTGGGAGCGTTCGTGATCAAGGGTCTTGGCCGCCGCAGAGAGTACGTCGCACCGTCGGTGCACCCGACCGGCGCTCAGCCGCCGGAGTTGCCGAGCGGTGCCGTGCCGAACCACGTTGCCGTGATCATGGACGGCAACGGTCGGTGGGCGAAGAAGCGCGATCTACCTCGCACCGAAGGACACAAGATGGGCGAGGCCGCGCTGTTCGACGTGATCGAAGGCGCGATCGAACTCGGCGTGAAGAACCTCTCGGCGTACGCGTTCTCGACCGAGAACTGGCGTCGCTCACCCGAGGAAGTGCGCTGGCTGATGGCGTTCAACCGGGACGTCATCCACCGGCGGCGGGATCAGTTCGTGGAGATGGGCGTACGGGTTCGGTGGGTCGGTCGGCGCCCGAAGCTGTGGCGCAGCGTGATCAACGAGCTGGAGATCGCGGAAGAGATGTCCCGCGACAACGACAAGATCAACCTGTTCTTCTGCGTGAACTACGGCGGGCGGGCCGAGATCGCCGATGCCGCCGCAGCGCTCGCCGCCGACGTGGCGGCCGGGAAGCTCAAGCCGGACAAGGTCAACGAGAAGACGTTCGCGCGGTATCTCGACGAGCCGGACATGCCGGACGTGGACATGGTGCTGCGTTCGTCCGGCGAGATGCGGTTGTCGAACTTCCTGATCTGGCAGGCGGCGTACGCGGAATTCGTCACGCTCGACGTGCTGTGGCCGGACTTCGACCGCCGCCACCTGTGGTACGCCTGCGAGTTGTACGCGCAACGGGACCGCCGATTCGGTGGCGCGATCCCGAACCCGGTGGCACCGCCGAAAGCGGAGTAGCTCAGCACCACCGAAAGCCGATTGGACGGTCTAGGGTGGCCGAATGGACGTACGAGGATTCACGTTCGACGTAACGATCAGCGGACCGACCGACGGTGACGCAGTGCTTCTGCTGCACGGATTTCCGCAGAACGCGACGATGTGGGACCACATTTCGTCGCCGCTGCACGCGGCCGGTCGGCAGACGATCGCGCCGAACCAGCGCGGCTACTCGCCGGGTGCGCGTCCGTCCGATGTGGATGCGTACGCGATGCCGGAACTCGTCGCCGACGCGGTCGCGATCCTCGACGAACTCGGCGTTGAGCAAGCCGACGTGGTCGGGCACGACTGGGGCGCCGTGGTGGCTTGGCATCTCGCCGCCGAGCACCCCGATCGAGTCCGGACGTTGACCGCCGTTTCGGTGCCGCACCCGGCGGGGTTCAACGACGCGGTCGCGCACGATCCGGATCAGAAGCAGAAGTCGCAGTACATCGGATTCTTCCGCCGGCCGGGTAAGGCCGAGGACCTACTGCTGGAGGACGACGGCGTACGGCTGACCGCGATGTTCACCGGTTGCCCGCCCGATCGGATCGAGGCGTTCGTCGCACCGATGCGGGATCGGGCCGCGCTGACGGGTGCCCTCAACTGGTACCGCGCGATGTCGCCCGGCACGATGGCGTGCGGTCGGGTGGGCGTACCCACCACGTTCGTATGGGGTGACGCCGACCTCGCGATCGGCGCGACCGCCGCGCGGTCGTGCGCGATCTACGTCGATGGCGATTTTCGATTTGTGCCGCTCAAGGGGATCAGTCACTGGGTGGCCGACGAGGTCCCTGGCGCGCTCAGTGAGGAAATTCTGGACCGCATTGGCACGTGACCTTGCGTCACGATCGTTTACTCACGAGTAACGTCGGGTAGGAGTTCGGCGACGTACGTGAGGAGTTGGCGATGACGGCAACTGAAGCACGACCTACTGAACAGACCGACGTAAAAGTTGACGAAAAGCAGGCCCGCCAGGTCGCCGAGGCGGCCCGCGAGTCCGACTGGCACAAGCCCAGCTTCGGCAAGGAGCTGTTCCTCGGCCGACTGAGGATGGATCTTGTCGAGCCGTGGCCGACCCCCGATCCCGAGAAGACCGCGAACGCGACCGAGTTCCTCGCGGCCCTGAAGACCTATGCGCACACCATCGACGGCGCGCAGATCGAGCGCGACGCGAAGATCCCGGACGAGGTGTTCCAGCGCCTCGCCGAACTCGGCGCGTTCGGCATGAAAATCGACAAGAAGTACGGCGGGCTCGGCCTGTCGAACCTGCACTACTGCAAGGCGCTGACGCATGGTCGGCTCGGTCAACGGATCGCTCGGCGCGCTGCTGTCCGCGCACCAGTCGATCGGCGTACCGCAGCCGCTCAAACTCTTCGGCACCGACGAGCAGAAGCAGAAGTTCCTGCCCCGACTCGCCGCCGGTGAGGTCTCCGCGTTCCTGCTGACCGAATCCGACGTGGGCTCCGATCCGGCTCGCCTGTCCACCACGGCGACCCCGGTCGACGGTGGCTACCGGCTCGACGGCGTGAAGCTCTGGGCCACGAACGGTACGGTCGCGACGCTGCTCGTCGTGATGGCACAGGTCCCGAAGTCGGAGGGCCACCGGGGCGGCATCACCGCGTTCGTGGTCGAGGGCGACTCCGAGGGCATCACGATCGAGCGCCGCAACGAGTTCATGGGCCTGCGCGGCCTGGAGAACAGCGTCACCCGGTTCAACAACGTGTTCGTCCCGGTCCGACAACGTGATCGGCGCGAGGGCCAGGGCCTGAAGATCGCGTTGACCACGCTGAACACCGGCCGGCTGTCGCTACCGGCGATGTGCGTCGCGGCCGGCAAGTGGTGCCTCGGCGTCGCCCGCGAATGGTCGGCCGAACGCGTTCAGTGGGGCCTGCCGGTCGGCGCGGCACGAGGCGGTGGCGAAGAAGATCGCGTTCATCGCCGCGACAACGTACGGGCTGGAATCCATGCTCGACCTGTCCTGCCTGCTCGCCGACGACGATCGCAACGACATTCGGATCGAGGCGGCGCTGGTCAAGCTGTTCGGGTCGGAGATGGCCTGGCAGATGGCGGACGAGCTGATCCAGATCCGGGGCGGTCGTGGCTACGAAACCGCCGCATCGCTGGAGGCCCGTGGCGAGAAGGCGATCGGTGTCGAGCAGATGCTCCGGGACCTGCGGATCAACCGGATCTTCGAGGGTTCGACCGAGATCATGCATCTGCTGATCGCCCGCGAGGCGGTCGACGCGCACCTCTCGGTGGCCGGCGACATCATCGACCCGGACGCGTCGCTGCAGAAGCAAGGCGTCGGCCGGTGGACGCGCGGCCGGCTTCTACGGGCGGTGGCTGCCCACGCTCGCGGTCGGTCGAGGTCAGATCCCTACCGCGTACGGCGGAGTACGGCCCGCTTGCCCATCACGTGCGGTTCGTCGAGCGGGCGTCCCGCCGGCTGGCCCGCGAGACGTTCTACGGCATGGCTCGCTGGCAGGGCAAGATGGAACGCAAGCAGGCGTACCTGGGCCGGATCGTCGACATCGGCGCCGAGTTGTTCGCGATGACGGCGTCCTGCGTACGGGCGAATACCGAAGGTCACGCCGCCGGTCGCGAGCTCGCCGACCTGTTCTGCCGGCAGTCCCGCCTGCGGGTCGAGGCGCTCTTCAACGAGCTGTGGTCGAACACCGACTCGATCGACGGCGCGGCGTCCCGCCGGGTCACCGACGGCCGGTACGCGTTCCTGGAAGAAGGCGTGATTCCGGCGCCGACGTCGGGCGAATGGGTAGCAACCTGGCAGCCCGGCGAGTCGACATCGCCGGACGTGCGCCGCCGGATCCCGCGCGACTAGTTCTTTGAGACGGCCATAACGCCATATCGTTTATACGCTGGGCGGCACCTTTTCAAGCGCGACCGCTCTGCATCGCTTGTGAGTGCAGAGCGGTAGGCGCTTGAAACTATAGGATCCGCCGCATACGTTTGGTCGGCGAGTGACTGGGTGGCGGCATGGGAACGTTGATTGAGGATGCGGTCGCCGGAGCCGCGTGGGTCGCCCTCGCGTTGACAAACTCCGGTTACCCAGCCGATTTCAGCGCCCGCAGCCTGGGCGAGATCGACCGGTTCTTTGACGATCACGCGCGTGACGGTCAACCGGTCTCTGGCGGCCTGCTCGCGGAGCAGTTCGGCTACCGGATCTTCGCCATCGGTGGGTACGTCGGCGAGGTTATCCGCCGCAGCATGGGTGGTGAGTGGGCCGCTGACGACACCGATCCGCGGGGAGAACTCACCATGTCCCTGCGGCTTCCGGACGGGAGCATCGTCTGGCCGATGCAGCGCGCGTTCAAACGCTTCCGCAACGGTCCGGAGGACGGCATCGCTGTCTATGCCGCCATGCTCGGCATTGCCGGCGGAGTGACGGTGAGATCGGCGAACCTCGACGAGTTGCCGTCGATGGTGACGCCGACCAAGCGGAGCTTGCGGCCGCCCGTACCTCCCTCCTAGATACCGTCATATTCGATCTCGGCATGATTTCCGCCATCTGAACACGCGCATTGAGAGGGACGAGAGTCTTGAAACTCAACCAGTTGGACCTGATCGTGCCGGACGTTCCAGCGGCCACCGAGTTTTTCGTGACGACGCTGGGTCTGGAGCCGGTCGTCGCCGAGGAGCGATTCGCCGAGTTCTCGATCGATGGATTCACCCTCATGCTCTCCCCGGACGCGATGGTCCCGATGGAGCATGCGCGTGGAACGATCCTGCATTTTGAGGTAGACGATGTCGACGCCGCAGTAGCCAAGGCGGTCGCCGGCGGTGCGGCCATACTGCGCGACCCGGCCCCGACCGATTGGGGCACATACTCGGCGTTGCTTCAAGGCCCGGCCGAGTCGGTGATCGACCTCTATCGGCTGGCCTGACCGGCACACTTCGGGCAGGCGCCGAGGATTTCCAGGGTATGGCGGATATCGGTGTATCCGTACTCGCCCGCGACCCGATTCGCCCAGTGCTCCACCGCCGGGCCTTCCACCTCGATCGTTGCGCCGCATCCCCGGCAGACGAGGTGATGGTGGTGGCCGCGGCTGCACTGCCGGAAAAGCTGCTCACCCTCGGGCGGGCGCATCACGTCGATCTCGAACGCGCTGATCCACGATGGGCGGTGGCTTGCCACCGCCCATCGTCATGCGTAGCGGGCATCGACGAACGTGGCGACGATGGTCGAGGCATCCGGGCTCACACGCAACTCTGCCCCGCGCAACTGCGGATGGTCCAACCAGTAGGTCCGGGCCGTGTCCGGGCAATCGGCGTGCATTGGCGGCCATGTCGTTAGCGGCGTGAAGTCGTCCAACACGACCGTGCCGCCGAACCGCAGCCATTCGGATGGCTCGGCTGGCGGTTCCGCGCCTTTGCCTTGTCCGCCTCCATCGAGCACCAGCAGCTCGAACGGCCCGGCGGTGCCAAGGTCGCGCCAGTCGCCGGTGATCACCTGTACGCGCGGATCGTCCGCGAACAGTTCGGCGGCGATCGCCGCGCGTACGGGATCGCGCTCAACGCTGATCAGCCGCGCATGCCGGTGGGCACCCGCAGCCAGCCAAGCGAGACCTACACCGCAGCCGGTTCCGGTCTCGCCGATCACACCCGTGCCCACGCCTCGCGCCAAGATTTGTAGCAGCCGGCCGTGCTCGGGTCGGCAGGACTGCTCGAATCCGGAGAGTTCGGCGGCCGCAACGGCCGCTGCGACGATGGTCGGCAGTCCGTCGATGCCCCGGTAGGCCGCCGTCCCGGTCGTGCTCATCGTTCGGCCGCCGAAACCTCGACCACCAATGTGCCCTCGTGCCAGTCGGGCAGACCGGCCAGCACGGTCCCGTCCGACGCGATGAGTCCAGCCCAACCCGCGAGGTCCTCGTCGTTCGTCGCACCGGCCTGGGTGGAGACGGCGAGCACCTGATCACGGCCCAGCAGCCGCGCCGCATCGCCGGTCGTCGAACCGCGCCACCAATCCACACCGCGTTGCCAGTCAGCTTCGGTTGCATGCCGTGGCGGGTACAACCCCGGTGCGGCCGGTCCAAGCACGACCCGGCTCGGGAGCGCGTACGAGGCCGGGCTGCCGATCTCGGCACAGATCGCGATCGAGCACGGCGCCCCGGCGACCTCGAAGACCCCGGCCGGTACCCCCGGCTGAAAGGCATCGTGCTCGTCTTCGCCGAGGTGCGCCTTGCGATGTATGACGTCGATCGCGCCGCGCGCAGCGACGACCTGACTGATGTACGGCTTCCCTGCCGCCACTTCGGCGATGCCGAAGCAGATCGCCGGAGAGTCGAGGGTTGCCTCGACGAGTGCGCCGACGGCCGGATCTTCGAGAGTGACGGCCTCGCTCGCAAGGTAGCCGGTGAGCGACATTTCCGGCGCCAATACGAGATCGATGTCGAGTATCCGGCCCAGTGCCAGCAACTCGCGATGCCGCGCAAGTTTTCCGGCGACATCGCCCTTGAGACACCGCATCGCGGTCAGCAGGATTCGCATCGGCCGAGTATCCCGCTTGTGATCTGCACAGTTCCATCACATTCGGCACGCAAGATCTTCATCGCGGCCGCCTACGATTCCCAGCATGAACGCACGCCGGATCCTGGTCGTCGAGGACGAACCCGCCATTGCCGAGGCGGTGGCCGCGCGCTTGCGAGCCGAAGGCTTCGACGTCACCACGGCCGGCGATGGCCCGGGCGCTGTTGCGGCGGCCGAGCAATGGCGGCCGGATCTGGTCGTCCTCGACATCATGTTGCCGGGCTTCGACGGTCTGGAAGTATGCCGGCGCATCCACGCCGAACGGCACGTTCCGGTGATCATGCTGACCGCGCGGGACGACGAGACGGATCTCCTGGTCGGGCTCGCGGTCGGTGCGGACGATTATCTGACGAAGCCGTTCTCGCTGCGCGAGCTTGCGGCTCGCGTACAGGTCGTGCTCCGACGCTCCGACCGGGTCAGCCCGCGGTCGACAGGTGCGTCGATCACGATCGGTGATTTGGAGATAGATCCGGATCAGCGCCGTGTACGCCGAGCCGGCATCGAAATTCACCTCACGCCGATCGAGTTCGACCTGCTCCACCATTTCGCGACACGGCCCCGCGCCGTGTTGCCGCGCGAGCGCCTGCTGGACCAGGTCTGGCGCTGGCCCGACGCATCGGGGACGCGTACGGTCGACAGTCACGTCAAGAGCCTTCGCCGCAAGTTGGGCGCCGATGTGATCCGAACCGTGCACGGCGTCGGGTACGCGCTGGAGATCGGCGTGGCGCGATGAGGGAGCTCGCTTCTCGCTTGAGTTACGCGTTGCCCCGGCCACTGGACTTCGTCCGGTGGATCAAGCTCAAGCTCGGGCTCCTTCTCGTCGCCAGTGGCCTGGCCAGCCTTCTGGTGTTCTGGTACGGCATCGGCTGGGTACCCCCGGCAACATCGATCACGGCGATCGGCGTGGCGTTACTGACTTCGCAGGTTCTTGCGCACGGGATGACTCGGCCGTTGCGGGAGATGACGACGGCGGCGCGAGCGATGGCCCGCGGTGACTACAGCCGCCGAGTCCGGGCTACGTCCCACGACGAGGTCGGGCAGTTGGCGCACGCGTTCAACCAGATGGCGGCGGATCTCGCGGCGGCCGATCGGCAGCGTCGGGAACTGATTGCGAACGTGTCGCATGAACTGCGCACGCCTATCTTCGCGCTCCAGGCCGTCCTGGAGAACGTGGTCGACGGAGTCGAGGTGCCAGATCAGGCCACGCTGACCACGGCACTCAACCAGACCGAACGCCTCGGCCGGCTCGTCGCCGAACTGCTCGACCTCTCCCGCCTCGAGGCCGGCGCGGTGCCGTTGCAGCCGACCGAGGTCGACATCGATGCGCTGATCGACGCTGCCGTACGGGAAGCCGGCGTGATCGCGGCTGCCGCCGGACGGAGGGTCATGTTCGCCGCCGAGACGTCGGCCGGCATCGCGTACGCGGACGAGGCCCGCCTGCATCAGGTGATAGCGAACCTGCTGGACAACGCCGCGCGGCACAGCCCGGTCGGCGGCACGATCACGGCCGTGGCACGGAAAGAGGACGGGCGCCTGATCGTCGATGTCGCCGACGAGGGACCCGGGATTCCGGTCCGCGAACGTGAAGCCGTGTTCGGCCGCTTCATCCGCGGCGGCGTCGAGCGCCCCACGGCAACGCACAACGCCGGCACCGGCCTGGGCCTCGCGATCGCCCAATGGGCGGTGAATCTGCACGGCGGCCACATCGGGGTGGTCGACGCCGACATCGGATGCCGGATCCGAGTGGACCTCCCGATCGCGTAGTCCCGCACCGCCGCAACGCACGCCGCCCGAGGCGCTGCGGCGATCCCGCGTGCCCAAATCCCGCGCGCCAAATCCCTTACGCCCAATCCCCCTCACCCAACCCCGCACGCCCAATCCCGCGATCCAGATCTCGCTCACCAAGGAGCCGACAATGACCACCCCCGCCCCCACCGCGGCAACGGCACAGGTGATCGTCGCCGCAAATCGATCGAATGACAGTGCCGGAACCAACGATTCGCGGCCACGATCACCTGTGCTGCGCAGTTTGCGAGGGCCGGCGCCGCGCGTTGCGGTCGTCGGCGTGATGGGTTGCGGAGTCCTTGCCGCGTTCCTGCTGGTTCCGGATCGGCCCGGCGTCTCGTGGTTCGTCGTGGGACTCGGCGTCGCCGCGATCGCTTTTGCGAGCCGACGCGCGGGGAAGGCGTCAACGGCGGTGGGACCGATCGAAGCGACGCCGCCGACCACTATCGATGAGGCGGCGCTCGACGGCGTTCCGGGTGAAGGCGTTCCGGGTGAAGGCGTCCCGACGGAAGCCGCACCGGTCCGCGAGGCGGCGCCGCCGGATGCCGTGCCGGAATCAGACCCCGTACCGGACGAAGACGCGGCGACGATCGTGCCGGTCACTGCGGGGGAGCGGGCGCAACGCGTTGCATGGGGCGCCGCATCGTTGGCGCTACTCGCGGTTGGTGCGTTCCGGGCCGACGGCGCCCTGTACGCGTGGTGTGTGCTCACCGCGATCGCCTGCGCGTCGATCGGGCTCGCCGGCGGCCGTACGGTGCGAGGTCTCGGGCTCGGCGCGTACGCGATCGTGCTCGCTGCGTTGCAGGCACCGATCTGGTGGATCCGCGGCGCCCGGACGATGCGTCGTGGGCGTGAGGAATCCGTGCGGATCGCGCGTACCGTGGCGATCTGTTTCGGTCTCATCGTTGTCTTCGGCTTGCTCTTCGCGTCGGCTGACCGCGCGTTTGCGCACCTGATGTCGTTCGTCGTGCCGTCGATCTCGGGGGCATGGTTCGGGCGGGCGATCATCGCGTTGCTGATCGTGGTGCCGGTCGCACTCGGGCTCACCTACCTTGCAGCAGGCCGCCCGGCATTCGACGCGCTACCCGAAACCCGGGCACGATTGGCGAAACGAATCGAGTGGGCGCTGCCGGTCGCCGCACTCGATCTGTTGTTCGCCGCGTTCGTGGGCGTCCAGCTGGAGTTTCTGTTCGGTGGCCGCGAGCGCGTGCTGCGGACCAGCGGATTGACGTACGCGCAATATGCCCGATCCGGCTTCTGGCAACTGCTGATCGTAGTCGCCCTGACCGTTGTCGTGATCGCCGTGGCGGCTCGGGTGGCATCACGGAAGGATCGAGTCGATCGGATCGCGTCACGTGCAATGCTCGGTACCTTGTGCCTGCTCACGCTCGTGATCGTGGCGAGTGCGTTGAATCGTATGCGCGTGTACGACGACGCGTACGGATTCACGCGCGAGCGCGTCGCCGTCGGCGTCACCGAAATCTGGCTCGGCGTCGTTTTCCTGATGATCATCGGTGCCGGTGTGGCGCTGCATGGCCGGTGGGTCCCGCGCGCCGCCGCGTTCGCCGCAGTGATCGCGCTGATGACGGTCGCGTACGCGAATCCGGACGCATTCATCGCGAACCACGACGTCGACCGCTACCTGGCGACCGGCCGGATCGACGTTGCGTATCTGTCGACGCTCTCGGCGGACGCCGTTCCGGCTCTCAGCCGGTTGCCGGAGCAGGTCAGATCATGCGTCGTCGGCCCGATCCTGATCGATCTGCCCACTGACGGCGACTGGCGATCCTGGAACCTGGATCGGGACCGAGCCCGTCACGTGGCCGTTGCGGACACGATCGGCTGCTGATGATTGATGGGTCCGGCCGGGACCGGACCCATCAACGACGGTTCAGGACTCTTCGCGTGCGTACCGCGGCAGGAGGAATGCGGTGCCGAACGTCACCGCCAACAGACCGACGACGATCCACAGTGTCCACTGCATGCCGTGTTCGACCGTGAGCCGATCAGGCCCGGTCGGGCCGATCTTCAGGATGTGGAAGAACACCGTGCCGAGGATCGCGATGCCGAGCGCGCCACCGAGCTGCTGTACGGCCGACAGCGTGCCGGATGCCGAACCGTTCTCGTGCGGCTCGACTCCGGCCAGGATGATGTCGAAGAACGGTGCCATCAGCAGCCCCATGCCGAATCCGGTGACCGCCAAGGCCGGTGCGAGATGCCACGGTGTGACGCCGGCCGTACCGGCGGAGTGCAGTGTCATCGCGAACAGGGCGATGCCGCCGGCCATGACGACGAGGCCGAGTTGCAGCAACCGCCGACCGAGTTTCGCGGTGAGCCCGGCGCTGGCCACGCCGAATCCGATGATCATGCCGATCGCCTGCGGCGCACCCGCGAGGCCGGTCTTGAGCGGCGAGTATCCGAGGCCGATCTGCAGGTACAGGCTGAAGACCAGCGAGAAGCCGATCATCGCGGAGAAGAACGCCAGGCCGGCCACCAGGCCGCCGGTGAATGCCCGCTTGCGGAACAGGCTCGGCGTCACGAGCGGGTCGCCGCCGTCTCGCTGCACCTTCTTGCTGTACCAGCCGAAGAACCCGAACAATGCGATGGATGCGGCGATCGACACGAACGTCCAGGCCGGCCAGCCGAGCTCACGGCCCTCGACGAGCGGGTAGATGATCAGAAACGCGGCCACCGACATGATCGCGACGCCGCGGAGGTCCAGTTTCGTGGCGTCCGTACGTTGCGAACGTGGGAGGAATTTCGCCCCGGCGATCACGGCGGCGAGGCCGAGCGGCATGTTGATCAGGAAGATCATTCGCCAGCCGGTGTCGAAGTAGTTCGCCGAGACGAGCCACCCGGCCAGGATCGGGCCGCCGACCGCGGACAGGCCCATGACCGGGCCGAACGCTCCGAACGCGGCGCCCATCTCCTTCGGCGGGAACATCTCCTTGATCATGCCGAGGCCCTGTGGCAGCATCACCGCGCCGAACAGGCCCTGTAGTACGCGTGATGCGATCAGCATGTCCGGCGACTGGGCGAACGCGCACAGCAGCGAAGCCGTGATGAAGCCGCCGGCACCGATCATGAACATCCGCTTGCGGCCGTACAGATCGCCGAGACGTCCGCCGGTGATCAGGCCGACCGCCATCGCAAGCGTGTAGCCGGCTCCGAGCCACTGGATCATGCTGTCCGAGCCGCCGATCTCGGTCCGGATCGTCGGTCCGGCGATCGTCGTGACCAGCGCGTCGAGCAGGTCCATGACCTCGGCGGCGAGGATCACGAACAGCGCCGCCCAGCGCCATCGGAAGGCTGGCGCCTCAAGATCGGGCGGAGCCGCTTGCAGCGGCGTGGTGGCGATGGACATGATCGGGGCTCCCCAACAACGACGGAACGAACGGCGTTCGCGACTACGAACACCGTACCGTAAACGAACGGCGTTCGTCCACCGAACGTCGTTCGGGGAGCGCGTACGATGTGGGTATGGTTTCTGATCTTCCGGCACCGGCGTGGAAGCGCACGCGAGCGAGCGGCCCTGCTCGCGTGGTGCTGACTCGCGACCTGATCGTCGACACCGCGCTCCAGCTGCTGGATCAGGACGGTACGGCCGGCGTCACGATGCGCCGCGTCGCGGACGCGCTCGGCACCGGTGCCGCATCGCTGTACGCGCACGTCGCGAACAAGGAAGAGCTTCTCGATCTGGTCCTGGAGCAGATCCTGGCCGACATCCATATCCCGGACCCGGATCCGGAGCGCTGGCAGGACCAGTTGCACGAGGTCGGGATGACCATGTTCCACGTGTACAAGGCGCATAAGGACATCGCCGTGATCAGCCTCGGGAACATTCCGACCGGCGCGAACGCGTTGCGCATCGCCGACCGGACGATGGCCATCATGTTGGCCGGTGGCGTTCCGCCCCACGTCGCGGGCTGGGCGCTCGATCGGATGGCGCTCTATATCTGTGCGGACGCGTACGAGGGATCGGTCATTTTCAAGCGCCAGCAGGAAAGCGGCCTGACCCCCGACGAATTCGTGGAGACGTACTACACGAGCGTTCGCAACTTCTACTCATCGCTGCCGAGCGACCAGTTCCCGACGCTGGCCAAGCACGTGGGGGACATGATGGGTGGCGACGACGAGTCGCGCTTCGCGTTCGGCCTGGACATGATCGTCCGGAGCCTCGGCACCTATATCGAGCCGGCCTGACCGGCGCATTTCGGGCAGGTACCGAAGATCTCCAGCGTGTGGCTGATGTCGGTGTAACCGTGTTGACCCGCGACCCGATTCGCCCAGTGCTCCACCGCCGGGCCTTCCACCTCGATCGTTGCGCCGCATCCCCGGCAGACGAGGTGATGGTGGTGGCCGCGGCTGCACTGCCGGAACAGCTGCTCACCCTCGGGTGGGCGCATCACGTCGATCTGGCCCGCGTTCGCGAGCGCCTGCAGCGTCCGGTAGACCGTCGTCAATCCGACCCGCTCGCCGCGCGCCCGCAACAGCGCGTGAAGTTCCTGGGCGCTGCGAAACTCGTCGAGTTCGCTCAGCAATGTGCCGACGGCACCGCGCTGGCGGGTGTTGCGGTGCGGTCCGGTTTCGGTCATCTCCGCCCTCTCTTGGCCGCATGGGTCATTCGGGTGCCTCGTCGTGTGCCTGATCATGTAGCTCGTTCGCGTGCGAGACGGCGTCGGCGACGATGTGCGCGATGTGGTCATCGGTCAGCCCGTATTCGGTTTCGCGGCCGCGCCGTGACCCGCTGACCACGCCCGCCGCCCGCAGCACCCGAAGGTGTTGGCTGACCAGCGGTTGCGGTTCACCCAACACCTCGACGAGTTCGTGCACGCAACGCCGTCCGCGGCCGAGTTCGGTGACGATCGCGATCCGCAACGGTGCGGCGAGCGCCCGAAGCAGTTCGCCGGCCGCCGCGTATTCCCGGTGCGGGTTCATTTGACCTTGGCCACCGCGAAGATCAACAGAAGTAGGAGTACGGCCAACCGCATCACCCTGGTCTGCGTTGACTGCACCGCCCACGTGTGCCGCATCAAGGCGGCGGCCAGTCCGACGATGATGACGATCAGAATCGCTCCGATCCAGCCCGGCAGAAGCAGCGCGGCCAGGATCACGACCAGCGCGCCAAGGAACACGCCGGTTCGGCCGCCGTTCGACAGGCGCTGCAGGAATCGTTCCGTCACGCCGGATCTCCGTTCGCGTACACGGCGGCTTCCGTTGGGGCGCGCCGATCGTAAAAGTAGGCTGGTGTTCGAATACCCCACCACTGTACGGAGGTCGGCCTCGTGCTCGTCATCAACCGGTTCGTCGTCAGCGACGAGGACGTGACCGAGTTCCGGGAACGTGCCGCAGCCGCTCTCGCCGTGCTCGCCGTTCGGCCCGGATACGTTGCCGGTTCGCTCGGCCGGGCCTTCGATGATCCGACATATTGGGTTCTATCCACCGAATGGGCATCAGTCGGCGCATACCGGCGAGCGCTCGGCGCCTTCGACGTCAAGGTGCACGCGACGCCGTTGCTCTCGCAGAGCGTTGACGAGCCTTCCGCGTACGAGATCCTCGCCCGGGCCGACGAAACCGGCGTGGTCACCGAGTTCGCAAGCGACCTGGCAGTGGGACCCGCCGATACGCCGGGCGACCCACTACGATCACGCGCATGACGCACACTCCCTCAGATCCTGTGCCGATTGCGCCGCAACCCGCTCAGCCGGTGGCGATTCAACCCGGACCCGGTGTCGTGCCGCCGTTCGTGGCACCGCCGCGGGAGGGCGTCAAGCGGCGCCGGTGGGTCGGCGTCGGGATCGGCGTCGCCATCGCGGTGCTTTGCTGCGGCGGCGGTGGTGCCGGTTTCTTCGGGCTGCTCGTCACGATCAAGAACCAGCGTTTCAGTGACGCGCAGTCGGTCGTCACGCAGTACATGACGGATAAGCAGGGTGGTCACTTCGCGGCCGCGTACCAGCTGCTCTGTATTGAAGTGAAGCGGGAGTTCACGCTGTCCGAGTTCACGTCCGAGGTCGACGAGACGCCGATCCTGGACTTCGATGTCCAACCGGCCGTCCAACGGACGAACAACCTGCTGGTGGTCCCGGTCGATGTCGACTATGCCGCAGGCGGTCAGGATTCCCTGGAGTACGCGGTGACCGTGGACGCCGATGGCGGCAGCCGCCTCTGCGGCGGATCAACGTCGAACTTCTGATCGTCGCATCTATCGGTTCGCTTCCATGCGGGTCATAACCGTATGTTCGTCCCAGCAGTTCGTTAGTTGTCCGCCGCTGACCGCTTCGGTTAGCGGCTCCGCCGACAGCCAGCCGGCGCATCACCAGGAGGATCCCATGGCCATCGACCGCATCGACTCCGTCGTCAGCCTCGCCAAGCGCCGCGGCTTCGTGTTCCCGTCCAGCGAGATCTACGGCGGTACGCGCTCGGCCTGGGACTACGGGCCACTCGGCGTCGAGTTGAAGGACAACGTCCGCCGGCAGTGGTGGCGCACCATGGTGCAGCAGCGCGACGACATCGTCGGCCTGGATTCGGCCGTGATCCTGTCTCGCCAGGTCTGGGAGGCCTCCGGCCACCTCACCGAGTTCACCGACCCGCTGACCGAGTGCCAGTCGTGCCACAAGCGATTCCGCGCCGATCATCTGGAAGAAGCGTTCGAGGCAAAGCACAATCGGCCGCCGACGTCGCTCTCCGAGATCAACTGCCCCAACTGTGGCAACAAGGGCACGTTCACCGAGCCGCGCAACTTCAACGGCATGATGAAGACGTACCTCGGTCCGGTCGAGAGCGACGAAGGCCTGCACTATCTCCGACCGGAGACCGCGCAGGGCATCTTCATCAACTACAAGAACATTGAGACCTCGGCACGCAAGAAGCCGCCGTTCGGCATCGCCCAGGTCGGCAAGAGTCGTTCCGCAACGAGATCACGCCCGGCAACTTCATCTTCCGTACGCGTGAGTTCGAGCAGATGGAGATGGAGTTCTTCGTGGTGCCGGGCACCGACGAGGAATGGCACGAGTACTGGTTGAAGCAGCGCTGGGACTGGTACGTCGACCTCGGCCTCAAGCCCGAAAACATGCGCTTCTTCGAACACCCCAAAGAGAAGCTATCGCACTATTCGAAGCGCACGGTCGACATCGAGTACAAGTTCCAATTCGGGGGTACGGACTTCTCCGAACTCGAAGGCATCGCGAACCGAACCGACTTCGATCTGTCGACACATTCGAAGCACTCCGGCGTCGAACTGATGCACATCGACGGGGACAAGCGCTTCTACCCGTACGTGATCGAGCCGGCCGCCGGTCTGACCCGCGCCGTGCTCGCGTTCCTGCTCGAGGCGTACGACGAGGATGAGGCACCGAACACCAAGGGCGGCGTGGACAAGCGCACCGTCATGCGATTCGACCCGCGGCTGGCGCCGGTGAAGGCGGCCGTACTGCCGCTGTCGCGCAACGAGGCTTTGTCGCCGAAGGCCCGCGACCTCGCCACGCAACTGCGCAAGCGCTGGATGGTCGACTTCGACGATTCGCAGGCGATCGGTAAGCGCTACCGGCGTCAGGACGAGATCGGTACGCCCTTCTGCGTCACCGTCGACTTCGACACGCTGGAAGATCAGGCCGTCACCGTACGCGACCGGGACACGATGGCCCAGGAGCGGATCTCGCTCGACCAGGTAGAACGCTACTTGATCGACCATCTGCCCGGTTGCTGAGAGTTACCACGATCGCAAGACATACAGGGAGTTTGATCGGATACTGAGATCATGATTGGTGCGATCTTGCTCGGTCTGTTCTGCGGCATCGTGGCGCGGATGTTGGTTCCGAAGGACGCGTTCCGGAATATGAGCGGTCCGAAGTCGTGGCTGGTTTCGCTGATTCTCGGGCTGGTCGGTGCGCTCGTCGGCTATCTGATCTTCACCGTGATCCTGGGGATCGGCGACGATGACATCTTCGACTGGGGCGGCGTACTGAGCGCCCTGATCGGCACGATCATCGTCGTCCCGATCGCCAGCTGGCTAATTCGTCGCACAGCCAAGCAACGAACGTCCTAACCAGCTGAGGTGTGTGCAGGCTAGAAGCCGCCGGGGCGGTCGTTGCGGTCCGCGATCAGACCGGCCAGTGTTGCGACCGCGATTTCCGGCGGAGTATGCGATCCGATGTTGAGCCCGATCGGACGATGTACGCGAGCGATCGCCGCCTCGTCGAACCCACGTTCGCGGAGCGCCTCCACGTGCGGGGCGGTGTGCCGCAGACTGCCCATCACGCCGATCCAGCGCGCCGGGTACGCGAGTGCTCGCGCGAGCATGTCACCCAGTTCCGGGCGATCGTGATCGCACACGACGACGTCGGCCGTACGGTCGGCGAAACTGGGATCGACGCGGCTCGCCACGCCGTCGGCCACCGTGACAAACCGATCGTCGACGCGATTGAGATCCGGCTCCACCAGCACCGTTCGGAAACCGGTATCGCGGGCGAAGTGCAGCAGGTAGGACGCGACCGGCGACGCGAACACTGCGACCAGCGTCCGGACTTCCGTGTCAGCCTGCGCTTCCCCCTGCGCCATCGCACATGCCGGATCCAGCTCGTCGTTTATGTGCGTCACAGCGACGACTTTAGATGACGTGGCGCGACGTCCAGTCGAGTTCGGTGATCTGGCCGCCGACAACGTGCACCGAACCGGCCATACGCGTTTCGTCGCTCCAGATCGTGTAGTCACCCTGAGCCAGCGCCGGATAGACCAGGCAGAAGACCGAGCCGGATTCGACGATGCGCTCGCGAACGGCGACATGGGTGCGATGGTTGGGCGTACCACTTGCGCTGATTTCGATTTCTCGGCCGAGTTCGGCGGCCGGCACGTACAGAACGAGCGCGCCGACGTCGGCGCCGATGTCGAGGACGACAGACCCGGACTCGGACGCCGCCAACGTGTGGTGGTGATGGGTGTGCATCGTGAACCTCCAACAGACGCGCGGCGTGGCAGCGGCGGGCAAAGGTCGCCGCTGCCACGGAGATCAATCAGGACGGATTGTGGTAGCCGTCGTACGGCACGCCCAGGTAAGGGAACGTCGACAGGTACGGCGCGGTGACATCGGCGGCCGTCAGACCGTCGGTGACCTGGGGGATGATCGCGTCCGGGACGTAGGTTGGATCGATCAATGGGTACGTCGCACCGGCGATCGCGCGCAGCTCGATCGTGACCACGTCGTCCTTCGGCCGGCGGCCGTTCGGGAAACCGGCCGGATCGCCGCCGATCAGGCCCAGATCGATCGGCGACGCTGACGGCGGGATCGACGTGTTGAGCCGCAGCATGTCCGCCTCGTGCGAACTCATGCTGTTCTGGAAGCCCGCCACGACGCCGTTCGGGATGCCGGTCAGCAAGATCGCGAGCAGGTCGGCCCGCGACTTCTTTGCCGCGTCGAGTGCCGCCAGGTGGGGGAACGCGCCCGGGTAGAGCACCGGCAGGAGGTTGGCAAGTTCTGGGTGAGCGACGTACTTCGCGAAGACCTTGTCGTCCGACGGTGGGGACTGGTTCCACTCGTCCTTCTCGGACATCGGTACGATCACCTCGTTGAACAACGGGTTTCCCAGTCGCGAGACCTGCATCCACGGGCCGGTGCAGACGTGGTCGGCCGGTGCGGCCTTCGTCACCTTCACCTGTTGCCGGCTGGCGGACGTCCAGACGCCGATGACGGCGCGCGGGTCGTTGGCGGCCGGCTTGTGTGACCCGGTCTGCCGTACATCCGAGATCGGCACCTGAATGGCGATGCTGTGGACGTTGACGCGGTCGGTCGCGTTCACGCCGAGCGCCGGATGCGTGAAGATGCCGTGGGCGAACACATGGTGGTTCTGCAGTGGACGCAGGTTGCCCAGGTCGAAGATGGACCCGAGGTCGACGTAGAAGCCCTCCGCGCGCTGGCCCGCGAAGACGCGCCGACCACCCGGAAGCGAATGAACGGCTGCCTGTGCCAGTGCCGGGTAGTTCGGCGTGGACAGCGGGCCGACGTTGCACGGTGGGCAGGCGAGGTTCTTCGCCAGCACCGTCTTGTGGCCGTGCACGTCGATCCGGGCGACCGAGTAGAACTGCTTGCGGTTCCAGGCCGGGCTGCTCAGGGACCTGATCGGGGCGGTCGCATAGAGGAAGGTGTTCCGGTTCGTAATTTTCGTGGTGAATTGGAACCGGTACGTCACGTCGGCGCGACCGTCGCCGTTGTTGTCGATGTTGATGTCGTATGTGACGTCGTCGCCGAACTCGTAGAAGTTCGGGCCGCCCGCCGGCGACTGCAGCGGTACGTAGTTGGCGATCAGTGTGACCGTGTCCGGGCAGTCCGGGCTCACGAACGCATACAGGTCGGTGCTGTCGGCGACGGGATCCTTCGCGATCTCCGGAGCCTCACGATGTGAAGACATGAAACCTCTTCTGGTGTCTGCTTGGGTTGATGCGGTTCGGATTAGTTGGCGGCGCGAGCGATGCGGCGCGCGAGGTCTACGTCGGTGATCTGAGTGCGCATGCCGTCTGTGAAGACGTCGAGCGTGCCCTTGGCGAGGTCGCTCACGTGGACCACGAGTGGCGCGGCGGCGGTACTCGCGGCTTCGGTGGCTCCGGACACCGGTGCGCCGGCAGCGTGGCTAAGTTCTGCGCTCCGACGTGGCGCGGCGGTTGTGGGTGCCGCGCCGACGATGCCGACGGCCGCCGCCGCGACACCGGCCCCGGCCGCGGTCTTCATCAACGTACGACGATTGACTGAGGTGGCCGCCCCGGTCCGCACGCCTTCGGTGACCGTTGTGTCGTCGATTGACATGGATGTCCTTTCATTCTGGGAGCGTGTGCTCCGATGCCTCCACACCGCGCAGGCGTCAACCGGCACGGTGGAACGTCCGATGGACGCCACCGGGCAGCGGCGGATGCGCGCGACGGCTATATCGGAGCGAAGACCAATTTCGGATGAATTGGACGCTCCATCTGACTCAACGCGCGGTCGCGGCAGACGACACGCGACGTAAGCACAAAACTACTCATGGTTATGGCCAAGGGCGCGGGCGCAGGTCGACCACTTGTTTCGCGGTCCGATTCCGTTCGATGTGGAGCGTTACGGTGTGGCGTGCGTGCGGACCCAATCGACCAGGGGTTTGACGCGCATCCAGTCGGACGTGACCGACGCGACGGTGACCCGCTCGTCCGCGGCGACCTGGCGGGACACGGTGAGGCTCTCGTGCCGCATCAATTCGAGCCGGGGATGATCCGCGGCGACACCACGCGGACGCGTCTTGACGGTGGCGCCGCCGATCTCGTATCCGGCCTTTGCCAGCTTCGCGACGACCTTTGTCAGCGCGGCGCCGATCGTGGCGTCGTCGACGGCCGTACGGTAGCGGGTTATCTGCGATTTTTCATGCGCATGGAAACCGCCGCCGAGCCAGAGCCCATCCGCGCCGAGCTGAATCCAGTACCCAACACCCGCTGCCACTTCGAGATATGCGCCTTGCACGGTCTTGTAGGGCGACTTGTCCGCGCTGAACCGCACATCGCGGTACGGCCGGAACAGGGTCGGCGTTGCGTCGAAGACCGGCGCCACGGCGTCAAGGAGTGCCAGCATCGGGGCTCGGACCGCGTCGTCATAGACGTGTTTGTGCGCGGTCCAGAACGCTTTCGAGTTGTCGGCGGTCAAGGCCTCGTAGAACTCGAAGGCTTCGTCGCTGAAGCCCTCAAACCCTTGTTCGCCGGTACGTACAACCATGCGCACATCGTCGCACGCTGCCGGCCGTAGCCCTGTCTGGTGGCGCTGGCCCCTCTACTTGAGCCCCTTGTCGAGGCCCGCCCGGCGCAGGGCGTCGGCCAGCGCGCCGCCGCCGAAGTTCGTCTCCTGCGGACGGCCGCCGCTACCACCCTTGCGGTCTTGGGGTTTGCCCTGTCCTTGCGGGCGTCCACCGCGCTCCTGACGTGGAGGCCGTGAACCGCCGTCCGTCCCGGGCGTCGGGATTTCGTCGTCCAGCCGCAGCGTGAGTGAGATTCGCTTGCGTACCGGGTCGACCTCCAGCACCTTCACGCGCACGATGTCACCGGACTTGACCACGTCGCGCGGGTCTTTGACGAACGTGTGCGACAGCGCCGACACGTGCACAAGGCCGTCCTGGTGGACGCCGACATCGACGAACGCACCGAACGCCGCGACGTTGGTGACCTGACCTTCGAGCAACATGCCCGGCTTGAGGTCGCCGATCTTCTCGACCCCCTCGGCGAACGTCGCGGTCTTGAACGCGGGTCGCGGGTCCCGTCCCGGCTTCTCCAGCTCCTTGAGAATGTCGGTGACGGTCGGCAGGCCGAACGTCTCATCGACGTACTCGGTCGGCTTCACCATCTTGAGTGCCGCGCCGTTGCCGATCAGCGTCTTCACGTCGCCGGTCGTACGCTCGACGATCCGACGGACGACCGGGTACGCCTCCGGGTGCACGCTCGACGCGTCCAGCGGGTCGTCGCCGTCGGTGATTCGCAGGAAGCCGGCGCACTGCTCGAACGCCTTCGGACCGAGGCGAGCGACGTCCTTGAGCGACTTGCGGGACCGGAACGGCCCGTTCGCGTCGCGGTGCGACACGATGTTCTCGGCCAGGCCGGTGGTGATGCCGGAGACGCGGGTCAGTAGCGGTACGGATGCGGTGTTCAGGTCGACGCCGACGCCGTTGACACAGTCTTCGACGACGCTGTCCAGCGAGCGCGACAGTTTGCCCTCGGCGAGATCGTGCTGGTACTGGCCGACGCCGATCGACTTCGGATCGATCTTCACGAGTTCGGCGAGCGGGTCCTGTAGGCGCCGGGCGATGGAGACCGCACCGCGCAGCGAGACGTCCATGCCGGGCAGTTCCTGGGAGGCGTACGCGGATGCGGAGTACACCGACGCGCCCGCCTCGGACACGATCACCTTCGTGGCCTTGAGCTGCGGGAACCGCTTGAGCAAGTCCTCGGCGAGCTTCTCGGTCTCGCGGGACGCGGTGCCGTTGCCGATCGAGATCAGCTCGACCTTGTGCTTGTCGGCGAGCGCGGCGAGTTTGACGATCGACTCGTCCCACTTGTTCGCGGGGACATGCGGATAGATGACGTCGGTGGCGACGCACTTGCCGGTCGCGTCCACGACCGCGACCTTGACGCCGGTCCGGAAGCCCGGGTCGAGGCCCATCGTCGCCCGAGTGCCGGCCGGTGCGGCCAGCAGCAGGTCGCGGAGGTTCAGGGCGAAGACCCGGACCGCCTCGTCCTCGGCCGCCTGCCACAGCCGGGTCCGCATGTCCGCACCCAAGTTCACCAGGATGCGGGTACGCCAGGACCAGCGCACCGTGTCGCTCAGCCACTTGTCGGCCGGGCGTCCTCGGTCACTGATGCCGAAGCGTGCGGCGATCCGCTGCTCGTACACGCTCGGGACTCCGACCGGTTGTTCTTCGGTCTCCGGGTCGAACGTGAGGTCGAGCATCTCTTCCTTCTCGCCCCGGAACATGGCGAGGATTCGGTGCGAGGGCAGCTTCGCGAACGGCTCGTCGAACTCGAAGTAGTCGGAGAACTTCGCGCCGTCGGTCTCTTTCCCGGCGCGCATCTTCGAGACCAGGCGACCACGCGTCCACATCTGCTCGCGGAGCGCGCCGATCAGGTCGGCATCTTCGGCGAAGCGTTCGACCAGGATCGAGCGGGCACCGTCGAGCGCGGCGGCGACGTCCGCGACGCCCTTGTCGGCGTCGACGTACGCGGCGGCGGTCGTCTGCGGGTCCTGCGTCGGGTCGTTGAACAGCGTGTCGGCCAGCGGTTCGAGGCCGGCCTCGCGAGCGATCTGCGCTTTCGTCCGCCGCTTCGGCTTGTACGGCAGGTAGATGTCCTCGAGACGCGCCTTCGAATCGGCCGCCATGATCGCAGCTTCCAGTGCGTCGTCCAGCTTGCCCTGCGACCGGATCGATTCCAGGATCGCGGCCCGGCGCTCGTTGAGTTCGCGCAGGTAGCGGAGGCGTTCTTCCAGGTTGCGGAGCTGGGTGTCGTCGAGCGTACCGGTGATCTCCTTGCGGTAGCGCGCGATGAACGGCACGGTCGCACCGCCGTCGAGCAGCTCGACCGCGGCCGTGACCTGGTTCTCTCGTACGCCAAGTTCCTCGGCGATCTGCTGGTTGATCGTCTTCGTCACGGTTATCCCTCGCTCCGGATGTCACACACTGCCCGGTGCATTCTGCCGGTTGTCCCTGACAGCGCGGTGGTTCGCCCCGCGTCCCACTGCCGTGACCTGCGCTGCGTCTGCAGATTCCACCCATTCGGTGGACTTCATCGCGATCATGACCAATACGGCGTGGGTTACAAATCTCGGTCGTCTGATATAAACTTTTGCATGCTCGAAACTTTAAAGATTTGGGGAGGTATTTCTATGACCCAGGTCCTCGTGGATCTCGATCCTGACGAGCTCTCCCAAGCCAAGGAGATTCTCGGGACGACAAAAACACGGAAGTAGTCCGGATCGCGTTGCGCGAGGTCATTGCGGCCAAAGCACGGCGTGACGTGGTTGCGATGTTCGCCGATGGTGCATTCGCCGATCTCGGCGATCCTGAAATCCGCTCGGCGGCCTGGTCGTAGCTCGGATGTATCTGATCGACACGAGCGCGCTGCACCGATTGAGACGTCCCGAGGTGCGAGCCATCCTGGCGCCGCTCATCGAAGCCGGACACGTGTCGATGTGCCCCGTCGCTGAGTTGGAAACGCTTTTCTCCGCGCGAAACCTGTCGGAGTACGAGTTGGGTGCCGGGCGGTTCCGGGTGGCATTTCCGTGGGTGCCGATACCGGAACGAGCCTGGGATCGAGCTGCCGAGGTACAGCACGAATTGGCCCGGCGCGGCCAGCATCGGTCCGCCTCGGTCCCGGACCTGCTGCTGGCAGCGACTGCCGAGCACAAGCGCTTGACAGTGTTGCACTACGACCGCGATTTCGAGACGATTGCCGCGGTCACCGGTCAGCGGGTCCGATGGATCGTCCCGGCCGGCACGGCCGACTGATGTCAGAGCATCCTCGGTGAGACTTATCGCCGTGTTCGGCGCGGCTCCCGGCGTCGGTAAGTCGACCGTTTGCGCCTCGCTCGCGGCGTCACTCGTGTCGGACGGTCTGCGGGTCGAGCATTTTCGCGAAGAGGACCTCTTCAACCGGACTGCCGTTCGCCGAATTCGCGGCGGAATTCAGCGCCGACGGCACCATCGACATGACGAAGTTGGTCGACGCGACGATGGCTTACCTGGACGACGTCGACGCCGACGTCGTCGTGATGGATGCGCTGATCCCGTACATGCCGACGCTGCTCGCACTCGGCTATGACGAACCTGCGATCGACGAGGTCATCGACGGGCTCACCGCCCGCATCGCAACACGTCGATCGAATTCGTGTTCCTCGACGGTGACCCGGAAGCCGCGTTGACCCGGGCGATCGCGCGCGAGGACGACGGCTGGATCGACTGGTACGTCGCGAAGCTGGTTCGCTATGGCCTCGTGCCGCCGGACGCCGGCCTCGATGGCGCGTGCCTTTACCTGCGTCGGGAGCGAGACGAGATGCTGCGGACCGTAGACGGCAGGACTGGTCGCTATGTCTCGTCGAGGACGCGACCTCGAAGACGCCCGAAAGATCCTCGACGACGTCCTCACCTGGCGATCAGCACGACGACCAGTGCGATGACGGCGGGCGCGGCCTGCACGTACAGGATGCGGCGGCTCGCGGTCGCGGCGCCGTAGATGCCCGCGATCGCGACGCAGATCAGGAAGAAGATCTTCGCCGCATCGCTGTCCGCAATTGCCGCCCAGATCAGGCCGGCGGCCAGGAATCCGTTGTAGAGACCCTGATTCGCGGCGAGCACTTTGGACTCGTTCGCGAACGATCTCGGTGGTGCCGAATGCGGCCCGCCCACGTGGTGTGGTCCACGCGAACATCTCCAGCCACAGAATGTAGACGTGAATGACGGCCACGATGAGGACGAGGACGGTTCCGGCGGTACGCATGGCGCTGAGCGTAGCGACCGATACCGCCGGATACCCTCAGCCACGTGATCAGAGAATCAGCCACGTGATCAGAGATCTGGCCGGCTTCATCGAGACGCACACCGTCGTGCGGCCGGTGCCGTTCGTGCCGGAGGTGCTGATGCACACGGCCAAGGAGGCGATCCCGCTGTGGGAGAAGACCGAATCGCTGTCCGCGAGCGGAAACCTGCCGCCGCCGTTCTGGGCGTTCCCGTGGGCGGGTGGCCAGGGACTGGCCCGGTACGTGCTCGATCATCCGTCGCTCGTACACGGGAAAGACTGTTCTTGATCTGGCCGCCGGTGGTGGCCTCGTCGCGCTCGCTGCGGCGCGGGCCGGTGCTGCGCGCGTGGTCGCGAACGAGATCGACGCCGTACGCCGATGCGGCGATTGCGGCTAACGCCACCGCCAACGACGCCGTTATCGAACGAGAACTCGCTGACCTGCTCGACGGCAACGTCGACGCCGACGTCGTGCTGGCCGGCGACGTGTTCTACAGCGGGGCGATGGCCGAACGGATGCTCGCGTTCATGCGGCGGGCGGCGGCCGTCGGTGCGAGCGTCGTGGTCGGTGATCCGGGTCGTGCGTATGCGCCACAGGACCAGGAAACCCTTGCCATGTATGACGTTCCGGTCATCCGCGACCTCGAGGACGCCGATTTCAAGCACGTGCGAATCCTCAACATCATCTAGTCTGGGTCCATGGCGCTTTACCGGGGACTCAATCTGGCGCTCGCGTTCCTTCTCGAACTCGCCGCACTGGCCGCGCTCGCCTACTGGGGCTTCCACATCGGCACGTCCACCGCGCTGCATTGGGTGCTCGCGATCGTGTTCGTCGCGGTGGCGATCGTGTTGTGGGCGTCGTTCGCGGCGGCCGCCAAGCCGAGGTTCGCGGTCCCGGTCTGGTTCAAGATCTTTATCAAGACATTGGTGTACGGGTCAGCCATCATCGGTCTCTACGTCTCCGGACAGCACACGCTGGCGATCGTGTTCGCAGCCGTGGTCGTCATCGTGAACGCGTCTCTGATCCGCATCGGCCACCTCGACGAGGGTATGGGTGCCGGGATGGGTCAGGGCTGATCGCGGCATGCGGTCGGTCGCGTACGTCTGCCGACAGCTGAATCAGCTATGAAGGGCCGGACGTCGCGATCACGATGCGTGAGAATCGGGTCATGGCAGACCCCTCCGTTCACCGGGTGGACTTCGGATACTTCGTACGGCCCTTGGAAGAGACCGGCACCGGAGCACCGCGAGTCGAGCCGTGCCTCGGCTACCTTGTCCGGCATCCGGACGGCGTGCTGCTCTTCGATACCGGGATGGGTCAGCACCCCGAAGTCGACGCGCACTACCGACCTCGTCGCATCGCACTGGCCGAGGCGCTCCGAAACGTCGACGCGTCGCTGGACGCGGTAACCCACGTCGTCAACTGTCACCTGCACTTCGACCATTGCGGTGGCAACCCGGCGCTCGCCGGTCGGCCGGTGTTCGTTCAGCGCCAGGAACTCGCCGATGCCCGGACGACCGAGGACTACACGTTGCCGGAGTTGCTCGACGGCGGCGCGTACGAGGAACTCGACGGCGAACTCGAAGTGCTACCGCACGTTTATATAGTGCCGACGCCGGGACATACCGACGGGCATCAGTCGCTCGTCGTACGGGCGCCGGACGGAACGGTCATCGTCGCCGGGCAGAGTCACGACACCGCCACCGCGTATGCGGCCGATGTGCTCGCCTGGCGTGCCGGCCGCGACGGTCATCCGCAACCGTTGCCACATGTGGCGGCGTGGATCGATCGGCTCCAACGGTTCGACCCGTCCCGCGTGGTGTTCGCCCACGACCACGCAGTCTGGCTGCCCTAACGGTCCGGTCAGCCGCCGCTGTTCTCCGGCTCGGCGCCTTCCGGGACGCTCAGGTCGTCACGGTCGTCGAGCCACCCGTACGGCAGGAGGACCTTGCCCGGCGAATTCGTCCGCCCGCGAGGCTGCCCGAGCATGCCGACCGGGAACGGCTCGTCCGGGTCGAGCTTGCCCAGCAGGTCTTCGAGCTGCGCCAGCGACTTGATCATCGACAGTTCGGCGCGGAGTTCGGAGCCGATCGGGAATCCCTTGAGATACCAGGTGACGTGCTTGCGGAAGTCCGCGCAGCCGTGCCGCTCATCGGCGAAGTTGTCGACCAGCAGCCGCGCGTGCCGATTCATCATCGCGACGACCTGGCCGAGATTCGGCAGCGTACGTTCCGGTGAACCGTTGAACGCGGCATCCAGGTCGGCGAACAACCACGGGCGGCCGAGACAGCCCCGGCCGATCACGACGCCGTCGGCACCGGTCTCGGTCATCATCCGCAGTGCGTCGTCGCCTTCCCAGATGTCGCCGTTGCCCAGTACCGGGATCGACAGATGCGCCTTGAGCTGCCGGATCGCGTCCCAGTCGGCGGTGCCGGAGTAGCGTTCGGCGGCCGTACGGGCGTGCAGTGCGACGTACGCGACGCCGGCGTCCTCGGCGATCCGGCCGGCGTCAAGGTACGTCAGGTGGGCGTCGTCGATGCCCTTGCGGAACTTCACGGTCACCGGGATGTTGGCCTCGCCGGCCGTATCGACGGCGGTGCGGACGATCTTCTCGTACAGGCGCCGGCGCCACGGCAGGGCGGCGCCGCCGCCGCGCCGGGTCACCTTCGGCACCGGGCAGCCGAAGTTCAAGTCGATGTGGTCGGCCAGATTCTCGTCCACCACCCGCCGGACGGCCTTGCCGACGATGTCCGGGTCGACCCCGTACAGCTGGAGGCTTCTGGGTTTTTCGTCCGGATCGAACGCGATCATGTTCATCGTCTTCGGATTGCGTTCGACGAGCGCGATCGTCGTGATCATCTCGCAGACGTAGACGCCTGCACCGAATTCCCGGCACAACCGGCGGAACCCGGCATTCGTGATCCCGGCCATCGGTGCGAGGACGACCGGCGGCCACACCTCATACTCGCCGAGCTTCAGTGGCCTTGCACCCACGGCGGGCGCGTCGACGGCGGGCGCGTCAGCGATGGGCGAAACGGCAGTCTGGGTCACCTATAGAGGATGCCACGGGCCGCGCAAAACGGGCGAGTTCGGTGGTCGGCGCCGACTGCTTCAGCTCAACCGCTTGTAGGTGCCGAGCAGCCGGATCCGGTACGACACGTTCGCGTAACCCCATGCGCGTTTCTGCTCGGGAAAGCGCTTCCCCGGAACCGGACGAACTAGTACACGCCACGTATCAGTGGGACATCTCACTCCCCATATCTACCTGGGGAAATATCGCTTAGCGTGCCCTCATCTGGCCCATGCAGCGTCTCGGAGTTTGAGATGGTGGATAGCGGGCATTTCGTTAATGAGCTACCGCCGACGTTAGCGAGGGCATTACCGTGACAGCTGCCAAGCAACAGTCCATTAAATACGTGTACGACTTCGCCGAGGGCAATCGCGATCTGAAGGACCTTCTGGGCGGCAAGGGCGCGAACCTGGCCGAGATGACGAACATCGGCCTGCCCGTACCGCCCGGGTTCACCATCACCACGGAAGCATGCAAGGCGTTCCTGGCCGACGGGAAGGAACCGGAGTCGTTGCGCGCCGAGGTTGATGCGCACCTCGCGACGCTGGAAGCCGCGATGGGCCGCAAACTCGGGGACCGAGACGACCCGCTGCTCGTCTCGGTACGCTCCGGCGCCAAGTTCTCGATGCCGGGCATGATGGAGACCGTGCTGAACGTCGGCCTGACCGACGAGACCGTTGAGCGGTCTGGCGAAGCAGGCCGGCGGCGACGAGCGGTTCGCCTGGGACTCCTACCGCCGGCTGATTCAGATGTTCGGCAAGACCGTGTGCAACGTGCCGGGCGAGGCGTTCGAGCACGCGCTCGACGACGCGAAGCACGCCAAGGGCGTACGCAACGATCTCGATCTGGACGCGTCCGATCTCCGGACGCTCGTCACCGCGTACAAGAAGATCTTCAAGGATTATGCGCGCCGCGACTTCCCGCAGGACCCGCGCGAGCAGATGGATCTGGCGACCGGAGCGGTCTTCGAGTCGTGGAACGCCGACCGCGCCGTGCTCTACCGCAGGCAGGAACGGATTCCGGCGGACCTCGGCACGGCCGTGAACATCGTGGCGATGGTCTTCGGCAACCTCGGCGCCGACAGCGGAACGGGCGTCGCGTTCACCCGCGACCCGGCGACCGGTGAGCACGGCGTGTACGGCGACTACCTGCAGAACGCGCAGGGTGAGGACGTGGTCGCCGGGATCCGCAACACGGTGTCGCTGGACGAGCTGCGCACGCTCGACCGGAAGAGCTTCGACGAGCTGATGGCGATCATGCAGACGCTGGAGGGGCACTACCGCGACCTCTGCGACATCGAATTCACGATCGAACGCGGCAAACTGTGGATGTTGCAGACGCGTGTCGGAAAGAGGACCGCTGCGGCTGCTTTCGTCATCGCAACGCAACTTATCGATGAGGGAATCATCGACGTCGACGAGGCCCTGACCCGCGTCACCGGTGCGCAACTGGCTCAGTTGATGTTCCCGACCTTCGACACATCGAGCCGGCCGCGACAAGCTGACGCGCGGCGTGGCCGCATCGCCGGGCGCCGCGGTGGGCAAGGTCGTTTTCACCGCCGCGCAGGCGGTGGCCGAAGCCGAGAAGGGCGAGAAGGTCATCCTGGTACGCCGGGAGACGAACCCCGACGACCTGTCCGGCATGGTGGCGGCGCAGGGAATCCTGACCAGCCGTGGCGGCAAGACGTCCCACGCCGCCGTGGTCGCACGTGGGATGGGCAAGACCTGCGTGTGCGGCGCCGACGAGTTGACCGTCGACCTGCCCGGGCAGAAGTTCACCGTACGCGGCGTGACCGTCGGCGAAGGCGACGTGATCTCGATCGACGGTACGTCCGGCCGGGTCTACCTCGGTGAGGTTCCGGTGCAGCCGTCGCAGGTCGTGCAGTATTTCGAGGGCACGCTCACGCCCTCGGCATCACCGGTCGTCGCGGCCGTTCATCGTCTGCTGACGCGCGCCGACGAGGTCCGGCGGCTCGGCGTACGCACGAATGCCGACAACGGCGAGGACTCGTCGCGCGCCCGGCGCTTCGGGGCGCAGGGGATCGGGCTCTGCCGGACCGAGCACATGTTCCTCGGCGATCGGCGAGAGATGGTCGAGCGCCTGATCCTGGCGTCCGAAGCGGATGAGCGGCAGGCGGCGCTCGATGCGTTGTTGCCGTTGCAGCGCGCCGACTTCGTCGAGATCTTCGAATCGATGTCCGGGCTGCCGGTGACGATCCGGCTGATCGATCCGCCGCTACACGAGTTCCTGCCGGCGCTCGAGGATCTCGCGGTCGCGGTCGCGGTGGCCGAAGCCACGCATCGGGATGCGGGGCACGCGGTCGATCTGCTCGCTGCCGTACGGCGGATGCACGAACAGAATCCGATGCTCGGTCTGCGGGGCGTACGCCTCGGGCTGGTCATTCCGGGCCTGTTCGCGATGCAGGTACGGGCGATTGCCGAGGCGGCCGCTCAGGTTGCGTCGAATGGCGGTGATCCGCGCCCGGAGATCATGGTGCCGCTGGTGGGCGCCGTGCAGGAGCTCGAAACCGTACGAGCGGAGGCGCGTGACGTGCTGGCGGACGTGGCCGCGCGTACCGGGGTGGACGTGACGACGCTGGTCGGCACGATGATCGAGGTACCGCGAGCGGCGCTGACCGCCGGACAGATCGCCGAGGCGGCCGAGTTCTTCTCGTTCGGCACGAACGACCTGACCCAGATGGCGTGGGGCTTCTCCCGCGACGACGTCGAGGGATCGTTCTTCGCGCGCTACCTCGATCTCGGCATCTTCGGCATCTCGCCGTTCGAGTCGATCGACCGGGACGGGGTCGGGCGGCTGATCCGGATCGCGGTCGAGGAAGGTCGGGCCACGCGCCCCGACCTCAAGATCGGAGTGTGCGGCGAGCACGGCGGTGACCCGGACTCGGTGCACTTCTTCCACGAGGTGGGCCTCGACTACGTCTCATGCTCTCCGTTCCGGGTACCGGTAGCACGCCTGGAAGCCGGCCGAGCCGCCCTGGAGTCGCCCTCGTCCGACACCCGCTGACCGGCTTGGACCACGTGAGCGGGACGCAATCGGCTTATTAGTTGACCATGGTGATCGGGGGTTGGCGTTACGCTGATCCTCGATGGCTACATTTGACGCAGGTCAGGAACGGTACGTCGACGAGCCCCCCAAGGATCCGACGTCGCTCCCGATCGATGCCGGCCGCTCCGAGTTCCAGCGTGACCGAGCCCGGGTGCTGCACTCCGCGGCATTCCGAAGGCTTGCCGCGAAGACCCAGGTACACATGGCCGGCACCGACGATTTCCTGCGTACGCGCCTGACGCACTCGCTCGAGGTCGCGCAGATCGCCCGCGAGATGGGCGCGCGGCTTGGATGCGATGCCGACGTCGTCGACACGGCCGGCCTCGCACATGATCTTGGGCACCCGCCGTTCGGGCACAACGGCGAGGATGCGCTCAATCTGGCGGCCGCGGCCTGCGGTGGATTCGAGGGCAACGCGCAGACGCTGCGTGTACTGAGTCGGTTGGAAGCCAAGGTGCTCGCGTCGGATGGATCGTCGGCGGGCCTGAACCTGACCCGCGCCTCGCTCGACGCCTGTGGCAAATACCCGTGGCCGCGTACGGAGGGGCAGCGCAAGTTCGGCGTTTACACCGATGACCTCCCGGTGTTCGCGTGGCTGCGGGAAGGCGCGCCGACCGAACGGCAGACCTGCCTGGAAGCGCAGGTCATGGACTGGGCCGACGACGTCGCCTACTCCGTGCACGATGTCGAGGACGGCATTCACAGCGGATATCTCCGCCCGAGCATGCTGGTCGCCGATGGGTCCGAGCGCGCAGCGGTGTGCGCGGACGCGGCGGAAACGTACTCCGATGAATCGGTCAGTGATCTTCAAGCGGTCTTCGACGAGTTGCTCGAGGATCCCGCGCTTGAGCCGATGCTCTCGTTCGACGGATCACATCGTGGCCTGGTCGGCCTCAAACAGGCTACGTCGGTGTTGACCGGACGTTTCGTATCGGCTGCGCTCGCCGCGACCTGGCGGACCTTTGGTAACCGTCCGCTATCGCGCTATGACGCAGAGTTAACAGTTCCACGTAGGACGCGCGCCGAGTGCGCGTTGCTCAAGGGCATGGCCCTCCGGTACGTGATGCGCCGAACCGGAGCGGCCGAACGGTACGAGCGACAGCGCGACATCCTGACCGAACTCGTGACGGCGTTGGCCGATCGCGGGGGAGATGTCATGGATAGCGTATTTAGCCCGTTGTGGCATGCGGCTGCCGACGATAGTGCGCGCCTCCGGGTAGTCATCGATCAGGTTGCAAGTCTCACCGATCCGGACGCGCTCGCCTGGCACCTGCGTTTGTGTAACGGCGGGCAGCCGTCGTAAGGTGTCGACTCCGTGACCGTCCCGGTTTGCGGGAACGATGGTTATCGATGGATATTCAGGCTGTGACCTGGCGATAGGCCGGATGATGCCGTTCGGTGACTGCTTCGTTATTGGTCTGATACCCATTCCGCAGGGTTTTGAAGCTACGTTTCGTGCACTCGCATCCGTGAGAGGCACGGTCGCGCGGCTGAAATGGCTTGTCGGCTCCAAGTGGAGGTGGAACACGATGCAACCGGTCACCGGCCAAGATCCGGGCGGCCTACTGGCCGTCGAGGATGCCGTCGACGAAAGCATCCAGCCGGGCAGCACGGTGAAGACGGTCAGCAAGTCGCCGTCGCGCATCGCGTTCGATCGTCTCCGCAAGGATCGCGTCGCGGTGATCTGCTTCTCTATCTTTGTGGTGTTCATCCTCATCGCGATCTTTGCCCCATTGCTGGCAAAGCTCGAAGGCCAGGACTACCACACGACCGACTTCGTGGACCTGGACGAACTCGGTCTGCCGAAGTTCATCTTGAATGGCCAGCACTGGCTCGGCATCGAGCCTCGCAACGGCCGTGACCTGTTCGCACGCTGGGTCTACGGCGCCCGCCCGTCGCTTGTCGTCGCGACCTCGGTCACGATCATCAGTACCATCGTCGGCGTTGTCGCCGGGCTCGTCGCCGGATTCCTCGGTGGCTGGGTCGACCGGATTCTCTCGTGGATCATCGACTTCGTCCTCAGCCTGCCGTACCTGCTGTTCGCGATCGCGATCCCGGCCGTCCTCCTGACCCTGTTCAGCGGCGGCACCGACAGCGCCGACCCGAACCAGGTTTCGCAGACCGCGCTTCATCTCACTGATCTTCGTGCTCTCCTTCTTCGGCTGGGCCGGTCTGGCACGTCTGATCCGTGGCCAGGTGCTCTCGCTGCGCGAGCGCGAGTTCATTTCGGCGGCGCGGGTGCTCGGCGTGCCGACTCGAAAGATCCTGTTCAAGGAGCTTCTGCCGAACCTGCGTCGCGCCGATCGTCGTCAGCGCCTCGCTGGCACTGCCGGGCTACATCGCCGCCGAAGCCGGGCTGACGTTCCTGGGCGTCGGACTCACCGAGCCGACCCCGTCCTGGGGTCTGACGATCGATGCAGCCCAGGGCTTCTACCGGCTCGATCCGCTGTACCTGTGGGTTCCGGTTCTCGGAATCACGATCCTCGTCCTCGTCCTGAGCCTGCTCGGTGACGCGCGTCCGTGATGCGTTCGACCCCAAGACCCGTCGTTAGACGGTTCTCACCACATTAAGTACGAAGGGGAGTAGTAAGTGAAACGAGCGAAAGTAGCCGTTGTGGTTGCTCTCGCCGCCGCTCTCGGAGTGGCAGCGTGTAGCAGCCCATCAAGCAAGTCGCCGACGAACTCGGCTTCGAACAACACGATCGACCAGGCCGCCAAGGCCGAGGACCCGACCGCTCACGGTCCCGCGCCCGAGGTTGCCGGCGCCAAGACCGGTGGAACGATCACGGTTCTGGCCGAGTCGACCCCGAACACGTTCGACCCGACGCGTACGTACTACGTCGACGCGTCCGAGATCGACCGTCTGATCTACCGCACCCCCACCCAGTACGCGATCGTGAACGGCAACCCGGTCCTCGTGCCGGACCTGACCGACCTCGGCACCGTGTCTCCGGACGGCCTTACCTGGACGTTCAAGATGCAGCCGGGCATCAAGTACATGGACGGCACGCCGGTCCAGATCGACGGACCTCAAGTACGCGATCGACCGCTCGTTCGCCGAGACGCTCCTCCCGGACGGCCCGACGTACCAGAACACGTACTTCAAGGGTGGCGACACCTACAAGGGCCCGTACAACGGCGGCGGCGACTGCGCCGGTGTGGAGACCCAGGGCACTGACACCCTGATCATCCACCTGGCGAAGCAGTTCAACGACCTGCCGTACTACATGACGTTCCCGGCGTTCACCCCGATCCCGGCGGCGCACGACACGGACCCGACCAAGTACGAGCAGCACCCGTGGGCGACCGGCCCGTACCAGGTCGACAGCGACAACCCGGGCGTTGAGCTGACGCTGAAGAAGAACCCCTACTGGGACCCGAAGACCGACGCGGCTCGTCACCAGTACCCGGACGGTTGGGACTTCAAGTGGGGCAGTGACCACCTCAAGTCGCAGCAGGCGATCATCAACGGCACCGACCCGGTCGACACCACCTCGATCAGCTACGACAACATCGACTCGACCCTGCTCCCGCAGGTTCAGGCCGGCAAGCAGGACCAGCTGATCCAGGGCCAGTCGCCGTGTACCCTCGTCGTCAACCTGGACACCCGCAAGATCCCGGACATCAACGTCCGTAAGGCGATCGCGATGGCGTACCCGTACGACCAGCTCTACACCGCCGCTGGCCAGAACCCGTACGTTGCCGAGAAGGCGACCACGTTCATGCCGCCGTCGGTGCCGGGCTACACGAAGTACCCGTCGCAGCCGGGCCTGAACGGTACGGGTACTGGTGACCCGGACGCCGCCAAGGCGCTCCTGCAGCAGGCCGGCAAGCTCGGCTTCCAGCTCAGCTGGTACTACGACAACACGCTGCCGACGCCGCAGCAGGTCAGCCAGATCCGTGCCGACGCACTGACGAAGGCCGGCTTCACGGTCAAGCCGATCGGTGTACCGACCAAGGAGCTCCGCTCGCACCTGAGCGACTACTCCTCGCCGGTCAACATGCTGCAAGGTCCGTCCGGCTGGTGCTCTGACTGGCCGAGTGGATTCTCGTGGTTCCCGGTGCTGTTCGAGTCGCACAGCATCACCGACCTCCAGAGCTGGGGCTTCCAGTCGGACAAGACCCTCGACGCACAGATCGACGCGATCGCGGCTCTCCCGTCCGACCAGGCCACGGCCAAGTGGGGCGCGCTCGACCAGCAGCTGATGAACCAGTACCTGGCCCTGCCGCGGTACTACGACAAGATGGCCGTCGTCGAGGGCACTGGCCTCGGTGGCACCGAGGGCGACGGCACCATGGGTATGCCGAACTTCGAGAACATGTTCGTCAAGTAGTTGTGAAGTTCCGCACCTCAGCAAGTAGCAGTAGCTAGCAAGGTGGTCTCGGTCGTGGCTTACCTGCCACGACCGAGACCACTCGCTAAGCGAGCACGACGGATCCCCGTTCAGATCTCCAGACCCCGAGGAGGCAGCTGGTGATTTTCTACATCGCGAGACGGATCGTAAGCGGCATTTCCGTCATCATCGTGACGTTGATTGCCGGCTTCGCGCTGTTCTACATGGCACCCACCGATCCCGCCGGCAACATCTGCGGCATTAGGTGCACCCCTGCGCGGATTGCCGAGATCACCAAGAGCCTCGGGCTCGACAAGCCCAAGGGCGAGCAACTCGTCGACTACCTTGAAGGCATTGTCGTCGGCCACACGTACGTCCATGACGGCGTGAAGACCGTGTGCAACGCGCCCTGCCTCGGTTACTCGTACCGTCTCGGCCAGCCGGTCACCTCGATGGTGGCGCAGGCCGTGCCAGTAACGCTTTCGATCGTGCTCGGCGCCGCCATCATCTTCCTCATAGCGGGGATCGCGACGGGTGTGTTCGCCGCACGATTCCGAAATTCGCCGATCGACCGGGCCATCGTCATAGCGACCCAGGGCATCGGCGCAGTTCCATACTTCGTAGTGGCACTCATCGTGGTGCTATACGTGTCATTCCTGCCGCCACCAGGCTATACGTCCCTATTCAAGAATCCGTTGGCCTGGGCCTCCGGCCTCCTCATGGCGTGGCTCACCATTGGTCTTTACTCCGCCGGGCAATACACTCGATACGTCCGAGCCACGATGATCGATTCGATCGGCGAGGACTACGTGCGGACCGCCCGGGCGAAGGGTGTGTCCGAGCGGAGCATCCTTCTGAAGCACGCGCTTCGGGCGACGCTGACGCCGGTCGCGACGATCTTCGGACTTGACCTCGCGGTCCAGCTCACGGGTGCGATCTTCACCGAGTCGATTTTCGGAATTCCCGGGCTAGGTTTGTTGACGCTGCGGGCATTCACCGGAGACGACCTTCCGGTGCTTCTCGCCACCGTGATCTTCGGTTCGTTCGTGCTGGTCCTGATGAACCTGATCGTGGATGTTCTGTACACGTTCCTCGACCCACGCGTGAGGCTTTCATGAGCGACGTCGCATCGCTGGAATCGAATTCGGTTCCAGTCATCCGCCGACCCGAGACCATCGTCCGCGAACGGCGCGTTCGCGAGGCCGCGTCCACGGTCGACAACGCTTACCTCACGGTGCGTGACCTGGAGGTCTCGTTCCCGACTGCGGACGGCGTCGTACGCGCGGTGCAGGGTCTGAGCTACTCCGTCCGGCTCGGCGAGACGCTGGCGATCGTCGGTGAATCCGGGTCCGGCAAGAGCGTTTCGAGCATGGCGGTGATGGGCCTGCACGATCCTCGGGTCGCCCGGATCTCGGGCTCGATCCGCCTCGGCGGCACCGAAATCGTCGGCATCAACAACACCGACATGCGAAAGCTGCGTGGTAGCGCGGCCGCGATGATCTTCCAAGACCCGCAGTCATCGCTGCACCCGTACTTCACGGTTGGTGACCAGATCGCGGAGGGCTATCGTGCCCACCACAACGTGTCCAAGCGCAAGGCGATCGCCCGCGCCGTCGACATGCTGGGCCGAGTCGGCATCCCGAACCCGCGGCGTCGCGTCGACGACTACCCGCACCAGTTCTCCGGTGGCATGCGCCAGCGCGCGATGATCGCGATGGCACTGGTGAACGACCCGAAGCTGCTGATCGCCGACGAGCCCACGACGGCTCTGGACGTGACCGTGCAGGCGCAGATTCTCGACCTCATCATCGACCTTCAGCGCGACTTCGGTTCGGCCGTCCTCTTCATCACCCACGACCTCGGCGTGGTCGCCGAAATCGCCGACGACGTCCTGGTCATGTACGGTGGCCGCGCGGTCGAAACCGGTACGGTCGACAAGATTCTGGGGACGCCGCTGCACCCGTACACGTGGGGTCTGCTGGAGAGCATCCCGGCGGTGGCCGGCGAGCCGACCCGTCTGCACCCGATCCCGGGTTCCCCGCCGAGCCTGCTGTCGCTGCCGAGCGGCTGTTCGTTCAACCCGCGCTGCGAGTTCGTCGATCGGGTCCCGGGCGGCCTCTGCAAGTCCGAACTGCCGGACTTCATGCCGCGTACGGCCGACACCAGCCGCGCATCGCGGTGCCACCTGCACCGGCCGGACGATATCTTCGCCGCCGAGATCCTTCCCCGGCTGCCGTAAGGAAGAGCGATGACGACCACTGTGACAAGCAACGACGTCGAGCCGCAGTTCGACGAGGTGCAAGGCGTCGAAGGCGCGCCGCTGCTGGAAATCCGTGACCTGGTCATGCACTTCAAGACCAGGGGCGACGGCTGGATCCGGCAGGCGAACAACAAGGTACGCGCCGTCGATGGCGTCTCGATGACGCTGCACGAAGGCAAGTCGATCGGCCTGGTCGGCGAGTCCGGCTGTGGCAAGACGACGACGGGGCGCCTGATCACGCGCCTGCTCGAACCGACCGCGGGCCAGATCCTGTACCGCGGCATCGACATCGCACATCTGAGGGAAAGCCAGCTCCGCCAGTACCGGCGAGAGATCCAGCTGGTGTTCCAGGACCCGTACTCGTCGCTGAACCCGCGCCACACGGTCGGCACGATCATCGGTACCGCGCTGCGTACGCACAACATCGTGCCGAAGAACAAAGAGCTCAACTCGGTACGCGAGCTGCTCGAACTCGTCGGCCTGAACCCCGAGCACTACAACCGGTACCCGCACGAGTTCTCCGGCGGTCAGCGTCAGCGCATCGGAATCGCCCGCGCGCTCGCCGTACGGCCGAAGGTCATCGTCGCCGACGAGCCGGTCTCCGCACTGGACGTCTCGATCCAGGCGCAGGTCATGAACCTGCTCGAGGATCTGCGAAAAGAATTCGGCATCGCGTTCATCTTCATCGCACACGACCTCGGCGTGGTCCGGCACTTCTGTGACCAGGTCGCCGTCATGTACCTCGGCAAGATGGTCGAGTTCGGGCCGCGCGACGCGATCTACAACGCGCCGCAGCACCCGTACACGCAGGCGCTGCTCTCGGCGGCACCGGACCTTGCGGTGATCCGAGGCGCGGCTCCGACCTTGCGCATCCGGCTCACCGGCGACGTGCCGAGCCCGATCAACCCGCCGTCCGGCTGCCGGTTCCGCACCCGGTGCTGGAAGGCCGAGTCGATCTGCGCCGAGATCGAGCCGCCGTTGGAGCTCAAGGCCGACAACCAGCTCGCCGCGTGCCACTTCGCATCGCCGCCAGAGCAAGCCATCATCGCCGAGCTGTAGGACCGCTTCATAACGAAGGGCTGGCCGAGTGCTGGCCCTTCGTTATGTCTCCACGCGGATTCCCATCGCTACGGCTATGCCGGGGGCCAGGGACAACAACTGGTTGAAGTCGATGATTGCGCCTTTGAGCGCATCGTGTCCCCGCGAAATCTCCAACTCGTTGTCGCGGAAGTCGACGCCGTCCAGCCGCGCCTTCGAGATGTCCAGACCACCGATCTGACACTGCCGGAATGACGTCGCGGAGACGGTCGCCTCGGTGAGATCCAGGTCGGTGATGACGCAGCGCTCGAATGACACGTCGCTGAGCTGTGCGCTGCGCAGGTTCGCGCCGATCAGCTTGCAGTCGGTGAACGCGACCCGCCGTAGCGCGCCACCGGAGAGCGTGACACCGGCCAGTAGCGAGTCGCTCACGCGCACGTCGCGCCACTGAGCGTCGGCAAAGTCGGCCGAGACGAACCGCGCGTCCGCGATGGTCGCGTCCGTGAACGCGCTGCGGGAACAGTGCACGTTTTCGAAGGTGGTACGCCGAATCAGGCATTCGAGCAGCTTGATGTTCCCGGCGTGGGTACCGTCGAACGTCAAGCCGTCGAAGCTGACGCCGTCGTACGTCTCGAACGCTTCGAGGTCCTCGCCGTCGAACGGCGTCTGCCAGTCGTCGTCGGTCATCCCGCCACTGTAAGGCTCGTACGCGCCGGCGGGACGCCGGAAACCGGGTTGCCGCGACCTCGTCGAACGCGTTGACTCGCTTCATGACGGATGCACGGGGGCAGCGCCAGGGGAGATTGCAACGGTTCCTTCCACCGAAAGGCATCGCGCGTACGCTCGCCGTTCAGTCGTGCCTGTATGCGACCGGCAACGGCGTATTCCTGGCCGGCAGTGCGGTGTTCTTCCTGCACGTCGTCGGATTGTCGCCGGTTCAGATCGGCATCGGGTTCTCGGTGTCCGGTGCGCTCGCGGTGTTCATGTCGGTGCCGATGGGCGCGGTTGCCGATCGGCTCGGCGGTCGAACCGCGTGGCTGCTGGGAGCGCTGCTGGAAGGGCTGCTCTTCTGCGCGTACCCGCTGATCCGTGGGTTCTGGCCTTTTCTTGTGATCCTTTGTGCTCTGACGTTCGCGAACACGATCGGTCAGCCGGGACGCAACATGTACACGATCGAGGCGATCGCACCGGAGGACCGGGTCCGGGTGCTCGCGTTCAGCCGGTCCGCGCTGAACATCGGGTTCAGCATCGGCGCGCTCGGTGCGGGCATTGCGCTTGCCATCAATACGCGCAGCGCGTTTATCGCGATGGTGCTCGTCAATGCCGCCGGGCTGCTCATCAACGCGTTCTTCGTGTCGCGCCTGCCGAAGATCGAGCGCAGCGTCCACCGTTCGGCCGCCGGACCGCGCGTGAGCCGGTTCTCGGTGCTGAAGGACCGGCCGTTCCTCGCGGTGACCGGGCTGAACGCCGTGCTTCTGTGCTACGGCACGATTTTCGGCGAGGTGATGCCGTTGTGGGTGGTCACTCGGACGGATGCGAAGCACGTGATGCTCGCCATCCTCTTCGTTACCAACACCGTGCTCGCCGTCCTGTTGCAGGTACCGGCGAGCCGAGGCGCGGAAACCCTGCCGGGCATCGGTCGCCTGATGCGCCGAGCCGGGTACGCGGCCGCCGCCTGCTGTCCGGTGTTCCTCCTGGCCCGGTGGAGTACGGGTGCCGTCACGATCGCGCTCCTGCTGGCCGGCGTCGTGCTCGTGACCGCTGCCGAGCTGTGGCAGTCGGCAGGCGGTTGGGGACTGACCACGCTGCTGCCGCCCGCCGGAAATCGTGGCGCCTACCTCGGTACGTGGTCGCTCGGCAACCAGCTGCAATCCATGGTCGGACCGGCGGCGCTGACGTTCCTCGCGATCCGGACGGGTGGCATCGGCTGGCTTGTCATCGCGGCATTAATGCTCGCCACTTCGGCGTTCGCGGTTCCGGTCGTGGCGTGGGCCGGCCGTACCGAGCGCTTCGGAGCGTCGTCGAGTGAGCCGGCGTCGCCGGAACCGGCCGCGGTATGACGAAAATCCGATTCCGGTTCGGTGTGGCGCATTCGTACCCGGCTATCCGAAGATGGACGCGTGACCCAGTGGGAGTATGCGCGACTTGAGTACCGGGCTACCGGTTCGTTCGGCATGGACAAGGAAATCGACTGGACGGCGACGTTCCATACCGCCAAAGGCGTGCAGAAGTGGGGAACCGACGAGCGGTTCGATGACATGCGGCACGTCAACAAGGCCGGGCTGGAGGGCTGGCAAGCGTACGACCGGGCCGCGATGATCGTCGGGCAACCACAGCGGCTCAACGTCGTCACGTATTCATTCAAGCGACCCGTGCAGTAGCGCGTCCGGGGCTCCGGTCTCTTCGGGCGCATCCCGTTCAGCGGCCGCGCGGCGTCTACGACGGTTGTAGAGCAGCGCGGCCCCGGCAACGACGAGCGGCCACAGCACATACAGCCCGGTAATGCAGGCCAGCCCGATCGACGACGCGAACGCGATGATGGCGGCCCAGCGAGCCCAGGTGTGGCGCGGGTAGCAGCTTGATCGCGGCTGCCGTGCCGAGGATGTACACCAGCACGAACGAGCCGGTAGTCAGCAGGACGGCCGGACGCGTACCGACGTTGCCGAACGCCACGATCGCGAGCGCGACGGCGGAGAGCAGCGCGATGACCGACAGGCTTCGGCGCGGCACTTCGCCGACCTCGCTGCCCTTCGCGAACCAGGTCGGCAGCGCGCCGTCGCGGCCGAGCGCGGCGCCGAGCTTGGATGCGCCCGCGAAGTACGCGTTCATCGCACCGATCGTGAGCAGCAGAGCGATGACCGCGGTGATCTTCTTGACCGGGCCGCCGACGGCGATGCCGAGCAGTTCGGACAGCGGCGCCGAACTCGTACCGGCTTCGGGGCCGAGCACCAGGATGCTGGTCGCCGCGATCGCGAGATAGAGCACGCCGACGACCAGGATCGCGATCGCGGTTGCCCGGCGCAGGTCACGATCGGGCCGCCGGAAGTCGGCGGCCAGCGACGTCACCGCCTCCCAACCGGCGAAGCCCCAGACCAACACGGCGGCGGCCGGGAAGATCGCTCCCCAGCCGCTGCGGTGCGAATGGATGCAGGTTCGTCAGGTGCCCGTGCGGCAGCGCGAGCGCCGTGGTGATCACGAGGAGGACCACCAGCGTGGCGGCGAGCGCGAGCTGTACGCCGCCGGAGAGCCGGATGCCGCCGTAGTTCGTTGCGGTCACGATCAGGATGATCGCGGCGCAGGCCAGCAATTCGGTGCGGCGGCCACCGCCGAATGCCGACGCCACGTACGCCCCGCCGAACAGCGCTGCGGCCGGCGCCCCGGTCGGTACGGCGAAGAAGAAACACCATCCGACCACGGCCGCGGCTCGAGCGCCGAACGCCTGCCGGACGTACGTCGAGACGCCGCCGGCGTCCGGATACCGAGCGCCGAGCGATGCGAACGTGCTGGCCAGCGGGATCGACAGGATAATTAACGCGAGCCACGCCACGAGCGACGCCGGTCCGGCGATATGCGCGCCGAGTGCCGGGAGACCGACCACGCCGGTGCCGAGCACGGCGCCGATCGAGACCGCGGCTCCTTGCGCCGTATTCAACCGACCGCCGCTGGAGTTCATGATCCTAATCTAGGGGAAAGTTGCGACAAGAATTGTCCCTGCGACTGTCGATTCGGTGCGCGGAGGTTCGTCGTTGAGATGTCAGCATTTATTCGCTCGAGTTGGGGGAACCACCATGGGCCAGTACCTGATCCTGATCTACGAGAACGAGGCAAGCTACGCGACCGCGAGCCCCGAGGTGCTCACCGCGGTCATGGAGGCGCACAACCGCTTCGCCGAGCAGACCGTCGAACTCGGTGCCAAGCTCCTGGGCGGCAACGCGCTGCAGCCGACCACGACCGCCACCTCGATTCGGGGCGACGTCGTGACGGACGGCCCGTTCGCCGAGACGAAGGAGGCACTGGGCGGCTACTACCTGATCGAGGCGGCAGATCTCGACCAGGCTCTCGCGGTCGGGAAGCTCTGCCCGGCCGGGTTCGGTGGCGTCGAAGTACGCCCGATCATGACGTTCGAGTGACCGAATCCGAGTGATGTACGGGGGGAAGCGCGACGGCGGCGGCGACGAGGTTGCCGACGCCGTCGCGGCCGCCCACCGGCGCGAGTGGGCCTACGTGCTCGCCGCGACGGCTCGGGTGGCCAGCGATATCGATCTTGCCGAGGAGTGCGTGCAGGACGCGTACCTTGCGGCGCTGGATGCGTGGCAACGCGTCGGGGTACCCGACAACCCCGGTGCCTGGCTGACCACAACCGCCCGGCGCAAGGCACTCGATGCGTTGCGGCGCGAGACGACGCTGCGACGGAAGTTGCCGTTGCTGATCGAGCCGTACGCGACATCGCCCGGCGAAGAAGATGTCGAGCCGATTCCGGATGATCGGCTGCGGCTCGTGTTCACCTGCTGCCACCCGGCGCTGGCTCGCGAGGCGCAGGTCGCGTTGACGCTGCGGCTGATCTGCGGCCTGTCGACCGCCGAGATCGCTCAGGCATTCCTGGTGTCGGAGACGACGATGGCCGCCCGGGTCACGCGCGCGAAGAAGAAGATCTCCGGTGCGCAGATCGCGTACCGCGTACCGGATCTGCATGAACTGCCCGATCGCCTGGACGCCGTACTCACCGTCGTGCACCTGGTCTTCACCACCGGCCACGCCGCACCGATCGGTCCGGCGCTCGTGCGCACGGACCTGGTCGAGCGCGCGCTCGATCTCGGCCGGATGCTGAACTACCTGATGCCCGACGAGCGCGAGGTCCGCGGACTGCTCGCGCTGATGATCCTCACGGACGCGAGAAGATCAACCCGCACGAGTACGGACGGCCGGCTGCTGCTGCTCGAAGAGCAGGATCGGTCGCAGTGGGACCACGACGCGATCCGGCAGGGTCAGCGGCTCGTCGTCGAGGCGCTACGCGGTGGGCGGCCGGGCCGGTTCGCGCTGCAGGCCGCGATCGCCGCGCTGCACGCCGAGGCACCCAGTTACGACGAGACCGACTGGCCGCAGGTGCTCGGCCTGTACGACGCACTCATGCTCGTATGGCCATCTCCGATCGTGGCGCTGAACCGTACCGTGGCGGTCGCGATGACGGCCGGTCCAGCGGCGGCGCTCGCCGAAATCGAGTCCGTCGACGCCGGCGGCGTGCTCGGCGGCTACCGCTATCTTCCCGCCGCGAAGGCCGACATGCTGCGGCGACTCGACCGGTACGAGGAGGCGGCTGCGGCGTACCGGCAAGCCTTGGATCTTGCCGAGAATGACGCCGAGCGCGCCTTCCTGAGCGCGCGCATCGCGGAGATGGCTCGTGATTAGGAAATCGAGTCCTTGACGCTCCGGGCGAGCTGCACGATCGCTGCCTGATCGGCCCGGCTGAGCTTGACCTTCTTCTCGGTGAGCGCGGTCAGCTTTCGGGATACCGCACGGTCGCGACGCGTACAGCCGGGTGTGATCAGCATCAGCGCCGCGATCGATGGCGCGATCGTCATCAGCCGTCGTTTCCGTGTCCGCATCGCCACGTCGAGTCGGGCCCGCACGATCGTCCGGACGTCGTCGCGCGCCTCCGGGTTGATCCAGGCGGCCACGACCAAAGCGAACAAAGCCGAGTCGGTGGTCCAATCCTCGATGCCGTTGACGAGATCGATCAGAACGCTGCGGCGGGTGGATGTCGGCCACGGTTCTTCCGGCCGATGATGAAGGATGCCGAGGCAGGCCCAGACCGCCCCCAGACGCGGCCAGTACGTGATCGTGGCGACGTTCATGTTCGCCCATCGGGTGTTGTCCGGCGACGGTGGCATGTGCCCGAGCAGGCTCAGCAGATCGTCCAGGGACAGCCGGTCGAGCGCGGCCGCGTGCCGGTACGCGTCGGCCGGATGCCGCCACGGCAGGTTCGCGACGTCGCGGAACATCGCGACGATCTCGTCGGAGGGTGCCGGCTTGACCGCGACCGCGGTCGTGCCGTTGTAGCGCCACACGCGGTAGGTGCCGTGCGCGACCGGAGCGCGGAGGTCGGGCTCCGGAAATGCGAGTACCTGCACTGCGACGCCGGGCGACAAGCGACGTACCGCCGCCTCCGCGCTCGGCGGCTCGGCAGCGGTGCTGACGTGTCGCGCAATGATGACCTCGGTGCCTTCGGCCCGCTGTTTGGCGAACTGATTCATCATCATGGCCGCCACTTCGGTCGGCATGGGGACACGGTTGAGCCATGTCTTCGTGTCACACACGATCGTGAGAATCGCGTCGACCGCATCGGATAGGTGTTGGTCGGTCACCGTCTCATCGACGATCGCGACGAGATGCTGCGGATCGCCGGAATCGCGGTATGCCAAGGCGCGGCGAAGCGATCGGGCGCCCGTGTTCGCGGGATCTCGGGCGAGCACCCGTTCGATCCACTGTTCGGCGAGGTCGCGCCGATCGTTGAACAGCATCCCGGTCGCGAGATTCACCTGTGCGTCCAGGTGGTCGGGATCGGCCTCGATCCGCTCGATCCACGCCGCCTCCATCGCCGGCCGCTTGCGCATACGGCGCCAGATCCGCAAGGACGTCATCGCTTCCCGCGCGGGCGGGCGAGAGGATTGCCCGGAGGCACCAGCGGTCGCCTTCGTCCGGCGCACCGAGCTTGTCGGCGACCAGGCAGAGGTCGGCCGCGAGATCGGCATCGTCGGGGTGACGCACGGCGAGGTCGCGAGCCAGATCGAGGAAGGGTCGCATCTCGGCGACCGGCAGATCGGACGTGAGCGATCGTAGGATCCTTGCGGCGCCGTGCGGGTCGGTCAGCTCGCGGAGTTGCCGCCACCAGGGCGCACCGGTCCAACGCGTTGCCGGATCGGCGCAAGCGCAGGTGACGATGCCACGGAGTGCCTCATTGAGATCGCCGGCGCGGGCACTGAGTGCGGCCCGCCCGGCAAGGGCGCCGGTGTATTTGTCCAGTCCGCCCTCGCAGAGCGCGTCGTACTCGGCGACCGTCGGTGCCAAGGCGGCGAGATGCTCGTACGCTTCCGGCCGCGCCGGGTCCGCGACGATTGCGTCGGCGAAATGGCTGACGGCGTGCGTACGGTCGCCCTCAACAAGGAACTGGAGACCCTTGGATAGATGGTGCGCGATCAAACGGTCGGTGCGGTCGTCCGGCTGGGTGGTGTCGTCGGACATGACTCGCGCTCCCGTTGATCGGCAATCGGTCGCGCGCAGTCTATGAGCTGCCGAGCGCTTATTCCACCGTCGAATTCGTGAACGAGTGCGACTTGCCGAGGAAGAAGATGCCGGGGAAGTTCTGGAACTTGCCGCTCTTGTTGTGCTTGAGCGTCGATCCGCTGATGTAGAGCGATCCGGTGTGGTCGTTGCTGACGAAGAAGATCGCGCCACCACCCTCGTTCGCGTTGTTGTTCTCGATGATCGTGCCGGCCACCGTCACCGTGTACGTGTTGCCGTCGGTGTAGATCGCGCCGCCGCTGCCACCGCCCGGGGTGCCGCCCTGCGCCGGATTCGCTCCGTTGCCGACCGCGTCGTTGCCGGTCATCACGCAGTTGATGACGTCCCAGGTGACACCGATGCTCGATAGCGCGCTGCCGTTGGAGCAGCGTCCGCCGGTGAACGTGCTGTCGACGATGTAGACCGGATCATTGTTGTACTGGCTGAGCACGCGAATCGCCGCGCCGCCGAGGTCCGGGCCGGTCTTGTCGCAGCTGTTGTCCGTGAAGCGCGAGTTGACGACCTTGAACCGGCCGCCGCGTACCAGGATCGCGCCGCCTCCGCCGCCCTCCTGCAGTTGGCCGGTCGCATTGCCGTCGGTGAACGTCAGATTCTGCACCGTCAGTGACGGCGTCGCCTGGTTCTGGCAGTGCGACGACGTCCAGGTCTGTGCCTGGTCGCACGTGTCCATGTAGAGGATGCGCCGTTTTCCGGCGCCGGACAGTGTGATCAGGCCGCCGCCGTCGAGCACGATCTTGGGATGGGTGTTCACGACCTTCGCGGTCGCGGTCATCGTGATCGTCAGTGGCTGCGGGCCGCAGTTGAATGTGATGATGCCGCCCTTGGCGACAGCGCTGACCACCGCCGCCGACGTGCAGCCGGCCGGCGTCCCCGTGCCGATGACCCGATCCGGATGTGCCGTATTTACCGCCGCCGCAGCAGCCGGAACCGACGCATTCCCGGACTTGTTTCCCCACGTCTGCGGCTTCGCAGGCGGTGTCGCGGACTTCGACGGCGTCGGTGGGGCGCTCGGCTTGGGCGTCGGCTTCGCCGAGCTCGGCGTCGATCCAGGCACGCTGACCGAGACGCTCGGAGCCGCCAGCGGCGGGTGGTACGTGACGGTCGGTCCGCTGCAGGCGGTCACGGCACCGGCGAGGCTCAACGCGATCGCGAACAGGACTGCACGTTTGTGGGGGCGCACGACACCGACCCTAAGCGCAACCGGCGCCGTACGCGAAATGTCAGATTCCGGCGGCTTGCCGCGCTACCGACTCCAGCTTCTCCCGGTAGCTGTCCCACCATGCCGCATCGCCCTCGGCCATGTTGCTGACGGTCGCACGCAGCCCGACCGTACCGTCGATCAGTTCGCGGACGATGTCGGCGTGACCGGCGTGCCGACTCGTCTCGGCGATCATGTGAACCAGGATCTGGTGCAGCGTCACCTCGCCGCGATCGCCCCACCAGCGGACGTTGCCGATCGAGTCCAGGTCGAGCGCTTCGAACGTCGCGTTGGCGTGCGCCCAGGTCCGCGCGTACAGCGCGAGGATCTGCTCGCGTGACTCCTCGGCGGTGGCCCACATGTCGGCGGTCGGGTCGCCGTCCTCGTCGTCCCACGGCATCGGCTCGCCGAACGGTCGTCCGAAAACCGCACCGAAGTAGCCCGCTTCGCAGCAGGCGAGGTGTTTGACCAGGCCGAGCAGGTTCGTCCCGGTGGGTACGAGTGGGCGCCGGATGTCGTATTCGGACAGGCCGTCGAGCTTCCACACCACGGCCTCGTGGGCGTTCTTGAGATAGCGGACCAGGACGGCTTTGTCGTTGGCTTCACTCATGCCCGACATCTTGGCACCCACCGCCGACACTCGCCCGCCCCAACTTCCCGTTGATCCTGGATCATCTGGCGAGTGCTGCTCTGGCGAGACTCGCCTGCGCCGCTACGGCGTCGAGGAGCCGGTGGGGCAGAGGGCTGTCGAGATCTCGTACCGGCGCGGTTGCGGTCACGGTGGCGAACGCATCAGGGATGCGTTCAGCGATCTCGGTGACGCGTCGCACGGCCGCATCCGGATCGAAGCCTGCGGCCTCGGCGAATCGCGTCCAGTGGCGTCGCTCGATCCTTGAAATCGTGTACTGACCACCGATGCGCATCGCCAATTTCAACTTCGGCATGTACATACCGTCATACGGCAGCGCGCTGGCAATGTCGTAGAGCGGCGCCATGCGCACCTGATCGCCGCTGAGCAGGACGGAGAAGTTCTTTGCGTGCGCATCCGTCCCGGCAACGATCCAATTGAATGCCAGAGCATCGAGAAACCGCTGGGCGTCGGAGTCGCTGCCGTGGTCTCGGAGAACGGCGACGAGTTGTTCCGGCGAGGGTCCGCCTTCGCTCTGGTACTTCGCGGTCGGCGGCAGGCCGAGCGCCTGACACATGTCTTCTTGATGGACGCGCAGGATCGTGCCGTCCGGGTGCGTCAGCCGGTCGTAGCGCTCGACCACGATCGCACGTTCGCTCGCGAAACGTGTGATCGTCGAGTTGGCGGCCGGCAGGCCCAGCGCACTGGCTGCGGTGAGACATATGTGCTCGTTGAGATCGTGGTCGTCGAGCCCGGCTATGGCAGGTTTGATGATGTGGGTTGTCGGTGTGGCTCCGCTCGGGTCTCCCCAACGGTTTCCATCGGGGTCCCGGTAGAGCGCGGTCTTCGCCTGCGCGCCGGCGAGGCTGAATTGCCCGCTGCGAGAAGCGTGCCACGCCGTCGGATCTCGACGGAGCCGACGGAGTCGCAGTGCGATCTCGTCGTCGTCGATCCATGCGACGTTGCCTCGGCGTTCCAATAGCGCAGCCGCCTGATCCAACGGCGTGAATTGCGCTGCTCCCGCGCAGTCGGCGCCGACATGGCTCAACAACGCGTACGGATTGCCGGGCGAAACGTGATAGCTACGCGCCCAGCGCTCGATGACCTGCTCATTGTCGGGTAGGAGTCCCCAAACGAAGGGGCGGACGACAGAGTCTCCGTACGACGTGCCCCTCAAGGGCATGGACAGCGACAGGGGAGTCGATCCAGCGTCAGATCGGTACGCCTCGTCGTAGGTGAGTGTCAGCCGACCACTCGTGTCCGTCAACGTCCCGAGCCGGCGCCCACCCAGCAGTACGGCGAGGTCCTCGTCTCGGCCGCTCACGTCAAGGGCCTCGTGTGGGCGGCGATGATCGCATCCAGATCGATGGTCGGCGTGCGGGTCGTTGCGTCGATGTCGACGACGAGGTCGAGTGCGCGCAGCGCACGCAGGACCAAGCCGAACTCGGCCGAGTCCTTTCCCGCCTCGACGTCAGACAGCCACCGGCGGCTCACTCCGGCTCTGCCCGCAAGATCGGCCTGGGTCAAGCCAAGCCGCCGACGACGGGTGCGGATAAGCGATCCAAGATCGACGGCGTCCATGATGCGCACCGCCGGCCTCCTGACTCCCGTCGGTGCACGTACGTACACCGCACGTCTGGATGTGCATGTACGTGCATATTAGCACGCCACATGCACGTACATGCACATCCGCACGCCCTCGCGTCACGTTGATCCTGGAGTCACAGACTGACCGCGGCGGGCGACAACTAACTCCAGGATCAACGGGGTGTTGGGGGGCGGGCAGGTCCAAGCGGTCTCTGGCTAGGAATTTCGGCACCACCATGCGCCACGCCTCGGTCACCAACTCGTGCATCTCGTCGATGTCGAGCTTCGCCGTCCAGCATTCGACCCATTGATATCGCAGGTCGGACGGGCGGGGCAGGAAGAATACGTCCGGCGCCGACGCGATCAACGCGTCGCGTTCGAGCTTCGGGAAGCCGAAACCCATCTCGGTCTCGTCCCGGGAGAACGCGACGTAGACGATCGCGCCCACCCGGAACTTGATTCGATCGCGGATCAGGTGCTCGGTGGTCCGGGGCAGCGACAAGGCAAGAAGTCGGACGTCCTCGACGGTGACCACGGTGCCAGGCTAATACGGCAGGCGGATGTTGCTCGCTTCGACGATCACCGCGTCCAGGAACCACGGCGGCACGGCACCGGTGGAACGCAGTACCAGACGGTCTTCGCGGGTCAGGCGACGGGAGAGGTCGTCGACCGCGATCGCGTACTTCTTCATCTTGTCGTTCATCTCCTCCTCGGCCTCGCCGCGACGGCTTCCACCGGCGAGCATGAACTTCAGCACGCCGAGCAACGCGCCGATCCCGCCCGGCTTGCTCATCTCGCGGACCTGGTCGCGTACGGCCAGCCAGGCCAGCCGTTCATCGGTGAGTTGCGGCGTTGCCACGAAGCCTCCAACTGAAAGGGGGTTGTGAAGTCGCATATTTGTACCCGCCCGGCGGCCCCGCCGCAGCCCCATTTCCGGGCGGATGGCGGACGCGCCCGGCGGCAAGGCAGGATGTATGCGTGGCAGGGAAGATCCGGGATGAGGACATCGCGCTGGTGCGCGAGCGGACCTCGATCATCGACGTGATCTCGGAGCATTTGACGCTCAAGTCCGCAGGTGGCGGCAACGTCAAGGGGCTGTGCCCGTTCCACGACGAGAAGACGCCGTCGTTCACCGTGTCCTCGGCCCGCAACGTGTACTTCTGCCATGGCTGCGGCGCCGGCGGGGACGCGATCCGGTTCGTGATGGACGTCGACCATATGACGTTCGTGGAGTCGGTCGAGCGGCTCGCGGCGCGCGCCGGGATCCAGCTGAGGTACGACGAGTCGTCCGGCCCGCAGGCGCCGAGGGCGAACCAGGGTCTCAAGCAGCGCCTGGTTGCGGCGCACGTGGCGGCGGCCGAGTTCTATACGGCTCAGCTGTCGACGCCGGGTGCCCGGGTGGCCCGCGAGTTCCTCGCGCAGCGTGGCTTCGACCGTGCGGCAGCGCAGAAGTTCGGGTGCGGGTTCGCGCCAGAGGGCTGGGATCTGCTGGTCAAGCATCTGCGGCAGAAGGGCTATACGAGCCAGGAGCTGGAAGCGGCCGGCCTCGCGAAACCGGCTCGTTCGGGCAGCCTGATCGACCGGTTCCGTCGCCGCCTGGTCTGGCCGATCAAGGACCTGACCGGCGACGTGATCGGGTTCGGCGCCCGAAAGCTGTTCGACGACGATGACGGTCCGAAGTACCTGAATACGCCGGAAACCGTGCTCTACAAGAAGTCTCACGTCCTGTACGGCATCGAGCACGCCAAGAAGGACATCGCCCGCGAATCCCGGGCGGTGATCGTCGAGGGGTACACCGACGTGATGGCGTGTCATCTGGCGGGCGTGACGACGGCGGTGGCGACCTGCGGTACGGCGTTCGGCGGCGACCACATCGGCGTGCTGCGGCGCCTCCTGATGGACACCGACACGCTGGCCGGGGAGATCATCTTCACGTTCGACGGTGACGCGGCCGGGCAGAAGGCGGCGCTTCGGGCGTTCGCCGATGATCAGCGGTTCGTCGCGCAGACGTTCATCGCGGTCAGTCCGGACAACATGGACCCCTGCGAGTTGCGGCTGGCCAAGGGTGACGCGGCGGTCCGGGATCTGGTCGCGCGGCGAGAGCCGCTGATCGCGTTCGCGCTGCGCTCGGTGCTCAGCCGCTACGATCTCGACACCGCCGAGGGCCGGATCGCCGCACTGCGGGCCGCAGCGCCCCTGGTCGCGCAGATCAAGGACCGGGCGTTGCGACCCGAGTACGCCCGGAAGCTCGCCGGTGACCTCGGCATGGAAATCGAGCCGGTGAACCGGGCAGTGGGCGCGGCCGGTGGCGGCGAACCGGTGCCGGCCCCCCGCCGGGCAGTTCGGTCCACAGGGGACGGCCCGGCCGCGATGGTGGAACGGGAAGCGTTGAAGCTCGCGTTGCAGTCGCCCGTACTCGCTGGTCCGGTGTTCGATTCGACCCCGGCCGGTGATTATGCGCACCCGGTCTATGCGGCCGTGCGCACCGCGATCGAGGCGGCCGGGGGAGTCGCGAGCGCGACGTCCGGCGCGGTCTGGGTCGAGCGCGTTCGGGCCGAATGCGACGACCTCGCGGCGGCCGCGATGGTCGCGGAACTCGCGGTCGATCCGCTGCTCATCGACGGTGAGCCGGATCCTCGCTACGTCGGCGTGACGCTCGCCCGCCTGCAATATTCCGGCGCCGCTCGCCGGGTCGACGAGGTCAAGTCGAAGCTGCAGCGGATGAATCCGATCACCGCGAAGGACGAATACGCGAGGATGATCGGCGAGCTGGTCTCACTCGAAGCGCACGCGCGCGCACTGCGCGAACAGGCTGCCGGAGGGCTGTAAGAGTGTTTGGACGTACGCCGAAACTGCCCGCCGATCTGACGCCGAAGCTCGACCGCGAGGAGCGCGTGATCACGTGGGCGCGCGCGGACGACGCGGCGATCGTCGTCACGAACCGCGGATTGTGGCTGCCCGGGGCCGACAGCCGGCTCGGCTGGCACGAAATCCACAAGGCTGCCTGGGCCGAGGGTGTCCTGACCGTCACCGGGGCGATCTTCACGCCCGGCGTCGACTCGCATACCGAAGACGTCGGCACCGATCCCGAGGGCGCGCCGGTCGCGTCCGGTCTCGTCCCGGCCGACGGCTACACGTTCGCGACCGATGCCGCCCCGATTCGGGTGCGGATCCCGGAACCTGGGCCGGTGCCGCGCCGCGTGCGCGAACGGGTGAACGCATCGGTCGGGTTCACGTCGTTGTATCCGGTCCCCGGCGGTGGCGCCGCACGGGTGGTCGCGCGCCGCGTCTCCGGCCGCGACGGCTTGACGTGGTCGGTACGGCTCGAGTCCGGCGCCGAGAAAAACCAGGACGTGCCAGAGGTACGCGCAGCCGTGGACCAGCTCGTGGCATCGGCGAAAGCGTCCATCTCCGCGGTCGACTGACTTTGTTCGTCACACCGCCGGGTTAGGGTCGGCAGATGTCCGATGATCTGCCCCTGATCCACGCTCGGGAGCTGCGCAAGCAGTTCGGCGATTTTGTGGCGGTCGACGGGATCGATGTCGATGTGGTGCGCGGTGAGGCGTTCGGGTTCCTGGGTCCCAACGGGGCCGGTAAGAGTTCGACCATGCGCATGATCGGATGCGTGTCCCGTCCGACCTCGGGCACGCTGCGGATTCTCGGTCTTGACCCGGCCCGCGACGGTGCTCGCATCCGCGCGAAGCTCGGGGTGTGCCCGCAGTTGGACACGCTCGATCCGGAGCTCACCGTCCGGCAGAACCTCACCACCTACGCGCGGTATTTCGGCATCGGCCGCCGGGTGGCGCGGGTGAAGGCCGACGAACTGATCGAGTTCGTGCAGCTCACCGATCGGGCCAACAGCCGGGTCGAGCCGCTGTCCGGTGGCATGAAGCGGCGCCTGACGATCGCCCGGGCGCTCGTCAACGACCCCGAGATCGTGATGCTCGACGAGCCGACCACCGGGCTCGACCCGCAGGCCCGCCACCTCGTCTGGGAACGGCTGTTCCGGCTGAAACAGCAAGGCGTCACGCTCGTGCTGACCACGCACTACATGGACGAGGCCGAACAGCTCTGCGATCGCCTGGTCGTGATGGACAAGGGCCGGATCGTCGCGACCGGCAGCCCCCGCGAGCTGATCGAGCGCTACTCGACGCGCGAGGTGGTCGAGCTGCGGTTCAACACCGAGGACCAGGGTGTCTACGCCTCAAAGCTCGACGGCATCGGCCACCGCATCGAGGTCCTGCCGGACCGGGTGCTGCTCTACGCCGATGACGGCGACGCGGGCGTCGAGGAGGTCGCGCGGCGGGGACTGACGCCGGTCAGCGTCCTGGTGCGGCGCAGCTCGCTGGAGGACGTGTTTCTGCATCTGACCGGCCGGACGTTGGTGGAGTGATGTCGGTCTTCGACACGCCGACCGGGGCGGTGCTGTATTACCACCTGGTCGGGTACGCCCGGACGTGGCGCGGATCGGTGCTGTCGTCCTTCGTGATGCCGGTGCTGTTCGTGGTCGGCTTCGGACTATCGGTGGGCAGCCTGGTCAACGCGGCCGGCCGGCTCGGCAACGAGTCGTACCTTCAGTTCATCGTCCCCGGCATGATCGCCTCGACCGCGATGCAGGTCGCGTACGGCGAGGCGACGTGGCCGGTGATGGCACGGTTCCAGTGGACCCGGACGTACGACTCGATGGTCGCGACACCGGTGCGACCGCGCGACATCCTGGGCGGCGACATCGCGTTCCTGCTCCTGCGGATCGTCACGACGTCGGCGGTGTTTCTGCTGGTTACGTCGTTGTTCGGCGCGATCGCATCGTGGTGGGCGGTGCTGGTGCCGTTGATCGCGTCGCTGGTCGGGCTCGCATTCGCGGCCCCGCTGTACGCGCTCACGGCGAGGTCGAAGACCGGCAACAACTTCCCGACCGTGTACCGGTTCCTGATCATCCCGATGTCGCTGTTCGCCGGCGTCTTCTTCCCGGTCTCCCAGCTGAGTGTCGGTATCCGGTGGCTCGCCTACATTTCGCCGCTCTGGCACGGTGTGGAGCTCTGCCGTGCCGCAACCAGCGTCGACCACGGTTCGGTGCTCGCCGCCCTCGGCCACCTCGCCTATCTGGCGCTGTGGTGCGTAGTCGGGCTGTGGCTCGCGATCCGGGCCTTTCGCCGCAGGCTCTCGGACTAGCACTCGGACTAGGAGGCGACGGTCATGGTCGGCACGATGCTCGCGCCCCGGGCGTACCGGCGGATGGACGGCTCGTTGCAACGCGCGGGTTCGGTCACCGGGCGCAACTTCACCGCGCTCGGTTCGGCGTACTGGGTGCATGTGATCTCGGGCTTCTTCGAGCCCCTGCTGTACCTGTTGTCGATCGGTGTCGGCGTGGGTGTCGCTGATCGGCCGAATCGCGTTACCGGACGGCACCTCGGTGTCGTACGCGATGTTCGTGGCGCCGGCGATGCTCGCGTCCTCGGCGATGACCGGCGCGCTGACCGAGTCGACGTTCAACTTCTTCGCGAAGATGAAGATCTCGAAGATCTTCGACGGCGTCCTGGCCACGCCGGTCAAGCCGATGGAGATCGCGTTCGGCGAGTTGATGTGGGCGATGGCGCGCGGTGCGCTCTATGCCGCCGCGTTCCTCGTGATCATGGTGATCATGCACCTGACCTCGGCCGGACTCGCCGCGATCGCGTTCGTCGCGGCGATGCTGGTCGGATTCGCGTTCGGCAGCGTCGGCATGGCCATGTCGACGTACGTGCGGGGGTGGCAGGACTTCGATCTGATCGGCACGGTCCAGGTCGCGTTGTTCCTGTTCTCGGCGACGTTCGCGCCGCTGTCGACGTTCCACTCGCCGATCGTGCGCTTCGTGATCCAGTTGTCGCCGCTGTATCAGGCCGTCGTATTGATCCGAGGTATCACGCTGGATCAGCTGTCGTACGGGCTGCTCTGGCACGTCGCCTATCTCGTGGCGCTGGCCGCCGCCGGGCTGCTGCTCGCATCCCGGCGGATGAGCAAGCTGCTGCTGAAGTAGCGGCTCGTTCTCACACGCCGGTCGTGCCGTCGAGGCGCTCGCGGATCAGGTCGGCGTGGCCGTTGTGCCGCGCGTACTCCTCGATCATGTGGGCGTAGACCCAGCGCAGGTTCATCGTGACACCGTGGTGCGCAAACGTGTGGGTGAGCGGGAGACCCGCGATCGCCTCGTCGCCGAGCCGGCACTCGTCGTGGTAGGTCGCGAACTCCTGCTCGGCCTGCGTCGGATCGAGGTCGTCGAGGTCGGCACCCTTCGCGTACAGGTCCTCGATGTCCATCTCGGCAACGGTCTGGCGGAACCATTCGCGTTCGACCGTGGCCAGGTGCCGAACCAGCCCGAGCAGTGTCAGGTTGGACGGTTCGGCGGTCGCCGTCGCGAGTTGGTCGCCGCTGAGCCCCGCGCACTTGAGCATCAGCGTGTCGCGGTGGAAGTCGAGCCACCCCTGCAGGGTTTCGCGTTCGTCAACGTCGGTCGAGGGGAGGCGGCGAGTGATGTCAGGCGCGAACCATGTCATAGGACCATCCTGCCGGACGGTCCTGTGACCGGCGTTTAGAAGCTGTTCGACGACATGTGCTGATGCGTGTCGTCGAAGCCGTTGATCTCGTCCTCCCCGGCGGTTGAGTGGCCCATCGGGTGACGCAGGCGGTCGCTCAGCGGACTCGACGCGAACGATTCCTTGCCGCGCGAGTACAGCTTCGTGGCCTGGTCCTGAGCGACGCCGGCCGCCTCTTGGACGCCCGGGCTTTCGATCACCTTGCGAGCGGCTTCCTTGAGGTTTTCGTAGCGCTCGCGCCCGGCACGCGTACCGAGCACGAAGCCCACGCCGACCCCGGCAATGAACATCAACTTTCCGCGCATCTCACACTTCCTCACGGGTCCGCACCCGATCGGTGGCCCCGACCGGCGCAACTGGGTACAACCTTCGCTCTCGGGCCTATCCTTCGCCATATCCTCCCGCACGGCGCGACAATCCCGGCGACCGAGGGCGGATTTACGGCTCGGCGCGACATGGTTAACCCACTAGCGCGACACCCCCCGGTGTCATGTACTCTAATCCGCGTCGCACCGGTTGTGAGATCACCGGTCCGCGACAGCTTCGGTCCCCCGTAGCTCAATTGGCAGAGCAGCCGGCTGTTAACCGGCAGGTTTTTGGTTCGAGTCCAAACGGGGGAGCACTTCCCGACTTATCCGACCCCAGGCCGTTGGCCTGGGGTTTTTCGTGTCTGCAAAAAATGCACAGCCTGAACTGGACAGTCTGAACTGTAGAAAGTATCGTTGAATCATGACCGAGATCGCCGACGAAGTCTCCGAGCAGGCCGTTCGCGCCGCCCGCGACGTGCGGGTGGTCTTCAGCCGCCTGCGACGGCGTCTCCGCGAGACGTACGACACCGACGGCCTGACCCCCACGCAGACCACCGTGCTCAGCCGCCTCGGCAAGGAAGGGCCGGCGTCGACCAGCGATCTTGCCGCGGCCGAACGCGTACGCCCCCAGTCGATGGCTGCGACCGTCGCCGCGCTCGACGCACTCGGCTTGATCAAGCGAGATCCCGACCCGGACGACGGCCGTCGCACACTCGTTTCGCTCAGCGTTGCCGGACAAACCTTCCTGGACGACAAGCGCCGAGCCGGCGAGGAATGGCTCGCGCGGTCGCTGCAGGACAAATTCTCCGATGAGGAGCGCGCCGCACTCATCGATGCGCTGGCGCTCCTGGACAGGCTGACCCAACTGTGACCATGTCGTCTTCCGTAGACGTTGACGTCGCCGCGCCCGCCCCCGGTAAGCGCGGCTTCAACCGCAAGCTTCTCGCGCCGATGATGCTCGGATCGATCCTCAATCCGGTCAACTCGTCGATCCTCGCCGTTTCCCTGGTGCCGATCGGCGTCGCGTTCGGTGCCCCGCCGGCGCAGACCGCGTGGCTCGTCTCGTCGCTCTATCTCGCCACGGCGATCGGCCAGCCGGTGGTCGGGCGCCTGATCGACATCTTCGGCCCTCGGCGGCTGTTCCTGATCGGCACGGCTCTGGTCGGAGTGGCCGGTGTGGTCGGCACGCTCGCCCCCAACCTCGGCATTCTGATTCTGGCCCGTGTCCTGCTCGGCTTCGGTACGTGTGCGGGCTACCCGGCCGCGATGTCGTTGATTCGCAGCGAGGCCGACCGGACCGGGATGGCGAGCCCGGCCGGTGTCCTGACCGCGCTCGCGGTGACCACGCAGACCATCGCGGTGATCGGCCCGACACTCGGCGGCCTGCTCATCGGTCTCGGTGGATGGCGCGCCACGCTCGCGGTCAACATCCCGCTGGCCATCGCCGGTCTGATCCTCGGCCTGTGGCGGCTGCCTCGAACTCGTATCGCCCCACGTGACGGCGGCTTACGGCTCGACCTGCCCGGCATGGGCCTGTTCGCGGCCATGCTGGTGTCGCTGCTGCTGTTCCTGATGCATCCGCACGGCGCGAACTGGTACCTGCTGATCGTGACCGCCGCGGCCGGAGCCGCCTTCACCGTCTGGGAACTGCGAGCGTCCGATCCGTTCATCGACGTACGGGTGCTGGGCGGCAACGTGCCGCTGATCCTGACGTACGTACGAGCGTTGCTGGCCTACACCGTCTCGTACGCGTTGCTCTACGGCTACACGCAATGGCTGGAACAAGGCCGGGGCCTGAGCGCATCGCAGGCCGGCCTCGCACTGCTGCCGCTGTTCGCCACCGGCATCGGCGTCTCGACCCTCACCGGCCGGCGCTCTGAGATCCGGATGAAGCTGCTGGTCGGCGCGGCCGTCCAGATCGTCACGTGTGGCCTGATGCTGACCCTGCACGGCGCCAGCCCGATCTGGATTCTGATCATCGTCGCGATGCTCTTCGGCATTCCGCAGGGGCTCAACAGCCTGGCGCTGCAGAATGCGGTGTACTTCCAAGCCGCGCCGGAACGGATCGGATCCTCCGCCGGGCTCCTGCGGACATTTGGTTACCTCGGCGCGATGGTCGCTTCGGCCGCGAACGGCGTGTTCTTCCCGCACCGTGCCGATACCCCGGGACTCCACCACCTGACGTGGTTCCTGCTCGGTACGGCCGTGCTGTTCCTCCTGATCACCGTCGCGGACAAGTCGTTGCGCCGGGTCGGACCCCGGCCGGTACCCGAACGTCAGCCCGCGTGAAATCCACCTCAACCACGAAGGAAAACCCATGCCCAGCACCGCTCTGCTCGTGATGGACCTACAGAAGGCCATGGTCAGCCGGATCGCCGACGAAACGTACCTGCCCCGTCTCGTGGGTGCCGTGACGGCCGCGCGCGAGGCCGGCGTACCGGTGATCCATGTTGTGGTCGGCTTCCGCGAGGGACACCCCGAGGCGCATCCACGTAACCGCTCGTTCGGGCACCTGCCGGCCGGAGCGTTCACGGCATCCGACCCGGGCGCCGCGATCCACCCCGACGTCGCGCCGGAAGACGGCGAGGTCGTTGTCACGAAAAAGCGGGTGAGCGCGTTCGCCGGCAGCGATCTCGAGGTCGTCCTGCGCTCACAGGGCATCGAGCATCTCGTCCTGACCGGGATCGCCACCAGCGGTGTGGTGCTGTCCACGCTGCGTCAGGCGTTCGACCTCGACTACCAGCTCACCGTCCTGGCCGATGGCTGCGCCGACGCCGACCCCGAGGTGCACCGGGTGCTCACCGAAAAGGTGTTCGTACGGCAGGCCGACGTACTCACGATCGACGAGTGGACGTCGAAGCTGTAGTCCTACCCGATTCGAGAGTGCCGGTGTTCCCGATCACCACCGCCACGGCTCGGCGGTGCCGGTTCGGTACTGTCTTCTTCACGCCATCGGGTCGGAGTGTGTAGTGAGAGTGCGGATCAAGTTCATCGCCGTCGCGGCGATCGTCGCCATGACCGCTTCCGCCTGCGCGCCGGCCAAAGAACGCCCGACCGGCGCGCTGAACCACGTTCATCTGGGAGTTCCGGTTGCTGCGCCTGAGTGGGGTTGGAGCGCGAACGTCGCCGCCGGGGCGCAGGTGTCGCTCTCGCTCGGCCCGTACCACGACGTCCGCGACTACGACATCAAGCTCGTGAGCGTGACACCGATCGGCGGCGACGGCAGCGTGACCGTGTCGGGCGTCGAGGTCGCCGGGCCGCAACGCGCGATTGGTGCGGGGTTCTATACGGCGTACCCGCCGGACGAACCGCGGCTCGGCACGCTCGCCCCGGCCGCCGGATTCATTCTCCCGGGCGGTGAGCCGCTGACCGACATCGGCTACGCGTTGATCGTCGGCCTCACAGGCGGCGGGAAGCAGCGATCGTTGATCAACGGCTTCCACATCGTCTACGAGGCCGACGGCGTCCAGTACGAGTACAACGAGCCGGCGTACATCGCGATCTGCGCTCCCAGCGCGGCGACCTGCGAATCCAACCCCGGACCGGCGTAGCGGCTATTGCTGGATGTGGCTGGGCTCCATGAACAGAATCTGCCAGCCGTGGCCGTCCGGGTCGAAGAAGCTCCGGCTGTACATGAATCCGTGGTCCTCCGGCTCTTCGTGGTAACCGGCGCCCGCCGCCATGGCTTTGTCCGCCAGATCGTCGACCTCCGCGCGGGAGTCCACCGAGAGCGCGAGCAGCACCTCGTTGACCTTCGACGTGTCCGCGATATCCTTTTTTGAGAAGCCCTGGAAGAACGGTTCGACCAGCAGCATCGCGTAGATGTCGTCGGTGATGACCATGCAGGTCGCGTTCTCGTCGGTGAACTGCTGGTTGAACGTGAAGCCGAGCGCTCCGAAGAACTTGACCGAGGTGTCCAGGTTCTTGACCGGCAGGTTGACGAAGATCTTCTTGCCCATGTGCGTACCCCTTCATAATTTGGTGTTGTCAGTGGAGACCGCGGACCGCGACGGAAGTCATCGCCGCACGCGCGATGAGTTTCCGCGCGCGGGCGGGTCTACCCCCATGAATACGGCATAGAGTCGATGCATGGAGGCAGATGTGACGGCGACCGGCATGGTGTTGGAGTCCGACTTCATTCGTGAAGCGGATCCATACCGGCGCGAGCTTCTCGCGCACTGCTACCGGATGCTCGGATCGGTGCACGATGCCGAGGATCTCGTCCAGGAGACCTACATCCGCGCGTGGAAGGGCTACGACCGGTTCGAGGGCCGATCGTCGCTGCGTACGTGGCTGCATCAGATCGCGACACGCGCCTGCCTGACCGCGCTCGACAGCCGTAGCCGCCGGCCGCTGCCGACCGGACTCGGCGCGCCCGGGTCGAACGCCGGTGACACGCTCGTCGAGCGGCCCGAGGTGCCGTGGCTCGAACCGCTGCCGGACGCCGATGATCGACAGCTCCGATCCCGGCTCGATCGTCGCCGACCGGGCCAGCCTGCGACTCGCGGTGATCGCGGCCATGCAGTACCTGCCGCCCAGGCAGCGTGCCGTACTCGTGCTGCGCGAGGTGCTCGGCTGGCGCGCCGCCGAGGTCGCCGAGCTGCTCGACACCACGACCGCGGCGGTCAACAGCGCCTTGCAGCGTGCTCGCGCACAGCTGGACCAGGTCGCGCCGACCGAGGACGCGATCACCGAACCGGTCAGTGCCGAACATCGCGAACTGCTCGACCGTTTCGTCGTCGCCTTCGAGAAGAAGGACATCGCCGCGATCGTCGAGCTGTTCGCGACCGACGCGATCTGGGAGATGCCGCCGTTCATCGGGTGGTATCAGGGAGCCGAAAACATCGGGCGCCTCGTCGATACGCAGTGCCCGGCGCAAGGCCCCGGCGATATGCGGCTGATCCCGACGTCCGCGAACGGCCAGCCGGCGTTCGGTCTCTACATGCTCGGCCCGGACGGTGTACATCGGCCGTTCAATCTGCCGGTCCTCGAGATTGGCCCGAACGGCATCACGCACGTGGCCTGCTTCTTCGACCTCGACCTGTTCGAGAAGTTCGGCCTGCCGGCGTCGCTGCCGCCTGTGGCGTGATGGTGTCCTGATGTCCGAGAACGCCGCGCTGTTCGGTGCGGTTTCGCTGCTGGAACGTTCCACCACATATCTGCTTGGCAACCTGCAACTTGTCAGGCCGGCTTTACTGTCGCGGCCGACGCCTTGTGAGGGTTGGGATCTGCGGGCGTTGTTGTGGCACGTCGATGACTCGTTCGATGCGCTCTCGTCCGCTGCTGAGGCGGGTTTCGTCGAGCCTTCCGCGCCCTCCTTGCTTGCGCCTTCGTTGCCCTTGGGCTCGTCGCTTGCGCCGTCGTTGGGCGCGGTGGGTCCGTCGGTCGCGCTTTATGCGCCAGATCCAATTTCAGCTGTACGTGACGGAGCTCGCCGCGTGCTCGGCAGTTGGAGTGCGGCTCGGCCGGACGTCGTGCTGATCGGGCGGGCCGCGGTGAGTTCGACGATCGTGGCCACGGCTGGTGCGATTGAGATCGCGGCGCATGGGTGGGATATCGCCAGGGCTTGTGGGTGGCGGCGGCCGGTGCCGCGCTCGCTGGCCGAGGAGATGCTGGATCTGTTGCCGTTGTTCGCCGCAGAGCCGTACCGGTATCGGTGCTTCGCGCCGCCGGTCGCGGTGTCGGACGGGGAATGCGCCGGTGACCGGCTGATCGCCAGTTTGGGGCGGCGGCCACCGGATCCGGTGGAGCGGCGTTATTTGCAGAGTCGGGCGGCGTTGCTGTTGGCGTCGCAGCATTCCTAGCGTTTCGTGCGGTGGTTTGTTCGGCGACGTCGATGTGTGCTGCTTTGCCTTGTCGACGTCGGCACGCTGCGTGGTTTTGACGTGTCGGTACGCTCCCGGACGTGAACTCTGCTCAGGAATCGCTGCTGCTTCGCACACGCATCTGGATTGTCGTCATGATGGTCGGACTCGTCGTCGCCGGCGCTACCGCGTTTCCGCTGACACATGAGGTTCGGTGGTTGTCGTCGGTGCTGCCGCACATTCCGGTGGTCGGACATGCGACGTGGTTCACCTCGTGGATTGCGAAGATCACCACCGGCATCACGGTGACGTCCGCTCGGTATCCGTTCATCGCGTACGGGACGGACTGGCTCGCGTACGCCCATCTTGTGATCGCTCTGCTCTTCATTGGGGTGTATCGGGAGCCGGTGCGCAACGTGTGGGTGGTGCAGTGGGCGATGGTGGCGTGCCTGTCGATCATTCCGGTGGCGTTGATCGCCGGGCCGGTGCGAGGGATTCCGTTCTGGTGGTCCTGTATCGACATGTCGTTCGGCGTGTTTGGGCTGGTGCCGTTGCTGTTCGTGTACCGGTACATTCGGCGGCTGGCGGCACTGCCGGTTGTCGCGCCTGTCGTAGCGGACGGGTCCCTGGATGTGGTGGGGGGAGTCGGTAAGCTAACCCGCACGGGCCGGTAGCTCAGCCGGTTAGAGCAGGGGACTCATAATCCCTCGGTCGCGGGTTCGAACCCCGCCCGGCCCACAAATAGGCTGGTCAGGGCCTTGTCGAGCAGGTCAGATCGGCGCGGAACGGCCTGGTACAGCAGCAAAGTACAGCAACGGGCCGCCGGCCGACACTTCCGCCAGACGTCCCTGTGTCCCATGCGGCTGTCAGCGTCATAGGCCAAGCACCCTTCGTAGCCCGCGGTTCACTTCGGCCAAGAGCCCTTCCGGTACCGTTCCTACGGCTTGGCCCAGGTCCTCCTTGTTGAGGGTGACGATGGCCGTGACGTTGACAACCGAATCTCGGCTCAGGCCGGTCGCGATTGCGGGGAGGAAGACGTTGCCCGGCATGGCAGCGAGCCCCGTGTTCGAGGTGATGACCGCGACGATCACCGTGGCGAGGCGACTGGCGTTGTACGACGGGGCCTGGACCACCAGAACGGGCCGGCGTTTCGCCGGGCGACTCCCGTCCGCGTCGCCGAGGTCAGCCCAGTGGATATTGCCCCGCGCGATTACCATTCGTCGGCATCGGCGGCCAGCGTGCGGTGTCCCGCGCTGGCGGCTATGTCGGAGGACTCGTCCTCACCGACGAGATCGATCACGGCGTCAATGCGCGCAGTGAGCGACTGGGCGTCGAGTTCCTCGATGTAGTGCCTGGCGGCGACGGTGAAGAACTCGGAGCGACTTATGCCCAGGGCATCAGCGCGCCGTTCGGCCTCTTGGAATGTCTCATCCGGTATCGAGATCGCAGTCTTCATAGGCTTAGTATAACCGGGTATGACCGCGATCGGAGAGGCTCCGTCTCGGCTCGTCGGGTGGCGGCACTGCGTCGATCAGGTTGCTGGCCAGCAGGCCGGGTAAAGTTGATCATATTCATGTGATCGCCGATGTTGGTGGTTCAGGCCTTGAGGAGTTGTTGATGGACCACCCTGACCGGTCGCGTGCCGGACGCCTGGCCGCGTACGTGCCCGTTTCCACGCAGTTGGCTCTGTTGAGCGATCGCCGACTCGGCGAAGTCGTGGCCGCAGCCGTTCCTCTGGGGTCGGGCGTCGGTGGCCGGTCGGCGCAGCTGGAAGTCGGTGGGACGCGGGTTTTCGTGAAGCGAGTCCCCTTGACGGACCTCGAGATGCTGCCGGAAAACGTACGGTCGACGGCGAACCTGTTTGGTCTGCCGATGTTCTATCAGTACGGGGTGGGATCAGCCGGGTTCGGAGCCTGGCGCGAGTTGGCCGCGCACACGATGACCACCAACTGGGTCTTGGGGAATGAGTACGAGGGTTTTCCGTTGATGTACCACTGGCGAGTCCTGCCAGATTCGCCTCCCCAGGGCTTCGCCGACGACTTCGGGGGCATTGACGGCGCGGTTGCGCACTGGGAGGGTTCGTCCGCCGTTCGTGAGCGGTTGGAGGCCATTGGCCGGTCGTCTTCGAGCCTGGTGCTATTCCTGGAGTTCGTTCCACAGACGCTTGCCACGTGGTTGAGCGACCGTCGGAAGGCCACGCCGGAGGGTCGAGAGGGACCGCCGTACGCGTGGGTCGAGGAAGTCCTGGCTCGCGGGACCGATTTCATGAGCTCCCGCGGGTTCGTGCACTTCGATGCCCATTTCAACAACTTGTTGACCGACGGGCAGCTGATCTACTTCGCGGACTTCGGTCTCGCTCTAAGCGCCGGGTTCGAACTCTCGAAGGACGAGGCCGCGTTCCTCTCCGACCATCGCGGATACGATCGCGTCTACATCCCGAACCATCTGCTCCGCTACCATCTGCTCGACGGTGTGCGCGGAAACACGGAGCACCAGGCCTTCCTGCACGACTGGATCGCAGGCCAAAGGCCCGAGGGCGTTTCGCCCACGATTGGCGTGATCATCGAGCGGCATGCGCCGGCCGCTGTCGTCCTTGACGGGTTCCACCGCCGTCTGCTGAGCGTGAGCAAACGGACGCCGTATCCGGTCGCCGACATTGAGCTGGCCCGCCTGTCCGGTCATTCGACTAGTTAAAGGCGAGCGTGGTCGGGCGGGCAACAGCTCGATTATGTCGGTCGGTCAGAGACCGCCTGCTATGGCCGGGGGAGAAAGCGACCGACGATTAGCCGAGGCTCTCACCGAGACGCTTCAATGCGTCCCGGGTCTGCTGGTCAGTGACCTGGGTGTAGATCTCCATCGTGATCTTGAAGTTGGCGTGACGAAGAATCTGCATCGCCACGCGCGGGTGTACGTCCAGATCGGCGAGCAGAGACCCGCAGGTTCGCCGCGCATCGTGCACGGTGATGTACCGCAGACCAGCTCGATCACAGCGCTGCTGCCAGAATGCCAGAAAGTTGCGCGGCTCGATCGGCGTGCCGTACCTGGTCGTCACCACAAGACTGTTGTCCTGCCACGCGTCACCGGCCGCTGTCTTCGCGATCGCTTGCAATTCTTGATGCGCCTTAAGCGCCACCACGCAGATCGCTGGCAACGGCAGCATCGCATCCGACGCGGCCGTCTTGGTACGGCGTCGTTCGATGCCCCGGACCTTCGTGACTCGTTGGATCTGCCAGTCGATCGTCACGGTTCCGGCTTCCAGATCAACATCATCCCAACCGAGGCCGAGTAGTTCGCCCTTCCGAAGTCCGAGGGTCAAGGATCAGGACGTACGCGGCGTAGAGCGGATCCGCATCCGCACGCGCTGATTCGAGGAACTGGCGCGCCTCCTCACTGGTCCAGGCTTTGCGCTTGTGCGTACGAATCGCCGGCAGCACGAACCGATTTGGCGACGTTGACGGTGACGTAGCCGTCGAGGATCGCTTGCGAGAGTGCCGCTCGAAGCACGCGGCGAATATGGTCGAGCGTCGTGCGGCGACGGGAGCTCGCGGCAGCACCGACGCGACCGCGCAGCATCGTCTCTTGGCGGGAAGCCGTTTGGCATCCTTGCCTTGCGCGCAGCACTGGCACGTGCGACCGACCTCGTTGAGCCAGATCTGCACGTCGCGTGTCTGCAGACGGTCGAGACGCTTTTTGCCGAGCCCTGGGATCAGGTAGCAGCGTGAGACATAGTCGTACGTCGCCCACGTAGCGGGCGACAGATTCGGCTCAACGACCTCGCGTAGCCAGTACGCCAGGTAGTCGCCGACGGTCGGCACCTTCGTCGCAACGGGACCTGCTGGCCGCCCGACTCTGCAGCTTGATCCACTTGTCGTGGACGTCGTCGCGGGTCTGGCCGTAGACGTACTTGCGGTCCACGCTTGCCGTCGGGTTTGTCGACCCAGACGTAGGCGGCGTAGCCGTTGCGGTACGGGAAGATCGAGCCTTCGCCGTTGGCGCGTCGTTTGGCGGTCATCAGGCCACCTCGTCGAGGTCTGCTTGCTGGACGCGGGTCGGCGATGTACTCGTCGACCCATTCGGGCAGGATGCGGCGGTACTTGCCGTCCTTGATCGAGCGCAGTTCGCGGGTGGCGATGAGCATCTTGACTTTGGACAGGCCGAAGCCGAGCAGGATCGGCGACCTCGGCCGGCGAGTACCACTTCGGTGTGAGCAGGGTGTTGCTCATGGCGGCGGTTCCTTCCGGGTAGGCGGGTCATGCCGCGACCAGCTGGATGCTGGCGGCGGGGAGGTGGAGCTGGGTGGGTTCTTCGCGGGCGATGCGTGGCGTATTCGCGGGCTTTGGCGGCGGCGGTGTTGGCGAGGAGTGCGTCGCCGATGGTGTGCCAGCCGGTGCCGGTGTAGGTGAGTTGTCCGACGACGAGGATGGTGTCGGCGTCGTCGGCCGCCTGGTCGGCCGGTGAAGTGGACGCGTCGACTGCTGGCTCGTGGGTGAGCCGGTCGTGGTCGCGTCGGTAGGTGGTCGCGGGCGGCGCGCAGTGCGCCGAAGGTGGCGGAGTAGCGGGGTGCTTTGGTGAGGAAGTGGCCGCCGAAGCCGAGCATGTGGGCCCAGTTCTCCAGCCGTAGGAACGGATTCTCCTCCGCGTCGCGGTGCAGCGGTGTGGGGTTGCGTGACGAGTCGCCAGCAGGCGTCGATGAGCCGGGCGATGTGGGTGTGGTCGTCGGCGAAGGTGTGCGTAGTTGTCGCGGGTGATCCGGGTCGAGGTGTGCCCGGTGGCCTCGGTGGACTTTGGTGGCGTACTTGGCGAGGTAGCCGGCGGCGGACCGGTCGGTGATCTCGCCGGTGCCGTGATAGTCGATGTCCTGGATGTCGACCTTGGTCGCCCCAGGCGATCGGCCACGCCTGTCCGGTCGCCGGGATGGGTCGGGGTGGTGAAGGCGACCTGGGCGACAGCGGCGCGGATCGCGGTCTTGACGTCGTCGATGGTCGATCCCGGCCGGTGGCGGCACGACGGCGTCCGGGTCGTGCGGGGTCGATGCCGTCGAGGCGCAGCAGGGCGTGGAAGTGCACGGCGCCGCGTGCCTGCATCTCGCCGACCTTGCCGTGCGAGATCCGTACCGGCGACAGCGTCCGGCGCTTGCCGTCGGGGAGGTGGATGACGATGCCGAGGCCGCGGCTGTTTCGCGATCCGGCCGAGGTGGCGTTCGATGGCTTGTTTGGTGCGGTGCCACAGTTCGCCGGAGAACAGGTTCCACACGACGTGGTGCGTCGTGGTCGTAGCAGTCCAGGCAGAACGGCTGCCCGATGCGCGGGTCGCCGGTCTCGTGGCGGGCGAAGCACACGGCGGCTGCCCGTGCGGGCAGAGGCCGGCGGTGGGGTCGGTGGCGCGGCGGGCGTGGCAGGGTTCGGCGCGGCAGTCGCACCGTTTCCGGTCGCGGCAGGTGTGCCGCTTGACGACCCGGGTGTGCACGACGCCGAACGAGGGGGCGGTGAAGGTGGCGAACACTGTCGGGTGCTCGTTGACAGTCGTCGGGGACGCCTTTGCCGCCGACGAGTCCGGCGCGCAGGAGCTGGTAGGCGTCGTACTGGTACGTCGTGGAGCAGGACGGGCAGACCGAGGCTCGGCGGTTGCCGCACGGCTTGTAGATCGCCCCGTCCGGCATCTCCGACGTCGACGACCGAGTCGAGGAGCTCGGCCGGTGCGTGCCGTCGACGGTGAGGAGGTCGCCGGACAGCCGGATCGGGTCGGGTGCAGCCGGCGGCGGCGCGGACGTGGCGAGCCAGCCGAAGTAGTCCGGTCGGGTGGCGCGGGCGAAGGCGTCGCGGACCGCTCGGGATTGGAAGTCGGGGTGGTGGGGTGTCTCGGCGAGGGACACCGCCCCCGGAACCTGGGTGCCGGGGGTGATGCTCACCGTCGAGCTGGTCATGCCACGTCCGTCATCGTGGCCAGCGTGGGCCAGGAGGTTGGGGTGGTTGGCGGGGCCTTGGTAGCCCAGGTCGGTGACGGTCGTCTGATGGATCCAGACGATGTTGGCGCAGGCCGGGCATTGCCGGTCGGCGGGTAGCCGTTTCTTGCACGGCACCGTGTATTCGGTGTCGTTGAACCGGAACGTGACCGGTGTCTTGCACGGCCCGCCCGGGCGTGACCGCCAGGACGGTGCGGCGGATGTCGACGGAGTGCGGCTCGGCCGGGTCGGCCGGGCAGGTGTGCACGAGGTGGTGTTCGTCGACGAGGTAGATCGTCATCGCACACCGACCGGTTAGGTCGTGGCCGTTGATGACGGCCGGGGTTGCCGGCACGGTGTCGGCGTCGAGGTGGCGCAGCAGGTTGGCCGCGGTGGTGTCCGGGACGGACAGGCGGGCGGCGAGTTCGGCCGGCGTGATGGGTTGGCCGTTGTGCTGGGCGTGGTTGGTGGCCGCGAACCGGGCCGAGGCGAGCAGGTTGGCCGGGATCGGGTCGATGACGACCGCCGGAACGATCGCCGATGACGGCGCCGGACGGTCCGGAGTGCGCAGCCTGCGGAATCGGATGCAGGTTCCGGCTCATTGGCCGGTGCGGACGGACTCGACAAGACGAGTTTGACCAGGGCGAGGAAGCCCAGGGCGGGGACGGCTGCAATGAGCCATCCGGATGCCGACGGTTTCGCCTCGGCGAACTGACCGGTCAGCGACAGCGCGACGGCGCCGACGATCAGCGCGATCGGGTACTTTCCGGCGTGCCCGAACAGCCGGATCCGGCGGCGAGCTTCCAGTCCGGCGGCGAGTGGAATGAGTTCGCTCACCATGGCGTTGGCCCAGCCGAACCAGCTACCGGTCCCGGCGGGTGAGTTGTGCATGGTCCAGTCGTGGACGTGCGTGAAGGATGCTGCTCCGGCCATGCCGGCGACGGCCATCATGATGAGGACCTGGACGATGGATTCGCCGCGACCCGGCGCGGCGGTTTCGGTGGCCATCAGCGGCCGGCCAGGGTGACGTCGTCACGGCGGCGACCGGCGTTACGGATCGCTTGCTCACGAGCTGCCAGCGCATGGGCGCGCTCGAGATGTGCGGCGGATGGTTTCCAGGTTTGGTTGGCGCCGGCCTTCTCACAGCGTCGGCAGACGCAGGCCGGGAACCGCAGGTAGCGGGGTTTGAGCCACTGGTGGCAGTACAGGCACTGGATCGCGGTGATCCGGGACCGCGCGCAGGTAGGGGTGGCGCAGCCGGTAGGGCAGCACCTTGGCAAGTTTGCGGTTCACGATGCACCTCCGGTGCGGATGGGTTGGGGTTGTGGTGGCAGTCGAAGCACTCGCCGTAGCGGCGAGGGATGTAGTAGTCCCGCACCACGGCCGCAGGTCGGGCAGGTGCGGCGGGCACGCAACGCTTTCGCGATCGCCTCTCGTTGGGCGGGGGTGGCGGTGCGTTTCGGTAGCGCCAAGGTGCGCTGGTAGAGGTAGGCAACCCGGTTGCCTTTGCGCCACAGGATCTGTGCGGCGACGGGTTGACCGCCGGGGCGTAGCCCGTCGGCGCGGAGTTGCCGCACGGTGGCGTAGCCGTCCGGGGCGGAGAAGTACGGGAACGTCGGGATCCCGAAGCGGCTGTCCGGTGGGGTCGTAGAAGCGGGCGAGATAGGTCACGGCCGCCACCCCTGCCACTGCCGATAGAGTGTCGGCCCGGCACAGCGGGCACGGCATCGTGGAGATCCGGGCAGCGCCGCCCGGTGAGGGCGGTTTCGAGTCCGTCGCGGTAGAGCGGAATCCCGCCGGTCCCGACACAGCCGAGGCAGTCGGCGTCGGGAGCGCAGACCAGGACACTGTCGTGGTCGGGTTGGGTGACGATCACCAACGGACCGGTCGAGCACACGTCGGTGCCGGGTCCGAGGTCGGTGATCACGGGGATGCCGTGTCCGGTGTCCCAGTGCGAGGGCCGGCAGCGCGGGCACTCGACCCGCAGCCGGTGAGCGCCCGGGTCGGCGGCGATGCCGTCAACGTTGGCCGGGTCGAACACGGTGATGGTGTGGTGGTTGCGGCACACGCCGCACTCGTCGTCGCTGTTCGCCAGGGTGTAGATGCCGAGTGCGGCGACGAGGATGCGGTGCATCCGGATGTCGGTGACCGTCATTGCTGGTCACCGCCCCACCGCTGCTGAGCACGCCTGACGGGAGATCCCGAGCCGGGTGCCGATGTCGGCCCAGGAGTAGCCGAACTCGCGTAGTCCACCGATCGCGAAGGCGATCGCGGCATCGACCTGCTCGGACAGGTTCACCAGGTCGGTGACGGCTTCGATGTCGCCGGTCGCGACGCGTTTGCTGTAGGCGTGGATGATCCGGCGGGCGAAGTCGGCGTAGGCGTCGTTCTCCACGACATCGCGCCGCGCTGCTTCGGGTGTCAATGCGGGCTTGACGTTGTGACCGCTCATCGGGTCACCGCCACATTGCCCTGCGGGTGGATGCGGTCCCATTCGTCGGCAGCGCCGTAGAGCGCTTCGAGGACCTGTGTTTCGGTGCGTCCGTCGACGTCGTTCCAGTCGGAGATGACCTCCAGGGCGCAGGTCAGGCCGCCGGGGCAGTCGTCGTCGGTGACGTGCCATTCCGGGTCGATGTCGTCGGCCAGGGCGACCTGGGCGCCGATGATCAGCGGCGCGTTGGTGTCGTGGTCCGGGTCGATGATTTCGTCGAGGATGCTGTCCACGGGCTGGCCGAACACGGCGCAGCGGATCGCGCCGGCGACACATGCCTCGGGGAACAGCGGCGGCTTGCCGTCGGGCTGCCAGCGAGTGGTGGTAGAAGCCGTGCTGGGTCCAGCCGTACCGGGCGATGTACCGGGCGGCTTGGCGCAGGACTGCGGCGGGTGTGCCGCTCAGGTCAGACCAGGTCTGGTCTGCCTGTTTTTGGGTAGACTGCATGAACTCACGTCCCCTTTCGGGATGTTGGGTTGGGTCGGGGTCAGCCTTGCTTGCAGGCGTGAGGGCTGGCCTCGATTGAATTGGTGTGGTGTAAGGGATCGAGCCGTCTTAGGTGGCCGTAGGCCCGATGTTGCGCAGTCGGGCGGCGCGGGCGGCGATCGAGAGAATGTCGCGGTCGGACAGGTAGCCGACCTTGATCCGCTTCGGGAATCCCGCCCTCGGCGAGCAGCAACGCTTCGCCTTGGTTGAGCGGGTGAGATGTCGTTGGCTGAGTAGCCTTGTTCGGCCCAGCCTTGGCCCAACACGATGTTGGAGCTGTTGGTGGTGGTGCACCGGAACGCCGCCCGGTAGCCGAACAGATCCCGCAGCGACGGTGGGGATGATGTCGAACGACGGCCGCTGGGTTGCGGCCACGACCGGGATCCCGCAGGCACGGCCCCGGGCGACCAGGTCGCGGAGGAGGGCGTTGAACTCGTCCTGCTGCTGCTTGGTGCCGAGGGTGGCGCGAGAACAGGGCGATTTCGTCGATGACGACCAGGATGATCGTCCAGCCGATCTCGCGGCTGACTTTGCGGAGGTTGTTGCTTCAGGAGCCAGGCGTAGCGGCGGTCCATCTCGGCTTGCAGCCGCTTGAGCACCTTGACCGCCTCGGCGAGGTCGGGTCCGACGAACACGTCCGCGACGTGGCGCCACATGCCCAGCTCGACGAGTTTGCCGTCCAGGAGCACGAGCTGGCAGTCCAGCGACAGGGCGCCGTGGGCGACGATCCCGTTGAGGAGGCCGGATTTTGCCGCCTCCGGGTTCGCCTCCGGCCAAGATGTTGCGGTAGACGAGGTCCAGGTCGACGCGTTGGCCGAACTCGTCGATACCGATGAACAGCGGATCGAACATCGACAGACCCCGTATCCGGGGCGCAGTGTCGCGACCACGGCTGTGGGATGTGCCCGGAGAGGGCGTGAAACTGGCCACGATCGGGCCTCCCATCTTGTAATCGGGTGGTTGGTCGAGACCCGAAGCCGGAATCGGAGCCGGGTCTCGTACCAGGTGGTTGAGTTAGATGTAGTCGGTGAGGTCTTCACCGGGCCGTTGATCAGGCCGGCCGGAACCTTGACGTGGCTTCGCCATCGGCCGCACGTCACGTGTCGCCGGCAACGGCGTCGGTACGGGTGCCGGCGATACCGGTGTGTCGGCATCCAGGGCCGGGCCGCCCGAACACCACGTAGTCGTCGACGTCAGTCGATGTATCCACTGACCGGCAGATCGGTTGTGGTCAGCGGGTGGTCGATGTCCTCGCCGGACAGCGGTGAGCCGACCAGGCCGCCGAGGACTTCGCGGCGTTTGATATCGACGCGCAGGAACCCGGCGGTACGGGCTGAAGCGCGTTCGATCAGGACAGCGGAGGCATGACACGCCACCGCGATCTTCTCCAACCGCGACTGCAGGTCGGATGGAGACAGCCCGGGCCGCAGGTAGATCCACACTCGCTCACCCACCGGAGTAGGTTTCGCGACGAAGATCCACGGCAGGCTGCCGGACTGGTTGGCGACGATGAACTGGCTAAAACACGTCCGCAGCCGGTGCCGGACGATGAAACACCAGGCCACCGACGCCGTGACACGGCGTACGCGTGGAAACACGAACGCCACCGCGAGGGACGCGGCAATAGCGATGATCACAGCGAGCGGTGCCCGGTTGAGGAGCACCCAGCTGTACAGGATCAGCGGACAGCGGCGAGGAGTTCGCCGGTCCACCACCACAGCAGCCGCACAAACGGCCACACCCGAATCGCAGCCCACACGGTGACGCCGCACAGTGCGCCGATCGCGACACCGGCAAACAGCGCCGGGATCGGGGTCAGCCACTGACGGAACAGCACCGCGCAGAACAGCGAGCCGAACACCGTCGCGAGGAAGGCGCCGACCCGGGCGTTACGGGCAGTAGAACGATGAACACGCGCCTCGATGACCGTGACCGTGCCAGACGGCCGGCGGCTACCACTACGGTTGCTCGTGCGGCTAGAATGAGCCACAACGTCCTCCCAGGGAATCGTGGGGAATGGATGGTTTGACGGAGGGTTCGGTAGGTCAGGAGCCGATGCCGCACCCACTAGGTCCGTCAGACATGAGGGCAGGCGGGGTCGGCAGCCCTATGGCGGTACCGACCCCGCGCCTCTTCTTGATGCGTGACCGCTAGGCGGTCACCGGTGGAGCAGAACCATCAGGAGCCGTAGAGGTTCTGATCCGATGGTCAGCGGAAGAAGTCCGCTGAGATGTGGTCCGACGAACACCACATCGGGCATAGCTTCTGACTAAGAGCCTTGGCCTACTTGACGGCAGGTACGGCGGACAGCGAACGCAGTTCCAGAGCCCGGAACGCAACACCGTTACGTCCGTTGGTCACCCACGGAATGGCCTCCAGACCAGAAACGGTCACCGGCTGCCCCACCTTCACGTCCGGCTTTTCCCCTGCCGTGGTGATGGTGATGACCTCCCCGCCGTTCTCGCCATCGAGTACGAAGACCTGGGTCGACCACAACATGCGGCCCGTTCCCCTCTCGGACTTCTGCGTCCCCTTCTCGTCGACCTTCGGCGTCGACGCCATCGACACGGTCATCGTCTTACCCGTGATGTCCAGAACCAACTTCAACATGAGGCTTCCCCTCGTTGAGAGCGCGTCCCTTATGGACGATCGCTCGGTTAACACGGAAGTTCTCCGTGACTCAAGGAAACAACGCTGTGAGCTGGGCAAACAGATGACACCTGTTAACAGGCGTTAGCAGGTCGACTGTTAACCAGGTCAATGTCTCGCGGCGCAACACATTCACATCCTTGATTGTCTCGGACAGAAGGTTGCAGCTGTGCACGGAGAAATAGAGAGCATGACCTCGCCGCTAAAGGCTGCGCGCGTTGGACTCGGCTGGACGCAGGCACGTGCGATCGCAGCCATTGCCGGGCAGGCTAGAGCCCTCGGCGTAAGCATCGCTGAACAGGCCAGCCTCAAGACGATGCTGTCTAGGTGGGAAAACGGTGTAGGGCAGCCGGACCGAACCTATCAACGACTCTTCTGTCTCGCCTATGACCGAGATGAAGACGAGCTGGGCTTACACGTGCAAAGTTCGGACGCTTCCGTCCCCAGGGTTGCGCCGATCGTCGACGGTGACACCGTCTCGTACTTCCACGACGTCTTTCTCCAGCACGTAAAGGCCGACAACCTGATGGGCCCGTACCACCTCGTAGACGCCGTTCGTGCTCAGACGACGTTGCTCGACCAAATCCTGAGGGCGTCACCATCGAACGTCCGACCCTCGCTGACCCGCCTGGCGTACCAGTACAACGAGTTCACCGGCTGGCTCTACCAAGATGCAGGCGACCCGAAGAACGCGATGCTCTTCACGGATCGCGCCATGGACTATGCCCTCAGCTCCGGCAACCCAACCGATATCGCATACGTCCTGATGCGCAAGACCAACATCTCCAATGACCTGGTGAACCCGAGCCACGCCCTCGGCCTCAGCGAAGCAGGCATGCGCGACTTCGAGCACGTCTCGGCTCGGATCCGAGCATTGGTCCTGGTTCAGCGAGCGAGAGCCCACGCGATCGACGGTGACACGGACGGCTGCAGCAGGATGATCGACGACGCCTACCGAGAGGTCAGCGACGTGACCCAATCCGACGATGACACGGCGGCCTACTGCAACCTCGAATACATCCAAATGGAGGCCGCTGGTTGCTGGACCGAACTTGGGAAACCGGACCTGGCCATTCCGATCTTCGAACGTGCGCTCTCCAACTGGCCGCTGATGATGAGGCGAGACCTCGGGCTCTGCCAGACTCGGCTCGCGATCGTACATGCAAAGGCCGGCGATTTCCACGCCGCTGTCGACGTGGGTACCTCGGCGCTCATGACGGCCAAAGCGGCCACATCAACACGGACACTGCGGCACCTTAGTAGCTTGCGCGGAATGCTGGCGCCGTGGAAGCGTGATACGGAGGTATCAGATCTGACCCACCGGATCAGGGAGTTGACCCGGACAACGTAGGGGGGCACCAGGCGCGAGTGATTGACTTTCTCCCAGCCGCCACGGCACACGACGAGACCGTCCGCGACGCACGACTCGCGGTGCTGCCGATCGGGAGCTTTGAGCAGCATGGCGCGTTCTTGCCGCTGGCCACGGACACCGTTGTAGCGTGTGCCGTGAGCAGCGCAATCGCCGAACGGTACCCAGTGATGTCGCTGCCCCCGATCACGGTGAGCTGTTCGCATGAACATGCGGCATGGCGAGGGACCGTCAGCATCAGCTCGCAGACGTTGTACCGGATCGTTGTTGACATTGCCGAGTCGCTGCGCAGATCCGGCGTAGAACGACTCGCCCTCATCAGCGGGCACGGAGGAAACTACGTGCTCAGCAACGTGGTCCAAGAGTTCACGGCCGTCCACGGTCCGGTCATGTCGATCTTTCCGCAAGGTCCGGACTGGGCGCTGGCTCGCAAAGAAGCGGGCATGCACAGCGACGGCCACGCCGACATGCACGCCGGCGAACTCGAAACCTCGATACTGCTGCACGCCGCACCCGAGCTCGTACGGCCCGGCAACGCGACGGCAGACTGGGCAGCTGATAACCGACCGCATCTGCTCACCTCAGGTATGCGCGAGTACACAACCAGCGGCGTTATCGGCTATCCGTCGCTCGGAACGCCCGACAAGGGTCAACTCTGTCTGGAGAGCCTCACCCGCAGCTTTGGAGACACTGTCCGACTGCTAATCGGAAAGATCCCAGAGAAGGCCCCTGAGCAGCAGAAATGACCCGGGTCCGCCCACCGGCGCGATTGTCGGGCTTGGATTCATGCGTTACAGATTGACTTGGAATGATGCGGGACACGTTGGCTAGACGATCATGAAAGTTTGCCTGCTCCGCGACGGAGCCGGTAGGGGTCACCGTGGCACGATGAGTCGGTGATCATTCCTGGCTACATGGATGGCTCTATGCCAGAAGTCGATCCGGGCACAATATTTGACGCCTCGGGATGGCTTGACGACGCCACATTCTGGCCAGCTCATCTTCTGGCCGCGGGCGGTGCCAGGGACGCTCCGGCCTCGTTCGACGTGGATCTGGCAGACGTCGATGCGGTGCTCGACGAACTGCAACGCATGGACCGATGGCCGGCGTTTGCCGTCAGCGTTGGCGATCGGAACAACATCAACCTGATCTGGCGCAACTTCGACGAAGACATGGGCATCGACTACGTCCTCACCGGCGAGGGCTTCGAGTCCTCGCTCGTCGTGGCAGCGCTGGAAGGAGGCTTTGTCGGCCCGGCATGGTCGTGGCGGGAACTGCTCGACCTCGCCGAACAGCCTGACACGCGACGTAGCACGGCCGAGCGACTATTGATCCTGCTACCCGCGCTGGGCGACGCCGATCTGCCCTCAACGGCTGTCGATGTCGTTGCGGATGCCGTCACCGCAGTCGGGGGAAGCCGAAACCAAATCGACATTGCGCGGCAACTCCTTGCAGCCAGCGGCCGATACTGGGGCGCTACGCACTGGTTTCGCCGTAACGGCGTCTCCGTCTGCCTAGGCGAGCACAGCCTTCGCGGCGATCCCAGGATAGCCGTGGCGCTGGGCCTTCACTGAGACCGGCAAGCTCGGAGTGCATTTCACGAAACCGCTGGCAGCGAAAGTGTCACGAATCTTTCCAAGCCAATCTGTAACGGATCAGTCCAAGTCAGACAGCCCACCGGCGCGATGTGTGTGAGCACTTTCTGTACAAGGTTAAAGCGGCCCGACAAGCGGGCCGCACGCGCCGTCGACGGGCGCGATCACAGATCGGCCGTCGCTGGGGCTCCGGCCGATCTTGACGCCTGATGCCGTCGAGCTGGCGCGGACAGCGGATGCAGACGGGCCGCGAGAACAGGCAGCGTCTGGTCGGGTGATTGCGCGCCGGCGGCTGGTCGCGGCGCGCGGTCCGCGCGCCGGCTAGTTACGGGTCGGTCTCCGCGCTTGCGGGTCCGGGTTGGCGGTGGCAAGGGCGGTGCCTCCGGCGGGATCTCGGGCCCCGGTGCGGGCGGACCGCTCGCCGTCGTCCAGGGCGAGCCGAGCAGACCGGCCCCGGCACCGCAAGCCTGGTCGTTGACACGTAGCGGTCACTGGGTGGTTGCGGTGCCGGGGCCGGCCCGCTCCCCGGCGGGCTGGTCGACGGCGAACGGTCCTTGAGGGCGCACGGTGTCAATGACTTCTTGACAGAGCTTGGTCCTGCACCAGGGCTGGATGATTAGCCGCGATCAAGCGTCTGTCGTGGGTGAGCTGTCGGGCGTCGGGGCGCTGAGCGATGAGCATTTCCCAGATCAGTGCGAAGAATGCGATGGTGGTCCTTCGGGAGCGAGCTGTCCCCGGTGTCTCCGCTGTCCCGCGAGGGCATTGAGTTGTGGTCCCACCGTGGCTTCTTGTTCACTACTTATCGGCTGCGACGAGCTTCTGCGCCTTCGCGTCGTAGACGTAGCCGACGATCGCTCCGGACATGATCAGTTCGATCGCCTGGTCGATCACAGCCCGCGGGACGACGAACCACTCGGAGGGGTCGTAGTCGCGACCCCTGCGGTCGATCTGGGTGACGTCGAGCCGGACTTCCGCGAAGACTCGATGCAGCAGGTTCTCTAGGGCGGATGCCTTCAGGTTGTAGAGCGCGGTAGGCTGGCGACAACCTCGACGGGGGCCATCAGGTAGGTCGGTGACTTCTCGGCGTTCTTGATCCGCTAGCTCGACGGACCCGCGCGTGAAGCCGATCTTGTGCAGGTCCTTGATGGCGGCGATCTGCGGGTCTTCGCTGCGAGATCGCAGGACGTAGATGTAGCCGCTCACCTGGTCATCGCCGAGGATCTCGGGCAGCTCGGACTGAACGACGATCTGGCCGTCCTCGTCGCTCAGCCTGATCGCAAGCGACTGGCGGTACATCGACGACTCGGTGCCGTTCTCGAAGATGCACCGGAGCCGTTCGCGCTTGTTCTCACGCACGGTCGTCTTCTTGTACTCGGTCTCGCCGACCTCGGCGACGAACAGCATGACGCCGTTGAGGACGAAGAACGCGCCCGGGGTGATGTGGGTCATGCCCGGGGTACGGGCAGCAGCTTGCTCGATCCCGTCTCGCAGCTCGGCGTGCTTCTGCTTGAACAGCGGCTCGAACTGCTCGAAGTCCTGAGCCTTCTCGCCGGCGCGCGGCATCCTCGGCTGTCGTAGACTCTGGCGCCGCACCGGCAGGTCGGAGACGTCCAGCAGCCCGGACTCGTCACCGAGCAGGTCGAGGTCGTCGCCACCCAGCAGGTCGTCGAGCGAGGCCGGCGCCTCGGGTGTCTCCAGAAGGCCGAACTCGTCGAGCGGCTTCAACGCGGCGATCTTCTCCGTCGCTCGCGAGGATGCCGTCGAGTCGAGCTCCGAGCTTGCGTTCGGCGATCTCGCGCGTCGTCGAGCTCGGGATCCGATCGTGGGTGCGCCGAAACTCGACGATCTCCAGGAACGCCGCGCTCCAGGCGGTCCGCGGAGGTGACCTTCGTCGGCTTGCTCGGGCGCGTCGAGCAGGCCGTCGACGTCGGAGTCGAGGATCGCCTCGATGCTGCGTCGGGATCACCGCATCGACCGGCTCAGCGTCTTCGCGGCGCTCATTCGTCGTCGTCCGCCATCTGTGCGGCGCGCTGAGCTGCATCGCGTTCCTGCTTCTTCCGTCTGCAGGAACAGCAGCACCTCGGCGTACCGCTTCTCGGTCGGATCGTCGGAGCGTACGTTCGGCTTGCGACCGTTGACCTTGGCCCACTGCTGGATCTTCGGCCACGCCGCCAGAGCCTCCTCGTCGGTGATCTCGACCCGCGTCGCGGTGATCGCGTCCGAGATGATCCGCAGCACCGACGGCGTGACCGACTTCGAGAGGACCTCGAAGGCCCGCTGGAACGGGTTGACCGAGTCGATGAGGTCGATGTTGATGTCGTCGATGTTGACGAACTTCTCGGCCATCATGACGAACCGCTTGTCGCCGACCTCCCGGACCTCGCCGTTCTTGATCACCGAGTCCACGACGACCTGCTGGCGTACCTCCTCGACCTGCGACTCGTCCAGGTCGGGGTACCGCTCGCGGATGATCTTCGGGATCAGCACCTTGTTCGTCATCTCCGGGTCGACCGAGCCGGCGGCGGCCTTCGCGAACGTGTCGTCCTGCAGGATCGTGGCCTTGAGGTCGTTGAGGTCGGTCTCGACGATCTGCTTCACCCGGTCGGCGACTGGGCTCCTTGAAGCCGTTGATCTTGATGACGCCCGGCGGGGTCGGCTCATCGTCGCCCGTGCGCTTGGTCTTGAACTTGAAGTTCGGCGCGAGCACCTGCTCCATCAGCAGCGACGCGGTGATCGCCTTGAGCATGTTGTTCACCGACACCTTCACCTCGCTCTGCGAGGCGTCGGGCTCGGCGATCAGGTTCGTGAACTGGGCGTGCGTCCTTGCCGGGGCTGTCGCGGGTGACGCGGCCGATGATCTGGATGACCTCGGTCAGCGACGCGCGGTAGCCGACCGTGAGGGCGTGCTCGGCGAACGGCCAGTCGAAGCCCTCCTTCGCCATCCCGAGCGCGAGGATCACGTCCACGGCGTCGCGGTCCTTCGAGGCGACCGTGGAGAGGTAGTGCAGGGTGTCGGCGCGCTTCTTCTGGTCCGTGTCGTCGACGAGGTCGGCCACGCGCAGGATCGCGCCGGTGTCGGCGCGGCGGATGCTGATGATCCCGGTGTCGGGGTCGGTGGACTCGACGTGCCCGATCGAGTCGATGATGAATCCGACCTCTTCGATCTTGTCCTTGGTGGACTCGCCCGAGTTCACGTTCGGGATGTGGAGGATCGTCTTCTTGTCCAGGTCGAAGACCTCGCCGATCGCGTCGGTGTAGCGGCCCTGGTAGAAGTGGTGGCCGATGCCGAGCGACTTCAGGTACTCGTAGCCGTTGAGCTGGTCGTAGTAGTTGAAGGTGACCGGCGTGAACTTGGCCTCGTCCTCGGCCGACAGCACCGGGACCGAGTCGCCGCGGAAGTAGGAGCCCGTCATCGCGACGATGTGCACGTCCGAGCCGTTCATGACCGTCGCGCAGCAGCGCCCCGAGGCGGCTGGCCTCGATGTCGGCGGAGACGTGGTGGAACTCGTCGATCGCCAGCACGGTGCCGTTGAACGCCTCGGCGGCGAGCGTCTCGAACGCGAACCGCAGCGTCGCGTGCGTGCAGATCAGCGACGGCGTCGGGGCCGTTCAGGAAGTCGATGAACGCGCCGACCTTGCCCTGCGAAGAGCCAGGGTCGCAGAGGTTGTGCTCCGGCTTGACCTCCCAGTCCGCGAAGAACCCGAACGTCGGTCAGACTCGTCGAGGCGAACGACGCGCCGATCGACCGCTCCGGCACCGCGACGATGACCTTCTTGCGGCCCTGGTTGTAGAGCTTGTCGAGCGCCACGAACATCAGCGCCCGTGACTTGCCCGAGGCCGGCGGAGCCTTGATCAGCAGGTGCTGGGCGTCGCGCTTGGCGAAGACGCGCTGCTGCATCTCGCGCATGCCCATCGCGTCGGTGTTCACCGATCCGCCCGTGCGGGCGTAGGTTACGTCGACGATGTTAAGCGGCTGCTTGATCGCCCTCACTTCGGCGCACCCCTCGTCCTCGTTGCCGGAGCCTTCGCGGCCTCCGTCAGCGGTCATTGCCTCATACATTGCGAACAGGTCCGACAACCGCTGCTCGTCGGTCTCGTAGCCGGACGCTGGAATAGATCGAGTCGACCAACGCGTCGACCTCGGCGTGTGCCGCCCGCAGATCAGCAGGCATCAGGTTCGGGGTCGTACAACTCCGCGAGCGTCTTCTCGCAGTGGTACTCACGCACGTCAAGCACCCGTAACGCTGCCGACGGTGAGCTGCTCCTTCACCGTACTCGGTCAGCGGGGGGACGGGAAAGTTGTTGTAGACGATCGTGTTCGAGTACTGATAGTCTTCCCGCATCCGTCCAGACACGGCGTTCACCCATGCCATGTGCATCTCGCGAGGTCAGCAGCGCAAACAGCCAGGGCTCAGCGTCGTAGATCGCGAATCCCTGTGTTAGAGATCACCGTCTCAGGGCCGAGGTATCCGCATGGGAATGTACTCGCGACGCTCAGAAGAGATCCTGGGGACGATGATCGACTCAGTTGGCTGATAGCGAACTTCACCGAAGCGGTACGGGGTATCCGGCGAGGTTGCGCGTGGCCGATCGCTCACTCTTGCTCGCGATGGTTCCTAACTCGCTCGACACGTGCCGCTATCGGGCGGGATGCGCAGGGCGTCGCCTAGCCGACGATCGGTTCGATCCACAGGGCGTACCGGTCTTCCCCGGCGATGAACTCGCTAGCGCCCAGAAAGCGCTTAATGAACGCCTCGGTTTCAGGGTGCGACTCGAACTAGTCGCTCACGGTCAGCATGAGTTAGCACGAGTGCTCCACCATCGTTCGGCATGCTTCCGTAAGACATGGCGGGTAGGCGGGAGAGCGGTCTATTCCGCTGCCATCAATGAAGACGTTTCCGCCGTCGGCGAGGTATCCATTGATGTTGGTCGCAGCGATCTGTAGGTCATCGGTGTAGAGGTACTTCGGTTCGCGATCGAGCCGTTCCGGAGCCCGATGACGGCGACGGTCACGCCGGCGTTGCGCCTCGCGTTGTTCTCCCACTTGAACGACTGGTGTACGCGAACCCGATCTCAATGCCCTTGGCGAAGATCATCGGGAACATCAGCCCGACGTGCTCGCCCTGGGCAACCGAGTTCGTGGTGACGAACGCCAGCTCGGCTCGCGTTCCTTCGATGTAGTCCGCACCCTTGACGAACCAGAGTGCGATGTAGTCCAGGTTCTTCGAGTACGGACGCGTCGCCGAAGACGGAGGCGTAGTCCGCCTTCTGTTCGGCTGTCTGCGTCTTGCCCCGTGGTACGGCGGGTTGCCGATCAGGTAGATCTCGCCGCCGTCGTTGGGGCAGACCGTCGTTCCAGTCGACGCGCGCCGCGTTGCCCGCGTGGATCTGGCCGGTCTCCTTGAGCGGGATCAGCGGGATCGAGAGGTTGAACTTCTCCTTGAACTCGGTGTTCATCTGGTGCTTGGCGATCCAGAGCGACAGGATCGCGACCTCCGTCGCGAAGTCGTCGAGCTCGATGCCGTAGAAGTTCTCGATGTTGATCCTCGACTCGGCGAACAGCACCTGGTGCCTCGGGTCAAGCTCGGCGAGGCGCTCCAGGATCGCGTGCTCAAGCTTCCGTAGCTCCTTGTAGGCGATGACGAGGAAGTTGCCAGACCCGCATGCTGGGTCGAACACCTTGATCGCGCTGATCCGCTCCAGCAGCGCCTCGAGCTTCCGAACCGAGTCGAAGCCGGCGTCGAGCTGCTCCCGGAGATCGTCGAGGAAGAGCGGCTCGATGGTCTTGAGGATGTTCGGGACCGAGGTGTAGTGCTGCCCGAGATCGCTGCGCTCGTCGGGGTTGACGACCGCCTGGAACATCGACCCGAAGATGTCGGGATTGATCTCGCTCCAGTCCAGCGTTCCCAGCGCGATCAGCAGGTCGCGCGCGGCCTTGGTGAAGGTCGGCACCGACGTGCTCCGGCCCATCGTGAACAGTCGGCCGTTGACGTACGGGAACGACGCCAGGTGCGTGGGCTTGTCGGCCGGGTCCGCGGTGTCGAGGGCCGTGAACAGTGCGGTCAGGAAGTCGTCGACGTCCGACCCGTCGGCCTGGGTGTGGGAACCGACCGCGTTGGTGAACTGGCTCTCGGTGAAGATCCCGGTGTCCTCGGCGAAGAAGCAGAACAGCAACCGGGTGAAGAACACGTTCAGCGCGTGACGGCCGTGCGTCCCCTCCATCAAGCCCGGGTTGGCGGCGAGGAGCTCGTCGAAGAGCTTGCCCATCCGCTCGGCAGCCTTGACGTCCGCGTGAGCCTCGGTGACGTACTGGGCCTTCTCCATCCCTGCCCAGGGCAGGAAGAACGTGAAGTGCCGGTCGATGTCCCGGATCGGGATCATCAGGTTTTCGCCGGTCTTCGTGTCGACGGCGAGCAGCTCGGTGTAGTCGGTGACGATCACGAAGCGGGTGCGGTACCGCACCACCGTCGGCGAGGTCTTCAGCTCGTCGATCACCGCGAGCGGGTCGCCGGTGGTCTCCTTGAAGTAGACGACGTTCTTCTGCGCGACCTCGGTCGCCTTGTCGTCGGCGACGCTGAGCGATCCGTTGCGCAGGCGCGTGACGTTGCCCTGCGGCTTCCCGTAGGCGAGCAGCAATTCGAAGATGAACTCGCGGTCGTACGACTCGCGACCCCCGAGAGGAGCGACGCGCTCCTCGACGGCCCTCAGATTGAGTCTCACCATAGCAGATCCTCTTTCGCGAACGTAATCTCGTCCTAAGCTGGCCGCTAAGTATCACTTGCCGGAACGAGTACCGTCCGCTCGGCCGTACTGGTCCCCAGGGTCAGTCTGCCCGAGCGAGCTCTGGCTCCGCGACGGCAGACAGGTCTGCATCGTCGAGCATTGGTGCGCATTCCTGATCAAGCGGCGCTGTTCCTTTGGGGCGGCGCACCACTGAACGGGTGACCGCTTCCGCGTCATCGAGCCTGAGGCCGCACGATCTGCTTACGCGGATGCGGTCTCGCTGTCGCGTGCACGCATGACCTCCCTGCCGAGCTGAAGGGCTTCGTACTCAGCCATTGTGGGAACGCGCGCCAGGAACCTATCCCCGTCGTTCCGGTTTTCAAGCCATCTACGCAAGCGCCCGCCCTGATCAGCGCCGTGGCATCGGACGAGCACGTAGGCCGTTGGTTCGCCGCTCCTCAGCTCAGACATGGCACCATCGATCTCAGTTGGTTCGACGACGATATCTACCGCCCATGAGTCCACCCCGCCGATCATCCAGCCTTGAACGGAGCGGTATCGATTGATTCGGATCTCCTTCTCGCGCTCTCGCGCCAAGTGTTTTTCGGCTTCGAGCTTGGCTCGCCACTCACGAAAAGCTGAGGGCGCGAACCACAACGAAACGATCGCGATCACGACCGCCGCGAGACCGCCGATGAAGGATCCGATGTTCCCATAATGCATATCCGAGACTGTGGCACATTGTGACAAGCATTGTGCTGCACGCCTTCACCGGTTCCCGCGGTGTTTGCGGCTCGGGACGAAAGGCGCCGCGTTGCCGCCGCGTGCGGCCGGCAAATGTTGTGCGAAGGCAACGGACGAGTTCCGAGCCGGGACGAGCGGGCCACTTGTAGCCCGTCCCACGTCGAATCCGGTCTTCGTTCGGTGGCCGGCACTTGCCGTGGGTTGGACTCGCACCCCGGGGCATCACCCTGCTCGCGAGGATGGCGGCGAGGAGGGTGATGCCCACGGCCGACGAGGCCTGAGGCCCTGGACCACGACGCGGTGACGCCGATCGGGACAGCCTCGCGACACATCCGCTAAAGCAAGGCGTTCAGATCAACGAAAAGCTTTTCAAACCGGTCAAGCGCACCACCCTCGACCGCCTCAAAGGTCGGTGCGTGTTCAATCAAGTAACGCGCGGGTGCGTAGTGGTCATAGTTCGGAACGCCCGCCGACAGCGTCCTGAAATGCGCCTCGGTCTCCTGCACCACGCGCTCCGGCGTGCCTGCCACCTTAATGGCCGGCATTTCATTACCGCCAGAAAGGCTATATGCAGTATTGACCAGATTGACGTAAAACGACCGCCCCAAGATGTCCTCAACATCAGCCTCTGACGCAGGTTGACTCTCGGCAAACTGATCCGCCGTAAAGACGTGACCATCTTGATCAGTTCCGAATCGCGTACCTCTCTTACCTTCTTTTTGTCACCATGTCCATGATCCGTAAGAACTGCGACGTGGAGCCGGTTTCCGCCGAACAGGGCAAGGAAGCTTGGCACCTTGGTAATACCGCCGCAGGGGTAACAGTCCACCGATTGTCTAGTGCAATACGGCCAAGTGCCCCAGTCGATCGGATGCCCACTGAATGTAGAGCAGATCCGAGGGCCCCTCGACGAGCAGAGAGTGCTCACCAATGAACAATGTCTGCGTGATCTCGTAACCGAGAGCGGCCTGAAGAGGAAATAACGTGTCGGCATCAGTGCTTAGTACCCGGTCGCCGACCTTGGTTCCCAAAACTTCGTCATCTGGAGACGTTGCGTCTTCGACGGTTCGGCAGGCCATTAGGTTTTGTGAATCAATCATGAAGGGCGAATGCGTCGTATAGACGAGCTGATACTTAGGCAGCAGCTCATCGCTAAAATATCGCAGAAGATCTGCCTGCGCCCGCGCGTGTAGCGTCAGACCGGGTTCATCCAGCAGCACTATGAGCTTGTCGCCATATTCCTTCTGCACTTCCGAAAACCACACGAGGAACGAAAAGAACCAGATGAATCCAGTACTCCGCTCGTCGAGACGAATGGTCGCTTCGTGTCTCATGTTTTCAATACGAGTCTGAAATATCTTGCCAGAATTAAATGGCGGAGGATCTCCTGCACTCGCCTGATCGAACCGAAAACGTACCTTGAGATGCTTATTCTGCGACCAATACTTAAAGATCTTGCGGGAAAGTCGGGTCTCAACGGCTTCAAGCTTGCTGATCAACCCTTCTGATGTGGCAATTTGCCCAATAGCTTCGGGCGTCGTCCCTACCATCGAGAGAAGCGCCAGGAACACTCTGGATCCGGGGATTGATTCGAGTGATCCTTGCTGCCGCGCGTGAACGAGCTGGTCCAACGAAACGCGGCCCGGCAGCCTGTCATATTGCGAATAGTATACAAAGCTCGGCAGTCGCTCATCGAGATACTTGCCTACCGTCGCCTCGACGCCGTTGGACCAACGGGCCACGAGTTCCTCGCGCAATGCGACTTGCCGCTGCGAAGGTTCCACGATCTGCTTAAGTGCGTTGATCAGTTCCGTTGTTGTCGATACCGAATCAAGTGCGCGCTTTTCCGTCACGTTCAGTGCCGAGTTGTCAACGTTCCATTTGACGATTGTTTGCAAGTCATAGGGCGGCGTCTTCCAATGGGTTTTATTGTCGTACCCTTTCGTGAAGAAAACCGTATCTCTCGTCAGAAGCGATTTGTCGCCGAGTGTCTCCACTAGCTTTGCAAGCTCGTCAGCATCCAAATGCCACTCGGCTTCAATGGCAGTGTCGACGGCTTTCGACTCTTCATACTCTGACCAATTCATACGCGGGTAGTCCGTATCGCGCAGATCTTGCCGCTCGGGTCGAACAGACTTGATCTTCTCAAGGGCTTCGAGCAGGGCAGTCTTCCCACTCTCATTCTTACCCACAAGGCATGTGAGCTGGTCCAGCGTAAACCACTCAGAGTCAAGCACGGACTTGAAGTTCGTTACCCGCGCTCGTATAAGCCTCACGCCAATCGCCCCTATCCACCAAAGACAGATTTTAAATGTCGGGTAAGTCTTAGCACAGCCTGAGAATGCCTTCGAGCCCGGACGCGGGTTTCACGCACCCTCGACTACAGATCTGACGACTTGGCTAGCACCGCAATGCCGACAGGTAGCTCCCGGAAGGCGCCGGCGGTGGATGTTCAAACTGGTTTAGCCCTTGAACCGTGCGCGCCGACGTGGGCTATGCGCGGACGGAATGCAGACTGCGGCGTCCAGACAAGCGGTGCGCGGCGCCGCTTCAGCGGCGGCGCCCTTGGGGCCGTACGGAAAGTCTTCACCCGGACCGGCGGCAATGCCAAGACGGTAGCGGTCGGCGAGTTCCCGATGGGTTCTCACTACCGCAGATCTGATGCCAGTTGACGACGAAACCACCAAGTCAAGGCCTTGATCAGTTTGGGCAGACGACCGCCCTCTCAAGGCGGAGTCATAGCCAGACTCCACTACACGGCCGCAATGTCCAATTGCAAGTCGGGAGTCAGGGCGCCTCAGACGCCAGCCGCACGCGCAACCTGCGCCGGCCCCCGATTTTGGCGGCCACGGTTATGAAGTTGTGCTCATGCCGCCACAGGAAGTTCTCGATATCGTGTGAATTCAGGATCCATTCGCAGGCCGCATGTCCATCGAGACGATAGGGAAGGGTCGCGCCAGCGGATTCAGTAACAAGCCTGGATGCAACGTAACCGCCCGTCAGTTGGTGCGCATCTAGCTGAATGATATTTAGAGTGATGGCGCCTCTGCCGGAGTTCCGGGCTTCGACATAGAGGCCAGTGGTTCGACCATCTTCCACAATCCGCCGCGCACTGATGACGACTCTCGGTCCACCAACCCTGTAGTTCACAAAGGAAACAATGAGCGACAGCGACGAGACTCCCAGGGCGACGATGGAAACGCCAGACGGTGTCATCAGTGCATGATGACACCTCCAGGCTGAGGATCACAGCACTCACAGCCTTCAATGACACCGACTAGGACCCAAGATCCAGGACCGTCACCTCGTTGGGAGGAGGGCCTGTGGACTGACGGAGATGCACGACCCGACGTTAGAAAGCACAAGATGCCGTCGGATACAGCAGCGATGTACCGCAACGAATCAGACTCAGCTATGCCCGATCAGACGCTTACAGGCCCCGTGACCTCGTTGGCAACTGCTTCGATCCTCACCGCCGGGAATCCCTCGGTCGCGGGTTCGAACCCCGCCCGGCCACAAATAGGCTGGTCAGAGCCCTGTCGACGAGGCCAGATCGACGCGGAACGGGCCGATATAGCAGCAAAATACAGCAGTAGGCCCCTCAGTCGGCCACGGTCACCTTGACGCCGGCCGCGGCGATCGCGGCGAGCGCGTCCGGGTCGGCGCTCGAGTCGGTGACGAACTCGTCGATCTCGGTGAGCGCGCAGATCCGGGCCAGGCAGACCCGGCCGACCTTGGAGCCGTCGGCGACCACGATCACCCGGTCGGCCTGGCGGATCATCGTGGCGTTCGTGTTCGCCTCGATCTCGTCGTGCGTGGTGAGGCCGGTGCGCGCGCTGATGCCGTCGACGCCGACGACCGCGACCTCGATGTTCAGCCCGGCCAGCGTCCGGTCGGCGATCGGGCCGACCAGCTCGTAGGACTGGGTGCGGGAGACGCCGCCGGTCATCACCAGCTTGAGTCGCGGGCGCAGGGCCAGCTCGGCCGCGATGTTCAGCGCGTTGGTGACCACGGTCAGGTCGTACCCGCTCGGCGAGCAGGCGGGCCACCGCGTGCGTGGTGGTGCCGCCGGTCAGGCCGACGGTCAGCGGGCCCGTGCGGCAGCCGGGCCACGGCGAGCCGGGCGATCGCGCGCTTCTCCTCGCGGTGCTGGCCGATCCGGTAGCGCACCGGCAGCTCGTAGCTCGACGTCGACGGCGACCGCGCCGCCGTGCGTGCGGGAGAGCAGCCTCTGGTCCTCCAGCGTCTGCAGGTCGCGCCGGATCGTCGCGACCGAGACGTCGAACTCGTCGGCCAGCGCGTCCGGCGTCGACCGAGCCGTGGCCGGCGACGCGCTCGAGGATCGTCGACACCCGGTCGGCGCGGCGCAGCGTGCTGCGGGTCATGTGGTCCTGCTCCTAGCTGGTCGACGGCATGATCAAACGCGCAGTCAAGATAGTTCGTTTGCGCGCGAATGAAACGATTGCCAGTTTCCTTGCGCGTTCGTGCGCGGACGCCGAGAATCCGCGCCATGACTGTGATCGCCTTCCTCGGCGCCGGCAGCGTCGTCTTCACCCGCGAGCTGCTCGCCGACATCCTCTCCTTCCCCGAACTGCGGGACGTCACGCTCGCCCTGCACGACATCGACCCCGAGCGGCTGGAGACCGCCGAGGCGATCGCCCGCCGCACCGCCGAGCCAGCTCGGCGCATCGCCCGGGATCGGCGCCAGCCTGGACCGGCGGACCGCGCTCGACGGCGCCGACTACGTGATCAACTCGATCCAGGTCGGCGATGCTACGCGGCGACCGTGCGCGACTTCGAGATCCCGGCGCGGTTCGGGCTGCGCCAGACCATCGCCGACACCATCGGCGTCGGCGGCATCTTCCGCGGCGCTGCGCACCTTCCCGGTGCTGGACGGCATCGCCGCCGACATGCGCGAGATCTGCCCGGACGCGTGGCTGCTCAACTACACCAACCCGATGGCGATGAACGTCACCTACCTCGGCGCGGTCGCGCCCGACCTCAAGGTGGTCGGCCTGTGCCACTCGGTGTACTGGACCGTGCGCGGCCTGTGCGAGCTGATCGGCGTGCCGTTCGACGAGGTCGACTACACGGCCGCCGGGCGTCAACCACCAGGCGTGGCTGCTGCGGTGGGAGCACCGACGGCGAGAACCTCTACCCGCGGCTGGACGAGCGCATCGCGCGCCGATCCGGAGCTGCGCCGGCGGGTGCGCGTCGACATGTACCGCCGGCTCGGCTTCTATCCCGACCGAGACCAGCGAGCACTCCGTCCGAGTACGTGCCGTGGTACCTGCACCACGACGCCGAGATCGACCGGCTGCGCATCCCGGTCGGCGACTACCTGCAGATCAGCGAGGACAACCTGGCCGAGTACGCGCAGACCCGCGCCGCGCTGGCCGCCGGCGAGCCGCTGGACCTCGAGCCGGGACGCCACCGAGTACGCGCCGCAGGTCATCCACTGCATGGAGACCGGCACGATGCGCCGCATCCACGGCAACGTCGTCAACACCGGCCTGATCACCAACCTGCCCGTCGGACTACGCCGTCGAGGTGCCGTGCGTGGTCGATCGGCTGGGCGTACGCCCGGAGTACGTCGGGCGACCTGCCGCTCGCAGTGCGCGGCGGTCAACCGCGGCTTCGTCTCGGTCGGCGAGCTGACCGTCCGGGCCGCGGTGACCGGCGATCCGCGCATGGTCCGGCGGCCGCCATGGTCGACCCGAACACCGCCGCCACGCTGACCGTCGACGCAATCTGGGCCCTGTGCGACGAACTGACCGCCGCGCACGGCGACCTGCTGCCGGAGGCGCTGCGCGTGTCGGTCACGCGGTGACACCGAGCTTGCACAACGAACATCGAAACTGTTCATTTGAACGGTGCACATTGAACCGCGAGCAGGAACGAGCATAATCTTCGACCATGAATGTCACCGCTGCAGGAGATCGACAGCCAGCCCGCGATGTGGCGGCGGGCGCTGCCGACCATGAGTCGCCGAGGCCGCCCGCGACCTGCTCGGCCGCACCCGGCGAACGGGTGCTCGCTGCTCGGCTGCGGCACGTCGTGGTTCGTCGCGCAGAGCCATCGCCGAGCTGCGCGAGCGGGCCGGCTTCGGCGAGACCGACGCGGTCTGCGCCTCCGAGTATCGCCGGCCGGCCGCCGCTACGACCGGGTGGTCGCGTTCACCCGGTCCGGTACCACGACCGAGGTGCTCGACGCGCTGCGCCAGGCTGCCGGCCGGCACCCGCCGGGTCGCGGTCGACCGCGGTCGCCGGCGACGCCGGTCGACGACCTGAGCGACGACCGGCTGGTGCTCGACTTCGCCGACGAGCGCAGCGTCGTGCAGACCCGGTTCCCGACCACCGTGCTGGCCCTGGCCCGGGCCGCGTTCGGCGAGGACACCCGGCCTCGGTCGCGGACGGGCGGGCCGCGCTGCGCGCGCCGCTGCCGGCCGATCCGGCCGACATCGACCACCTCGTCTTCCTCGGCACCGGCTGGACCGTCGGGCTCGCCCACGAGGCGGCGCTGAAGGTGCGCGAGGCCGCGCAGGCCTGGTCGGAGTCGTATCCGGCGATGGACTTCCGGCACGGTCCGATCGCGGTGGCCGGCCCGCGCAGCCTGGTCTGGTCGTTCGGCGACCGTGCCGGTCGGCATGGCCGACACGATCGCCGGCGACCGGCGCCACGGCTGTACCACGACGACCTCGACCCGCTCGCCCAGCTCGTCCTCGCGCAACGCTTCGCGACGGCCCTCGCCGCGCACCGCGGCCTCGACCCGGACCAGCCCCGCCTGCTCACCCGCTCCGTGATCCTCGCCGCGCTGCCAGGTTACCCACGGCACCGCACCCGCCAGCTAGCCTGCCGTCCCCGCTGACGACCCCCCGAGGTGACCATGAACCGCTCCCGGAACCGCCGCCGCGCACTGGCCGCGCGTCGCGCTCGTCACTGACCGTGCTCGCCAGCGCCTGCTCCGGCGGCAAGGCGATCGACAGACCAAGGACGCCGCCGCCGGCTATGACCCGAACGGCGGACGTCACCATCACCTGGTGGACCGGCCAGACCGCGGACGCCGAGACGATGGCCGAGAAGCTCGCCGCCGAATACCACGCCGTCGCACCCGCAACGTCACGATCAACACCTCGGCCGGCGCGGCGACCACCGACGACCTGCTGACGAAGCTGTCGGCCGGATTCACCAGCGGCACCTACCCGGACATCTCCTACGCCTACGGCAGCTGGGCCGGCGAACTGGCCGCGAGCGGCAACACGCAGGACCTGACGTAGTGCGTGAGCGACCCGGCGATCGCGCTGGAACGAGATCCCGGCCGCCGCCCGCGACGACCGCCACCGTCGACGGCAAGGTCATCGGCATCCCGGCGCTGGTGGACAACCTCGGCGCTGATCTACAACAAGACGCTGTTCGACGCGGCCGGCATCTGGCGTACCCGACCGACCAGTGGTCCTGGGACGACTTCCGGACCGCGGCGAAGAAGCTGACCGACACGTCGCAGCAACATCTACGGCACCGCGTACTCGGTCTCCGGCAGCGAGGACACCACCTGGCACCTGTGGCCGCTGCTGTGGCAGCACGGCGGCCAGATCCTCGACGACGGCAAGCCCGCGTTCAACTCCGACGCCGGTGTGGCCGCGCTGGAGACGCTGCGCAGATGGCGGTCGACGACAAGTCGATGTACCTGGACCAGACCGACGAGAAGTACGGCCGAACTGTTCAACGACAACCGGATCGGCATGATGATGTCCGGCCCGTGGTCGCTGTACGACCTGGCCAATGCGCACGTCAACTACGGCGTGGCCTACCTGCCCGGCTTCAACGGCGACCACGAGACGATCTCCGGCCCGGACCTGTGGGTGCTGTTCAACCACGACGACGCCAACCGGGCCGGCGCCTCACGCGCCTTCCTGCAGTGGCTGACCAGCAAGGACGTCGACCTGCGGTGGAACCTCGCCAACGGCAACCTGCCGCTGCGCTCGTCCGAGGAGGACACGCAGGAGTTCAAGACCTACAGCGCGCAGTATCCCGGCGCGCAGGCGTTCTTCGACAACCTCGCCAACGCCAAGCAGGCGCGGCCGACCGTCGAGGCTTACCCGGAGATCT
>CAWHRE010000006.1:0-223902 GCA_963831705.1 uncultured Actinomycetota bacterium | reverse complement strand
GGTCAGGTAGAAGCCGATTCCGCTGCCACCGACGATGCCGAGGATCGTGGCTGCGCGGATGTTGGTGTCCACCAGGTACAGCGAGTTGCCGATCACCGATGGCAACTCCTGCGGCCAGGTGGCGGAGGCGTACCGCTGCATCCGTGAGGCGCCGACTGCGGTGAGCGCGCGCCCGGGGCCGGCGGATACGTCCTCGTACGAGTCGGCGATGAGCTTGCCGAGCAGACCGATGCCACCGAACGCGAGCGCGACGACGCCGGCCTGGTTGCCGAGGCCGGTGACCATGATCAGGAAGATCGCCAGCACCAGCTCCGGAACGCCTCGGAAGATGACCAGGATGACCCGGAAGATGTTCCGGACCACGCCGTTGGGGGCAACGTTGCGCGCGGCGAGCGCGCCGAAAATCAGCGAGAACACCAGCGACAGCAGGGCGGCGGCGAACGCGACCTCGATCGTCACAAGCAGCGCCTGGAAGAAGTCGGTGAAGGTGTGGTTTCCGAAGTTGGGCGGCCAGAAGCTTTGCAGCGTCGGCATAACCTCATTCCAGCTGATCTGACTGAAGTCAACCCGAGCCATCCACCAGCTGCTGACGATGATGGCGAGGGTCGCCAGGATCCAGACCAGATTGCGTACGCGGTCGCGAGTCCATGGGCGCTTCGCCATCGACTCGACGTTTCCGATGTGGACGATCATGGCACGCCTCGGCTCGGGCGCCGTTCGGTTGCGGGTCGCACGTCGAACAACGCGGTCGCCGAGTCCTTTGCCGGTCGGTGCGACACCGAGCAGGCTGCGGCGGATCGTTGAGGAGATGATTTCGAGGACAACGCAGAGTACGAAGATGACACACGCGATGCCGAGCCCGCGACCGTACCCTTCGGGGAAGTTCTCGAATGCGATACGCATCGCGTATCCGAGGCCGCCGACGCCCGCGTAGCCGAGGATGGCCGAGCCACGCAGGTTGATGTCGAACCGGTGTAGGACGGTAGCAATCCACGACGGCAGTACCTGCGGGAACACTCCGGACCAGAATTCCTGGGCCCGTGAACCGCCGGCCGCGCGGATGGCGAGCCGCGGACCGTCATCGCTCTGTTCGATCGCATCGGCGAACAGTTTGGAGATCATGCCGATCGAGTGGATGCCGATCGCGAAGATGCCCGGAAGCGGGCTTCCCAGCGCGAACGTCAACGAGAATGCGAGCGCGAGTACGACATCCGGAATGGCGCGCGTCACCACACCGATAGCCCGGCCGACCCAGCGCAGCCAGCCGACCGGCGTGGTGTTCGATGCCGCGACCCACGCAACCGGGACCGAGATGAGCGCTGCGACCAGCGTGCCGAGGATAACGATGCCAAGCGTGATTTCGATCAGGTAGAGCAGGTCGGACGGCTTCGGAATGCTGATCGGGTCCATCTGATGGAAAACTGACACCGCATTCTGGAAGCTGGAAACCATGTTGGCCCAGGAGAAATCCAGCGTGGTCAGCGAATAGACGCCGAAGCCGACCATCGCCAGCAGCACGATCAAGCCGGCGATCCGGCTGATCGAGACGGGCCTTCGAGGAGCGCGCTCGGCTACGTCGCTCTGAACGGGGCGTATCGCCTCGATCGTGCTCACAGCGTGCCGTCCTGAGCGGTCGATGTGGACAGGGTGTCGATTTGCGACAGTTCCGCTTCGATCGCCCGTAGCTCCGCTGTCGATGTGGCGACGCGACCGTAGATCTCCATCACCTGCGCCTTGCTTAGGCCATCGGTGGTCGTGTCGAGCACAACCTTTCCGCTGCGCAGGCCAACGATTCGGTCGCCCCAATCAAGGGCGAGGTCGACCTGGTGAAGACTGCACACGACGGTCAGGCCATCGTCGGCGGCGATTTGCCGGATGATCGACATCACCTGGCTGGACGATTCGGGATCGAGCGAGGCGACCGGCTCGTCGGCCAGCAGGATCTCGGGGTCCTGCATCAACGCGCGGGCAATCGCGACGCGCTGCTGCTGGCCGCCGGAGAGCCGGTCGGCGCGCTGGTACGCCCGGTCGAGCAGTCCGACGCGGTCGAGGTGGGTGAGCGCGCGCAGTTTGAGCGACTTGGGATATGAGATGAGTCCGAGGCGCGGCCCGGACAGTCGGGACAACGCGCCGGTCAACACGTTCTCCAGCGCGGTCAGCGACGCCACGAGTTCGAACTGCTGGAAGATCATGCCGACCCGCCCGCGTAGTGCGCGTACCGCCTTGGCTTTGAGGGCCGGCACGTTCTGTCCGAGGACCTCGACGGTTCCCGAGGTCGGATACTCCAGGCCGTTCAGGTGCCGGAGCAGCGTGGACTTTCCCGACCCGGACAGCCCGAGCAGCACGACGACCTCCCCTCGGCCCACACTCACGTTCACATCGTGGAGCGCTTGGGTGGTGCCGAAGTCTTTGGTGACTGCGGTCAATGAGATGACCGCGGAAGTCGTCGCGCTGCTCATGGCCGATTTCCTATCCGATTACTTGGCGGCGCAGTTCGCGGCCGGGATCTGCGTGCAGATGTCGCGGACTGCCTGGTAGTACGAGTCGTCCTCGGGCTTCGCGGCCTGGAAGCTGCTCTTGAAGCCGTCGGTGACCGTGATGCCAGCGCCAGAGATCTGGTCGAGCGTGACGCTGCCGAGCGTCGACTTGAGCTTGTCCTGCACGCTCTGCGGAAGGGCCGACGAGATGGTCAGCGGGCCACCGGGCACGTACTGCTTGTCGAGGACCGAGACATCACCCTTGGCTGCTGCGGGCTCGGCGACCGAGTCCTCGGCGAAGCCGGCGTCGCACTGCTTGGACGCGACGGCCTGCTCCGACTTGTCGTGCGCACCGGCGAAGACCGCGGTGAAGTCAGAGAACTTGGGGTTGCTGTTGGCGTCCGTACCGCTGGCCGTCACGTTGAGGCCCGCCTTGCTCAGAGCGAGCAACGGGAAGAGGAAGCCGGAGGTCGAGTTCGGGTCGACGAAGCAGATCTTGTGGCCCTTGAAGCCGGCCAGCGAGGTGATCGCGGAGCCCTTCGGCACCATGGCCTCGGAGTAGTAGCCCGGGTCGGTCAGACCGGCCGAGGCGATGACGGCCGAGACCACCGTCTGCTTGGCGCCCTTGTTGGTGGCCTGGACGTAGGTGAGGCCGGAGAACGCGGCGATGTCCACCTTGCCGGCCACGGCGGCGGCGATCAGGGCCGTGTAGTCGCTGGTCGGGTAGAACTGGACCTTGTAGCCGGTCTGCTTGGCGATGTAGTCCTCGAGCGGCTTCCAGTTCGCGTCGGAACCGGCTTGGTCCGGAACGGTACCGAAGACGAGCGTGCCCTGAGACGTGGCCCACTTGCCACTTTCGGCGGTCGACGACGAGCTGGTCGGCGTCTTGGAACTCGAGGAACAGCCATTCATGACTGCGACGGCGAGCACAGCGGCCGCGACCGCTGCTACTACGCGCGCCGGGTGGTTGATACGCAGAGGAACCCTTTCGACGATGACAAGCCAGATCAGGGTGCTTGGCACGGGGTCAAGCAGGCCTGTTCCTACTTGATCAGTCGTCAAGGTAGGGAAGAAGGTTTAACCAATGAGTAACGGAGAGCCCACTACGCGCGAACGGTCCCCACGTTCGCGCGGCTATTTGATGGTTTTTCGATAACGGCTCGTTCAACAAACGCGGTGACCTGCGCGCCACACCGCCCGGACCACGGGGACCGTGCCGAGCGTATCGACGCCGGTCACGGCCTGATGAGCGTGTACGCGGACCAGGTCGGCCCGCTTCCCGACCGCGATTTCGCCCCGGTCGTCGAGTCCGACCGCACGAGCCGGATTCGTACTGACGAGTCGGACGCCGGCCTCGATCGGGAGCGTCTCCTGCGCGGCGAGTTGGAAGACCGCTTGCAGAAGGCTGTACGGAACGTAGTCGGACGACAGGATGTCCAGCAGCCCGAGCGAGAGGATTTCCGCCGCCGAGACGTTGCCGGACTGCGATCCGCCGCGTACGACGTTCGGCGCGCCCATGACCGTCTGCTGACCCTCCTTCACGGCGGCCTGCGCGGCAGCGACGCTCGTCGGGAACTCGGAAATCGTGCCGCCGAGCGCGACCGACTCGGCGACGTGCTCGACGGTGGTGTCGTCGTGCGTTGCGAGGACGATCCCGCCGCGCTCGCGGACCAACTCTGCGACCGCCTTACGGTGCCGGTCGGAATACTGCTCGCAGGCGTCCTGCAACCGCCGGACGTACGCGTCGAGGTTGGCGTCGGTCACACGGCCCTTGCCGACCACGTACCGGCGGAAGGCGTCGAGATTCGCGTACTGGCGTGCGCCCGGTGTGTGATCCATCAAGGACACCAGCAGGACCCGGGGGTTGTCGGCGAACGTCTCGAACACCTCCAGGCAGTCCTTCGCCGGAACCTCGCAACGCAAATGTAGGTAGTGATCCGCGCGCAGGATCCCGGCACTGGTGCCCTGCGTGATCGCGTTGGCCATCGTGGGCGCGAGCGCCGGTGCGACATCGTGCTTGCCCGGGTCGGTGCCGACCCGCAACCCGTCGAACACGGTCGTGACACCGGACGCGGCCAACTGCGCGTCATGCGCCAGCAACGCCGGCACCGCGTCCCACAGCGTGCCCGGGCGTGGCATGAGGTGATATTCCATGTGATCGGTGTGCAACTCGACCAGGCCTGGCAGCAGATAGTCGCCGTCCAGGTCCTCGCCGAACCCACCCGAGCCACCGTCCACCTCCCGGATGAGGCCGTCTCGCACGACCACGGTGCCGTGAAGGACCGAGTCGGGCCGGACGATGCGGGCATTGCGAAGAATGGTTTCGCTCACTGAGCTGCCTTCCGGAACGGGTGGGACGAAGCGAGGACGAACGGTTCTCCGGGTGCGGGCTCAAGGAACACAGCCAACGAACCCACGGTGAGGTCGCGGCCGATTAGCGCGGCGAAGTGCTCGCGCAATGCCGACTCAACGTGCGCGCGGTTGCCCGCCGGCACCGGATCGGTGAGCGTGAAATGCAGAACGAAGCGGTACGGATAACCGTACTTGTGAAGCATCTCGCGTCCACCGGCGTCGAGCAGTTCGGGCCGGTGCCGCGCGATGTCGGCTTCGGTCGCCGGTGCACGCAGATCATCGAAATCGCGCACGACCGTGTCGCCGAGCGCCTGCAGCGTGGCGGATTCGGCACCCGCGACCAGCGCGAAGAATCCGTTGAGGCAGGCCAGTGTCAGCGCCGGGACCACGACCGGATCCCGATCGCCGGTGTATTCCGCCAGCCGTTCCGTCAGCTCGGCCGCGTCCCGGCCGGATGCCAGGCGAAACGGGGCTTTGAAGGTGGCGTGGAATCCGTACCGCCGGGGGTTGACGGTGATGGCGTCGACATCGGCCCGGCTCCAGCCGGACGGTACGGCCGACACGCCCGGCGACGCATCCGCGGACGCGCTACGGCCCAGCCATGACTCCGCCGCCGTACGCAATGCGCCGGCCGTGGCATCGCTGTCACCGAAGCCAGGTGCTGCGTAGATCGCATACCGCGAGGTCATGTGCGCCCTCCGCCGCCGACCTGGGCGAACTCGGACACGTCGACGAGACGATCGGCCAACGTTGCCCGTACCTCTGGATCGTGGAAAACCGCGAGCATGCCGACTCCAGTGGCCACCTGCTCGCGGATCAACTCGATCACCACCTGGCGGTTGATCGCGTCGAGCGACGCCGTCGGCTCGTCGAGCAGTAGCAATGGCAGCCCGGCGATCAGGCCGCGCGCGATGTTGATCCGCTGCTGTTCACCGCCGGAAAACGTGGCGGGCGGCAACGACCAAAGCCGTTCCGGAATGTTCAGGCGTCGCAGCAGGTCCGCGGCCCGGTCGTACGCCGCGTCTCGATCGACGTCCCGTTCCACCAGAGGCTCCGCAACGACCGCGAGCGCTCCGACGCGCGGCACGCAGCGAAGGAACTGGCTGACGTACCCCATGAATTGTCGTCGCGCGGTGAGCACCTCGCGCGGGCCGACTGCCGCGATATCGACGTCGCCGTCGGGTGTGTGCAGCGCGATCCGGCCGGCATCGATGAGATAGTTCCCGTAGACCATCTTGAGAATCGAGCTCTTCCCGGCTCCGGACGGCCCGTCGAGCACGACGCATTCACCGGCCGCAACCTCGAGCGTCAGCGCGCGCAGCACGGGCAGCCGGGAACCGCCGTGCAGGTGCATCGTGAAAGTCTTGTCGACGCCGTCGACCGTCAGAAGAGACATGCTCACCCCTGTAGTACTGACGCGACGAGCAACTGGGCGTACTCGGATTGCGGATCGTCCAGCACGCGGTCGGTCAGACCGGCCTCGACCACGGCACCGTCCTTCATCACCAGAGTGCGGTCGGAGATGAGCCGGGCGACGCCGAGATCGTGGGTGACGACGACCACCGAGAGATCCAATTCCCGTACGAGCGACCGGATGAGGTCCAGCAACCGAGCCTGTACGGACACGTCCAACCCGCTCGTCGGCTCGTCCATGAAGACCAGCCGCGGCGACACGACGAGACTCCGAGCGATCTGCAACCGCTGCCGCATACCGCCCGAGAACGTCGTCGGTGGGTCATCGATCCGGTCGACCGGGATCTCGACGCGTTCCAGCCACTCGGTGGCGCACGCCCGGATATCGCCGTAATGGCGCCATCCGTTGGCCATCAACGGTTCCCCGACGTTGCCGCCGGCGCTGACGTGCATCCGCAGTCCATCGGCCGGGTCCTGGTGTACGAATCCCCACTCGCTGCGCCACAGCCGTCTGATCTCGGTCTCGGCGAGATCGGACAACGACCGCAGTCGCCCGTCGGACGTCGCATAGTGAACGGATCCGGCGGACAGAGTCAACCGGGCGGCGAGCGTACCGAGTAGCGTCGACTTGCCGGAGCCCGATTCACCGACGATGGCGAGCACCTCGCCGGGCCACAGATCGAAGCTCACGTCGCGGCAGCCGTACCGCTCGCCGTACCGGTGACCGATACCGCGTGCGCTCAGCAGCGTCATGCCCGGCTCCGTTCGCAGTGGTCGGTGTCGGAGCAGACGTACATCGCGCCACCCTGGTCATCGATGATGACCTCGTCGAGGTACACGTTCGTCGATCCGCAGATCGCGCACGGCGCCTCGAATCGCTGCGGCTCGAACGGATGGTCGGTGAATCCGAGGCTTTCCACCTTCGTGTACGGCGGCACCGCGTAGATGCGCTTCTCCCGACCCGCTCCGAATAGTTGCAACGCCGGGCTCATGTGCATTTTCGGATTGTCGAAACTCGGGATCGGGGACGGTGCCATCAGGTACCGATCGTTGACGAGCACCGGATAGTCGTAGGTGGTCGCGATCCGGCCGTACTTCGCGATGTCCTCGTACAACTTGACGTACATCAGGCCGTACTCCTCCAGCGCGTGCAATCGGCGCGTCTCGGTCTCGCGCGGCTCCAGAAAGCGCAACGGCTCTGGGAGCGGTACCTGGTAGACGATGATCTGACCGTCGGCCAGCGGCGTCTCGGGAATCCGGTGGCGGGTCTGGATGACCGTGGCCTCGTCCGTACGGGTGGTCGTTGCCGCGCCGGTCATCCGGCCGAAGAAGGCCCGGATCGAGACCGCGTTGGTGGTGTCGTCCGCGCCCTGGTCGATGACTTTGAGCGTGTCGTCGGCGCCGAGTACGGACGCCGTGACCTGTACGCCGCCGGTACCCCAGCCACGCGGCATCGGCACCTCACGTGAGGCGAACGGCACCTGGAATCCGGGGATCGCCACTGCCTTGAGCAGCGCTCGCCGGATGCCGCGTTTCGGTCTGCTCGTCGAGGTACCCGACGTTGTAGGTGATGTCGTTCATTGGGCGACCCCCTCGCGCAAACGCCGTACCAGCCCGAGTTCGGCTTGGAAGTCGACGTAGTGCGGAAGCTTGAGGTGCTCGACGAAACCGGTGGCCGCGACATTGTCGGCGTGGCTGATCACGAATTCTTCGTCCTGAGCCGGTGCGGTCATCCGCTCCCCCAGTTCGTCGGCGCGCAGCGCACGGTCGACGCTTCCCGCGCTCAGCTCCTCGCTCGCGGGCGTCGCCGGTGGCGTACCGGCGGCGGAGGCGGGTACCGAGATCATCGCGGCGACGAGCATCGCCACGGTCGCGCCGATAAGTCTGAACCTGGTCATGAGGCTCCCACTGACATTGTCTGGGCAGAGTGAATTGCCCCCGAAGTGGATCTCCCGGAACGGGAAATAGAGCGCTCTGTCTCGGAGAGTACCGGGTACTGATGTCTATACATCGATGTCTTGAGTCAAGACTCGAACAAAGGCACGTTCAGCTCAGAGCTGCGGAAACCACCTCGCGCGCGCTGTCTTGCACCTCGGCAAGATCGTCCGCACCGAGGAACGACTCGGCGTAGATCTTGTACACGTCTTCGGTGCCAGACGGTCGTGCCGCGAACCACGCCGTTTCGGTCGTCACCTTCAAGCCACCGATCGAGGCGCCGTTACCGGGTGCTTCGGTGAGCTTCCCGGTGATCGGCTCGCCGGCCAGCATCGTCGCGGTGACCTGGTCCGGCGAGAGCTTTCCCAGCAGCACCTTGTCGGCACGCGAGCACGGCACATCGACGCGCGCGTACGCCGGAGCGCCAAACTCCGCGGTCAGGGTCGCGTAATGCATGCTCGGTGTCCGGCCGGTGGTCGCGGTGATCTCGGACGCGAGCAGGCACAGCAGCAGGCCGTCCTTGTCGGTGGTCCAAACCGAACCATCGCGGCGCAGGAACGACGCGCCCGCGCTCTCCTCACCACCAAAACCCACCGAACCATCGAGAAGCCCGGGTACGAACCACTTGAACCCGACCGGCACCTCCAACAGTTCCCGGCCGACCGATGCCGCGACGTGATCGATCATCGTGGACGACACCAGCGTCTTGCCCACCGCTGCGTTGGCCGGCCAACCGGTACGGGCACCGAACAGGTAGGAGATCGCGACCGCCAAGTAGTGATTCGGGTTCATCAGACCGCCGTCCGGCGTCACGATGCCGTGCCGATCGGCGTCGGCATCGTTGCCGGTCGTGATGTCGAAACGCTCGCGCTGCGCAATGAGCGACGCCATCGCGTACGGCGACGAGCAGTCCATCCGGATCTTCCCGTCGTGATCGAGCGTCATAAAGCGCCACGTCGGATCGACGGTCTCATTGACCACGGTCAGATCCAGTCGGTAGCGATCACCGATCTCGCCCCAGTACGCGACGCTGGCACCGCCGAGCGGGTCGGCACCAATCCGGATGCCGGCTTCCCGGATCGCGTCCATGTCGATCACGGAGCCCAGGTCGCCGACGTATTTGTCGAGGAAGTCGTACCTGTCGGGGTTCGGCGAGGCGGTCCGGCGTACGCCCTGCAGGCCATCGGCGATCAGCGCGTTCGCCCGATCCTGGATCCACTTCGTCGCATCGGTGTCGGCCGGACCGCCGTGCGGCGGGTTGTACTTGAATCCACCGTCGCGTGGCGGGTTATGCGACGGCGTGACCACCACCCCGTCGGCGAGATGCGTCGTACGGTCGCGGTTGTAGGTGAGGATCGCGTGCGAAACCGCCGGCGTCGGCGTGTACCCGTCTCGACTGTCGACCAGCACCGTGACGTCGTTCGCGGCGAACACTTCGAGGGCTGACGCGGTCGCGGGCAACGACAGCGCGTGCGTGTCCCGGCCGATGAACAACGGGCCGTCGGTGCCCTGCGACGCACGGTATTCACAGATCGCCTGGCTGATCGCGACGATGTGGTCCTCGTTGAACGCCGTGTCGAAGCTGGATCCACGGTGCCCGGACGTGCCGAACAGCACCTGTTGCGCCGGGTCCGCAACGTCCGGATGCCGGTCGAAGTACGCCGCCACCAGGGCGTCGACGTCGATCAGATCACTCGCCTGGGCGAGTTGCCCGGCGCGCTCGTTGATAGCCACGGGCCGTACCTCCGGATCATGGATTTTGAAAGCGGGAGTGCGGTCCCGCAACCTCCATAATCTACGATCTTGCTCGCGTTGGCGCACGTTCTCGGACGTCAGCCGACTTTCCACGCGGTGAGCTGGTGATCGATCGTCGTGCAGACCAGGTATCCGGCGACCGTCGCGCACGAGTCCGGGCCGACTCCCGGCACGATCTGGATCAGCGTCACGATGTCGTCGACCGCACGGGCGAGGAGCGACGATTCGGCCAATCGAGGCTCGGAGTCGGGTAGACCCACACTCAGGCCCGCATCGGCTGACGGCATCGGGATGGTCGTCTGGTCGAGCGCGTTGAATCCGACCGGGATGAACACGTATCTCGATCCGGTCGGCGCCGGCACGTACACCAGCGAACTGACCGGGCGTCCGGTGGCCAGGTCGTACGCGTCTCCGGCGGATGGTCCGTCGGTAAGGCATACCGCGGTGCCGCATTGCTCGAAGTGCTGGCCGTAGGCGATCGAAACACCACCCCACAGCGGGCTCAGATTGCTCAGCTCGTACGCGTCGAGCACCGGCTTCGGCGAATGGGCGTGCGCAATGAGGATGGTATTACCGGCCACGAAGAGTTGCGGGACGTCGATCTGATCCTGCTGCGGCAACAGGAAGTTCACCGCAGCATCGCCGAGCTCGACCGTCCGGCTCACGATCGGCAATCCATCGACGAGCCCGATCACGGTCAGCTTGGAGGTGTTCGGGCATAGCTCGACGATTTCGGTCGCCACCTGCATCGCACAGTTCACGTCGACGTCGTGCGTCCACCGGGTCGCGCCGGTTCGTGCATCGATCAGCCGGACGGAGCCCGACTGGGGCGTACCCGGATAGTTGTAGCCGGCCGGCCTCGGCATTGCCTGGACCAGCACGCCGTCGGCGACCTGCTGTGCCGAGCCGAAGTCACTGGTCCACATCTTGCGTCCGGTCGCCGCATCGAGTGCGACCGTGTGCTCCCCGGACGCGTCCGTATCGTCCATGCTCACGATGACATTGCCGTCGTCGTACGTCATCGTGGTCTCGGTCGCGAGTTCGATCGTCTGCGTCGACCAGCGCAGCCGACCGTCGGCGAGGTCGTAGGCTCGAACGCCGTGCGTCAGGTCCAGAACGAACAACTCGGAATCGGCGATCATCACGCTCGCGTCGTCGGCGACCGGCGTGCGCGCAACCACTCGGAGCAGGGACGGTGGCGGTTCCACCGAGGCGGCGCAAAACAACAGCAGCAAAACAAGGAGTACGGGCAACCGGAACCGCCGCCAATGCGGCCGCCACGGCGGCGTCTCTACCTCGACCGGTGCGCCGAAATCCTCACCCAGATCCACGAACGCATCCGGATTCCCCATTGGAGGAGCGTAAAGCTCTTGTCTATACGGTGGGGGCCATCGAGAGCGAGCGTGAGGACGGCTGAGCACAGCCGCCCTCGGTTATCTCAGGAACCGTCGGTCGGTTCCAGCGTCATGCTGATCGAGTTGATGCAGTACCGCTGATTCTTTTCGGTGTAGTGCTCGCCGTCGAACCGGTGCCCGAGGTGGGATCCGCAGTTCGCGCAACGGGTTTCCACTCGGACCATGCCGTGCGACCGGTCCTCGATGTACTCGATCGCACCCGGGATCGCCTCGTCGAACGACGGCCAGCCGCAGTGCGAGTCGAACTTCGTCGCACTGTCGAACAACTTCGCGCCGCATGCACGGCAGTGGTACGTGCCCTTGGTCTTGGTATCGGTGTACTCGCCCACGAACGGCGCTTCGGTGCCACCCTGCCGGAGCACCTTGAACTCCGCCGGTGTGAGGCGTACGCGCCATTCCGCTTCGGTCTTCGGAAGAACCTGCTCTGTCATGTGTCCAGCCTACGGCGGCGAACAGTGGTCGACGATTACCGATTGCGAACGTCATCGCTTGTTTCCAACAGGTTCTAGCCAAGTTACTGACTGGTTGGTAACCTCAGGGCGCCTCTTGTCGTGACGTGCGTCACAGACCCCGCTGGTGCCTCGTCGCCCAGCTGATAAATAGGCATATCTCCCCCCTTTCGTTACATATAGACATGATGCTATATATATGGCGCCTGGTTTCCCTCTCCCCCCGGAGGACTACGTGCGCCACTCCCGTCTCATCAGTGTCTCCATCAGCTTCGCCGCGGCGATCGGCATCCTGATCGCGGCCGTTCCGGCCAACGCCGCGAGCAACGTCCACTACGTCGCGCTCGGCGACTCCTACTCATCCGGTGTCGGCGCCGGCAGCTACATCTCCTCCAGCGGTTCCTGCGACCGCAGCCCGAATGCGTACTCGGCACTCTGGGCCGCCGCGCACTCGCCCGCGACGTACACCTCGGTGGCCTGCTCCGGCGCCACCACGTCCACGGTGATCAGCAGCCAGCTGTCCGCGCTCAGCTCAAGCACGACGCTGGTCAGCATCACGATCGGCGGCAACGATGTCGGCTTCGCGAACATCATGGAGACGTGCGCGCTCGACGGCACCAGTTCGTGCGTTGCCGCGGTCCAGTCGGCCGAGAACTACGCGCAGAGCACGCTGCCCGGCTCCCTCAACACGGTCTACAACGACATCCGCTCGCACGCGCCGAACGCGCGCGTCGTGGTTCTCGACTATCCGGTCTTCTACCAGCTCGGCACGTTTTGCATCGGGCTGAGCTCGACCTCACACGCGAAGATCGACGAGGGCATCAACCTTGTCGATGGTGTGATCAGCACGGCAGCTTCGCAGCACGGCTTCACGTTCAGCGATGTACGCAGCAGCTTCGCGGCCGGTCACCAGCTGTGCGGCAGCGGGACGAACTGGCTGCACTCGCTGAACATCACGGACATCACCGAGTCGTACCACCCGACCGCCGCTGGTCAGTCCGGCGGTTACCTGCCGGCGTTCACGACCGCCGCGGGCTGACGCACCGCATCAAATCCGCAACTGGCCACCCCCGGACAGCAGTTTTATCTGTCCGGGGGTGGCGCCGTAACCACTTGGCAACGAAAATCGTCGGGTGACATTCGCTATCGACCATGACCTGCACCCGCAGCTCGAAGCGCCCGCGCCCGGACAGATCGTGATCCTCAACGGCACGTCCAGCTCCGGCAAGTCTTCGATCGCGGCAAGCCTGCAACTTCAGCTCGATCAGCCGTACTTCCACTTCGCGATCGACCGCTTCCGGCTGATGGGCGCCGGTAAGAACTGGTCCGCGGACGAATTCGCGGTCGTACTGCAGCGCACGATCATGGGTTTCCATCGTGCCGTTGCCGGATTCGCCGCGGCCGGCAACAACGTCATCGTCGACTACGTGATGGGCGAGCGTTGGCGGCTGGCCGACTGCGTTGCAACGTTCGCGCCGTTCGATGTCGTCCTCGTGGGCCTTCAGTGTCCGCTGGAGGAGTTGGAACGACGCGAGCGCGAACGCGGCAATCGACCGATCGGCCTGGCGGCATTCCAGTTCCCGATCGTGCACGACAACATGCGCTACGACATCGAACTGGACACGTTGGAAAACGACCCGGCCGCCTGCGCCGCACAGATCAAAGCCTTCCTGGCCCAGGCCCCAACCCCGAGGTCCCTCCCCACCTTGACCACAGCCGACGCGCGCTAACCGCTGCCAGAAACCCAGTTGATCCTGGAGTTAGTTGACGCATCGACGGCGTGTCGTGCGAGTAACTCCAGGATCAACTTCGGCCTGGCTTCGTCGCCTTGATCACATAGATCGCCGGAAGGTACGCCGCCTCAGCACCGAGGCCGCGATACAGTTCCGGCTCCGGAAGCTCGTACAGGGCGTCGATCCGCAATCCGGCGCCGATGAACGCGGACACGACATCGGCGACCGGCCAGACGAACGATGTCAGCGACGGCGCATCCGACTCGCCCCGAGCACCGACCGGGCGCTTGTCATCGTCGTTGTCGACATCAGGCGTCGTACGCCCAAAGTAGTTGCCGTTGACCTCAACGTGGTTGGCACCGCGGACGCCGAGCACCTCCCAGAGCGGATGATGTTCGGACATCAGGACGCTGCCGCCCGGGCGCATCCGTGAGGCCACGATGCTCGCGAACCGGCGCAGGTCCGGCACCCAACAGATCGCACCCCAGCTGAAATAGACGAGGTCGAAGCCGCTCAGGTCGGTCGGGAGCGCGAACATGTCGGCGGCCTGGAACTCCGCCTCGATTCCGGCCTCGGTGGCCTTGCCTCGCGCGACCTCGATCGCCACATCGGAAATGTCGATGCCGATTGCGAGCGCGCCGAGATTCGCCCAGGACAGCACCTCGTCCCCCATCGAGCAGGCGAGTTGTAGCACCCGTCGACCGGCGACGTCGCCGGCGAGCTCGATCTCGTACGGCTCCAATACGTGGCCACCCGACGCGAACAGTTCGGCCGGCATTCCGGGACGTCGCGTCGCAAGGTGATTCCAGCCGGCCCGGTTACTCGCCGTAATCGCGAAGAGGTCCATCGCCGCAGCGTAGGTGATGCCGCGCGACCCCGACGATCGAGTTTTCGAGCACGTACAAATGCTTCATAGGTACTTGAAAGCCATTACTGATGCAACGCGAGGGTTAGGCATGGGTTCGGTGGGTAGGACTTGGTCCTGCCTACCACGGACGGAACGATGACGACGCTTGCCGCAACCACATACGCGCCGATGCCGACGGCCACGAGCCACCACCCGAGAATCCGAATCCTCGACGGCCTTCGCCTGGTCGCCGCATTGCTCGTGGTCTCATGGCATTACGTCGCATTTGGACACGGAGCGTCACTGACACCGTACGCACAGGTGCCGGCTCTGTATCCGGTCGCCGCGTACGGCTGGCTCGGCGTGGAGCTGTTCTTCCTGATCAGCGGCTTCGTGATCTGCATGAGCAGCATCGGACACACGCTCGGCGAGTTCGTCACGTCCCGGATCACGCGGCTCTATCCGGCGTACTGGTTCGCGATCGTGCTCACCACCGCCGTACTGCTGCTATGGCCGGGTCAATCCGCGCTGCCGTGGTCGGACGTGGCGGTGAACTTCACCATGTTCCAGAGTGGCTATGACCTGCCGTCGGTCGACGCCGTGTACTGGACGCTCTGGATCGAACTGCACTTCTACGTGCTGTTCGCGATCGTCGTGTGGCGTGGAGCGAACTATCGGCGGGTCGCCACGTTCTGCGGCGCGTGGCTGGTCGCGTCCGTCATCGGGCGGGAACTCGGCGGCAAGTGGGACACGATGCCAATCGCTGACTACGCGCCGTTCTTCGTGGCCGGCGTCGCGTTCTATCTGATGCGGCGTTACGGCTCGAAGCCGCTGTTGTGGGTCTACGTGGTGGCGAGCTACGCATTGGGTGTGCCGCCGGTGCTTCGTACGCTCGACGGCTCGAATACCCACCTCCACGCGCAGATCGCGCAGTGGCCGGCCGTGGTGGCACTTGCCGTCTTCTATCTCCTGGTCGGCGCGATCGCGCTCGGCTGGCTCAAGGCCGACTGGAAGTGGCTCGGCGTGGCCGGTGCGATGACATATCCGCTCTATCTCGTGCACGAGTTCATCGGCTGGGCGATCCTCAAATCGCTCGACGACACCGTACCCGGGCCGGTGCTGTTCCTGGGCACCCTCGCACTGATGCTGGTCGTCGCGTGGCTGATCAACCGATACGTCGAGCGCCGATTCGCGCCGACGCTCAAGCGCTGGGTGCGGGCCGCGCTGGGCGCACCCGTTGCGGTGCTCCGCTGGGCACGCACGAGAGCGCGCCCAGTGGAAGCCGAAGATCAACCGCCAACACCAGCCGGTACGAGGTCGATGACATCGCTCAACCCTGGCCCCGTGTCGATCATCGTCACCGGAGCGCCGGTCACGACCTCCACCTGCCGGATCAACTCCGACATGCGGGCCGTGATGGCATCGGCGGTACGGGCACCACGCATCGACGGCTCGTAGTGATCGCCGAAAGTCACCACGATCTGAGTCGGGCCGTTCAGCATGGTTGCGTACTCGAGCATCTCGAAGTCGATCCGCTCGGCCTTACGGCGCGGGCGGCCCGTGTTCACGCCGTACTCGGCGATGCCCCGAGCGACCGCCTCCTCATGCGTCATCTCGAACGGGAGTGGCCCCTCACCGACTCGGGTCGGCATCGCCTTCACCACCATCACGACGTCGCTCACCAGCCGCCAGTTCAACCCGACATCGTCCATGGCCGCCGCTGACGTGCAGTTGTCCGATGTTGCGTACGGGTACTCGCTGCCCAGAGCGAGCGAAAGCATCGTGCCCTGCGAGCCTTCGACCAGCACCGTCTCCCCGGCCGCGGCGAGCGTGTTGACCTCGCGTGCGACGTCGCCAAGGTACGGCGCCAGCGACTCCACCGACCGGGCCTGCCCCGCCCGTCGCAGAATGAAGTCGGCGCGCGCATGCCCGCTGCCGGAACACGACGATCCGACGACCGTCGCGAGGTGGGTGTCGGCGCGCTCGGCCGCGATGTGCTCCGGCGTGATCACCGCGCAACGACCGTCGATCATCGCCCGTCCGGCCAGGCCAAACCGTTTGATCTCGGCGGCCGCGATCAGTGGATCCACCACGACGCCTGAGCCGACCGCCACCCGCGTACGCGGATTGATCCAGCCGGTCGGAAACTGACGTGCCTTGACCAGCGTGCCGTCATCCAGCGTCACGCTGGCACCGGCATTCGTGCCGACCCCCGCCCGTACGGCCAGCGCCGCATCGTGCTTGCGAGCCAGGTATGCGCAGGCCTTGCCTTTGCCGGAGTCGCCCCACAACGCATCGACGATCACAATCGCGGACATCTCAGTCCTCTCCCAAAATGTTGGCTCCGGATTCGGCACCGAAGCCGACGATCGACATCAACCGCGACGCCTGCTCCGGTGGGAGCACCTTCGTCCGCAGTTTGACCAGGTGCTTCCCGAACGCGGCCTCGAGTTCTTCGGGGAATCGTTCGTAGATCGCGGCGAGATACGTCTCGTCGCGGATCAGCTTCTCCACCACCCGAACGAGCGCTGGATGGCTGGTGAATACCGCGCCGGCCGGACCGTCGAACGACGCGACGAGTGCGGTCGAGTAGTCGACGGCGAGGGTCAGCAAGTGGCCGCCGACCGTACGGCTGGGCTCCTCGTGCCGGTAGACGTCGCCGATTTCCAGATCGGTGTCGCCGAACACGTTCACCACGACCTGGCATCCGTTCTCGGCCGCGAGGTGCAGCGGACCGGCGAGCCAGTCCAGGTCGCTCGACCATGCGCAGACCGCCACCCGTTGCCGCGCCTCGCTGACGAAGGCCGACGCGTGATCGATCACCGCATCCCGGTCGCGCAGCGTGAAGAACGACGCCTGCTCTTCCGGCACGGTCAACGCGGCCAGATCGGTGATCAGCGCATCCGCCAACTCGGCGGTCTCTCGCTTGATCCGCCCGAGCACCTCGCTCGGTGGATGCGCGACGAAACGCGCGGGCGCGTCCGCCGAAACGCGGTCGATGACGCCGCGATCGGTGAGCCCGGCGAGCACTTGATAGACGTTCGCCCGAGCCAGCCCTGCGCTCTTCGCGACCTCATAGCCGGTCGCGAACGGCTGCTGCAGCAGGGCGATGTAGACGCGGGCCTCCTGCGTGGAGAAGCCCAGGGCGCTCAACCGGTCAATCACATATCGGTACGCTAGCCGAAGCGTAGTAGCTCACGCAACTACTATGAAAAGAAGGTGCGTTCGACGGGTTCGTAGCCGACCATGGTCGTCGTGCAGTCCGCCCTCACGGTCACCCCTTCTCAGCTGCCCGACCTGCTGCTTCACGTAGCCGTCGTGCGGCCTGTCTTCGTGTGGGGTGCGCCGGGCATCGGCAAGAGCTCGCTCGTCCGTGCATTTGCGGAATCGCTCGGCCTCGATTGCGTCACGCTCGTCGGAACGCAGCTCGCCGCCGAGGACCTCATCGGCGTACCGGAATTGCGCGACGGTCGCAGCCGTTTCGCACCGCCGGAATCCATCGCGCGCGACGAGCCGTACTGCCTGTTCCTCGACGAACTGAACGCTTCGAGTCCAGAGGTGCAGAAGGCGTTCTACTCGTTGATCCTCGATCGGCGCATCGGTGCGTACGAGCTACCGGCCGGCTCGATCGTGATCGGCGCCGGCAACCGCTCGACCGACAATGCACTCGCGCGCCCGATGGCGTCCGCTCTCGTCAACCGGCTCGTCCACGTCCACCTTCGCGCGAGCGTCGACGATTGGCTGGCGTGGGCACGCAACGCCGGCATCCACGAGTGGATCACGAATTACCTGGTCGAGCGGCCCGATCACATGTGGGTCAACCCGCCGAAAATCGAGGAGGTCTTCTCGACCCCCCGCAGCTGGCACATGCTCTCCGATGCGCTGCACAGCTACGGCGAGGACATTGCCGAAGCGACGCTGAGCTTGCTCGCCGCGGGCACGCTCAGCCCCGCGCACGCCAGTGCTTTCTGCGGGTACGTCAAAATTGCGCGTCACCGGTACGGGCTTGATGCCGTCCTCCGTGGCGACGTCGGCTGGCCGTCCGCTCCGAACGATCGGGATCTGCTGTACTTTCTCGCGTCCACGTTCAGGGCCCGGCTCGTCAAGGATCTGCCAGCCAGCAAGCAGCACGCGACGCCGGCGCTGCGGCAGTTCGCGCACCGGTCGAAGGCGCTGCTCGTGGAGCTCGCCGAGTTGTCGCTGGAGTGCGCGCAGCTGGTGATCGCGGATGACGGCGAAGGGTCGCCCGTACTCCCGTCGTGGTTTCTGGTGGAGGTCAGCCGCGACCTTCCGCGGCTGGTCGCCGCGCGGGCCTGATGGCCAAGCGCGGCGCGGCCATCGCCGACCCGAACGTGATCGCGTTCGACGGCGCGTGGTCGGGCCTGGTCACACATCCGATGTTCCGGCCGCTCACCCGCGTCCAGACCGGTGCCTTCTCGTACGCCGGCGTGGTGGCCAGCCTGGCCGAAAGCGGTGACCTCGAGATGGCCCGGGGGATCGCGCGCGTCGACCGGATCGGTCGCATCGTGTGCAGCAAGGCAGTCCGGCTGGATCCGGGCGAGTGGACTTGGGTGCTCGCGCACTGCCTGCTGCACCTCGGATTCGGGCACCTCGGCACCGATGCTCCGACCGACGATGCCGGACGGGTGGCGGCTTGCGTGGCCGTGTCCCGATTCCAGCGGCAGGTGAAGCTCGGCACTGAGCCGGACTTCGTACCGGCCGACCTACCCACGCCGGACGAGCAGGTCCTCGCTCGGCAGTGGCGGGTTAGCGGGATCCCGGCCGGTCTGGAACGTTGTGGTGTCGGCGGCGTCGGGCCGGACATCGGCTCGCCGACCACCGACACGGCGCATTGGTCCGGCGCGTTCGGGCGGGGCCTCGCGGCTGCGGCGACCGCTGCCGTCGAGGTGGCCGGTGGTATTCGCGATTCGCTTTCCGGGCCGGCGCGCGCGACGCGGATCTGGGATCGCGCGCTGAACTGGTTCCTGTCGTCCTACCCGCTGCTCGGCGGCATCGCGGCGGGATTCACGATCGTGGCCGATGCAGATCTTGCCCGGGCGTGGGACGTGTCGATCGCGGCCGTCTCCCCTGACGCCGGCGAGATCTACATCAACCCGCACGTCACGTTTACCGAGGAAGAGTGGCGATTCGTACTCGCGCACGAGATGTTGCACGCTGCGCTCCGGCACGGCGATCGGCTTCGTGGGCGAGACCCGTACCTGTGGAATGTCGCGTGCGACTACGTCATCAACGGCTGGCTCGTCGAGATGAATGTCGGCGCCATGCCGGACGGATTGCTATACGACGCGGAGCTTGCCGGGCTGTCCGCCGACGCGGTGTACGAGCGGATCGCGACCGACCTCCGTCGCCTGCGCAAACTCGCCACGCTGCGTGGCCGTGGCGTGGGCGACATGCTCGGCGAGCCTCTGCCCTGGTCGGGTACGCCCGGCCGCGCCTCCGACCTCGACGATTTCTACCGGCGCGCGCTGCTGACCGGCTTCGCCTATCACCAGTCCGACAGCTCACGCGGTCTGCTTCCGGCCGGACTGGTCGAGGAGATCCGGGTCCTCGAACATCCGCCGCTGCCGTGGGATGCGCGCCTTGCGCGTTGGTTCGACGAGTTCGTACCGTCGCCGGAACGCTCCCGCTCGTACGCCCGGCCGTCGCGCCGGCAGGCGAGTACGCCGTCGATTCCGCGACCCGGCTGGCGCTATCCGGACGAGCTGGTCGACCGATGCACGTTCGGCGTCGTCCTGGACACGTCCGGGTCAATGGACCCGAAGTTGCTCGGAAAAGCGCTGGGTGCGATCGCGTCGTACGCGACCGCCCGGGACGTTCCGGCCGCTCGGGTCGTGTTCTGCGACGCGGTGGCGTTCGACGCGGGATACCTTCCGGTCGCCGAAATCGCCGGTCGCGTACGGGTGGTCGGTCGCGGCGGAACGGTTCTTCAGCCGGCCATAAACCTGCTCGAACGCGCGTCCGATTTTCCGGCGACCGCGCCGATCCTGGTGATCACGGACGGGTATTGCGACGTGATCCGGGTCCGGCGTGAGCACGCGTACCTGATGCCGGCCGGCGCGCGACTCCCGTTTACGCCGAGAGGTCCGGTCTTCGACGTCCGCTGAAGTTGATCCTGGAGTCATAAGGGCGAAACGCCGTCGATGCGTCAACGAACCCCAGGATCAACTGGGTTTTCCACAGGGCCGACGCCGTGTCAGGCGGATGTCAGGCGGGGTGTCAGCGCATCGACGGGGCTGTGTCAGGACGGCTGTGCACTGTCGTGGCATGACACATTCGATTGTTGCCGAAGGGCTTACCAAGCGGTACGGAAACACCACCGCGCTCGCTGGCGTCGATCTCGCGGTCCGGACCGGAAGCGTCTTCGGTCTGCTCGGCCCGAACGGCGCCGGCAAGACCACGACCGTCCGCGTCCTCGCCACCCTCTTGCGGCCGGACAGCGGCCACGCCAGCGTCGGCGGCTACGACGTCACGACGCAGGCGCACCAGGTCCGCCAGATCATCGGCCTGACCGGCCAGTACGCATCGGTGGACGAGACCCTCACCGGGCTGGAGAACCTCCAGTTGATCGGCCGCCTGATCGCGCTGCCACGTGGCGACGCCAAGGCTCGCGGACGAGAGCTGCTTGCCAAGTTCCGCCTCGACGATGCTGGGGACCGCGCGGTCAAGACGTACTCCGGTGGCATGCGCCGTCGCCTTGACCTGGCCGCGAGCCTCGTTGCCCGACCTGAGGTGCTCTACCTCGACGAACCGACGACCGGCCTGGACCCGCGCAGCCGCAATGAGATGTGGGAGGTCGTGCGCGACCTCACCGCGGACGGTGTGACCGTGCTGCTGACCACCCAGTATCTCGAGGAGGCCGATGTTCTCGCCGACGAGATCGCGGTCGTCGACCAGGGCCGCGTCATCGCGCTGGGTACGCCGTCCGAGTTGAAGTCCCGGGTGGGCGCCCTCACCATCTCGGCGCGTCCCGTCGACGCCGCCGACCTCCCGATCCTGATCGACGCGATCACCGAGGTCGCGATCACCACACCGGAAATCGCCGGAAGCCTCGTGACCGCCGCAGTCGCCGATCCGAGCGCTGTCCCCACACTTGTCCGCCGCCTCGACGCCGCCGGCGTCCTGGCCTCCGAACTGTCCCTGCGCGGTTCCACGCTCGACGAGGTCTTCCTCTCGCTGACCGGGCGCCGCGCCGAGGACGAAAAAATCTTGGAAGGAGCTGCAGTATGAGCGAGTCTCGACGAGCGAAAAATGTCACTGAATGGTTGCGCCACGACGCAGTCGGGGGGCAAGCATGAGTGCCATCACGATGCCGGCGCGGAGCCGGCAGCTCGCCCCGCGCGTTGCGCCGTTGGCCGGTCTCCAGCAGACCATCTCGCTGGCATGGCGAACTTTGGTGCAGATCAAGCACAACCCGTTCGAGCTGATGGACTTCAGCATTCAGCCGATCATGTTCGTGCTGCTGTTCACGTACGTATTCGGCGGTGCCGTGTCGGGCTCGCCGCACCAGTACCTGATGTTCGCGCTGCCCGGCATCATCGTGCAGAACGCGCTGTTCACGACGCTGAACACCGGCGTCGGACTCGCCACCGACCTGGAGAAGGGCTTCTTCGACCGGCTCAAATCGTTGCCGATCGCGCGATTCGCTCCGCTGGCCGGCCGGATCGGCGCTGACCTGGTCAAGCAGGCCTGGTCGGTCGCGCTGCTGCTCGGCGTCGGTGCCCTCCTCGGATTCCGGGTCGGCAGCCACGGCTTCGCGGGCATCGTCGGGTCGTTCGCGATCCTGCTGATCGTCTCGCTGTCCGTCTCCTGGGCGATGGTGCTGGTGAGCATGCTGGTCGCCAGCCCGGAGAAGGTACAGATCTTCGGCTTCGTCGCGCTGTTCCCACTCACGTTCGCGTCCGCCGCGTTCGTCCCGACCGACACCATGCCGCATTGGCTGCAGGTATGGGTGAAGGTGAACCCGGTGACCGTCCTGTCGAACGCACTGCGCGGCCTGCTCGAATCGGGGCCGATCGCGGGACCGGTCGGATGGTCGCTGCTGTGGGCGCTCGGGTTCACGGTGGTGTTCGCGCCGCTGGCCGTACGGGCGTTCAAGCGGAAGTCATAACTTCAGGCCGAGGTCATGACCGAGTTCAAGGTCAGGAACATCGCATGCGACCAGACCAGCGGCGTGGCGACCGGCCCCCACCGGCGTTCCCATTCCCCCACGAACTCCGGCGCTTGAGCATGCGTCGAGACCTGCTCCGGAATTGATCCATCGGCGAGCGCCTGGGCTGCTATCCAGTCCAGGCGCTGCCGTGCGGATGCGGCATCGCCGCCGGCCGCCTCGGCCCAACCGAGCCAAGCGGTCAGAATCGGCCACTCGCCGCCGCCGTAGAACGTGTCGCCACGGTAGCGGTACACGCCGTCGTGCAGGATGTCCTGCTTGATCTTCGCAATCGTGGTGACCGCGAGAGGGTCGGATGGCTTCAGCAGACCGAACGGCACGATGCAGGACAGCAGACTGCCGTCCACCTCATCGCTGCCGATCCACTTCGTCAGGTGTCCGGCCCGCTTCGCATCGCCGATCACCACCGCTTCGAGCTCCGCCGCCGTCTTCATTGCTCCGGCCGCACACGCGTCATCCAGGACGCCTGATCCGGCGGCCGCCCGTAGACCGGCGAGTACGGCGACCATCGTCGACGTGTGCCGCTGCTCGGTCGACTCTTCCCACCAGTCGAAGCACGGCCGCTCGCCGAACTCGATCAGATAGTCGACGGTGCTCGTGATGACGTCCTTGTACGGGTCAAGCGGAATGTTGTGTCGACGAGCGTGTGCCACGAGCACGAAGAGAACCGTGCCGTACCCGTCGGTCTGGAAATTGGCCCAGGGCTCGACGCCATCCGCGCCATCCAGCTCGTACCGGGTCGGGAGGAGTTCCGCATCGACGACCAGCTCGCCGCCGCGTGCCCGGCCGACGATTTCCCGGATGTGCGGCTCGCGCGCTCGCATGACGCCCGCGTACCAGTCGAAGAACGCGGTCGCGCTGTCCGGTCGACCCGCCCGGCTCATCGCACCCGCGGTGAACGATCCGTCGCGCAGCCAGCAGTACCGGTACGACGGATAGTCCGGGGACGCGATGTACCCGCCGGACGGATGCTGGCAGTGCTCGATCACGGTGATGCTCCGCTCGACCAGTTTCGTCAGGTCAGCCATATCGTCATCCCATCGGGTTGCGGCAGAGCCGGATCCAGCGGTACCCGTACCGGCCGAGGTCGAGCTTGTCGAGGTGGCCGATCTTCGGGTACGCCTGGTCGGCGAACAACTCGTGCGGCTCGTCGGCCTCCGCGTACAGGCTCTTGAGGTCGATACAGACCGGTTCCTCACCGAGATTGTGCAGGAAAACCATCGTCCCGGTACGCGCATCCGCCCGATGAACCAGAACCGACGATGGCAATTCGAGGTCCAGCGCGGTGCACGAGCCGATGCCGATCTCGGGGCTCTCCCGCAGCGTCTGGATCATGCGGCTGAACCAGGTCAACAGCGACAGCGGATCGGAGCGTTGCTCGGCCACGTTGACCTTGCCGTACGCGAATTCGCCGGACGAGACCACCGGTCGTAGCGGCGTATCGGACGTGGTGAACCCGGCCTGTGTACCGTCGGACCACTGCATCGGTGTCCGGATCGCCTCGCGACCTTTGAGCGACAGATCGTCACCCATCCCGATCTCCTCGCCGTAGCGCAGGACCGGCGTCCCACGCAGCGTGAACTGCAGCGAGTACGCGAGTTCCAGCCGCGCGCGGTCGCCGCCGAGCATGGGGGCGAGCCGACGGCGGATACCCCGGTCGTAGAGCCGCATGTCCGGGTCCGGCCCGAACGCCTCGAACACCTCGGCACGCTGGTCGGCGGTAAGCCGGGACAGGTCGATCTCGTCGTGATTACGCAGGAACGTCGCCCACTGCCCACCGGCCGGAATCTCCGGGCTGGTCCGCAGCGCCATCGAGATCGGCTCGGCCGACCGCCGGGCCAGCGCGAGGACGAGCGCGTCGTTGAGGATGAAGTCGAACAGCATGTGCAGCCGGTTCGCCGAACCGCCGATGTCGCCGAAGTACCGAACCAACTCGTCCGGGACCACGTTCGCCTCGGCGAGCAGGAGCGCGTCGCCGCGTCGCCACGACGCGAGTTCGCGCAGTTCGGTGAGGAAGTCGTACTTGCGTGGGGAATTCGCGTTACCCGGTTCGGTCATCTCGATCACGAACGGCGCCGCATCGATCCGGAAACCTGCCACACCGAGCTGCAGCCAGAACCCCATGATCTTCTTGAGCTCGGCCCGTACGGCCGGATTCTTCATGTTGAGTTCCGGCTGGAAATCATAGAACCGGTGGTAGTACCACGCATGCGCCTGGCGCTGATACGTCCAGGTTTCAGTCTGCTCGCCGGGGAACACGATGCCGTCGTAGCGGTCGGACGGTTCGGTGGCCGACCACACGTACCAGTCGCGGTACTCGGAGTCGGCCGTCGCACACGCCGCCTGGAACCACGGATGCTGATCAGAGGTGTGGTTCACGACGAGATCGATGATCACCCGCAGGCCGCGGTTCGCCGCCTCGTGCAGCAGTTCGGCGAAGTCGCCAAGCGTGCCGAGACGCGGATCGACCGCGTAATAGTCGGTGACGTCGTAGCCGTCGTCCCGGCCGGGCGTCGGATGGATCGGGTTCAGCCACAGGCAGGTGGCGCCCAGCCTGGTCAGATAATCCAGTCGCCCGATGAGTCCCCGGAAGTCGCCGATGCCATCGCCGTTCGAGTCCGCGAACGAGTCCACGTCCACGCAGTAGACCACTGCCTCGTCGTACCACCGCTCAGTCATGGCCAGCCGGTACCCAATGCGGGAACTGCGAAAACTACATATCGGGGATGACTGAGGACGCTGTGATTTCCGGCATGGCGATCCCCACCAACTCGCCGATCTGTATCGCGGTCGCGGCGGCCCCTCTGGCATACGCGATCTCGAACTCCGCCTCGCCGAGCGCTCTTCTGCACGCCTCGATGACCCGAAGTTCGTCCACGAGCGACAGGTCCGGCATGCCGCGGACGGCGGTACTGGCTCCGAGGATCCGGGCGGCCATCGGGCCGTCGCCGTCGGCGAGCGTGATGTCTGCGAGACCGACCAGCGTTGCCGCGATGACCGGCGCGTCGATCGAATCGACCGCGATGGCGACCGCTTCCCGGTGCAGTCGCCTGGCTTCGTCAAGATCGCCACGGGCTGCGGCGAGATACGCGTGCGTACTCGCGACCAGCGCACGGAACTGGCCACCGACCGGCTGTACGGCCAGCGCCGCCTCCGCAACGCGGAACCAGTGATCCGCCTCGACCAGATCTCCGTCGAATCGGGCCAGGTCGGCGGCCGCGAGTGCGACCCCGCCTCGGACGTTCGACAAGCCGATCCGCTCGGCTTCGCGTTCGGCCCTCGCGAGTTCGGTGTACGCGGCGGCGTGGTCGCCTTGCAGCCACAGCAGGCGAGCCAGGTTCGCACGGAACTGAGCCACGTCGTCCCACACGCCGAGCTCACTGAGCGAACGAATGCCGGCAACGGTATCCGCAATCGCCTCGGCGATCTCTCCGCGCCACGCTTCGACGGAGGCGAGCGAGATCAGCGTGAACGACATGCCCCAGCGTTCGCCGATGCCTTGGAACAGCTCGAACGCGGATCGGAAGTCGGCCTCGGCCTGAGCATGATCGCGGCCGAAGTTCAGCATGACGTGCCCGCGCATGACGCGGCCCATCCCGGCGACCCACGGATCCTCATCGTCGACCGGTAGGCCGACCTCAACACCGGGTTGGATGCGCCCGGTCTCGAACGTCTGAAACATCCGGCGCACCGGCCGGACCAAGCGCAGGAACGGCATCTGCGGTTCGGGAAGACGGTCCAGGATGACGGCGGCGCGATCGAACCACTCCATCGCATACGCCATGTGAGTTTCGCTCTCGACCGCCATCAGTGCGCCGACCGCGTACGCGGCGGCCCGCTCCTCCAACGCCGTCTCGACCGCCTGGTCGGCGATGTCGCCAGATTCGACCATCGGATCGTTCGCGAGCAGATCGAGTGCCAGGACGGTCAGATCGGTACCCTCGCGCCGGTTGCCGCCGATCCGCCAGTACCACCCGGCCGACGACACCAGCCGGACCGCGATGTCGATCGCTCCGGCCGCGACCGCGTACCGCACGGCGACGTTCAGATTGTCGTGATCGGCACTCAGCCGGGCGAGCCATTCGAGCTGGTCGGCCCCGATGAGGTGATCCCGCGCGGATACCACAAGGTCAGCGAAGTACGCGCTGTGGGCGAGCCGCGCCAGCGTGTGTTCGCCGGCCTCGTCGAGTCGCATCTGCCCGTACGCGCGGATCGTCTCCAGCATCACGTAGCGCGGTTCGAACCCGTCGTCGCGCACCTGCAGAAGCGACTTGTCCACGAGCGCGCTGACCGCATCGAGCACGAAGACATCGCGATCCGCAACGGCCTCGGCCGCGGCCAGCGTGGCACCACCGGAGAACACCGACAGACGTCGCCACAGCACGCGCTCGTCGTCGCCGAGGAGTTCCCAGCTCCAATCGACCACCGCGCGCAACGTCTGATGACGTGGTAATACCGTCCGGCTGCCGCCGGTGAGCACCGAGAACCGGTCGCCGAGCCGGTCGGCCACCTGCTCCGGCGTCATCGAGCGCATCCGGGCGGCGGCCAGCTCGATGGCGAGCGGCATGCCGTCGAGCGCGCGGCAGATCCGTACCACGGCGTCCGCATGCGCTTCGGTCACCGCGAACCCTGGCCGCACCGCGGCCGCACGCTGTGCGAACAGGCGCACCGACGGATAGGTGACGAGTTCGTCGAGTTGGGCATCGGCCGGTGGCAGCGCGAGCGGCTCGACCGGCCACAGCACCTCCCCCGGAACGCCAAGCGGCTCGCGACTGGTGGCAAGGATCCGAATCCCTGGGCAGGCGCCGAGTACCTCCGCTGCCAGCCGTGCGGTCGCCTCGATCAAGTGCTCGCAGTTGTCGAAAATCAACAGCGCATCGCGGTGCGCAAGCCCAGCGAGCAGGCGGTCGAGCGGGTCAGTCTCGACAGCCGATGCGCCGGTCGTATTGCGAACGATGTAACCGGCGCGCATGCCGAGCGCGCCGAGCACGGTCGTGACGACGTCGCCGGGGTCGGTGACCGGTGCGAACTCGATCATCCAGACGCCGCCGGGGGTCGCGTCGACGCGGTCGCGTCCCGCATGCGCGGCGAGCCGTGTCTTGCCCGCGCCACCCGGTCCGATCAGCGTCGTCAACCGGTGCTGGCGGAGCGTGTACGCGATTCCCTCAAGGTCCGCATCACGGCCGACGAACGAACTGAGCTCCGCCCGCAGATTGCCGGTAATTCGGACATCCGATACTGGCTCAGACACCGGCTCCTCGTCCGCACGCAGGATCCGCACGTGCTCCGCGGCCAGCGCCGGATTCGGCGCAATGCCGAGTTCGTCGGCGAGCCGCTTGCGCGCTTCGTCGAAGACGGATAGGGCACGGCTGCGGTCACCCGCCGCGTGCAGCGCGCGCATCAGGAGCACGATCAACGCTTCGCGCAGGGGGTACGCCGAGACCAGCCCCTCCAACTCGGCCACGTCCGCGGTGCCGGCCTCGATATCGAGCGAAATCCGAGCCTGCAGCGCGTTGAGACGGGTCTCCTCCAACCGGGCGCGGATCGGCTGTGCGAACTCCGCATCGCCCGCGTCGACCAGCGGTTCCCCACGCCACAGCGCAAGCGCCTCGGCCAGGGCGTCGCGGTCGCCGGTACGCATGCCGGTAGCGACTCCCGCCGTGAACGCCTCGACGTCGACCGACCGGGGTGGCACATCGAGCACGTAGCCGGTCGCACGGCTGGTGATCGAGATGCCCGGAACCGCCCGCCGGAGACGCGAAACCAGCGCCTGTACGGCGTTGGCCGGCTCATCCGGCGGGGCCTCGCCCCACACGGCGTCCACGATCGCCGTGGTGGAGACGACGGTGCGGGGATGGATTGCCAGCAGAATCAGCAGGCGGCTCAGCCGTGCACCGGCGACCGGCGTCGAACCACCGTCGTCCGTACGGACGTCGAGCGGTCCGAGCAACGCGATCTGCATGGAGACGATTCTGCCCGGTCGCTGCGACGTTCCGGCGCGCTGGAGGATTAGAAGGCGATCCAGAACGTCAACGCGCCCGAGATCACCGTGATGATCAACCCGAATCGGCCGAGGAACAATGCCAGCTTGCGCGAATCGATCGCCTCCCGGCGGCGCCGGTCGATCACGGTCGGCGCGTCGTCGGTCGTGAAGATGGTCAAACCACTTCGGGGCCGGAGCATCAGATCATGGCCGGCTCGGCCTACCGATCCCAGCGCGTACACGTCGACGCCGGCCGGAATCCAGGTCTCCCAGAGCCGCAACGTCTCGCTGCTGCGAACGTCGGAGACGAATTCGCGCGGCACGAATCGCGGCGCCGTGGATGCCGTCTGCTTCTCGTACACGCGGAGTGTCATCTTCGTGGCGACCGGGTCCAGCAGGTTCGGCGCTGTCGCGAGGATCGCCGGATCGATGAGCACAATTCCGGACGCGTCCCGCAGCGCCGGCGGGGCGGGCGTGGTCATGTTCCAGAGGATGTCCTCGACCGGGTCGCTGTCGTCGAACCGCCGACTCGGCGTGCGGATCAGCGACGTGGTGAACCACGCGCACTGCTCGCCGCTGACCGGCGCGACGAATGGGCCGGCCGGCCCGTACGCGGTCTGCCCGACCGCGGCGACTCGTGACATCCCGGCTCGCCAGGTTCCGATCGCCGTGGCTGCCGTGCGAATCACGGACTTTCGTTCCCGATTGTGGCTCGCCTTGAGGACCAGAGACGTGACACTTGTAATGATCAGGCAGACGCCCAACATGAGCGCTCCGACCACGATCGTGAGCATGCGCGCATTGTCGTCGCATTAAATGAACGATCGATATCGTTCACTTGGATGACAGACGAATTTGCGCTGTGTGCCTTAGCTCAGAAGTGCCGATGGGTCCTGCGTCAGCAACCATTCCAATGGCACGGGCGCCGAGGCGATGTAAACACCTTCGGTCAGCGTACGCATCGTGACCGGCTGCGTTCCATCCTGCTCGATCGTCCAGTAGCGCGGAATTCCAGCGCGCGCGTATTCCCCAGTTTTATCGACAAGATCATTCCGGCGAGAACTGCGAGCGATAACTTCAACCGCAAGGATGAGGTCATCCACCGGAACGTATACCGAAATTATGCCGACGTCCGGCGCTTCGTTCGCCCATACGGTCAGATCAGGCTGCCGACCGCCGCCGGTATAGATGCCCATATCCGTCCGGAGTTGTTCATCGGTGAAGCCGCTACGAGCGAACCAGAGTGTGAGGCGCATGACGATCCGGGAGTGCTCCGGCGTCGGCGTCATCATGATCCGGACTTCCCCCTCGTCGGTCATTTCGTACCGGTGGAGCTCATCGGCCTCACCCATTGCAGCGACAGCCTCGAGGGTGAGGACGGCGGGCATCTCGATGACGGTCATTTCCACCTCCATTCGCAGCGTGATCCTATCCGACGATGCTGCTGCGGCACCCGATCGCGTATGGTCGGGGCCGCCGGCGGCCCCGTGCCCGCCGGCGGCCTGCGCAGCTACAGAACTGCCTGTCGTCGCATCCGGAAGGCCAGCGGAATCGCGAGGACCGCTGCCGCGCCAATGAAGGTCAGGAAATGCGATATCGGAACGCCCGGGTTGCCGGGCAGCACCGATTGCCGAAGTGCATCGATGACCATGACCAGGAGAAGCTGAGACAACGCGCCGAACGCAGGCCTCGCATCGAGCACGGCCCATAGCACGAGGCCGAGGTAGACCGCCGGAAAGAGCCAGACAAAGCCGGTCGAGAACACGGCCATCGGGAGCGACGCCATGAGCGAGACCAACGCGACGATGCCGACCGACCACAGCCACGGCGTGGGCATCGGCTCTCGCCCGTACGCGAGAACGGTCAGCACAACGATGTCGCCCGCGATGGCCACGCCATCCGCATGGTCGGCCGAGATCGCTACCCCGGCCGTAACCAACGCGACGATGACGCCAAGGAGCCGACGGCGCGACCAGGCCAGCGCGACCGAAACGATGACCAAGAGGCTTGTGAGCGCCGTCAGCCAATCGCAGCTGTACCAGGTCCGTGTTACGAGCGGACCCGTCTGTTCGATGTTCTCGGACACGCCGGAGGTCACCAACAGTGCAAGCGTCATTGCCGCACCGAACGCCATCGCGAGGCGCAAGTTGGTCCGGGTCGGCAGCCGCCGATTCTGCGCGCTTCGGACCTTCAGGCCGCCGAACAGAAGCGCACGCCGTTCTCTCAGCGTCGGTCGGGTCTGTCCGGCCCTGGCACCGTCGAGCAGCGTGCCGAGGATCTCGTCGCCGCGTTCGGCCCGATAATCGTACGGATATGTGTACAGCATCCGGCGGTAGCGACGCTCCAAAGTGGTCATGCCGGAAGCGCCTTTCGCCCGGTGCGAGCAGCGACGCCGGATCCGGTGACGAGCCGGGCGGCTTCGGCCATTCGCATCGCCTCGGCTCGCAGCGCGGTGGCGCCATCGTCGGTCAAGCCGTACGACCGGCGGTTGCGGCCGTTCACGATCTCTTCGCGAACCAGCGTCACGTAGCCCTCGGCGGTCAGCCGGTCGAGTGCGGTGTAGAGAGTGCCGGTCGCCAGCCGTACGCGACCGCCGGAGACTTCGTCGGTCCGCTTGATGATGGCGTAGCCGTGCAGCGGACCGTCAAGCAGTGCGGCGAGCATGAAGTAGGTCGGCTCGCGCATCGGAGCGTTCTTATTCATGTCATCAGCATATGTAGTCTACCGATGCATAGTCAATCTACTTATTGACGGCGGTGCAGCAGCCCGCCTGGAGGCCGCTGCCCGCCAGTCCCACTAGCCGGTGACGCTGGCCGTACCGGTCTCCAAGTGGCCGGCGAAACGCCGAGTCCATGCGGTGTCACCGCTGACCGTGATGGAGAAGTCGTACCAGCCGTTGTTGTACGCGACCGCATTGAAGAAGTCGCTGACCGTGGCGCCTGCACCAACCGTGTAGTGCCACGGGCCGTCCGACCGGTACTGGTTCGACGTGATCGTGAACGTGACCGACGACGTCGACGTGTTCGTCATGTGGAAGTAGATCGCAAGCTTCCCGGTGCCCGGCTCGACCTGGTAGGACGCGGTCACCTCCTGCGCTTTGCCGGCCGTGGTGGCGTTGCCGGCGAAGTGGCGCAGGAACCGGTTCGGGCCGAGCAGTGTCAGGTCGTACAGGCCGTTGCCGTAGCCGGATCCGACGTTGAAGTAGTCGTTCGTCGAGCCGCCCGGTGCAACGGCGTACTGCCACGGGCCGCCGGTGCGGTACTGGTTCGCGTAGATCGAAAACGCGGCCGACTTCGTCGCCGGAGCTCCCTGGTTGTACATGTTGATCCAGACCAGGATCTTGTTGTTCGCGTCGAACTCCAGGTGATCGATGTAGCCGTTGGGCTGGTATGGCACGGCACGCGCCGGCTTCGTCCCGGCCTCCTGCGCGGGCAGCGCGTTCGTCGTCGGCGACGGGTTCGGCAGCGGGTTGCACACCGTCTGCCCGATCACGGTGCTCGTAGCGGGCAGGGTCGGCACGCCGTACGTCGGGGAGGCGAAGTTGAACGCGCTCGTGAGGTCGCCGGTCACCGAACGGCGCCAGGCGCTGATGTTCGGGCACGTGGCGGGCTTGCCGATCGCCGTCGTCCACTTCTCCAGGAACTGGATCACCGAGGTGTGGTCGAACACTTCGGAGCTCACCCAACCGCCACGGGACCAGGGCGAGATGACCATCATCGGTACGCGGAATCCGAGGCCGATCGCGGTGCCGTTGACGAACTCGTCGGTCGTACCGGCGGGCGGTGATGGCGGCTGGACGTGGTCGAAGAAGCCGTCGTTCTCGTCGTAGTTCAGGAACAGCACGGTCGAGTTGAACACCGCCGGCGTCGCCGCCAGAGCCTGGATGATCAGGTTCACGAAGTGCGCGCCGTCGTTCGGCGGCGCGTCCGGGTGCTCGGAGAACGCCTGCGGCGCGACGATCCACGACACCTGCGGTAGCGTCCCGTTCGCGGCATCGGCCTGCACCGCCGCGGCGATGTCGGTGATCGTCGAACCGGTCGTCGCCGGTACCGAGGCCATGCCGCGATCGTGCAACGGGTTGCCGGCCTTCGCGTTCACGAACTGGGTGAAGTAGGCCAGCCCGTTGTCGCCGTAGTTGTCGTTTGCGTTCTGGTAAACCTTCCACGTCACGCCCGCGTTCTGCAGCGTCTCCGCGTAGGTTGTGTAGCTCAGGCCCGACTCGTCGCCGCCGTCATAAGCCGGTCCGCCGTGGGTACCTTCCGGATCGATCGAGCCGGACCACAGGTAGGTACGGTTCGGGCCGGTCGCGCTCAGAATCGAGCAGTGGTACGCGTCGCAGACCGTGTACGCATCGGCCAGCGCATAGTGGAACGGGATATCGGTCCGGTTCAGGAACCCGAGCGTCCGGACGTTTCCCTTGGCCGACACCCACTTGTCCATCTTGCCGCTGTCCCACGCGGTGTGCTGTGTGGACCATCCGTGATCCAGCGAGCCATCACACTGCGCCAGTTCCTCCTGCGATACGCCGCCACCACCGGAGTTCACCGATAGCTGCCACGGGTACTGCTTCTTGCTGCCGTTCGGTTGGTTGAAAACCGAGACCGTGGAGGAGATCGTCACTGTGCTCTTGTCGGCAAACCCGCGTACGCCTTTCAGGGTGCCGAAGTAGTGGTCGAAGCTGCGGTTCTCCTGCATCAGGATGACCACGTGCTGGACATCCGTGATCGTGCCAGTGGTCGCCGCAGCGGCCGCGTCGGCGGCCAGTCGCAGACCGGCGGGGAGAGCTGTCAGCGCGGCGCCACCTGCGGCTGCGCCGAGAAGCTTCCGGCGGGAAATCGGGGTCATCGGGAACCTCCGGGTCGGGGAATTGCCCGGAGTATTGACGAGATGTAGCGGCACCCGGATCGCGTACGGCGGAACGGGAGATTAATTCACTCCCAACGATTTGCAGGCCCGCGGTGGCGAAGAAGCAGCTACGCCACCAGGTCGTCCAGGAGGGCCGGCATCGCGAGGTGGCCGAGCGCGCGCTCGACGATTGCGATGAACGTTGCGGCCGCCTGCACCAGGTCGTCAGCCTCCTGCCGGGTCACCACGCGTGGGATGCCGGCTTCGGCCGCCACGCGCTTCGACGCACTGGCCGCGAAGTAACCGGCCCACTCCCCCAGCGCCGGCGCTACGAGCGACAGCATGTCCCACACGCTGGTCAGCTTGCTTCGAGGGCTGGGAACCGGCTTCGCACGCGCGGCGACGACCGCAGCGGCGGCCCGGAGACCCGCCAAATGCGCGGTCGCGTAGCGCAGGCCGTCGACCGGCTGCGACACGGCGTCATCCAGGTCCCGACGGGCCAGCGCCAGCAACTGCGACGCGGAGCGGTGCGGGAACGCGTGCGCCGGAACGGTCGGCGCGTCGGAACGGTCGACGCGGGCGGCAATGCGCCGGCTCGATGGTTGTAGCACGGTCACGTTGTTTGTTTCGCCGTACATCGTGGTCGTGTCCTCTCCCTTAGACAGCGAGTCCGTCGCCCGCCGACCGGGGGGTCAGCGAACGGCGGGCGACGGACCCGCACTGAGAACCAGGCCGCGGAGCCCGGTTCAGGTGGACGATGCGCCGCGAACGCATCTCCACGCTAAGCATGTTCGACATAACCTTCGATCAATTAGAACAGAAGTTCTATCGAACACTCGTACAGTAAACCTCGGGTACGACAAGACCGCAACAACCATCGCTTTACCTGCAGAAACATCGGTGCGTGAGGACGCGAATGCGCTACGGAGAGCCCGAATGCGCGCGTTTGAGGCTGCCGATCCCGCCAAGATCACGCGCCGGAGACCATGATCCCGGCGTATTGACGCGCCCGAAGGCCGAACGCCAGGCAAGATGTGGGAATGCATCCCAACGTACGCATGGTCTCCGACGCCCTCGTCGCGGCCGACGCGCTGGACGGCGCGGGCGAGCCGAGCACGGTGCGGGTCCTGCCGGAGGCGGTCAAGACCGCGGCCGCCGCGGCTGCCGCGCTCGACATCGAAGTCGGACAGATCGCCAACTCCCTCATCTTCGCGGCCGGTGATTCACCGGTGCTGGTCATGACATCGGGCGCGCACCGCGTCGACACCGCCAAAGTCGCCGAGCTGCTCGGTGTCGAATCCCTCGCCCGGGCTACCCCCGACTTCGTGCTCACGCACACCGGACAGGCGATCGGCGGCGTCGCCCCGATCGGGCACCCCAAGCCGATCCGCACGCTCGTGGACGTCGCGCTCGGCCAGTACGACGAGGTCTGGGCCGCCGGCGGCATCGCGCAAGCGGTGTTCCCGACGACGTACGCCGAGTTGGTGCGCATCACTGCCGGCACGCCGTCTGAGGTGGCATGAGACTCGTCGCCTGGCGCCCGGATGACTTCCTGAATCGCCTCGACGACGTCGTCGACGTCTACGGACAGGCGATGAACTACGGGCCGAAAATGCTCGAATCACGCCGCGGATACATGGCAACGCACGTCGGGCGGGCCGGATTCGCCGCCGTCGCGACGATCGACGAGAACGGCCGGCTCGCGGGTTTCGGCTACGGGTACGCGTCGTCGACCGGCCAGTGGTGGCACGACCAGGTCAGTTCGGCGTTGAGTCGCGACATGCGAAAGCTGTGGATGACCGGCAGCTTCGAGGTGGTCGAGCTGCACGTCGCCCCGTACGCGCAGGGTCACGGCATCGGCGCGTCCCAGCTGTCGTCGCTGTCCCGGATGACCGTCGGTACGCGCACGCTGCTGTCCACACCCGAGGCGGACGAACAGAAATCGCGAGCCTGGCGCCTGTACCGGCGATTCCAATTCGTCGACCTGCTGCGGCACTTCTACTTCCCCGGCGACGAACGTCCGTTCGCGATTCTCGGGCGCGACAACCGATGACGCTCGCCACCGACATACGCGGTTCCGGCCGCCCACTCATCCTGCTGCCCTGGTTCAGCCTCGACCACACCGCGATGATGGCCGCATTCGAACCGTTGGATTTGGACGGCTTTCAGCGGATCTACGTCGACCTTCCGGGCGTCGGCTCCTCGCCGGCCGGACCGGACACCTCGGACGACATTGTGGACATGCTCGGCGAACTCGTCGGCCGCCACCCCTCGGCGGTGCTCGGCGGATGCTCGTACGGCGGATATCTCGCGGCCGGCGTCGCTCGCCGGTTTCCGGTCGCGGCGCTACTGCTCATTTGCCATGGCACGAGAATCAAATTCGAGGAACGAGATCTGGCCGGTACGGGCAGCGAACTCCCGGATGGGCCGTGGCTGGACGGCGTACCGCCGGATTTGCGTAGTCATCTTCGCAATGCGCTCGGCGAGCCCGACGCGGACGTCGCAGCGCGAGTGGCGGCGGTGGTCGCGGCGGCCGACACCGGCGACGCCGATTACCTGACGCGGCTGCGGTCGACCGGCTACCAACTGTCCGATGAGGAGGCCGAAGTCAGGTTTGACGGTCCGGCGTGCATCATCGCCGGCCGCAACGACCACATCGGCGGGTTCAACGATCAGTTTCGCTCGCTCCGGAATCTGCCGAACGCCACGTTCACCGTCGTGGCCGGAGCAGGACACTACGTGGCCTTAGAGCGTCCGGAAATCTTCGCACGACTCGTTCAAGGCTGGCTGACCACGCTCGAACACCCCCCAAAACCAAGTTGATCCTGGAGTTGTCAGTACGACACGCCGTCGCTCTGCAGCATTTGCTGCTGTCGCAGCAGTTGTCAACTAACTCCAGGATCAACTGGGGCGTCGGCGCTGGTGTCGGCGTCGGCGCTGGGGGCGGGATCCGGTGCGGCGGCGATGGATTTGGCGGATTCGGATGTGTAGATCGTTGTGGTCGGCGGCATCGACGAAAGTCGTGCGAACTCGTCGTCGGTGCTGGTCGTCGTCGTGGGCGACGGAGCCTGCGGCGGTGACGGCGGCGCGGCGGACTGCCACATCGGCCAATTCCGGCCGGCCAGCGCGCGATGGATGCTCGCGAACAGCTGCATGAAACCGATCACCGCGAGCACCGCCCAGACCGCGACCACGAACGTCGCGACGCCGGTCGGCATCTCGTGGCTCCCGAGGCCGATCAGACCGGCGAGCGCGATGCCAATGAACGTCAACAGGACGCGGGTCGGACGTTCGCCGAGCGTGGCCGCCCCAATCTCTCGCATGCCGGCCGCGTTCGCACGTGCTCGGGTGTATTCGTGCAACCAGGACATCGCTCCGGCGATGAGCGCGAGATACGCCGGGACACCGATCCGCCACAGCGCGATCAACCAGCAGAGTTCACCGATTCGATCGACGACCGCGTCGTAGACGTATCCGAGCTTCGTGGCGTGTGACGTCACGACCGCGAGCGCGCCGTCAACGGTGTCGGTCACGGCCGCGAACACGACCAAGCCGGCCGCCAGAAACCGACCGCCGGCACCGTGACCGGACCCGACCAGCGCCGGTACGAGCAGGCAGGCCACCAAGCCGGCAAACGTAACCATGGACGGCTTGATCCGGATCCGGGCGCAGCCCTTCGCGAGGATGTAGCCGAAGTGGAGCCAGGCACCGACGGTCGGACGGGCTCGACGGGGATCGATGCCGCCGTGCAGCGCGGTCCATCTGGTCGCGTACTGATCCCAGTTCGGCAACTGCTCGCGACCTGACATGTCCCACGGCTCCCTCAAGCGCGGACGGGTGTGCGGCGTAACGGCCTAGCGGTGACCCGGCCCGAGGGGGGTGGTGGCCAGATCGCGCCACAGCTCGCGCGTGGCCGTCGACTTGTTCATCGTGATGAAGTGGATGCCGGGTACGCCTTCGGTCAGAAGCGTTCGGCACATCGTGCCCATCTGCTCCATGCCGAGGCGGCGTACCGCGTCGGGGTCGTCCTTGATCTCTTCGAACTGTGCCGCGAGCGCCGGAGGGAACGGCGCGCCGGACAGTTGAGAGCATCGCATGATCTGGCCGTACGCGGTGATCGGCATCACGCCGGCCACGATCGGCGTCGCGCAACCGGCGGCTGCGACGCGATCGCGCAGCCGGAGGTAATCGTCGGCGTCGAAGAACATCTGGGTGATCGCGAAGTCCGCACCGGCCCGGCACTTCTCGATGAAATACCGAGTGTCCGATTCGATGTCGGGCGAGCGCGGGTGCTTGTACGGGAACGCGGCCACGCCGACGCTGAAGTCGCCGGACTCCTTCACCAGCCGAACCAGGTCGGAAGCGTACGTGACACCGGATTCGTGCCGGATCCACTCACCGTTCGGGTCGCCGGGCGGGTCGCCACGCACCACGAGAACGTTGCGTACGTCGGCGGCCGCGAGCCGGCCGATCAGATTCCGCAGCTCGGCGACCGAGTGGTTGACCGCCGTGATGTGCGCCATCGGCAGCAGCGTCGTCTCGGTTGCGATGCGCTCGGTAGAGGAGACCGTGGTGTCGCGGGTCGAGCCACCGGCACCGTACGTGATCGAGACGAACGATGGGCCGAGCGGCTCAAGCTCGCGGACGGTCTGCCACAGCTGCGTCTCTGCAGCCGCGTCCTTGGGCGGCGAGAACTCGAACGAGAACGTCACCCCGGGTGCCCGCACAAGGTCGCCGATGTACGCGCGCACACCGGGCATCACTGAAGGGAGTCCGAGAGCCACACGATGAGGATATCCGGACATCCGTCCAGCACCACGACGAAGTCTCAGCCTATGGGTCGTCGCCTTGCCGGACGGCCTGCCGCGAGCGCAGCAGATCGACGTATTCCTGGTTACGCACCCGGCGCGGGCCAGGCGGCCGACCGGCATCGGCAAGCGCGCGTTCGGCGAGCGTACGGCAGGTGCAAGGCCAATCGTCGCGGCACCGGACGCACACCGTAATCACGCCCGTACCAGCGACGGCGTGGTCACGCAGAACGCACGTGGCGAGGCGCCAGAGCGTGGTGTTGACGACCCAGGAAGGCGGCTCTTCCAGCGGCATCGGCTTCTCGATTCTCGGGTGATTTCGCCGGTGCCGTCGATCGGCGGGCGCGATGGAAACGAGCCTTCCGCAATCGCGGCCGCTTGGGAGGGGCCAGAAGGGGGGCCATTACTTACGGCGTGTCGCGACTTCGGCGTGTCGCGGCACCCAAAGTCGTCGTACCCAACGGTTAGAACCTATGTGCGAATCACGTTGGCCAACGGGTGCCTTCGCACCCGACGGGGATCGGCCAGCGTGATGGCACCCGCCGACGGATGGGCCGGTTCGGCACCGTCCGTCGGCGGGTCGACAAGAAAGGCACGCGATGACCGCATCGACCGAAGTTTCGGAGACCATCGGCCTCGGCCGGCTGCTGGTCCGGTCCCGGCACGCACGGGCCCGGTCCCAACAACGGCTGGCCGAACAGTTGTGCGCGATGGCCGGCGTGGCGACCGTCAGCCGGCACGAGATCTCGCGATGGGAGCGCGGGGAGCGCATCCCTTCGCCGTACTGGTTGGCGTGTTTGAGCGTGGTGCTCGACGTGCCGCTGGCCGATCTCGAACGAGCCGTGGCCCATTCGAAGGATCGGCGACTCGCAGATGTCGCGCCTCGGCGTTCGCGGACGGCGGTGCCGTCGTGGCCGTGGCGGCTGATCGTGGCTTATGCGGTGGCGACGCCCGGCGGTGGGATCCAGCTACGGTCGCCTCCGCCGCTGGATTGGCGGCCCGGCCTGGGCGTCCATCGGCGTGCCCGGCCGCCGGGCAGCCTGCGTGACCGGTTACGGTCCAGTCGTGAGTCAAACTCCGATGGACCGAGCTGAGCTGCGAACACGGGTCGAGGTCGCGCTCGCCGCGTTCCTCGGACGGCAGCGCGAGCGCCTCGCACGGATCGACGCGGCGCTGGCACCGGTAGCGGCCTCGATCGACTCGCTCGTACTCGGCGACGGTAAGCGGATGCGACCGGCGTTCGCGTACTGGGGATACCGCGGCGCCGGCGGCGCCGACCGGGACGACATCGTGACCGCGCTCGCCTCGCTCGAACTCGTCCAGGCGAGCGCGCTGATCCACGACGACGTGATGGACGCGTCCGACACCCGGCGCGGTCGCCCGGCCGTGCACCGGCTGTTCGAAGCGCATCATCGCCAGGGTGGATGGCACGGCGTCGCGTCGAGATTTGGCGAGAACGCGGCGATCCTCGCCGGTGATCTGTGCCTCGTCTGGTCCGACGAGATGCTGCACAGCGCCGGGGTGGATCCGACCTCGCTGGCTCGAGCGCGGCCGATCTTCGACGAAATGCGTACCGAGGTGATGGTCGGCCAGTACCTCGACGTGCTGGCTTCGGTCACCGACGACACCTCGATCGAGCGAGCGAGCAAGATTGCGACGTTCAAGTCGGCGAAATACACCGTGGAACGGCCGCTGCTGATCGGTGCCGCGCTGGCCGACGCGGGTCCGGACATCGAGTCGATCTATTCGACCTACGGTCTGGCGCTCGGTGAGGCTTTCCAGTTGCGCGACGACGTACTCGGGGTGTTCGGTGATCCCGGCGAGACCGGGAAGCCGGCCGGCGACGACATCCGAGAAGGCAAGCACACGTACCTGGTCGCGACCGCGTTTGCACTGGCCGAGCCGGCCGAAGCGGACGCCATGCGGAGCGACCTCGGCAACCCGGCGCTGGACGACGACGGCGTGGATCGATTCCGCGCGATCATCACGTCCTCGGGGGCGCTGCGCCGTACCGAGCACCGCATCGCCGACCTGACCGACACCGCGCTCACCGCACTCACCAAGATTCCGCTCGCGAACGGCGCCGACGAAGTGCTCAGCGAGCTGGTCGAAGCCGCGGTCCGCCGCAACCGCTGACGTTCTAGCTGACGGGTCGAAGCCGCGGCTCGACCGTGGAGGACGATCCGGCCGACGCCGGGTAAATCACGGCCAAGGCCGGCAAGTCGGCCGCGATCCGGTCGGCGATCGCGGCATCGATGACGCGCCCGGCACCATCGGCGAGATCCGGATCGACGGCGCCGAAGCGCAGCCACAGCAGTGCGATCGGCTCCTGCGGCAGCCAGGACAGGTCACGAAGGCTGTCCGCGAACGCATCCCAATTGCGGCCGTTCCAATCCGGGAAGTCCAGCGCCACGGCGAACTCGTCGAAGAGCGCCGCCCGATCGACCATGACCCCGCCGTCCACGATCCGCATCACCCAACCCTCGGCGGTCAGCTCGTCGCGGACTCCGCGTACCGGCGCCGGCGTGGAGAGCCGGTAACGGCCGGGTGGAAGCGCGCCCGTGGTCAGCTCGCTCAGATAGTCGCTCATCGGATCACCTGCCTAAAAGACTCGTAGTGGTCGCTGGTGTAGTAGACATCGCCGCTGTGGCCGACGATCAGCCGTCGCTCACCACGATCCAGTGAGCCGGGCGTCACCACCGTGTACTCGTGGTAGTAGCTCGCCGCCTGCTTCGGCAGAAGTCCTTCGAAGTTGCTGAAGACCGTGTTGTCCTGCTTGTAGCGGTACGGGCCGCCCTTGTCGATCACCGCCAGCACCGCACGTGCCTCGGGCGGCAGATCGGCCGCGGCGATCGTCGGCAGCCCGGATTTCGGCGTTGCGGTAGCCGCCGGCGCCGAGCGAACCGACGCGCTGCGGTCGGCCACCGAATCGGAACCGCATCGGCTGAGGCCGAACACCGCGAGTAACGCGACCACCACGATCGACGCCGCGATCAGTAGCGCGCGCGAGGTAACCGTCCGCGGCGCGGTCACCGTTCGCCCGCTACCGGCGTCCGGTCCAGGCCGCGTCGGCCCAGCCAGACCCAGACCGAAAGCGTCACCAGCACGAGGGCGAATCCGAACGCGAGGTCTTCAACCGGCGCGTGCGCGATCCGCCAGCCGATGATCGCTCCGGGTGCGTACCGGACGACGCCACGACCGGTCAGCACACCGTTCGCGATCAGCTGGAAGATCAAAATCAGTGGGTACGTCGACCAGAACACCACCCTGGTAACCAGGCGGGTTCGGAGTACGACGAGGTCGACCACGAGCGCGACCGTCACGCCCAAGGCGGCGGCCGACGTGTACGTCACGGCGCCGGCTCTTCGTCGCCGGCCGGCCTCCGGAGCACGCTACGGACGGCCTCAAATCCGCAAATAGTGCACAAAGGTACGACAATGAAGAACAGCAGCTCCTCGATCGGCAGGCGCCCGGGAAGGCGTACCGGGAGGATCTGGGTGGCGTCGTACGACCAGTGCCCGGCGGCGATCGCCGCGACGTCCCAGCCGCCGAACGCGATCACCACGACCAGGAGCGTCACGAGCAGTCGCCGCCATCGCCGCAGTACGTGGACGTGCAGCACCGGCTCCAGCCAGAGTGCGCCGGCCAGGCACGCGACCAGTACCGCGACGTACGTCAGGTGGCGCATCGATGGGAGACGACGTCGGTCAGAAGCCGAGGGCCTGAGCGCGCCGCTTGACCTCGGTCGCCTTCGGGCCGGCGAGCGCCGTCGCAGGCGTTCCGGGCAGCGACGGGTCGTCGGTGAACAGCCACCGCATCGCCTCTTCGTCGTTGTACCCAGCGTCGAACAACAAGTTCAGTACGCCGGGGAGGTGCTTGCGAACCGTGTCATTCGCAATGAACTCGGACGGGACGCGTAGGACACCGTCACGGCGTACGGCCAGAAGCGAATGGTCGCGAACCATCTGGCGGATGGTCGTGATCTTGGCGTCGAAGCGTTCGGCGATGTCGGGGAGGGTCAGCCACTCGGCCGGCTCGACAACGCCGGTCGTGGACACAGATTCACTCACGCGTCCACTTTCCCACGTCGGTACCCGAGGTCGGCAAGATAGGTCGGAAACGCGTCCCGGCCGGGCCGTCGCATGAGCGTCGGAGCCACCGTACGGCGGGAGGTCAGCGCGACGATGCGCTCGCTCGGGTACGACGTCCGCACGAGGTTTCGCAGCTTGACACGACGGTCGGACGACGCGTACCCGGAATATTCGGCCTATGTACGTCGACCGCGACGCGCCTTGATCGCGGCCGGGATCGCGAGCCTCGCGTTGATCGGCGTCGCCGGCACCTACTTTGCGCTGGCCGACGGCCTCGGCGGATGGCTGCTTGGGTCCGCCGTCGGAGGTCCGGGCCCGTCGTGGCCGGCCACTCCCGGCGTCGTGCGGAGCTCATCTCCGTCCACGCCGCCGAACTCGTCGCCGACGCCATTGCCCGCTCCCGCATCGACGGGTCTCGACAGCGGTCGACCGGCGGGCGTGGCCGGGCGGACCGCCACCGGCGTCGGCAACACGCCGACGACACACCGTGCCACATCTTCGCCGACCACATCCGCGGCCGGCCCGACCCACGCTCCCCATCCGTCGGCGTCGCCGTCGCCGTCGGAATCCGAGACGCCGTCAGATCCGCCCACGTCAAGCGACCCATCGCCCTCCGAGAGCCCGTCGCCGTCGGCCACCGATTCCGAAGCGCCGAGCGCCGCTCGGGATGCCGTGGCGACCGGCGGTACCGCAGGTGCCGAGCGCGGCGGGTGGTCATCCTCGACGATCTCGACCGCGGGCGCTTAGACTGCCTGCCGATGGATACCATGGTCGCCGACAATCTCATCGGAGCGCTCGTCGACGGGCGCTACCGCGTCCGGACGCCGGGTCGCGCGCGGAGGCATGGCGACCGTCTACACCGCCGTCGACGAGCGGCTGGAGCGCACGGTCGCGCTGAAGATCATCCACCCTGGTCAGGCCACGATCCGCGCTTCGTCGACCGGTTCACCGACGAGGCGAAGACGATCGCCCGACTGACCCACCCGAACATCGTCGCCGTCTACGACCAGGGCCGCCACGAGGGCCTGCCGTACCTGGTGATGGAGTACGTGCGCGGTCGCACGCTGCGCGAGCTGCTCGACCGAGCGCCGCCGGCTGAGCCCGGCCGACGCGCTCGCCATCATGGAGCAGATGCTCGCCGCGATTGCGCGCCGCTCACCGCGCCGGCCTCGTACACCGCGACGTGAAGCCGGAGAACGTGCTGGTCGCCGAGGCGCCGGGCGGCGGCGAGCCTGATCGACGCCGTCGTCAAGGTCGCCGACTTCGGGCTGGCCCGGGCGGTCGAAGCGAGCGCCGACGACGGCGACGGTCACCTGCTCGCGACCGTCGCGTACGTCGCGCCGGAACTGGTCACCGACGGCCGCGCCGATCCGCGCACCGACGTCTACTCGGTCGGCATCGTGCTGTTCGAGATGCTCACCGGCCGGGTGCCGTACGACGGCGACCGGCCGATCGAGGTCGCCTGGCAGCACGTCGACCAGGACGTTCCGGCGCCGTCGCGGTTCGTTCCGGGACTGCCGCCGGAGCTCGACGGCCTCGTGCTGTCGGCGACCAGCCGCGACCCGGATCGGCCGACCGGCCGACGCGGGCGCGATGCTTGCCGCGGTACAGGCCGCTCAGGATTCGATCGAGGCGAACTCCTCCTGGCAGGGTCCGGTGGCCGCGCCGACGATGCTGGTGGACACGATCGCCGCCACCGCCGCCACACGGCCCACCCGGTCGACGCCCACGCACTCGTCAGACGAACGCCCGTCGTGGTCAAAGCTGCCATCTTCCCGGGCCGATGCCCGGGTGGACGAGCGGCCGGTTCCCGGCCGTCGGCGCGCCGTCCCGGCCGGGCGTACGGTATCGGCGCGTACCGGCGGCATCGCGGGCTCTCCGGCCGCGGTCTGGTTCGGGCAGTTCATGTCTCGCCCGAACGGCCGCCGGACGTTCTACGCGACGCTTGCCGTACTCGCGCTGCTGATTTCGCTCACCGGCTGGTACTTCGGGTTCGGTCGCTACACCTCGGCACCCTCGGTGGTGGGCCAGACGAAGGCGCAGGCCGTGGCGCTCGCGACCAAGGACGGCTTCAAGGTGCAGTACACAGCCGCGGCGTTCTCACCGACCGTCAAGGACGGCTCGGTGCTCAAGCAGAGCCCGTCCGCCAACGGCAAGATCCGCAAGAACGGCGTGCTCACGCTCACGCTGTCGAAGGGCCCGGAGCGCTACGCGCTACCGAACGAGGTCGGTTCTCAATACGATCTCGCCTTCCAGGATCTCACCACCAAGATCAAAATGAAGGTGCAGCGCGTCGACGCGTACGACAACGACAACCCGCCCGGCATCGTCATCAAGATGGATCCGGCCGCCGGTACGGTCCAATACCCGAACACGGTCGTGACCGTGACGGTGAGCAAGGGCCGCGCGCCGATCACCGTCCCGAACGTGGTCGGCCACGACTACAACGAGGCCAACGCCACGCTGACCGGACTCGGTCTGCAGGTCGCGGAGATCCAGAAGCAGAGCGCCACGGTGCTGCTGAACCAGGTGATCTCGCAGAGCCTGCCGGACGGTACGGGTGCGACAAAGAACGAGCAGATCACGCTGACGGTGAGTTCCGGACCACCGGTCGTACCGGTGCCGAACGTGTCCAACCTTGGCTACAACCTGCAGCAGGCGCAGCAGGTTCTCCAGCAGGCCGGCTTCGTCGTGGTCGAGGTGTTCGACTTCCCCGGTGGCCAGGTGCGCAACCAGAATCCTGCGTTTGGTCAGAACGCGCCGCAGGGCTCGACCGTCCAGATCTGGATGGGCCCCTGAGCCGGATCGGAGCGCACGCGCCGGTAGCGGGCGGCCTGGCCAAGGCGGCGCTCCCGTACATCGACGCCACCGGGTCCGAGGCGGTGCAGGTCTACGTGGGCAACCCGCGCGGCTGGGCACTGTCCGCGGGTGATCCCGACGCGGACGCGGCGTTCCGGGAGGGCTGCGACACCCGGGGTATTCCGTCGTTCGTACACGCGTCGCTTTTGGTGAACCTCGGCTCACCGACCGAGGCGACGGTCACGAAGTCCGCCGAGACGCTGTCGCACTCGATCATGCGGGCGGCCGCGATCGGAGCGCGTGGTGTCGTGTTCCACGCCGGCAGTGCGGTCGACGCCGATCATGCTCCGCAGGCGTACCGGCAACTGCGCGAAGTGCTGTTTCCGCTGCTGGACGCCGCGATGGCGGCCGGCCATCCGAAGCTTCTGGTCGAGCCGAGCGCCGGCGGCGGCCGGTCGATGGCGGCTCGGGTCGAAGATCTGGGCGCGTACTTCGACGCGGTGGACCGGCACCCGTGGCTCGGCGTGTGTCTCGACACATGCCACGCATGGGCGGCCGGGCATGACCTCGCTTCCCCTGGTGGCATGACCGAGGCGCTGGATACGCTTGTCGCCACGGTCGGTGCCGATCGGCTCGCGCTCGTACACGCGAACGATTCGAAAGACGCACGAGGTTCGGTACGCGACCGGCACGAATCGATCGGTCAGGGGCAGATCGGATTCGACGCGTTCCGGGAACTGTTCGGGCACCCGGCAACGGTCGGCGTACCGGTTGTGGTGGAGACGCCGAGCGACGGTCCGGCCGGCCACGCGAAGGACATCCTCGCACTTCGCAGCATGTCTGAGTGACTTGTGATCGACCCCACAAGGGGCTTGCGATACGGTGTAGGTTAGGTCAACCTTACGAAGGTCAGCCTAACCGCCGGAGGTCCGCAAACGATGTACGCCTGCATCTGTGAACGCGTTCGTGAGTGCGACGTGCGAATGGCGATTCGCTGCGGAGCGCGGACTGAAGAGTCGGTCGGCGACGCATGTGGCGCCGGGACCGGATGCGGCAGCTGCCTCGACCGCATCTGCGAACTGATCGACGAGGAATCTGCCGAAGAATTGACCCCGCTGGCGGCGTAAGCGAGGCGGAGTGTCCATTTAGCGTGGCATGCGCCGAGGTTTCCGACATAAAGGCATAAGCTGTTCGCCATGCAGGGCGACACGCGAGTAATCGAATTCTTGAATGAGCAGTTGACGGCGGAATTGACCGCGATCAACCAATACTTTCTGCACGCGCGCATGCAGGAAAACTGGGGCTACTCGACGCTCGCGTCGCACACTCGGGCCGAGTCGATCGACGAGATGCGGCACGCGGAGACGCTGACCGATCGGATCCTGTTCCTCGAAGGGCTCCCGAACTACCAGAAGCTGTTCCCGCTCCGCATCGGTGAGACCGTGCCGGAGCAGTTCCGCTGCGACATGCTGGTCGAGGTCGAAGCGGTCGATCGGCTGCGCCGCGGCGCCGAATACATGCGCTCGGTTGGTGACATCACGTCCTGCAAGATCTTCGAGGACATCCTCTCGGACGAGGAACACCACATCGACTACCTGGAGACCCAGATCGGCCTGATCGAGTCGCTGGGTGAGCAGCTGTACCTGCAGAACGTGACGAAGCACCCCGAAGCCTCCTGACCCTCGTGGGTTAGCGTTGGGCGCTATGACGTCCGAACCGCCGCCCCTCTACACGGACCGCACGACGCTGCGGACGGCGATGTACGCCGACCCGACGAAGCTCAAGACACGCATCGCCGTGTACGACTACCAGGAGCCTCGGCACGATCTACGCGTCCATGTGCGTGCATTCCTCGACGGCATCGCCGGGCCGTTCCTCGATGTCGGCTGTGGCGCCGGTGCGTACGCCCGGATGCTGCGCGCCGAGCACCCCGATGACCTGGTGGTCGCGGCCGACCTGTCGGCCGGCATGGCCGCCGCCGGCGGTGCGCCGAACACCGTGGCGGACGCGACCGCACTGCCGTTTCCGGATGGAACGTTCGGCGCCGCGATCGCGCTGCACATGCTTTACCACGTCCCGAACCCGGTGGCCGCGATCACCGAGATCCGGCGCGTACTGCGACCGGGCGGGACCGTGGTGATCTCCACGAATTCGGCGGATGACAAGTCCGCACTCCGGGCGGTGCATGCGCAGGCGGCCGCCGAAGTCGGCGCGACCATTCCCGGCATCGGCCCGTCGAACGCGTTCAACCTGGACCTGGCTGAATCGCTCGTACGAGAGCAGTTCGCGACCGTGCAACGGTTGGATCTCGAGTCGGTCGTCACCGTGCCAATTCCCGAACCGGTCGTCGCATTCATCGATTCGACCCGGTCGTTCTACAACTCCCCCGAATCCGTCCTGCCGCCGGTTCGCCGGATCGTCGAAGAGGTCATCGCTCGCGATGGAGCGTTCACGTTCCGTACCCACTCAGGGTTTTTGGTATGCCGGTAGACCCCTGGAGTGACGACGAAGCGCCACCACCACGCCAGATCGGCTGGGGTTGTCTTTCCGCGGTGATCATCGGGAGCCTGACGACCGTGGTCGCGCTCGTGATCATCTTGAAAGTGGTGGCCGACACGTTTCCGTGGTAGCCGGATACCCTAGGGGGGTAGGCTATCGGTCATGGCTGCTTACACGGATGCGAAGGCGGACTACCTTGCTCGGCTGCGCCGCGTCGAGGGTCAGATCCGCGGCTTACAACGCATGATCGACGAGGATAAGTACTGCATCGATGTGCTGACGCAGGTCTCGGCCGCGACGAGCGCGCTGCAGTCGTTCTCGCTTGCCCTGCTCGACGAGCACTTGCGCACATGTGTTGTGCACGCCGCGCGCGAAGGCGGCGACGAGGCCGACGCGAAGGTCAAGGAAGCCAGCGCGGCGATCGCGCGTCTCGTTCGCTCCTGAAGATGAGGACTCCAATGATCACGAATACGTACACCGTTGCTGGGATGACCTGTGAGCACTGCGTGCAGGCGGTCACATCCGAGGTGGCGGCGCTCCCCCGCGTCGCTGCGGTCGCGATCGACCTGCCGTCCGGAGCCGTCACGGTGACGAGCGATGACGCAATCGACATCGACGCACTGCGGGCCGCGATCGACGAGGCCGGTTACGCGCTGGTGAGCTGATGGTCCTCGATCTCACCATCGGCGGCATGACCTGCGCGACGTGCGCCAACCGAGTGGAACGCAAACTCAATCGCATGCCGGGCGTGGCCGCCACGGTGAACTTCGCGACCGCCACCGCGCGCGTCTCGGCGCCGCCTACCGTCACGGTCGACGATCTGATCGCGACCGTCACCGCCACCGGATACACGGCATCGCTCGAACCGGCCGAAGAAGTTCGCGATCCACTGCCGCGCGTCGTGGTCAGCGCTCTCCTCACGGTGCCGCTGTTGGTTATCGCGATGATTCCGGCGCTGCAGTTCGACTACTGGCAGTGGTTCGCGCTCGCGCTGGCCACACCGGTTGTGACATGGTGCGCGTGGCCGTTCCACCGAGCCGCGTGGACGAATCTGCGGCATGGCGCCGCGACCATGGACACGCTGGTCTCGCTCGGCGTGCTCGCCTCGTACGGCTGGAGCCTCTACGCGTTATTCCTCGGCACCGCCGGAACGACGGGCATGCGGATGGACGTCCGCCTGCTCGCACCGCACGGTTCGGCGAGCGGAGACCTGTACTTCGAGGTCGGCGCCGCGCTCACCACGTTCCTGCTGATCGGTCGGCTCATCGAGACGCGTGCCAAGCGCCGGGCCGGTTCCGCCCTACGTACGCTGCTCGATCTCGGGGCGAAAGACGCGACCCTGCTGCGCGATGGCCGAGAGGAGCGAGTTCCGGTCGGAACTCTCCAGGTCAACGACCAATTTCTCGTACGGCCAGCCGAGCACATCGCCACCGACGGCATCGTCGTCAGCGGTTTCGGCGCGATCGACGCCAGCATGGTGACCGGCGAATCCGTACCGGTGGACGTGGTCGAGGGTGACTCGGTTATCGGCGGCACCGTCAACCACGGCGGCCTCCTGACCGTACGGGCGACGCGGGTCGGCAATCAGACCCAGCTCGCCCGGATGGCACGACTCGTCGCCGATGCCCAATCCGGCAAGGCTGCCGTACAGCGATTGGCGGATCGAGTTGCCGCGGTCTTCGTTCCGGTCGTGATCGGCATCGCGGTCGTCGTGTTTGCCACGTGGCTTGCGCTCGGATTCGGTACGGCCGCGGCGATCACCGCCGGCATCGCCGTACTGATCGTCGCGTGCCCCTGCGCACTCGGCCTCGCGACTCCGACCGCGCTCCTGGTCGGTACGGGTCGTGGCGCCCAACTCGGCATCCTGATCAAGGGTCCGCAAGTGCTCGAATCGACGCGCCGGATCGACACGATCGTGCTGGACAAGACCGGAACCGTGACAACCGGCGTGATGAGCCTCGTCGATATCATCGCCTCGGGCGAGCCCGATCTGTCGGGCGAATCCCTGCTTCGCATTGCCGGCGCCGTCGAGCATGCGTCCGAACATCCGATCGGGCAGGCGATCGCGCGTGCCGCTGCGGAGCGTTGCGGCGAGCTGCCGGCGGTGTCCGCGTTCGAGGCTCTGCCGGGACTCGGCGCACGTGGCCTCGTCGACGGATCCGACGTCGTCATCGGGCGACCGCGGCTACTCGAGTCGCGTGGGATCGAGATACCGGCAACCCTGCGTGCGGCGATCGACGGTGCGGCTTCGGCTGGGCGTACCGGCGTGGTGGTTTCGGTCGACGGCCGTGCACACGGCGTGCTCGTCGTCGCGGACGAGCCGAAACCGGAGGCGGCGGCGGCGGTATCTCGCCTGCGCGCGCTCGGCCTGCGTCCGGTGCTGCTGACCGGCGACTCGTGGGCGGCCGCGCGCGCGATCGCCGGGCAGGTCGGCATCGACGACGTGATCGCCGAGGTCATGCCGGACGGGAAGGTCGACGTCGTACGCCGTCTGCAATCCGAAGGCCGAACCGTGGCGATGGTCGGCGACGGCGTGAACGACGCACCGGCGCTGGCAACGGCCGACCTGGGCATCGCGCTCGGCACTGGCACGGATGCCGCGATCGAGGCCGGCGACCTCACGCTCGTACGCGGCGATCTCGCCGGCGTTCCGACGGCGGTCAGGTTGGCACGAGCGACGTTGAACACGATCCGGGCAAACCTGTTCTGGGCGTTCGCCTACAACGTGGCCGCGATTCCACTAGCGGCACTCGGGCTGGTCACGCCGGTGCTGGCCGCCGCCGCCATGGCCGCATCCAGCATCTTCGTAGTCCTCAACAGCCTCCGCCTATTCCGCTTCGCCGCCCCTGCCCAGGCCGCGGCTCCCCGCCCCAAGACCTAGTTGATCCTGGAGTTAGTTGTCGCCCGCCGCGGTAGCGGCAAATGCACCGAGTCGGCGTGTACGTCTATCTCTGACTCCAGGATCAACTTCGGGCTAGCGTGCGCCGCCGAGAAGGCCGGTGAGGACCTCCGTGACGCGAGCGGCACCGTCGTCGTCAACGTCCAAGTGGAAGACGACGCGGCCGAGATTGCGGTCCATCGCGGAGATTCGGACGTCCTGCTCGGCTGCTGCAGTGACAAGGCCGGGCGCGTCCCACGACGACTTCGACAGGTCGATCGACACGATGTTCGTACGTACGCCATCAACGTCGACGACGCCGAACGGCGCGAGTGCTTCCGCCAACCGTCGGGCACGCTCATGATCGACGGTGAGCCGGTCGATGTTGTGCCGCAGCGCGTACAGGCCGGCAGCGGCCAGGATACCGGCTTGGCGCATCCCGCCACCCATTCGTTTGCGCAGCCACCATGCCTTCTCGATCTTCTCGGCGCTGCCGACCACCAACGAGCCGACCGGTGCGCCGAGCCCCTTCGACAAGCACACCGACATCGTCTCGAACAGCGCACCGTAGTCGCGAAGCGCGACGCCATCGGCCACATGCGCATGCCAGATTCGGGCACCGTCGCAGTGCATCGCGATGCCGTCCGCGTCCGCGATCTCCCGCAGCCGCCGCAGCGTCGCGAGCGGGATGACGGCGCCACCTGCCTTGTTGTGCGTCTGCTCGATCGCGATCGCCTTCGTCTCGACCGCGTGATACCCGGCCGTGTGAATCATCGACGCAACCTGATCAACGTCGATGTTCGCACCGGAGGGCGGCCACGTACGGGAGGAGATGCCGCCGATCGCGGCCGCGGCGCCGATCTCGTAGTTGACGATGTGCGCGTCCGCGTCGCAGAGCATCTCGGACGCGGGGGCGACGTTGAGCTGCAGTGCGATCTGGTTGGCCATCGAACCGGTCGGCGCGAAGAGGGCAGCCTCGTGACCGAAGAGATCGGCGACGTACGCCTGGAGTTCGTTGATCGTCGGATCTTCGCCGTACACGTCGTCGCCGACGGCAGCGGTCGCCATCGCCGCTCGCATCGCTTCACTCGGGCGGGTAACGGTGTCCGACCGGACGTCAACGACCATGGTGAGTCTTCCCATCAAAGTTGATCCTAGAGTCAGAGATAGACGTACACGCCGACTCGGTGCATTTGCCGCTACCGCGGCGGGCGACAACTAACTCCAGGATCAACTTGAACGTCGCGGAGGATCAGGGTCAGCCTCGCAGCATTTCGGCTACGAGGAACGCTAGCTCGACCGACTGTTGGGTGTTCAGGCGAGGGTCGCACGCGGTCTCGTACCGGCCGGGCAGATCGGCGTCCTCGATCGCCTGTGCGCCGCCGAGGCACTCGGTCACGTCCTCACCGGTCAGCTCGACGTGCATGCCGCCCGGGTGGGTACCGAGTTCGCGGTGCACCTCGAAGTATCCGAGCACCTCATCGACGATCCGGTCGAAGTGCCGGGTCTTGTACCCGTTCGACGACTCGTGCGTGTTGCCGTGCATCGGGTCGCACTGCCACACCACCTTGGCGCCGGACGCGGTGACCTTCTCCACGATCGCGGGCAGCACGTCGCGGACCTTCTTGTTGCCCATCCGGCTGACCAGCGTCAGCTTGCCCGGGATGTTTTCCGGGTTGAGCTTCTCGCACAGCTGGATCGCGGTGTCCGGAGACGTTTCCGGGCCGATCTTCACGCCGATCGGATTCGCGAGACGCGATGCGAAGTCGATGTGTGCGCCGTCGAGTTGCCGGGTCCGCTCGCCGACCCAGAGGAAATGCCCGGACAGCCCGTACGCCTTGCCGTCTGCCACGCGAGTGAGCGCGCGGTCGTACTCGATCGCGAGCGCCTCGTGCGAGCAGTAGAGCGTCGCGGTACGAAGAGCCGCGTCCTCGGTCATGCCACACGCACGGATGAACGCCAGCGCACGTTCGATCTCCTGCGCGAGCGCCTCATAACGTTCACCGGCCCGGGACGTCGTGACGAAGCCCTTGTTCCAGTCGTGGACGGCGTGCAGATCGGCCATGCCGCCGCCGAGGTACGCGCGGAGCATGTTCATCGCGCTGGACGCGTTCGCGTACGCCCGGATCATTCGCTGCGGATCGGCGACGCGGGCCGCCTCGGTCGGCTCCAGCGAATTGATCATGTCGCCGCGGTACGCCGGGAGGCCGAGCGAGTCCAGTGCCGACGTACGCGGCTTCGTGAACTGACCGGCCACGCGGGCCACCTTGATCACCGGAAGGCTCGCCCCGTACGTCAGCACCACGGCCATCTGCAGCAGCGTGCGCGCGTTCGCGAGCAGGTGAGCTTCGGTGTTGTCCGCGAACGTCTCGGCGCAGTCGCCGCCCTGCAGCATGAATGCCTTGCCCTCGCAGACGAGCGCGAGACGCTGCCGCAGTTCGTCGACCTCGTACGGCGCGACGATGGTCGGCACGGTCGACAGCACGTTGCAGACGTCGGCGACCTCGTCCATGTCCGCCCACGGCGGCATCTGTTCACGCCGCAGCGTGCGCCACACATCGAGGCCAAGGGCTTCGATTTCGGCGGCGTCGGTCGGGTGCCCGATATCAAGGCCCGGGTTGCGGAAACGGTGCCACTCTTGGCGCATGCTCATAGCGTACGGGCGCCGGTGGACTATCCACCGGCGCCCTCGCGTGTCTCGTGAAATGGGACCAACCGCCTACTTGCTGGGACTATGCCCCGACGGTGTGCTTGATGTACGAAGCCGCGTTCGCGTTGACGGTCGTCCAAGATGTCTTGAACACCTGCGTCGACGCGGTCTCCGGCGACATCGCCTTCTGCTCGACATCGCCCCAGAACGTGAGCATGTTCTCCAGGCCGTACTTCGAGACGAGGTACTTGATCGACAAATAGCCGATCTCGTACGCGGCGTTCGACGTGAGGAGATCACTACTGCGGATCTCCTTCGTCATAATCACCTTCTTCGACCACTTGCCGGACCGGATGTACGCCTGGGCCGCCAACTTGCCGTACTTGTCCCAGCTGGACGACTCGCCGGCGTACGAGATGTACTGCGCGATCCCTTCGACGAACGAATCGTCCGAGTTGTAATCGTCGCTCTGCAGCGTCGCAACGTGCCCGAATTCGTGGCGGATCACCGACAGCAGGCCGCCGGGGCCGGCCTCGTCGGTCTGTGCGGCGTCCGGCATCAGCACCATGACCTCCGCATCGGTGTCGTCGACCTGCATCGTCAGGCCGAGCGAGTTCTCCATCGTGACGCCGAACCAGTGGTTGTTCGCCTCGGCATGGCTGGCCAGATAGAGCACGTACACCGGCACCTGACCCCAGCGGGAGTACTTGTCGGCGTTCGTGACCGCGTTCTCGGCATCGGCCAATGCGGTGGCCAGATGACTCGACTCGTTGCTCGATGCCGCGACGACCAGGCGCGGACCGGTCATGGCGGTCAGCGTGGAGGTCAGCCAGGGCAGCGGGCCGTACTCGTACTTGTTCGGGACCGGAATCGTGACGGCCGAGATAAGCGCCTTGCCCTTCACCATCTTCTGCGAGATCTTGAGCGTCTGATTCGTGCTCGTACACGCGGTGACGACGAAGCAGTACGAGATCGTGATGGACGTCGCCGTCGCCGTCGCGGTTGGCGCGACGAACCCGTTCGAACTTTCGGCCGACCAGCGTGCGACGTGCATGGCGAGCATGTTGTGGTAGATCCGCAGGAACTCGCTGACCGCGGATGCCGCCGAGGGGTCCACGGCGGCCATGAATCCGGCCTGGTCATGACGCATCAGTGCTTCGGCTTGGAGAACCAGCGTGCCGTTCAACGTGGTCGGATCGGGCGGCGCGACCGTCGGTTTCGGGTTCGCCTGCGCGGCCTGTCCCGAGGTCGGGGATGTCTGAGGTCCGCTCGCGGTGGTCTGGCCGGACAGACGGTTGATCGCAAAGGCACCGCAGGCCACGATCAACGCCAGCGACACGACCGACACTCCGGTCCACAGCGCCCATCGGCTACGCCGCTTGGGTGGAGGCGCGTAACCGGGGTACGGCGGCGCAAACGGTCCGGGCGGATATTGGCCCGGTGCGTACTGCCCTGGTAGGTACTGACCCGGTGCGTACTGACCAGGTGCGTATGGGTACTGACCCGGCGCATATTGACTCGGCTGATAGGCACCCGGCGGGTACTGGCCGGGTTGATATTGGCCCGGCGAGTATTGGCCGGGCGGGTACTGGCCCGGCTGATACGCGCCCGGCGGGTACGGCGCGGGCGGGTACTGGCCGGGCGGGTACTGGCCCGGCTGATACGCGCCCGGCGGGTACGGCGCGGGCGGGTACTGGCCCGGGGCGTATCCGCCGGGCGTCGGCGGCACCGGGCCGCCGTTGAACGGAACGCCGCTGAACGGAATACCGGTTGAAGGCGCCGCCGCCCATGGAGACCGCTGGGTCGGAATCGACCACGGGTCGGGCTGGGCACCAGATGCGGCCTGTGCACCCGGCGCAGGCACGCCCGCCGCGGGCGCGTCGGACGTTGGCACACCAGACGCGGGAATGCTGGACGTAGGCAAGCCAGACGCAGGGGCCGGCTGCGGCACGATTGTGGGTTGGTAGGCCGGCGCGGTCGGCTGCGTCGGCACGACGTACGGCACCGGGGGCTCGTAGACCGACGGTGCAGGCTGGGTTGACACAACCGGCGGCTGGTAGAACGACGGCTGCGCGGGCGCCGACATCGGTGCGGTCGCAACGTCATCCGGCGCTGCACTGTCCGGCGCCGACGGCCTCGCGCTCAGTGCCTCGGTTGCAGATGCTTCGACAGACGGTTCATCGGCCGGCTCGGCCGCAGGCGTGGGGGTGACGTCGCTCATCTGTCAGACACCGACCGTGTCCTCGATGTACCCAACCGCCGCCGTGTTCACCGAACTCCACGGCTTGCCCAGTGCCGATTCTGACGCTTGCTCCAGTGACTCGCCGTCGCGTTCCACTGAACCCCAAAAATCCAACATCCTACTCAATCCGTACGTTTCGGCGATATAACGCAGCCCGAGGTAGCCGATGCCGTACGCGGCTGAGCCGGTCAGCACATCCTTGCTGGTGATCTCGCTGGTCAGATAGACGGTGTGTCGCCACTTGCCGGTGCGAATATAAGCGCGAACGTCATCAACGCGGTAGGCCGCCCACGCCGAATGTCCGGTATACGAGCAATATTCTGCGATGCCCTCGATGAAAGAGTCATGGCCGCGGTCGGCTTGATCGCCCTGCAACGTCGCGACGTGTCCGAACTCGTGCTGGATTACCGCACCGAGCTTGCCCGGTCCGGCATAAGAGACGTCGTCGGCGTCCGGCATCAACGCGACCACCTCCAGGTCGTACGGCTGCACCGTGTACGTGACGCCGTCCGCGTTCGCGAGGTCACCGTTGAACCAGGTCTTGCCCTCGGACGGGCCGGCCAGGTAGAGCACGTACACGGATGGTTTGCCCCAATGCGCGTACTGGTCGGCGGCCTTCGCGGCGGACTCGGCAAGCGTCAGCGCGCGGCCGAGCATGCTGGCGTACGCGCTGGACGCCGCCACCACGACCCGCGGCCCGGTCAGCGCGGTCAGCGTCGCGACCTCCCACGGGTATGGCTCGCTGCTGTAGCGGCTCGGCGCCGGCGCGGTGAACGATTCGATTACCGCTCGGCCGCTCTTCAGCCTCGCCGTCACGTGCCACGTCGCTTGAGTCTCTCGGCAACCCTTGACGACCAGGCAGTACGTGACATCGACCTCATACGATTGTGCAGCCGACGTCACGTGGTCGCCGTTCGGCGCGTTCTGAACCCAAGTCGTCACGTGCATCGCACGCATGTTGTGGAAGATTCGCTGATAGGCAGCGATCGCCAGGGGCGCGGCCGAGTCCACGGTTGCGAGGAAGCCGTTCGCGTCGCCGGACAGCATCGCTTTGCTCTGTTCCTGGAGCACGCCGGTCAACGTCGTCGGGTCGGCCTTGGTGCTGCCGGATGTTCCGTTGCCGCTGGCCGTCGGTGAGTTGGCGGTCGCATCGCCTAGCCGGGCCACCCCGTACACGCCCAGCCCGCAGACCAGCAAGGCGACGAGTACCAACGACACGATCAACGCGCCGTGACCTCGATGCGGCGGCCTGGGCTGCGGAAAGTAATAGTTCAGCGACGCATTCGGGTCGTACGGCCCATAGCTCGGGTACGGCGGATACGCGGTTGCGGTCGGCGGCTGGTACGCCGACCGCGGCGGATAAGCGGTAGTCAGCGGATAGCCGGGCGGCGCATATCCAGCAGCGCCATAAGACGGGGGCGGGTAAGACCGGGGCGGGTAAGACGGGGGCGGGTAAGACGGAGCGGTCTGATGCTGCGGCGCGTGCGGATAAGGCGGCGCGGGTTGGTGAGGCGGACCTTCGTAAACGCCGCCGCCGTACATCGTGGCATTGCCGTAGACCGTGCCATTGCCGTAGACGGTGGCACTCCCGTAGACGGTGCCACCGCTTACCGGAGGTGGCCCGGAGGCACCCGAAACGGGCTGCTGCCACGGCGACGGAGATGCGCCGACCGGCGGTATCGGAGATCCCGCAGCGGCCGGTACGTGCGACGCATTCACGCCTTCCGGGTTCTCCACAGCGGCGAGCCTACGCAAACGTTGCGACAAATGCCCGCTGCGGATATCGGACTCAGACGAAGAACACGTGCGTTTCAGTAAATGTCCGCACGTTCCGGCGACCCGAAGTCCCCGAACGGACGAACGCCTGCAGAGCTAACCTGCCTGCTCAGCGATCTGTCGCGCGCGGTCACGGGCGGCTTCGAGCGCAGAGAGCAGAGCTGCGCGTACACCGTGATTTTCGAGTTCTCGGATCGCGTTGATCGTCGTGCCCGCCGGCGACGTCACCGCCTCGCGCAGCTTGACCGGGTGTTCACCCGAGTCACGCAGCATGATCGCGGACCCGATCGCGGTCTGCACGATGAGGTCGTAGGCGACCTGGCGCGGCAGGCCGAGCAGAATGCCCGCGTCTGTCATCGCTTCGACCAGGTAGAAGAAGTACGCCGGACCGGACCCGGACAGCGCCGTAACGGCGTCCTGCTGGCCCTCGGGCACCCGGATCGTACGGCCGAGCGGCGCGAACAGCTCTTCGGCGAGTTCCAGGTGGGCGGCGGTGGCGTGCGGGCCGGCCGAGATCGCGGTCATCGCCTCGTCGACCAGGGCCGGTGTGTTCGTCATCACACGGACTACCGGCGTCGCTTCGGGCAGCCATTTCGCGAAGAACGACGTGGGCAGACCGGCACAGAGCGAGATCACCAAACGGTCCTGCTGGGCATTGAGGAGCGGGCCGAGGTCCGCCATCAATGCCCCGGCGTCCTGTGGCTTGACCGCGATCGCGATGACGTCGGCGACGGCCACCGCGGTCGCGTTGTCGACGATCCGGATGCCGTATTTGGCGGATAGGTCGGCTGCACGCTCCGGCCGCCGAGCGGTGGCAACGAGCTGGTCGGTGGGCCACCCGGACCGCAGGAGGCCGGACAGCAGCAACTCACCGATCTTGCCCGCGCCCACAACAGCAACGACGGTCATGCCGACCTCCTTGTCCTCACATCACGATCGTGTAGCAGCGAGCACGCCATGGCGCGCCAGCACTACACGATCATGAAAACCTGAAGTTGATCCTGAGGTTAGTAGCACGACACACCGGCGATGCGTCAACTAACTCCAGGATCAACTTGAAGGTTGGGGTGGAACTCAGCCGAAGAAGACTTCGGCTTCGGCGAAGCGCGACTCGGGCACGGTCTTGAGCTCGCGGGTCGCGTCGGCGAGCGGTACGCGCACGATGTCCGTGCCCCGCAGCGCGACCATGTTGCCGAAGTCGCCGTCGTTGATTGCGTCGATCGCCTGCAGGCCGAAACGCGTCGCGAGCACCCGGTCGAACGCGGTCGGCGTGCCGCCACGCTGGATGTGGCCGAGCACGACGGTACGGGCTTCCTTGCCGGTCTTCGCTTCCAGCGACTCGGCGAGCCACTGACCGATGCCACCGAGGCGGACGTGGCCGAACGCGTCGAGTTCCTGGTTGTGTACGACCATCTGACCGTCGAGCGGCTGAGCGCCCTCGGCCACCACGACGATCGGCGCGTACTGGCGCTGGAAGCGCTCCTCGACGTACTTCGCCACCTGGTCCACGTCGAACTGGCGCTCGGGCAGCAGGATCACGTTCGCGCCGCCGGCCAGGCCGGAGTGCAGCGCGATCCAACCGGCGTGCCGGCCCATGACCTCGACGACGAGCGTGCGGTGGTGCGACTCGGCCGTGGTGTGCAGCCGGTCGATCGCCTCCATCGCGATGTTCACGGCGGTGTCGAAGCCGAACGTGTAATCGGTTGCCCCGAGGTCGTTGTCGATCGTCTTCGGAACGCCGACCACGTTCACGCCGAGTTCGGCGAGCTTCGTCGCCACGCCGAGCGTGTCCTCGCCACCGATCGCGACGAGCGCGTCGATGCCCAGATCGGCGAGGTTCGCCTTGATCTTCTCGACACCGCCGTCGATCTTGAACGGGTTCGTCCGGGACGAGCCGAGGATCGTGCCGCCACGCGGCAGGATGCCCCGGACTTCGGCGACGCCGAGCTGCTTCGTCATACCTTCGAGCGGGCCGCGCCAACCGTCGCGGAAACCGACGAACTCGTGCCCGTAGACCTCGACGCCCTTGCGGACGACCGCGCGAATGACCGCGTTCAGGCCGGGGCAGTCTCCGCCACCAGTGAGAACACCAATACGCATAGTGATAGTTCCTCCGCGGATGCAGGTGGAAAACATGAAGACCCAACAGGACCCTGGGTACGCCACGTCGCTGTCGCGTATGCCGGCGGCACTGCCGGCCGGGTGGGTGCGGCACGTACTTTAGCTGCTGAGGTCGATCTGGTCACGTTCAGGTTACGTCCGTGGCACGCCTGCCCATGCACCGGCCAGTCCTGCCATCACGTTCCACCGAGCGAGGTTGTGTTTCGCGTCCACCAACGCATCGTGACGGCCGTCCGCCTCGGGCAACTTCGGCCGACCATGATCGTCCCAGAGCTGGCGAAGATCCTTCGTAAACCGCGGAATCGCCCGAGGCAACGCCGGCATGGCGCCCCACAGCTGCGCGAGCGCGACGTGGTCGTAGGCGGCGTACCAGGCCCACAACTCCATCGTGTCGGAGCCGTCCCGGATCGGGTCGATCAGGAACTCGTACAGGTCGTCGCGGATCCGCTCACGCGAGCGCCAGGCTTTGTCACCCGGCGACGGGAGCTTGTCGAGCACGTTGCGGCGGACCCACGGGATGGCCTTGGAGTCGTCGAACTGGGACGAGATCGCGTAGAACTCGCGTCCGAACTCGTCGACGACGCCAATCGACACCAGGTCGATCGTGAGCCCGTCCTCGATGAACTCACAGTCATAGAAGTACCGATAGGGCATGCCCCTACTCTGCCCGATCCGCCTCCGCCAACGCAGCGAGGACCTGGCGTGCCTCTTCCAGCGCGTCCCGACGGTTCTTCTCGGTAAGCCCGGTCTTCTCGGTGGGCGCGCCCGCCGGATTCGGCCCGGCGTTGCGTTGCGGCGGCACCCGGGTGAGCGCGCGAGCGTGCTCCTCGGCCACCAGCGCCCAGTGCAGCCGAAGCATCACCGGCAGCGCCACGGCGACTTCGTCCCGCGTGACCGGTCCGGCCGACACGTAGCCGTCGATGAATCCTTCGGCCGCCGCAGCCCCGCCCGCGTGCCGTACCGCGACGGCGACGTCGTACACGAGCGGGCCGACCCGCGGAACGCCCCAAGCGGCAAGCCCGGTGCGCCCGGTCGACGCGTCCAGGCGGAACTCGGCCGCGCGCGGATCGCCGTGCAAGACCCCGTATGTGAGCTGATCGGTCACCAGCAAGCGGGTGACCGATTCGGCCGCGTCCGCGAGCGCCGCGCGCAGCCACGGTTCGACGGCGAGATGCGCACCGGCCGCTTCGGGCAGAGACAACCGCCGCGGTACGGCCGTCTGATGGGTCAACAGCGCCTGATGGGCCCGGCCGAGCGCGTCGCCCCACCACTGCTGGTCGAGCGGATCCTCGGCATCGAGCGGCCGACCGGCCACGTCCTGCACCAGCGACATGTCGCCATCCGCGGTCGCCACGGTCAGCGCGCCGTCCACCGTCCGGACCGGACGGCCGATGCCGAGACCCGCCGCTGCGAGTACGTCCGCCGTCAACAGTGCGGCAACCACCTCTGCGCGCCGAATATCTGGGGTGATTCGCGCGGTATAGCGTCCACCATCGATAGTTACGGACCATTCCGAAACCGACGAATCGTCGACCGGCTGGCATGTTTCCGCAGCCAGCTGCCAGACGCTGCGCAGCGTCGCTCGAACGAGTTCGTCGGTGCCCACGGCCTTCGATTATGTCCCTTGGCCCAGCGCAGAACTACGCTCGCCCCCGGCGCTGCGCAGAATCGGCATATCGAGTCGGTAACAACGTCGGAACAGAGAGCGAAACCGAGCGCGGGACGCTACCGTGCCAGCTGAACTCGCGCTCACTTCGCGCAAGGGCAAGACCTCGGTGTATACAAAGGTGTCCGGGGGAGTCAGGATCTAAGTAAGTAGTGGATGGGAAGGGCAAACACGTGGACGTACGGGTACCGGACTCGCCCGACGCCTTGACCGGCGTGGCGATGTTCGCGGCGTTGGACTCGGACGTACGCCAACGGGTGATCGCGGCCGCGGTCCCGCGGACATACCGCAAGGGCCAGGTGCTGTTCGTCGAGAACGACCCGGGCGACTCGCTGATTGTCCTCAAACGAGGCGCAATCGCAGTTTTCCGGACATCGCCGACAGGCGAGAAGGCCGTCCTGACGGTGTTGCGGCCGCCGGACGTGTTCGGTGAGGTGTCCCTGTTGGACGGTGCGGCACGCTCGGCATCGGCCGAGGCGATCGAGGACTGCAAGGCGCTCGCGCTGTCGCGGGCCGCGTTCATCGATCTCGTACATGCGAATCCGAGCATCCTCGACGCGGTGATGCAGTCGCTGGGAAGCCTGATCCGGCGCCTGACCGAGCAGCACGCGGACCACATCTTCCTGGACCTGCCGGGCCGGGTCGCCAAGACTCTCGTACGCCTGGCGGGCGAATCTCCGAGCGGCATGGTCACGATCGAGCTGAACCAGAGCCAGCTCGCCGCGATGGCCGGCGGATCGCGCCAGAGCGTGAACCAGGCGATCGGATCGTTCGCGAGCCGAGGATGGTTGCGTACCGAGGGACGGCGGATCGTGCTGACCGACCTCCCGTCGCTGCGGCGCCGAGCGGGCGTACCGGAGAAGTAGCGGTCACGCCGGGACGACGGCCTTCTCCTTGAGGCTGGCCGCGTACACGTCGACGTATTCGCGGCCGGAGAGTTCCATCAACTCGTACATGATCTCGTCGGTCACGGCACGCTCGACGAACCGATCACCGGCCTGCCCTGCGTACCGGGAGAATTCCATCGGCGCACCGAACACGATCCGGACCCGCATGATCTTCGGCCGAATCCGGCCGGGTGGCTGCACGATGTCGGAGTTCAGCATCGCGACCGGGATGACCGGAGCACCGCTCTCCAATGCGAGCCGCGCCACGCCGGTCTTTCCCCGGTAGAGGCGGCCGTCCGGCGACCGCGTGCCTTCGGGATAGATCCCGAACAGCTCGCCGCTGCGCAGAATCCGCAGACCGGTGTCCATCGCGGCCTGTGCGGCCCGGCCGCCTGACCGGTCGACCGGAATGGTCCCGGTCCCGACGAAAAACATCTTCGTGAGCCAGCCTTTGAGTCCGGTTCCCTGGAAATACTCCGCTTTGGCGATGAATGTCACCTTTCGGTGCACCATCAGGGGCATGAAGATCGAGTCGGAGAAGCTCAGGTGGTTGCTCGCAATGATCGCGGCGCCCGTAACCGGCACGTTGTCCCTACCCTCGACCTTCGGCCAGAAGACAAGCCTCAGAACAGGGCCGAGCACGACGTACTTGAGCAGCCAATAGACCACACGAGTCCCTTCGTCACCACTAGGCATCACGGTCACCCGGAGTGTGATCAGCCTACGAACATGACGCCCGCCACCACAACCGACCACGCCTGCTCCTGTGCAGGGATGGTCTCGCGTGCCACGATGGAGTCTCACGGATTCGAAGGGGCGATCGTGACCGGCGGAAATCCACGCTACGGGCGGCAGGACAACGGGTTGTACGCGACGGATTACGCTGCCGTCGCGGACGTCGACCCGAGGGTCGGCGAGCACCTCCTTGACGTCCTCGGCAACCGGGGCATCGCGGCGTATCTCCAACCGACGTCCGACCAGCACCCGATCACCCGCCTCACGACGCTGCCGGGTCGCCCCACCGACCGGCTGTACGTTGATCGGTCCGAAGTGGACACCGCCCGGGAATTCCTGGAGATTCTGGCCGCCGATGAGGGCGACTCAGCCGCGACGGCGCCCGCCGAGCAGGCGCCGGTCGCCCCCGCCACCCGTACCGGCGACGACTTCGAAGATGCCTGGGCGTCAATCGTGGCCGGCTTCGACGAGACCGCCGACCATTCCGGTAGTGACGTGGCTCCGTGGCCGGAAATCGAGGACAAACCAGCCCCGGAACCGCCCCCGAAGTACCCTCGCTGGCGCGCCTCCGGAGCGTCCTTTGGCTCGGCCGACGATTCGCTGCTGTCCGGCCTCGACAGCTTCGGCGCCGATCTGGCCGACGACGATGACGACGAGACCTATCACCCGCCGCCGCCACCGCCGCTACCGCGATTCGCCATGATCACGATCGCGTCGATCATCGCGATCATCGGCGGCATCACGCTGATCGCCGACCCGAACCTGCTGTCGATCGACACCGCACAGACCGAGTTCCTCGGTTGCGCGGCCATCCTGGCCGGTGCGGTCGGCCTGATCGGACGCCTGCGTTCGGGCGGCCCCGACGACGATGACGACCACAACAACGGCGCAATCGTCTAACCGCCAATTTAGGCTTTGCTGAGCCAGTCCAGGATCGCGTCGATCGGCTCGGCCCAGCCGGCATCGAGCATCATGTCGTGGCCCATACCGGGGAACAGCAGCGGCGCTCCCCCGTATCTCGTGGCCACCTGACGCAACGCCTTCTGCGACACAATTTTGTCGTCCGGGCCGCCGACCACGAGCACCGGCGGATCGCCGACCGGCGCCTCCGGCATGCGGCGACCCAGCATCTGCCACTGCACACCGGCCGGTACGCCGGTCATCCGGGACAAATACGTGCGCGCTGCGGATCCGTGGAGGTTCGGCCCGAAAAGCTGGCCGCGACGTAGCCTGATCCGCGCGCCGAGCGCGCCCACGGCCGTACCAAATGGGTTGCGCAGTAAGGCGTTGCCGAGCGTGCCCCAGCCGCCGAATACCGGCGCGAGCAGAACGCCGGCGCGGGCCGGGTACCGCGCGAGCGCGTGCGCCACCACGAGCGCTCCGCCGCCGTGCCCGACCAGCACCGCCTGCCGCGGCAGGCTCGCCGCGACCTGGGTGACGTCGTGTGCGTACGCGCGGATCGACGCCTTGCCCGCCATCGTGCTCGAGCCGTGGCCGCGCAGGCTCATCGCGTGCGCCGGGAAGCCGCGCTGCGCGGTGTGCTCCAGCCAGTGCTCCTCGAACGCCCAGGCGCCGTGGCCGAACCCTGGGACGAACAGGATCGGCGGACGCTGCGGATCGTTCGTCGCCAGCACGTCCGAGGCAATCCCGCTGTACCCGTCTTCATCGCCTGCGCTCGACGCGCGCGCCGACACGATCTCGCGGCGTACCGGTGGAATGGGGTCCGACCATTCCCGGGGCCGGATGATGTTCACGGTCGGGCTCATCGCACCGGCTCCAACTCGCCAAGGGTCTGCTGCAACGCTTTGAGATAGACGTTGTGACTGATCTCGAACCAGTGCCGGGTCGAGTCCTTCACCTTTGCCTGGGTGTAACGCCGGTCCGGAGCCGCCTCCACGGTTCGCCAGAACGCTCCCGCCCGGCGCGGATCGGCCTCGCGCAGCCGCAGCCACCGAGCGATTGCCACGGTCTGCCAGTGCACGATCGGGAAGATCCCGGAGTCGGGCTGGACCAGGCCGGCCACAGCCAGCGTCGGGAACCGGCGCGCGAACGTGTAGAGATGCAGCTTCGGTCGCCCGTCGGCGTCCGGGTCGAGCATGTCGCCGCTGAGGAACTCGAATCGGGGCAGGTAGCCGGTGGCGAACACCACCAGATCCGGGTCCAGCCGGTCACCGTTCTCGAGCAGTACGCCCTCGCGCTCAAACGAGGCAATCTCACCCACCGGGGTGATCCCACCGTGGCCGATGTAGTAGGTCAGCTGCGAGTTCACGATCGGATGCGTCTCGTACACCCGGTGGTCCGGTTTCGGCAGGCCGTACCGGGTGAGGTCGCCGACGGTCAGCTTGAGGGTCCGCGCGAAAGCCCACTGCCGTACCCGCAGCGGCAGCCGCGAAGCCGGGCCGTCATTGACCTGATCGACCGGGCGACCGAACACGAACTTCGGCGCGTACCAGTACCCACGGCGGCTGGAGTGCCAGCATCGGCTCGCGACGGTTGCGGCCTCGACCGCGATGTCGCAACCGGTGTTGCCGGCGCCCACCACGAGCACCTTCCGGTTGCGGAGCGTCGACGCGTCCTTGTAGGTCGATGCGTGGATCAGCTCACCGCGGAAGTCTTCCATCCCGCGGTACTGCGGGAGCTTCGGCGACCAGTTGTGGCCGTTCGCGACGACGACGGCGGCGTACCGGTGGACGCGCTCGGCACCGCCGCCGGTGGGCCGGGTGGTCACGTCCCAGCGATCGTCGCCGACCGCGGCGACGGCCGCGACCTCGGTGCCGAACCAGATGTGTTCGCGCAGCGCGAAATGCTCGGCATAACGCTCGAGATACTCGTTGACCTGCGCGTGGCTCGGATAGTCCGGCCAGTTGTCCGGCATCGGGAAGTCCGGGAACTGGGTGAACGGCTTGGATGAGATGAGGTGGGCGCTGGCGTAGATCGGGCTGCGACTGTGCCGCCAGTTCCAGGCGCCGCCGACGTTCGTCTCGCGCTCGTAGCAGTCGACCGTGAAGCCCTGCTCGCGCAGATTCTTGATCGCGGTCAGGCCGCTCGCGCCGGCGCCGATGACACAGACTGTCTCGCCCCGGTCGTAGACGGCCTTATCGCCGACGTAGAACGATGCTTCGGCCCGATCCGACCACGCCGTGCTCTTCCATGCGACGCTCAGCCATGAGCCGGTGTCCTCATTCCAGGCGGTGCTCAAGCTGCTGGTGCTTGCGCTCGGCGTGGTGCCGCTCAGGCTCTCGTCGCTGCCATCGTTGTCCCAGCCGGCCGATTGCATAGTCACCCGCACTCCCCAAAACGTCGTCGCCCCCGGCTGCGCCATCTTGGTGCGCCGCGGGCGACTTTGTCCAGTCGTAGTTCAGAGGCCTGGACTACGACTGGACTGACGTTTCGGACTATTGGGCGATTACCGCCGGCTCTTGTTCTTCTTTCCCGAGAGCCCCGGCGACATCACCTCGGGTGACTCGCTCTCGGCGGCCATCGTCGTAGTGCCGACACCGGCGGCCGACGAGCGCTGCGCCGCGTTCTGCTGCTGCTTCGCCGACTTACTGTTCCGGTGACTCTTCGCCTTGTGCATGTCCCGTTTATCGGGCATGTGACTAGCCCCTCTCCGAGAATCCAGGGCGCCCTTATCCGTTTTTTCACCACTTATCGGGCGCAATGAGCCTCACGTTATCACCGGCAGCGTGACGTCACCGACGATCGGCAAATGGTCACTGGCTCGCCTGACATTCTCGGAATCCACGACCTCAAAGCGTTCGATCCGGATCCGCGGATCCACCATGATCGCGTCGAGACGCTGTTTCGGGCGATGCGCCGGATAGGTCTTCCCGTCCTCGTCGGCGCCCACATCCACCAGGCCGTCGGCAAGCATTCGCCACGATCCGCCGTCGGCCTGCTCGTTCAGGTCGCAACCAAGGATGACCGGATCACGTGCATCGTTCATCGCTGCCTTCAGCGCGCTCGCCTGGCGCGGGCGTTCGGCCGCGTCCGTCGCCAGATGCGAACCGACCGCGACGAACCGAGCGCCCCCGACCGAACAGACCGCGAACGCCGCTCCCCGCATGTGCCGACCGGGCGTCAGCGGGTACCGGATGCACCACGTGTCGTGGACCGCGACGCGCTGATTGGTCAAGATCACGTTGCCGAGCGACGGCAGGCCACCGGCCGCATAGATCAACCCAAATGCGTGGGCCATGTCCGCGCAGCGCGTCCGCCATCGGAACCGCCGCGGCGCTTCCTGCACAAAGACGACATCAGGCGCGATGGTACGCACAACCGAAGCCAACGCGCCCCGATCGTCACCGAGACCGTGCACGTTGTACGAGAGCACCCGGATGACCGGTCCGGTGCCGGCCGTATCCGCGTTCATCTCCGCGTTCCCGTCCTCGATCCGGGTCAGCGACTTCGGGCCAGGTCGGCGGCGCCGACGACGCCCGCCACATTGCCCATCTTCGCAGGCACGATCTCCGCGATCGGGAACCGGTTACGGGCCGCAAGCCGCAGCAGGTAAGACTTCCGGGCCGGAGCCAGCAGCAGGTCGCCCGCGTCGATCACGCCGCCGCCGACGACGATCACCTGAGGATCGAAGATCTGCACCATGTCGGCCAGCCCCTGGCCCAGCCAGAAGCCGGCTTGGGCGAACGCCTCGAGCGCGACCGGATCGCCGGCCTGCGCCGCTTCGGTCACCATCGGGCCGTTCAGGTTCGCGGCGTCGCCACCGGCCTCGTTCAACAGGCTCTTGCCACGATCCGGATCGGCCGCAATCGCCTCGCGTGCAAACCGGGTCAGTGCGTTACCGCTCGCGTACTGCTCGAGGCAGCCACGGGCACCGCAGCCGCAGTCGTGTCCGTGCGGCACCGCCAGTACGTGGCCGAGTTCGGCCGCGATCCCGTGCGCGCCCCGGACGAGTTGGCCACCGAGCACGATGCCACCGCCGATGCCGGTACCGATCGTGAACAGCACCATCGAATCGTTGGCTTCCTTCGCGGCGCCATAGCGGAACTCGGCCCACGCCGCGACGTTCGCGTCGTTCTCGACGACGACCGGATGGTGCGTACGCTTCTGCACCTCGTCACGTAGCGGCTCGTCACGCCAGGCGAGATTCGGCGCGTACAGCACCGTGGACCGGTCCGCGTCAATCCAACCTGCGGCACCGATGCCGACCGCCTCGACGTCGTGCTTCTCGGAGAGCTCCTCGATTACCTCGACGATCCGCTCCAGCACCTCTTTCGGATCGTCGGCCGGCGTGTCACGGCGCGCCTGATCGATGACTTTGCCATCGGGATCGACGACACCACCGAGCACTTTGGTCCCACCGATGTCAACACCGATCGCCAACGACACGTCTAGCTCCTCGAATCAATCACTGGGACCCGTCATAACGACGAGTCGGACGCATTCTGCACGGTCACTTCCGTGCCGTTGGCCCCGGGTTCCGGTACGGCCGTCTTCTTGGCCGCGGTCTTCGTCGGTACGGCCTTCTTGGCGGCGGGTACAGCCTTCTTTCCGGTGGTCTTTTTGGTAGCCGCCTTCTTTGCGGCCTTCTTCACCGGCTCGGTGGTACCGATCCCGGCGGCCTTCTTCGCCGGTTCGACGGCACGCGGGGCGGCGGCCTTTTGAGTCGTGTTTTTGGAAGCTGCCTTCGTTGGTGCGGCGGCCGCGTTCGTCGGTGTGTCAGCGCTCGTCGCCGGTGCGACCTTCTTGGCCGGCGCCGCCTTTTTGGCCGCCGTCGACTTCGCTGCCGGGGCGGTCTTCTTTGCCGGGGCGGTCTTCTTTGCCGGGGCGGTCTTCGCGGCGGCCTTCTTCGAAGGGGTCGCGTTCGTCGGCGTTTCCGGGGCACCGTCGTCCGCGATCGCGGTCGCCTTTTTGGCCACGGCCTTCTTCGCGACCGTCTTCTTCGCGACCGGCTTCTCGCGCGACGAACTCGAAGATGACTTGGACTGCGACGACGTCGGTTCGTCGAACGGCGCCCGCGTCGCGGCCTGCCAGATGCTGCTGAAGTCGCTCCAGAGCGATGTCGGCGCAGCACCGTTCGCCGACCGGTCCGGTTCTGGTTCGGTGATCACGAGGACCTCGTCGACGTCATCGGCCAACGGGTCGGCGAACGGATCGTCGATATCGAACGGCTCGACATCCAGATCGTCCTCGGTCACGACCTCGACCACCTCGACGACCTCGGTCGGCGGCTCCTCGGCCGGACGACCACGGCGCGCGGTGGCGTTACCGAACGCGCGCAGCACCGTGGCGACGCCCGCGGCGAGGTCGCTCGCGCCGGAAGCGATGCGCTCGGAGAACTCCGGTGCCGGATCCCGGACCGCAGAGATCATCCGGCAGACCGGGCAGACGCAGCATTCCTCGGAGCCGTTCGCGACGTGATGTGACCGGCGGTCGTCGTAACGGTCGTCGTATCGGTCGTCCCGGCGGTCATCACGACGATCGTCGTAGCGCCGGCGATCGTCCCGGCGGTCATCTCGGCCGCCATCCCCGAGGAATCCACGCGCAATGTTGATCAGCGAGGACAGGTCGCCACCCAATCCGCCGGCCGAGCCTCCCCCGGACCGGCCGCGGTCTCGGTCATCTCGGGCGCGCGCGCTCGCCGCCATCCTCCGGCTCATGTTCTTCGTGGCGAACGACGCGGCCGCGAGCGCGGCGGCGGCGAGCCGCTCGGCTTCACGACGTGCGGAGTCATTGCGTTCCATCAGGTCACCCGGCTTCCACGCGCCGTTTGAGTTCCTTCAGCGCGGTATCCATGATCATTTTTTCGGCTTTACGCTTGAACATTCCCATCACGCCGATCGAGAGTTCCACCGACAGTGTGTACGTCACGAGGGACGTCCCGTCGCCATTGTCGTCAATGTCGTACGAGCCCGACTGCGACTTCTGCATTCGAGAGGGTGCGGTGAGGTGCCATTCGATCCGGGAGATGTCGTCGGCGTACTCGTACTCCAGAACGTACTCGTCCTGCACCATGGCCGCGTCGATCACGAATCGAACCTGGCTCGCGTACCCGTCCTCATATTGTTCGAGCACCTCGACCGTACGCGCGGCCGCCACCCACTCGGGGTACCGCGGGAAGTCGCAGATCACCTCGGCGATCGCGGCGAGCGGCCGGCCGATGACTATCGATTGGGTGGAGGTGTCCGCCATGTCCCGCAGGTTACCGCGAACCGCGTAGCAGCCGTGGGCTGGTGCCAGGGTAATTTTGCCAGGGTAATTTGAAACCGATGTCGGCCGGGAAACCCGGGACCAGTCAAACGACACAGCGCGGCGTAGCGATTCGAGGAGCCCAGACGTGCGTGAGTTCGCAGTACCGCCGGTCGCGACGATTCCCGACAAGGCCAATCTGACCGATCCGGTCTGGGAAAACGCCCTGGTCGCGCCAGACTCGGCGCAGTTCGCCCGTCGGCGCGAGGACGGCGTCTGGCGGGACGTCAGCTGTGCCGCGTTCAAAGACGAGGTGATCGCGCTCGCGAAGGGCATGATCGCGGTCGGGATCGAGGTCGGCGACCGGGTCGCGTTGATGAGCAAGACGCGCTACGAGTGGACGTTGATCGACTACGCGATCTGGGCGGCCGGGGCGATCACCGTCCCGATCTACGAGACGTCGAGTACCGAGCAGGTCAACTGGATCCTCGCCGACTCCGGCGCGGTCGCCGCGTTCGTCGAGACGCAGGCTCACCAGTTGACGGTCGAAGAGGCGCAGAGCGATGTGCCGACCATGCGCGCGGTCTGGGGCATCGAGGCCGGCCGGCTCCCCACGCTGGTCGCCGACGGCGCCGTGATCCCGGACAGCGCGGTCGAGGAGCGCCGGGCCAAGGTGAACGCCGACGACGTTGCCACGATCATCTACACCAGCGGTACTACCGGCCGCCCCAAGGGCTGCGTCCTGACCCACCGCAACATGTACGCGGACATCGCCAACGCGATCCCGGGGCTGCCGAACCTGTTCAACGAAGGCGCCAGCACGCTGCTGTTCCTGCCGCTCGCGCACTCGTTCGCCCGGTTGATCCAGATCGGCATCGTGACCGGCCGCGTCCGGATGGGCCACACTCCGGACGTCTCCAACCTGGTCGACGACCTGAACGGGTTCAAGCCGACGTTCGTCCTCGCGGTCCCGCGCGTGTTCGAAAAGGTCTACAACGGCGCGAAGCAGCGGGCGCACGCCGACGGGAAGGGCGCGATCTTCGACCGGGCCGACCGGGTCGCGGTCGGCTACAGCCAGGCGCTCGACCGGAAACGCGGTCCGGGCGTCCTGCTGCGTACCCAACACCGCCTGTTCGACCGCCTCGTATATGGCCGGCTTCGGGCCGCGCTCGGCGGCGAGTGCCGGGCCGCGATCTCCGGCGGCGCGCCGCTGGGCGACCGCCTCGCGCACTTCTTCCGCGGCATCGGCGTGACCGTGTACGAGGGGTACGGCCTCACCGAGACATCCCCGGCTGCGGCGGTCAACCTGGAGCACGCGATCCGTATCGGCACGGTCGGGCGGCCGCTTCCGGGCGTCACGATCCGCATCGCCGACGACGGCGAGATCCTGATCAAGGGCGATCTGGTATTCCGGGAGTACTGGAACAACGCGGCCGCGACCGCCGAAGCCATCGACGCCGATCGGTGGTTCCACACCGGCGACCTCGGCACGCTGGACGACGACGGATTCCTCAAGATCACCGGGCGTAAGAAGGAAATCCTGGTGACCGCGGGTGGCAAGAACGTCGCACCGGCCGTGCTCGAAGACCGGGTCCGGGCACATCCGCTGATCAGCCAGTGCATGGTGGTCGGCGACGGGAAACCGTTCATCGCGGCGCTCGTCACGATTGATGAAGAGGTCTGGCCGAAATGGCTCCAAGAGCACAACATGGAAGCCACAGTCGACGGTCGCCGATCTCCAGGACAACGAAGCGCTAAAGTCGACCGTTCAGGACGCGGTCAACTCGGCGAACAAGGCCGTCTCCAAAGCCGAAGCGATCCGGGCGTTCCGGATCCTGCCGCGCGACTGGAGTGAGGCAACCGGCGAGATCACGCCGTCGCTCAAGGTCAAGCGCAACGTCGTGATGAAGGAGTACGCCGACGAAATCGCCACTATCTACGGCGGATGACGCCGTGATCGACGCGGGTCAACCGGCTAACCGCCGTCGACCCGACGACACCGAACACGGCGAGACGACAGCGGGTACGTCGGTCCCGGTTGGCATGGTCGAACCGACCCGCCGCCTGATCATCGTCACCCGGATCGGCATGCTGGCCCTCGTCGGTGTCCTCAGCGTGGCCGCCACCGATCGCGCGTGGATCCTGGCCTGGGTGGCGCTACTCGCGATCGCCGGAATCCCGGCATCGATGCCGCCCGGCGCCGCGATCATCGCCCGCACCGGCCGATTGCTGCTGCCCATCGGCCGCATCGCCGAAGTGATCATCACGTGCCTGGCCGCCGACAGCGTCGTACGGAACTTCGGCTCGCACAGCGCGTACACGTCGGCCGGGGCGGCTGCGGGCGCGATGCTGCCGTATCTCGTCGTGCCACCCGTGGCCGCTGCGGTCGCCCGGCGTCGGCACGAGCTGGTCGGTCTGCTCGTGTTGGCCGCAGTCGGGCTGGTCACGGTCGGTGCGATCGGTGGCCGGCTCGACGACAAGGGCTATCTCGCCGCATGTGCGGAGTGGCTCGTCCTGGCCGGCGTTGCCGCCGGGATGGCGCTCGCCCTGCAGCGCGCGTTCGCGGAACGTTCCGCCCGCCCGGCCCCGTACGCGGAGGCGACCCGGTTGCTCACCCAGTTGCGTACGGTGGCGCGGCAACTTCCCGGCGCCACGCTCGATCCGGGCGGTCTGGCCGAGCACCTGCTCGATGACGTCCGGCTGGTCGCGCGCGCGGATCGGGCCGCCGTGTTGTGCGCGAGCGGCGGATCCCGCCTCGTCGTCCTGGCGCAATCAGGACTCGAACGGATCGACTGGGAGACGTCGCTCGACTCGGACGCCGTCATCGCCGAAGCGTGGGCCAGCCAGCAACCCCAGACCTCCGGACGGTCGCAGTCGCGATCACAATCGCAGTCGCAGTCGGGCGCCGGAAACGGCTCCGGCACCGAGGTCTCGGCGCTCGTCGTACCGCTGATCACGGGCGTTCGTACTGTCGGATTGTTGACGATCGAAGCGGACGCGGCCGGCGCGTACCCCCCGGCTTTGATCGACCGCGTGGTCGCACTCGCCGCTCCTGCCGCACTCCGCCTGGAGGCCGCGCTGCTCTTCGACGAAGTGCGTTCGCTCGCGACCAACGAGGAGCGTCAGCGGCTCGCTCGCGAGATCCACGACGGCGTGGCGCAGGAACTGGTGATGGTCGGGTACGGCATCGACAATGCGCTCGCGGTGATGCCGGAAGGTGCGACGGATGCCGCCGACGAACTCCGGACGCTGCGCGCTGAGGTCACTCGCGTCATCACTGAGCTGCGACTTTCCCTTTTCGAACTGCGCAGCGAAGTGGATCGGCACGGGGGCCTCGCGGCGGCGATCTCCGAGTACGCTCGGACCGTCGCCTCGTCGGCCGGCCTGCGCGTGCACATGTCACTCGACGAATCGACGGCGCGGCTACCGGCCGCGGTCGAGGCGGAGTTGCTGCGCATCGCTCAGGAGGCAATTACGAATGCGCGCAAACATGCCGGCGCCGAAAACCTTTGGGTGACATGTGTCGTTGACCCACCGTTCGCTCAGGTTGAGGTCACCGACGATGGCCAAGGAATGGGAGATACGAGGCCAGACGGCCGGTACGGTCTTGCGATCATGGCGGAGAGAGCGGAACGTATCCGTGGCCGACTCGAATTCCGGCCACGATTGCCCACTGGTACGACCGTAGCGATCGTGATAGGAACATCCTCTCGCCGAGGTGGCTGATTCACCATCCGCAATTCGGCGGCTACAGAGATTCGCAAGGCGGCTACAGATTCGCAAGGCACGGCGTCACCCGGCGGGTCCAGATTCATCGTGATCCCCAAGATCACAAAAGGGAGAGAAACCGGCTATGTCCACCAGCACTGCGCCGACGACCCGCACCCGGGTCCTGCTCGTCGATGACCATGACCTGATCCGCAAGGGTCTGCGGCATGCGTTCGAGCGGGATCGGCAGTTCGAGGTGGTAGGCGAGGCGGCTACCGCGGCCGAGGCGGTACGCCAGGCGGGCAACCTGCAGCCCGATGTCGTCATCATGGATCTTCGTCTGCCCGACGGCAGCGGCCTGGAGGCGACGCGCGCCCTCCGTAAGACCTCATCGACGATGGGCATCGTCGTCCTGACGATGTACGCGGGCGATGACCAACTCTTCGGCGCACTGGAGGCGGGCGCGAGCGCGTTCGTCCCCAAGACCGCGCCGGCCGACGAGGTTGTTGCCGCAGCTCGGCACGCCGCCTCGGCACCGAGCGCGTTCACCGCCGCCGACCTCGCCGAGGCAATGAAGCGCCGCCTCGCGCCGAGCGGCCCGCAACTGTCCCCGCGCGAAGGTCAGGTGCTTCGCCTGCTCGCCGATGGCATGAGCGTGGCCGGCATCGCGAAGCAGTTGTTCGTCAGCGAGTCCACCGCGAAGACACACATCTCCAAGCTGTACGAGAAGCTCGGTGCGGCCAACCGCGCTCAAGCCCTCATGACCGCGCTTCGCCTGGGACTCCTGGAAGCACCCGATTCCCCCAAGTTCTAATCGTTCAGACCTAGTTGATCCTGGAGTTAGTTAGCGCCTCGACGGCGTTTCTTGTCACTAACTCCAGGATCAACTTCGTTCAGGAGCGTTTCCATGCGTGCGGCCTGAAGGTCCCAAGTCCATTCGGACTCGATCCACTTCCGCCCCGCCGCACCCATCCGAGCCCGCAGATCTGGATCGCGCAACAGTTCCACCAGCCGCCGCGTCAGCGCGGCCTGGTCACGGCCGCCCACCACGTACCCCGTCTCGCCCTCCAGCACCGCGTCCGGCGCACCGCCGGAGTCGCCACCGATCACGGGTAGGCCGACCGCCGACGCCTCCAGGTAGACGATCCCGAGGCCTTCCACATCCAAGCCACCCCCACGGGTACGGCAGGGCATGGCGTACACGTCGCCGGCCGCGTAGTGCGCGGGTAAGTCGGCGTACGGGACCGAGCCGGTGAAGATGATGTCGGGATCTCCGCCGGCCAGCTTCCGCAGGCGCTTCCGATCCGGACCACCGCTGACGATGAGCAGAACGGCACCCGGGACTTGCCGTCGCACCTCCGGGAACGCGCGAATCAAAGAGTCCTGACCCTTCCTGGGCACCAGACGAGACACGCACACGATGACCGGCCGGTCGCCGAGGCCGTACCGGTCTCGAATCGAAGCGCCATCGGCGCCCGGATGGAACAGCTCGGCGTCGACGCCGGGCGCGAGACGCCGTAGTTCGGTGAGTTGCCCGATCGGCCCCGCCAGGCGTACCCGCTGGTATTCGCTCAAGTACGTAACGACGTCACAACCGCGAGCGACCCGCTTGAGCAACCCACGCGCACCCGGCAGCGCGGCCCAGCCGACCTCGTGGCCGTGCGTCAGCGCGACCGCGCGCTCGATGCCGGCTCGCTTGCGTAGGCCACCGGCGAGCAGGCCCAGCGGCGCGGCGGCGCCGAACCAGACCGTGTCACAGCCGTGTTCCCTGGCGATCGATGCGGCCCGACGGCCGACCGCCGGAGCCGGGAGCAGCACGCTTGTGCTCTCGCGGATAACCGGGAACGGTTGGGCCGCGTCGAATTCGGCCGAGCCGCGCCAGTCCGAGCAGTAGACGACGATCGACCCGGCCGGCTGCCGGATCGCGAGAGCGTGGACGAAGTTCTGGATCCCGCCGGCTCGCGGCGGAAAATCGTTCGTCACCACGAGCGTCTTCGTCATGCGTACAGTCTTTCAGCAGCGTTTAGCGCACTCCGTCGGCGTACGCGATCCCGGCTTTACCGGGCGCCATCGGCGTAGGCGATTCCGGCGGCGATGCGCTGGACGGTCGAGGGATGGTTCGCGAACAGTGTGTATTCGATCCAGTTCGGGTCGACGTCGGCGATGTTGACCTGAGCCAGCCGTGCCTGCATCTGCTCGAATGTGGCGGGATCATTCGTCAGCTCCAGCGCGTGCGTATCGGCGCGGGCCTCAATATGTCGGCTGACCAGGTTGCCGAACGGTGTCGCGACCAGCCCGGCGATCGCGACGATGGCCAGCAGCAGAGCGATTGCGCGGGGTTCGCCGATGTCCGTGACCCCCGCGCGGCGGAGCAGCCCGGTCCACGATCCGAGCAGGTAGATCGCGATGACCGCGGCGGCGGCACCGAGCGCGCCGATGGCCGTACCCGTGACGACGTCGTTGTCCTTCGCGTGTCCGAGTTCGTGCGCGACGACGCTCTCCACTTCGGCCGGCGTGGCCTCCTGAAGCAGCGTGTCGTAGACGACGATGCGCCGGGTCGCACCGAAGCCCGACACGTACGCGTTGACCGCCTTCGTACGCCGGGACGCGTCCGCGACCAGGACGTCCTTCACCGGTACGCCGTCGCGGTCGGCCATCGCGATCAGCTCGGTACGCAACGGTCCGGCCGGCATCGGCGTGAAGTGGTTGAAGATCGGCTCGACGAGGACCGGGAACACGAACGACAGCAGTACGACGAGGGCTGCGGCACCGGTCGCTCCCCAGGCCCACCACCAGCGTGGAAACAGTCTGACGAGACCGTAGAACCCGAACAGCGCGATGGCACCGATGACGGCCGTGACGGCGTAGCTCTTCAGCACATCGACGAACCACGAGCCCCAGTTTTGAGTGGACAGGCCGTACCGGTGGACGACCGCGTGCGACCACGCCGAGAACGGCAGCGTGAGGAGAGAGCCGAGGAACACGATGACGAGCCCGCCGACCAGCGCTTGAACGATCCAGTTCGAACCCATCGCGCCAACGATCCGGGCGCCCAGCGGCGTCAGGCCGAGCACGAGTGCGATCACGAGGCTGACGACCATCGACCCGTACGTGGCCGGTCGCAACGCAGCGTTGAATGCGCGGCCCCGTGCGACCTGCGTGGGCGGGAGCGACTTGAGGGCGGCGAGTTGGTCGGCTCGAGGGGCCGGCGCCTCATGCCACGGAACGGTCGTCCAGGTGAGCACACCGAGACCGATGACCAGGAGTACGAGTACCCCGACCGCCCAACCCCTCGAAGTCATGGGCGTCAGCGTACTCACCCACGCGTTCTTGCAATTACAAGTTGATCCTGGAGTAGAGCGACCGGCTCTTAGTTAGCGCCTCGACGGCGTTTCGCGCTACTGACTCCAGGATCAAGTTCTTTGACTTCGTCTCGTTGGGATCAGTCCGGACCGTTACCGATCTCCGTCCGGTAAGCCCGCTGACTTCGCGGTTTTCGGACCTGAGGATATCCTGATGAACCCCTACAACCCGTCTGGCTACGGTTACTCCGCGCCACCGCCCCCGAAGCCGCCTCGTCCGGCGTGGGTCGTGCCGGTCTCGATCGTGGCCGGCGTCATATTTGTCGTCTGCGTGCTGCTCGGCATTGTCGGCATCGTTGCGCCCAACTCCTCGCCGACCGGCAATGCTGCGCTCGGCGTGCATTCGTCAACTTCGTCTCGTACGCCGGGGGGCGTTGACGCCGCGATCGGCGGCGCCGGTACGTCCACGAGCACGGCGCCGACTGTCGCGCCCGCCACCACATCGACACCCACCGTTGCGCCGTCACCGGCAACACTCGCAACCACGGCTCCTGCGACGACGAAGCCTGTGACGACGAAGCCGCCGACCGCGGCTCCAAAGACGACACCGACGCACAAGCCGTCGCCGAAGCCGTCATCCAAGCCGCCGACGAAACCGAAGCCCGCCACGTGTGGCGCGCCGGCGAATCCATGGGGCCTGAACTTCTGCGGAAACGGCCACGCGATGACGGTGTCGCAGTTGCCGAGCGGCGTCTGCAGCTACTTCAACTGCATCGACAACTTCTATAACGGGCACGGATACATGATCGAGTGTTCGGACGGCACGTACTCGATGTCCGGCGGCATTCAGGGACGCTGCTCGCACCATGGCGGCGACGGACACGAGATCGTGTATCGACCCTGACGAGCATGACGAGAATGTTGATCCAATCGCGGTTTGATCAGCGTTATCGTCACAAGATCGAACCCAGCGAAGTTGATCCTGGAGTTAGTAGCGCGAAACGCCGTCGAAGCGCTAACCAACTCCAGGATCAACTGGGGTTTGGCGGGTTTGGTGGAGCTACGAGCGGGACATTCTCCGCAGGAGGGTTTCGGACGACAGTGGGTAGGCGCCGTGGCGGCGTACGCTGTCGGCGACCTCACGATCCGAGGACACCACGATGATCGGGCGACCTGACGGTTCGGCTCGGACCAGACGCCGGATCAGCTCGTCGGCGATCTCGCCCTTCTTCGAGAACAGCACGCGTACGCCCCGAGGTGCCGGTGGCAGACCGACCATCCGATCGGCACCGTCGAACACGACCGTGACCTCGGCACCCGTTTGCGCAGCAAGCCCAGCCATCGCCCCGATCAGCCGATTCCGCTGCTGCTCCAGCGACACCTCGCCGAATCCGGTCTTCGTGACGTTGTAGCCGTCGACGATCAAATGCGCCTTCGGCATCGCGAGCAGGCGGTCGAGGCGTACCGGATCGTCGGCTTCCAACGCCCGACCGTCTTCGTTGACACGGCCGCCCGGGCGATCAGCGTGCTCGTCGGCGACGACGTCGCCGGGGAGGATCGTGGTCGGCTCCAGCGCCAGCTCGCGTCGCAAACCGCTAGCGGCCTGGCCGATCGTCTCCAGCAGCAGCCAGAGCCGGGCGTCGTCGACCTGCCGGGTCTGCTTCGCGTGCTGCTTCGACGCTCCCGCCGCGGTCTCCGCCTCGGCCAGTTGAGCGCGAAGTCGCCGCAGCTCGGAGTCATGATCGGAGGCCGTACGCGCGATCCGCCCACGTTCGGTGGCCAGCAGCTCGCTCGTACGCTTCTCGACCGCCCGCGATTCGCGCAGCGCCTTCGACAGCGTCCGCGTCTCGTCACGCAGCGTGGTGAGCTCGTCCCGGAGCCGGGCAGCCTCGTCGCGCAGCTTCTCGACTTCAACCTTCGCCATCGCGCGCTCGTGTTCGGCCCGGGCCGCCCGCTGCTCCTGCGCGTGCATCGCAGCCTCGATCGACGCAAGATCGGCGTCCGCGCTCATCGCGCCGACCGCGTCGTCGAGCAGATCGCGCCACCCGTCCGGCCGGCATAGATACGCGAGTGCGGCGGTTTCCACGGGATCCGCCGACGGTGGGACGACGCCCTCGAGAATGGCGCCCGCAAGATCACCGCCGTCCGTCGCGACCAGCGCGCCGATCCGCTGCCGGAACAGTGGATCACTCGTGAGTTGGACCGCGATCGCACCGCCGCCGAGTCGCGCGCGGCGATTCGGCGCGAAGTTCGCGACACGACGAAGTGGTACGGGCATCTCCGCGCCCGGGAGCTGCGTCATCGCCGCGGCGGTCAGCGTGATGACACGCTGCCGTACGGGCTCGGGCAGCGCCGGCTCGGGCACGAAATCGTGTGCGTCAGGCTGCGCCCGGTCCCCCACCGGGAAGCTGGACTGATCAACCTGATCTGACATGCGCCAAGTGTCGCACCGTCAGCGCGATCTTGACTCATAGTATCGGGCCAATCCATGATCAACGTGAGAGACCGCACGGGTGGGAATACGAGATCGACATGTCAGGACCGGTCTCCGACATGTTTGTCGTACCCGGGCCTTACCGTCCTCGTCGTGGAGACGCGCTACTTCCAGGAGACGCTGGACCTGGGTCGGACTGACGGCGTTGCCAACTCCGACGACACGCCTCTACGCGATACCACGTTCGTCGTCGTCGACCTGGAAACCACCGGTGGCGTCGCCCAGGACTGCGGCATCACCGAGATCGGCGCGGTCCGGGTTCGTGGCGGCGAAGAGATCGGCGAGTTCGGCACGCTCATCAATCCGGGCGTCCCGGTGCCGCCGTTCGTGCAGGTCCTGACCGGGATCACCGAGGCAATGCTGCTGCCGGCGCCCCCGCTGGAACTCGCGCTGCCCGCGTTTCTTGAGTTCGCTGCGGGCGCCGTTCTGGTCGCGCACAACGCGCCGTACGACATCGGGTTTCTGAAGGCCGCCTGCGCGAAGTTCGGCTACGCCTGGCCGAAGCCGCGCGTCCTCGACACGGTCGCGCTCGCCCGGCGGGCGCTGACGAACGACGAGGTGGCGAACCGCAAACTCGTCCACACTGGCCGCGTTCTTCGGTGCCCGCGTGCCGAGCCACCGAGCGCTCGCCGACGCGCGGGCCACCGTCGACGTGCTGCACGGCCTGTTCGGCCGGCTCGGCAGCTTCAAGGTCTTCACGCTCGGCGATGCGATCGAATTCGCCAAGGCGGTGACGCCGACGCAGCGCCGTCAACGGCATCTGGCCGACGGCTTGCCGGACGTCCCGGGCGTGTACGTGTTCCGGGCCGCCGACGATCGGCCGCTCTACGTCGGCACGTCGAAGTCGATCGCGACGCGCGTCAAGACGTACTTCACCGCGGCCGAGAAGCGTGCTCGGATGAGCGAGATGCTCAACGCCGCGGTCCGGGTCGACGCGATCGAATGCGCGCATTCGCTGGAAGCCGAGGTCCGCGAGCTGCGGCTGATTGCGGCGCACAAGCCTCCGTACAATCGGCGTTCGAAATATCCGGAACGCACCCACTGGCTCAAGCTGACCGCGGAGGCGTACCCGCGGCTGTCGACGGTCCGCAGCGTGACCGCGGACGGAAGCGCATATCTAGGCCCGTTCTCTTCGCCCCGTACGGCCGGGGTCGCTGCGGCCGCGATCCACGAGGCACTGCCGATGCGGCCATGCACGCTCAAGCTGTCCGCGATCACCACGACGCCCGCGTGTGCCCTCGCCGAACTCGGTCGGTGCAACGCGCCGTGCGAGCACCGCATCTCGGTTGAGGACTACGCGCACACCGCGTCCACGCCGTTTCGCGAGGCGACCACCGGTGACTTGTCGTCCCTGGTGGACACGTCTGATGCGGCGGATCGACGCGTTCTCATCGGCCGAGCGATATCGAGGAAGCGGCCGCCGTCCGCGAACGGATGGCCGTGTTACTGCGGGCCACCATCCGAATGCAACGGCTGCGCGCGCTCACCGACCTGGCCGAGGTGGTCGTCGCAAGGCCGGCCGAACCCGGTGGCTGGGAACTGGCGGTGATCCGGTACGGCCGGCTGGCCGGCGCCGGGCGATCGCCTCGACGCGTACACCCGCGCGACACGATCGAGACGATGCTCGCGACCGCCGAGACGGTCCGTCCAACAGCGGGTCCGACACCCGCCGCGACCGCCGAAGAGACCGAGCGGCTGCTCGCCTGGATGGAACGCCCGGACGCCCGGCTGGTCGCCGTGTCGGAGGGCTGGGCGCTGCCGGCGAATGGCGCTGCTCGATTTACCGCGTTATTGGCGAAGGCAGAGGCGGCACGTTTTGGGCCGTGACCATGAACGACGGACATCTGGTCCGATTTCGCAGCCGAATTTCGTCCACTTACCCGAACGTGGTGAAATGTCGACCACTTGAATAGCGTCAAATGGCCATTAGTGGGACGCTCATCTCACTAAGCTAGGGAGTACCCCAAACGACGAACGCGCTCATTTCTATCTTGATGCGCGGCATTGCCATACCCGGCCGAGGAGGTGACCCATCGACCTCAATCTCGGCCGGCCTGCGTTCGTCGACGGGCGCGAACCCGGCCCGACGAGCGTTTCGACAAAGATCTTCACGCTTGCCCGGCAACGCGCCGGTCGGCTGATCTCGGTGGTCGGCCGTCCACGGCGACGCGACGATCCGGTCACCGAGATCGTCCAGATCCACAAGCAGGTCCATCCCCACAGCGACGTACGCCAGGTTCGCCGGGGCTACGTGATCGCCGAGCAGATGCACCGCGGCCAGATGCGTAAGAGCGGCGAAGAGTTCATCACGCACCCGCTCGCCGTCGCCCACATCCTCGCCGAACTCGGCATGGACACCACTACGCTGGTCGCCGCGCTACTGCACGACACAGTCGAGGACACCAGCTACGACCTTCGTACGCTGTCGGAGGACTTCGGCGGCGAGGTGGCATTGCTGGTCGACGGCGTAACTAAGCTCGACAAGGCGTACTTCGGTGCCGATGCCGAGATCGAGACGTACCGCAAAATGATCGTCAAGGGCGGTCAGGACGTTCGGGTCCTGGTGATCAAGCTGGCCGACCGGCTGCACAACATGCGTACGCTCGGATCCCGCTCCCCCGCGTCCCGTGCCCGAATCGCGCGCGCCACGCTCGATGTCCTCGTCCCGCTCTCCGACCGGCTCGGCATCCAGGCGCTGAAACGGCTGCTGGAAGACAGCGTGTTGGAGACGCTCGAGCCCGAGGCGTACGCGGACATCCACGCACACGTGACCAATCGTCCGATGTGGACACGCATCCTCGATCGAACCATCACCGACGTCCACTTACATCTGCGCAAAGCAGGCATCAAGGCGGCCGTCCGATCCAGACCCCGGCATTACTACTCGATCTGGCGTGACACGATCGCAAAAGGCCAACCGCTCTCGCACGACCTGCCTCGCATCGTCATCATCGTCGACGGCCCCCGCAACGACTGTTACACCGCGCTCGGCACGCTGCATTCCGCCTGGCACCCCGTTCCCGGCCGGTTCAAGGACTTCATCGCATCGCCGAAGAACAACCTCTACCGATCCCTACACACGACCGTCATCGGCCCGGACGACAAACCCGTCGAGGTATTGATCCGGACGGTCGCGATGCATCACTTCGCCGAGTACGGCATCGTCGCCAACTACCGCGATCCACAGGCCGCGTCCCGGCTCGAAGCCAGGGAACGCGCCGAGCAGCTCAGCTGGCTGCATCGCGTGGTGAACTGGCAGCACGTCGCGGATGACGCGACCGACTTTCTCGATGCCCTCCGGTGCGACCTCGCCGAAGACCAGATCCAGGTGTTCACGTCCCGTGGTCAACCCGTGCTGCTGCCGAGCGGCTCAACGCCGGTGGACGTGGCGTTCACGGTCGATGCCGAGCTCGGACACGCCTGCGTGGCGGCGACGATCAACGGCCGGCTGGTCCCACTGTCGTCACCGTTGGACGACGGCGACGTGGTGGAGATCCTCACCCGCGACCGGGACCGGGAGCGTCCGTCACTCCGTACCGGGGCGGGGCCGGCTCGCGAGTGGCTCGACTTCGTCAAGTCGCCGCAGGCCCGGCTGGAGATCTCCCGGTGGCACGAGCAGGCCGCGAAGGCCGCACAGCGGGAGAATCCGCAAAACGTCAACGGGCGTGTACGCATAGGTCAGGCCGCACTGGGTACCGCATTGCGGGCGCATGACCGTTACTTGCATGACTCGACTCACCTTCACGCGATCGCGGATGATCTCGATTTTCCGGATCTTGATGCTCTCTTCGTGGCAATCGGCGACCGGCGCTTATCCGCCACCGACGTCGCGAAGCGTCTGATCGATCAGATCGACAATCCATCGCAAGCCCGCAACGCGATCTAGAAAGTGCGAGCCGCTCAGCGGGCCGCCGGAGCGCCGACTATGGTCTTGACATATGACCCTCCGCCAACGACTCCGGTCGCAGGGCTACCGCATCGCCTACCGGTTGCCCGGCAAATGGCGACGGCTGCTCGTGCGCACCGCGATGCCCAAGTACATCGCCGGCGCGGTCGTGCTCGTCTTTGACGAATCCAGCCGCGACAACGAGCCCGGGAAGGGCCGGATCGTGCTTCAGCGGCAACCTCCCGGCCACGGTTGGTCGGTTCCGGGCGGCCTGCTCAACCGCAACGAAACCCCGGTGGTCGCGGCCGCACGGGAGCTTTTCGAAGAATCGGGCGTACGCGTTGACCCGGCCGACCTCACGCCGATGAACCCGAACGTGCTCGTACATTCGGCGGGCCGCTGGATCGACTGCGTGTTCTCGGCATACGTGCCCGGCGACACCGAGTTCACGGTGGACGGCGGCGAGGTGCTCGAAGCGTCGTGGTTCCGGCTGGATGCGCTGCCGCCGCTCACCGTGCCGACCGCGCGGCTGCTGGCGCACTACGGCATCGGCCCGTACGTCGACTTCCCCGAGACGCTCGAAGACTGATCACGATGACACGGCGACTCTGCGCGGTGCTGCTGGCGGCCGGTGAGGGCAGACGACTGCAACCGCTGACCTCGGTCCGGCCGAAGCCACTCTGCCCGATCGCCAACACGACGCTGCTGGATCGAGCGTTCGTCGCGGTGAACTCGCTCGGCCTGACCGGCCCGGATGACGTGGCGGTCAACGCGTGGCACCTGGCGGACACGATCGTGGCCGCGGTCGGCGATCAAGCGCACATCGGGGTCGAATCCGGCCCGGCACCGCTCGGCAGCTCGGGCGGTATCGCCGCGCTCCGCGATTGGATTGACGGGCGGGACGTCGTGGTCGCGAACGCGGACGCGTACCTCCACGGTGGATCGGTGGCGGCTCTCACGCGCGGCTGGACCGGCGACGGCGTACGCATGCTTGTCGTCCCGGCCGGGAAGCACGTGAAGGAGTTCGGCGACGACCGTTTCGCTGGCTTCAGCGTCATTCCGTGGCGATATGTCGAGCGTTTGTCGGCCGAGCCGACCGATCTCGTCTTCACCGTGTGGCGGCCGGCCGAGGCGGCAGGTGAGCTCCGCACGATCCAGTACGGCGGGGATTTCATCGACTGCGGTACCCCCGCCGACTATCTCACCGCGAATCTCGACGCGGCGGCATGGCTCGGCGGCTCGCTCATTTCCCCCACCGCCAACGTGACCGGGATCGTGACGCGATCCGTGATCGGCGCCGGAGCGACCGTGAAGGGCGCGGTCGTCGATTCGGTGATCTGGCCGGGTGCCACGGTCGCGGACAACGAGATGCTGCACCACGCGATCCGGTACGGGCCGTCTCCGGCCGAGACGGTATACCCCGCTAGCCGAGATGTTGTACCCCACTAGCATTGCTTAAACAAACTCTGGGAGTGTGCACGGTGATCACTGCAATCGTTCTCATCGGCTGCGCCAACGACGCGATCCCCGAAGTTGCAGCGCAACTCGCGAGCCTGGACGGGGTCAGCGAGGTCTACTCGGTGGCCGGTGGCGTCGACCTGATCGCGATCGTCCGAGTCCGCGAGTTCGACGAGATCGCCGAGGTCATCGCCGGCAAGATCTCGAAGACGCCGGGCGTCGTACACACCGACACGCATATCGCGTTCCGTGCGTACTCGAAGCACGACCTCGAAGAAGCGTTCTCGATCGGCTTCGCCAACTAGACCCAAATGAAATGCCCCCGCCGGTTACCGGCGGGGGCATTTTTAGTGCAGTAGGTCAGTGACGACCCGACGTGATCTCGCGCTGTTCGCCCGACTCGATCGCACGATCCTCGCCCGAGTGGCCGTTCGCGTGCCCGTTCGACTCGATCTCGCGGTCGCCGTTGGCCTCGTCCCCGCTTTCGATCGGGAAGAAGAATCCGCGCCGCGTCGGCTTGAGTGCGCCGATCCGGTTCATCTTCTTCGGTACGACCCAGCCGAGGTATTCCAGGTTCACGTGACCGTGCGAGTCCGGCTCGGCCAGCGGCTGGTGTATCTCGACGAACTTGCCGTCGGGCAGCCGCTTGATGATGCCGGTCTCGACGCCGTGCGCGAGCACCTCTCGATCGTGCTGTTGCAGGCCGAGACAGATCCGGTAAGCCGCCCAGTAAGCCAGCGGAGGCAGGATCAGGATGCCGATCCGGCCGGCCCACGTGGTCGCGTTCAGGCTGATGTCGAACTTGTCGGCGATCACGTCGTTACCACCGGACAGCAGCAGCACCAGATAGAACGCCACGGCCATGGCACCGAGCCCGGTACGGGTCGGCATGTCGCGAGGACGCTGCAACAGGTGGTGCGACTTGCGGTCCTTGAGGTGACGCGCCTCGATGAACGGGTACACCATCGGAAGGACCGACAGGATGCCGGGCAACACGACGGTGGGCCAGAACAGCGGCGGGATCGTGTAGTGGCTGTAGCCGAAGAGGCTGCCGCGGAACTCCCACGGAGGCATCAGACGAGTCGAGCCGTCGAGGAACATGACGTACCAGTCGGGCTGGCTGGCGGCCGAGACCACGGCCGCGTTGTACGGCCCGAACAGCCACACCGGGTTGATCTGGAACACACCGCCGAGGAGCGCGATCATCGCGAAGACGATCATGAAGAAGCCGCCGGCCTTGACCGAGAACGCGGGGAACATCCGGATGCCCACGACGTTGTCGTTGGTCCGGCCCGGTCCGGGCCACTGCGTGTGCTTCTGTTTCACCAGCAGGCCCATGTGCGCCGCGATCAATCCGAGGATCAGGCCGGGCAGCAGGAACACGTGCAGGATATATAGGCGCGGCAGGATCACGTGCCCGGGGAACTCGCCGCCGAACAGCGATGTCGTCACCCACGAGCCGATCACCGGGATCGACTCCATGATCGCGCTGGCGATGCGGAGACCGGTACCGGAGAGCGCGTCATCCGGCAGCGAGTAACCAGCGAAGCCTTCGGTGAAGCCGAGCCAGAACAGCGTCAGGCCGATGATCCAGTTCAGTTCACGCGGCTTGCGGAACGCGCCGGTGAAGAACACACGAAGCATGTGTACGACGATCGCGGCCATGAACAGCAGCGCTGCCCAGTGGTGCATCTGCCGCATGATCAGGCCGCCGCGTACGTCGAACGAGATGTGCAGCGTCGTGTTGTACGCCTGCGACATCGTGATGCCGGACAGCGGCGTGTAGCTGCCGCTGTACTTCACTTCGGTCATCGACGGGTCGAAGAACAGCGCGAGGAACGTACCGGTCAGCAGCAGAACGACGAACGAGTACAGCGCGATCTCGCCGAGCAGGAACGACCAGTGATCCGGGAAGACCTTGTTGAACAGCCGCCGAAGCGGGCTGGCCAGCTGCAGCCGGTCGTCGATCTCCCCCGCGGCGGCTCCCGGAAGAGCCGCTACGTCAACCTTGGGTTTCTTCACGACCCGTCACCTCTCCCAGAATCCGGGGCCGATCGGCTCCTTGTAGTCGCTCGCGACAATCGGGCCATTCTGCGTCTTCTGAATTCCGGCAACGAAGAACCCGTCCGAGTCAACCCCGATCGGGAGCATCGGAAGGTGCCGTGTAGCCGGGCCGAAGACCGGTCGGGCGTTGTCGATGATGTTGAATTGCGACTGGTGGCACGGGCAGAGCAGACGGTTTGTCTGCTGCTCGTACAGGCTCGCCGGGCAGCCGGCGTGCGTACAGATTTTCGAATATGCCACAAAACTACCCCACGGTGAGTTCTCGTTTTCCGGGACGTGGGAGAGATTCGTGTGCAGTTGGGCCGCGTTGTCGTCGCGTAGGTGGATGAGCAGCGTGGGCGAGTCGGCGAAGTCGTTGCTCGCCCCGGCGAATTCACCGTCGCGGTAGATGCCCGGGAAGACGGTCATCTGGCCACCGACGCTGACGTCCTCGGGCCGGATCTTCGTGCCGTCCTGGCGGGTGAGCGCGATCGGCTGGCCCGGGTTCGGGTTGTACTTGCCCTGCGGGTCCCAACCGGTCTGGAACAAGATCGGGCCCTGCTCGTCATCATCGGCGTGGTGAGGGCTCTGGATCATGCCGCCGATAAACGGCGCGAGCACCACGACACCGATCGGGAGCATGCCCGCGAGCGCAGCCACACCGAGCACCGGCCGACGGCGTAGGCCGAGGTCGTCGCCCATGCTGAGGATCGTGTTCCCGGTCAGCTTCCGCTCGGCCGGGTCCGAACCGCCCTCGTGCCGTTCCTGAACCGCGATCTCTTCCGGAAGCAACTTCTTGCCCCACGAGATCAATCCGGTGCCGATCAGCGCCAGCATCAGCGCCATCGTGACGCCGAGGATCGGCGTGTACAGCTTGCTGTTGTGGAATCCGGCCTGGTACGTCCATGGCCACGCGCAGTACGCGATGACGAACAGCGTGCCGAACAGCCCGGACAGTAGGAACATCGCGGCAATCGTCCGGACCGTGCGCCGTTCGCGCTTCGTGCCGGGCACCGGGAAGCGCGGCTCGTAGTGAACGATCTCCACGCCGTCCCGGCGTGCGCCCTCACGGACGAGGTCGAACCGGGTCAGCTCCGGGTCGTCGACGTCGAAGTCCTCTTCCTGCACGTGCGCGCTCATGACTTACCCGCAATCCACAACGTCGCGAAGATGAGACCGACCATACCGACCAGGAAGATGACCAGGCCCTCGGTGGTCGGGCCGAGCCGGCCGATGCCGAAACCGCCCGGATCGGTGTCGCTCTTCAAGTTCTGGACGTACGCGATGATCTCGCCCTTTTCCTGCGGGCTGAGCTGGTTGTCACCGAAGACCGGCATGCTCTGCGGGCCACTGAGCATGGCTCCGTAAATCTCCCGGTCGGTGGACTGCGACAGGTTCGGCGCGGCCTTTCCGGAGGAGAGCGCGCCGCCGGCACCGACGAACGAGTGGCACGCCGCGCAGTTGACCCGGAAGAGGTCACCACCGGTGGCGAGCTGGTCGCCGGACACGGCTGTCAGCGTCGCGAGCGTCGCGTCGTCCGGGATCTCCGGTCCGCCACCGAGCGCCTGGATGTACGCGCCGATCTGCTGAGACTGGGCAAGCGTGTACATCGGCTGGTTGCGGAATATCTCCGCGGCCTGGCCGGCGGCCGGCATCCGGCCCGTACTGACCTGGAACTCGACGGCGGCGGAGCCGACGCCGATCAGGCTCGGGCCGCGATCCTGGACACCCTGGGCGTTCAGGCCGTGGCAGCTCTGGCAGCTCTTGTCGAAGAGCACCTGTCCGGCCGCGGCATCCGCGGAGAGGACCGGCGTGTCCTGAGCGGCCGCACCGGGTGCGAACGCCGTGTAAATGCCGCCGACGAAAATGAGGGCGAGAACCATCCGGACAACAGTGGAAACCCTGCGGCGCATCGGCGTCTGCGCGGACCGCGGTTTGCGGGCCCACAGCCGCAGGGCGCTGCGGCGACGTGCCTCGCCGCGGCGCGTCCCGCCGGATTCGGGTGGAGAAGCGGTCATGACCTCACCTTGGTCGTTTTATTCGGGGCGCAATGAAACTTCATCAGTTACTTCAGCAAGTAGATCATGGCGAACAGAGCGATCCACACGATGTCGACGAAGTGCCAGTAGTACGACACGACGATCGCGGCGGTCGCCTGAGCCGGGGTGAACCGGCCCATCGTTGTCCGGACCATGAAGATGATGAACGCGATCAAACCACCGAGCACGTGCAGTCCGTGGAAGCCGGTGGTCAGATAGAACATCGACCCGTAGCCGTCCAGGTTCAGCTTGATGAAGCCCTCGTGGACGTTCATCCGGTACTCGTTGGCCTGCCCGAGCAGGAAGATCAGGCCCATCACGAACGTGAGCGAGAACCAGCGGCGCAGCGCGAACACGTCGCCCCGTTCCGCGGCGAACACGCCGATCTGACAGGTGACCGACGAGAGCACCAGCACGACCGTGAACGGCAGCGCGTAGTACACGTTGAGATGCTGAGTGTGGTAGGGCCACGACAGCGGCCCGGTCGCTGGCGACGCCGCGCGAATCGAGAAATACATCGCGAATAGCGCAGCGAAGAACATGAGCTCGCTGGAGAGCCAAACGATCGTCCCGACACTGACCATGTTGGGCCTGGTCAGGGAATGGATCCGGCTCTGGTCAATTGTTGATGAGGCCGCAGTCACGCGGTCATTATTGCCCCGACGAAAGCATCGTTGTGCGCGGGGGTCACGATCTCCGCGTGTCGCGGTACCGGCGGATTCATGAGCGCTGGTCAGGGATATCCTGCCTGTCGTGCCACCAATCGATGTCTTTGTTCGACTGCTCGCCGACGGCGATGACAACCTGCCGCCGTTCACCGGTGCCACCGCGTTCACCCAGTGGGACCCGTTTCAGCTGCTCACGATCGGTCTGATCGCGGCTGCCGCGCTTTACCTATATGGCGTTTGGCGAATGCGTCAACGCGGCGACGAATGGCCGATCTCACGGACTCTTCTGTTTCTGATCGGCGGACTCGCCCCGATCGCATTCGTCACGATCGGCGGCATCGGCGTCTACGACGATCAGATGCTGTCGGTCCACATGATCCAGCACATGGTTCTCGGCATGGTCGCGCCGATCTTCCTGGCGCTCGGTGCACCGGTGACGCTCGCCCTGCGTACGCTGCCGGGCCGGCCGCGAGGTTGGCTGATGGCGGCGCTGCACAGCCGGGTCGCGAAGGTGCTCGGATTCCCGCTGTTCAGCTTCGCGCTCTACGTGGCCACTCCGTTCGCGCTCTACTTCAGCGGGCTCTACCACCTGACGCTCGAACACGAATGGGTGCATAATCTCACGCACGTACACTTCCTGATCGTCGGTTGCCTGTTCTTCTGGCCGCTGGTCGGGCTCGACCCGCTGCCGGGCCGCTGGCCATACCCGGCTCGTGCGTTGATGATGTTGATCTCCACCCCGTTCCACGCGGTGCTCGGTCTGACGATCATGCAGTCGAGTGCGTTGATTGGCGGCGCCTACTACCCGTCACTGCACCTCGGGTACGTCGACGCGGTCGCCGACCAGCGCGTGGCCGGTGGGATTCTGTGGGCCGGCGGCGAGGTCGTCAGCGTGACGATGCTGGCCGCACTCGTGATCCAGTGGATGAAATCGGCCGATCGCGAATCGCGCCGGGTCGATCGGAAGCTCGATCGTGAGCAGGCCGCCCTGGCCCGGACCGCGATCCGGAACGCGAGTCCCGAACCCGAGCCGGACGACGACGGCATGGTCACACCGTGGTGGGTGACCGAGCGCAACGAGGCCGCGGCGCCGTCCGATCGGACGACCGCTACGATCGTCGAGCAGTAGCGAGAGGGTGAGCATGAGCATCAGCACGCAAAACGCGACCGAGCCGACCGTGGCGAACCAGTCGTTCACGATCCTGCTCTACAGCGACAAGCCGGAGGTCCGCGACCGGATCCGGCAGGCGATCGGTGTCCGGCCCGCAGCCGGTGTCACCGTGAAGTACGAAGATGCCGCGACGTACGACGACTGCATCAAGCTCGTCGACCGTACGCAGATCGATCTGCTGATCCTCGACGGCGAGGCACAGCCGGCCGGTGGCCTCGGCATCGCACGGCAACTGCGTGACGAGGTCGACGACTGCCCGCCGATTTGCGTCGTCATCGCCCGTACGGCCGACCGCTGGCTGGCCGCCTACGCGAAGGTGGACGCGACGCTCGTGCACCCGTTGGATCCGATGACGACCGGCCGTACGGTAGCCGAAATCCTCCGCACCACCCGGTAACTGCTCTACGGCGTTACATCGGGCCCGGACTTCGTTGACGAAGTTCGGGCCCGACGCCGTTCTACGCCTCTGTGTTGCCCGCTCAGCGCCTAACTGTCGTTAGTCGACGTTCCGTGGACTAGCGACTCTTCTGGGGCGTACAGGGGCGAATACGGCGAAGCGGCGCCTACCCATCGCTGGGCGGCGCCGCTTTCCATAGGACTCAGTGCGCGTTGCGACGTGAGCCTGAGTAGTACTCGAACAGCATCGCGCTCGCCGTTCCGATGATCGACAGCAGACCGACCCCGATCATCCACGGTTCCCAGACCGCGATACCGAACGCCGCGAACAGCGCCGACAGCGCCAGGCCGAACGGCCAGTAGCTGCCGGGGCTGAAGAAGCCGACCTCGCCGGCCGCGTCCGCGATCTCCGCATCGCTACGGTCTTCCGGCCGCAGGTCGATGCGGGTCGAGACGAACCAGAAGTAGCCCGCGCACATCAGGCACAGCAGGCCCGACAGGAGCAACGCGACTGTACCGACCCAGTCGATGTGGTGCGCCGCGTCGACCTGCTGGGCGAAGTAGTCACCGGACCACCACGCGTACAGGCCGCACATGACGAACAGGAACGCCGCCACCAAGCCGAAGATGCGCCATTCAGCCTTCATGAGCTAATCCTCTACCTTCGAAAATCTACGGTGTCGCCGTGTTGTCGGTGCGGCTGGTGTCGAACGGATGCGTCGTCACCGCGTACCCCTGCGGCCCGGTCCACGTTTCCGGCAGGCCGAGCTTCATGATCGCTTGCGGCGTGCTCATGCCGCCCTGGCGCAACTGCAGGTACTGCGTGTACTGAGCGGGTGAGACCGCGAGAAGTTCGAAGTTCATCTGCGAGTGGTACGTGCCACAGAGCTCGGCGCACCGCCCGACGTACGCGCCGCCGGTGTGAATCGTCACCTGGAAGCGGTTCGTGATGTTGCCCGGGAACACGTCGCGCTTGAACAGCAGTTCCGGGACCCAGAACGAGTGGATGACGTCCTGACTGTGCTCGACGAACTCGACCGTCTTGTCGGTCGGCACCACCAGGATCGGAATGTACGAGCTGTCACCGATCTCGGAGACCTGCGCACCGGTCGCCTTCGTGTCCGGGTAGTCGAACTCCCAGTTCCACTTGAACGCGTTGATGCCGACGGTCACGTCGGGGTGCGCCGAGATCTTGTCGACGTCGGTCTCCGCCCGGGCGGTGTAGTAGAACAGCACCGCGATGATCAGGAACGGAACGACCGAGTAAATCAATTCGATCGGCAGGTTGTACCGGGTCTGTACGGGCAGCTCATCGCCCTTCTTGCGGTACTTGATGATGCACCAGAAAATCAGCGCGTACACCGCGATACCGACGACCGCCGCCGCGACGACCGAGCCGATCCAGAGGTTGTACATCTGGTTCGACTGATCGCTGATGCCGCCGTGCGGCCAACCCAGCGCGAACGCATTCTTTGCCGAACAGCCGGACAGCGCCAACGCGGCCCCGATCGCGACCACGCCGAGCGATACCGCCCGACGGATCCGCTGCGACTTGGCCCGCGATGTCGCGGCCAGACCGCTACCCCTTGCGACCACCTGCTCCTGCCTCCTTAGCAGCGCCACTTGCCCGTAACCCGCAGGGCTTTCGGCAAGGCGTCCTAGACGGTCGCACATTACTCGACCATGGTCACCTCGCCCGGCGTGGGGTAGGTGGGTCGGGTGTGACGGCACCCGTGACGATCCTGGCATCTGGCCTGACGATACCGTCGGGGAATGGATCCCGCGGGCGACCCGCCAACTGCACGTCGCGCGTACTTCGATGCCGCCGCCGGCGTACCGCTGCATCCTGTCGCGGCGCAGGCGCTGGTCGCGGCCGCTGCCGACGGCTGGGCCGATCCGACGAAGCTCTATGTAGAGGGTCGGCGCGCAGCGCAGTTGCTCGATGCCGCTCGGTCGGCGATTGCGGCGGCGATCAATGCCCGGCCGGACGAGGTGACGTTCGTATCGTCCGGCACCCGAGCCGCGCAGCTGGCAATTCAGGGTGCTCGGCTCGGCCGGGCGCGGATCGGTGACGTGGTCGTGCACTCGGCCGTCGAGCACTCGTCGGTGATCCGGGCCGCACAGGACGGGCCTGCCGTGTCGGTACCGGTTGATCGGTTGGGTCGTCTGGATCTCGAAGCATTCGGGTCCGCGGTGGCCGGGCCGCGCGTGGCCCTCGCGGCCGTGCAAAGCGCAAATCACGAAGTGGGTACGGAGCAGCCGGTCCGTGCGGCGGCCGCGCTCGCCGGTCAATTCGACATCCCGTTGTACGTCGACGCCGCCGCCACCGTCGGCCACGCACCGGTGCCGCCGGAGTGGTCGATGCTGAGCGCGAGCGCGTCCAAATGGGGCGGCCCGACCGGCGTCGGCATCTTGGCGGTGCGAAAGGGTATCCGCTGGTCAAAGCCCTGGCCGGTGGAGCGCGTCGATCCGGAAGCGCTGAATCTGCCACTCGTCGTCGCGGCTGCCGCGTCCCTCCGCGCCGTGCTGGCCACCCGCGATGCCGACGGCGCTCGCCTACGCGAACTCACCGCGCGAATCCGGGCTCAGGTCGCGGCGACCGTGCCCGATGTGGACATCGTCGGTGATCCGGATGCACGCGTACCGCACATCGTGACGTTCTCCTGCCTGTACGTCGACGGCGAGGCACTCCTGCACGCACTCGACCGGCACGGCTTCGCGATTTCGTCCGGCTCCTCGTGTACGGCGTCGACTCTGCGGCCGTCGCATGTACTGGAGGCGATGGGCGCATTGAGCCACGGCAACGTACGGGTCTCGCTGTACCCCGCCGTCACGGACGCCGACGTGGACCGATTCCTCACCGTATTACCGCAGGTGGTCGCGGATCTGCGAACCGAAGCGGGGGTGACCGACCTGTGATCGTCCTCGACTGCCTCGGCCAACGTTGCCCGCTCCCGGTGATCGCGCTTGCCAGGGCCGCCGCAACGACACACGACGGGGATGTGATCCGAGTCCTGGCCGACGACCCGGCCGCAGCCGGCGACATCGCCGCGTGGTGCCGCATGCGCGACCACCAGCTACTCCCCCAACCAGCTCCCGACACGCACGACGTGCGCGTCTAGCCCGTTGATCATGGGGTTGTTGCTGTTATTTCGCCCTGGATGACAGCAACAACCCCATGATCAACGGAGAACTACGGGAGGTAGGGGCGGATCTCGTCGGACGCCGCGTCGCCGTACGACTCGCCGATGCGCTTTGCGAAGGAGTCGGAGTCGATTGCGTACTCCTGCGTACCGATCGTCTCCAGGACCAGCGTCGCGAGCATCGAGCCGACCTGCGCGGATCGTTCGAGGCCCAGGCCCCACGAGCGCGCGGTGAAGAATCCGGCGCGGAATCCATCGCCGACGCCGGTCGGGTCCTGAATCGTGTGCGCGGTCACCGCGGCAACCTCGACGGTCTCGATCTCGCGGCCGCTGATCCGTACGCCGTCCGCGCCGAGCGTGGTGACCCGAATGTCCACCCGCGAGAGCACCTCGGCATCGGTATAGCCGGTCTTCGACTCGAGCAGATCCTTCTCGTACTCGTTCGTCAGGAGATAGGCCGCGCCGTCAATCAGGCTGCGAATGTCGTCCCGTTCCATCCGCGCGAGCTGCTGCGACGGATCTGCGGCAAACGCGATGCCGAGCTGACGGCATTCGGCGGTGTGCCGGACCATCGCGGCCGGGTCGTTCGGGCTGATCACGACGAGGTCGATACCGCTGAGCCGGTCAGCGATCGGCTGTAGCGAGATGTTGCGGGCTTCGGACATGGCGCCGGCGTAGAAAGAGCCGATCTGGCACATGTCGTCGTCGGTCGTACAGACGAAGCGGGCGGTCTGCGCGACCTCGCTGTAGTGCAGCGATCCGCAGTCGACGCCGTGCTGCTCCAGCCAGGCACGGTAGTCACCGAAGTCCGGACCGACCGCGCCGACGAGCGCCGACGAAAGCCCTAGCTTGCCCATGCCGAACGCGATGTTGGGTGCCACGCCGCCTCGGCGTACGACCAGGTCATCCACCAGGAACGACAGCGACACCTTGTGCAACTGGTCGCCGATGAACTGGTCCGCGAACCGACCCGGGAAATGCATCAGGTGGTCAGAGGCGATCGATCCGGTGACAACGATCTTCATGTGGCATCCCAGGTATGCGGAGGGCAGGAGAGAACAGAGTACCGGCGTGGTGTTATCAGTGTCCTCGACCTACGCCGCATGCAAAAAGCCCACGTCACATTGACGTGGGCTTTTCCAAAACCGCGCTTAGTGGAACGAGTCGCCGCAGGCGCACGAGCCACCGGCGTTCGGGTTGTCGATCGTGAATCCCTGCGCGTCGATCCGGTCCGCGAAATCGATCGAGGCACCGGCCAGGTACGGCGCGGACATGCGGTCGACAACGACACCGACGCCGTCGAAGTCGGTCACAACGTCTCCGTCGAGCTCACGCTCGTCGAAGAACAGCTGGTAACGCAGGCCAGAGCAGCCGCCAGGCTGAACGGCGATGCGCAGCCGCAGGTCATCGCGACCCTCCTGCTCGAGCAGCGCCTTCACCTTGACGGCTGCGACCGGGGTCAGCAGGATCGTCGACGGTGCTTCGGTGCTCGTCTGCTCACTCTGAACAGTCACTGTTAGCTCCCTCGCAAGACAAATTGTTCGTCCAACGCAACGCTAGCCCTCGCGCCGCACATTCCCATGGTCCCACGGGAAGTTAGATTCGCCACTCCACCCTTGGTTGGCCCTGGTTGCGTGGTTGGCCCTGGTTGCGGAGCTCACCGACGCGGCGACCACTGCGCGGCCAGCCGGGCGGCCAATGCGTGCAGCCCCTCGGCAGGACGCGCCATGGCTTCGGGCATAGCGCCGAAGTAGTCAACCAAAGTATAAACGTCGGTTACGCCCGCGGACATCGTCTCGCGCCGTCCGGCCGAGCTGGTCCCAGCCAATGCTATACAGGAAATGCCCAGGTCACGGGCGGCATTCGCGATACCACCGACGACCTTTCCGCGCAGCGATTGAGCGTCCAGCGAGCCTTCCCCGGTGATCACCAGGTCGGCCGCCTCCAACGCGGCGTCGAGGCTTGTCAACGCTCGGACCAGCCCGATTCCCGACGACAACTCGCCGCCGAGCGCGAGGATCGCCGCACCGATTCCGCCGGCCGCACCGGCGCCCGGCCGCGCCGCAAGATCTGCAATTCCAAGATCTTTTTCGAGTACGCCAGAAAAGTGCCCCAACGCCGCATCCAGCACCATGACGTCGTCCCGGTCGGCACCCTTCTGCGGCCCGAAGATCGCCGTCGCGCCGTAGATCCCGGTCAACGGCGCTTCGACATCGGTCGCGCCGACCAGCGCTACGCCTGGGAGCAGGTCGTCTCCGACGTCACCGCGCGCGCGGCCGCCCTCGACCTCGGCGACCGACCGGCGGATGGTCAGCCCGGTGCACCGGCGCAGCGCCGCTCCGCCCGGCGGCAACGCCACGCCGTCGGCGTCTACCGGCACGGCACCGAGCGCCGCCAGAAATCCGGCGCCGGCGTCGTTCGTCGCCGAACCGCCGAGTCCGATCACGATCTCGGTCGCACCGGTGCGACCGGCCGCGAGGACAAGAGCGCCCAGCCCGTACGACGTGGTGATCTTGGGGTTTCGCTCGTCCTCGGCGAGGAGGTGCAGGCCGGTCGCCTGGGCGCTTTCCACGTAGGCGACCGTGCCGCGCAGCAGAATCTCAGCCGTTGCCGGGCGTCCGAGAGGATCCGTCGTAGGCACCGGGATCCGGGCGGACCGTTCCGGGTCGAGTGCGTCCAAGAAGCCCGGTCCGCCGTCCGACAACGGACGCAGTTCCAGGACGTCGTCCGGGTTCACCGAGGTCCAGCCGTCCGCGATGGCTCTGGCCGCGTCGGCTGCGTTGATCGAGCCGGCGAACTTGTCGGGACAGATCAGGACACGCATCGGTACAGCATGGCAGTCCCGCGGAGTGATTTCAGATCTTGGCAGCTGATGGAGATCAAATCCTCATGATCACAGCCCTGAGCTTCCACCCGTGCCAAGATTCGCGATCTCCGGACACCGAAGCGGTCGGGTGCCGATGGCCTCGAAGTTGATCCTGGAATTATTAGAGCGACACGCCGTCGAGGCGCTAACTATCTCCAGGATCAACTGGGGTTGGGGATAGCGCGGGGGGTGCGGACGATCACAGTTCGGCGTGCGAGCACTGTGGGACTATGGAAAGCGTGACGACTTGGGTGGAACCATCCGGTACGGCGACTGCGCTCTTGCTCCTCGGACGCGGATCGGACGCCGATTCGGAGCGCGGTGTCGACTGTCCCGGCGAACTTCCCGCGCCCAGTGACCCCGATCTGGTTGCGCGGGCCCGCGCGGCGAAGGCGGCGCTCGGCAGTCGAGTGTTCGTGCTCGGCCACCACTACCAGCGCGACGAGGTCATCGAGTTCGCGGACGTGACCGGCGACTCGTTCAAGCTGGCCCGCGACGCGGCGGCCCGACCGGACGCGGAGTTCATCGTGTTCTGCGGCGTGCATTTCATGGCCGAGAGCGCGGACATTCTGACCGGCCCGGACCAGGCCGTAATCCTGCCCGATCTCGCGGCCGGTTGTTCGATGGCCGACATGGCCGTGTTGAGCCAGGTCGAGGCGTGCTGGGACGCGCTCGCGGATCTCGGCATCGCGGCATCGACCGTCCCGGTCACGTATATGAACTCGTCCGCCGATATCAAGGGTTTCGTCGGCCGGCACGACGGCGTCGTCTGTACGTCTTCGAATGCGAAGCGCGCGCTGGACTGGTCGTTCGAGCGCGGCGAAAAGGTGCTGTTCCTGCCGGATCAGCACCTCGGCCGCAACACCGCCGTGCTGGAGATGGGCATCCCGCTCGACGAGTGCGTGCTCTACGACCCGCACAAGCCACAGGGCGGTCTGACCGACGAGCAACTGCGCAACGCAAAGATGATCCTTTGGAAGGGTCACTGCTCGGTGCACGGCCGATTCAGCCTGGACTCGGTCAACGACGTCCGTGAGCGCGTCCCGGGCGTGAACGTGCTGGTCCACCCGGAATGCAAGCACGAGGTTGTGACGGCGGCCGACTACGTCGGATCGACCGAATACATCATCCGCACGATCGAGGCGGCCCCGGCCGGCTCCGCGTGGGCGATCGGGACCGAGCTCAACCTGGTCCGCCGTCTGGCCACCGCACACCCCGACAAGCAGATCACGTTCCTCGACCGGACGGTCTGTTACTGCTCGACGATGAATCGCATCGATCTTCCGCACCTCGTGTGGGCGCTGGAGGAACTTGTTGCTGGTCGGGTCGTGAATCGGATCACGGTAGACCCGAAAACGGCGGCCGGAGCGCGGTCCGCGCTCGACCAGATGCTCGCCCTTCCGTAGCCGGAACACCACCGTAGGTGACATTCCGATCGAACACGGGCGAAATCACACACGGGGTACGGCATCGGGCTCAACCTGGCGAGCTATGCTCCCGTTGCGCAGCTGTCACTCGGTGAACGCCCGGTAACGGACGGCCCCTGCACCACCACGGTCTGTGCACGGTTAGATCGCGGACGTTCTGGGCATCGACCAGGCCTTCGCCATCCGGCAAGACACCTGCGCGGAACTCCGCGCACCTAACGCAATCGACCGGTGAGGGGACCGCGTTGTCCAACGACGTCCTGCGAGTGCACGGCGGCTTGCCGCTCCACGGTGAGATCCGCGTACGGGGGGCCAAGAATCTGGTCTCGAAAGCAATGGTCGCCACGCTCCTCGGCGATAGTCCGAGCGTGCTGCACAACGTGCCGCGCATCCGGGACGTCGATGTCGTACGTGGGCTGCTGGAACTGCACGGCGTGAAAGTCACCGATGGCGCCGATGGTGAAATGATCTTCGATCCGGTGAACGTGGAAAGTGCCGGCGTCGACGAAATCAACGTGCACGCAGGCTCCAGCCGGATCCCGATCCTGCTGTGCGGTCCGTTGCTGCACCGGCTCGGTCACGCGTTCATTCCCGACCTCGGCGGCTGCCACATCGGCGACCGCCCGATCGACTTCCACCTTGAGGCGCTCCGCCAGTTCGGCGCGATCGTCGAAAAGGCGCCCGAGGGCCTGCACCTGACCGCACCGAACGGCCTCCACGGTACGAAGTTCGAGCTGCCGTACCCGAGCGTCGGCGCAACGGAGCAGGTGCTGTTGACGGCCGTACGGGCCGAGGGCGTGACCGAGTTGCGCAACGCCGCCGTCGAGCCGGAGATCATCGACTTGATCTGCGCGCTGCAGAAGATGGGCGCGATCATCAAGGTCAGTACCGACCGAGTGATCGAGATCGAGGGCGTACCGCGGCTCTCGGGCTACGTGCACCGACCGATTCCGGACCGTCTGGAGGCAGCGAGCTGGGCCTGCGCCGCGTTGGTCACACACGGCGACATCACGGTGCACGGTGCTCGGCAGGCCGACATGATGACGTTCCTCAACGTCTTCACGTCGATCGGCGGCGCATTCTCGATCGACGACAACCCGGTCGACGGCGGCATTCGCTTCTGGCATCCGGGCGGCGATCTCCGGGCGGTGGCGCTGGAGACGGACGTACATCCTGGCTTCATGACCGACTGGCAGCAGCCGTTGGTGGTCGCGTTGACCCAGGCGCAGGGCATCTCGATCGTGCACGAGACCGTCTACGAGCGTCGTCTTGGCTACACGAGCGCGCTGAACAGCATGGGCGCCACCATTCAGGTGTACCGGGACTGCCTCGGCGGGACGCCCTGCCGATTCGGCCGCCGGAACTTCATGCACTCCGCCGTGATCGCCGGTCCGAGCAAACTGCACGCGGCCGACCTGGTCATCCCGGATCTGCGCGGTGGTTTCAGTCACCTGATCGCGGCCCTGGCCGCCGAGGGGACGTCGCACGTACACGGCGTCGACCTGATCAACCGTGGATACGAGGACTTCGATGCGAAGCTGGCCGCGCTCGGCGCAAACGCGGAACGCGCCTAGGTAATCGAGGGGTGCGGTCGTCATCGTGACGTCGGCCGCACCACCAAGGCATTCTGTGACGCGGCCCATGTGAGATGGCCTCGCCGTCGGCTACCCTAAGTGGGTGCCTACGCTATTCAGCCGCAAGTCCGCCGACGTGATCACTCCCGACGAGACCGAAGAGGTCGTCGAGGACGCCAACGCGCGGTCGAAGAACTACACGCCGAGCAAGCGCGAGCTGGGCGTGATCACGCCGAAGCGCACGGGTACGCCCCGGCGTGCCGGCACGCCGATCGTGCGGACCAAGGCCGAGGCCAAGGATGCCCGCGCGGCCGATCGCATCGAACGCGGTCGTCAGCGCAACGCGATGATGAACGGTGAAGAGTGGGCTCTCACGCCGCGTGATGCCGGACCCGAGCGCCGCCTTGTCCGCGATGTCGTCGACTCGCGCCGCAATCTGGCCGAATACGGGCTGTACGCGGCGATCGCACTCATGATCATGAGTACCGTCAACGGCCGCAACGCGAACGCGTCGTTCCTCATGCTGCTCTTGCTGGCCGTGCTCGTGGTCATCATCGTGGCCGACTCGGTGTTCCTCAACCGCCGGATCAGGAAGATTCTCGCGGCGAAGCTGCCGAAGGCGTCCCAGCGGGGACTCGTCCGGTACGGCATCATGCGTTCGCTTCAGATCCGCCGGATGCGCATCCCGAAGCCGCAGGTCGAGCGCAACCACCAGTTCTGACCGACCGCGGCTCTGACTGACCCTAGAGCCAGCCCTAGCGACTCCCTTTGCGCTACCGGCGAGGGCACCCCTCGCCGGTAGCGTCTGGCGCATGCGGACCGGATTCGTACTACCCATGGGCGAGGACTCGCGGCCTGACGTGCCCGCTTCGCCCGCCCAGATCATCGCGATGGCACGCGACGCCGAGGCGGCGGGCTTCGACTCGGTCTGGACGTTCGACCACCTCCTGATGGCCGAGGGCGAGGGCGACAACCCCGAAATCACCGGGCTCTGGGAAGGCTGGACGCTGCTTTCCGCGATCGCGGCCGTGACCGAGCGCGCCGACATCGGCTGCCTGGTCACGTGCACCGGCTTCCGCTCGCCCGGATTGCTCGCGAAGATGGCACACACCGTGCACGAGATCAGCGAAGGACGCTTGATCCTCGGCGTCGGTGCAGGCTGGCACGAGCCCGAGTATCGCGCGTTCGGCTACCCGTTCGATCACAAGGTGGACCGGTTCGACGAAGCCATGGAGATCATCTCCGCGATGATCCGAACCGGGCGTAGTACGTTCCACGGTGCGTACTACGAGACATCCGACGCGTTGCTGCTGCCCGAGGCGCCACCCGGCCGCGGCAAGCCGCCGATTCTGATCGGTGGCCGTGGACCTCGGATGCTCGGTCTGATCGCCAAGTACGCCGACGTGTGGAACACCGCGTGGTTCGACGCCGACCCGGGTCCGAAATTCATCGAGCAACGCGATCGGCTGCGCGAAGCGTGCGTCGCGCAGGGACGGAATCCGAACGAGATCGAGATCAGCGTCGGGATGTACATCAAGGCGGACGATGCGGCCGCGGATGCACCCGGATGCGTTCCGACGACGGAAGCGGTCCGCGATGCGCTCGCGGCATGGTCCGAGGCCGGCGTACACGAGGTGCTGTGTTGGGCCGATCCCCCGACGCCGGCTCGGTTGGCGATGATCGCCGCGGCGCTCTAGACAGTCGCGGACGTGGAAGGGACGTCCACGGTCGCGGACGAGTCGCTGGTCGGCGTGGAAGAGACGGACGTTGTGTAGAGCCGAGCGACCACGTCCTCGATGTCCGGCTCGATCACCGAGAGGTCCCGCAATGACCCGGCGTTCGCGAGCGCGACTACGAGCGCTCCGGCATTGGCACCGCCGGACAGCGCGAACGTCCACCGAAGCCGGTCCGGCGACGAGGACTCGACCGCTGTACCGGGCAACGTGGCGACCAGCGGCGCCGCGTCGATCGGCTCGTCCAGATCGACCACGACGAGCCGGCGCGAGTTGTACCGGGCGTGCAGTTGCTCCAGCGTGCCGTCGTGTACGACTCGACCGTGGTCGATCACGACCAGCCGGTGGCAGAGCTTCTCGATGTCCGCGAGATCGTGGGTGGTCAGCATAAGCGTGGTGTCGCCGGCCGCGCCGACCTCGGCGAGGAACCCGCGTACGGCCTGCTTGCTCACCACGTCGAGGCCGATCGTCGGCTCGTCCAGGAAGAGCACCTCTGGCCGATGCAGCAACGCCGCGGTAATTTCTCCGCGCATCCGCTGGCCGAGTGACAGTTGCCGTACCGGTCGCGCCTCGAACTCGTCGAGCCCGAGCAGCGACCGGCATTGCGCCAACCGAGCGGCGTGTTCGGCCGCCGGTACGCGGTAAATGTGCCGCAGGATCTCGAACGACTCTTGCAAGGGCAGGTCCCACCACAACTGCGACCTCGTACCGAACACGACGCCGATCCGTTTCGCCAGCGTCGTACGCTGCGCCACCGGTGTCAGACCGCACACCGAGAGCGTGCCGCCGCTCGGCATCAGCACTCCGGTCATCATTTTCAGCGTGGTGGATTTACCGGCGCCATTCGGGCCGATGTAACCGACCATCTCGCCGCGTTCGACCATAAGATCGACGCCGTCGACGGCGGCCACCACCGTTCGCGTACGCCGGATCCGCCCGGCCTTCGTGGTGATCGTGAATTCCTTGCGCAGTCCATGCGCGGCGATAACGGTCATGACCCCGTACTCCGATAGTGCCGGACGCCGGACCGCCAGAGCGCGGCCGCGATTCCGGCGATGGCGGCGGCGGCCAGCGGCGAGAGCCAGCCGACCCAGGACGGCAAACCCAGCGGATCACGCAGATGCAGGATCGCGAGCGTCGGGTAGTACGTGACGAACGCGAATCCCAGGCCGAACGCGAACAGTCGCCGGAACGCCTGCCCGTACACGGTGATCGGATAGGTCGTGAAGTCTCGCCCACCGTAGGTGAAACCGTTCGCGAACTCTCCGGAATCGATCCACCAGAACGCGACCGAGCCGCCGATCACGAGCACCGATGCGAAGAACACCGCACCCGACAGCGGCGTCAACACCAGCAGTACGCAGGTCTGCCAGGTCGGATCCGGTCCGGCAATCGCCACCGCGAAACCGAGCACGACCAGGGCCTGCACGATCCGGCCGATGCGCCGCAGTTCGAAGTCGGTCGCGAGCAGTTGGCCGAGTACGCCGAGCGGCCGGACCAGGAGCGCATCCAGGCGGCCGGTGCGAATCGGCTCGCGCATGTGGTCGATGTTGCCGACCAACTGGTCCGCGATCCCGAACGAGAGACTGGTGATCGAGGCCATCAGGAACACCGCCGAGAACGGAAAGCCGCCGAGCGACTTCGTCACGCGGAACAGCACGATCACGGTCAACAAATCCAGGAACGACCAGATCGAGCTCCCAACCAGCTCGACCCAGAAAGACGCGCGGTAGGACATCTGCGCCCTCAGCTGGGCCCGCAGCATCTTGCGGTAGGGCCGGTAGACGTCAGCCACCCTGCGCCACCAACCTGCGCTCGCCACGCCGCTGCAGCGTTGTGGCCAGCCAAAATGCCAAGATCAACCACATCAGTTGTACGCCGACGAAGCCGATCGCGCCTCGTGTCGATGTACGTTCCACCGCGATGTCCAGCGGCGTCTGCAAAATAGACGGGAACGGCGTGGCGATCCAGAGCGTCGCGGCGAGCCCGGTGGGCAGGAAGCGCAGCGGGAAGTACAGGCCACCGAGCAGCGTCGAGAGCAGCGACCAGGCGATTTGCGTACCCCGGCCGTCCATCAGCCAGAACGACAGTGCATTGACCACGTACCGGCAGGCGAAGCAGATCGCGATCGCCAGTACGAGCGATGCCGCGAACAGCGGGTACGTCGCGATGCGATGCGGAATGTAGAACGGGAACGCGATCACGCCGACGATGATCGGGCCGATGAATCGAGTGATCAACGCGAATCCCGCGCGACCAAGATCGGTCGCGAAATACGTGGCGACCGGGTTCATCGGCCGGAGCAAATCCGAGACGACGTCACCCGTACGGATTCGGTCGGACAGCTGGCTGTCGCCCCACAGACCGACGGTGGCGAGAAGTCCCTGCCCGATCCACACGTACGCCACAAGTTGTGGCGCACCGTAACCACCGACCGTACCGCCGCCGGCCGCGGTGGCCAACAGGATGAAGCATCGCAAAAACCCAAAAATGCTGTTCGTGACAATCCCGGCAACGGTCGCCTGCCGGTAGGTCGAATATCGTCGGAAACCAGCCTTGGCCAAAACCCCAAAAGCGTGCAAGGGTATGGGCGACCGTGCAGCGATCGGGCGGGCCGGGGTGAACGTGAGGCGCGACACAACGTACCCTCCTTCGCTATCGGCCCGCGCGAGCGTAGCCGGTCTCTGTTGACTGTGCCCGCGATTAAATTCGGGGCATTTCACCGACGGTGTGCCTGGGGAGGTGACCATGAGTAGCGAGTACAACGACGAGCGCGCTCGTCCGGCCGCCCCGGCGTGGGCCACCGTTCCGACCACAACCTGGCAGCGGGTCGAGGAGTCCGAACTCGACGAGGACGGCCAGCCACGCCCCCGCGCCGGTGGTGCACGCGGCGGATCGACGACTCCGCAGGTCCCGGATCGGCCGGGCACGGGTCGCGCGACCGTTCCGGCGCAACGCAGCGGCCAGCAACCCGTTCCGCAACAGCCGGGGCCGCAATCCGGCCCGCCGCCACAAGGCCAGCCGTCACATAACCCAGCGTCACAAGGCCGGCCGCCGCAAGGTCCGCCGTACCCGCCAGGACAGGCGCCGCACGGTCCTCAACAGGGTCCGCCGTACCCGCCAGGACAGGCGCCTCTCGGTTCTCCGCAGGGTCCGCCGTATCCCCCGGGCCACGCGCCGCAGCACCCGCAAGGCCCCGGCCCGTACCCGCCGCAGGGCCCCCAGCAGGGTCCGCCGTACCCGCCGGGTCAGGCGCCACGTCAACAGGGCCCGTACCCGCCGCAAGGCCCGCCGTACCCGCCGGGTCAGGCGCCGCGTCAACAGGGTCCGTACCCGCCGCAGGGTCCCCCGTATCCACCCCAGGGTCCCGGTCGGCAGCCCAACGGTTACCCGCCGCCGGGGCCGCCACCCGGAGGCCGCGGTCCAGCTGCGCCTCAGATGTACGCCGGACCGCAGCATCCCGCTCCCCAGCATCCGGGCCAGCCACAACGCGGACCACAACACCCACAGCACCCCGGTGCGCCGTACCCGCAGCAGCCGATCCGCCCCGGTGGCACGCCCGACGGTCGTGGTCCGGCCGGCCAGGGCGGCATCCCGTCATGGGCCGGGCCGACACCACTGCCGCCGGCGCCTGCGGTGTACGGGCGGCCGACCGCTGCGCCGGTGTCGGGTGCGCCGGTCTCCGGCGTGCCGTCCGATGTCGAGCCGACGTCGGGCGTACCGGAGCCGGTCTCCGGCGTACCGACGTCCGGCGTACCGACTTCAAGCGCACCCACGTCCAGTGCACCCACGTCGAGTTCCCCGACGTCCAGCGCGCCCACGTCCAGCGCGCCCACATCGAGTGCACCGACGTCGGCCGTACCGATGTCCGGCATCCCGTCGTCCAGCCTGCCGTCGTCGAGCCTGCCCGCGTCCGGCGTACCGGCATCGGCACCGCCGGCCCCGTCCGGACCGGACCCGGAACAGATCCTCGGCACGTTCGAGTGGGTCTTCGACCCCGAGACGCTCCGCGAAGTCTGCGAGGACCCGGAAGGTCTGAGCGAGATCCGCGACATGCTGACCGCGAAGATCAACCTGCACACCGACAACGCCGCCCGGGCTCGACTGCTCAGCCTGCGGGCGGTGGTGTCGCGCATCCTCGGCGACCTCAGCAAGGCGCTCGCCGATGCGAAGCTCGCGCTTGCTCACGCCGAGGCAACCGGTGAGCTACGCCGGATCGCGATCTGCCAGGCTCGGCTCGCTCACGTCCTGCAGTGGCGCGAGGAGTACGCCGAAGCCGATCGCCTGTTCGCCGAAGCCAATTCCAGTGAGTTGCCCGACCGGCTACGCGGCACCATGCACCAGCACGCCGGCAAGTCCGCGTACGACCAGGGCCGGTACATCGAGGCGTGCAACCACTTCGAAAAGGCGCTGGAACTCCGCAAGGAGGAGGACCCGGACCTGATGGCCGCGACCGAACTCGCGCTCGACGCGGTGTTCCGGAAGGTCGCGCTGAACGGCTGGGGCCCGTACCCGCGCTCTCGTGAAGAGATCTTGCAGATCAAGAAGCCTCCGACACCCGCGTTGGACGAGCAGTCCGGCCTCTGGGGTTTCGCCGGCACCGAGGGCGAGACGCGCGTTCCCGCGCTGTACGCGGACGTCCAACCGTTCCGCGACGGTGCCGCATGGGTTCGGCGGCCGGAGTTCGAGACCTGGGAGCTGATCGACGACACCGGCGGATCGCTGATCTCGCCGACCGCCGGCTACCTCGGCGTGAGCAGCTTCTCCGGCGGCCTCGCATGGGTTTCGCGGGACGGAAACGGGACCTGGATCGCGATCGACAAGACCGGTGCGGTGACGATCTCGACCGGCTTCGACGACGTCCGGCCGTTCCGGCGCGGGATCGCTGCGGTACGCCGCAAGCGGCTCTGGGGCGCCGTCGACGGCGTTGGCCGGGTTGTCGTCCCATTCAAGTTCGAGCAGTTCGCGACCGCTTTGTCGGACGGTCGCTACATCGACGGATTCTCCGACGAAGGTCTCGCGGTGGTCGGTGCGAACGGCCGCAAGGGCGTCGTCGACCGGACCGGGCGGATGATCGTCGAGCCGGTGTTCGCTTCGCTCGTGATCCATCCGGTCGCGTTCCTCATCACCGACGAGGCCGGACGGTGGGGCGCGCTCGATCGCAAGGGCCGCATCCTGATCGACCCGGCCCACCCGAGCCGAATCTCGGTCACGCTCGAAATCGACCGTCTGCTAGCCGACGCCCGCCCCGTCCTCTAAGTCCCCCGTTCCAGTTGATCCTGGGGTTAGTTGACACCTGCTGCGACAGCAGCAAATGCTGCAGAGCGACGGTGTGTCGTGCGAATAACTCCAGGATCAACAAGCCCGCTAGGCTCGGGGTATGGAATTCCGACACCTTGGTCGTTCCGGCATGCAGGTCAGCGAGATCTCGTACGGTAACTGGATCACGCATGGATCGCAGGTCGAAGAGGATGCAGCCGTCGCGTGCGTACGCGCGGCTCTGGATGAAGGCATCACCACGTTCGACACGGCGGATGTCTACGCGGGTACGCGCGCCGAGGCCGTACTCGGTCGCGCGCTGGCCGGCGAGCGCCGCGACGGCCTCGAGATCTTCACGAAGGTCTTCTGGCCGACCGGCCCGGGCCGCAACAACCGCGGCCTGTCTCGCAAGCACATCATGGAGTCGATCAACGGTTCGCTGACGCGGCTGCAAACCGACTACGTCGACCTGTACCAGTGCCACCGGTACGACTACTCGACGCCGCTGGAAGAGACGATGCAGGCGCTGGCCGACGTCGTACACGCCGGAAAGGCGAACTACATCGGCGTCTCCGAATGGAAGGCGTCAGAGATCCGGGCCGCCTACGAGCTGGCGCAGGATCTCAAAATCCAGCTCGTGTCGAACCAGCCGCAGTACTCGATGCTGTGGCGCGTGATCGAGGCCGAAGTCGTACCGACGTGCGTCGAGCTCGGCATCGGTCAGATCGTCTGGTCACCGATGGCGCAGGGCGTCCTGTCCGGCAAGTACCTGCCGGGTCAGCCGCCGCCGGCCGGATCCCGGGCGACGGACGACAAGTCGGGTGCGAACTTCATCTCGGCGTGGCTGACCGACGAGGTGCTGACGGCCGTACAGGAACTGCGTCCGATCGCGGATGCGGTGGGCCTGACCATGGCGCAACTCGCGATCGCGTGGGTGCTGCAGAACCCGAACGTGTCCAGCGCGATCATCGGCGCTACCCGGCCGGAGCAGGTACGCGACAACGTCAAGGCGGCCGGCGTGAAGCTCGACGCCGAGACGCTGAAGCGGATCGACGAGATCGTCGACCCGGTCACCGAACGGGACGCGGCAAAGACGCAGAGCCCGGCGACGCGCCCGTAACCCGGTTATCAGGCCAAGTTGATCCTGGAGTTATTAGCACGACACACCGTCGATGCGCTAACTAACTCCAGGATCAACTGGGTTTTGGGTGGACGGAGCGGCGGGTGCAGTAGATTCAGCGCGTGGATATTTTCGGTGCGATCGAGATGGATGACCAGGCCGCCGCAGTGGAATTGCTCGCCGCGGATCCGACCCTCGCACAGGCGCACAGCGACGAAGGCGCCACACCTGTTTTGCACGCGAAGTACCACCAGAACGACACGCTCGCCGACGCTCTCGTCGCGCAGATCCTCGGGACCGGTGGTGACATCACGCTCGCCGAGGCGGCGGCGATCGATGATGCGGCACGCGTACGGACGTTTATCGATGGCGGCGCATCCATCGACAGCGCCACGCCGGATGGATTCACGCCGTTGCAGCTCGCCGCGTTCTTCGGTGCGCCGCAGGCGGCCGCCGCGCTGATCGCGGCCGGCGCCGATCTCAATGCCGAAGCCGCGAACGCGATGCGCATCCAGCCGTTGCACGCGGCGACCGCGGGCGGGCACACCGAGATCGCGAAGATGCTGATCGACGCCGGTGCGGACGTCAACACCGCACAGCGGCACGGCTGGACGCCACTGCACACGGCCGCTTCGCACGGCGACGCCGAGGTCGTCGCGGCGTTGCTCGCTGCGGGTGCGTCTCCCGACAAGGCGAACGACGACGGCCGTACGCCTGCGGATCTTGCCGCCGAAGCTGGCTTCGGCGAGCTGTTTTCGTAGCGCAACTAGCAAGCGCTAGCCGGCGCTAGAAGCCGCTCGGCTGGTCCTTCCAGAACCGGAACAACTCCTGGCCGGTGTAGATCGCGTCGCCCGGTATACCCGCGCTGACCAGCACGTCCTGGACGTGCAGCGAAAGGCTGCGCCCGAACGACGTCTGCCACAGCAGAAGCAACATGATGAAGAAGCCGAACATCCGAATCGTGTTGAAGATGCGCTTCCAGTCGGGCGGCAGCCATGGATAAATCGCGTTGCCGCCGTCGAGTCCGGGGATCGGCAGCAAATTGATGACGCCGACGATCAACTGCAAGTACGCAAGGAAAGCCAGCCCGGACCAGAAAACGGGGTGCGCGAACAGATCAACGCCGAGAAAGAACGGAATTGCGAGGATGAAGGCGAACACGATATTGGTCGCCGGACCCACGAGACTGATCGTCGTATGCCGACCGCGTCCACGAATGTTGTCGTTCTCGATATAGACGGCGCCACCCGGCAGCGGCAGGCCACCGGCGATCAGGAACAGCAGCGGCAGCACGATCGTCAGCAGCCAGTGCGAGTACTTCAGCGGGTCGAGCGTGAGGTATCCACGCTGCGCCACGGACATGTCCCCGAACCGGTACGCGGTGAACGCGTGCGCGAACTCGTGCAGGCACAGCGACATGAGCCAGCCCGCGACCACGAACAGGAAAACGTCGACGCCCGCGTTGCCCGTACCGGTCCAGGCCAGCACGCCCGCTGCCACGAACAGGACGACGATACCGATGAAGATCGGGCTCGTCTTGAACGATCCGCGCGGCGCCCGAGCTCGGGTGCGGTTGTCCGTCCAGTCGTAATAGCTCATCTCGTCGTCACTGACCGGCCGGCGTAAGCGGCATTCGGTACTCCACCCGGTCGTCTTCGACCAGCGTGACCGTGGCGGCACCGGTGGACAGAAGCTCACGCCAGGTCTGGCCGAGCCATGATTCCGCGTCGGCCTGGTTCGTGAACGTCTCTTCGGGCCCGGCCACCGCCGCGCCGTCCGCGTCCTCGTACTGCCACGTCCACGTCATCAATAGTCTCCAGTCTGTGATCCACCGCCGCGCTTGATGTGCTCACGACGCATTGCCAAGCGTAGTGCCCCGAACAGAATCCGCGATCCTTCACGTTCGTCCCACGCATCACATGTCGCTGGGAAACCGAACCGAGAAACCAGCCGGGAACCAACCTGTGACCGAGCTGGGAACGGTGCCCGCAGTGGACGTGAGGCGTCCAACCCATAAAGTACGGGGCATGTCGCGTCAGCCACGCACGGTCCTCGTCCTCGGCGGCATCCGCTCGGGCAAGTCGGATTTCGCCGAATCCCTGGTCAAGAACGCCACTGCCGTCCGGTACGTATCGACTGCGACGGAGCATCAGGGCGCCGCCGACCGGCCGGAGGGCTGGTCGACCGAGGAGTTCGGAAAAACGCCGGACGAACTTGCCGCAATGATCGCGAACGCCGCATCGACCGACACGATCCTCGTCGACGACATCGGCGGGTGGCTGCGGGCGTTGCTGGAGCGGGCCCGGTCCGAATCGGCCACCGGTGAGGCAACGAGCAACGCCGGTGCGGGCGATCTTGCCGCGACGGTAGAAGCGCTGGCGGTCGCGGTCGGGACGAGCCCCGCTCAGCTCGTGATCGTCAGCCCGGAGGTCGGCCTTTCGGTGATTCCGGAGACGCCGCTCGGCCGTACGTTCGCGGAGGCCTGCGGCTCGGTGAATCGGGCGCTCGCCACGGCGTGCGATGGCGTCGTGCTGATCGTGGCCGGTCAGCCGACCTGGATCAAGGCGACCGCCGGGCGGCTGCCGGAGAACGTCGTCGTTGCCGCGAGCACGTCGAAGGGGGTCCGGTCGGCCGTACCGGTGACATCCTTTGATCTTGATCTTCCGGACGATGCCGAGCCGATCGTGCTCGGCATGTCGTTGCCGCTTCCGGACACCGCCGCGACGACCGAGGCGATCGCACGGATGGACGCGTTGGAGGTGCCCGGCGCCGGGCTCGGTGCGATGGTCGCCGCGATCGGGTTCGCGGCCGGCGCTCAGGCGACGTCCGCGCCGGCACCGTTCCGGCAGGTACGAGTCGTCCAGGTGCACGCGGTCCACGAGGGTGAGATCGCGGCCGGCGACAGCGCGCAACGCTGGGCCGACCGCCTCACCGCGACCCGGGAAGGCGCATCGCCGCTGGCCCGGCTCGCTGCCGACGTGCACGCTGCGGTGGAGATCATCGATGCCGGTACCGCCGCGCCGGTCGAAGACGGCGATGCGGCCACCGCCGAGGAGATCGAGTTCGCGTTGCGCCGCGGATGGGCCGCCGCCGAGGCCGCCGCCGACCGTGGCGACGACCTGATCGTGCTCGCATCCAGCGGTCCGGGCGTCGATGCGGCGGCGGCGGGATTGGTCGCTGCGGTCACAATGTCGGAGATTCCGGCACTTATCGGGCGGGTTTGGGGCGATGCTGGACGCATTGACGACAACGCCTGGATGCGGCGATGCATCACGCTGAGGGATGCGCTGCTGCGTGTTCGGCGAACGTACGGGCCGAATGCGGACGGCCCGACCGCCCTTGCCAGCGTCGGTGGCCCGGCACTGGCAACCGCGACCGGCCTGCTGCTCGGCGCCGCATCGCGGCACACACCGGTGCTCCTGGACGGCCCGGTCGGGGCCGCCGCCGCACTGGTTGCCCGGGACTACGCGGCACAGACCCGGATGTGGTGCCTGCTCACCGACGTCGGCGGGCAGCCGACCGTCCGAACCGCCGCCGATCTACTGGGCCTGGAGCCGCTCGTGGATCTCGGCCTTGGGCTCGGCGAGGGATGCAACGCGCTCGCGGTGCTGCCACTGATCCAGTCGTCTCTCGCGATCTCATCCGCGTCGGCGGCATGACCCGTCGGCCCTCGACCGGACGGGGAACCGTGTGTCTGTAGAGCCCTCGCCGGACGTCGAGCAGACGACCGTGCCGATTACCGCGTCGCCCAAGCCAACCGCGAACGGGTCCCATCCTCCCGTACCGCCGGACGTCTCCGTTGATCACGAGGCACCGCCCGCTTCTCCGGACCACGAGGCTGCGCCGCACGCGCACGAGGCGCCGCGCGACGAGAGGTTCGCGGACGGCCTGCGGCTCGCGGCCACGATGTTCACGATCGCGCCGGTACGCGTAGCCGTGCCAAATTCCGCCTCGGCTCGCGCTACTGAACCCAACTCCGACCACGCGTCGACCCGGATCGCGATGACCGTGGCACCGGCCATCGGAGTCGTCCTCGGTCTCGCGCTCGGTGGCATCGCAATCGGACTGCAAGCAATCGGCAGCCCCCCGATCGTCACCGGCCTGATCACGATCGCCGTACTGGCCACGTTGACTGGCGGCCGGCCTCTCGAAGGGCTTGCCGAGACTGTCGACGGGCTCCGCTCGAAGCAGCCGTCGTTGAATCGCCCGAACGTCGGCGCACTAGGCGTCGTCGCGCTCATCCTGACCATCACCGTTCCGGCGGCATGCATCGCGGCGATGTGGTCGCGACCCTGGTGGTCGGTGCTCAGCGCCCTCGCGGCCGCCTGCGCCGCCGGGCGATTGGCGGCCGGATTCGCGTGCCGCCGAGGCGTCCCGGCGGCCTCGTCCGACGTCACCGTCGCGGGCACGGTGGGTGCGGTCGAACTCGCGTACGGGCTCGTGGCCACCGCAGCGATCGGGCTGCTCGCGGTGCCAGGGCGACTGTGGCAGGGACCGACGGCCGTACTGGTCGGGCTGGCCGCGACGGTCGCCCTGGTCTGGTACGTGCAGCGCCGCCTCGGCGGCATCACTGTCGACACGCTAGGCGCCTGCATCGAGCTGGCCACCGCGATCACCCTGATCGGCGTGGTCCTCGTCTAACCGCCAACCCCACGTTGATCGTGGAGTTAGTTATGGGCAGTGTCATAGGCGGCTGCCAGACGCTTTGGGGCTGTTCGACGCCATGCTTCGATCAGGAGCTGCTGCAGTTCGGCGCGATCCACGGTGGACAGGTTCACCGACACCCAACCGAAACGACCCACGTACGCGGCGATCGCGTACGTCTCCGGAGCCATCGCGACCAGTTCGGCCTGATCCTCCTTGGACGCCTTGACCGAGATCCGGGGCGACTCCGGGCCGCCGACTACAAACATCTTGTCGCGTACGCGCCAGGTCAGATCGGTACCCCACGTGACGACCTCGGTCGTCTCCGGCAGCGCCAGCGCCATCTTGCGCACCTGCGCGATCGTCACGGCCATGAGTCAGCGGACGGATGCGGTCACGAACGGCGGTTTCGTCACGGTCATCGTCGATCGCCGACCCCGTACGTCGACCTCGATCGTGTCGCCTTCGCCCAGGCCGGCGGACGCGTCGAGCAACGCGAGCGCGATGCCGATCCGGCGGGTCGGCGAGAACGTACCGCTGGTGATCTCGCCGACCGGCTGGTCGCCTCGCAACGCGATCATGTGTGCCCGCGGGATGCCCCGGTCCGTGGCGACCAGTCCCCACAACGTCCGAGCGGGGCCGGCCGCCTTCTCCGCGACCAACGCATCCCGGCCCCAGAACTCCGGCTTCGACCAGCCGATCGCCCAGCCCGAACGCGCCTGCAGCGGGGAGATGTCCATCGACATGTCCTGGCCGTGCAGCGGGTACCCCATCTCGGTGCGCAGCGTGTCCCGGGCGCCGAGGCCGGCCGCGCGTACGTCGAAGCCGGACGACATCACCGCATCCCACACCGCCCCGGCCGCATCGACCGGTACGACCAGCTCATAGCCCCGCTCGCCGGTGTACCCGCTACGGCAGACGATCACCTCGGTGCCGGCGAAGGGTGCATCGACAAAACTCATGTACGCGTGGTCGGTCGGCAGGCCCAGCTTCGTCAGTACCTCGGCCGAACGTGGCCCCTGTACGGCGATCACGGCGTAATCGCGATGCCGATTCGTCACCGTGATCCCGGCCGGTGCCGCGTCGGCAAGACGCCGAACCACCTCGGCGGTGTTGGCCGCATTCGGAATGAGGAATACGTGGTCGTCGGAGTAGCGGTACGCGATCATGTCATCCACGACCCCGCCGGACGGATCGCAGCACAGCGTGTACTGCGCCTGTCCGCTCTCGATCTTCGCAAGGTCGTTGGTCAGGCACGAGTTGACGAACGCCGCCGCCCCGGCGCCGATCACGGACGCCTTGCCGAGGTGCGATACGTCGAACACACCGACGCTCTCCCGGACCGCAGCGTGTTCCTTGAGGACGCCACCTCCGGCGTACTCCAGCGGCATGTCCCAGCCCGCGAACTCCCCGAACTTGGCACCGAGGGCGACATGTCGATCATGAAGAGGGGAACGCAGGTGTGGTGTCGTCATGCGGGCAACTTAACGCATGCTCGGGCAAATCCGAGCCGCGACCCTATCGTCGACCCGGCGGATTCGATCACCCCGTCCGCACTGGAATTAGACCAGGTAGGGTCGGGGCGAAGTCGACCGTAACCTGCCGTCCATCCTCCAGGAGCCCGTGCGTGACCACCCAAGATTCCGAGACCACCAAGCTCGAACTGATCGACACCGATCCGGCGGAGTTCACCGCGGGCGCGATCGTCATCGGCGTCTACAGCCAGGACTCCGACGCACCGAGCCCGCTGCTGCTGGCCTCCGGCGCGGAGAGCATCGGGCTCGCGTTCGACGGCAAGCTGATCGACACGTTGGTGCTGCTCGGCGCTAGTGGTTCGGTCGGCGAGGTCACCAAGGTCGCGACCCTCGGAACCGTGACGTCGCCGCTCGTCGCCGCCGTCGGCCTCGGCCCGGAGCCGACCGGCGCGCTGCCGTCCACCGAGACGCTGCGGCGCGCGACCGCGTCCGCCGTACGGGCACTCGGCGGGACCGACACGATCGCGCTCGCACTCCCCGTCGGCGACGAGGGCGACGACACCGACGCACTGAGGGGCATCGTCGAAGGTGCGACGCTCGGCGGGTACCGGTTCGCCGGATACAAGTCGAAGCCCGCGTCGCCCCGGTCCAAGCGGGCCGGCACGATCATCGTGCACGTGCCGGACGCGGCCGGTGATGCCGCCGCCGCCGAGATCGAGCGCGCCGGCCACGTCTACGCGGCCGTAGCGCGTACCCGGGATTGGGTGAACACGCCCGCGAACGACCTGCGACCGCCCGCGTTCGCCGAGCAGGCGGCGGCGCTCGCGTCCGCGGCCGGCCTCGACGTCGAGGTGCTGGACGAGAACGACCTCAAAGCTGCCGGGTACGGCGGAATTCTCGCGGTCGGCATGGGCTCGGAGGCGAAGCCGCGCCTGGTCCGGATCTCCTACACGCCGGCGAAGGCGGGTGTGAAGAAGATCGCACTGGTCGGCAAGGGCATCACGTTCGACAGCGGCGGCGTTTCGATCAAGCCGGCGGCCGGCATGTGGGAGATGAAATCGGACATGGCCGGTGCGGCCGCGGTGATTTCCACGATGCTCGCGGTCGCGGCGATGAAGCCGGACGTGGCGATCGTCGCGTACGCACCGATGGCCGAGAACATGGTGTCCGGTTCGGCGTACCGACCGGGCGATGTCGTGCGGATGTACAACGGCAAGCACGTCGAGGTGCTCAACACCGACGCCGAGGGCCGAATGGTGCTCGGCGACGCGATCGCCCGGGCCTGCGAGGACGAGCCGGACTACTTGTTCGAGACGTCGACGCTGACCGGTGGTCAGGTGGTCGCGCTCGGCAAGCGAGTCGCCGGTGTGATGGGCGACGCCGACTTGATCGCCCGGGTCAAGGCGGCCGGTGAGCGCGTCGGTGAGCCGGCGTGGCCGATGCCGCTGCCGGACGACATCCGCAAGATGATGGACTCTGATATTGCCGACATCCTGCAGGTCGCGGCCGGCATGGATCGCGGCGGCCACATGCTGCAGGGCGGCATCTTCCTGTCCAACTTCGTGACGCCGGACCTGCCGTGGGCACACATCGACATCGCCGGTCCGAGTTACCACTCTGGTGAGGCGACCGGATATTGGAGCAAGGGCGGTACCGGCGTACCGGTGCGGACCCTGCTCGAGTTGATCGCTTCAATCGCCGCCGAAAGCTAGGACACTCGGCAGACTAGGAGACTCGGCGCTGGGCCTTCATCCGCTCGTTGTAGTCGCGCATCCGTTTCGGATAGCCCATCAACGCGACGTCGTACACCGGGATGTTGATGTCATGAGCCCAGCGCCGGGCCTGCTCGGGACCGGCCACTCGCCGACGGGTCCATTCACCGTCATGCGCGATCAGGATCACCGTCGTCGATGTCACCGACGTCCGCGGTTCGATGTATGCCTCGACGCCTTGCCGGGTACGTACGAACGTCAGAAGGTGCTCCAAGTCGTCGCGATGCGCATCGCGATCGATTGTGGGCTGCCTCACGTCGGACTGACGCCGGAACCATGCCACGCCGGGCTCCCGGGGGTGTTTGTCGAGACTGGAGAAAGGGACGGACGACAGGTTACGTCACGTTTCCCGCCTTGAATGCCCCTCAGTCGGGTCATTTCCGGGTCTGGAAGTGTCGTTGCACACCTCGCCAAGCGGTGAACCGAGGGCAAGTGGAAAGATGGCGTCGGAGTACCCGTACGTCTTCGTCAGGAGATTTCAAGTGGCCGAGTTCGACGTTGTAATCCTGGGTGGCGGCAGCGGCGGCTACGCGACAGCGCTGCGCGCGGTCCAGCTGAACCTCACCGTCGCGCTGATCGAGAAGGACAAGCTCGGCGGCACCTGCCTGCACCGTGGCTGCATCCCGACGAAGGCGTTGCTGCACGCCGGTGAAATCGCCGACCAGACCCGCGAATCCGAGCAGTTCGGCATCAAGGCCGAACTCGTCGGCGTCGACATGAAGGGCGTCAACTCCTACAAGGACGGCGTCGTCGACCGCCTCTACAAAGGTCTTCAGGGCCTGGTCAAGGGCGCGAAAATCACGTACATCGAAGGTACCGGCAAGCTGGTCGCACCGAACACGATCGAAGTCAACGGCGAGAAGGTCGTCGGCAAGAACATCGTGCTGGCCACCGGTTCGTTCGTGAAAACGCTGCCGGGCCTGGACGTCGACGGCACCCGCGTCATCACGTCCGAGCACGCGCTCTCGCTCGATGCGCTGCCCGGATCCGCGATTATTCTCGGCGGCGGCGTCATCGGTAGCGAGTTCGCGAGCGCCTGGAAGTCTCTCGGATGTGACGTCACGATCGTCGAGGCGCTGCCCCACCTGGTCGCGCTCGAAGACGAGGACTCCTCCAAGCAGGTCGAACGCGCGTTCCGTAAGCGCGGCATCAACTTCAAGCTCGGCAAGCCGTTCGAGAAGGTCGAGACCACACAGGACGGTGTGAAGGTCACGATCGCCGGCGGCGAAACGCTCGAAGCCGAAGTACTGCTCGTCGCGGTCGGTCGCGGCCCGGTGACGAAGGATCTGGGGTACGAAGAGCAGGGCGTCAAGATGGATCGTGGCTTCGTGTTGACCGACGACCGTCTCCGTACGAACGTGCCGGGGATCTTCGCCGTCGGCGACATCGTGCCGGGTCTCCAGCTCGCCCACCGCGGTTTCCAGCAGGGCATCTTCGTGGCCGAGGAGATCGCCGGCAAGAACCCGGCGCCGATCGACGAGACCGGCATCCCGCGCGTCACGTACTGCGATCCCGAGGTCGCGTCGATGGGCCTGACCGAGAAGGCGGCCGCCGAGAAGTACGGTGCCGACAAGATCTCGACGTACAACTACAACCTCGGCGGCAACGGCAAGAGCCAGATCCTCAAGACGGCCGGCTTCGTGAAGCTGATCCGCGTCAATGACGGTCCCGTCGTCGGCATCCACATGGTGGGCGCCCGGGTCGGCGAACTCGTCGGCGAAGCACAACTGATCTACAACTGGGAAGCGTTCCCGAACGAGGTCGCGCAACTCGTGCACGCGCACCCGACGCAGAACGAGGCGCTGGGCGAAGCCCACCTCGCGCTGGCCGGCAAGCCGCTGCACGCACACGGCTAGCACCGAACCCGCCGCGCTCGCATAACCCCGCGTGGCACGATCACAGCTGAATTACCGATCACAAGGAGCCCGTAGACATGCCGGTATCGGTCACCATGCCCGCCCTCGGTGAGAGTGTCACCGAAGGCACCGTTACCCGTTGGCTCAAGCAGGAAGGCGAGCGGGTAGAGGCCGACGAGCCGTTGCTGGAGGTCTCCACGGACAAGGTGGACACCGAGATCCCGTCGCCCGCCTCCGGTGTGCTCAGTCGCATCGTGGTCGGTGAAGACGAGACCGTCGCGGTCGGTGCCGAACTGGCCCTGATCTCGGGCGAGAACGAGAGCGCCGACGCACCCGCCCCGGCCGCCGCACCCGCTCCGGCTGCTCCTGCCGAGGCCGAGGCGCCGGCGGCGGCCGCCGAACCGGCCGCTGCGGCTCCTGCTGCGCCGGAGGCCCCGGCTGAGGCCGCACCCGCTGCGCCGCAGGCCGGCAGTGGCAACCGGTCGCGGGTTCCGGTTCCGGCGAGACGACGGTCATCACGATGCCCGCGCTCGGCGAGTCGGTCACCGAGGGCACCGTCACCCGCTGGCTCAAGCAGGTCGGCGACACCGTCGAGGCGGACGAGCCGCTGCTCGAGGTCTCCACCGACAAGGTCGACACCGAGATCCCGTCGCCCGCGGCGGGCACGCTCCTGGAGATCAAGGTCGGCGAGGACGAGACCGTCGCGGTCGGCGCCGAGCTGGCCGTCATCGGTGCGGCCGGCGGATCGCCGCGCGCACCGGCACCGGCGGCCGCGCACCCGCCGCGCTGCACCAGCACCCGCTGCTCCGGCCGCCCCGACGGTTCCCGCGCAGGCCGCGGCACCTGCCGCACCGGCACCCGCATCCGCGCCGCCGGCACCGGCACCCGCGCCTCAGCACGCGGCCGCACCGGCCGCCGCCGGCTGCGTCCGCACCTGCCGCACCCGCGTACAGCGCCAACGGCAGCGGCGACGATGAGGACAGCGCGTACGTGACGCCGCTGGTTCGCAAGCTCGCCGCCGAGCACGACGTCAACCTCGGCACGCTGACCGGCACCGGCGTCGGTGGCCGGATCCGCAAGCAGGACGTGCTCGCCGCGGCCGACAAGGCGGCGGCCGACGCTGCGGCGGAAAAGTCGGCGGCGACGCCGCCGGCTCCGGCAGCGCAGCGGCGGCACCCCGCCCGGCCGCGACGCCCAGCCCGCTGCGTGGCCGCACCGAGAAGATGTCGCCGGCATGCGCTCGGTCATCGCCAAGCGCATGGTCGAGTCGCTGCAGATCTCCGCGCAGCTGACCACGGTCGTCGAGGTCGACGTGACGAAGATCGCCCGGCTTGCGCGACGCGGCGAAGGCCGACTTCGCCGCGCGTCGACGGCGTGAAGCTGTCGTTCCTGCCGTTCTTCGCGCTGGCCGCGGTCGAGGCGCTCCGGGTGCACCCGAACGTCAACGCCTCGGTCGACATGGAGGCCGGCACGGTGACGTACCACGACGCCGAGCACCTGGGCATGGCCGTGGACACCGAGCGCGGGCTGATGGTCCCGGTGATCCAGCGATGCGGGCGACCTGAACCTGGCCGGGCTCGCGCGGCGGATCGCCGACCTGGCCGAGCGCACCCGTACGAACAAGATGTCGCCCGGACGAGCTGTCCGGCGGCACGTTCACGCTGACGAACACCGGCAGCCGCGGCGCGCTGTTCGACACGCCGATCATCAACCAGCCGCAGGTCGGCATCCTCGGTACCGGTTCGGTCGTCAAGCGCGCCGGTCGTCGTCGACGACCCGGATCTCGGCGAGATCGTGGCGATCCGCTCGATGGTCTACCTGGCCCTGTCCTACGACCACCGGATCGTCGACGGTGCCGACGCGGCCCGGTTCCTGACCACCGTCAAAGAGCGTCTCGAAGCCGGTAACTTTGAACCCGACCTGGGTATCTCCTAGCCAGCACCAAGTTGATCCTGGAGTTATTCGCACGACACACCGTTCATGCGCTAACTAACTCCAGGATCAACTGGGGTTTTAGGGGAGGCAGGGCTCGCTATGCGCGTGGTGGTCGCTGGTTCGAGCGGATTCATCGGTACGGCTCTGGTTGCGCAGTTAAAAGATCAAGGACACGAGGTGGTACGCCTGGTCCGGCGTACCACTGCGTCATCGGATGAAATGACCTGGTCCCCGGCGGAGCGCATGCTCGGCCCGGACGCGTTGGCCGGCGCGGACGCCGTGGTGAACCTCGCCGGAGCGGGCGTCGGCGACCATCGTTGGACCGCGGCCTACAAGCGGACGATTCAGCGCAGCCGAGTCGACGCGACCACGACCCTGTCGCACGCCGTCGCCGCCGGCCTGCCCAACGGTGGCCCCAAGATCCTGGTGAACGCGTCCGCGATCGGCTACTACGGCGATCGTGGCGAGGAACCGCTGGACGAGAATTCGCCGCCGGGCGAGGGCTTCCTGCCGGACGTATGCCGGGCCTGGGAAGGCGCGACGCAGGCCGCCGAAGAGGCCGGAGCCCGCGTCGTCCACCTCCGGACCGGCCTCGTGCTGGGATCGGGCGCGGGGCTGATGGGGCGGGTCGTGCCACTGATCAAGGCCGGCATCGGCGGGCGGCTCGGATCCGGCAAACAATGGATGTCCTGGATCACGCTGGCGGATGAACTTTCGGCAATCCGGTACGCGATCGACCACGAGCTGGCGGGCGCGGTGAACCTGACCGCGCCGAATCCGGTACGCAACGACGAGTTCACCAAGGTGCTCGGATCGGTGCTCGGGCGACCGACGATCATGCCCGTACCTGCGGTGGGGCTGAAGATCGTGCTCGGCCAGTTCTCCTCGGACGTGCTGTCGAGCGCTCGCGTCCAACCCGACGTACTGGTCGGAAACGGGTTCAACTTCCAACATGCCGATCTGGAACCTGCGTTGCGTTGGGCGACCGGACGCTGATACGTCGTGATCTTCCGGGCCGGTACGTAGCCGCGGGGGCCGGTACTGTGTGGCGCATGTCACTGACCTCGATCCCTCGCGATGAGCGCGCCAAAGCGCTGCCGTCTCGGCCGATCGGGCGGCACCGGCGCTGGGCCGGACCGGCTGTCGCGGTCGGATTCCTGCTTGGCGCGGTGTTCGTGACCGCCGGGCTGTGGATCGATCCGGCCGGGCGCGTGAGCGCGGACAACAGCGCTGATCAGTTCTTCTTCGAGTGGGTGCTGACGTACACGGCGCACGCGATCACGCACGGCGCGAACCCGTTCTTCACGTCCGCGATGAACGCCCCGCTGGGCGTCAACCTGGCAACGAACACGTCGATCACGTTGATCGGCGTGATCCTGTCACCGATCACACTGCTGTTCGGGGCCGCGTACACCTATGTCGTCACGCTGACGCTAGGCATCTCTCTCACGGCGTACGCGTGGTATTGGGTGCTTTACCACAAGGCCGGTACGAGCCGCGGTGCCGCGATCCTGGCCGGTGCGTTCTGTGGCTTTGCGCCTGGCGTGATGGCGCACGCGAACGCGCACATCAACTTCACCGCGCAATTCGTGCTGCCGATCCTGATCTGGCGGCTCGTCCGGCTGACCCGGACGGTGGCAACCGATCGGCGTACGACGCTCCGAGACGGAGTGATCGTTGGGGTACTCGCCGCCGTGCAGTACACGATCGGTGCCGAGATGCTCTTCTTCACCGGTCTCGCGGTCGGCGTCTATGCGATCGCCTGGTCGATCCCTCGCCGGCGAGTTGCCGCCCGGATCGCCCGGCGGATCGCCGCTCGGCTCGCGGTCGCGCTGGGCGTGGTGATCGCGCTCGACTCGTACCCGCTGTGGATACAGTTCTTCGGCCCGCAGGCGTACCACGGCACCGGCTTCTTCGACGTCACGGCGAGCGAAAACCTGCTGTCGCTGATCGCGCTGCGAAACCGCACGATCGGCGGCACGATCCAACATTGGCCGCAGTTCGCCTTGAACGTCGCCGAGCAGAACACGTACTTCGGACCGGTGCTGTTTGTGCTGGTCGTTGTCGCGCTGGTCCGGCTGTCCCGGCGTGGTTCGCAATCACGCTTGCTGCCGCCGACGAGTGCGCGGCCGCTCGCGATCACCGCGATCGTGATCGTATTGCTGGCGCTCGGACCAAGGCTTCGGGTCGGCACGACGAACACGCACTTCCGGCTGCCGTGGGCGCTGCTGCACGACCTGCCGCTCTTCGACTCCGCGCTACCCGGGCGCTTGGCCCTGCTACTGATCCCGATCATCGGGTACGTGCTGGCGGTCTGCTTTGACGAGTTGCGACGGATACCGGCCCGACGTGGCGTCGTGCTCGCCGTCGCGGTGCTGGCGCTGGTCCCGATCGTTCCGCTGCCGATCGCCACCGGAGATCGGTCGGCGCTGCCACGGTTCTTCACGTCCGGTGAGTGGCGAGCGTACGTGCCGGACGGCCGTACGGTGGTGTCGATCCCGGCCTCGACCAGCGCGACGCCAGACGCCCAGCGGTGGCAGACCGCGACGGATTTCGCGTTCCCGATCAACGGGGGCTACTTCCTCGGACCCGGTCCGATCGGTCGCAGTCACGTCGGCCCGAATGCGACGCCGACGTACGCGATGTTCAAGGCGGTTTCGGCGACCGGCGATGTGCCGGTGATCACGGACAAGGAGCGGGCGCAGGCACGCGCGGACCTCGCGTACTGGCGGGCCGGGTTGATCGTGCTGGCCGACCCGAGGCCGGGCATCGGTGACCAGTACGCGAAGCATTACGACGCGCTGCGCCAAATGGCCGAGGAGCTGTTCGGACCCGGACGACGCGTCGATGACGTGGAAATCTGGACACCCTGACACGCGGGTACGCTCAATTGCGTGACCGCAACGACGACCGGATTAAAAGTTCGCTGGCTTGGCACGATCGAATACCTGACCGCCTGGGACGAGCAGCGCCGCACGCACGCCGCCGTGCTGGCCGGCGATGAGCCCGACACCGTCCTCCTGCTGGAGCACCCGAGCGTCTATACCGCCGGTAAGCGCACCGAGGACTGGGAGCGGCCGAACGACGGTACGCCGGTGATCGACGTCGATCGCGGCGGGCAGATCACCTGGCACGGCCCCGGCCAGCTGGTCGGATACCCGATCCTGACGCTGCCCGGTGCCCGCGAGGACAAGCCGGTCGACGTCGTCGCGTACGTACGGCGGGTCGAGCAGATGCTCATCGACGTGTGTGCCGAGGTCGGCGTACGGGCCGAGCGGGTCGAGGGCCGCAGCGGCGCCTGGGTACGGGCCGACGAGCGTGGACCGGATCGCAAGATCGGCGCGATCGGCATTCGGGTTGCCCGTGGGGTCACACAGCACGGATTCGCGCTCAACTGCTCGCCCGACATGTCGGTGTACGACAAGATCGTCGCCTGTGGCATCCGCGACGCGAGCGTGACGTCGTTGTCCCTGGAACTCGGCCGCGAGGTCACAGTCGATGAGATGCGCCCGATCGTCGAGGCCCACCTCGGAGCGCTTCTCTAGTCGGCACAACCTTCGCCGGGTCGGCCTTGCGCAACTCGGTGATCCCCCGAAGCAGCCGGTCTCGCATCCAGCGGCTGGCCGGACGCTCGACCAGCTTGTGTACCAGCCACGCCAGGACGAGTACACAGCTGGTCACGATCGTCACGATCAGCCACGCCGGCAGGTGATCCTTCATCTCCCGGATCGCGGTCCAACCGAGATATTCATGCAGCAGGTACACCGGGTACGTCAGCGCACCGGCCACGGTGAGCCACTTCCATCGCACCCAGGCGAAGCGGCCGAGCGCGACGGCGAGCACGAACGCGTACGCGGCCGTGATGATCGCAACGGCCGGCCATGACTTCGCCGGAGCACCCGGACCGAGAATCTTTACGTGGGCCACCACGGTCGGGTAGATCCGGTACACCGCGATGATCCAATTCACGCCCAACAGGCCGAACAGCAGCCACGAGAAGCCGAATCGATAGATCAGGTAGCAGCAGATGCCGCCGATGAAGTACGGCGCGGAGTCCGGGCTCGCGAACCAACTCACCACCGGTATCCGCAGCGGCGGCAGCAGCACCGCGGCCATGGTCCAGATCATGCAGAACGCGACCACGCGGCTGTAGGTCAGTCCGCGCCACACGACCACCGAAAACAACAGGTAGAAAAGCAGCTCGTACCAGAGCGTCCAATACACGCCGTCGACGTACGGGACGCCCATCGGCGCTTCCAGCATCGTCAGGTTCACGAGCACCTCACGAGGCGGGCGAGCCTGCGCGATGATCGGCCAGAGCGTGGCCACCGCCGTGACGAGCACGATCGACACCCAGTACGCCGGGTAGAGCCGGGTGGCGCGGGACACGAAGAATTCGCCGAGGCCACGACCCCACGCCGACATGCAGATCACGAACCCACTGATCAGGAAGAAGACCTGAACACCGAGCCAGCCGTACGACGCCGGGACGCTCAGATGCGGGAAGACCACCGACGGATGGACACCCCAGACGCGCACGCCGTCGCCGTACGCGAAGTAGTGGTACGAGAGCACCGCCATCGCGGCCAGGAACCGTAGGCCGTCCAGCGCCGGCAACCGGCCGCCGACTCGAATTCTTGCAGCCGCCACCGGCCGATCCGCCTCGACGCCCAACGCCGGACGGTCCGGCGTCGGGCTGCCCGGATCCGCGATGAGAACCATCTTCGGAGTAACGAGCGGCGAGGCTCTACGACACTCCTACGGCTCTCCTATGAGGCGGCGTAGGGCGCGTCGGTGTGACTTTGCTCGGTGAACTTGTGGCCGGAGAGCTTGAAGATCGCGGTCCGCTTGAGGTTCACCTCGGCCATCGGCGCATCGTCGGTTCGGGTCAGGTAAACGATGGTCGCCTTCTCGCCGGAGATCGAGATGGATTGGACCGGGTTGCGATCACCCAGGTCGGCGACGGCCGTACAGACCGGCTTGCCGGCACTGTTATGCCAGACCACGAGCGTCCAGAACTGGCCGGTACCGCCGTTCGTCAGCTCGACCACGCCGACCGCGTCGGCGCCACCGTCATTGTCCAGATCGCCGATCCCGCAGGGAGTCTCCAGCGTCACCGTATTGCCATCTTCGCCGCTCCAGACGCCGCCACCGAGCGGGATCGAATCGTGGTAGCCGTTGTACGAGATCGTCTTGCTGCCGACCAGCGCGGTCTTCAGTTGACCGCAGGTCACGGCGGCCGGCGCCGCCTTCGTCACGGTGACCGTGACGACCGGCGCGGCCGTCGTCGGCGGCGCGGTCGAGGGCGTTGCCGGTGCCGAAACCGGCGCGGTCGACGGCGTCGTACCGCCGGTCAGACCACCCGCGCCGTCGGCGTGCGGCGCGCTGCTTGCACAGGCGGTCAGGCAGAGGACCGCAGACGCGATCAAGATCGTTGCACCGGCACGAACCGACATGGGAACTCTCTTCCACGGTAGGGGCGAGCGGGACAGTAACAGCATGCGAAGCAGCAACTCAGCTTCCAGTCGGCAACCCGACTGACCCCGATGAGTCCGATTCGCCCCGGGTACGACCGCGATCGATACGTGACGTCCGTCGCGTACCGGTTGATATTTTCGAGCCGAGCGCGGACGTCGGCGTACGCTCGCGAAGTGACCACCGATCTCTCGACTCCCACCGCGGCTGCCACCGGACACGTGGCCCCGGACGGCCGCCGCATGCTGCGGATCGAGGCCCGCAACGCGGAGACCCCGATCGAGCGCAAGCCGCCGTGGATCAAGATCAAAGCGAAAATGGGCCCGGAGTTCACCGCGATGCGCGGACTCGTCCAGCGCGAGGGTCTGCACACGGTGTGCCAGGAGGCGGGCTGTCCCAACATCTACGAGTGCTGGGAAGACCGCGAGGCGACGTTCCTGATCGGCGGCGACCAGTGCACCCGGCGATGCGATTTCTGCCAGATCGATACCGGTAAGCCGGCCGACTTCGACGCGGATGAGCCGCGCCGGGTGGCCGAAAGTGTCCGGACGATGGGCCTCAAGTACGCGACGATCACCGGTGTCGCACGAGACGACCTGCCCGACGGCGGCGCCTGGCTGTACGCCGAGACCGTCCGCCAGATTCACGCACTGCTTCCGGGCTGCGGCGTCGAGCTGCTGATCCCCGACTTCAACGCGGTCCCCGAGCAACTCGCCGAGGTGTTCGGTGCTCGTCCCGAGGTGCTCGCGCACAACCTGGAAACCGTTCCGCGGATCTTCAAGCGGATCCGGCCGGCCTTCCGGTACGACCGCTCGCTCGACGTGATCACGCAGGCCCGCTCGGCCGGACTGGTGACGAAGTCGAACCTGATCCTCGGCATGGGCGAGGAGCGCTCGGAAATCTCAGCGGCGCTTCACGATCTGCACGAGGCCGGCTGCGAGCTGATCACGATCACGCAGTACCTCCGACCGACGCCCCGGCACCACCCGGTCGAGCGCTGGGTGAAGCCGGAAGAGTTCATCGAGCTCGCGGCCGAGGCCACCGAGATCGGTTTCGCCGGTGTGATGAGCGGTCCCCTGGTACGCAGCTCGTACCGGGCCGGTCGTCTGTACCAGCAGGCGCTGGACGCTCGCACGCTCCACGCCGTCTAACCTTTGAGTTGATCCTGGAGTTAGTTAGCGCTTCGACGGCGTGTCGCGGTGTTAACTCCAGGATCAACTTCGCGTTCGGGGTCGCGCCATCCAGAGCCGGCAAGAGCCACAAGGCACAGGCGGATAGTGATTCGCGATCTTGGGAGCGAGGTGCGCCCAAACCGTCATGATCACGGCACTGGACAACCATTGGTGCCAAGATCTGCGATCTCAGTCGGTCGCGGGCGCGGACTTGGGCTCGACCGCACACGTCGGCGAAATCTCGGCTCAAGCGCGGACTTGGACGCGAACGGACGGCGGCGGGTGCGAGCACGGACTTGGGCGCCAAGATGCGGAAGGGTTCGCGGGTTGTCCCGGCAAACTCTTCACGCTATTCGTCGGGACATTTACCCCAACGTTCTGAGCTGGGGTTTCGTCGACCTTCGACGGTCACGAACGACGGTCGCCAATGATCCGGAAAGATTTCTGCGCCCTGCCGCCACTTAGCCTTCCGGATCCACGCCGGCCCGCCCCAAGAAGGACGCGACGACGGACGCGACCTGCGCAAACGCGGCACGGACGGAAAGATCTTGGAAGCCCGGAGCCCAAAACCCGCGAAGTCTTCCGGATCATGAAGGGCCGAAATTAAGGCGTCGGCGTGTGGCCAGCGTCATCTCGGGCAAATGTCCTATTTGCGGCCTGTCTGATGCCGATCCGAGCCCCGGGTCAGGATCGACAGGCTCACAGGTCCAATTACACTTCTCGCATGGCTAAGGCAGCGGAACCGGAAAAGCGCAAGTTCACCGAGAACGTGCGGCAAATCGGCATGGTGGTCGGCTTCGCGGTGAAGGGCGACAAGAAGTTCCTGCCGCTCGCGATCGCTGCCGTGGCCATACCGCTGATCGTGCTGGCGCTGATCCTGACGCTCACCGACCAGGGCTTGATCCCGATGATCATCTGGATCCTGACGATGGTCGTGCTTGCCTTCTTCGCCTTCATGGTGGTGCTCCGCAACCGCTCGGATGCGCTTTACATGAAGCAGGCCGAGCAGACGCCAGGTGCCGCCGCCCAGATCATCGAGAACATCCCGCGCTCGGACTTCCGCGTGACGCAGGCGCTCGCCTCGACGACCGACTTCGACATGGTGCACCTCGTGCTCAGCACGCGCGGCGTGATCTTCATCGGCGAGGGCAGCAACCCGGGCCGCATCCGCCAGCTCATGGGCCAGGAGAAGCGCCGGATGTCGAAGGTCATCGGCAGCGCGCCGATGAGCGACCTGATCGTCGGCAACGGCGACGGCGAGATCCCGCTGCGCAAGCTGCGTATGACGCTGATGCGCATGCCGAAGACGATCAGCCCGAAGGACGTCAACGCGCTCGACGTCCGCCTCAAGGCACTGACCGCGCGCCCACAGATGCCGAAGGGTGCGATCCCGAAGAACATGCGTCCGCAGATGGGCGCGTTCCGGGCCCCGCGCGGTCGCTAGCCGTTCAAGACCACAAAATCGCCCCGGTACGCCGTACCGGGGCGATTTGCCGTCCTAACCAGCGTCCAACAGCAACAACCGATGATCTTAGGCTGGGCGCTCGACGGGCTCGATGATGCTCCCGGCCGCCCGGTCGTGCCAGCCGAGAATTGCTGGAATCACGGTCGCGACGAGCAACCCACGAATGAACGCCCGCGGAATGCCGATCCGGCCTCCGTTGAAGACCGATACGCAGCGGATTCGCGCGATGAACATGCCCGGCGTCTGGGCGAACAGGCCGATGAAGAAAGCGTACTCGAGAACGAGGATGGCCGGCGGAGCCCACGGCGCGTGGACGACGCTGGGCACGATCAGGCTGGCGACGAGTTGGCAGAGCAGCCAGTCGATTAACAGCGCGACGAATCGCCGCAGATAGCTCACGGACGACCGAGGTCCTCCGGCGACGATGCCGTTCGGGCGCCAATCCACCGTCGGTGGCGTACCACTGTCTGATTTTTCGGGTTCTGAGCTTTTTGCGACCCAGCCGCGTTCCTTACTCACGGTAGCGAGGCTACGCCAGTGCAATTCCGTGTCGCAGGGACCACCGATCGGTGGACTCGCCTAGGCTGGTCGTTTGGGAGGCGTATGGCCGTGCGTGCCGAAATGCGCTTTTACCTGTGCTTGTAACACGATGGAAACAGTTGGGACACGCCTGGGCAATGGCTCGGCCATAGCCTCGCAGCAAGTCCGACCCACCAACTCCCGCCAGGAGGACGAGTGTTCGCGAATTCCGAGGAACTTCTACGCTACGTCAAGGACGAAGGCGTCAAGTTCGTCGATGTCCGTTTCTGTGATCTCCCCGGCATCATGCAGCACTTCAACGTGCCTGCCGAGTCGTTCGATGCGGCCGTCTTCACCGACGGCCTCGCCTTCGACGGATCGTCGATCCGCGGCTTCCAGCAGATCCACGAATCCGACATGATGCTGTTGCCGGATGTCACGACGGCCTACATCGACCCGTTCCGCGCAGAGAAGACCGTCGCGCTGAACTTCTTCATCCACGACCCGTTTACGCGCGAGGCCTACTCGCGTGACCCGCGCAACATCGCCCGCAAGGCCGAGACCTACCTCGCCTCCAGCGGCGTCGCGGACAACGCCTACTTCGGCGCCGAGGCGGAGTTCTACATCTTCGACTCGATCCGCCACGAGACCGCCGCCAACCAGGCGTTCTACTACATCGACTCGATCGAGGGCGCCTGGAACACGGGGAAGGATGAGGACGGCGGCAACCGCGGCTACAAGACCGCCTACAAGGGTGGCTACTTCCCGGTCTCGCCGGTCGACCACTACTCGGACCTGCGCGACCAGATGGTCCGCAAACTGATCGACAGCGGATTCGTGGTCGAGCGCTCGCACCACGAGGTCGGCACGGCTGGTCAGGCCGAGATCAACTACCGGTTCAGCACGCTGCTGAACTCCGGTGACCAGATGCAGCTATTCAAGTACATCATCAAGAACACCGCCTGGGAGAACAACAAGACCGTCACGTTCATGCCGAAGCCGCTCTTCGGTGACAACGGTTCCGGCATGCACACCCACCAGAGCCTATGGCTGGGCGGCGAGCCGCTGTTCTACGACGAGACCGGCTACGGTGGCCTGTCCGACATTGCCCGGTGGTACGTCGGCGGTCTGCTCCACCACGCGCCGTCGCTGCTCGCCTTCACGAACCCGACGATCAACTCGTACCGTCGACTGGTGCCGGGCTTCGAGGCGCCGGTCAACCTGGTCTACTCGCAGCGCAACCGTTCCGCCTGTACGCGTATCCCGGTCACCGGCACGAACGCCAAGGCGAAGCGGATCGAGTTCCGCGTGCCGGACCCGTCCTGCAACCCGTACCTGGCGTTCTCGGCGATGCTGATGGCCGGCCTCGACGGCGTGAAGAACAAGATCGAGCCGCCGGAGCCGATCGACAAGGACCTGTACGATCTGCCGCCGGACGAGTTCGCGAACGTCAAGACCGTGCCGGGCTCGCTGCCCGAGGTGCTCGCGTCGCTCGAAGCCGACCACGGCTACCTGCTCGAAGGTGGCGTGTTCACGCCGGACGTGATCTCCACGTGGATCGAGATGAAGAAGACCGTCGAGATCGACCCGGTTCGTCTCCGTCCGACGCCCCACGAGTTCGCGATGTACTACGACTGCTGAGCAGTCCCCGAGATATCAGGCCCGCGCGCTCCGCTCAGCGTGCGGGCCTGATCCTTTGTCTGGCTTTGGAACGCCGGTCAGGCAGTGGGCATGCGATAGAGCGAGAGCCGGTTGGCGGCGGTCGTACAGGCGGCGTAGACCGACACGAACACGCAGGACGCCCCCACATGCGGCACCGCACCGAGAGGCCGGAACGCCGACCCGATCTGCTCGGTGATCCATGTGGTCGTATTCTGCGACGGCAGGTAGGCCTGTACGTCCATGGAAGATCCTTCCGGCATTGCGGGCACCACGTTCACATCGCTGCCGAACGAGCTCACCGCCGTGGATTGGCGATCGGGCGGAATGACCACGAACTCCAGCACCCCGCGGCGCGGATAGAACCGCGTGACCGCGGCCGATGTCGTTTCAGGGACCGAGATCACCCGTCCGGTATGCGGATCCAACGTCGTGACGCCGTCCGTCCCATCCACGCAGATGTTCGGTACGCATGGTTGAAGCAACTCGTCGGTGGTGCCGGACGACTGCGGCTTCCGGCTCCATAACGCGGTCAGATCGCTTGTGCGGTATCCAGTGGCGTACAGGCCGGGGTGATTCAGCGACGAGACGACGATCACGCCTGCGACGATCAGAAGCGGCATCATCTGGGTGGTGGCGATCACCGGCGCACGGTAATGACCACGCGCCCGCAGCTCTCCGGTGTTCAGGTCGTACGCACTCAGTTCGTTCCCATCCGCACAGAACACGAGCAGGACACGTGATGCGGCATCCCCCGCGTCGTTGTACGTCACGCTGCAGGAGGCGCCGATCGGCACGGTCCAGCGCGTCCGCCCACTGGCCGGATCGATCACGCCGATCCCGTAACTTCCGCCGAGGGCTACCGCCGGCCAGTTCGGGTCCACGGTCAGAAGGCCGGCCGACGTGTTGACCACACCATGCGTGGCCGCCTCCCACGCCGGAGCACCGCTCGCGAGCCCGAACGCCTGCACGCTCGGCCGGTCGTTGTCATCCGACGTCGGATCGACGATGAGGAACTTCCCTATCACGAACATGCTTGCCGTCGTAGTGTTGCCGGCGACCGGTGCGGACCATAGGTGACGGCCGGTCGGAAGCGCGTACGCGTTCACCCGGGACTGCCCGTTCACATCGTCGAGCACGAACGCTTGACCGTCTTTGATCAGCAGGTGTGCATCCGATGCAACCGGTACGGTGGCAACGAGTGGCAGTGGATCGATCGGAATCGTCGAACCGCCAACCGCCAGAAGCAGCGCGAGAACCACCAGCCCAATCGCACCGGCGCGGCGTCGACCGGCGCTCCACTGAGGCGGCTCGATCGTGAGCTCGTCGAAGTGGCGATCTCCGAGATCGATGACCACGAACGCCTCTCCCTATGCCACCTGCACGGACGCGGTTCCGGTCGCAATCGGCGTGGTACCTGCGGCCGGCATCGTCACGGTAACTTCCAGGCCGCCGCCCGGCAATGCGACCGCGCCGACCGTCGCGCCGTGCGCTTCGCAGACGGCACGAACAATGGACAGACCGAGGCCCGCGCCGCGTGAGCCGGTCCGGTCCCGTACGCCCCGCCGGAACGCTTCAAACAGCCGGGGTACGTCGGCCGGATCGACCTCGAAGCCGGTATTGCCGACCACGAGACTCGAGTACGTGTCGTCCGACCATGTGCGTACCCACAGGCGCCCTTGACCGTGGTTGTAGCGCACCGCATTCTCGATCAGGTTTCCGGCCAGCCGGTCGAGCAGGCCGGGATCGCCGACGACCGGAGCGGGCTGAAGGTCGGTCTCGATTTCGAGTCCGAGTCGACCGGCTTCGCGCTCGACCGACGACAGCGCCGGGACCACGCCGCGTCCGAGTTCGGTCTCGACCTTGCGAACCAGCCGCCGGCCCTTCTGCGCCTCGGATCGGGCCAGAACGAGCAACGATTCGATCAGCGCGTTCATCCGCTGCGACGCGTCCCGCACCACGATCGCCATCCGGCGGTATTCCGCCATATCGACGTCCGGATCGGACATCGTCACGTCGATCTCGGTCCGCATCACGGCCAGCGGCGTACGCAGTTCGTGCGAAGCGTTGGCAACAAAGCGCTTCTGCGCCTCGAACGATTCGGCCAGCCGGTCGAGCATCGCGTCGAACGTCGAAGCCAGCTCCGCGACCTCGTCGTCCACACCCTTGTAGCCGATCCGCTGATCCATCGTTTCGCCGGACAGTCGGCGTGCGGTCGCGGTGACCTGCTGCAACGGCCGCAGGGCCCGAGCCACGACGTAGTACCCGGCGACCACCCCGGCGACCGTGATCACGGCAACCGCCACGATCGCCATCGCGATCCGATGCGTACCGAACACGAGCGCGACCGCGGCGATCGCCACCGCGACCGCACCGAGCACGGCACCGTTGACGAAGGCGAGCCGCAGCCGCAGTGTCGGCCGCAGCCGTCGCTGCTTGACCTGCCCGTACATGGTCATGCGGTGGCTACTCCGCCGCGATCCGGTAGCCAACGCCGACCACGGTCTCGATCAGCGGCGGGTCGCCCAACTTCTTCCGGAGCGTCATCATCGTCACGCGCACGATCGTGGTGAACGGGTCGGCGTTGGCATCCCAGACGCGTTCCAGCAGCTCCTCGGTCGAAACCACCGATCCGCGTGCCTTGAGAAGCTCCTCCAGCAGGCCGAACTCCTTCTTGCCGAGATCGAGCGGCTTGTCCGCCCTCGTCACCGTACGGCGGGCCGGGTCCAGCGCGACGTCGGCGGCGGTCAGGATCGGCGGCGCGACCGGGGATGACCGCCGCCCGAGAGCGCGCACCCGGGCCAGCAGCTCGTCAAACGCGAACGGCTTCGGCAGGTAGTCGTCGGCACCGAGGCCGAGACCCTCGACTCGGTCGGCGACGGTGCCACTGGCGGTCAACATCAGGATTCGGGTGAGCGTGCCGGCCGCCACCAGATCGGCGCAGATCTCGTCGCCGTGGACGCCCGGAAGGTCCCGATCGAGCACCAGGACGTCGTAGCGTGTCACGAACGCCATTTCGTGGCCGGTCGTCCCGTCATATGCCACGTCGACCGCCATGCCGGCGCGGCGCAACCCGCGTGCGATCGCATCGGCGATGTTGCGCTCGTCCTCCACCACTAGAACCCGCATCGCGCCAACTTACCCGGCCGTGTCATCCACGGACTACACAGCTATTGCGGCAGGCGCCAGAAGGAAACGTGATGAGGGCGGTCTGAGCAGGCAAGATATGAGTCGAAGACGACGCAGCCGCCGCGGAATCCGGGCAGACTCGGCGATCGGCCGGATCAACGTCGCCGCACCGTTTCCGGTCAGCTCCGCGACCCACGTATCGCCCGTCACCGCCGTCGGGAGCGGGATGGACTGGCCCTGCTCCTGCGCGTTGTCGAATTCGAAGCCGGGCGTTGCCGTGTTCCCGACCCGGAACTGGTTCGGCTTGAGTGCGACCACGATCACGGTCGAGAGCGGGACCGCAATGTTGACGTTGGTCATCGGCACCGTGTCATCGGTGGGCGGAGGAGCCGTGGCCGGCCGGCCGGTGATCGCATCGATGACCTGCTGAGACCCGTCTTCGGTAGAGATCACGCACAGATCTGGTTCGCACGGTTCGAGCACACCGTCGGGCGCAGCCGCGTCCTGCGACCACAGCGCCGTAAGGTCGGTCTCCCGGAACGCTTGGATCGAGATCGGCCCGAGCGCGTCCACATACAAGATCGCCGCACCGCTGACCGGCAGGAGATTCACCGGCAACGACGCTTCTCCGATCCCGGTCGCGAACCGGTACGAACTCCGGGCGGTCACCAGGCCGCTGTCGATGTCGACACGTGTCAACGTGCCGGCGCCCGATGTCCCCGGGCAAGCGATCAACAAGCCGGATGCCTGTACCGCGTCGAACTGGTCGAGCGTGGTCACGCAGGCACCGCTCAGCGGCATACTCCAGCGGATCGCACCGGTCGACGGATCGATCACGCGTACGGTAACCGCACCCTGGTCGTCCTGGGCGTATTCCAGCAATCCCGGACCGCACCATGATCGCGGCCTCGGCATCGTCGTGCCACAGCGATCGGCCGGAACGTTGGTCGAACGCCTGCATCACGTTCCCGGTGACGGTTGCCGGAGCGTCGACGATGATCGTTCCGCCGGTGACGAACGCGTCCGCGTTGAGCGCTGTCCCGAGCATCGGCGACGTCCATTCGCGGGCTCCGTCCGGCAGCGCGTACGAGCTGATCGTGCTGTTCTTTCCGTAGGTATCCAGGATCACCGCGTGGGCGCCGCTGACCATGATGTTCGGGTCCGAGCCCACCGGCATGCCGGCGATCTTCGTCAGCGGCCGGATGCAGGACGCTTGACGATCCCAGTCCGGCCAGCGTGACGATCAGCAGCAGGGCGGCGAGGACCGCGCGGCGGTGTCCCGCACGAACGCGTGGCGGCGGTGGGGGCGGCGCGATGGATTCCGCCGAGATCTCGCCCAACTCGATCAGCATGACGCCTACCCGACCTGCCATAGCGACAACTGATGCAATGCGGTCGCGCACGCGACGTAGCGATGAAGCGCATCGCTCTGTATCGCTATGCACGCCTCCGGTACGTCGCGCAGGACACCGAGCGTCCGCACCTCGGTCTCCGTCCCGGTGGCGACCTGTTCACCGATCCAAAGTTCACCGGCAACGCCGGCCGACCATTCCGGGGTCGGCGCACCGTGCCCGCTCGCAATCACCGATTCGAAGTCGATCGTCACCGGCAGCGACTGTACGGCCGGCGTCTGCCCGGGCGGCACGACCACGATCTCGTGGATGCCGAACCGGGCGACGAACGAGACCGCCGCGCGCGTCCCACCGGCCGGGGCACCCGGCTCGGCGCCCAGTTTCGCACCGAGGATCGGATCGACGCGCTCGACCACGCCACTGCCGTCGTCGATACACAGCACGTTGTCGCAGCCGCCGACGATGGCACCGGCCCCGATCGGATACCCGGTCCAGAGTGGCTCGAAGTCGCTCGTCCGGAATGCGGACAGCACGATCGTCGCAGAGTCCTGGACCGCGACCAGCGTCACCGATCCGACGTAGGCCAGTTCCGGCCGGATCGTCACGACGTACGGAGACGTAGACGCCGGCCAGGTCGACCTGGCGATACGACTCGATCCCGCCGGTCGCAAGGTTGATCCGGATCAGCTCCTGGGCGGTCGGACAGATCTCGACGAAGCCGGTGATCGGGGCAGCGCCGTTCGCGTTGATCGACGCGACACTGCAGCTCGGACCGAGCGCCACGGTCCAGCGGGGCTTGCCGGTCGCCGGGTCGATCACGGCGAGACTGTCGTTGCCTGCGGTCTGGTCCGGCGCTGTCGCCAGGTCTTCGAGCTGTCCCGGTGACTGGTCCGGCGACGGCTCGACAGCAATCGCGAGCCCGGCCGAGGTGATCCAGGTCCGGTTCGCCGGGTAGCTCCACACTCGACGGCCGGTGCGCAGGTCGAATCCTTCATCCACGTCGGCATGAAGGTCGTTCGTTTCATCGACGACGACGGTCGTACCCACGACGAACACGTCGGCACCCGAGTCCGCCACCGACAGCCGCTCCGACCATTGGCGGGCGCCGCCCGGAAGTGCGTACGCGCTGATCCGGGCACTGCCCGCGGTAGCGTCCACGATGACGGCGTGGCCATCGGTGACCAGCAGTTGCGCGCCGGACGCGACCGGTACGCGAGCGGCGAACGCGATCGGGCCCGCGGCGCCACCCGCCGATCCCGCCACCGAGACGAACACGAGCGCGGCTACGCCGACCGCGGCGAACGTCTGCCGGAGCAGCAGCGGACCCGGCCGACGAGGCACCGGCGCGACGGCATCCACATCGGTGACGTCGCCCAGATCGATCAGCACGGCCCAACGCTAGCTGGCCACCCGACGTTCGGCCTACCCTTCGCGGGTTACCTCTCTGCGGCCGGTGCGGGGATCTTTGCCACCTGGTCGGACAGCGCAGCCAGGATGTCGCGCGAGATGTCGGCCGGCGTCAGACCGAGATCGGCGAGGATCTCCGAACGAGTGCCGTGTGGGTGCCAGTCGAGTGCGACGCCGAAGTCGCGCAGCGGTGTGGTCACGCCGCCGTCCCGCATCGCCTTCGCGAGCGCGTCGCCGACGCCACCCGTCCGTACGCCGTCTTCGATCGTGACTACGAGTCCGTGCTCGCGGGCCATCGCGACCAGTTCGACCGGTACCGGGCGGATCCAGCGCGGGTCGACGACGGTAACGCCGTAGCCCTGATCGGCCAGGCGAGCGGCCACATCCATGCCCAGGTGCGCAAACGCGCCGACCGGTACGAGCAGCACGTCGTGTGACTCGTTCTCGGCCAGCACATCGACGGTGCCGCGCCGGTACAGAGCTGGAAGATCAGCCGGTACGCTGCCGGTCGGGAACCGTACGATCGTCGGCCCGTCCGAAATCCCGACCGCTTCGCGGAGTTCCTCGCGAACCGTTGCCGCGTCGCGAGGTGCGGCGATCCGCAGCCCCGGTACGACGCCGAAGACCGACATGTCCCAGATGCCGTAGTGGCTCGGACCGTCCGGCCCGGTGATCCCGGCCCGGTCGAGCACGATCGTCACGGGCAGCCGGTGCATCGCCACGTCGAGCAGTACCTGATCGAACGCGCGGTTCAGGAACGTGGCGTAGACCGCGACGACCGGGTGCATGCCGCCGATCGCCAGGCCCGCCGCGGACGTGATCGCGTGCTGCTCCGCGATGCCGACGTCGTACGCCCGCTTCGGGTACTTCGCCATCATCTTTGCGATGCCGGTCGGCTCGGCCATCGCGGCCGTGATGCCGACCACGTCCTCGCGTTCGTCCGCGATCGCGACGAGTTCGTCGGCGAATACCGACGTCCACTTCAGTGACGGCATCGCGAGCAGCTTGCCGGTCTCCCGGTCGAACGCGCCCGGCCCATGCAGACAATCGGCCTCGTCGTCCTCGGCCGGGCGGTAGCCGTAGCCCTTGCGAGTCACCGCGTGCACGATCACCGGGCCGCCGAACCGCTTCGCCCGGCGCAGCGCGGACTCCATCGCTTCGATGTCGTGGCCGTCGACCGGGCCCACGTACTTGAGGCCGAGATCCTCGAACATGCCCTGCGGCGCGAGCGCGTCCTTCATGCCCTTCTTCATCGCGTGGAGCGCTTCGAACAGCGGCGCGCCGACCAGGGGCGTACGGCCGAGCGCATCCTTCACGACATCGAGTACGCGCTCGTAGCGCGGGTTCAGCCGCAGCGTCGCCAGATGGTCGGCGAGGCCGCCGATCGTCGGCGAGTACGACCGGCCGTTGTCATTCACGATGATCACGAGCGGGTTGTCGGTCGACGCGATGTTGTTGAGCGCTTCCCAGCACATGCCGCCGGTCAGTGCGCCGTCACCGACGATCGCGACCACGTGCCGATCCTCGCCACGCAGCGCGAACGCCTTGGCGACCCCGTCGGCGTACGACAACGCGGTGGACGCGTGCGAATTCTCGATCGTGTCGTGGTCCGACTCGGCCTGGCTCGGGTATCCGGAGAGACCGCCACGCTGGCGCAGCAGGTCGAAGCCGTCCTGACGACCGGTGACGATCTTGTGTACGTACGCCTGGTGGCCGGTGTCGAACAGCACTCGGTCCTTCGGCGAATCGAAGACCCGGTGCACGGCGAGCGTCATCTCGACCACGCCGAGATTCGGACCGAGGTGCCCACCGGTACGGGAGACCTTGTCCACCAGGAAGTCGCGGATTTCCGCTGCCAGAAGCGTCAGATCGGCCGTCGACAGGTCACGAAGATCGGCCGGGCCGGAAATGCTGGCGAGTAGTCCGGAGGGGGTGTTTCCGGACCGGTCTGCCGAGTGTGCGCTCATGACCGGCCAGTCTATCCGCCCCTCTCACTCGTCACTCTCATCCGACCCGCTTCGCGTGAGGGCGCGGCGTTGATCGCGGATCTTGGCGAGTCAGCGCTGCCAAATCGTCATGATCCCAGTACTGGGCTTCCATCCGTGCCAAGATCTGCGATCACAGTGGTCAGGGCGTTGGCGGCGTGAGGAGGGCTACGCATTCGATGTGGTGGGTCATCGGGAACGCGTCGAACGACCGCAACCGGGCCAGATTCCAGCCCGCCGCACGGAACGTTGCGACGTCGCGGGCCAGCGCGGCCGGATCGCACGCCACGTACGCAATTGCCCGCGGCGCGGCCGTGACCAGCATGTTCACCACTCGCGCACCGGCCCCCGACCGGGGCGGATCCAGCACCACGATGTCGGCGCCGCCGCGCAGCCGTGCCACCTCGACCCGGGATTGCACGATCGTTATCTGCGGCAGGTCGGCGAGGTTCGTGGAAGCCGACAAGACCGCCTTCGAGTCCGTCTCGACGAGCGTGACCGCACCCGTTGGGCCCACCGCCGAGGCGAGAGCGGCGGCGAATACACCGGCTCCGCCATACAGGTCCCAGGCCCGTTCGCCGGGCCGCGGCGCGAGCATCTCCAGCACGCACGTGACGAACGTCGCTGCCGCGTCCGGGTGGACTTGCCAGAACGCGGCCGGGTCCAACGCCCACTCACGGTCGCCGACGCGCTCACGCACCCGCGCCGGTCCGGAGACCCTCCGGGTGCGCGCAGCCGTACCGGCCAGCACCGTGACGTCGCCCTCCGACGATGCGACGACGTCGACCTGGTCATCGGTCGGCCAAGCCTCGCCGGTCACCGGCGCGTTCTGAATGCCCGGCACCGCGATCAGGCACTTGTCCACCGGTACGACCTCGTGCGACCGATGCTTCAGAAGTCCGGCGCGGCCGGTCGCGTCCACGGTGTAACGCAGGCGCGTACGCCATCCGAGCGGGCCGCCGGGAAGCGGCTCCACGCGTACGCCCAGGTCTTCGATCTCGGCCGGCGTCATCCGCGCGACCCTGGTCAATTGCTCGACCACGACGGACCTCTTGAGTTCGCGCTGCGCGTCCGGGGTCGCGTGTTGGAAGTCACAGCCGCCGCAGCGGTCCGGCCCTGCGTAGGCGCACGGCGGCGGGACGCGATCCGGCGAGGCGGACAGGATCTCAATCGCGTCCGCACGCAAATAGCCCGACCGCTCATCGGTGACCTCGGCGATCACTCGCTCACCCGGCAGCGAATGCCGGACGAAAACCACACGGCCGTCCTCGGCGTGTGCGATGCAGAACCCGCCGTGTGCGACCTGCGCGATGTCCAGCTCGAGCCGTACGCCTAGCAGAGACGGTGCGGTCACGGCTTGGTCACCGTCGCCTCGGGCTTCGGCACCTGTGCCTCCGGGGCGGGCTTCGCCACCCGAGGGCCACGCGGGCCACGGAGCGGGCCGCGCTCGGACAGACCGCGGTCGAAACGGCTCATGTTCTTCGTGGTGCTCGACTGGAGCTGCCACGGCACGCTCGTCACCATCACACCGGGTTCGTAGAGCAGGCGGCCCTTCAGGCGCAGCGCGCTCTGGTTGTGCAGGAGATTCTCGAACCACTTGCCGACGACGTACTCCGGAATGAACACGGTCACGACGTCGCGTGGCGAGTCTTTCCGCAGCTCCTTCACGAAGTCGATGATCGGCTTCGTAATCTCTCGGTACGGCGAGTCGATGATCGTCAGCGCGACCGGGATCTCGCGCTCGCCCCATTCCTTCTGGATCCGGCGGGTGTCGGCGTCGTCGACGTTCACGGTGACCGCGGTCAGCGTGTCCGGTCGGGTGCCCTGTGCGTAGGCCAGCGCCCGCAGCGTCGGCAGGTGCAGCTTGCTGACCAGCACCACCGCGTGGTTGCGAGCCGGCAACATCGGCGTCTCTTCCATCGGTTCGAGTTCCGTCGCGACGTGGTCGTAGTGCCGACGGATCGCGAGCATCACCATGTAGATCACAATCATCGCGACGATCGAGATCCACGCGCCGGCCGCGAATTTCGTGGCCACGACGAGGATCAGCACGAACCCGGTCATCACGAGGCCAATGCCGTTGATGACGCGCGAGCGGTACATCCGGCGGCGCTTCTGCGGATCGCGTTCGACCCGCAGAAGGCGGTTCCAGTGCCGCAGCATGCCGGTCTGGGACAGCGTGAACGATACGAACACACCGACGATGTAGAGCTGGATCAGGTGCGTCGGCTGCGCCTTGAAGGCGATGATCAATACGGTCGCGAACGTCGCGAGGAACAGGATTCCGTTGCTGAACGCGAGCCGGTCGCCGCGGGTGTGCAGCTGGCGCGGAAGGTAACGGTCCTGAGCCAGGATCGACCCCAACACCGGGAAGCCGTTGTACGCCGTGTTCGCGGCCAGCACCAGGATCAGCGCCGTGACCGCGATCAGCACGTAGAACGCGGGCTTGAAGCTGCCGAAGACGACCGTGCCGAGCTGCGGCAGCACCGGTACGAGCAGCGCCGGAGGCGTGTTCGCGGCCTGTTGCACGATCTGAACGTGGATGATGTTCGCGAGTGTGACGATGCCTATCAGCATCGTGACCGCCAGCCCACCGAGCAGCAACAGCGTGGTCGCGGCGTTCTTCGACTTCGGCTTCCGGAACGCCGGGACGCCGTTGGAGATCGCCTCGACACCGGTCAGCGCGGCACAGCCGGACGAGAACGTCCGGACCAACAGGAACGTGAACGCAAGACCGGCGAACGCCTGCGTCGGCTTCACGTGGTAACCGGCCGACGGCGAACTGGCGGCATTCAACGTGTTGCCGAACAGATAGATCCGGATGAAGCCCCACGCGATCATCGAGATCACGACGAACATGAACGCGTACGTTGGCACGGCGAACGCCAGACCCGCCTCGCGGATGCCACGCAGGTTCATCGCCGTTAGCACGATGATCACCACGATCGAAACCTCGACCGGGTGCGCGCCGGCGAAGCCCCAGGCCGCGCCGAGGTTCGCGACACCGGACGAAACCGACACCGCCACCGTCAGGACGTAGTCGACCATCAGGGCGCTTGCGACGACCAGGCCGAATTTCGGCCCGAGATTGACCGTGGCGACCTCATAGTCACCGCCGCCCGACGGGTACGCGTGCACGTTCTGCCGGTAGCTCGCGACGACGACCAGCATCACGATGACAACGGCGAGAGCGATCCTCCACGAGTACGCGTAGAACGCGGCGCCGCCCAGGGACAGCGTCAGAAGAATCTCGTCCGGTGCGTAGGCAACCGATGACAGCGCGTCAGACGCGAAGATCGGAAGCGCGATCCGCTTGGGGAGGAGCGTGTGCGACAACCTGTCGGACCGCATGGGGCGGCCGACTACCAGTCGTTTCAGGAGTGAGGTGGGTTTTGCCACAAGCGCTAAGCGTACGGGGACTGCGCTCGCTCTGCTGAGCGGTGTGATGGCTACCATCATCGCAAGCATCGGGGCCGGCATTCCGCTCTCGGCGTGAAGCGAAGACTTGTGACCATCGAAGGGATCCAACCGACGTGCATGTCGTGATCTTGGGATGCGGCCGCGTTGGCGCGACCCTGGCCGCAAGCCTCGATGGCAGAGGCCATTCGGTCGCCGTGATCGACGTCGACGGCGACGCGTTCCGCCGCCTCAGCGGCGACTTCACCGGTCTGACCATCACCGGGATGGGCTTCGATCGCGAGGTGCTGCTCTCCGCCGGCATCGACCGGGCGGATGCGTTCGCCGCGGTCTCCAGCGGTGACAACACGAACATCATCGCCGCGCGGGTGGCCCGGGAGACGTTCGGCGTGAAGAACGTCGTCGCCCGGATCTACGACGCGAAACGCGCCGAGGTGTACGAACGACTCGGCATCCCGACCGTCGCGACCGTCCGATGGACCGCCGACCGGATGATGCGACACCTCATCCCGGATGCGCAGGCCGAGATCTGGCGCGACGCAACCAGCTCGATCTCCATGATCGAATTGCCGCTGCACCACTCCTGGATCGGACATAGCCTCGCGTCGCTGGAAGAAGCGACGGGCGGGCGGATCGCGTACATCATGCGGTTCGGTCTCGGTGTCCTACCGACCGCATCAACCGTGCTGCAGGACGGCGACCAGGTGTTCATGCTGGTCACCGACGAGATGACGGCGCGCGTTCTGGCCATCGCCGGTACGGCGTCCGAAGGAGGGCACTGACCATGCGGGTCGCTATCGCCGGAGCCGGCAACGTCGGACGTTCAATCGCCGCCGAGCTGATCGACAACGGCAACCAGGTCATGTTGATCGAGCGCTCGCCGCGAATGATCCGGCCCGAGCGCGTACCGGATGCCGAATGGGTGCTCGCCGACGCCTGCGAGTTGGCCAGCCTGCAGTCCGCTCGGCTGGAGACCTGTGACGTCGTGGTCGCGGCGACCGGCGACGACAAGGTCAATCTCGTGCTGTCACTGCTCGCCAAGACCGAATTCGCGGTGGCGCGCGTGGTCGCCCGGGTCAACCGGGCCGAAAACGAGTGGCTGTTCACCGATCAGTGGGGCGTCGACGTTTCGGTCAGCAAGCCGCGCCTGATGGCGGCGCTGGTCGAGGAGGCGGTGACGGTCGGCGACCTGGTACGCCTGATGACGTTCCGGCAGAGCGAAGCGAACCTCGTCGAGATCACGTTGCCGGATTCCGCCCCGTACGTCGGTCGGGCCGTCCGAGACGTTCCGCTGCCGCACGACACGTCGCTGGTCGCGATCCTGCGTGGCAAGCGAGTGTTGGTGCCGAGCCCGGACGATCCACTGGAAGCCGGCGACGAGCTGGTCTTCGTGGTTTCGGCCGAAATGGAAGAGTCCGTCCGTTCGGTAATCCTAGGTTCAGCCCTCTAACTTCCGCTTCCGCTTCCGCTTCCGGCTTCGGATTCGGCTTCGGCTTCTAGTTGATCCTGGACTTAGTTGACGCCTCGACGGCGTTTCGCGCTGCTAACTCCAGGATCAACTCGGAGTTCGGCGGGGCTTCCTGGGCGGGGTCTGAACATGGCGAAGACTTTGCGGATTTGGTCGCTTGAAGTCTTCGCCATGTTTCTTCGGGTATCGATGACAGGGCTAGGACCTGGGCTTTCTGCTGGGCGGCGTGACGGCGAAGCATCCGCCGTGGGGATGCGGAAAGATATCTGCGCCAGAGCCCCGTTTCGGTTTCCGGATCACGGGATTGGTCGTCTGCGACCGGGTGACTTAACCGGTGATCGCGAATCTTGGCGCCGGTGGATGCGGAGTGTCGTGATCATGGCAGTTTGATCTCGTCCAACGTCCAAGATTGCAGATCATCATCCGTGCGGCGCGGTTGGTCCTGGAGCCACCAATTCCAGGACCAACGTTGTCTAAACCGTGCGGCTGTACGACTTGGTCTTGGCCGGTACGTCCAACTGCTCCACGCCGAAGCTGATGATCTTCTTCGGGCGGATCCGGATGATCGCGCCGTCGTTCGGCTGGTCCGGCGCCGTTGGCGGGACAGCCTCAGCGCTCCCCCGGATCTCCAGAAACCGAACCTGCCAGGGATCGCGGGACGGAATGTCGTCCACAACGAACGCGACCCGCCCGTTGTCGGCGGTATTGCGGAACTTCTGGCTGCCGGACATCCCGTACCCGAAGATGTCGATCGTGCCGAGCTCCTCGTTGTAGGTGAACCCCACCGGATTGACCTGCAGACCGCCGCCGGGCTGCTGGGTGGCGAGCCGCCCGAGTGGCTGGGACGTCAAATAGGCAGCCTCGGCCTCGGTGAAGATCATCTGCTCGCCTTCTCGATCGCGGTTCGGACAACGTCGACACTGGCGGGCGTACCCGATTCGTCCTCGTACGAACCGTACGGCGGCCCGTACGCCGGCTGGCCCGGCTGATAGCGCCAGCCTTCGGCCAGCGGGCCGAGGTCGTACGCGTCGTAGCCGATCGAATCGAGGAACGCGGTCACCGCTGCCTTGGCCGCAGCATCGTCACCGGCGATCGGCAGCACGCTCCGATCCGGCGCACCGGCTGGTCGGGCGAGGTTCGCGAGGTGCCGCGAGTAGATGTTGTTGAACACCTTCACCACGTGCCCGGACGGCACGTGTTGCTGCAGCAGTTCTGCGCTGGTCGTCGACTCGTCGTCCAGTTCGGCGTAGTTGCCGTCGCGCTGCGCGTAGTAGTTGTTCGTGTCGATCACCGGCTTGCCGGCGAGCGGTGCGACCGGCACTGACGTGTACGCCTTGAACGGGATCGACACCACCACGATCTCCCCCGCCTCGGCGGCCTCGGCCGGAGTTGCCGCGCGAGCATGCGGGCCGAGTTCCGCGATGAGATCCGACAGCGTGTCCGGGCCGCGGGAATTGCTCATCACGACGTGGTGACCAGCGGCGACCGCTAGTCGCGCAACCGTCCCGCCGATGTGCCCGCTTCCGATAAATCCGATAGTCGTCATATTCGCGACAACCCGTCTGGAGCCGCCCCCATTCCGGTGCGGCCCTTTCCGGACCCCTCTGCCGCGCCGCGGCAGAGGTCGATCCTGGAGTTACCAGCACGACACGCCGTCGACGCGTCAACCAACTTCAGGATCAACAAGCTTTAGGGGCGGCCTCGTGTCAAGACGTCGGCAATGTTGAAACTCACCGGGCGCTCTAGCTGCTCGTACGTGCAGGACTCGGGAGTCCGATCCGGGCGCCACCGGACGAATTGCGCGGTGTGCCGGAACCGTACGCCTTCCATGTAGTCGTAACGCACCTCGAGCACCCGCTCCGGTCGCAGCGGCGTGAACGACAGATCCTTTCCCGCATTCCAGCGGCTGCCCTCGTTCTTACGCGGCGTGCGTTCGCCCTGCTCCTGTGCCGCCCAGTTCCACGGATGCCCTTCGAACTCGGTTACCAGCGGCGCAAGTTCCACGAGCAATTCCTTGCGCTGCGCCATCGGCAGCGCGCCGACCACGCCGACCGACGCCAGAACGCCACGGTCGTCGTACAGGCCGAGCAGCAGCGATCCGATCGCGTCGTCGCCGGACTTGTGCAAGCGGTAGCCCGCGACCACGCAGTCGGCCGTACGCTCATGCTTGATCTTGCTCATCACGCGCTTGTCCGGCTGATACGTCAGATCGAACTTCTTCGCGATCAGCCCGTCCAACCCGGCGCCCTCGAACTCGTCGAACCAGCGCTGTGCCTCGTCGACATCCCGGGTGGCGGGCGTGACGTAGATCGGCGGCGCGGCATTCGCGAGCGCCCGCTCCAGCGCCTCGCGACGCTCAATCAGCGGCATCTCGGTCAGATCGTCATCACCGAGCGCGAGTAGGTCGAACGCGACGAAACTCGCCGGAGTCGTTTCCGCCAACATTTTCACGCGGCTCGCCGCCGGGTGAATCCGCTGTTGGAGAGCCTCGAAATCGAGGAAGTTGCGGGCCGTATCGACCAAGATGATCTCGCCATCGATCACCGCGCGTGGCGGAAAGTTGGCGAGCACAGCCTCGACGACCTCCGGAAAATACCGCGTCATCGGCTTCTCGTTGCGGCTGCCGATCTCGACCTCGTCGCCATCACGGAAGATGATCGACCGGAATCCGTCCCATTTCGGCTCGTAGAGCTGCCCCGGCGGGATCTTGTCGATCGGCTTCGCGAGCATCGGGGACACCGGCGGCATCACGGGTAAGCGCATCAGACCATTGTGCGGGTGACGACCGACAGTCTCGGCAGACAGGCCGACATCACTCACAGCGCTTTTCCAGGGACAATCGGACCACAAGGTCAACTTCATGACAGTAGGCTCACGTTATGTCGACCATGAAGAGGCGCAGCATCGCCGTCGCCGCGGCCGTCGTGGCCCTGCTCTCGTTCACCGCCTGCACATCGTCGACGACGAAGAAACTCTCCAGCACGCCGACACCGACAACCACCAGCACCGCCGCGCCAGGCGAGCGGCCCGCCACCTGGTCGCCGTGTCCGGATATCTCCCGCGAGACGGTCGGGGTTGCGAATCCGAACTTCGAGTTCGACTGCGCCACGATCCAGGTTCCGCAGGATTGGCACAACAAAGACAACGGCAAAACCTTCAACATCGCCCTGGTACGCGCACGGAGCAACAACCAGCACGACCGGATCGGTTCGCTCGTCGTGAATCCGGGTGGCCCCGGCGGATCGGGCATTCAGCTGGCCGCCGGACTCATCGCGCCGGGACAGAAATTCCCGACCGCGATCACCGACCGATTCGACATCGTCGGCTTCGACCCGCGCGGCGTCGGGATGTCGACCGAGGTCAAGTGCATCACCGCACCGTCCGAGGACGCGTTGTTCGCGGCCGATCCCGATCCGATGTCGCAGGCGGACTTCGACAAGGTGGTGGCGCTCAACCGGGCCGCCGACGCACCGTGTGGCGCCAAGTACGGCGCGCAGCTCGCCCTGTTCTCCACCGAACAAGCCGCCCGGGACATGGATTCGGTTCGGATCGCGGTCGGCGATCCGAAACTCACGTACCTCGGTTACTCGTACGGGACGCTGCTCGGCGCCGTGTACGCGCAGCTCTACCCGCAAAATCTTCGGGCGGCGGTGCTCGATGGCGCGATCGACCCGAAGCAGGACGTCGTGGCTCGATCGGAGGGTCAGGCGGCCGGTTTCGAGCACGCCTTCGACGACTTCTCCAACTGGTGCAAGGCGAACTCGACCCAATGCCCGATCTCGGACGATCCGCGGGGCGAGGTCGAGGCGGCGTTGGCGACCGGGCGTACGAATCCGGTGACCGGCACCGATGGCCGCAAGGCGACGGCGGGCTGGATCTTCACCGGCGTCGCGGAGGCGATGTACTCGAAGAGCGAATGGCCGATCCTCGCGGCCGGCATCACGTCTCTGAAGAGCGGTGACGCGACGGACATCTTCCGGCTGGCCGACAACTACGCCGAGCGATCGACGAACGGCCAGTACACCAACCTTTTCGACGACAACGACGCGGTGAACTGTTCCGACTTCGCGCATCAGCCGACGCTGGCGCAGATCAGGCAGTACCAGTCCGCCTGGCGTACGAAGTATCCGCTGTTCGGTGGCCCGATCGCGACCGGCATGATCACGTGCGCCGCAACCGTCTGGCCGGGCACGTACGACCCGTATCCGACCGGGCCGGCGAAGGGCGCGCCGCCGATCGTCGTGGTGGGGACGACCGGTGATCCGGCCACCCCGTACGCGCAGACGCAGCGCCTCGCGGACATGCTCGGCGACGGACACGTGATCACGTGGAACGGCGAGGGACACACCGCGTACCCGCAGACCACGTGCATCACGAACGCGGTCAACGCGTACCTCATCGATCTGACCGTGCCCCCCGCCGGCCTGACCTGCCCCGCTTCGAGTTAGTCCGGTCGGGCCTTGCTGGGTTGAACGCGTTTCGGCTCGCCGGGCATCTTCGGATACTCCGGCGGGTACGGCATGTCGCCGAGCCCGTCGCGCTCATCCCGCTCGACCCATTCGAGTAGCGGGGTCAGATCGTGCGCGACGTCGTCGATCGCGGCGTGCGGATCACCGATCGCAGCGATTCGTGGCGGCACCGTGCGCAAATCGAAGTCGTTCGGCTCGACCTGCGGCAGTTCGTCCCAGCGCAACGGCGTCGAGACGGTCGCGCGCGGATTGGCCCGAAGCGAATACGCGCACGCGATCGTGCGATCCCGAGCCATCTGATTGAAGTCGATGAACACCCGCTCGCCGCGTTCTTCCTTCCACCACGACGTGGTGGCGAGGTCCGGCCGTCGGCGCTCGATCTCGCGCCCGAGCGCGATGGCGGCCCGGCGCACCTCGATGAACGTCCACCGTGGCTCGATCCGTACGTAAAGGTGTACGCCTCGACCGCCGGAGGTCTTCGGGAACGCAACCCATCCGAGCTCATCGAAGATCTCGTGCGCGACGCCGGCGATCACGGCCGCGTCGGCGAAATCGGTGCCCGGCTGAGGATCGAGATCGATCCGCAATTCGTCGGGGGAATCGGTATCGGCAGTGCGTACGGGCCACGGGTGGAACACGATCGTGCCCATTTGCGCAGCCCAGGCCACGTGCGCCAGGTCGGCGACGGCAAGTTCGTCGGCCGTCCGCCCGGACGGAAACGTGATCGTCGCGGTCTCGATCCAGGGCGGCACGCCCCGAGTCGGTACGCGCTTCTGAAAAAACGTCTCCCCGTCGAGCCCTTCGGGAAACCGCTGCAGCGTCGTGGGGCGGCGATGCAGCGCACGCAGGATGCCGTCACCGACCGCCAGGTAATACTCGAAGAGGTCGCGCTTCGTGTAGCCCCGCTCGGCAAAGTAGACCTTGTCCGGGCTCGACAACCTCACGGTGTGCCCGGCAACGTCCACTTCGATCGCGGCCGCTTTCGATGCCATCCCACGACTCTATCCACCCAGCCCGACAACCCCGCCCCGCCGCGCCTTCCGCCCGTCCGATTCCAGTTGATCCTGGAGTTACTGGGTTGAGGCTGGGTGCGGCTGGGACGAAGGCCGTTGGTCAGCCGGCGTGGCGCGCACGTCGCCTCGGGCGGGTTAGGAAGAGCAGGGCGCCGCCGGCCAGCAGGAGGCCACCGCCTGCGATACCGATCGGCTCGGACGTGTTGCCGGTCAGCGCGAGCGCGGTGGTCGGCGCCGTCGCCGTGGTCGCGGCGACGGTCGTGACCGGCGCCTTGCGAGTGGTACCCGGTGTCGTCGTCGGCGTCGGGGCTGGCGCGCTCGGCGAACCTCCGCCGTATCCACCTCCGCCATGGCCACCGCCCGCGTCTAACACCTCACTGGTAACGTCTCGGCGCGGGGCCGGATTCACCCACGTAACCGCATAAATGGGCGAAAAGACGTGGACGTTAAGTCCGACTTCTCCAGTTTCGGTGGGCTTCCCAGATATTGAGGAGCATAAATATCTTGCGTTCGAATCTCGGGTCCCGGCCGAGCATCCGGCCGTCGTACGGGGCTCGCAAACGCAACACCGCACCGGACTCCAGATAGATGGCCACCACCGTACGGCTGTGCCGGCGCTCCGCCCGGATGTCGGCGATCGCGGGCCACGGCCCGAACGAGCGGGGCAACGGCGGCACGCTATGGATGCCGAGATCGTCCGCGTCGACGCCGGTGCGGCTTCCGGTCAACGTACCGATCAAGCCGCCGATCACGACCGGCAGCACTACGGCGAGCAAAAGCCACAGCCACGGGTACGGCCAGACCGAGTGCGCCGTGACATCACGCACCAGCGTTGCCACGAGACCGGCCGCGAACAGCAACGATCCGACCACGGCGCCGAGGAACAGGCCGTGCCCGAGCGCCTGCGGACGCGTACGCCGGAACGTGGCGAGCAGCCGCGGGCCATCGCCGACATGCGGGGTCACCCGCCGGAGGACCATGCCACTTCAACGAATGGTGTGGAGATCGGACACCCGAAGCTTGATCGGGTTACGAACAGCGTGACGCGACCGCGCTCTTCATCTCGTTGTACGCGGTACCCACACCGGCCACGGCGGTCACCAATGGCAGCAGAGCCGAGACGCTGGGGTTCGCGGCGGCGTTCTGTACCGCGGTCTGGGCCGTCGACAACGCGGCCTTCATGTTCGTCACCTGCGGGCCGAATTGGCCCTTCGCGGCCGCCTGGAACGCGTCGAGGTTCTTCGTAATATTCGACACCGCGGTCTGCACCGATGCCACGCCGCCGCTGACCACGTTGATTGACTTCAACGACGAGACCGAGGCCGTGAGTTGCGACCATGACTCGCAGAGGTTGGCCGAACTGCTCGGGGCCGGCGCCGGCGCACTGCTCTTCACCGCGACCGCGCCTCGCGGCGGCGCCGCGACCTCGGCGGCCGAGCAACCCGCAAGCAGGGCCGACGAGATCAACAGCACCGGGACCAGCGACTTTATTCGCATACCAGCGAAGTTACGTCAGGAGTGGCGGGCACGTTGCTATTTCACCGAACCCGCTATTTGACTGACCCGGCGAGTACCCCCTGCACGAAGTAGCGCTGGAACGCGAAGAACACGGCCAGCGGCACGATCATCGACAGGAACGCGCCCGGCCCGATGATGTCGATGTTCGTGGAGAACGTACGCATCTGGGAGTAGAGCGAGTACGTGATCGGCGCGTTCGACGGGCTCGCGAACACGAGCGCGACCAGCAGGTCGTTCCAGGTCCACATGAACTGGTAGATCGCCAGCGACGCGATCGCCGGCCAGCCGATCGGCAGGATGATCCGCCGGAAGATGAACACCTCGCCCGCGCCGTCCATCCGGGCCGCCTCCATCAGATCCTTCGGGATGCCGATGAAGAAGTTCCGGAGCAGGAAGATCGCGAAGGGCAGGCCGAACGCCAGGTGGAACAGTACGACGCCGGTGATGCTGCCGTAGATGCCGAGATGCGCGTAGATCTTCGCGTCCGGGATGATCGCGACCTGGATCGGCACGATGATCAACGCGACCACAATGATGAAAATCGTGTCTCGGCCCTTGAAGTCGACCCAGGCCAGTGCGTACGCGGCCATCGATCCGATGATCACCACGAGCACCGTCGCCGGTACGGTGATCAGCACCGTGTTCCACAGCGAGTGCACGATGCCGCCGTTGTGGATGATGTTCACGTAGTTCTGGAACGTCAACTGACTCGGGTGCGAGATCGCCTGCCACCAGCCGGTCGCGCTGTCGTCGCCCTGCGAGCGCAGCGAGTCCACCAGCAGACCGAACGTCGGCAGCAGCCACAACAGCCCGACGACCACGAGGACGACGGTCACCACCGATCCGCCGAGCCACCGGGCAAGCCGTCCGGAAATGGTCATGACTGCTCCCTCCGCAGGCGTCGGATATTGAAGATCATCGCGGGAATGACCAGGATGAACAGCAGCACACCGAGCGCGCTGCCGAGACCGGCGTCCTGCCCACCGCCGAACGCCACCTGATACATCTGGACCGCCACGACCGTGGAGTTCGGCAACGATTCGGACGGCGAGATCACGAAGATCAGATCAAAGATCTTGAGCACGTTGATGACCAGCGTCACCAGCACCACGATCAGCACCGGCCGTACGAGCGGCATCGTGATTCGCCGGAACACCTGCCATTCCGACGCGCCGTCCACGCGGGCCGCCTCCAACGTCTCGCGATCCAGCGCGGCCAGGCCCGCACCGACCAGCACCATCGCGAATCCGGCCCATACCCACAGGTACGAGATGATGATCGCGGGCGTGACGAATGTCGGACCGAGCCAGTTCACCCCGCCGTATGGCGGGCTGAAGTTCGACGCCGGCAATCGCAGCTGATAACTGCCGTGTAATGCGTCGAAGTGGAACGAACCGTCATCCGCCGTGGTAGTCGTCGCCACGACCTTGCCGTTCTGCAGAGCCTGCACCGAGATGCCGGGAAGGCCCTTCTCGGATGCGTCAACGACGCCGGCCGTACCCCCTCCGCCCTTGCTGAAGTCGAGCCAGACCACACCGTTCACACCTGATCCGGAGGCGGGCGCGGCGGCCGGCTTGGCGTTCGAGGGCAGATTGTCCGGCGGCAGTCCGACCAGTGGCATCAGCGTGACCGACCCGGCCACCGCCGTACTCGTGGCTTGGAACGCGCCGTTCGCACCCGGCGCCGCCGCCAGAAGCTTGTTGTCGCGCGGACGCGCGCCGGGGAAGTGCGAAGCGGGGGCGAACGTGTCGTGCACCGACACCACGAACGCGTTGAGTACGCCGCGTTGCGGGCTCGCGTCGTAGACCAACCGCCAAGTCACGCCGGCCGCGAGGAACGAGATCGCCATCGGCACGAACAACACGGTCTTGAACGCGGTCGCGAACCGGATCCGCTCGGTCAGTACGGCGAAGATCAGACCGACGAACGTCACCACCATCGGCGCGACGATCACCCAGATGATGTTGTTCGTGATCGCCTTGCGTGTGCCGGAGTCGCCGAACATCGTCGCGTAGTTGTGGAAGCCCACCCAGTTCAGGCCGTTCGCGTCCCGGAAGCTCGAATAGACCGTCGCGACGATCGGCCAAGCAACCAAGACAGCCAGCACGATCAGTGCCGGCAGCAGAAAAATGAGACCCACCACGCGGATCTCGCGCCGAGCGCGCTCCCCGCTCGAAACCGAGCGGGGAGCGTCCTGTGCTACGGCTGCCACAGCCGAACTACTTGTAATCCTTCACCGCAGCGGCTTCCAACGCCGCCGCCGTGGCCTGTGGATTACTCGGATCGCCGACGAATTTCGTCAGGATGTTCCATTCGTCGGCACTCTTCTGGCCGCCGAACGCGGTCGGCGTCTGATCGGACATGTCGAACACGACCGACGTCGAGGACGTCAGCGCCTGGGCGAGCGACCGGGTGGTGTCATCCGGATACGTCGACAGCGGCAGCTTCGTGTTCGCGGACAGGAATCCGCCCTTGGCCGCCCAGATCGCCGCGGCGTCCGGCGAGGCCAGGTACGCCATCAGCGCCATCGCGGCGGGCGTGTTCTTCAACGCGACCGCCTCGTCACCGCCGGACACGACAGCCGGCTGCGACCCGTTGATCGACGGGAAGTTGAAGAACTTCGCGGTATCGCCGACCTTGAAGTTGCCGAGTGCCGTGATGTCGGTGCCAACGAAGTCGCCCTCGTACAGCATCGCGGCCTTCGGGCTCTTGCCGAACACGTCCGCCTCGGACTGCGTGAAGCTGAGGTTCGTCGCACCGGGTTCCACCACGCCGGGCGTCTTGAGGTACTGCGCCCACGTGGTCAGCGCGGTCACCACGGACGGATCGGTCCACGGGATCTGGTGCGCGGTCAGCTTGTTGTAGTTGTCCACGCCGGCCGTACGGAGGTAGATGTTCTCGAACCAGTCGGTCGCGGGCCAGCCATCACCGGCCGGGATCGCCATCGCCGATACTCCGGAGTCGGAGATCGTCTTCGATGCCGTGACGAACGCGTCCCACGTCGTCGGCGGCTGTACGCCGGCGTTCGACAGGTCGGCCGCGTCGTACCAGACCACGGACTTGTTCGCGGCCTTGAAGAACACGCCGTACAGCTTGCCGTTCAGCGTGCCGAGCTTCTGCCAGGCCGGCGAGAAGTCCGCCGTCGCTGCGGTCTGCGCGTCGCCGGTGAGCGGGAAGATCTGATTCTTCGAGGCCAACTGGGCCACCGCACCGGGCTGTGCGATCAAGGCGACGTCCGGCGGATCGCCACCGGCCACGCGGCTGTTCACCAGCACCGACGTGTTGTCGCCACCGGACGTGTACGTCACGGTCGCGCCGGTCTTCTTCGTGAAGCCATCGAGGACCGCCTGGAACGCCGCCTGCTCGTTGGCGCTCCACTCGGCGATCACTTCAAGGTGCTGTCCCTTGAGGCTCTGGCTGGAGCCGGTGGTTGCCGTGTCGGTGGATTTGCTGTTGCTTCCGCAGGCCGCGAGTGCGGCCGTGCCGAGTAGTGCTGCAGCTGCGATGGCTACTACTTTGGTTCGTTTCGTAGTACTTCTTTGTACCATTTTGTTACCTCCTCAGGGCATCGCCCTAGGCGGCTACCCAGCGTCTCCTGTGGATAAACCGCTCGGAGGGAACAATTTGGAAACAGAGTTCAAGAATTGACCCACATCACTTCGTGCGCCTCGGTGGGATCCGGCGTTTCCCAACGTCCCACCAGTTTGTCGATGACCGCGTCCGGCACCGGCGACGTACGGGCGCGATTGCGTTTCCGCACCACGGCCGACGGCGCTTCGACCGACACGATCTCCACGCGGGCGCCATAGTCGGCACACAACGCGACCGTACGCATGCGCAGGTCACGAGAGACGTTCGTGGCGTTCCAGACGAACGGCCGACCGGCCCGAAGGTGCTCTCGCGCAATTTCCCGGGCGGCCATCACGACCGGACCCTGATCGCCGCCCGGCGGTACGCCGAGCGATGTGCGCAACGCGTCGAGGCTCACCACCGGCAGTCCCGCTCGGTGGCGGGACACCCAGGTGTCCTTGCCCGCGGCCGGCAGGCCGGACATCACGGTCACCGTGAACGTGGTGTCGTCGTACGCGGAGTATCGGGGATCGCGCCCGGGCGTCCGGAAGAACGCGAAACGGGCGTGGTCCGACGGGAACTCCCGGGGCGTGTCGAGGCATTCCTGCTCGGCGCACCACTGCCCGTACAGGGTGACGTTGTCGATCATCGACTGAGCGTCGGCGCAGATCCGGCCGCGCGCGTCGGCGTACGCGAGTTCCACCAGATCGTCGTTGCGGGCGAGTAGCGATACGCGGAACGCGATCGGCTGGAGATCGGGGCGCTCGAACGCCCAGAACGGCACCTGATGATGCCGGACCAGCGCCGCGACGTGCTCACGCCATGCTGGTGGCGCGCCCATCTCCCACAGCACCCGCCGGGCGTGCAGGTCGCCGCCGCGCGAGTGACCGTGCGACGTGAGCTTGCCGTCCGAGCCGGTACGCGTACACCACGGCTTCGCCGCATCGTGCAGCAACACGGCGGCGAAAAGCCGGACCCGGTCCGACGGAGTCCGAGCACGCCAGGTCGGCGACGCCGCGAGCGCCTCGGCGGCCATCCGCGTGTGCGTCGCGACGTCGCCCTCGCCGTGGTGGCCGGGATCCTGCTCGACGCCGGACATCGCCCGGATCCACGGGAACTCCGCGACGATCCGAACCCATGGGACTGTCCACGATGGACCATCCGGGCACAGTCGCTCAAAGACCTGCATACATCACCGCCGCGTCAACGAGACCGTTGGCGATGATCGGACGATCCAGCCAATGCGTACCCGAATCCGTCACCGACGTCAGAAACGACGGCCGTACCCATTTCAGGCGGCGTACCACCTGATCTTGATCTTCGATTTTGAGGTAAAGACCTTCCATCGCATCGTCGCGATCGGTCTCGGCAGCGACCCGCTCGGGATCACACCCCGCGACGGCCGCTGCGGCCGCAAGCGAGCTCCGCCAATCCGCAGTGCGGCACGTCGACGGTCCGACGTGCGCGGTCAGCGCGGCCAACGTCGTAGCCGGACCTTCATCGAGCACGGGTACGGAGACGAGCGGCACCCCGGCCAGCAGCTCCCGGCGTCGAGCGGTGGAGAGAAAGGTGTCGTTGTGCCGGTCGTAGACGTCGAACTCGCAGAAGTAGTGCGGCAGCGCGTCGTAGAAGACGGTGTGCTTCGCATAGAGCCACTCGCCGTAGACGATGTACCGATCGCCGATCCGGTTGTAGAGGGGCGCCGCGATCGTTGCCGCCCACGCCTTGAACGGCGCGAAATGGCGCTCGCGCGGGCCGCCGGTCAGCACATGCCCGCGACTCTGCAACATCACGGTGCCGTCGGTGTCGAAGCTGATGCCGGAGTTCGCGCCGTCGAGCTTCTCCTCCACCACCGTGTACGCGCCTCGGATCTCCCGAAACGGCACTGCATGCGAGATCCTCGTCGCCGGGTTGCAGACGAGAGGACTCAAGATGCGGAGTACGAGGATATTTCCGGAACACGCACGTAGTTGTACCGATCCCCCGCGCTCAGCGCACCTCCTTTGTCTGTCCCGGAGCCAGACCCTTGTTGATCCTGGAGTTAGTTAGCACCAGCGGCGGCAGCCGCAAATGCAGCAGAGCGACGGCGTTCGTGCTAATTGACTTCAGGATCAACTTTGAGGTCCAGGCGCATCGCCGGATCGTGCGTCGTGTGGAAGCCGAGCGATCGGTAGAGCGGCTCCCCGTCGGCGGATGCCTTGAGGTCGATCCGCGTGACGCCGTGCTCGACGAACCAGGCGAGGAGCATCTCCATACAGGCACGCGAGTAACCGCGGCGACGATAGTCGGGATCGGTCGAGACGTTGAACACGTACCCCACCGCACCGGACGGGTTCGCCGGGCTGCCGAACCGGTACTCGATCGTGCCGACCGCGCACGCGGCGAGCCGGCCCGCATGATCACTCTGATCGACCACGACGACACCGAGCGTCGGTTCGTCATCCTGCAGGCGCTCGATCACATCCTCGGCGACCGTGTCTTCCCAGGGACCGTGCGGAACGGCGGCACCGTCCATGCTGCTGAGCATCAACGCACGCAACCGTACGATTTCGGCAGCATCGGCCGGGGTCGCAAAGCGTGCCTCAGTCACACGCGAACTCTAACCGCTAGGCCGTGTTTCATAAGTGCTTGGGCAGCCATTCGTTGATCGCGGCGATGTGGACGGTGGCGTGGTAGCGCACGGCGAGTTTGTCGTACCTGTTGGCCACGGCGCGGTGGCGTTTGAGCTGGCTGATCCCGCATTCCACGGCGTGGCGCTGTTTGTACAGGTCGGGGTCGAACGCCGGTGGGCGGCCGCCTTGGGAGCCCTTCTTACGCCGGTGGGCGGCCTGGTCGGTCTTGATCGGGATGGTGGCCTTGATCCCGCGGCGGCGCAGGTAGCCGCGGTTGGCCTTCGACGTGTACGCCTTGTCCGCCAGAACCCGATCCGGACGGGTCCTCGGCCGGCCACCGGCCGGGCCGCGGTACCCGGATCGCCGTCCAGCACCGCGATGAACTGCGGACTGTCGCCGCGCTGCCCGGCGGTCAACCACCGACCAAGGGCTTCCGGCCCTGCTCCACGCCAGGTGGACCTTGGTGGTCAACCCGCCCCGAGACCGGCCCAGCGCATGATCGGCCGGCTCGACCTCGACCCCACCCGGCGGCTCCACCTGCCGGGCACCGTCACGGCGGGCACCCGCGGCGTGCTGATGCGCCCGCGCGATCGTGGAGTCCACACTCACGTCCCAGGTGATCCAACCCGACGCGTCGGCGAGGGCCTGCAACCCGGTCACGATCCCCGCCCAGGTCCCGTCACGTTGCCAGCGACGGAACAATCCGTAGACCGTCTGCCAGGGGCCGTAGCAGTCCGGCACGTCCCGCCACGGGCAGCCGACCCGGGCCCGCCACCGGATCCCGTCGATGAGCTGACGTTTACGCCATATCGGCGGCCGACCCGGCCTACGCCCCTTCGGCAGCAACGGCTCCAGCACCGCCCACTGCGCGTCGGTCAGGTCATGCCGCCTCGCCACCGGTATCGTGGCCACGAGGTCTCCGGAGAAATGGTGTTCATCTTGGTCGATGAACCATCTACCGGAGACCTCGCCTCATGTCGATCAACGACACGCCCCAAAACCTGAACCCGACTTATGAAACACGGCCTAGGCCCGGTCGGCATCCGTCCCCTGGTAGGCGGCGCCGGGACAGCTGTCAGCTTCGTGTGCGCGCCGTGTCAGCGGCGCCTGTGAGGATGCGCGGCATGACATACGCAATTGAAGCGGAAGGGCTGGTCAAGCGGTTCGGCAAGACGACCGCGCGTGGACGGTGTCGACCTGACCGTCCGCCCGGGCACCGTGCTCGGCCTGCTCGGGCCCGAACGGCGCCGGCAAGACGACCGTCGTCCGGATGCTGGCCACGCTGCTCACGCCCGATGGCGGCCACGCCACGGTCGGCGGCTTCGACGTGAGCCGGGAGGCCGACCGGGTGCGCGCGCATGATCGGCCTGACCGGCCAGTACGCGGCCGTCGACGAGGACCTGACCGGCTTCGAGAACCTGCTGCTGATCGGGCGGCTGCTGGAGCTGCCCGCAAGGCGAGGCCAAGCGCGCGGGCGCGCGAGCTGCTGGAGCGGTTCGACCTGGCCGACGCGGCCGGGCGCTCGCGTGAAGACCTACTCCGGCGGCATGCGGCGCCGCCTCGACCTGGCCGCCAGCCTGGTCAGCCGCCGGAGATCCTGTTCCTGGACGAGCCGACCACCGGCCTGGACCCGCGCAGCCGGGGCGAGGTCTGGCAGATGGTCCGCGAGCTGGTCGCCGACGGGCACGACCGTGCTGCTCACCACGCAGTACCTGGACGAGGCCGACCGGCTCGCCAACGAGATCGCGGTGATCGACCACGGTCGGGTGATCGCCAACGGCACCTCCGCCGAGCTCAAGGCCAAGGTCGGCGGGCAGACGCTGGACGTGCGCCCGACCGAGCCGGCCGACCTCGACCGGGTCGCCGACGATCGTCGAGACGTCGGTCGTGCGGCACCGCGCCGAGCCGTCACGCCGACGATCCCGGGCCTGCTGTCGATACCGGTCGACGACGCGGACGCGTTCGCCGACGGTGGTGCACGCGGCTGCAAGCAGAAGCACATCCCGGTCACCGAGCTGGCCCTGCGCCTGGCCAGCCTCGACGAGGTGTTCATGGCGCTGACCGGCCACGCGCGCTGAAGAGGACGACCCAGGAGGAGTCATGACGGCCACCGCTCGCTCATCCGGTGCCGCACGCCGTCACCGGCCGCCGGATCGGCCCGGTCCGCGCCGTTCCGGCACGCCCGTTCACGCTCGCCTGGCGGGCGCTCGTCAGGATCAAGCGCAACCCGGAGCAGCTGCTCGACGTCACGCCTCCAGCCGATCATCTTCGTGACGCTGTTCGTGTTCCTGTTCGGCGGCGCGATGGCCGGCACGAGACCGGCACACGTACCTGCAGTTCGTGCTGCCGGGCATCACGGTGCAGACGGTGGTGTTCGCGAGCATGGGCACCGGGATCGACCTCAACACCGACTCACCAAGGGCATCTTCGACCGATTCCGGAGCCTGCCGATCGCCCGATCGGCGCCGCTGACCGGCACGATCCTGGGTGACTTCGTGCGCTACGTCGCGTCGATCGCGATCGTGCTGTTCGCGTACGGGTCGCTGCTCGGCTTCCGGATCCAGACCAACGCGCTGGTTCGCGCTGGCCGGCGTCGGCGCTGATGATCGTGTTCGCGTTCGCGGTGTGCTGGATCTGGGTGCTGCTCGGCCTGCTGGTGCCAAGTCACCGCAGAGCGTCCAGGGCCTCGGTTTCATCATCATGTTTCCCGCTGACGTTCGGCAGCAACATCTTCGTCCAGGCCGACACGCTGCCGGGATGGCTACAGGCCTGGGTGAAGGTCAATCCGGTGACCGCACTCACCGCCGCGATGCGCGGTCTAACCCTGGGCGGCCCGATCGCGACGCCGGTGTGGCATTCGCTCGGCGTGGGCGGTCGGCATCATCGTGGTGTTCGCACCGCTCGCGGTACGGAAGTACCGCAGCATTGCCTAACGCATGAAGTTGATCCTGGAGTTAGTAGACCGACTCGCCGTCGCTCTGCAGCATTTTGCTGCTGTCGCAGCACGTGCTAACCAACTCCAGGATCAACTGGATTTGCGGGGCTTAGGGGCGGCCAACGCGTCGGTCAATGAGAGCGCGCGGCCAGCACGCTCACCCCGTTGATCATGTAGGTCGTGCTCAGGGGTACATGATCAACGGGGTTTCGGGGACAACGGGTAAATCAGCCGGCGATCTCGCTCAGCCTCGTGGTCACGAGGTTCAGCTGCGCACTTCCGTCCGTGATCTCGCCGGACGCCTTGGTGATCAGGTCCGAGTTCGAACTGTCCGCGCCGGACACACAATCGGTCGCTCCGTGTTCGTAGTCGGCGAGCGCTGCCGACCAGTTGTGCTGCGCTTGCGCGTCCGGGATCGCGTCGTAGGACTGGGCCGCCTGGACGTCCTTCTTCAAGGCCGCGCAGCTGGTGCTGATCGAGTGCAGATCGTTCGTGCTGGCCGCGTCCTCCAAGCCCTTGAAGTCGGTGGCGAGCATCTTCAGGCTGTCCTCGCCGCCGTTCGTGACCCATTGCGCCACCTTGAGCGCCAGCGCGGGATCCGGCGGAGCACCACCGGTCACGGCCGGCGCGGGTACGGCGACGCCAGAGGTCGCCAACGCGGGCGAACCGGCCGCCCCGACGCCGACGAACAGCGCCAACGTGACACTTGAGACACCGAGAAGCAAACGCCGGTATCGCATCAAGTCCTCCAGGGTGCACGAGCACCGTCATGATCAATTAACTCCCATCGTACGCAGCGGAAACCTTCACCGAAGCGGTTTCATGTTCGAGCAAACCGACATCCGGCCCAGCAGGTCGGAGAAGTGTTGGCGGCCCGAAGTTTTACCGAGCGCTAGATCCACTACGTGCGTCGTTAACCCGGCGTCCAGACCGGCACGGCCTACTAGTGGCCATGAACGAACCGATCAACACCGGCCTGGAACGCGTCGTCATCGTGGGTGGTGGAGCGCTGGGCACGATGCACGCCTGGCACGCTCGACGGCTCGGTCTCGAGGTCGTCCACCTCGAGCGCGAGGCCGGTCCGCGTGGCGCTTCGGTCCGCAACTTCGGCCTCGTCTGGGTCAGCGGCCGTGCCGACGGCGCCGAGTTGTCCCTGGCGATCCGCGCTCGCAAATGGTGGGAGCAGATCGGGGCGCAGATTCCGGCGATCGGCTTCCGCGCGCGTCCGTCGATCACGATCGCGCGTACCGATGCTGAGGCCGCGATCTGCGCCGAAATGGCGGCCGCGGACAGCGGCGCGAGGCGCGGGTTCACTTACCTCGACCCCCAGGGTGTACGCGCAGCCAACCCCGCGATTCGCGGCGATATCGTCGCCGGTCTGATGTCGAGTCACGACGGTTCGGTCGAGCCGGGACAGGTCCTCGGTGCCATCCGGGCGTACCTGCAACAGGGTCCCGGTTACACGTACCTCCCGGGTCGCACCGTGGTCGAGCTCGACGGCCCGGCTGTCCGCGACCACCTCGGCCACTGGCACCGCGGCGATCTCGTGATCCTCGCAACCGGCGCGAACCTGACCGGCGTTGCCGGAGCGCACCTGTCGGCGGCGCCCATCCGCAAGTGCCGTCTGCAGATGATGCAGACCGCGCCGCTGGGCGAGGAGTTGACCACCTCGATCGCGGACGGCGACTCGTTCCGTTACTACCCGGCGTACCGCAACGCGGATCTCGCGTCGCTCGGTGCGCAGGCCGAAATCGCGGCCACGCACCGGATGCAGCTGCTGATGGTGCAGCGCGCGCATGGGGGACTGACGATCGGTGACACGCACGCATATGACGAGCCCTTCGACTTCGCGGTCGAGGAGGAGCCGTACGACCATCTGCGCGAAGTCGCCGAATCGATTCTCGGTCGGGCGCTGCCCCGGGTCGTGCGCCGATGGGCCGGTGTCTACTGCGAGACCACCGACGGATCGATCTATCACCGCAGCGATGTGGCGCCCGGCGTGATCGCCGTCACCGCCCCCGGCGGCCGCGGCATGACCTGCTCCCCCGGTATTGCGGACGACACATTCGCGCACCTCATGGATGGAGTGGCGGCATGACCGACATCCTGCTCGCCTGCCTGGACATGGCGGGCACGACGGTTGCCGACGATGGGCTGGTGCTGAGCGCGTTCCGCCAGGCGCTCGACGACATCAACGTACGCGACGAGGTCGTCCGCTCTCGGATGACCGATTACGTCGTGGAGACGATGGGCGAATCAAAGATCACGGTGTTCCGTGCGCTGCTCGGGAACGAGGATGAGGCGCAGACTGCGAATCGGGCGTTCGAATCCGCGTATGGCGACCTGGTGACCGGCGTCAAGCCGCTGCCGGGCGCGGTCGAAACGCTGGCCGAACTCCGTACGCGCGGGATCACGACCGTGCTGACCACCGGATTCGCCCGGGCTACGCAGGACGCCATCCTCGACCATCTGGGCTGGCGTGACCTGGTGGACGCGACGCTGTGCCCGAGCGATGTCGGGGGGCGTGGCCGACCGTACCCGGACATGATCTTGACTTCGATTCTTCGCTTCGGCATCCCCGACGTGCGCGCGGTCGCCGCGGTAGGCGACACCACCAGCGACATCGCGGCCGGCCTGGCCGCCGGTGCCTCGATCGTGGCCGGTGTGACAACCGGCGCCCACGACGCCGACCGCCTCCACAAAGCAGGCGCAACCCACGTCCTCCCCACAATCGCCGACCTGCTCCCGCTGCTGGCCTAGCCCCAAAGACCTTTTCATGATCGCGAGTTCGCGTCCTCCGACGTCGACGGCCTGCGTGAGTGCTCGATGTCAGCGAACGCCAGCTCGCGATCATGCAAGGGGCCGACCCGCCTAGGCTCGGGGAGTGACCACGCTGCATGTCGCTTCGCCCGATCAACTCGACGTCACCACGCTGTACGCGATCCTGCGCCTTCGATCCGAGGTGTTCGTCGTCGAGCAGAACTGTCCGTACCAGGATGTCGACGGTCTTGATCTTGATTCGACCACGAGACACCTCTGGCTCACCGACGACGGGCCGGAGCCCGTGGCCTACCTGCGCATCCTCGAGGAACCGGATGGCACGGCACGGATCGGGCGCGTCTGCGTCAGCCCGGCCGCCCGTCGGCGCGGCCTCGCCGGCGCTCTGATGATCAGCGCCCTCGACCTGATCGGACATCGGGACGCGGTCCTGTCGGCGCAGGTTTATGCGACCGGCCTGTACGCGAGCGCAGGCTTCGAACCCGACGGACCGCAGTTCCTCGAGGACGACATTCCGCATCTGCCGATGCGTCGCCGTGTCCCATTTAGTGGGAAATAGCGGAAGTTAGCTGCACCGATTCGGGCCAGGAAACAACCCAGCAATATTTGCCTGAGCAAGCAAGTGGAGTTTGTCACACGGGCTTGCGGAACAACACTCTGCAGCGCTTAGTTGTGCGAGTCGGCACTTTCCCCGCCGCACTCCGAACCGCACGAGGAGCACTTCAGATGACTCAGACCGCCCCGCTCGTCCTGTCTCAGGACGCGCAGGATCTTTTGTTCCGCTCGGCGCGCACGGCCAACACGTTCTCGGACGCACCCGTGACCGACGAGCACATCCAGGCGCTGTACGACCTGGTCAAGTGGGCACCGACGTCGATGAACATGCAGCCGCTGCGGATCGTCCTCGTCCGTACGCCGGAAGCGCGCGAGCGTCTCGTCACGCACATGTCCGACGGCAACAAGGCCAAGACCTCGACCGCTCCCCTGGTCGCGATCCTCGCCGCCGACGTGAACTTCCACGATGAGCTGCACCGCACGTTCCCGATCTACCCGGGTGCGCGTGAGATGTTCGCCGGCAGTGACGAGGCCCGCGAAGGCGCGGCCCGGTTCAACGCCGGCCTGCAGGTCGGTTACTTCATCCTCGGCGTACGCGCGGTCGGCCTGGCCGCAGGCCCGATGACCGGTTTCGACGGCGACGCTATCAACGCCGAGTTCTTCCCGGACGGCGAGCACAAGGTTCTCGCCGTGGTCAACATCGGTGAGGCCGGCGAGGGCGCATGGTTCGACCGCCTGCCGCGCCTCGAATACGAAGACGTCGTCACGACCGTCTGACGCATTTCCTCGGGAGAGTATCCGCCTGTCCGGCGGGTGCTCTCCCGATGTCGTTACGGAAGTCCGAGGACGAGGTCGGAAACGGAACGGCGACGGCCGGTGTAGAACGGGACCTCCTCGCGGACGTGCCGCCGAGCGGTCGACGCCCGCAGCTCCCGCATCAAGTCCACGATCCGATGAAGCTCGTCGGCCTCGAATGCGAGCATCCACTCGTAGTCACCGAGCGCGAAGCTCGCGACCGTATTCGCCCGTACGTCCGGGAAGCCCCGCGCCATCTGCCCGTGCTCGGCCAGCATCGCGCGGCGCTCGGCATCCGGCAGCAGATACCACTCGTAGCTGCGGACGAACGGGTACACGCAGACGTACGCACGAGCGTCCTCACCGGCCAGGAACGCCGGCAGGTGACTCTTGTTGAACTCGGCCGGCCGGTGCAGCGCCATCTGCGACCAGACCGGCGTCAGGTACCCGCCGAGCGCGGTGCGGCGGAACAGCCCGTACGCGTCCTGCAACGCATCGGCGCTGGGCGCGTGCCACCAGATCATCAAGTCCGCGTCGGCCCGGAGCCCGGCGACGTCGTACGTGCCGCGAACCGTCACGTCCTTCGTCGCGAGCTGCTCGAACAACGCGTCGACCTCGGACGAGACCTGATCGCGCAGGGCCGGCAACGGAGACGAAGCGCGGAACACCGACCACATCGTGTAGCGGATCGTGTCGTTCAGCTCGCGTACGCGGGCGGCGTTCGTCTGCTCGGTATTCGCCTGGTCGGTATTCGCCTGGTCGGTCATGAGTGCTCCTTTAACGCTTTCACCACAGCATGTGCGGCCGATTGGCCGGAACGGATGCAGACCGGGATGCCGACCCCGTCGTACGCGGCGCCGGCCAGCGCGATCGTCGGCGGCAACACGGCCCGGGCGGTCGCGACCCGCTCCAGGTGGCCGGGCGCATACTGCGGCAGCCCACCACCCCACCGGGTCACGCCGGACGCGGTCGGTGCGGGCAGCGCCCGCCCCAGAATCTTCGACAGATCATCCAGTACGAGCGAAGCCAGATCGGCATCGGTGTGCTGCAGCGCCTGCTCGTCGCCGTACCGCCCGATCGACGCTCGGAGCAAGACGGCGCCGTCGGCCTGCGGTGCCCACTTCGTGCTGAACACGGTCACTGCCTTGACGACGTGACCCTCGATCGCGGGCACCAGTGCACCCGAGCGAGCGTCCAGGCCGGTGCCATCGAGAGCACCGGGCGGCAGTACGAACGTGACGAGGCCGATGCTCGCGTAGTCCAGCACGCCGACAGCGTTCGCGGCATCGTGGGACACCTCGCTGAGCAGGCGTGCGGCCGGATGTGACGGCACTGCGAGCACAACCGCATCGGCATGCAGCAGCGCCGGATCGCGGGTCGAACCGATCGTCAACCGCCAGCCGGCACCCTCATGGACCAGCGATCGCACCGGTTGCCCCAGCCGGACGGTGTCGGGTGGCAGCGCGGCGACGATCGCGTCGGCCAGCCGGCTCAGCCCACCGTCGATCGTCGCGAAGACCGGCCCCGGCTTCGTCGAACGGTTGCGAAGTGCCGCGCGTACCGCGTCCTGCAGTGTGTTCTCGATCCGGCAGGCAGCAGCGAGGCCGGGCATCGTGACGGCCAGCGACAGATCGTCCGCGCGTCCGGCGTAAACGCCGCCGAGCAGCGGATCCACCAGGCGGTCGACGACCGCGTCGCCGATCCGGGCCCGCACGAGCGCACCGACCGCGATGTCCGCACCGGCCGGAAGTACCGGACCGCCGCGATCCGAATCGTCACCGTTCGCGGGCTGCAGGCTTGGATCAAGACCGGAAACCTCAAGTGGTACGCCCATCAGCGTGCCACCCGGAATCGGCCGCAACTCGCCGTCGACCAGGATTCCGGCGGCGGTCGTCGCGGGATGGATCAGCGCGTCGCCGAGCCCTAGCCGGTGGGCGAGTTTGACCGCTTCACTTGGCGCGCCGGACGGATCGTCGGCGGCCCGCGCCAGAAACGTCTCCGCGCCGGTCTCCACGCGGCGGCCACCGACCGAACCGGTACGGAGTTTCCCGCCCGCGTACGTCGCGCCCTCGACCACCGTGATCCGCGCCGAGTCACCGAGGCGATCGTGCAGCTCCAGCGCGGCGGCGAGGCCCGCGATGCCGGCTCCGACCACGACGACGTTCTGCATGTGACGAGCCTAGCGAGCCGAGAATTTGTGGACGAGATCGACGACTCGGGTGATCGCGTCCGGATCGGTCTCCGGCAGGACGCCGTGGCCCAGGTTGAAGATGTGGCCGCGGGCGGCGGTGCCTTCGGCGAGGATGCGTCGCACCTCGGATTCGATCACATCGGGCGGCGCGAACAGCACCGCCGGATCGAGGTTGCCCTGCACCGAACGATCCCCAACTACCTCGGCGGCTCGATCCAGCGGCGTACGCCAATCCACACCCACGACGTCCGCGCCGGCCTCCGCCATCGCGGGCAACAGCAGCGCGGTATCGACGCCGAAGTGAATCCGCGGTACGCCCGCGTCCGCGAGTCCGCTCAACACCTCGGTCGAGTGCGGCATCACGTACTTGCGGTAATCCGCCTCGGACAACGCTCCGGCCCAGGAGTCGAAGAGCTGGATCGCGCTGACGCCGGCGTCGACCTGTACCTGCAGGAACGTCCGGGTGATCTGGGCCAGACGGGAGCAGAGCGCGTGCCAAACGTCCGGCGCGCCGTACATGAGGGCCTTCGTCTTGACGTGGTTGCGGGACGGGCCGCCCTCGACCAGGTAGCTCGCCAGCGTGAACGGCGCACCGGCGAAGCCGATCAGCGGCGTCGCGCCGAGTTCCGCCACGGTCAGCCGGACCGCCTCATCCACATAGGACACATCTGCCGGCGTGAGCGCGCGAATGGCGTCCACATCGGACATCGTCCGGATCGGCTCCGCGACGACCGGGCCTACACCGGCGACGATGTCCACTCCGATGCCGGCCGCAGCGAGCGGCACCACGATGTCGCTGAACAGGACCGCGGCGTCCACGCCGTGTCGGCGTACCGGCTGCAGCGTGATCTCGCAGACCAGATCGGGTCGGCGGACCGTCTCCATCATCGGGACGCCGGTGCGTAGCGCCCGATATTCGGGCAACGATCGACCGGCCTGCCGCATGAACCAGACGGGCGTCACCGGCACGTCTTCACCACGGCATGCTGCGACAAAAGGCGAGGTGGCGGCTGTAATACTCATCTCCGCCATCATCGCACGCGGGAATGTGAAGGTTAGATCCGCCCATACACGCGACTTGCCCCGAAATCGCCCGGTACTTCATTTTGAAGGTTTTTCGCAGCTCAGGGCCGACCGGCCAGAGATTGCGAGCGGCGCTCGGCGCGGCACCGCCGCATACCCGCCACGACGGCCATAGGCTGCCCGCATGGCGCCCGAGATCGTGATACCCGAGATGTTTGCACGGGCCGTCGCGAAGATGAACGAGATCCGGACCCGACCGGAGATCGTGCTCGAAGATGCGCCTCCACCGCTCAAGCTCGCGCCCTACGCGCACGCGATCGGCGGGACGGTCAGTCGCGGCGGCGACGAAGTGGCCACCGGCCGCCTGATCCTGCTGCACGACCCGGCCGGCCACGAAGCCTGGGACGGCACGCTGCGCCTCGTGACATACGTGACCGCCGAACTGGAGTCGGAAATCGCGTCCGATCCGCTGCTGTCCCAGGTGGGCTGGTCCTGGCTGGTCGATGCCCTGGATCACAACGACGCGGCGTACCGGGCGATCGGCGGGACGGTCACACTCACGGTCTCCACGCGATTTGGTGATCTTGCCGGGCCGCCCACCGTCGCCGACCTGGAAATCCGGGCGTCCTGGACGCCGGGCGACGAGGCGGCGCTGGATACCCACATGCGCGCCTGGTGTGAGTTGCTCGCATCGACGGCCGGGCTGCCGCCGGAAGGCGTTGCCACGCTCGCGAACCGCACGCCACAACGCGGAGAGTCCGGCAGCGCGCAGTAGCAAGCGCTGCCGGACTCTCGCTCCACATCAGCTGTTGAAATCAGCCGCGTCGCACGCCTTCGCCATCGCGTTGATGTCCTTCTCAAACACCGACCGGCTGGTGGTGTTGATGTTAAGGAGCGTCTCGGACGCCTTGACGCAGGCCGAGTCGGTCTTGAGCTTGTCGTTCAGGTCGTTGATCTGACCCTGGCTGGCCTGCGCTGCCGCGGCCGCCGCCGACTGCGTCGACTCAAGCTGCTTCTGCAACGAGCTGAGCTTTTCCGCGTTCGCGGCGGCGGCTGCCGTGCTCGCCTGGTTCGCTTTGGTCAGATCGTTGCTCTTGCCGACGTACTCAACCGCGCTGCCGATCGCGGAGAGAAGGAACACAACTGCCAAGATCGCAAGCACAATCGTGAGGGCACGGCCCTTCTTCTTCGGTGCCGCAGCGCCCGGGTACGGGCCGGCCGGGTACGCGGCCGGGTAGGGCGCCGTCGGGTACGCGGCCGGGCCGGACGACGGCATCGCCGACGAGGGCATTGCCGAGGCGGGTACGGCCGACGCAGGCGCGGGCATCTCGTAACCGTTCGGGGCGCCGTTCGGTGCGTAGCCCATGGGTGCGCCGGTCGGGGCATAGGTGTAGGCCGGCGCGACTGGCTGTGCAAACGGCGCCGCATACGGCTGAGGTGCGGCCGGATACGGCTGAGCCGGCACGGCCGGTGGCGGGTACTGCGGTGTCGCGTAGTCGGGTGTGGCAGGGGCGGCGGGCGCCGCTTGGCGGTATTCGGTCCCGGCCGAGTTGTTTTCGGCAGGGGTGACTGATTCGGACACGTGCTCCTCCGGGGTGATCGTGCAGTTGCGCAAAGCGCGCAGACGGTGCCACTGTCGGCGCGGATCAAGATCGGTGCGGGTGTGGCAGTCGATGGCCAGATCGAAGCTTCGGGCAAGCTATCGCTTCACACCGCCGCTTGTCCCGCTCGAAGTCGCCGCGAGTGGAAACATATTGCGCAACAACTGGGTAACGGTCCCGAGCGCGAGCGTGCCGCAACAGGAGTTTTGGCAACGCATCGGGCCGGTCGCGTTTCCGAGGAAGCGCAACCGGCCCGATGTCTTGCCGTCGTTCGGTCAATCAGCCGTCGGCCGAAGCCGTGTCACACAGCTTGACGAACTTGTCGTAGTCCGCGTTGAACGTCGCATCGCTCGCCGACTGGGGCAGGTTGATCAGCACCTCGGCTTCGGAGACGCATGCCTTCGAGTCCTTGAGCGTGCCGGTCAGCGACTGGTTCTGCTCCGTCAGCGTCGTTACCGCCGCAATCTGTGCCTGCAACTTCGCCTGCAGATCGGCGAGCGCCGCCGCGTTGGCCTTGTCAGACGCAACTTTCGCGTTGTTCGCCGTGGTGAGGTCGTTGTTCTTACTGACGTACAGCGCACTGCTGCCGATCGCGCTGATCAGGAACAGAACGGCCAGCACCGCGAAGACGATGGTGGCGGCACGGCCCTTCTTCGGCGCAGGCGCTGCACCCGGAAACGCCGCCGCGTTCGGGTACGCCGCCGTCGGGTACGCACCGGCCGGCGCATACCCGGGCTGGGCGTACCCCTGCGGCACTGCACTTACCGGGGCATATGGCTGCTGAACGTAGCCCGGCTGCGCGTAACCCTGCGGCGCGTAAGCGGCCGGGACCGACGAGGTCGGAGCGGTCTCGTAACCGGCTGGAGGATAGGTCGGCGCGGCATAACCGGGTGCATAGCCCGGCGTGGCCGGCGCTGCGGCGTAGGTCGACTGGTCGGTGGGCTGAGCCTGCGCCGGAATCGCAACGGTCGGAGCCGCTGGCGCCTCCGCCGCCGGTACGGCCGACGTTTCGTCAGCGGTCGCGGCCGGGGACTCACTGGCGGGCACGGCGGACGTGTCGTTGCCGAAGGCGGCCGTCGCGGCCGACGTGTCGTTGCCGAAGGCGCTCGTCACGACCGGGTCAACGGCGGGGCGCGCCTCGGAATCTGCGGCGGCCGGGAACGATCCGGTCACGTCCGGATTGGGCTCCGTCGGGAAGGTGGGGTTGGACACGCGCTCCTCCGTGGGGTTCTGCTGCGGTACTTCGAACGCCGAACGCGCAACATACCCGCTACGGCCGCGGTTTGTCGTGTTCAATGTGATCCGAGCCGGGTCCCCACTGCGCGCCGACAGCCGACGCGCCGGGGGGCGATACCGGAGGAGCACAAGAACGGGCCGTAAGTTGACTGACATGACCGACGAATATGCTTCCGGAGCAGGCGAGGTGCCTGCTATGGGCGATTCAGATGGTTATGTAGCAACATCAGTACCGCTGCTGGCACCGCGCGACGGGACACCTGCGCCGATCGAGGACATGGCCGGACTGCTCAAGTCGGCGCGCGATCTTGCCGGCGGCACGGGGCCGGTCGCGGTGGATGCCGAGCGCGCGTCCGGTTACCGGTACACGGGCCGGGCGTACCTCGTGCAGTTGCGCCGTGAAGGTTCCGGCACCGTCTTGCTCGATCCGTTGCCGTTCGGCGACCTCACGCCACTGGCCGACGCGATCGCCGACGAAGAATGGGTTTTGCACGCGGCGAGCCAGGATCTCCCGTGCCTGGCAGAGATCGGACTGCGGCCGAAGCGGCTGTTCGACACCGAGTTGGCCGCGCGTCTCGCCGGGTTCGAACGCGTCGGGCTCGCCGCGCTCACCGAATCGCAGCTCGGTTTCTCGCTGGAGAAACATCATTCGGCCGCGGACTGGTCGAGTCGGCCGCTGCCGGAATCGTGGCTGGTGTACGCAGCACTGGATGTCGAACTCCTGGTCGATCTACGCGATCTGCTGGCCGACGAGTTGACCCGGCAAGGCAAGGCGGAGTGGGCCGCGGAGGAGTTCGCGTCGCTCGTCGCATTCGGTGGCCTGCCACCGAAACCGCGCACCGATCCGTGGCGCCGGACCTCCGGCATCCACCGCTTGCGGGGACCACGAGCACTCGCCCGCGTACGGGCGTTGTGGTACGCGCGAGACGCGGTTGCCTCGCGCCGAGACGCCGCCCCGGGACGAGTCCTCGCCGATGCCGCTCTGATCGCCGCCGCCGAGATGGATCCGAAAGATGAGCGGTCTCTGTTGCTGCTGCCCGGATTCGCCGGCCGATCCGTACGCCGGCTCGCCCCGACGTGGCTCGCCGCGCTGGATGAGGCGCGGGCGCTGAGGGTCGACGAGTTGCCGGTACCCGTGCCGACCGATGGTCCGCCGCCGCCGCATCGCTGGGCCGAACGCGATCCGGCCGCCGCCGCTCGCCTCGCGCGGTCACGTGCCGCGGTCAACGAGATCGCCGCGTCGCACACGCTGCCGCCGGAGAATCTGATCACGCCGGATACCGTGCGGCGGATCGCGTGGGAACCACCGGCCGAGATTTCCACCGAGTCGGTCGCGGCGGCGTTGCGCTCGCACGGCGCTCGGGCGTGGCAGGTCAACCTCGTCGCAGGGGTGATCGCCGCAGCGCTTCCCGTGCAAGAGTGATCCAATGCATACGGGACTCGTACTCGGCGGTGGCGGCCTGACCGGCATCGCTTGGGAACTCGGCATCCTCGACGGCCTGGCGACCGCGGGGATCGATCTGACCGGGGCGGATGTCATCATCGGTACGTCGGCCGGCGCCTCCGTGGCCGCTCAGATCACGTCCGGTACGCCGCTCTCCGAACTCGTCGAACGCCAGACCAGGTCGTCGAACGCCACGCGTACCAACGAAATCCCGGCGAAGCTGGGCAACATGACGGCTCTGTCGATCGGCATGCTGGCACTGCGGCACCGGCACGACAAGGAGCGCTTCGGACAGCGGATCGGCGCGATGGCGATCGCCGCCGACACGGTGCCCGAGGAGGACCGTCTCGCGGTGATCGCTTCCCGGCTGTCAGTCTCCGACTGGCCCGAGCGCGATCTACGAATCACCGCGGTGGACGCCGTGTCCGGGGCGTTCGAGGTGTTCACCAGCGCTTCCGGCGTACCCCTGGTGCGGGCGATCGCCGCGAGTTGCGCCGTACCGGGCGTTTGGCCGCCGGTCACGATCGGCGATCGGCGGTTCATCGACGGCGGGATGCGCTCACCGGCCAACATCAATCTGGCGGCGGGGTGCGATCGCGTGATCGCGGTCGCACCGATCACGCTTGGTATCGGCGCGATGGAAAGTGCGGAAAGCCAGATCAACGCGCTGCGCGCAGCCGGTACGCCGGCCTTGCTGATCAGCCCGGACAAGGCCGCCGAGCACGCCATCGGTTCGAACAACCTGGACCCGTCGAGGCGCGCGCCTGCGGCGCTGGCGGGCCAGGCACAGGCGAAGTTGATCGCCGCCGAGGTCGCCGCGTTCTTGGTGTGATTCGAGATCTTGGCGGTGATCTTAGATCTTGGTAGTGATTCGAGATCTTGGAAGGTGGTCGAGATCAAATCGCCATGATCACAGCAGTGTTGCTCCATCGGCTCCAAGATCCGCGATCATGATGGCAACTCCGCCAAGATCCGCGATCATGATGGCAACTCCGCCAAGATCCGCGACTAGTGGCGTGCGCCACATTCGGAGCTACTCGCGACGCCGACTTACTGGCGAGTAACATAGCGTCGAGGGCCGAGCCCTGCCCACGATCAATGCTGCTCTGGAGGCGTTATATGCCCCGTACTGTCCGAGAAGTAGTCTTTGTCGATGGTGTCCGCACCCCGTTCGGCAAGGCCGGCGGCATGTACGCGAACACCCGCGCTGATGACCTGGTCATCCGTTGCATCCGGGAGCTTCTCTCGCGCAATCCGCAACTGCCACCCGAGCGCGTGGACGAGGTCGCCGTCGCGGCCACCACGCAGATCGGCGACCAGGGCCTCACCATCGGCCGGACCGCGGCGCTCCTCGCCGGGTTGCCGAAGACCGTGCCGGGATTCGCGATCGACCGCATGTGTGCGGGCGCGATGACCGCCGTGACGACGATGTCGTCTGCGATTGCGGTCGGCGCGTACGACGTCGCGATCGCCGGGGGTGTCGAGCACATGGGCCGCCACCCGATGGGCGAGGGCGTCGACCCGAACCCTCGAATCCTGGCCGAGAAGCTGGTCGACCCGTCCGCTCTCGTGATGGGATCGACCGCCGAGAACCTGCACGACCGTCTGCCAAACATCACGAAGCAGCGCGTGGACGCGTTCGGGCTGGCCTCGCAGGACAAGACCGCGAAGGCGTACGCGAACGGCAAGCTCCAGCCGGACATGGTGACCGTGGCGACCCGCGATCCCGAGACGGGTTGGGGCCTCGCGACCGCAGACGAGGCACCGCGTGAGACCTCGATGGAGAAGCTCGCGACGCTGCGTACGCCGTTCCGGCCGCATGGCAAGGTCACGGCGGGCAATTCGGCCGGTCTCAACGACGGCGCGACCGCCTGCCTGCTCGCCGCCGAGGACGTCGCGATCGAACTGGGGCTGCCGATCGGTATGCGGCTGGTCAGCTACGGCTTCGTCGGCGTCGAGCCGGAAATCATGGGCATCGGCCCGATCCCGGCCACCGAGAAGGCGCTGCGGCTTGCCGGTCTGACCATCGACGACATCGGGCTGTTCGAGCTGAACGAGGCGTTCGCCGTACAGGTGCTGGCGTTCCTCGACCACTTCGGCATCGCCGATGACGACCCGCGCGTGAACCCCTGGGGCGGCGCGATCGCGATCGGGCATCCGCTGGCATCGTCCGGTGTCCGGCTGATGACGCAGCTGTCGCGCCACTTCGCCGAGCACCCCGAGGTCCGGTACGGCATCACCGCGATGTGCATCGGCATCGGCATGGGCGGCAGCGTTATCTGGGAGAACCCGAACTGGACCGAGGAGGGCACCAAGTGAGCGCCGAATTTCCGGAAGAAGTTGTCACCAAGGCGCTCCTTCGCCTCGTCAAGGTGCCCGGCGTGGACAAGCCGGCTGCCGTCATCACGCTGGACAACGGGTTCGACCACACCGAAGCCGAACTCGTTCGGCCCGGGTGGTCTCGCCAGCCTCGACGACGCGATCACGAACGCGCTCGCGGCCGATCCGGCGTTCATCGCGGTGACCGGCAAGCCGTACATCTTCTGTGTCGGTGCCGACGTCACGGGCATGCCCCGGATCACGACCCGCGAGCAGGCCCTGGAGATCGGCAAGCTGGGACACCGCGTGTTCCGCCGACTGAAGGACTCAAACGTGCCGACGTTCGCGTTCGTGAACGGCGCCGCGATGGGTGGCGGCCTGGAACTAGCGCTGCACTGTCACTACCGCACGGTCTCGTCCAGTGCGGCCGCGCTCGCGCTACCCGAGGTGTCGCTCGGTCTCGTCCCCGGCTGGGGCGGTACGCAGCTGCTGCCGAACCTGATCGGCATCATCAACGCGGCGAAGGTCATCATCGAGAACCCGTTGATGCAGAACAAGATGCTCAAGCCCAAGGACGCGTACGAGCTGGGCATGTTCGACCGGCTCTTCGACGCGGCCGACTTCCTGGAGTCGTCGCTGGCCTGGGCCGCCGCCGTCGTCAACGGGACCGAGACGGTGGAGCGCCAGGAAGTCGACCGCAGCGACATGTGGGACGCGGTCACCGGCTTCGCCCGCAGCACGCTGGACGAGCGCCTGCACGGTGCCAGCAAGGCGCCGTACCGCGCGCTGAAGCTCCTGCGTCTGGCGAAGAACGGGGTCGACGGGGATGCGTTTACCGCCGGAACCGACGCAGAGGACGAGGCGCTGGCGGATCTCGTACTGAGTGAAGAACTTCGCTCTGGTCTTTACGCCTTTGACCTGGTGCAGCGGCGCGCCAAGCGACCGGCCGGCGCACCGTCGTCGTCGCTCGCGCGCGACGTCACGAAGGTCGGCATCGTCGGCGCCGGCCTGATGGCGAGTCAGCTCGCGCTGCTGTTCGCACGCCGGTTGCAGGTGCCGGTCGTGCTGACCGACCTCGACCAGGAGCGGGTCGACAAGGGCGTCGCCTATGTGCACACCGAGATCGACAAGCTGCTCGCGAAGAACCGGATCGCGGTCGGCGACGCCGCGCGCGTGAAGGCGCTCGTTTCCGGCGATACGGACAAGGCGGCGTTCGCGGACGCGGATCTCGTGATCGAGGCCGTGTTCGAAGAGCTGTCGGTGAAGAAGCAGGTCTGGGCCGAGGTGGAGAAGGTGGTGCGGCCGGACTGCGTGCTCGCCACGAACACGTCGTCGCTGTCGATCACCGCGATGGCGGCCGACCTGCAGCACCCCGAGCGCGTGGTCGGCATGCACTTCTTCAACCCGGTCGCGGTGATGCCGCTGCTCGAGGTGGTACGCGCCGGGAAGACCGACGACGCCTCGCTGGCAACCGCGTTCGCGGTCGGCAAGAAGCTCCGCAAGTCGTGCGTACTCGTCCAGGATGCTCCCGCGTTCGTGGTGAACCGGCTGCTCACGCGGTTCTTCAGCGAGTTCTATTCGGCGGTCGACGCCGGTACGCCGATCCCGGTCGCCGATGCCGCACTCGACCCACTCGGCCTGCCGATGCGCCCGACCGCGCTGCTGGCACTCGTGGGTGCCGCGGTCGCGCTGCACACCGGCGAGACCATGCACGAGGCATTCCCGGACCGGTTCGGTGCCAGCGAGAACATGAGGAACCTGGTCGCGTCCGGTAAGGCGGGCTTCCTGACGAAGGATGGCGACGTCGACCCTTCCGTTCTGGAACTTATGCAGGTCGGCGACCAGCCGCTGGCGCCGGAGCAGGTGCTGGACAACGCGGTCAGCGCGCTGGCCGACGAGATCCGTCGGATGCTCGACGATGGTGTCGTTGCCGAGCCGCAGGACATCGACCTGTGCATGATCATGGGCGCGGGCTGGCCGTTCCACCTCGGTGGCATCACGCCGTACCTCGACCGTACCGGCGTCTCCGAGCGTGTGACCGGTAAGCGTTTCCTGCCCAAGGGAGTGGCTTCGTTGCCGTAAGCACCGAGCCAAAAAGGCCCGAGCTGACGCTCGGGCCTTTTTGCGTTATTCGAGGTTCTCAGCCTCTCGTCGAGCAACGTCCGCCGGAAGCTCGCGCGGATCGGCCGGCTCGGCGAGTTGGACCGGCGCGGCTCTCGGCCCCGGCGCAGAGCCGATCGGGTCGAGCGTCCGGTCGCCCAGTCGACGACGGCGCATGGGGCTCAGCAAGCTGTAGTCGTCCAGGTCGCCGGGTCCACGAGCGGCGTCGCGGGCAGACCGGCGCTTGAACAGGAAGTATCCGACGACACAGATGAGCGCCACGAAGATCAGGATGAAGATGATGTTCGTCAGCGTGTTGACCGTCGACGTCGCGTGCTGTGCGGACGTCTCCGGCGTGGCGACCGGTGCCGGCTGCGGCGCGCTGCCCTGACCGAGCAAGCCGTGCTGGATCAGGAACCAGTCGACGCTCCAGACCGCGCTCACACCAACGCAGACGGTAACCACCGCGCCCACGATAATTCCAAGCCTGCGCACGTCGTCTCCCATCAAATGGCTCTGCTGAGAAAGACTAGCCGGACATGAATCCGGTTGCATTGACGGCTTGGTCACGGTTTCGGTATTTGCGATACGATCTCGCTGGCCAAGCCAGGTGGCTCTACGCTGCGGTAACCGGCTTTGACCTGGCCATCTCATCGGGCATCGGGATGGTCTCAGTCTTGCATCCAATGCCCGTCGGGCATGACTCGCGCCGCGTCCGGGCCGATACGATCCTTCGCTGTGACCGCCGACGATGCCGATCTTGCTTCCGCTCCCACCACTGTTCCAGCACCCGCCTCATCCACAGAGTCGGACACCAAGTCGGACACGGAGTCGGACACCAAGTCGGACACCAAGCCGTCCGCGTCGGAGACCGAATCGAGCACCGAAGCCGAGCCTGACGTCGAAGCCGACGGCGAGCCCGACGTCGTTCGGAAGAGGCCGAAGCGAAAGCGCAGCCGGCTGAAGCGGGTCGGGATCTGGTCGCTGGTCACGATTCTGGTGCTCGCCGTCGTCGCGTCACTCGGCGGCGTGTGGGCGGTGTGGCGCGCGTTCCCGCAGTACGACGGCGTGCTCAAACTGTCCGGACTGAGCGCGAACGTCACTGTTTACCGTGACAAGTACGCGATTCCGCAGCTGTACGCGCAGAGCGCCGACGATCTGTTCCTCGCGCAGGGCTACATCGGGGCGCAGGAACGCTTCTGGCAAATGGACTTTAACCGGCACGTCACCAGCGGCACGCTGTCCGAGATGTTCGGTTCGGGACAGGTCGAGACGGACGAATATCTCCGGACCATGGACTGGCGCGGCGTCGCGGCGAAAGAGTGGAACATCATCTCGCCGCAGAGCCGCGAGTACCTCACCGCGTACGCGAAGGGCGTCAACGACTACCTTGCGGAGCACTCCAAGGGCACGATCAGCCTCGAGTACTCGATCCTGGATCTGCAGAACAGCTCGTACAAGATCGCGCCGTGGACGCCGATCGACAGCCTCGCGTGGCTCAAGGCGCTCGCCTGGGACCTGCGCGGCAACATGACCGACGAGATCGCCCGAGCCACCATGCTGGCCGGCGGGCTGACCCGAGCGCAGATCGAAACGCTCTACCCGGACTACCCGTACACGGAGAACGCGCCGATCGTCGCGGACGGCGGATCGGTCGTGAACGGCACGTTCGTCAACGGTTCGCAGGCCGTGGCGACGACGCCCGCCGCCGATGTCACCGCCGACGTACCGGCGATTCCGGCCGCCGCCCTACCGGCGCTGCAAGCGGTACAGGCGGCCGTCGACGGGATGCCGTCGATCGTCGGACCGACGGTGCCGGGTATCGGCTCGAACTCATGGGTGATCGCCGGCAACCTGACCACAACCGGCAAGCCGATCCTCGCGAACGATCCGCACCTGTCGCCGTCCATGCCGAGCATCTGGTACCAGATGGGCTTGCACTGCGCGTGCTCGTTCAACGTGGAGGGGTACACGTTCGCGGGCGTACCGGGGGTGATCATCGGGCACAACGGCCGGATCGCCTGGGGCTTCACGAACCTGGACCCGGATGTCACAGACCTCTACCTGGAGAAGGTCAAGGGCAATGAGTACGAGGTCGACGGCGCCTGGGTGCCACTGACCATCGAGCACACCACGATCAACGTCGCGGGCGGGAAGTCGGTGCCGCTCACCGTACGTACCACCGATAACGGGCCGTTGCTCTCCGACGTATCCACGGAGTTGCAGACGATCGCGAAGAAACCGGACGTCGACCCGAGTGGCGCGCCGTCCATGACCGCAGCACCGACCGACGGCATCACCTACGCCGTTGCCCTCAAATGGACCGCGCTCACGCCGGGCACGACCATGGACGCGTTGTTCGCGGTCGACGAGGCCAGCGACTGGACGTCGTTCAAGGCGGCCGCCGCACAGTTCACGGTGCCCGCACAGAACATGGTGTACGCCGACGTCGACGGCAACATCGGCTACCAGTCCCCCGGTCAGATTCCGATCCGGACGAAGGGCGACGGCCGGTGGCCGGCACCGGGCTGGGACAGCGCGTACGACTGGCAGGGTTACATCCCGTTCGCCCAGTTGCCGAGCGAGGAGAACCCGTCGGACGGCTACTTCGCGACCGCGAACCAGGCGGTGATCAACCCGGACACGTACCTCCCGTTCCTGACCGACGACTGGTCGTACGGGTACCGCAGCCAGCGCATCGCTGACATGATCACGGCGGCGTCCAGCGGCGGCCAGAAGATTTCGGTGGCCGATGTCCAGAAGATGCAGTTCGACACCCGCAACGATTTCGCCGCCCAAATCGTGCCAACGCTGCTGTCCGAGCACCTCACCGGCGGTGTGGCAAAGGCACAGGCGCTTCTGCAGGACTGGGACTTCCAGCAACCGGCCGACGGCGCCACCGGTACCGCGGCTGCGAAGAGTTCAGCCGCGGCCGCGTATTTCAACCAGTTCTGGCACGATCTCGTCGGCCTCACGTTCGATGAGATTCCGGCCGCGGATCGCCCGGACGGCGGCGACCGATGGTTCACCGTCTTCGACGGGCTGTTCGCCGACCCCACCAACGCCTGGTGGGATAACGCGTCCACGCCGCAGGTCGAGACGCGCGACGACATCGTGACGCAGGCGCTGGTTTCGGCCGCCAAGGAGCTTTCGACGTCGCAGGGCGTCGACCCGTCCGCGTGGCGATGGGGCAAGATCAACACCTTGACGATCGAAAACCAATCCCTGGGTACGTCCGGCATCGCACCAATCGAATGGTTGTTCAACTATGGTCCGGTTGGGGTACCAGGTGGCTGTGATGTCGTCGTGGCAAGCTGCTCGGACCTGTCCCAGAGCTTCGGTGTCGTGGACTCGTTGCCGTCGATGCGGATGATCGTCGACATGTCCAATTTGGATGCGTCGCGCTGGGTACAGCTCGTTGGCGAGTCCGGTCACGCGTTCTCGAGCCATTATCATGACCAACTGGACCTGTGGCTCAACGGCGAAACGTTGCCGATGCGCTGGAACGAAGATTCGATCAAGAGTGAAGCCGAGGACACCCTGACGCTCACGCCGTAGCTACTGTGGGAGCCAGACATGCCCAAGCAGAGCAAAAAGCCGAGTAGTACGGCCAAACCGACTAGTGCCGCCAATCCGACTAGTGCCGCCAATCCGACTAGTGCCGCCAAAAGCGTTCCGGCGAACAAACCGGAAACGCGTCCCGAAGTCGACGCCGCCGTCGATCAGGTGGCGGACGCTGCCGTTCCGCGGCCGGTAGACGCCGTCGTTCCGCAGCAAGTCACGGCGCCCACTCCAGTCCCGGCGATCGGCTCGACGAACTCCGAAGCCGCGATTGCCCCGTTGCCGGAACCCGCGCAAGATGCCAAGTCGGCGGCCAAGCCGGAAGCCAAGGCGCTTGCCGCGACCGCGGTGGTGGAGCCCCGCCGGAAGCCGACGAAGGCGGAGATCTCGGCGGCTCGGCGCGCGACGCAGGAACCGGCCGTGGCCGGGCTGGTCGAGCGTAAGGCGCCTCGGCCGGCCGTACCGGATACGGCTTCGGTCCCGCTTGTCGGGCTGCCCGCGTCGGGTCGGTGGCGATGGGTGACAACCTGCGTGATCGGGCTGATCGTGGTCGGCGCCGCCGTCGGGTTCGGAATCGACCGGGCCAATGACATCCGCGCCGACGCGGCCCGGGCCCACAAGGCACGCGCGGCCGGCCGCCCGACGCCGACCGGACCGGCGCTGCCGTTCCTGTCGATCGGCAGCGGAACCACCGCCGGTGACCTCGTTCTCGCAGACGGTCAGGTGCTCTACTACAACGATCAGGACGGTGCGCCGCCCGCCAGCGTTCCGGCCTGCGTAGACGCGTGCTCGAGAGTGTGGAAGCCGCTGACGCCGCCGAACGATGTCCCGCTCACCGCCGACCCCTCGGTGCTCGGCACGATCTACACGATCGTTCGCCCGCAGGACGGAACGACGCAGATTACGTTCAACGGGCACCCGCTGTACGTGTTCACGATCGACGCTCCCGGCCACATGACCGGCGACGGACTGATCGACTCATTCAACGGGCAGGCGTTCAGCTGGCACGCGGCGAGCGCAACGAACACCCCGGTCATCCCGAGCCCGTCGGCAAGCCCGACCCTGACCGAGCTACCGACCCCATCAAGCAGTTGATTTTGGGGTTGTGGCTCCTTCAAGAGCGCCCGAGGGAGCCACAACCCCAAAATCATCGAGGCGTGGGTTGCGGCCGCGTACCCATGCGAGGCCGGCGATCAGCGCCCATATCGTCGCGGCCGTCATGGCGATGGACAGCGGAAGCCGGGCCAAGCCGTCGAGGCCGACACCGTTCGTCATCGCGGCGTAGCTCGCCACGATCACCGCGACCGCGAACCATCCGGCTCGAGCCGCCGTGAGCGACAGCAGCACAAGCGGCCAGATCAGATACCACGGCTGTACGGTCGGCGAGAAGAACGTCACCGCAAGCAGCGCGATCCCGGCGGCGTAGAACCGATCGGTCCAGCGCGCCCGCCAGAAAATGAGCACCAGCGAAATCGGCAACAACACGAGGCCGATGTCGTGCGTGACCGGCACCGTGTTCGCGTGTACCCCGAACAACTTCAACAGCGCATTGATGCTGGTCCCGACGGCTGACGACGGCGATGTCCAGGCGACGAAGCTGTCGCCGTGTAGTAGGGCGGTGGTCCAACCGAAGCCCAGACCGGAGATCAACGTGACGACGAGCAGGGTCCCGAACGCGCTCGCGAGCACCGCGCCGCCACGTCGGAACACGTCGCCGAGCGCCGGAAAGCCGAACGGGCCGCGACCGGTACGTGAGGCGGCGACGGGTGCATCGGCCCCCCCGGCGACGTACAACACGACGAACGGTACGGCGATGATGATCATCGGCTTCACCGCGATCGACAGTCCGAGCAGCACTCCGCCGTACACGAGGCCGCTGAACCGCTCGTACCGGGCGACGATGACGGCGAGCGCCGCGAGCAGCAGTCCGATCGTGATCGCGTCATTGTGCGCGCCGCCGATCAGGTGAATCACGACCAGCGGGCAGGCGAGGACGAGCCACAACGAGCGCTCGACCGGCAGCCCGATCCGGCGTGCGATCGGCGGGATGCTGACCGCGATCAGAACCACGCCGGCGACCGCGAGCAGTCGGAACGCGATGATCGCGGCGGTCAACGAACCGAGCTGGGCGAACGCGCCCGCAATGATGTTGAACACCGGCCCGTACGGGGTCGGGGTGTCGCGCCAGATCGTCGAAACCGAGTCCAGCCATGGACAGGGCAACGCGGATACGCCCTGGTGGTACGGATTGCCGCCGGCCGCGTAGAGGGCGCCCTGGCAGGAGTACGCGTAGACGTCACGACTGGCGATCGGTGGGATCACGAGCATCGGGAGCATCCACAGCGATGCGGTCACCACGACCCATCGCGCCGAGACGCGTCCGGTCAGTCCTCGGCCGAACCACCAGGCACCCGCGAGCCCGGCGGTACCGAGGATCCACAGCGTCATGATCGCGATGCCGTTCGGGCCGGTCGCGACGGTCTGCGGGCTGACGCTCGGCCGAATCGTACGACCGGCTCCGAACAGGAATGCGTCGATGCCGAGCAGCACCGAGCCGACGAGACCGATCCAGCGGATCGCGGCAGGCCGGTCGATCAGCCACTCTTTGAGAAACACGATCAGTTCGCCCGCAAGATCGTCACGCCGTCGACGACCTCGTCGAAGTGGTAATACGTCTGGAGATCGCTTCGGATGCCGCCGGTCGGGTCGACCGAGTCGGCGTCTTTCACGTCCATGATCACGAGTTCCGGCCGGCCCGGTGACGACAGCATCGTGCGCAGCAACGGGATCGCGGTCGGGATCTTTTGGATCGGCAGACCCCACAGGTACGGGTAGCTGGCCCGCCGGTCGGCGAGGAAGTAGAGGTACGCCTCGGATTCGAGCACGTAGATCCGTTGGTCCGGCGTGGTCTGCGCGTCGATCGCGGTGGCGAGGTGCTGATCGCGTACGGCCAGCGCGTCGTACGGAATCGTCTTCTGGCGATGGTGTTCGCTCATCGGCACCAGCGCCGCCAGCCAGATCAGCGTCGGGAGCACGAGTGCGGCGGCCACGGTTGCGCGTACCCACTGGGGTTTGAAGGAACTGACCGCGACCGCCGCGAGCACCACGAGTGGGGCCAGCGGCTGCATGTAGTAGTGCGGCCAGTAGGTTCCGCCGAGATTCACGCCGATGAACCCGGCGATCAGCCAGACGATCATCGTCCACCGGCCGAAACGCGACAACACGCGCAGTCCGAAGCAGGCGATCACGATCACGATCACCAGATCAATCGCTTCGCTGCCGAGGTATCGGGTGAAGTCGTACAAGCGGGTGCCGAAATTGGAGCCCGAGCCGCCCATCGCGGAAAACTGGTAGCCGGCCAGCGCGGTCCAGTATTTGCCCAGGCCGAGCGTTGCACCGTGGATGACGCAGGCGACGATCGGCGCCGCGAACGCGGTCAAGAACGCCGCCGTTCGGCCGAGCCGCAACCGCCAAGAATCTGCCGTGAGCAGGACGACGGTGAGCCCGACGAGCACTCCGTCGATGCCGGACTGCTTCATCGTGATCGAAATGCCGGCCAGTAGACCCGCACCGATCAGCCAGCGGACCGCGCGCGAGCGCCGCCACAACAGGATCGACGCGATCGAGGCGCACGCCGGGACGCTCGCGAGCAGCTCGCCGTTGAGCGTCATGCCCTCCAGGTGCGGCGCGACGCCGATGATCGCGTAGAGGAATGCGGCCGCGACCCCGGCCCGGCGACCGGCGAGTAGCCAGCCGATCAAGCCGAGGAACAACGTGATCGAGGCACCCGCCAGCATCATGCCGACCCGGATCGTCCAGCCGCTGTCGTTGAACCACAACAACGCGCGGTAGGTAAGCAGGAGTCCTTGCGGCCGATCGAGCCAGGCCGACCCGGTGAGCGAGGTGTCGTAGAGCCGCGCGCCGCGCGACCACTGCTGCGCCACGTAGGCGTAGCCGCCCTCGTCGGTGGACAGGCCGGTGAACACGAACGGCAGCCGGATCAACAGCGCGAGCACTCCGGCGCCGGCGATCAGCCAAAGTGATCGCTTGCGTTCGTGATCTTCACCGAGCTTTGGGGAAACGACGGGCACGCCGATCTCGCCGGGTACCGTCCGCTGGGCCATCAGAGCATGGTATCCGCCCTCACCGACCGCACTCAGGTGTGGAACACCCGTTCAAACACGTTGCGGGCGTGCCGCGCCTTGCGCAGGTAGTCGTCGACGAACTCACCCGGGTCGCCGCCGCCGAGCACCTTCACGACTCCGGCCAGCTCTGTACCGTGCCGCGGCAACTGGTCCGACGGCCGTCCGCGGACCAGCATCAACGCGTTACGAACCCGGCTCGCCGAGGTCCAGGCCGTGACGAATGCCTCAGCGTCCGCCGCCGTCATCAATCCCGTGGTACGCGCCGCGGCAAGCGCCTCGAGCGTCCGGGTGGTACGCAGCGCCGGAACCTCGTGGCCGTGCCGCATCTGCAGCAACTGGACCGTCCACTCGACGTCGGCGAGCCCGCCTCGACCGAGCTTCACGTGCGTCACCGGGTCGGCGCCTCGGGGCAGCCGCTCGCTCTCGACCCGCGCCTTGATCCGCCGGATCTCCACGATCTGCTCGCGGGTCAGGCCGCCGCGCGGGTACCGGATGTCGTCGGCGAGCGCGAGAAAGCGTCGCCCGAGATCCGCGTCACCCGCCGACGAACCGGGCGCGCAGCAGTGCCTGCGCCTCCCAGACCTTCGACCAGCGGGCGTAATACTGCTGGTACGCGGCGAGGCTGCGCACCAGCGGCCCCTGCCGCCCCTCCGGCCGCAGATCCGCGTCGACGACCAGCGGCGGATCCGTGGTCGGCGTGGCCAGCACGTTGCGCACCTGCTCGGCGACGGCGAGCGCGGCACCGCTCGCGGCGTCCTCCGCCATGCCGGGCGGCGGCTCGTAGACGAACAGCACGTCGGCGTCTGACGCGTACCTCATCTCCTGGCCGCCGAGCCGGCCCATTCCGATGATCGCGAAGCGCAGTTCGGACTTCACCGCGCCGGACAGCGTGGCCTGCAGCGTCGCGTCGGTGACGTCGGTCAACGCGGTCCCGATCGCGGTGATCTTCTCCTCGGCGTCCACCGACAGGCCGAAGTTCAACAGGTCCGCGCAGGAAATCCGGAACAGTTCGCGGCGCCGCAGCGCCCGGATCGCCGCACCGGCCGCGGCCGGGTTCGGGTGCCTCGCCGCAGCCGCCGCGAAGCCGGCCGACAGCGTCGCGGTCGGCCGCGGTACCAGCTCCTTGTTGTCGGCGAGCAGCCGCAGCGCCTCCGGATCGCGGGTCAGCAAATCCGTCGCGTACCGGGAGCGGCCGAGCACTTCCGCCAGGCGCAGCGCGACCGGCCCCTCGTCCCGGAGCAGCCGGAGATACCACGGCGTCGACCCCAGCGATTCGGACACCTGCCGGTACGCGAGGAGGCCACGGTCCGGCTCGGGTTCGTCGGCGAACTCGCTCAGCAGCGCCGGGAGCAGCGTGCGCTGAATCGAGGCGGTACGGGAGACGCCACCGATCAGCGCCTGCAGGTGACGCAGAGCACCGGCCGGATCGGCGAAGCCGAGCACCTCCAGCCGCTTACGGGCGGCGTTCGGCGTGAGCCGGAGATCGTCGGACGGCACCCGGGCAACCGCTTCGAGCAGCGGCCGGTAGAGCAGTTTCGCGTGCAAGCGGCGTACCTCGGCGCTATGGCCGACCCAGTCGGACCGGAACGCGGTGACCGCGTCGCGGTCAGCGTTCGCGCGGTATCCCATCGCCTGCGCCAGCCACCGTAGTTCGTCCGGATCCCGTGGCACCGTGTGCGTCCGCCGCAGCCGCTGCAACTGCAGCCGGTGCTCGACGATGCGCAGGAACCGGTACGCGTCGAGAAGGGCCTCCCGTCCGTACGGCCGACGTATCCCCCGTCGATCAACGCGGTCAACGCCTCGATCGTTGACGGCGAGCGCAGCGTCTCGTCCGCCCGACCGTGTACGAGCTGCAACAACTGCACCGCGAACTCGATATCGCGCAGCCCGCCGGGACCCCGCTTGATCTCGCGGTCGACCTCGTCCGCGAGGCACCGAGTCGATGATCCGGCGGCGCATCGCCCGGATGTCGGCGACCGCCTCCGGACGCTCGGCCGCGTGCCAGATCAGCTCCTGCAACGACGCTCGCCATGTCGTACCGAGCGCGACGTCCCCGGCCGCCGGACGCGCCTTCAGCAAGGCCTGGAACTCCCAGGTCCGAGCCCATTTCCGGTAGTACGCGAGGTGACCGGCGAGGGTACGGACGAGCGGCCCCCGGCTACCCTCCGGGCGCAGCGCCGCATCCACCGGCCACGCCACCGCGTCGCAGATCTGCATCAGCCGTACCGCGACCGGCGCGCTCGCGGCCGGATCATCGGTATCCGCGCCGACGAAGATGACGTCCACATCGGACACGTAGTTCAGCTCGTTGCCGCCGCACTTGCCCATGGCAACGACCGCGAGCCGGGTCTCATCATTGCCGCCGGCCAGCGCGTACGCCGCCTGCAACGTGGCATCGGCGAGCCCGGACAGCGCCGCCATCGTCGCATCCACGTCGGCCACGCCGGTGAGGTCGTCGGCCGCGATCCGCAGTAGCTCGCGCCGGTACGCGATCCGCAACTCAGCCGGATTGCCGGCCGCGAGGAGCCGCTCCGGGACGTCTTGCACAAGTCCGACCGGTTCGAGCGCTCGCCACTCGCTCGGATTCGCCACGAGATGGTCGCCCAGCGCCGACGACGCACCCAGCACAGCGAACAGTCGTGCGCGTGTCGGTTCGTCCTGCCGCAGCTCCGCGACCAAATCGAACGCTGGATCATGGCGTCGACTCGCCTCGACGATCCGATTCAGCTGCAGCAGAGCAAGATCGGGATCGGCGGTGGTGGCCAGCGCTTCGAGTACGCGATCCGGTTGCTCGTTGGACGACGGCGGCCACAGACCGAGACCGGTCGGCCCGAGAAGATCGGCGGCACGCGTGGAGTCGGCGAACCCGTACCGGATGAGCCGGGACACGGTCCGGGGTCCGCGACCACCCGAGTCCGTCATCACGGCGCCAACGGGCTCAATGCCCGATCAACGGCAACGTACGCGCGGTCGCGGTGGAAAGTTCGCCTCGCGCGACGGCGGCAAACCGCTGAGCGAACGGCTGCCACACGTCCGCAATGTCATCGAGGACTTCCGCGCAGTGGTCTACGACGGCCTGAGCGTCGGCGCCCAGGTCCGGATTCTCGGCCGCCCACTCCGCGATCATTTCGAGGTCGCATTCGATATGGAACTGCGTACCCCAAGCGCATGACCCCAGACGAAACGCCTGGTACGGATAGTTCGTCGAGGCAGCGAGCAGCACGGCGTTCACCGGCAGGTGGACGATCTCGTCGTAGTGCCACTGCAGCACATCCGGTACGAACGGGACGTACTTCCACAACGGATCATTCTCGGCCGCATCGCGTCGTGCGACCAAGCGGGCGCCGAGTTCCGGTCCGGAGGCGCTGCGTTCGATCGTTCCGCCGTGTGCCGCCGCGAGCAACTGCCCGCCGAGGCAGATGCCGAGCGTCGGCACCTTGTACCGCACGGCCTTCCGCAGCAGGCTCTCCAGCTCGGGAAACCAGGGCGCGCCGGGCTCATCCGCATCGTCCGGGAACGCGTTCTGCTCGCCGCCCAGCACGATCAACGCCGAGTATCCCTCCAGCGTCTCCGGCAGGGGTTCGCCCGCGTGCGGCCGGCAGGTGACGAGCTCAAGCCCCGCGTCGGTAAGCCAGTCGCCGAGCCGCCGGATGTCGTCGGTCGGATCGTTCTCGATCACCAGAGCCGGTGCCGTACTGTCCACGCTGTCCACGCTTTCCACAGCCCGAGGCTACCCGTTCCCCGTGTTCCGCCTTTCCCCCAACCTCCCAGTTGATCCTGGAGTTAGTTAACGCATCGACGGTGTGTCGCTCTAATAACTCCAGGATCAACTTGTTTCGGGGGAAGCTGGCTACCATCGGCGGCATGGTTGCTGTTCGCGGTCCCGTCCTTCGTTCCGGCGACACCGTCGCGCTCGTGTCGCCATCCGGTCCGGCGCCCCGCGAACGCGTTGAGATCGGTGTTGAGCTGCTCACTTCCTGGGGACTCAAGGTCGAGATCGCGCCGAACGCGTTCGACCGCAACGGCTACCTGGCCGGATCCGACGACGCCAGACTGGCCGATCTCAACGGCGCACTGCGCGATCCGGCGGTCCGCGGCATCGTCTGCACCCGCGGCGGGTACGGCCTCCAGCGCATCATCGACGGCCTCGATGTCGACGCCGTACGGGCCGATCCGAAGATCATCGCCGGGTTCTCCGACATCACCGCACTGCAATTCGCGGTCTATCAGCGCGCCGGCCTCGCGAGCGTGCAATCCCCGATGTCCGCGTGGAACGTCGCGCGTACCGGTGCCACGTCGGCCGAGTCGCTGCGCAGCGCGCTGATGACGACCGATCCGGTGGTCCTCACCGCCAAAGAAGATCAAGACACCTATCCGGTACGCATACCGGGCGCTCCGGTCGCCGGTACGCTCCTCGGCGGCAATCTGTGCCTGATCGCGGCGTCGATCGGTACGCCCGACATGCCATCGCTCACGGGTGCCATCCTGCTGATCGAGGACGTGAACGAGCCGCCGTACAAGATCGATCGCATGCTCACGCATCTTGCCCGCTCCGGAGCGCTCGACGGGCTCGCCGGCGTCGCGGTCGGACAGTTCACCGACTGTGCGGACGGCTGGTCCACCACCGTCGTGGATGTGCTGACGGAACGGCTCGGCCGCCTCGGCGTACCGGTTCTGGGTGGGCTTCCGACCGGGCACGGGAATGATCAGTTGAGCGTTCCGGTGGGCGTACCGGCGATTCTGGACGTTGAGGCCGGAACCCTGACCACCGAGGCGGCCTGCGCCTGACCACCGCGCGCGACCAGCGGAAAGCCTGCCCCCGAGTCGCTTAAATCGGAAAAATGCTCGCAAATTCCCACGTAGGCTGCGCGCATGAACAGGTTTCGCGCCGTCCTCGTGCTCGCCATCGCCGGCGCCGTCGCGTTCGTCGCCACCGCATCGACGCCGGTCCTCACCGCGCTGCACATCGAGCGCCCGGTAGCTCGACTTGCCGCCGGCCCAGCCGCTCGCCCGGCGATAGCGCTGGCCATGCCGGCCGTCAGCCCCACGGCGAGCCCGTCGAACGTTGCCGAGGCATTCCCGCCGTACGTCGCGATGACCGCTGCACTCACCGAGATCGGGCACAACACGCAGATGCGAGCGATCGGATCGACCATGAATTGCTCGGTCGATCCGGCGAACAACACCGCGATGGCTGCGATCAAGGACGGCCCGATCGCGATCGACGAGATCGTGTCGCACGACAAGATCTACGTACGCGCGCAGCTCGGCTCGGACTACGACGCGCAACTCGGCATCACCGATGGCGTCTGGATGACGATGGATCCGACGCAGATCAAGCCCGACAACCAGCTGCTGGTGCAACCGGACGCGTCCGATCCGGTGGACCTGCCGGGGATCAGCGCCGGCATCACGTCGATCCGCCAGGTGGACAAGGCCCATCTCGCCGGCATCATCGATCTGACCAAGGTCACCGGTCATACGCTGCCCGATCCGGACGAGGTCGCCAAGGCCGGAGCGGCCGCGACCAGCGTGCCATTCGCGATGCGCGCCGACGCCTCCGGACGGATCAGCGAATTCTCGGTTGCCGCCGACGGATTCGATCCGGCATTGTCGCTGGACGTGCTCTACACCGATTACGGCTCCCCGAGCACCATTACGCCCCCGAGCTCGACGGTCAGCGCCCCGGTCAGCCTGTACGGCATCTTCAACCACTGACACTGTCGGCCCCCACGATTAACATCCCGTCATGGCGTACGCATGGGGATCGCTGCTCGTTGACCAGCTGACGTTCTACTGGGACGTGCATCTCCGGCCCCGGTTGGACGGTCTCACCGACGATGAATATCTGTGGGAGCCGGTCCCGGGATGCTGGAGCGTGCGGCCCGATGCGCACGGACGATTCGTGATGGACGATCAGTGGCCGCCGCCTGATCCCGCCCCTTTCACCACGATCGCGTGGCGAATGATGCATATCGCGGTCGGCCTGTTCGCGGTGCGCGCCGAGATGTTCTTCGACGTGCCGGGTGGCGATCCGCTACCGGGTACGGCGGCCGACGCGATCACGTTCCTCGACGACACCTATCACCGCTGGCACGACCAGGTCTCGGCGCTCGACGAAGCCGCGATCGAAGCACCGCTGGGTGAGCGTGGCGGCCCGTACGCGGCCGAGCCGATGGGCGGTCTGATCCTGCACATCAATCGGGAGACGATGCATCACGGCGGCGAGATCGGTGTACTGCGCGACCTCTACCGAGCTGGCACGGTCGACGTACCGTAGCCAATCGTGAAAAGGGATTTCAGCCGACGCTCGACGGTCCAGATCCCGCTTCCTCGCGGAGTACGCCCAACGCTGCATCCGCGGCTGGTTCGCACACCGCTGCTGCGACGATCGATCGCGCTGCGCCGAATCGTATTCGGCGTGATCGCGTTGGCCGGCGTCGGTGCGTTCATGGTCTGGGGACTGGCGTCGATCGGCGATGAGCATGCGCTCGCGGCAAGCCCGGTCTGCCCGCAGTGGCAGACGAGCCCGAGCTGTCGGGCCGAGATGGTGGAATCCGTCGACGGTATTGACATCGACACGAGCGACCACCACGTGGACGTGTCGCTCTACCTGTACGGTTCGACGCCGGAGCTGGGCTGGGTCAATCTCGACAGTGGCGATGCGACGTTCGCTCGCGCTCTGCAGCGTGGAGATACCGTCACCGCCGAAGTCTGGCGCGGAAAAGTCGTCGCGGTAAGCGCGAACGGGCAGACGGCAACGACCGACGAGACCCCGGAGACCGATGCGCACATCGCGGTGTGGGGCCTCGCCGTGGCCGGGCTCCTCGCGTTCACGCTGCTCCGGTCCGCCAGCCGGACTCGCCTGTGGAACCGCCTCGGTTTCGAACCGCGGGGCGACGCGCCGGAGGTCCGGTTCATGTGGACGTACGGATTCGTGGTCGCCGTCGTCGGCGTAGTCGGCACGATCCTCTTCGGTTTCGAGATCGCCGTCTGGTGGGCCGCCGCATTGATCACGCTGAGCGCGATCGGCGTCGTGTACGGACTGCTGTTCCCATGGGTGCTCCCTAGCGCTCGAGAGGCATTCCTGAGCTATCCAGTAATTGACCGTCCCAGGTGATGCGGTCGGTCGCCACCATCCGGCGAATGGCGACACCGAGCAGTCCGGTCGCGTCGTAGTAACCCCAGTCACGCGAATCAGCGCCATCCGCGTTGTCGGCGCGCAACACGATCCGTCCTTCCGGTACGACCGACTCGGGCACATCGGCGAGGATCGGGAAGTCGTCGCGCGGTACCGGATCGCCGGGTACGGCAGCCGCGCGCTTGATTACCCAGTAGTCCGAACCGGGATCGGCGTCCGGATCGGCGCCGACGATCACCGCACCGGTCCGGAGTCGATCCGCCCTTGTCCGCCGGACGAGCACGCGGTCGCTGGAGAGAAACATCGGCTCCATGCTCGTGCCGAACACCCGTCACGACCACCAGCGACCCTCGCGTTCGCGGCGGTCGCGTACGCATTGTTCGTCCCGTACCTGACGCGGGGCGCGCTGCTCCGGTTCTCCCGGTTCGGCGCGCTCCCGCTGCGGTAGTCGTCTCTACAGCGTCCCGAGATAGCGCTGGCGCTCGAACGGCGTGACCACGCGCCGGTACTCTTCCCACTCGGCGCGCTTGTTACGCAGGAAGAAGTCGAACACGTGCTCGCCCAGCACGTCGGCGACCAGCTCGGAGCTGGCCATGACGTCGATCGCCTCGGCCAGACTGCCGGGCAGCGTCTCGTACCCCATCGCCTTGCGCTCTGCGTCGGACAGCGCCCACACATCGTCCTCGGCCTCGGCCGGCAATTCGTAGCCCTCTTCGATGCCCTTGAGACCGGCGCCGAGCATGATCGCGAACGCCAGGTACGGGTTGCAGGCCGAATCGAGCGACCGCACCTCGATGCGCGCGCTGTTCGGCTTGCCGTAGGCGGGTACGCGGACGAGCGCCGAGCGGTTGCGATGCCCCCAGCACACGTACGCCGGAGATTCGGTGATGCTGTTCACGATCGTCTGCGGGAACAGCCGCTTGTACGAGTTCACCCACTGGTTCGTGATCGCCGCGAACTCGCGTGCGTGGGTCAGGATGCCGGCGATGAACGACTTGCCGACCTTCGACAGCTTGTCCGGGTCGGTCGGATCGGCGAACGCGTTGCGCTCGCCCTCGAACAGCGACAGATGCGTGTGCATGCCGCTTCCCGGCTGATCCGTGAACGGTTTCGGCATGAACGTCGCCCGTACGCCGTGGGTCAGCGCAACTTCCTTGATGACATGCCGGAACGTCATGATGTTGTCGGCCGTGGTAAGCGCATCCGCGTACCGCAGATCGATCTCCTGCTGGCCGGGCGCGACCTCGTGGTGGCTGAACTCGACCGAGATGCCGATCCGCTCGAGCGCAAGCACGGCCTGGCGGCGGAAGTCACGCGCCAGCGTGTGCGTCGTGTGCTCGAAATAGCCGCCCGCATCCACCGGAATCGGCGCGGACCCGTCCGGCGTGAGCGCCTCGATCAGGAAGAACTCGATCTCCGGGTGGGTGTAGAACGTGAAGCCCTTTTCGGCCGCCTTCGACAGCGCCCGGCGCAGCACATGCCGCGGATCGGCCCAGCTCGGCGAGTTGTCCGGCAGCAGGATGTCGCAGAACATCCGCGCGCTCTCGCCGTTGAGGCCACCTTCGAACGGGAACACCTGGAACGTGGTCGGATCCGGCATCGCGATCATGTCGGACTCGTAGACCCGGGCGAATCCCTCGATCGCGGAGCCGTCGAACCCGATGCCCTCTTCGAAGGCCGATTCGAGTTCGGCTGGGGCCACCGAGACGCTCTTGAGAGTGCCGAGGACATCCGTAAACCACAACCGGACAAAACGGATATCGCGTTCCTCCAGCGTACGCAGGACGAACTCTCGTTGCCGCTCCACAGCGTTCTCCTCTGGCATGGGTCTCCGTGGGGTCTCGAAACGGGTTTGGACAACGCTTCAGTGTGCCCCGACTGCGTTACCGGCAGATTACGCCGCAGATGACGACCGCGTGTGATGCCGGTCGCTGAAATCGGCCGATCATGTGGTGCAAGATGAAGTCATGCCGTCAGGTTCCGATACCGTACGTTTGCGTATTGCTCTGGCCCAGGTCAACCCAACGGTTGGTGACATACCGGGAAACGTTGCGATCGTCCGGGCGGTGACCCGTCGGGCCGTCGATGCCGGTGCCGCGCTGATCGCGTTCCCGGAGATGATGCTGACCGGCTATCCGGTGGAGGATCTGGTCTTTCGCGAGTCGTTCGTGGCCGCGTCGAAGGCAGCGCTGACCGCGCTCGCGACTCAACTCGCCGAGGACGGCCTGGGCGACGCCGTCGTCATTGTCGGCTACCTCGACTCGGACGGACCGGCACGCGCAAGCGCCGAAGCCGTGCCGGGGCGTGGTCCACGCAACGCGGCCGCGTTGATCTCCGGTGGCCGCATCGTCGCCACATACTTCAAGCATCACCTGCCCAACTACGGCGTTTTCGACGAGGACCGCTACTTCATCCCGGGCGACACCCTGCAGGTCGTACGGGTCGCTGGCGTCGATGTCGCGCTCACCATTTGTGAGGACATCTGGCAGGCGGGCGGCCCGTTCGCGGCCGCCGGACGGGCCGGTGTCGGCCTCGTGATCAACATCAACGGCTCGCCGTACGAGTTGAACAAGGACGACGTTCGGCTGCCGCTCGTGGTGCGCCGGGTGGCCGAAGCCGGTGCGACGATCGCGTACGTCAACATGGTCGGCGGCCAGGACGAACTCGTCTTCGACGGCGACTCGATCATCGTCGACGAAGACGGCGAGCTGATCGCCCGGGCGCCACAGTTCGCCGAGGATCTCCTCATCACCGACCTCGACCTCCCGGTTGCCGTGCACTCGTCCGCAGCGCTCGCGCCGACCGCCGATGCCGGCATCGACGACACCGGCGGCGACGGCATGCGCATCGCGCGCACATTCCTGTCCGGCCCGCTGCCAGCCCCCGACGACATCATCGTGGGCTCGATCGCCGATCGCGTGGCCGACGAGGCCGAGATCTGGCAGGCGCTCGTTCTCGCGCTGGGTGATTACGTCCGCAAGAACGGCTTCAAGTCGGTCATCATCGCGCTGTCCGGCGGCATCGACTCCGCGGTCGTCGCGACGATCGCCTGCGATGCGATCGGAGCCGCGAACGTCGTCTGCGTATCGATGCCGAGCGCGTACTCCTCCGAGCACTCGAAGGACGACGCCGCCGATCTCGCGCAGCGCACCGGCTTGGAGTACCGGGTCGTGCCGATCGCGCCGATGGTCGACGCGTTCATGAACAGCCTGCATCTGACCGGACTCGCCGAGGAGAACCTGCAGGCGCGTGTACGCGGGATGGTCCTGATGAGTCTGTCCAATCAGGAGAATCACCTCGTCCTGACGACCGGCAACAAGAGCGAACTGTCGGTCGGCTACTCCACGCTGTACGGCGACTCGGTCGGCGGCTACAACCCGCTCAAGGACGTGCCGAAACTTCTGGTCTGGCGGCTCGCCGAGTGGCGTAACAGCGACGCCGAGCTCCGTGGCGAGACACCGCCGATCCCGAAGAACTCGATCACGAAGCCGCCCAGCGCCGAACTGCGTCCGGGCCAGATGGACACCGACTCGCTGCCGCCGTACCCCGTGCTGGACCCGCTGCTCGCCGACTACATCGACGGTGATCTCGGGCGAGACGACCTGATCGCGGCCGGTCACGACGCGGCCATCGTGGACCGGATCGTGCGGCTCGTCGATCTCGCCGAATACAAGCGGCGGCAGTCGGCTCCAGGCACGAAGATCTCGATCAAGGCGTTCGGTCGCGACCGGCGCCTGCCGATCACGAACCGGTTCCGCGAGAAGCCCGCCACGTAACCCATGATCACCGCAACTTCACGGATGTTGCGGCGCACGGCTCACTCACAACCGGGGACCGCAATGCGGCCTCGAGTCAATCGGAGGAGAAAAAGCACGATGACAGACGAAGTCCAGTCCCTCTACGGAGGGCCCGCGACGCGGCGGATCCGGACCCGCGACCTGCTCCTGGCCAAGGAGCGAGGCGATCGGTGGCCGATGTTGACGAGCTACGACCAGTACACGGCCGGCATCTTCGACGAGGCCGGCATCCCGGTGCTGCTGGTCGGCGATTCCGCGGCCAACAACGTCTACGGCTACGAGACGACCGTCCCGGTCACGGTCGAAGATCTACTGCCACTGGTACGCGCGGTCGTACGCGCCACCAAGTACGCGCTCGTCGTCGGTGACCTGCCGTTCGGCTCGTATGAAGAGGGTCCGACGCAGGCGCTGCGCACCGCAGTCCGGTTCATGAAGGAAGGCGGGTGTCACGCGATCAAGTTGGAAGGTGGCGTACGCGTTGCCGACCAGATCGCCGCGATCACCCGCGCCGGAATTCCGGTGATGGCGCACATCGGCTTCACGCCCCAGAGCGAGTACGGCATCGGCGGCTACCGTGTCCAGGGTCGTGGAGACGCCGCGGCCGAGGTGATCGCGGATGCTCGCGCGGTCGCCGAAGCCGGTGCGTTCGCCGTCGTCCTGGAGATGGTGCCGGGCGATGTGACGAAGCGGATCACGAGCGAGCTGGACATCCCGACGATCGGTATCGGAGCCGGCCCGGACGCCGACGCGCAGGTGCTGGTCTGGCAGGACATGGCCGGGCTGCGGCAGGGTCCGATGCCCCGCTTCGTCAAGCGCTACGCCGAACTGGCAGAGGCACTGTCCGCAGCAGCCGCCCAGTACGCGGCCGAGGTCCGCTCAGGCGAGTTCCCAACAGCGGAGCACACTTTCTAGTCCCCTCAACCCCTGTTGATCCTGGAGTTATTTAGCGCATGCTGCGACAGCAGCTAATGCTGCAGAGCGACGGTGCGCCGCGTGAATAACTCCAGGATCAACTTCTTGGGTTCACACTTAGTTCGTGCTGCAGCTGATGCCCCGCGGAAAGTCCGGCGGGCAGTCGCCGGAACCGGTTCCGTTGCGATGAAACATCAGAAAAACGACAACTGCCACAACGATGATCGCGGCCATAATCGTGGTGATAATTCCACTCACCACCACGGCAGCGACCGATCCCGCGCCCGGGCCACCCTCGATCTGGACGTCGCTTGGCCGATCCGGATGGTAGATCAGCGGCACCTGCGTACCGGCGACGAACGACCGCCGCGAGACGTTCCCGGCCACTGCGATGAACTCGGTGCCGGCCAGACTGTGAAACTTGACGACCGGGCGAAATACGAAGTACCGGCCGGTCATCGTCTGCTGCGGAATACCGGCGGCGTCCGGCATGGTCGATGATGACGTCCGCGACTCCATCTGGTTGTTGACCACGGTCCCCGGTACGCGGACGCCGACACGCTTAAGTTCAGCACTCCGCCGGGCGCTTCGAACCGAGCGCACCAGAATGAAGACCGAAATTGCCAGAATCACGCCGGCGATCAGCACGAAACAGCCGCCGAAGCCGATGCCTACAGAGGATGCGCTCATGGCTCAAGAAGGTACGGGACCTGCGCCACTTCCGCCGCCCCGTACAACGCCTCTGACCAGCTGATTCGTCAACAATTCCCGGGCTTCCATGAGGCTCGGGCCATACCAGGTCAAATGCCGGCCGGACACGAGCGCGTACGGCGTATCCGGAAACGCCTCCGGCCCGTCGGTGTCACTGAACGCGTACGGTTCGTCGGGCAGCACGATCAGGCTCGGACGAAGCTCGTTGATCTCCTCGATCGACGGTCGCGGATAGCGTTCCGGCGCATCAAAATACAGATGCGTGACACCGATCCGCCGCAGCACATCGCCCGCGAACGTATCCGATCCCAGCAGAACCCACGGTCGGCGCCACACCGGCACGATCGCCCGCCCGGCGATGTGATCCGGCGGAGGCGCCCACACCGCTTCGGCCTCGTCCAACCAGTCAGGTGCGTCCAGCCCGATTACCTCGAACATCTCGCGCAACGTCGCGAACGCGGTATCCACGCTGGTCGGATACGACACCCAGACCTCGATCCCGGCCGCGCGCAGCTCCTCGATGTCTTCCTTCCGGTTCTCCTCGACGTTCGCGAGGACGAGATCCGGCGCGAGCGCGATGATGTCCCGTACGGCCGGATATTTGCTGCCCCCAACCCGTACAACGTCGAGGTCCGGCGGGTGGATGCAGAAGACCGTCGCGCCGATCAGGATGCTTGGGTCGACGGATGCGACCGCTTCGGTCAACGAAGGAACCAGCGACACGACCCGCATATACGCCCCCAACACTTGTTGATCACAGACAGATCAACTGGTTTTAGGATTTCAGGTCGGGGAAGTCTTCTTCCCAATATTCCTGAGAACGCCGGTCGGTCGACTCCCTCTGATCCTCGGCTGCACGCAGCTCGACCCGCCGAATCTTGCCGGAGATCGTCTTCGGCAAGTCCGCGAACTCCAGCCGCCGGACCCGCTTGAACGGCGCCAACCGCTCACGCGCGAACGCCAGGATCGACCGAGCGGTCACCGCGTCAGGTTCAAAACCGGAAGTCAAAATCACGAACGCCTTGGGTACGGCCAGCCGAAGCGGATCCGGCGACGGTACGACCGCGGCCTCGGCCACCGCCTCGTGCTCCAGCAGCACGGATTCCAGCTCGAACGGCGAAATCCGATAGTCCGAGGCTTTGAACACATCGTCGGTACGCCCGATGTACGTGATGTAGCCGTCGGCGTCCCGCGTCGCGACGTCACCCGTGTGGTACACGCCGCCGTGCATCGCCTCGGCCGTACGGTCGTCCGAATCCCGGTACCCGACCATCAGCGAAATCGGGCGCGACGCCAGGTCGATGCAGATCTCACCCTCGTCGCCGTGCGCCTCGGTCAGCGGATCGACCAGCACGATCGAGTACCCGGGCAGCGGCCGGCCCATCGAACCGAGCTTCAACGGCTGCTCCGGCGAGTTGCCGATCTGGGCGGTCGTTTCGGTCTGCCCGTACCCGTCTCGGACGGTAATCCCCCACGCCGCCCGGACCTGCTCGATCACCTCGGGATTGAGAGGCTCACCAGCCGCAACGCAGGACCGAATCGGCACCTGCCACGCCGCCAGATCGGCCTGGATGAGCATCCGCCAGACCGTCGGCGGCGCGCAGAACGACGTGACGCCGCACCGGACGATCGTGTCCAGCAGCGGCGCGGCCGCGAACCGATTCTGGTTCACGATCATCACGCAGGCGGCCGCGTTCCACGGCGCGAACAGGTTGCTCCACGCGTGCTTCGCCCAGCCCGGCGACGAAATGTTCAGGTGGATATCGCCCGGTCGCAGACCGATCCAGTACATCGTGGAGAGGTGCCCCACCGGGTACGACGCGTGGGTGTGCTCGACGAGCTTCGGCATCGCCGTCGTACCGGAGGTGAAGTAGAGCAGCAGTGGATCGGACGCCGGCGTCGGGCCGTCCTCGCTGGAGTCGTCGAGTGAGCTCTCCGAATCGGCGTACCGCAACCATCCCTCGACCGGTTCGCCGACCGCGATCCGGGTCCATCCACCCGGGACGTCCTCGAACCGCCCGACGTCACCGCTGCGTGCGATCACGTGCGCAACGTCGCCGCGCTCCACCCGATCGACCAGATCCGCCGTCTGGAGCAGCGTCGATGCCGGGATGATCACCGCACCCAGCTTGATCGCCGCGAGGATCGTTTCCCACAGTTCCACCTGGTTGCCGAGCATGAGCAGCACACGGTCACCGCGCCGTACGCCGTGCGCTCGCAGCCAACCGGCCACCTGCGACGATCGCGCCGACATGTCGCCGAACGTCCACATTTCCTCGCTGCCGTCGTCCTCGACGATCCACAGCGCAGGTTCGTTCATATGCGCGACGGCCAAGACCCCGTCGAACCAGTCCCGTGCCCAGTTGAAGTGCTGCAGTTCGGGCCACTGGAAGCCGCCGTAGGCAGCCGCGTAGTCGTCCGCGTGGGCCAGCAGGAAGTCGCGTGCTTCGGTGAACGCATCGATCTCAGCCACGTGGCCAGCCTCTCCGGAAAATCATCTGTACACAAGGTTTCATTTCGTCGTCGTTTCGAATATGACCTTGCGTGAGACCGGGTCGGCCACGGTCAGCCGTACCGGGATCCGGTCGCCGAGCACCAGACCCTCGCCTTCGCACCGGGCGCGGACCGCCGGGTCGTCGATCGCCACCACGCCGCGGGGTGGGTGCCCCTCGCGCGGCGCATCCAGGTCCAGCACTGCCGCCTCAAAATCGGAGCCCACACGATCCTCAAGGAGTACGGCCTCGGCGAGATCGACCGCTCCGCGCTCGGCCGCATTCGCCACCCGGTCGGTCGTCGTCATCACCTGTGGCAGCTTCGGCAGTGCTTCGCGCGTCCACTGCGGCACGTCGACGCCGGCGAACAGTGCCAGGCACGCCTCGGTCGCGTACCGGTCAGCCAGGCGACGCAGCGGCGCCGTGACATGCGCGTACGCCGACGCGACCCCACCGTGCTCCCGCTGCGCCGGCAACTCGCCGTCGAACGCCGTATAGCCGGCTCCGCGCAGCAACTCGGCGGCGTGTCCGAGGAACGCGCCACCTCGTGGATCGTTGCCGTCGACGGCGGCGATGACCCGGCCCGCGCTCTCGCCGTCCGGCCACGGGATGCCGAGCGTCTTCGCCGCGATCTTGAGATTCTCGATCGCGTGTGGATCCGGTCGCGGCATCGTTCGCAACAGACCGATCGAACCGTCCAGCATGATCTTCGCGGCCGCCACGCCGGTCAGCAGTGAGATCTGCGCGTTGTAGTCCTCAATCGGCACCGGCGCGACGAACCGAAGTCGCCAACCGCCGCCGTCTACCGGCTCGACATCCTGCGCCGGGATCGGCAGATTGATCGCGCCGCGCTCCAGACCGCGTTCGATCAGCAGCTTTCCGATCTCCGGCAGCAGTGCGATCGGGTCGGCGATCCGATCGGCCGCGGCATCGACGGCGACCGCCGGATAGTTCAATTTGGCCCGGCTGCGTACCGTGGCTCGCTCCAGCCGTACACCCACCGTGGCGCCGTCGGCGTCGAGGTCGATCGTCCACACCACGGCCGGCCGTACCTGGTCCGGGAGCAGGCTGGCGATGCCTTCGGACAGATTCGACGGATGAAGCGGAACCTTGCCGTCCGGCAGGTAGACCGTCTGACCGCGCTGCCACGTGTCGGCTTCGAGCGCTCCGCCGGGCGCGACGAACGACGACACGTCAGCGATCGCGTAGAACACCCGATAGCCGCCGCCGGTCCGGCGTTCCAGGCACATCGCCTGGTCCAGGTCCATCGACGTCGGCGGGTCGATCGTGACGAAGTCGATCGCGGTGAGGTCCCGCGAGGGCAGCGGCGGCCCCTCCGCCACGACGCGATCCGCCTCGGCTTGTGCGTCCGGAGAGAACCGCTCGGGCAGCTTCAGCTCGCGCCGGAGCACGCTGAAGTCGATCGACGGCGCGACGAGACGGCGAATGACCATGCACTAGTCATACCAGCGCGACCCGTAATGCGAAGCCCGCCGTCCCGTCATGATCCCTGGTACCGGTGCCCGCCCGCCACGCGTACCACTCTGCACTTTGGCGCGATGCGGAGTGGTACGCGCGTACGAAACGGTCTCGCCTTCAACTGGCCTCAGCTCCGGAGAGCCACGTTCAGGCGCGACTAGCCGCCATCTTCCGAGCGATTGCGGCGCCGCTCATGCCGGCCGTTAGCTTCCGATAGTCCATCGGCGTCCGTACCGTCTTGTGATCGGTCGATTTTCGGGCCGGTGCGCTTCGGGTGGCTCGCGGCGCCGCCTTTCGGCCAGGAGCGGCGATCGAAGCCTTCCTGGCAGCCGACTTGCGCGCAGCCCTCGTCCTAGCCTGCGTAGCCGACTTCTTGGCCGGTGCGGACTTGGTCGTCGAAACGCGCACGACCCGCTTGGCCGGGGCCTTCTTCGCGGCTGCGGTCCTTGTCGGCGCCTTCTTCGCGGCTGCTTTCTTAGCCGGAGCTTTCTTTGCCGCCGTCTTCTTGGCCGCCGCCTTCTTGGCGACCGTCTTCTTGGCCGCCGCCTTCACGCCGACGGCACGCTTGGCCGGTGCCTTCTTCGCAGCCGTACGCGTTGCCGGTGCCTTCTTCGCAGCCGCCTTCTTGGCCGCGGCCTTCACGCCAACGGCACGCTTGGCCGGAGCCTTCTTCGCAGCGGTACGCGCAGCCGGGACTTTCTTCGCCACCGACCTCTTCACCGCAGCCTTACGGGCCGGCGCTTTCTTGGCCGGCGTCGTACGGCTGATCGTGCGGCTGACCGTTGACTTCCGTGCGGTCGTCGACCGAGCCGGCGATACCTTCTTTGCGGCGGTCTTCTTCGCTGCGGCCTTGGTCACCACAGCTTTCTTGGCGGCCGTCTTCCGGGCCGGAGCGGTCTTCGCCGCCGATCTGGTGGCCGGTGCCCGCTTCGCGACCGTTTTCTTGGCCGGCGCCGTCTTCTTTACGGCCGCCTTGGTCGCCGTCGTTCTCTTGACCGGCGCCTTCTTGGCCACGGTTTTCTTGGCTACGGTTTTCTTCGCTGCCGTCTTCTTGGCCACGGTTTTCTTGGCAGCCGTCGTCCGCGCCGGAGCGGTCTTCCTGGCGGCCGTCGTCCGCGCTGGAGCGGTTTTCTTGGCGGCCGTTGTCCGGGCCGTAGCGGTCTTCCTGGCGGCCGTCGTCCGCGCCGTAGTGGTCTTCTTCGCCGCCGTTGTCCGAGCTGCCGACGTCTTCTTGGCCGGTGCTCTGGTCGCCGCTACCTTCTTGGCCGGAGCCTTCTTGGCAGCGGTGCGCGTCGCCGGAGCCTTCTTCGCTACGGCACGTGTGGCCGGGGCCTTCTTTGCGACGGTCTTCTTGGCGGGTGCCTTCTTCGCGGCCGTCTTGCGCGCGGAGGAGGCCACCCTCGTGGCTACCGTCCGCTTCGCGGGCGTCGTCTTCGCCGCAGCCGTCTTCTTGACCGCGGTCGTCCGCTTTGCCGCCGTCGTCTTCTTCGCGGCAGCGGTAGTGGTCTTCTTCGCCGCCGTCCGAGTCGCCGGAGCCTTCTTTGCGGCACTCGCCGTCTTGGCCGGAGCCAACGAGCTCTTGGCCGGCGACCTGCGGACCAGCGCTCCGGTCACGGGTGCCTTCTTCGCGGCCGTCTTCCTCGCCGGGCTGGCCTTCTTCGCGGTGGTGGTCTTCGTCGCGGCGCTCTTCGCAGCCGTGACGGTCTTACCGGCCGCGCGGGCAGCCGGCTTGATCGTGGCCTTAGTAGCTGCGGCCATGATGTCCCTCCCTTGGGAACTTCTCTGGTGTGCTCGTCACGGCGCGTACCGCGTCGACGAGGTGGGCTGCGGGGGCCGCCATTTCCGCGTCATCGGCGTGCCAGGCGGCGATCCCGCTGCTGCTCATGACATCACTGTGCACCGCAAACCTCTCAAGCGCTACCGATTCACTGCAAATGCCGTACGACTTCCACATAGGAAGTTATCGACTGAGAAGCGACGAGTTGCCCTGCCATCTAGCACGAAAAGGTGCGAATCCCTTGCTATGTAATGGTTTTCAGGCTCGTCGATACGACTGACATCCCCGCCCAGGCCGCCGATCGGTGGCTAAACCGGTGCTTTCAGTGGGCCGAAAAATTCGGATTTCAACACGCCCGAACGGGTGGCTAATCGGCCTGGAACGCCGCCGTGACATGCGCCAGCGCCTCGCGTTCGGTCATGCCGAGGCGCCGAATCCGGGCCACATAGGCGACCGCGGCGGCGAATGCCTCGCGGGTCGCGGCGTCCTCACCGGCGGCAATGAATGTCCCGTTGCGACCACGTGTTTCGACGACCCGGTCGGCTTCCAGCTCCTTATAGGCCCGAGCCACGGTTCCGGGGGCCACGCCAAGCTGCTCGGCCAGATCGCGGACGGTCGGCAGCCGCGTACCGACAGGTAGCGTTCCGGTCCGCGCCTGATCGGCGATCTGCGTCCGGATCTGGGCATACGGCGGCATCGCACCCGCACCGCTGTCGACGTCAATCCGCATGACCCCTTCGTACCACGAAGCCGAAAGCATGAAATCGCCTCGCCCGCGCGATTCGGCTGCCATCATGCACGCGCCACGACGCTCAATCCCAAAGATCAAGGTCAATATTTTGTACGCTCTGCCGTGTGAGACCGAGCCTCGTCCGGTTCACCGTCGCGGCGACCACCGTGATCGCGCTCGCCATCCTCACGCCGCTGGGCTGGGCGCTGTACGCGATCGCCGCCGACCGTGCGATCGACGGCGCCCGGCAGCAGGCAGCCCCGCTGATCGGCGTCGTCGCCACGGACCCTTCGTCAGACGTCGTGGCGGATGCGATCAAGCGGCTGCCGGACGGCTCCGCCCGCATCGCGATCTACCTGCCCGGCCGCCTGCCGATCGGTGACGTACGTGCTCAGGCCGCCGCCGCCGCGATGGCCGTACGTGGCACGGGGACACGCACGACGTCCGTACCGGGCGGGAAGGTGCTGCTGAAGGCGGTACCGGCGGCTGGGCGTACCAGTGTGATCGAGGTTTTCGTCCCGGACAGCGCGTTGCGCGCAGGTGTGGCGCCTCGATGGCTGGAGTTCGCCGGACTCGCGGTCGTTCTGATCGCGATTTCGGCCATGCTCGCGGACCGGCTCGCGCTGCGTCACGCATCGGCCGCACGGGCGCTAGTCAACGCGGCGCGCGAGTTCGGAGCCGATTTGACCACGCGGGTCGAAATCGGGGGTACGTCCGAGCTGGCCGACGCCGGGGCGGCGTTCAACACGATGGCCGACCGCATCGTGCGACTACTGCGCGCCGAGCGTGAACTGGCTGCCGACCTGTCGCATCGCCTGCGTACGCCGCTGACCGCGCTTCGTCTGGACGCCGACGCCATCCCGGCCGGACCGGTCGCACAGCGGATCCGGGAGGCGGTCGATGCGCTCGAAGCCGAGGTCGACGCGATCATCCAGGAACAGCGCAATCCGGGGTCGACGCGCGACGACGAGCAGAACGACCTCGTCGACGTGCTCGCCGACCGACTCGCGTTCTGGGCCGTACTCGCCGAGGACCATCGGCGACCGTGGCAGGTGACCGGCGCGGAGACGCCGCTCTGGGTACCCGTGCCGCGCGAGGACCTGATCGGCGCCGTGGACGCGCTGCTCGGCAACGTCTTCGAGCACACGCCGCAGGGTACGGCGTTCGCGGTCCACGTCCAGCCGGACCGATTCGTGGTCGAAGACGCCGGACCGGGCATCGCGGACGTACCGTCAGCGCTGCGCCGAGGCGAGTCGTCGAACGGTTCGACCGGCCTCGGACTGTCGATCGTCGTCCGAGTGGCCACGACGGTCGGCGGCACGATCCGGATCGACCGCGGCGAGTTGGGCGGCGCGCGGGTGGCCCTGGTGTTGCCGCCGGTGCCGCTCCCCTAGCCGGACTCCACGTCCTAGTTCGTCCCGGCGTCTGCCGGCGCATCCGCCGGGGTCGGTGTGTCGATCGGGGCGGCGGTGTCGATCGGGGCGGCGGTGTCGACCGAACCCGCAGTGTCGCCTCCTGGCGTGTTTGACGAACGCTCGGACTGCGCTGCGGCCTCGTCCGCCGCCTCGGCGGTGGCAAGCTGTGCGGCGCGCATCGCCGGAACCGTCGGCGATCCCCCGGCATCGTTCGAACTCGTGGTCACCGTCACCGTTACGGAAGAGCGCGAGCCGTGGTGCGGATCCATGTCGTTCTTGAAACGGTCGGCCCAGCGCCTGGCGTCCAGCACGCGCAGACCGGGGATGAAGCGGATCTCAAGGATGATGATGACGAGCGCGGTCGCCACGGTCGCCAGCCACAACTGCCCCTCGCCCGCGGCCGCGCCGATACCGCCGGCCGCCACGATCGACGCGGCCGTGGTCACGCCATGCACCATCGGGACGGATTGGTCGGCGCCCCGGAACAGCAGGCCGGCCCCGATGAATCCGACGCCGGTAACGGCACCGCTGAGAATGCTCAACGCGTTGCCTTGCTGAGCCAGCACGCCGATGACGGCCGTACCGACGCCGATCAGCGCGAATGTGCGGTCGCCTGCGGCAGATCCGCGAAGTTCGCGTTCGAAGCCGAGGACGAACGTGAGGGCGAAGGCCACGGACACGTGACCGACCGTGGTGAGGGAGACGGCAAGCATGTGTCGGATCCTGCCGTACCGCTCCGACATTCCCCAATCAGGAGATTGGCTGTCCGAGGGTCGTCCGGCCGAACTGTCCACCGACATGATTGAGGTCGAACTCGTCGCTGGACGGCAGGCCCGGGCGCGCGTACGCCTCGGCATCGTCCTGCGGCCGGTACCCGAGTTCGTCGCCCACCTTCGTGGACCACCACCGGCGAGTGTTCGCGCTGACTCCCCAGACCAGCGTGAAGCCCGGACGATCGGCGGTCAGGCACGCCTCGAACAGACGGCCGGCGTCATCCGGCGACAGCCAGGTCGCGAGCATGCGTTCGTTCGACGGCTCCTCGAAGCAGCTCCCGATGCGCGTCGCGATCACGTCGATGCCGAACCGGTCGGCGTACAGGCGGCCCATCGCCTCCATCCCGGCCTTACTCCAGCCGTAATACGTGTCCGGCCGAGGCGGCAGATCGTCCGGCAGATCCTCGGCGGCTCGCTCGTACATGCCGACGGCGTGGTTCGACGACGCCAGGATCACCCGCCGTACGCCTTGGATGCGTGCCGCCTCGAGCACCTGTCGCGTACCCGGCACGTTGACGTGCGAGACCCGCTCCCAGCTGTCCTCGCTGGATACCCCGGCGAGGTGGATGATCGCGTCGACGTCGGCGCACGCCTCGATCATGTCGTCGAGCGCGGTCACGTCGCCCCAGAGCGCCTCGATGTCCTCACCCGGCTCCGGCTCCACCATGTCGAGCAAGCGCAGGACCCGGCCGGGTTGCGCCAGCCGCGTACGCAGCATCTTCCCCATCGCGCCGGCCGCGCCGGTGATCAAAACTCGGCTCACTGCGCCAGCCAACCGGTGGCCGCGACGACCGCCGCCGGTACGCCCTGCAGTGCGACCGGCCGCAGGAACCGCAGGATCGCGGCCGAGCCGACGCTCGTTGACGACGGCGCGGACGTGGCCGGCCAGGGTCCACCGTGGACCATCGCGTCACAGACCGCGACCCCGGTCGGTACGCCGTTCCAGATCACTCGGCCGGCCATCCCGCTCAGGATCGGCAGCAGTTCGGCTGCGGGCTCGGTATCGGCGTCCGTACCGACGAGCGTCGCGGTCAGGCTGCCCTCCAGCCGCGATGCGAGCGCGGCATAGTCCTCGATCGGCGCGGTGGCGACCACGACCGTCGGGCCAAAATGCTCCTGCAGGAGGCCGCCGTCGAGGTCTTCGGCCAGGACCCGGAGCGCGAACGGCTGCGTCTCGACGTCATCGAGGTCAACGTGCACCGTGACGCCATCGGTCTGCGATGCCCGGCCGAGCCAGCCCCGATGCGCGGCCGCCATTCCCGCGGTCAGCATCGGTACGGGGGCGGTTGCGCGTACACCCTCGGCAATTGCGTCGGCGAGCGCGACACCCTCGGCGGAGTCCGGACACACGATCAGGCCGGGCTTCGTGCAGAGCTGGCCGGCCGAGCCGGTGACCGACGCGGCCAGCGTGCTCGCCCATGCCGGGTCGGCGGCCGCTCCGGGCAGAACGAACACCGGGTTGAGCGAGCCCATCTCGGCGTAGACCGGGATCGGGTCGGGTCGAGCCATCGACGCGTCGAGGAGCGCGCGGCCGCCACCGAGCGAGCCGGTAAAGCCGACCGCCTTGATCGGCGGCGCCTGCACGAGCGCGATCGACGCTGCTGCGCTGGCGTCGTCGAGCAGCGCGAACGTGCCGTGCGGCGCACCGGACGCGCGCACCGCTGCCAGCACGGCGGTCGCGATCGCCCGTGACGTCTCCGGCTGCGCGGGGTGGCCCTTCACGACGACCGGGCAGCCTGCGGCGAGCGCCGATGCCGTATCGCCGCCGGCCACGCCGAACGCGAACGGGAAATTCGAGGCGGCGAACACCGCGACCGGACCCAGCGGTACGACGACCGCTCGCACATCGGCCCCGCTCGCGACGCCGGCACTCATCCGGCCGTCGTGATGACGTCCCTCCGCGACGAACGCGCCGTACTGCCGGAACTGATCCGCCGTACGTCCCACCTCGCCGCGCAGCCTCGCTTCGGTCAGGCCGGTCTCGGACATCGCGATCTTCACGAGATCGTCCGCGCGCGCGGCCAGCTCGTCGGCGATCGCATCGAGCATGGCCCGGCGGCGGTCGGCCGACCATGTGCCGTACACGGTCGCGGCCGCGCGTGCCGCTTCGGTTGCGTCCGGTATCCCGACCATCTGGCTGCTCCCTCTAGCTCGCGGGCGCCGCTTAGCGCTCCCTCACCACCCTAGTCATGAGTGAGATTGCACAGCCTTCGGAGCGTCGACAAGCGTCGGCTCCGGTAGACCAGAAAGATCATCGCGCCGCTCATCGATGGCCCAAATTCGGTCGCGCGGGTCGCATATCCTGGCAGCTCTCGCGAAATTCGTACGAGGGGATCGGTTCATGGCGGAAGAGCGTCCTCGCAAAGTCAGCCGGAAGCTCCACTATTTGGAGCCGCAACGGCCTTGGCCGGCACGTGAAGACCTGCCGCCCGATGATCCGACCGATCGCGTGATTCCGGTCGACTACGACACCGATCCGGACCGATTCGCCGCCGCGCAGCTCGCGACGGCCCGGTTCTTGCGTGGCTCCGACACCCACGTCGGCGTGGCCCGGCTGCTCTCCGAGAGCGGCTGCCGACGAGTGCTCGATATCGGCGGAGGCAACGGCGCGCTCGCCCGGCTCCTTTCGACGCATGGAGTCTGGACCGTCGTCGTCGACCGTGCCGACTACGTACGCGATGCGCCCCGACCGGGAGCGCGGGTGGACGCGCTCGCTCTACCATTCGCGGACGAAACATTCGACGGTGCGGCCGCGCTGTGGATGCTCTACCACCTCGACGATCCGCGGCATGCGCTGCGGGAGGCTCATCGCGTACTGCGGCCGGGCGGCCTCATCGCAGTTTGCGCGCCGAGCCGCTTCAACGATCCGGAGCTGGCCGAGATCGTGCCGGGATGGGGCGACGCGAGCAGTTTCGACGCCGAAAACGGTCCGGAGATCCTGGCCAGCGTGTTCGCAGGCGTACAGGTCGAGCATTGGGACGATCCGATGGTCGACCTGCCGGATCGGGATGCGGCCGCGCTCTACTTGCGTGGCCGCGGACTATCCGAGGCTTCGGCGGCCGAGCAAGCTGACCGATTGCGCACTCCGATCACGATCACCAAACGAGGCATGATCGCGGTCGGGGTGAAATCGACGTAGGTCCGGTCAGGTCATTTCCATCCGGCCACCAGGTACTTGCGCGGATCGTCGTTCGGATGCTCCCGTACGCCGTAGAGCGCGCGCGCTCCGGACCACAGAACCGTGCGGCCTGGATACTCGGGATACTTCTCGACTTTGGCGGTGAAGAAGTGCTCGGGTGTCTTCACCGATGCCAGCAACGTATCGGCGTCATCGAGGTACTCACGAGTCCACGCGATCGTTCGCTCGGCGTCATCGTCGAGCCGGCTGTCCTGGTGGCCCGCGACGATGTGCTTGGGGCCCAGCGCGTCAACCTTGTCGATCGCCGCACGCCACGGATCAAATCCGCCGACGACGGCACCTTCACCGAGATACATGTGGGCGCCGTTGTAGATGACGTCGCCGGCGGCCACCAGCTCCAGATCCGAAACGCTGACGATGCTGGTGTCGTCGGTATCGCTGTGCCCGACATCGATCTGCCGAACGTCGTGTCCTTCGAGCGTCAGAAGGTTGTCCGGCATCGATACCGCGATCACTTCGGTCGGCGGAATCATCCCCGGATAGCTGACATCCCAAAGGACGGGTCGACTGGCCACGTTGTTCTTCATCGAGGCGATCGTCCCGGGTATCGCGATCACGCGGGCGCCGAATCGATCGGCCAGCAGGTCGGCGGCGAACCAGTGGTCGCCATGCCCATGGGTAATGACGATGTCGGTGAGGTTGCGATCCTTCTCGGCCAGCCAGTCCTCGATCGCCTCCGCTTGGTCCTACGGCATGCCGGGATCGGTGAGAATCGCATCCTCGTCGCCGTAGATCAGGGTGCTCGCCATCGGCGTGAACAACTTGCGCTCGCCGTTCGGTAGAACGCCGTCCTGCGGTGGTGGCTCATTGACGTAAACGTCGTACGCGAGTGCCATGACCGATCTGCCTCTCCCGCGACAATCACATCTGCTTCGTACTGGCTTCGCCGTTCTGCGCCTCGATCGCTTTGATCGTCTTGTTGAGCTGGCCGCCGAGAACCTGCTTGCCGGCCAGGCCGAGCATGGCGCCGAGGAACTTGCCCTTGAAGTTCTTGCCGTCGCGCACGACCACGGCGTCCAGCTCGGTCGTACCGTCCGATTTGGGAACAAGGTTGTACGTGTGACCGGACTTGTTGCTCCAGAGGTTCGAGTCGACCGTCTTCATCGTGACGTGGCGTGGATCGGTCCAGTCGTAGTCGAGCCGCTCCCAGACTCCGCTGGAACCCTCTTTGACGTCCGCGTGGCCGGGACTCTGCGAGTACACCTTGAGGTCACTGTCGGAGCTGTTCCCGAATACCTTTCCGCGACCGGGGCCAAAGTCGGTCAGGCTGGCCACGAATTGTTCCGGGCTCACGGTCATCGTCTTGGTGATGTGGATGGTAGCCATGCCCGCTCCTTGGGTTTGGGTGGTTGGCATACGGATAGCGCGGTCACCAGGCAGAAGTGAGGAGGCTGACGGCCGCACGCAGCCCTTCGTCGCAACGACGGCACGGTACGAGTCAGCGACTCGCCCGCTCGACCAAGAACACTATCTCCGGCGCTGGTCGGCGCGTGCCGGAACGCCGAGATCGGTCAATCGACCGGAATGTCAAAGGAGTCTTTGACATTCCGGTAACTATCAAAGTAGTCTTTGACATATGGAGATCGGCGACCCACAGGCGATCCGAGCACTGTCTCATCCGCTGCGTCTGGATCTGCTCGAATTGCTGGCCGCAATCGGTCCGGCAACGGCCGCGACGTGCGGTCGCATCCTCGGCGTCCCGCAGGCGAACTGCTCCTTCCACCTTCGGCAGCTCGCGAAATACGGGTTTGTCGAAGACGCCGGGCCGGGCCGCGACCGCCGCGAACGGCAGTGGAGGGTGGCCGAGCCCCGCCCGATACTGCGCATAGCCGGCTCCGATCCGCTGGTCGAGCAAGAACTTCTACGCACCGTCGTGGAGCGCGAGGCCAGAGCGATCCTCAGCAACCGAGAACAACGCGACAGCGACCCGACCTGGCGTGACGCCTCGACCGTGTTCGCCGCGGTGGCGATCCTGACGGCAGAGGAAGCCACCGATCTCAAGGCGCAATGGAAAGCACTGATCGAGCCGTACCTCGGTCGCTCACCGCAAGCCGATCTGACGCCGGATCGGCGCTACGTCCGCTACTTCATGGCCGCCACCCCCATGCCCGACCTTGATTTGGGAGAGACCGACAATGACCGCGAATCCTGAGCCGACAAATACCGTTCACGCCCACTCGCTCGATGTCGCGTGGCGGCACGGCAGGTCAACGAAGAAACACCCGGCGGAGCCGCCGATCCAGATCTACCGATACGACGAAAGCACCGTGATCATGCGGCAGAGCAAGACGCTGTCGTACGAGGCACCATTCATGTTCCTGCTCTTCGGCGCCCAGCGGGCATTGCTGGTGGACACCGGCGCGACCGAGGATCCGCAAACCTTCCCGCTCCGCGCTACCGTCGATGACCTCATCGATCAATGGCTGTCCGTGCATCCATGTGACGGCTACGAACTGGTCGTCGCACACACCCACGGACACTCCGACCACGTCGCCGGTGACGCACAGTTCACCGGCCGCGCGGCCACCCAGGTCGTGCCGCGCGACGGCGACGAAATGCGGTCGTTCTTCGGATTCGACGACCGGTGGCCGGCCCAGACGGTCACGTTCGATCTGGGCGGCCGACTTCTGGAGCTGATCGGCTCACCCGGTCATCACGCCGCCGCCATCACGATCTACGACCCGCACACTGGCATCCTGCTCACCGGCGACACGGTTATCCCCGGTCGGCTGTACGTCTTCGACGTGGCCGCCTATCGCGACACGCTGAGCCGGCTGGTCGACTTCACCACCGCCCGAACCGTCACGCACGTGCTCGGCTGCCACATCGAAATGACTCGCAAACCGGGTCGCGACTACGCGCTCGGCGCCACCTACCAGCCGAAAGAACGCCCGCTGGAGATGACCGTGGCCCAGCTCGTCGCGGTACGGGACGCGGTGGTCACCGCCGGAGACCGTCCTGGCATAAGCCGATACAACGACTTCGTGCTCTACGCCGAACCTCGCCAGCGCGACATGCTCAGGCTGGTGGTGATGAGCTCGATCAAGCGGAACGCTGCCAAGATCCGCAGCGCTGTCGGGGCCGCTAAATACCGAGCGAGGGCTTGATAGTCTCCAGATATGTCGATCATCGTTCGCCACGCCGCCGCGGCCGACAAACGATGACGCCGAACCTGCGTCGGTCCGTCCGTGCGATCGTGCTCGACGAGGATGACCGCATACTGTTGTGCCGGTTCGTCTTCCCTCACCCGGCAGTGCCGAACCAGGCGAAGGGCGTATGGGCGGCACCAGGCGGCGGCATCGAACCCGGCGAGGATCCGCTGACGGCCTTGCGTCGCGAACTCCGCGAGGAGACAGGTCTGACGATCACCGTGGACCCGCCACACGTCTGGCACCAGGAAGTCGTCGCCGCCGGCCACGCGCACGGCTTCGACGGCATCATCAATGACTACTTCCTTATCCGCGCGAGCCACTTCCAGCCGCGCGGCGAGTTGACCGACGACCAACTCGCCGCCGAGGAAAACCTGGACGCATTCCGCTGGTGGCAGCTCTCGGAGATCGTCAGCTACGCCGGCCCTGAGCTGTTTTCGCCCCGCGACCTCGCCACGCCCTTGACGGCGCTTCTCAATACAGGCACGCCGACCCATCCGGTCCAACTCGGCCTCTAGAAGCTTCGGCACAAGCGGGCTGGTGACCATGCTTGGATGACGCCGTGCACCTACATGGCGATGCCCCGACGCCCGAGATCGCCCGGCTGATCGCGGACGTTCGGACCGTGGCTGAGGCCGATCCGCTCGACCTGACCGACGTCGTCCTGCGTGCGTGGCGCCGCGATGTCGCACTCCGCGATTGGTTTCGAGTCGGGTACCCCGCCGATCGGCCGTGGCGAGCGCTGCCGGACGACGACGGCTACCGAGCGGCGCGGATGGTATGGGCGGTACGGGATCTGATCACCGCCCTCGGTGTCGTCGGCGATATCGACCGCGGCCGTAGGGCCGCCGACCGGGCGGTCTCGCTGGTGGCGCTGATTCCCGACGACGAGAGCCGCCTGTCGCGCTGCTGCGAACTCGGTTCCGCGGTCGCGCGCGTACTCCCGGCGGAGTGCGTCGATCCGTTCGTCGACCTGGCCGCCTCCTCCACCGTCGACGGCGAGGCGCCGGGCCACTGGCCGATGTTCATCCTCGCGTTGATGGACATCGGACGGCTCGATGCGGCGGAGCGATGCATGGACGCCTACGCTCGCGTCGGTGCGGGACGTTGGACGCTGACCTATGTTGAGATGCTCACCTACGCCGATCACTTCGCGGCCGCCGAACGCTCCGCCTATCAGCGCCTCGACGGGATGTCTCTGACGAAGGCACTGGCGTTCCTGGCCCACCGGCTGGCCGATACCGGCAACGCTGGCTCGGCGCTGCGGATCGCGGACATCGTGGCGGCCCGAAGAACAGCCGATCCGGGCGATCCCAACGTGTTCCACTCGGAAGCGGTCAACGTCCCGCCGGTGATCCTCGAGATTGCGATCGATCTCGCCTGGACCTACGCGAAGTCGGGCGCCCCGGACCAGGCGCGATCGCTGCTGCCGGACATTGAGGCGGGACTGCACCGGCAACGCGAAGAGTGGGCCGGCTACACCACCGTGAACGTGCTCCGACTCGCCGACCGCGTCGGCGATCAACCAGCGGCACGGCGCCTGCACCGTAAGGCGCTGAGGTACCGCGACCTGCGAATCCTGGCCGAACTGGCATCCCGCGACATCACGGTCGGCAACGAACGAAGCTTCGCCGCCGCTGCGGACGCCTTAGCCGCGCTGCCGCCGGCGCCGTCGTTCAGCGCCTCGTTCATCGGCCGGTACCTCGCCGACGAACGTGACCAGGATCCGGCCCGGGCCGACCGACTCGCCGCGATCCCGGCCATCCGCGCAGCGCTTGACGCCGAACCGGCAACTCTACGACCGGACTACCGATACGTGCCCCACGGCAGCGCCGCATCGCCGACCGCGCTTGCCCACAGACTGGTAACAACGCCATGGTCGGACTGCCTTGCCGATGTGGCCCGATTCGACCCGCCAGCGCTACGGGCGGCAGCCGACGCCGAACTTTCCTGAATTTGAATCCGTGTCGGAACCGGGGCTCCTCGCGCCGACTATTAGCCCCTCGTTGCGGACCTGGGTGATGAGCCCCTACGGGGCAATAAACCCCACGCTCTTACACTTGCGCATTTCTTGTCAGCCTCGCGATATTCGGCTACTACATCCTTCTCGAAATTCGGCGGCTGCGACGGAGGGTACCTCGAACCGACGAGCCAGCGATCCCCTCTGCCAGCGATATGAACTTGACAAGCCATAGAAGCGTCAATCCAAGTCGATCTGTAACGGATCAATCCAGGTCAGACATTGCCAGGCTCGGATTGAGGCGTTACGAAATTGTGTTGGATGATGCGTTACGGCCCGGCTAGATGATCATCGGTCTAAACGGTTGTCGAAAGCTATTGAAGTTGACTGTGACTATCTATCCGAGAGTTCGCGTTTCCCGTCGAGACGAGGCACAGCGACTACACCGGCGATTGCCACCGATGCCTTCGAGTCCAAGGCACAGCGCAAATCTGGTGAACGCTGGATCTTCGGGCTGCCGGGCATTGGGCTCGGGATCTTGAGCACCGCACTGGTGGTCACCACCTACCTCCACCCGGACCGGGCTGCGACTCAGCCGCCCTTCCGCGCTTAGCGCCCGCGGACTTCGGAATCCCGATAGCGTCCTCGACGCTGTCCAACAGCATCGTGCCAGAGATCGACCTCGGCCGGCCGGTTGCCCGGGACGGTGTACATGCTCGTGTTCAGTTGCTCAGGGACCCGGACGCTGGCTGTGACCGAAACCGATCCCAGCGGTTCTGTGAAGGGCTCCGTGCGATGCAATGGCACCTACGCCACCACATGGGCGTTCCCCGCCGGATGGACCGATACGACCGGCAAGGATGTACCCCCCGGCCCTGGACCTTACCGAATCGTCAGCGATACGAGCGGAACCGTTACGGCGGCCAACGTATTCGTGGTGACCGTGCTCCGGTGAGATCGACGCAGGGGAGACCTGCAAAGTTGCGCTAACGTGTCTTACCTTCGGCATTCGTTCCACGAACGCACGGCGAACTGTCACGCATCTGTGAGGCTCTGGGTGGTGGTCAATCCGAGCCGGACATTGATCCGGCCCGATCTGGCCCGAACTCTGTGCAAACTTTCTGTACGTCTTCAAGACGGCCCTGACGGGCCGTGCGCGCCATCCGCCGCGCCGCCTTGCCGCTTCGCTCCCGGCGGCACGACGGCACAGCATCGGCGCGCCAATCGATTGAGACGCCGAGAAGCGACAGGGCGACCGCTGACAACAACGCGTGTCAGTCAGATCCATTCGCAGCATCCGACCGCTTGCGCAACGACCGAAATGCTTGGACAGCGAACGCCGAAAACATGACAACACCGACTGTCTTGACCACGGTTTGCCACATCGGCCTCGGGTAATGACCAGCTATGTCCGAGATGACACCGAAGAAATCGAGCAGGGCGAAGAACCCGAAGCAGTTTTTTTGAAGGACCAGCGTCCCCCGGCTCGGCCTGTACGTCACGGCGGAAATGTAGCAGCGGTGGGCATGTGCACGAGGATATGGCCGGACGAGCACAAACCCGTGCCTTCGCCGGGCGGGCAGACAACAGGATGGTGCCGGAGCCATCCCGACGCCTGCCCGGAGGGATGCCAGACCGCCGGTGGAGTGGCAAGCGATGGACCGTACTTGCCACTCCACCAGCCGGCCCGGCATTGCGATGCACAGGCGACGGGATGACTCCTCAGGATTCGGGTGCGGAGTGACCCGGATCGCGGACAGGGTGTCAAGGAACGATTGACGCGAGAGATGCCACCCGACGTGCCTGCATGCGCCCACTTCCGGGCCGTGGCGGCCGTCCTGGGGCCGCCTGGGCCGTCATCGGGCCGTCAAACGGCGACCAACGTTGACCAATGTCGACTGACGCCCACAGATAAACGACCAGGTCAGCGGGGCACAGAAGCACTCGACCATGAGGGCGACGGACGAGTCGACCTGTACGCCGGGTTCTCCCATATAAAGGCCGCCTGACCTGCTGCAACAGGCGCTGGATGCCGCCGTAGGACGTCGTCAGGACGTCGGGACCGTTCCGACGCCATCGCTAAAGAGCCGGTCGATCGCGGCGCGCGCCCGCTTCTCGCTCGCGGGCATCAGGTGCGTGTAGACCCGGAGTGTGAAGGCCGGGTCGGCGTGGCCGAGGTACTCGGCAAGGGCCTTGATGTTCTCCCCCGCGTCTAGCAGCGCCGAGGCGTAGAAGTGGCGGAGAGCGTGCATGCCGGTTGCGCGGGTCGGCAAGATTCCCGCTCTGACGAGTGCCGGATGCCAGCTCTTGCCGTCGAACGTCGCCCGGTTGATGGCACCCCTACGCGGCGTCGTGAAGACCAGCGGCAGGGTCACGAGATCTCCGTCGAGGGGGTTTTCCCACGGGAGCGTTACCTCCACCGGCTTGAATGCGTCCAGGTGCGTCTTGATCACGCTGGCGACCGAATCCGGTAACGGGATCTTGCGTTCCTTGTCGTTCTTGGGAAGGCCGTAGACGAGCCGGGAACGAACACGTTTGAGCTGTCGGCGGACGTGAATCCAGCCCTCGTCGAAGTCGAAGTCGTCGGAGATCAAACCGAATATCTCGCCTTGTCGGGCTCCGCAGCCTGCGCCAATGTCGAGCAGCGGCTGGTAGCGGGGTGCGAGTCCCGCCCGTATGGCGCGAAGTTCACTAAGCTTCCACGGGATGACGTGCCGCTGTGCGTGGCCGGGGCTGTTTGACCGACTTCGCCGAACACGGATTCTTGGGTATCCGCTCGTCATCGACGCGCTGCACCGAGGATCGAGCGGAGGTGGGCGAAAACCACTGACCGGGTCCCAACGGCGAGGGAACCCACCATCTGGCTGTCCCACTCGCGGATGAGTCCGGGCTTGATCGCGATGAGCTGCTTGGCTCCGAAGAACGGGACCAGATGTTTGCGCACCTTGTACTCGGTCGTCTCACGGCTCGATTCGTCGAAGCTGTGTGTTCGGAGCCAAGTCTCGGCGTATTCGGCGAAGGTAATTCGGCCGGCGGCGGGATCGACGTACGAGCCACGTAGCTTGTCCGACTCCACCGTCACCAAGAAAGCTTCGGCGTCACGTTTGGCGCGATCCGGGAACGACTTGTTGTGAGGCTTCCCGTCGGGACCGATGTACCGGACGCGGTAGCGAAGGCCCTTGCCGAACAACGGCGACTTGAGTCGGATCGTCTTGTCGTCCGGCTGCTTGACGGACCTATACCAGCGGTCCTCGATATGGGCCATGGCTATGCCGCCTGCGACTTGACCCACGCCACGACGTCAGCCGGGTCGTAACGGAGGTGCTTGCCTACTCTCGAGGCACGAGGCCCGGTGCGTTTCTTGCGCCAGAGGTAGAGGGTTTCGACCGGGACGCGGAGGTAGGCCGAGACGTCGTCGACGTCCCAGAGCGGTTCGATAGTTGTTGCGGCTGTCATTGGGTCTCCTTCCGAGCTGATCTCATGTAAGGTGCGGCCCATGCATTCATGGCTTGATCAGGCAATTCATTCCGACTGGTTCGTTCCAGCGGCGATTGTGGTGTTTGCGTTCGCGTGGACCTGGCGGGCGGCTGCGGCGGCGGCGGGCGAGTCGCTAGAGGTTTGTGTCGCTGTGGAGTTGTCAATGAACGTGTTCGCGTGGTGTTGACACGTAGGTGTCAAGCGGCCACGGGGAGCTGGGTCGGCGCGGTGGTGGTGCGGTGTTCGCGGCTGGTGTCGGCGTATTGGCGGGCGAGGGCGGCGGCGGTGTTGGCGAGGATGGCGTCGCCGGTGGTGTGCCAGCCGGTGGCTTGGTAGCCGAGTTCGTAGATGACGAGGTCGGTTTCGGTGTCGTCCCACGTTTCGGGGTGGCCTTCGGTGCGGCGCCAGATGGTGCGTTCCATGCGGAGGAAGCCGAGGGTGACGGAGAAGCGGCGGGACTTCGTGGCGATGTGGCCGCCGTAGCCGTATTGGTGGGCGTAGCGGCGTAGCCGGGCGAAGGGCTCGTGGGCGCCGAGGTTCCAGGCGGCGTGGACGAGTCGGCCGGTGTGGGTGTCCGGGTCGATCGTCAGCAGGGTCAGGTCGTCGACGCGGCGTAGGTCGAGGCCGGTGGTCTCGGTGCCTTTGGTGACGTATTTGGCGATGTAGCCGGTGACCTGGGCGAGGTTGACCTCACCGCCGGGTGCGTTGACGTGTTTCACGTCGAGCCTTGCGGTCGCCCCATCCGATGGCCCAGCCCTGGTCGTTGTTGGCCGGGTGCGGTGCCGAGACGTGGCCGGTCTTGGTGAAGGCGGCGCGGACGGCGGCTTCGAGGTGGGTGCGGGTGACGGCGCGGGGTGGCGGGACGATGGCTTCGGGGCAGTCGGGGTTGTAGCCGTCCAGGCGGATGAGGGCGTGGTAGTGGATGACGCCTCGGACCTGGAATTCGTAGACCTTGATGTAGCGGCGGCGCAGGTCCACGCCCAGGGCGCGGCCGAGGCGGCGGAGTTCCCGGTCGACCTGTTGGATGGTGCGGCGCCACAGTTCGGGTGCTTCGTGGTGCCAGACGACCTGGCCGTGGTGGTCGTAGCAGTCCAGGCACAGCGGCTGCCCGAGACGGCTGTCGGCGGCGGCGTGCCGGTCGCGGCAGCTGGTCGGTAGGCCGCAGCCTTGCTATCAAATGAGTCAACCGTTCCGGCCATTGCCGATCGTTGTCAGGCTTGGATTGATGCATGACGTTTTGGCGCCGGATGATGCGTAACACATCGGCTAGACGATCTTGGCCAAAGTTTCGCTCCGCACTCGGGTCTCAGCGCAGCCAAGCAACCGGGCACGATCTCGTCGAGATCGTTCGAGTTTGCTGGACCAGCTATTGTCGCTGCGGGCCAGGCTGGCGTGGGGGTGGCAGTGCGAACGAGTGGTAACGGTTCTGACCGCATACGGACGGCGGCGGGAATCCTGGTGTTCAGCACATGCATTTGCGGCCTGATTGTCGTATTGGTCGCAATCAAGGTTGCTGTATCCGCGATCGGCTTCCCGCTATTGCTCGTGCTCGTGCCTGCGTACCTCTGTATCTTGTTTGGCGGTATTCTCTACGTGAGGTGGGCTCGCCGTGCAGTCTTGCGGTGGGCCGATCGAGAAGGATGGTCGGCGGTCGGTTCGCGACCCTGGCCGTGGACTCCAACAGCCCCTGGTGTAACCGAGCCGGTCGTCAAGTTAGCCCTGGTCGGCGCTGTCGATGGATCCCGTGTCACAGTCGGTGTCGTCTCATGGGCGCCGAGCGGAATGCTTGATGTCGCTGGTCCAGCCAAAGGGAGTGGGCTATTTGCCATCGTCGATCTGGCTCAATCGTATCCACGCCTGGGCGTGCGTCGACGAACCAACATCTCGCGCAAGCAGCCAGGGCAGGACGAGTTCGATCGCCTGCACTGGACGATCTGCACCGATGCGGAAACTGCCATCCGGCATGTCGGCAGCGAGATCAAGCACGCTCACCTGACCGAGAAACTACCGGAGTGGATGATCACAGGCGATCAGCTTTACGTGGTGGACCGCAGTTCACAGATACTGACACCACGACGTGCGCGTTCTCTTGCACGACAGGTCATACATATCGCAGACCTCACCCGGATCGAACCTGCCGCCACGCCGGCATCGTCTTGACCACACAGCACTCAGCGAAATGTGACGCATCATCTGAAGCCAATGTGTCATGCATCAAGCAAGACCGGACAGCCATTGCCGATCGTGTCTGTGCAAACTTTCTGTACGTCTTCAAGACGGCCCTGACGGGCCGTGCGCGCCATCCGCCGCGCCGCCTTGCCGCTTCGCTCCCGGCGGCACGACGGCACTACATCGGCGCGCGGACGGTACTCGAACCGATCGGCGGAATGCTACGTGAGCACAGCGACACAGACGGCACAGGTGCCATTCGCGGCTCATAGTCACAGATCATGCCTTACAGCGGTATGCGGCCTGAAAACCATACGTAATGGCCCTGACTCGATGCGGCAGGAGACATGCAAGCCGGTGGTCATTTCCTGACCGCAGGATTAGTCTCTGCCCGATGACCGGGAGAAACAAGATGACAGCGGTATGAACGCAGCAACGGCGAGCGTCCGGGCGCCTGGACCTCAGAGTCATTCAGGCTGCGGTTGTGTTCTTCGGGTTCTTCGGCGCCATTACCGTCTTGAGCGTCGACCAGTTTGTACGGTCGATACGGACCGGCGACGCCGTCTTTGTCGTGATCAGTCTCGCGGGCGCTCTTATCGGCGGTTATTCGGTCTATATCATGATCCGAAATTTGCTTCGAGGAGCTCGCCGTAAGTGACGAGGCGCGCCACGCCAACGTGAGGACCGTCGTGGGTACCCGCGCCGGTGCTTAGGAATGCGCCGACTGACCACACCGAACCGCCGAGGTAGTGGCGCACCCACCAAAGTCGAAGTCTGCCCTCGCCGGGCGGGCAGACAACAGGATGTGCCGGAGCCATCCCGACGCCTGCCCGAAGGGATGCCAGACCGCCGCCGGAGTGGCAAGCGGTGGATCATGCTTGCCACTCCACCACCGGCCCGGCATTGCGTTGCACAGGCGACGGGATGACTCCTCAGGATTCGGGCGTGGAGTGGCCCGGATCGCGGAGAGAGTGTCAAGGAACGATTGACGCATCAGATGCCATCCGACGTGCCTGCATGCGCCGACTTCTGGGCCGTGGCTGGGCCGTCCGTGGGCCGTCTGGGCCGTCATCGGGCCGTCAAACGGCGACCAACGTTGACCACCGTCGACCAACAGCCACAGGTAAACGGCCAGGTCAGCGCAGTACAGAAGCACCCGACCAGGTGGGCGACGGACGGATCTGGGTTTCGACAGCCCGTAATGGAATTTATCGTTTGCAAAATGATACAGCAATCAACTACAGTACGGCGCAAGGCCTGGATGATTATTTTATTAACGGGTTGGTGGCGGATTCAACCGGTAACGTCATCATCATGCACAACGACGGCATTGAATGTCTAAACACGCTCACTATGCAGTTTTCGTTTTATGGTCGGCTAATGGGGATTAGTGATTTGCAAACGGGACTTAATGCTTTCGACATCACGAGCGGCGGCGCAGCGTGGATCGGGTTGCGTGAAGGACTCTTGAGTTTTACTCCACCCGATGCACGTTTGAACATTGCTCCCTTGCTCAATCTCCTGAGCGTGGTAGCTGTGGAGGAAAGCGGTAATAACCACCAATCACAAAATCTGTTTCCATACGATCAAAACTTTCTTCGCGCCCGGTTTGTACGGTATTTGGAACACCGATCCCACAGCCCTTGTCTATCAATATAAACTTGAAGGCTACAGCGGGCCCCATTGGATAACGACACGCGATCGCGATATTCTATTACCGCGATTGAGCAAGGGAACTTACAACTTGCAGCTAAGAGCAGGCTTGGTGAACACATACGCAGGATCGGTTGTCACGACGCACGCGTTTACGATTGAGGCGGCTTGGTGGCAAACCGCGTGGTTTTATTTGTTGGCAACGTTTGCTGTTGTATTTATTTTGGTTCTTGTAATCAGCACACGAGAGCGCAGCATAAAACAGGAACAACAAGTTGCGCATTGGAAACTTCAAACCGAATATGAAACGTTGCGCAGCCAGGTTAATCCCCACTTCTTGTTCAACAGTTTTAATACGTTGACCAACATCATCGAAGAAAGTCCGGATCGTGCGGTGGAATACGTTGAACATCTGTCAGACTTCTTCAGGAACATGCTTGAAATCAGGGAGCAACCGTTGGTGACATTGCGCCACGAGTTGTTAATGACGACAAATTATTTATACCTGCAGCAAAAGCGTTTCGGTTCCAACTTCGCCGTTACACAGGAAATTCCGGTTTCGCAAGACGACTATGTATTGCCACCATTGACACTTCAAATCATCATGGAAAATGCGTTCAAGCATAATATTGTTTCGCGGGATACACCGCTTCGCATTCATATGTCCGTGAACGGCCAGACACTTGAAGTGCGTAACAACGTAAACCCGAAAGCAATCCATGAATCTAGCACAGGGCTTGGATTGAAAATACGTGAAAAACAGGATCGGCATGTATACAACCCAATCCATGCATCGGGCGTTGAAAGAAAGTACATTTACTGTATATGTTCCGTTAATAAGAAAATCTGATGTATGAAAGTATTGATCATTGAAGATGAAGAGCCCGCGGTGAAACGTTTTCGGCGGCTGTTAAGCATCGTTCAACCCGATGCAGAAGTGATGATTGTGCTCGATCTGGGTAAGTGACGCCGTGGAATGGTTTCGTTCAAATCCTCAACCTGACCTGGTATTCATGGATATTCAACTTGCCGATGCAGTGAGCTTCGATATTTTCAAACAGGTTGACGTTAAAGCGCCGATCATTTTCATTACCGCTTATGACGATTATGCGCTGCAAGCTTTTAAAGTAAACAGCGTCGATTACTTATTGAAACCGGTGAAAGAAGAGGAGTTGAAAAAAGCAATGGAGAAATTTCATCGCAACCGCAACGCCGAACCGAACGTATCGCAACTGATGCAATGGCTACAGCGAAATAATCAACAACAATCTTACGCTACGCGATTTCTGGTGCAGGTGGGCCAACAATTAAAAACGATTGAAACCACGGACGCAGCGTACTTCTACACGCAGGATAAAATTGTTTTTATCAACACGAAAGAAGGAAAGCGTTACGCCGTCGATTACCATCTCGATAAACTCGAACACCTACTCGATCCGTCGAAATTTTTTCGCATCAATCGGCAGTAGATCATTTCAATTGACGCAATCGACAGGATGAATGCATATCCGAAGTCACGAGTCAAAATTGAGCTGAAGCCGGCGGCACCGGATGAAACCGTTACGAGCACGGAGCGTTCTTCGGATTTCAAAAAATGGCTTGCTGGTGAAGCGAAAAAAATTATTGGTGACGAAATAAGTTAGCCTTATTGACGAATCACTTTCATTGTCCCGACGATGTTACCAAACTTGTCAGCAACGATACCAAGTATAACGCCAGGTTGGTGTGCGGGAGTGGAAGTTGCGACGCACTGTTGATAGCCGGTACATGAACGCATTCTATTTGACCCAACACATTGTAGACAGAAATTGTGGATACATTAGGGTCAAGGTGTTTCAAAACAATAACATTTCCTTCATAATAATACAACGGCCTGGTGGTTATCGACGTCGCAATAGTGTCGTGCGTTGTGGTGTCAACCGTTGCTTTGCCGGTCCACCTGAAAACATTTCCATCTTCCGTAATTAGCCATGCATGTTGACCGCTGGCGTACAAGCCGGTTATGGCTGAATTTGTTAATGCTGTGTCATTCCAGCCATGTGTTATTATCATTAAACATGAGTAACTCGCCGCTGTCTCCGCCACTCCATACCTTGGAACTACTTATTGCCGTTACATCAAGCAAGGGAATGTTCGTTGTTGAATTGGAAACTGTCCAAGAATAGCCACCGTCTGTTGTTTTCAATAACACGCCGGCATCGCCGGCAATCCATCCGTTGTTTATATCGACGAAATGAATCGCTAGAAATCGTTGCTCGATGGTGACGTGACGACGTTCCATGTATCGCCACCATCCGGCGTTATGCCGATGAAGCCGTTATGACCGACCACTAATCCTTTTCCCGGCGCAACAAAATACAACGCTGTTAAATCTTGGCTCCGTACCAAAAGAACATGGTCGCCAATTTAGCGCCGTTTGTTGTACGTAAACCATAGCCATTTTTAGCACATACGAAACCATTACTTTGATTGTCGAATGCAACGCCTGTTAAACGTTCCTGAGCGACGGATGTGTTAACGTTCCAAGTTATTCCAGCGTCAGACGTATGTGCAATGACACCGCCATTGTTATAACGACCTACTGCAAAACCATTTTGTGAATCCGTAAACCAAGAAGACCAGAATCTGCAATTTGTTGCAACCGGTGAAACATCCATCCAGGCAGATTGACCGTCAATTGTTTTTGCAATCATCGGATCATCGGTAACTGGTGCCTGAGCTAATTTGCAAGCTATCAGTGAATGAAATTTCATTTAAAGTCACGTTCGTAAACGTTGTCTGCAATTGCCAATTTCCAGATTGCGCATCTGTTCTGAGATCAAGGAAAAGAAGTACGAGCAAACTTTGGAAAAAATATTTCATTATGTATGTATTGACCGCGAAAATCAGCACATCAATCGCAGACAAAAAAATAATCTTGTTCAACCGGGATAATTGACAACTGTTTGCGAATAAAGAAGAGCCCACCCCGCGAATGCTTTATTCGAACGCATATGGATTGCAGGTGGATTGAATCGAATCTTGCTTTACTTTGTAGCATCACTACTATCGTTTCGTTATTTATGAGACATCACACGCGGCTGATTATTTATGCGTTGTTAATTGCAATCGGATTGTACGCTATGGTTGCCGGCGCGATGTACGGTATTACCGAATACTATCGTTCCTCAAAAGATATCTCAACCACCAAAGCGGATGTGGCCATCGATGCCGGTACATTGTTTAGCGCGTTCGAATCGGATGAGAAAGCAGCGAATGAAAAATATCTGACTAAAGTAATCGCTGTCAAAGGTCCGATTGGCGATATATCAACCGACCAGAGTGGTGCAAATGTTGTCGTGTTGCGTACCACGGATATGATGTTTGGTATTGCGTGTACGATGTTGCCGGCTGAAAGTGAAAAAGTAAGTCAGCTAAAGAAAGGTCAAACTGTTACCATCAAAGGGTTGTGCACCGGTTATACGATGGATGTTGTTTTGACGAACGGCAGTTTGGTTAATTAACTTCGTTGTGTGACTTTGCATCGATCATTCGAGACTGGTTTTAAGATCATCCTTTGGGGAATCGCAATCAACGCTTTGTTGTGCCTGGTAAAAGCTGCGACCGGTATTGTCGGACATTCATACGCCTTGGTGGCTGATGCTATCGAATCAGGCGGTGATATTTTAACATCAATTGTGTTGTACATCGGTTTGAAAACAGCAGCACGTCGTCCTGACGAAAATCATCCATACGGTCATGGCAAAGCAGAGCCTGCGGCAGCCATTGTTGTAAGTGCCGTTTTATTCGGTTCAGCATTGCTGATCATTTACAACAGCATTCATTTCATCCAGACACCGCACGAAACACCGCATGCGTTCGGATTCTCCATTGTTCTCGCTGTTGTAATCGTGTTAAAGGAAATCCTGGTTCGATTCATGAAACGCGAAAGTTTGCGGACACAGAGCATGGCATTGAGCAGCGAAGCGAAACACCATCGTTCCGACGCACTGTCGTCGCTCGCTGCATTTATTGGGATCAGCATCGCCATATGGAAAGGCCCGGGTTATGAAAGTGCCGATGACTGGGCTGCCTTGGTGGCTGCGTGCATCATCATTTACAACGCGTTCCAGATTTTTAAGCCGGCATTCGCCGAGTTGATGGATGCTGCGCAACCTGCGGCGTTGGTGGATGATATCCGGCGACTCGCGGAGCAGGTTGATGGCGTTGCCGGGGTAGAGAAATGTTACGTTCGGAAAATGGGATTCTATTATTACGTCGATATTCATATTGAAGTATCCGGAAATATTTCGGTGCACGAAGGACATGCGATTGCGCACAATGTCAAGGATTTTATTCCAGCCGGAATGTAGCCGGCGTGCTGACACATATTGAGCCGGTACAGCCTTCACTGCGTTAACTTATTTTTGCGCCATGCAACCCGCATCTACCCAGAACCTGAGCGAACAGGAATTACAACGCCGTGACACATTACAAGAGCTGATCAAACTCGGCAT
>CAWHRE010000005.1:0-553762 GCA_963831705.1 uncultured Actinomycetota bacterium | reverse complement strand
ACCCGGTATCCTCAAGTCCTCCCCGCCCTCGTAGCTCAGGGGATAGAGCATCGGTTTCCTAAACCGTGTGTCGCAGGTTCGATTCCTGCCGGGGGCACTTCAAAGCAGCAGGGTGGACTGCCGATGACCGGTGATCGCCGTACCCGTAGGCGGGCCGAACTGGAGGCCGCCCGGAGCGCGGTCCTACCCGACCTGATCGCCGACGACCTAACTATTCTGCTCGTCGGAATCAACCCCGGCCTGTCCTCCGCAGCCGACCAACACCACTTCGCCACTCCCGGAAATCGGCTCTGGCCTGCGCTTTATCGAGCCGGATTCACTCCTCGACTGCTGGCCGCGCGCGAGGAACGCGAACTTCTGAGTCTTGGAATCGGAATCACCAGCATCATTCGGCGCCCGACCGTCGGCGTCAAAGAGCTGACCAAGGGGGAGTACGTCGAGGGCGGCAGTCTCCTTCGCGAGCGCGTTCTGGCACGTCGCCCGGCTTGGCTCGCGATGCTCGGAGTGACGGGATATCGGGCCGCGTTTGGCGTACCAAATGCGATTGTTGGTCTCCAGTCGGAAATGATCGGCGCGACTCGAATCTGGGTGCTCCCGAATCCGAGCGGTCTGAATGCGCACTATCCGCCGCAAGCGCTCGCCGGAGAGTTCCGGCGCCTGCGAATTGCCGCAGGACTACCCGATCTCTCCGACGAGCGCTGACCAGCGAAGACGAACGCTGAACGGTTTACGTGCGAGCCCGCTCTCGGTTGTAGAGCCTCTTCGCCCACACGTAGCAGCCGACCGAGATGACGATGCACCAGACGATCGCGATCACCGCGTTGTTGCCGATCGCGGTACCGAGGAGCAGCCCGCGCAGGGTCTCGATGACCGGCGTGAACGGCTGGTACTCCGCGAACCAGCGCACCGCGGTCGGCATCGAGTCGGTCGGTACGAATCCGCTGCCCAGGAACGGCAGCAGGATCAGCGGCATCGGCAGATTGCTGGCCGTCTCCACGCTGTCCGAGACGAGGCCGCAGGCGACCGCGAACCAGACGACGGCGAACGTGATCATCAACAGCACGCCGATCGCGGCGAGCCATTCGATGGCCGTGGCGTTCGGCCGGAATCCGATGGCGAGTGCGACGCCGAGCACGGCGGCCAGGCTGATCGCGGTTCGGATGATGCTGCCGAGCACGTGGCCGGTCAACACCGAAGGACGGAAGATCGCCATGGTACGGAAGCGAGCGATGATGCCTTCGGACATGTCCATCGCGACCGAGACCGCGACGCCCTGTGCGACGCCGGCGATCGTGATGAGCAGGATGCCCGGCGTGACGTAGTTCGCGTACGCGGCGCGGCCACCACCGACGCCGAGACCGGCACCGAGCGTGCTGCCGAACACGTACACGAAGAGCAGCAGAAGGATGACGGGGATGCCGATCAGCATGCCGGTCAGCGACGGGTACCGGCGCATGTGCAGGAGATCGCGTCGGAGCATGGTGGTCGAATCGCGTACCGCATAGGTGAGAGTGCTCATGCTGCGTTGATCCTTTCGTGGTCCGGACGGCCGGTGAGGGTGAGGAATACGTCGTCGAGGTCGGGAGTGTGTACGGCGAGTTCAGCTACATCGACCGATGCCCGATCGAGCTGGTCGAGCACCTCTCGGATGGATCGGACGCCGCCGTCGCTCGGAACCTGGAGGCTGAGCGTTTCGTCGTCGCGGGTCACGGCACCGAGCGTGCGTACCGCTGATTCGAGCTCGCCCAGGTCGGTGAAGGTCAATCGGATGTGACCGCCGGGGACAAGGCGTTTGAGTTCGCCCGGCGTCCCGTCCGCGATGAGCCGGCCGTGATCCAGCAGCGCGATCCGGTTGGCCAACTCGTCGGCCTCTTCGAGGTACTGCGTGGTGAGGAAGATGGTGACGCCGCCGGCGACGAGATCGCGGATGATCTGCCACATCGTTCGGCGGCTGCGCGGATCGAGACCGGTGGTCGGCTCGTCCAGGAAGATGATGCTCGGCTCGCCGACCAGCGTCATCGCTAGGTCGAGGCGCCGACGCATCCCGCCGGAGTAGGTCGATGCGAGTTTCCGTGCGGAGTCGGCGAGGTCGAACTGCTCGAGCAGTTCGTCCGTACGCCGACGGCCGGTTGCCTTGTCGAGATGGCGCAGGTTCGCCATCAACCTCAGGTTCTCTTCACCGGTCAGCAGGTTGTCCACGGCCGAGAATTGGCCGGTGACGCCGATCTGATTCCGGACCGCGTCAGGCTCGCGGGCCACGTCGTGACCGGCGACGTACGCCTGGCCGCCTGTTGCCCTGATCAGCGTGGACAGGATCTGGACCATCGTGGTTTTGCCGGCGCCGTTCGGGCCGAGCAATGCGAACGTCGTGCCTTCGGCGATGTCGAGATCGATGCCATCGAGCACGATCTTCTCGCCGTAGGTTTTCCGCAGGCCGGTGGCCTTGATAGCGGACATAACTCCCCATTTCTTCCTGTTGAGGGCGTGTTTGAGCGACACGCGTCGGAGCGAGGCGTGTTGTGCGGTGGAGCGGTGGGTTAGGAGCGGCGGATCATGATGTCGCCGTACGAGTTGCTGGCCCGGATTTCGGCGGTCTCGTCGGTTTCTCTCGGGCCGGGCGTCTCGGCGAGAGCGTTGTACACCCGGCCGTTGCGTGAACCGACATCGAGCCAGGCAGCGGTGCCGTTGCGGATGCCGATGTCGATTGCGCCGTACGATGTCTGAAGATCGATCGAGCCGCGGACGACCTCGCCCAGTCGGACCGCTCCGTAGGCGGTCCGGGCCTTGACTCCGGCGAGCGCCCGATCGATCGTGATGTCGCCGCTCGCTGTGTTGACGACGACGTCGCCGCCGGCCTCGCCCAGCCAGCACTCGCCGGATGAGTTCTTGAGGGTCGAGACGCCGCCGACCGAGCCGATGCGTACCTTGCCCGAGCCGGTCGTGACGCGTACGTCCCCATCGACTCGATCGGCGATCACGTCGCCGGCGCTCGTATCGACGTCCAGCGTTGCGGCGTGGCCCAGCCGGATCGCGCCGCCCGTGTTGAAGCGGCACTCCCCGAGCGGGCCTTCACAGCGAAACGTCGCCCAGTGCGCATCAACAAGCAGATCCGACCTGGCCGGTACGTCGATGACGATGTCGATCGACGGTCCCGCGCTGAACGTGCTGTAGCGGAGCCAGTTCTTCGGCGCCCGTACGGTGAGCCGACCGGATGCGTAGTCAACCGTAGTCAGGTCGGCGATGCGCCGGTCCGACTTGCTCGACTCGCTCCGTGGACGGACCTCGACGACCGTGTCGGTGCGGTCGCTCGCGGTGACCCAGACTTCGCCGATAACGAGATCGATGTCGATCGTGATCGGCTCGGGCGTCTCAAAGACGCTCGTGCCGGTCATCGAACCCACCCCGTGATGTGCTGGCCGGCCCCGCGCTTCGTCGGGCGCGGCGCGCTGCCCGCATCGACCGCGGCGGCCGCGGCGCGGACGAGCCACGCGTTGACCGACAGGCCGGCGCGGTTCGCCGCTTCTTCGATGCCGGCCTTCAGGTGGTCGGGGAGGCGCAGGTTGATCCGGGACGTACCGCCTTCGTCCCCCTCCGGCGTCGTTGCCGCGGGCGGGACCGCTGCCGGAAGGTCGTCGGCCGGCTCGGCGGGGGCGGTGCGCGCCGGTGTCACGACGAACACCGGTTCGCGGCCGCGCAGTCGCACGTACACGGAGCCGGGTGCGAGTTCGCGGGTGATCTCGTCGGCGGCGTCCGAGAGTGCATCGAGCAGCGTGAGCCGGGTGGCCGCCTCCAGTTGCGTCGACAGCCGTTCGGCCAGCGCGCGCTCGGACTCGGTGCCTGATTCGGCCGCGACCGTGAACGCGTTGCGGAGGTTGTCGACGTGTGGTCTCAAATCCATGGCACCACTATGGCACCACTTTGGCACCACGCGCAAGCAATATTGGCTCAGGTATGAGCCACGTGCGCATATTACGACTCGATCGAGGTCCAGCGCTCGACGATCCGACCGTCTTCGACCCGATACAGATCCACCGTCGCGAGGCCATGACCTGCGACCGAATCGACCCGCGCCGCAACCGCGACGAAGTTGCCGGACCCCGCGATCTGTACGAGGTCGGTGTACCGGCGCGGCACTTCCGGATCCGGATCGTGGTCCATGCAGTGCGACAGGTATCGGAAAGGATCGTTGCCACCGATCAGGCACTTGGCGACGTACGCCTCGACCAGGTGCTTGTTGCGGACGGTCAGATTCCGATCGGTGACCCACCGAGCGCCGTCGATCTGACTGCAGCCGGAGGCGCTTCGTGAACGAAGCGGCGTCGTGACACCCCAGTGCTCGACGATGTGGTCGTCCTCGTCGGTGTCGAAGATGTCCATCGTGACGTGCTCGATCTCGCGCCAGCCATACGTGATGAACGTATGCAGGAAGACCAGCGAGCCGTCCTCGAACCCCCGCATCGGATGCACGCTGCGCCGGTAGTGCCGGTTGACCAGCGGCTCGTACGCGTTGAGGAGCCCTTCGCGCCCGTTCGCGATGCCGGGGGAGTGTTCCACCAGATCCGTCACGACGTATTTGTCGAGCGCAGCCGACAGATGCCCATCACGAAGCCCGTGAATGTAGAGATCGACCGCATTCTGCAATTTCGGACCCATGGTGCCCCCCGGTCGGTCGCCGCGCCCGAAGGTTGTCCCCCGATCCGTGGACGGCTGAATGCCAGAACCGGATTACCGGAGTAACAATTCGGACAAGATCGGAGCCTAACCGACCGATGTGTCTGTTTCCGGCACATTGCGTGAATGGCGAGTTTCCAACTCGTCACGGCGAGCCGCGCACACATAAAGAGCGGCCGGCCCCGCGTTCGGGGCCGGCCGTCCAGCCGTTACTTACGGGTTCAGTGTCGCGTTCTCCTCCGGAGTGAACAGCCGCGACCTGATCAGGAAGCGCATGCCTTCCGGCGCCTCCAACGAAAACCCGCCGCCCCGCCCTTTCACGACATCCACGGTGAGGTGGGTGTGCCGCCACGTTTCGAACTGCGCGGTGGACATCCAGAACGTCACCGCTTCCGGTACACCATCAATCTTCAGTGCCGCGAGTTGCACGTCCGATCCACCGGTCCGGAACTCCCCCTCGACGTAACACATCGGCGAACTACCGTCACAACAACCACCGGACTGATGGAACATCAGCGGTCCGTTGGCCGCGTACAGCGTGCGTAATAGTTCCGCCGCGGCTTCCGTGACGTCGACTCGGGACACTTCGGTGTCGGGCATGGCCTAGAAGAACCCCAGCTTCTTGGGTGAGTAGCTGACCAGGAGGTTCTTGGTCTGCTGGTAGTGATCGAGCATCATCTTGTGGTTCTCGCGACCGATGCCCGAACCCTTGTAGCCGCCGAATGCCGCGTGTGCCGGGTACGCGTGGTAGCAGTTCGTCCACACGCGTCCGGCCTGGATGGCACGCCCGGCCCGGTACGCCTGACCGCCGTCCCGCGTCCACACGCCGGCCCCGAGGCCGTACAGCGTGTCGTTGGCGATCTTGATCGCGTCATCGAAGTCGCTGAACTGTGCGACCGAGACGACCGGCCCGAAGATCTCCTCCTGGAAGATTCGCATTGAGTTGTTGCCCTGGAAGATGGTCGGCTGGACGTAGTAGCCGCCGGCCAGCTCGCCAGGCATCTCGCGACGGGCGCCACCGGTGAGAACCTTCGCGCCTTCCTTCACGCCGATGTCCAGGTAGGACAGGATCTTCTCGAGCTGGTCGTTCGACGCCTGCGCGCCGACCATCGTGGCCAGGTCGAGCGGGTGACCGGAGACGATCGCCTCGGTACGCGCGACCGCGGCCTCCAGGAACGCGTTGTAGTGACCTTCCTGGATCAACGCGCGGGACGGGCACGTACAGACCTCGCCCTGGTTGAGCGCGAACATCGTGAAGCCTTCGAGCGCCTTGTCGTAGAAGTCGTCGTTCGCGCTGCTGACGTCGTCGAAGAAGATGTTCGGGCTCTTGCCGCCGAGTTCGAGCGTGACCGGCTTGATGTTCTCCGAGGCGTACTGCATGATCAGTCGCCCGGTCGTGGTCTCGCCGGTGAACGCGACCTTCGCGACCCGAGGACTCGACGCGAGCGGCTTGCCGGCCTCGATGCCGAAGCCGTTCACGATGTTCACGACGCCCGGCGGGAGCAGATCGGCGACGAGGCTCATCCAGTAGTGGATCGATGCCGGTGTTTGCTCGGCCGGCTTCAGCACGACGCAGTTACCGGCCGCCAGCGCGGGCGCGAGCTTCCACGTCGCCATCAGGATCGGAAAGTTCCACGGGATGATCTGCGCGACCACGCCGAGCGGCTCGTGGAAGTGGTACGCGACGGTGTCGTCGTCGATTTCGGAAAGCGAGCCCTCTTGCGCGCGGATCGCGCCGGCGAAGTACCGGAAGTGGTCAATCGCCAGGGGGATGTCGGCCGCCATGGTTTCGCGGATCGGCTTGCCGTTCTCCCACGTCTCGGCGACGGCGAGCGCTTCGAGGTTCGCCTCCATCCGGTCGGCGATCTTGTTGAGGATGTTGCCGCGTTCGGCGGCCGACGTGCGTCCCCAGGCCGGTGCCGCGCCGTGGGCAGCGTCGAGCGCCAGCTCGATGTCATCGGCGGTGCCCCGGGCGATCTCGCAGAACGTCTCGCCGGTCACGGGGCTCGGGTTCTCGAAGTACTGCCCCTTGGCGGGCGGCACGAACTGTCCGCCGATCCAGTTGTCGTAGCGGGGCAGATAGCTCATCTTGGCGCCGGGTGCGCCGGGCGCCGCAAAATCGGTCATGCAGGTGACCTCCGTCAACGACTGCCGCCCCTCGTTGGACGGTCAGGTGATGGCGGTCACGCTAGTTTCGGAAACGTTGCATGGACGTTACTCAGGCCGTACTCGGTACGCAGCTTCTCGGCCCGAGCGCTCGCGATCGCTCGATCGGTGGACATGATCGGAGCGATCGTCATCAGTCGCTCCCACACCGCCAGGTCGTCAAAGCCCTGCCGATCGGCCCAAGTCCGGACGAGTTCCGGGACGCTCGACGCGAGGACGGCCGCCCTGATCTGAGTATCCAGCCAGCTTCGTTGCTCGACGACGCCGGGAGCTTCCGAACCGGCGAGCAGCGGTCCGGCGTACGCGGAGAGAGCAGTGGCCAGGTCGCCGGCGCGCAAGGCCGCCCCCACCTCCAGGAAGTCGGCGGTCAGTTCATCATTCAGCCGGTATGGGCGAGAGGTGATCAAATCTCCGATGGCCCGGCGGAGCCGGTTGATCTCCACGCGAAGCGTGGCCGGATTCGTGAGATCGTCGTAGAGCATCGATGCGAGCTGTTCGCCGGTGAGGCCGTCCGGATGCAGCGCGAGCATCACCATGATCTCGGTGTGCCGCCGGTGCAGCCGCAGCTCTCGACCGTCCAACCGGAGTAGCCCGTCGCCGCGGCCGAGTGTGGTGAGCCGGCTGATCTCCCGAGGCCGCGGCACCCAGAGTCCGGATGGCCGTACCTTCGTCATCTCCGCCTCGGATGCGCGGGCCGCAGCGCGTACGAGCGCGAGGCTCAGTGGGTTCGCGACGCCGTCGCCGCCGGTGATGTCGATGACGCCAAGCAACCGTCCGGTCGCCGGATCGTGGATCGGAGCCGCCGAGCAGGTCCATGCCTGTACGGTCGGCCGGAAATGCTCGGTCGCGAAGATCTGCACCTCGTGATCGAGCGCGAGCGCGGTACCCGGCGCATTGGTACCGGCATGGGTCTCGTCCCATTGCGCGCCTTCGACGAAGTTCATCTGCTGCGCCTTACGCCGGGCACTTCGATGACCCTCGACCCAGAGCAGGCGGCCGCCCGCGTCCGAGACCGCCATCAGATGCTCGCCCTCCTCGGCGACGGTCCCTACGAGCTGGCGGAGTACGCCGATCACGGACGAGAGCGGATGCTTCGACCGGTACGCCGTGAGATCCGCATCGGCCAGCGTGATTGGCGGATCGCCGGCCTGCTCGACGTGCGCTTCGGACGATCGTTTCCAGGACTGCGCGACGACCGTACGGACGCCGGATGCAACGCCGGTCAACGCGTTGGATGCGATGAACTCGGAGTGCGCCCGCCCAATTTCCCGGGCCCGCGCCTGCGGGTCCGATCCGACCTGAGCGAGCCACGTATTGGCCATGACCTCCGACCACCGATCGTCCTACTGACGATAGTGACCCTGTTTTCTATGCGTACGCAATCGGCTCGCCAGCGGAGACCTCGCCGGTCACTTCAGCATCGTCGTCAACTGGGGTCGGCCGGCGGATGACGGTCGATCGGTACGAGGAAACGACCCACCTCGGCGGCCAGCGCTCGGGCCAGTCGTCCGGTCGATCGCGTCCGCACATACGCAGGCAGCGGAACGATCACCATCGGACAGACCGTCAATCGGGCGCAGCGCTGCGAACATGCGGCACGCTGCAGCGATCCGAATCGTCGAGCGCCGGAGCCGCCGAGTACGAGCAGGTCATCCTCCCGGGAAGCCTCGGCCACCAGCACATTGCTCGGTGTTCCTTCACGCGCCACGATCACGGTCGTTACATCGTCGGGCGTACCGCCGTTGGCCTCGTTGAACGCTGCATAGACGTCGGCGATCGCGGCCTGGCGGGCAATCGGGCGAAGGCTGTTTCCAGTGCCGCTGGCGCGGTATGCACGCACCGCCAGCAGCGTCGTGCCATTCTGGCGGGCCTGGTCGATAGCGAATCGAAGCGCGTGCAGACCGGCCAGTGTCGAGGACACGCCGACCACGACGCGACCGTAAACATCAATTTCCACTGCGACCTCCCCCAGGCCAGCGGCAATTTACATCGATTGTGAACGCTTAAAGCGCATCGCGGAACCTGGCGTGGAGTCGGATATTGGCACCGCGAGGGCCCGCGTGCCAGTCCAAATGCGAGGGTGGGCAGCATGTAAGGACCGTGACAGCATGGATTCGACGATGAACTTCGTCCGTGCTGGAGGAGAGTTCGACATGAAGCGAACGAAAGCAGTATTGGGCGTCGGGGCCCTGATAATCGTCGGCCTCGCGCTACCAGGGTCGGCGACGGCGGCCGTGACGGCCAAGCCGGCTGCGACCATGCAGGTCGTGACCAAGCCGGTCGTGGCGACCGCGCACCCGGCACCCGGCCACATGGACACCAAGTGCAGCGCGATGATCGGTCTGCTCTAAGGACCTCGGTCGCGGCACGGCCGACCACCGATGTGGACGGTCGTGCCGACCTGCCGTCAGGTCCGTAACGAGGTATCCGACGAGGCACCCGGCCACGAGTCGGACCAGGCACTAGACCACGCCCGGCGCTCGTCGGCGCGCGGATCGAGCGCCAGTCGCGCGCCGTCTCCGTCGAAGACCATCACGGGGTACGCCTCATCGAACGGCCGCCAACCCGGCGTTCCGTCCTTCGCAAATGAGATCCACGTCGAGTGCATCGCATCGGCCAGTGCCTGCGGCGGGTCCAGCGCGAGGAAGCCGTCCGCGCTGGCTGACACGAGATTGTCGAATACGAAACCGACTTCCAGCGCATGGCAGGCCCCCATGTTGTACGTCGCTCCCGGCCAGGCGAACTCGTAGACCCAGGTGGGCGTACCGCCTCGTGCTTCGGCCACTGTGAGTGCGCCGCGCCGGAAGAATCCGTCGGTCATCAACGCGCACAGCACGAAACCTGGCGTGGCATCGGTCCGGTTGCCGCGATACAGCTCGACCACCTCGGGCGCTATGCCCATCCGCTGGCTCATCACCGCGAGAACGTCATCGTCGACCATCGCGGCCAGCCCGGTTGGAACCAGGAACAGCCGGTTCTCGTCGGTGTTCGTTCCGGTGAGCAGCGGGATGTCGGCGGTCGCACCGGCGGCGATCGCGGTCATCGGATGTACGGGCACGACATCACCGTCCACGACCGGGATGAACGCCATCGCGCTTCCTACGATCGTCGCGCCGTACCGTTCCGGGTCGGGGTCGACCTGCATCGCGAGCGTCACCGTCGTCTGCGCTTCGATCAGCTTGTCGAGGTCGTACCCGGCCAGATTCGCAGCGAGTGCCTCGCAACCGAGTTCCTCACCGAGCGCGTTCGCTATCAGGGTTGCGTCGGCCGCGCTCGCCGCCGCTTGGGCCGCGCCGCTCTGCGTGATCGCCTTCGCGTACAGGCCGCGCGCGGCCGGCATGGTCATCAGCGTCGTCACGCTCATCGCGCCGGCCGACTCGCCGAAGATCGTCACGTTCGCCGGGTCGCCGCCGAACTCCGCGATGTTGTCGCGTACCCACTCCAGCGCCGCGACCTGGTCAAGTAGCCCGCGGTTAGGTGGTGCATCCGGCAGGTACGCGAATCCGTCGACGCCGAGCCGGTAATTCAGGCTGACGAAGACCACGCCGTCGCGGGCGAATGCCTGACCGTCGTACACCGGGATCGTCGAGTTTCCGTTGACGAACGCGCCACCGTGAATCCACACCATGACCGGCATAGTGGCCGACAGGTCCCGGGTCCAGACGTTGACCGAGAGCCAGTCGTCGCCCGGTACTTCGGTCTCGCGGAGGATCGTGGCGATCGGCTCGCGGTACCCGGGCTTCGGCGGCGTCGGCCCGAACTCGATCGCATCGCGGACACCCTCCCAGGGCTCTGGCGGTTGCGGCCGCTGGAAACGAAGCGCCCCGGTAGGGCTGGCGGCATAGGGAATGCCGAGAAATCGAGTGACGCCGTCGAATGTCTGACCTCGGACTTTACCGCTTGTTGTAGTCGCGATCATGCCCAAGTATCACTCGCGTTAACCCGCCGTGCCCCTCAAACAACCCCAAACAAAGTTGATCCTGGTTAGGTGACGCATCGAAGCGAGCCAGTCGTGCGAACACTCCAGTATCAGTAGGACCGAAATGTTGCCACGAGGACGTGGGTGTTTATAAAAGCCCCCCGCGGTCAGGTACTACCTGGACCACGGGGGGCTCTGGCCGACCTTGCCCGCGGAGGGATCAAGCCCGACCGCCCGGAGCAGGCAAGGTCGGCCAGAGCCCTAAACCGTAAGCAATAAATTAAGGCTGAAGAGGCGGATAAGAAGGGTCGAGAAGGCCGTTCGACTTGAGGAACCCATGCAAAGGCGTGGTCGCGGGGTAGTGGCCCCACTGGTGGTCGCCGGGGATCTCGCCCGGAGCCGCGAGCTTCGCCGCGAGGAGCTGCTTCTGGATCGGCGAGAAGCCGGCGAACTCGGCGGTCTCGTACAGCGCGTCGTTCTCGTCCCGAGCGAACGACCAACGGTGCGAGTACGCGAAGAACATGCCCTTGCGGGTGATGTCCGAGTAGTTGTCGGTCCGGGTGTGCCACAGGCGGCGGTCGAAGAAGACGGCGTCACCTGGTGAGGCGCAGACCTCGACCGAGCCCTCCGGCTCCGGCCACTCGACGTCGCGGCGCGGCGGGCCGGAAATCCGGTTCGTCACGTGGCTGCCCGGGACGACCTTGAAGTTGCCGCGGCCGGGCTCGGATACGTCGGAGAGCCAGTACGCGATCTTGACGGACAGGCGCGGGCGCGGATCGGTCTCGAGCTCGCGGTTCTGGCGGCCGCCGTCCTGGTGCCACTCGAACCGGTACGGCTTCGCGGCCTTGATCTGCGGGTGCACGTCGAGGTGCGAATGGTAGATGTGGACGTTCCAGCCGAGCATCGACCAGACGAGTGGGAACGTGTTCGGGTGATCGATCAGCCCAACGACCTCGGGCATGTTCGACACCGCACCGAGGTGGTGCATGGATGCGCCGGGAGCGACCGAACCGGCAGCGATCTGGGCTTCGTAGTAGCGGTCGAGAGCGCCGGCGTAGAAGTCGACCTCCGACTCGCTCAGCGCGCCCTTGATCACCAGGTAGCCGTCGCGCTCGAACTGTTCGCGCTGCTCCGTCGACATGGCAGTGACGGCAGCGTTCGATGTGGTAATCGTCATCGGAACCTCTGGTTGGGGATTATCAAATGCCCTTGCACCTGTCGAGCGAAGTATGCCACCTCAGTGCATTGCGACAACGACGATCCCGCAGGCACGCATACAAGCGGGCTTTGATCTTGGTTTTCTGTTGTCCAAAGCACATCATGAAATATCGGACATGTCTTACGCTCGATGGTGTCGGATCTTCTCAGTCCTGTGGAATGGGAGCCAGATGGACACACTAGGTGGGGGCGGCGAGTTGATCCGGGGTCAGTCTCTCAAGTCGCCCAACGGACGTTTCGAACTCAAGATGCAGCAGGACGGAAACGTGGTCCTGTACGACCAAAGCCGGCCGATCTGGGCAACGAACACGCAGAAGGACGGCGCCGAGCGACTCGCCATGCAGGATGACGGCGACTTCGTCGTGTATGCGAAGCGCACGCCGGTCTGGTCGTCGAAGACACCCGGTCACCAGGGCGCATCGCTGAAGCTGCAGGACGACGGGAACCTCGTCGTTCACCCGGGGGCCTCGTCCGCACGCCCGCTGTGGGCCAGCAACACCTATACATCCGGTACCGCATCCGGCGCGAAGCCCCGTGATCGACGTGTCTATACCGTGGCAAAGGGCGACTCGCTGTGGCGCATCGCCGAGAAGCTCTACGGCCAGGGCACCGATTTCGTGAAGATCGTTTCGGCGAACAACATCACCGACCCTGATCACATTCGCCCGGGTCAGCAGCTGGTCATTCCCGAATAAACCCTGCAGGCCCCTCCCAAACCCCAGTTGATCCTGGAGTTAGTTGACGCGTCGACGGCGTGTCGTGCTACTAACTCCAGGATCAACTTCGCTTGAGGGGGATGGATGCGGGACGACCTGATCGAGCGATTCGTCGAGGTGCTGAGCGCCGACCAACGCGTACGCGCCGCTTGGCTCGGCGGCAGCGTTGGGCGTGGTGGCGGCGACGAATTCAGCGACCTCGACTTCACGATCGTCGTCAACGACTGGGACGCGTACGTCGAGAAGTGGGACACGACGGTCGCGAAGATCGCCGATGTCGTGCTGCGGCAATCCATCAACGGCCCCCGCGCCGTCGTCTACGTGCACGTCACCGCCGACTGGCAGCGTTTCGACACGGTGATCGTCGAGTCAGCCGAGATTCCCGACTCCGGCATCCGGCTGCTCGTCGATCGCGGTGGCCTGTCGACGTCGGCGCCGGAAGAGAACGAGCCCGCGACACCGGAGCGAGTTGCCGCGACCGCCCGCGAATTCCTGCGCGTGCTGGGCTTGCTGCCGCTGGTCATCGGCCGCGAAGAGTACGTCGTCGGCTCGTCCGGGGCCGGTCTGCTGCGGGCGATGCTGGTCCAGACGACCTGGGAGGACGTACGCGGGCGAGGCGGCACGTTGCGCCTGCGTGGTGTCGTACCGGACGAGCGGCTGGCCGTACTGGAGGCACTTCCGCCGATCGTGGCCGAGCGTGATGCGGTCATCGAAGCGCACATCGCTTGCGCCCGAGCGTTTCTGCCGTTGGCGCGCGAACTGGCCGGCGACGCTTGGCCGACCAGGTTGGAGGAGGCGTGCCGGTCGCACTTGCGTACCTCACTCCAGATCGAGTTCTAATCGAAGTTGATCCTGGAGTTATCCGCGCGACACGCCGTCGATGCGCTAACTAACTCCAGGATCAACAAGGACTCGTGGCGAGCCGTGGGCCGGGAGACCTGCGGCTTTCCATGCGGCGAAGCCGCCGATCAGGTCGGTCGCCCGGCGTACGCCCACGTCCTGAAGCGCCGCGGCGGCCAGTGACGACGTGTAGCCCTCCTGGCAGACCACGATCACTTCGAGGTCCGGATGCGCGATCGGCAGCCGGGCATCGCTGCGAGGATCGAATCGCCACTCCAGCACGTTTCGCTCGATCACCAGAGCGCCCGGGATCTCGCCGTGCTCGGCGCGCTGGGCGGCCGGTCGAATGTCCACGAGTACCGCACCGAGGCGCGCCGCGATATGAGCGTGCTCGGGTGAGAGGCGGTGCAGGCGCTCACGCGCTTCGGCCAGGATGTCGTCGATGCCACGGCCGGTCCAGATGCTTACCATGTCACGCCCGCCCGGTCCGTCGCCACGTGCCGGAGGTTGCGGCCGGCCAGCTCGTACCGGTTCATGGTCTCGAGCGACGGCCCGTAGCAATGCACGCTGATCGCCGGGCTGCGGAACGTGTTAGTCATGCGATGCACATAGTTGGCGCCGAAACGGCGGCCATGCCCGGAGGCGACAATGTCGTTATGTACGTCGGTGCCGTACCGGCTGGTGGTCACGGTTTCTTCGGTGAGCGCACCGGCCACGACCACGAATGCGCCGGCCGAGCCGCCGTGGTCGTGCAGGTCGGTCCCCTGGCCAGGCAGCCACGTGAGCAGCCAGATCTGTGCGTCGACGTCGTTGGCCAGGCAGGCGTACCAACGATTCGCGGCATCGAACTGCGGCTGGACGCTCCACAGGTGAGCGTTGCGGGCGTAGTGACGGGCGATCTCCAAATGATCAACCCGGGTACGGAGCGTGGTAGACATGTCCGTACTGTAGCACCCTTTTCCTATCTGACAACTAGGAAATAGTCCGATGACCGCCGGACGTTAAGCCCCGGCGTTGGTGAGCTTCTCGACGGCTTTCTCTGCGGCGACCTGCACCCGAGGCGTCGCATCCGCTCGTAGGGATGCGACCGCTTCGAGCAGGTCGCCGAGTCCGTGTCGGGCGACTACTTTCGCCGCCATCTCGCGGACCCGCCAATGTGGGTCGGTAAGTGCCTTCCGGATCGCGTCGGTAGCCCGATCCGCCGGCGTGGGCCATGCCCACAACAGTCCACGAGTACCCCAGACCCGCAGCCAGTAGCGGTTCCGATCGTCCGACTGGCGATCGAGCATCGAAGCCCCGGCCGGCCCGGCGAGAACGTCGATGAACCGGTAGTCGGTGTCCGCACCACCGATCAGTTCGATGCAGCCGTTCGCCACCGACGTCACGCCGCGACGCGCACACTCCGCCCGGATGCTCTCCTTGGGAGTGAGCGCCCAGTATTTCTGCTGCGCCATGAGACGAGTATCGCGCCGACGTACGACGAGTCGCATATCGCGGTAATCGGCGCCGCATAACGTCAGTTTGTGGCCTCGCTCAAGTCGCGAGCCATTCGGTCGAGGCGAGCGCGTACCTCGTTGAGGCGCCACGGCTCGTGGCGCAGCTTGAAACCGATAATGAACTCGGCCGCCTCGGCGGCGCACGCGGCCAGCACGTCCGGTCCGGCCACACCGCGACCGGCTTCGTGAATCAGCGCGATCACCTCGTCGCCGTAGTCCTCGACGTACGCCTCGCGGAGTAGGCACGCGTAGTCGAATGCGCGCGTACCGGGCCGGAACCCCTCGACGTCGATCACGCCGGTCACGGCGCCGTCATCGATCAGGATGTTGCAGGAGTTGAAGTCGCCGTGGACGAGGTCGAGGCCGTCGAGCAGGCCGGCCTGCCGCTCCAGCACTTCGATCAGCTGCGGTGTATTCGAGGTGGTCAGGGGCGTTGCGCCGCGGCCCGGGACAAATTCCTGCACGAAGTACGCCGAGCCGTGCCCCATCCACGCGGGCGTCGGATATCCGCCGGCCCGTACGCGTTCCACGATGTTCGCCAAGCGCTCGACGTCGCGTACGCCGACTTTGAGCACCGCTCGTTGCCCGTCGGCGTCGACAATCAGCCAGGCTCCGCCCTGCAGGCCGCTCATGAATCGCGAATCGATCCGGTACGTCGAACCATTCCGGTCGTTGAAGTCGGCCAGCGCTGTGGACGCATCCACGAGAACCTCCACGTATGGTTGGGGGGCAGATGTCCCGACAAAGGAGTATTCAATGGCGAAGCTCGGATTCCTTGTCACCATGGTCGCCAAGCCGGGAAAGGCCGGTGAACTGGGCGCATTTCTGGCCAGCGCGCTTCCGATGGCGGATGCGGAAGGCGGCACCATCTCGTGGTACGCGTTCAAGGTGGACGACAACACGTACGGCATCTTCGACACGTTCGACGACGAGGACGCACGGCAGGCGCACATCAACGGACCGATCGCGTCCTCGCTGCTGGCCCGGGCCGGCGAACTGCTGGCCGAGCCGCCGTCGATCAAGCCGGTGGACGTACTCGCCGATAAGTAACGTCTTATACCGGCGCGAGTGGTTCGACCATCTGCTCGCTCACCGCGGCCGCGCTGCCCTGGGCGCGCGTGCCGGACGAGATGATCCCCAGCACCAGTACGGCCAGCCCGCAGCCCGCGATAATCCACCAGCCGACGTGGCTGGCTTCGGCGAACGACATCACGAACATACCGTTGATGCTGGACACCACGGCCGAACCGATCACCGCGACACCCAGCGTCTGGCCGACCTGGCGGCTCGTCGACGCGATCGCGGCCGCGACGCCGGCCTGCGAGCGCGGCATGCCGGACACGGCGGTGTTCGTGATCGGCGCGTTGACCATCGAGAAGCCGAGGCCGAACACGCAGTACGTGACGATCAGCCACCAGATCGGGGTCGTGTTCGTCAGGCGGGTCAGCATGATTCCCGACGCGGTGAACGCGATACCAGAGACGACGAGCGGCAGGCGAGTGCCGCGCGTACCGACGATCCGGCCGGACACCGGCGCGAGTACGAGCGCGATCAGGGCCAGCGGCAACGTTGCGAGACCAGCCTGGAACGGCGAGAAGTCACGCACTTTCTGCAGGTAGAGCGTGTTCATGAAGAGGAAGCCGGACAGTGCGGCGAACGCGCAGACGGCGATCACGGTCGCGGCCGAGAACGGGACGCTCCGGAAGAAGCGCGGGTCGATCAGCGGTTCGGTGTGCTGGCGCTCGTACAGGATGAAGGCGGCGATCGAGACGAACGCGATCACGAACGACGCCAGGATCAACGGCGACTGCCACCCTCGGCCGGGACCTTCGATGATGCCGAACGTGAGCGTGACCAGGAAGACGAAGATCAGGATCTGCCCGACCGAATCGATTCGGCGTGGATGCTCGGCCTTGGATTCCGGTACGAACTTTGCCGTCAACGCGAACGCGAGCAACCCGACCGGGATGTTGATCCAGAAGATCGAGCGCCAGCCGACCGAGTCGACCAGCGATCCTCCGATCAACGGTCCGAGCGCCAGGCTGATCCCGATCACGCCGCCCCAGACGCCGATGGCCTGCGCGCGCTCCTTGGGCTCGGTGAACACGTTCGTGATGATCGACATGGCCACCGGGTTGAGCATCGAACCACCGACCGCCTGGACCATCCGGAACGCGATCAGCCAGCCGAGTCCGGGCGCGATGCTGCACAACAGCGAGCCCAGCGTGAAGATCACGAGGCCGGTCATGAAGGTCCGCCGACGGCCGAGGCGGTCACCGGTCGAGCCGGAGAGCATCAGGAGACTGGCCAAAACCAGCGTGTACGCGTCAACCGTCCACTGCAACCCGGAAACCGACGCGTTGAGGTCTTCTTGGATCGACGGCAGAGCAACGTTGACGATCGTGTTGTCGAGTCCGACGATCAGCAGGCTCATACAGCAGATCGCCAGTACGAGCAGGCGTCTCCGACGCGTCATCTCCGGCATTCCGCCATTCTTGCGCGCGCAACTGTCATCGATCCCGCCGAGCCCACCCTTCCTAAATTCCCGACCGCCCGCCCCTAGACCAAGTTGATCCTGGAGTTAGTTGACGCATCGACGGCGTGTCGTGCTCATAACTCCAGGATCAACTTTGGTCTCTCGCCCGCGTAGGAGGGTGATCGGCGATCTTGGCCGCGTGGCGTGGTCAAATTGCCAAGATCACGACAGCTGACATCCACGCGGGCCAAGAATCGCGATCAACGCCAGGCTCGGGCCAAGAATCGCGATCAACGCCGAGCCCGCGCCAAGAATCGCGATGAAGGCAGGAATCGCGCCGAGCAAAGCGGCCGCCCGTGCGCTCCCCCTTGTTGATCCTGGAGTTAGTAGAGCGAAAGGCCGTCGATGCGCCAACCAACTCCAGGATCAACTGAGGTTTAGGGGGTGAAGTGCAGGGTTTCCGCATGCGCGGCATTTTGCAGGTCGGAGCGCAAGAGGTCGGTGTAAGCCAACGAAGAGACCGGGACGGTCAGTGATGAGATCTCCGTACGCATGGACTGACCCTTCGCCCGCCGCACCGCCCCGATCAACGCCGATGCCGCCGCGAACACCGCCGAGTCGCCGCCCGAGTCCAGCGCGACCGGCCACGAGGACGCGTGGATCGAGTCGTCGTGGCTCCACGACCACACTTCTTCGGTGACGAACGGCAATGTCGGAGCGAACAGGCGCACCAGCACATCAAGCGCGGTATGCAGAGCTGACCGGGCCGAATCCGCCTCCGGGCCGGCACCGTACGCACGCGCCTTGACCAGCTCCACGTAGTCGTCACAGAACGTCCAGAAGAACTGCTCCACCCGCTCCAGCGCCCGTGCGTAATCCAGATCGGCCAGCGCGGCCGTCGCATCGGACACCACGTCGGACAGCGCAGCCAGCATGGCAAGGTCGAGCGGACACGTCACTGTGGGAGTTGACGCCAAAGGGAACCCCAGCACGAACCGGCTTGCGTTGAGGATCTTCATGGCCAATCGTCGTCCGACCCGCATCTGATTCTGGTCGAACGCGGTGTCCACGCCCGGTCTTGCGCACGCGGCCCAGTACCGGACGGCGTCGCTGCCGTACTGGTCGAGTAGCTCGGCCGGCCCGATGCCGTTCGCCCGGGACTTCGCCATCTTCTTGCGATCCGGATCGAGGATCCAACCGGAGATCGCGGCGGTTGCCCACGGCAGCGATCCGTCGATCCGCAACGACCGGGCGATCGTGGTGAACAGCCAGGTCCGGATGATTTCGTGGGCTTGGGGCCGGAGATCCATCGGGTACACGCGCGACCGAAGATCCTCGTCGGTGCACCATCCGCTGACGATTTGGGGCGAGAGCGACGACGTCGCCCAGGTGTCCATCACGTCGCTGTCGCCGACGAATCCCCCCGGTTTGCCGCGCTCACTTTCCGCATATCCCGGCGCGGTCCGGCTTTGCGGATCGATCGGCAGCGCATCCTCCGACGGCAGGATCGGCTTGTCGAAGCGGGGCGCGCCGAGTTCGTCCACCGGATACCAGACCGGAAACGGCACGCCGAAGAACCGTTGCCGGCTGATCAGCCAGTCGGCGTTGAGCCCGGTGACCCAGTCCTCGTACCGTGTGCGCATGTTCGGGGGCTGCCAACGCAGCTCGCGCCCGGCCGCGAGCGATGCGTCCCGGTGAGCGAGGGTTCGGATGAACCACTGGCGGCTGGTCACGATTTCCAGCGGCCGGTCGCCCTTTTCGAAGAACTTCACCGAATGCGTGATCGGCCGCGGGACGCCCAGCAGTTCGCCGCTCTCGGTGAGCAGATCCACGATCGTCCGGCGGGCCTGGTTCACTCGCAGTCCGACCAGCTTGTCGTAGGGCGCACCGATTTCGGCCGGCCGCAGACGCCCATCGCGTCCGATGATCGACTTGATCGGCAGGCCGAGTTCGCGCTGCCAGAGCACATCGGTCGCGTCGCCGAACGTGCACACCATCGCGATGCCCGTCCCTTTGGCCGGGTCCGCGAGGCGGTGCGGCCGGATCGGCACAAATTCCCCGAACAAGGGGGTACGCGCAACCGTGCCGAACAGATGCCGATAGCGCTCGTCGTCCGGGTGTGCCACGAGCGCGACGCACGCCGGCAGCAGCTCGGGCCGGGTTGTGTCGATCTCGATGGGCTGCCCAGCGGGGCCGGTGAAGGCGAGCCGGTGGTACGCGCCCGCGACCTCGCGCTCCTCCTGCTCGGCCTGGGCGACGCCGGTACCGAAGTCCACGTCCCACGCGGTCGGTGCCTCTGCGTGGTAGATGTCGCCGGCCGCGAGTCCACGCAGAAACGCCAGCTGTGACGTGCGCTGCGCTCGCTCGCCGATCGTCGTGTACGTCATCGTCCAATCCACCGACAGGCCGAGGCGTCGCCAGAGCGCTTCGTATCGCTGCTCGTCCGAGCCGGTCATCCGGGTGCAGAGCTCGACGAAGTTGCGTCGGGAAATCCTTTGCGCAGGCTGTTTCCGATCGGGCGAGTCGTCCGGCTGCCAATCCGGCACGTACGGCATCCCCGGATCGCAGCGCACATGGAAATGCTGCTGGACCCGCCGCTCGGTGGGCAGACCGTTGTCGTCCCACCCCATCGGATAGAACACGGCCTTGCCGCGCATGCGCTGGAATCGGGCGATGATGTCGGTGTGCGTGTAGCTGAAGACGTGGCCGATGTGTAGTTCTCCGCTCACCGACGGCGGCGGCGTATCGATCGAGAAAATCTGATCACGGGTACGCGTACGGTCGAACCGGTAGGTTCCGTCGCGTTCCCAACGATCGGCATGCGTGAACTCGATGCCGTCCAGAGTGGGTAATTCCGGCACGGAAGACATGGTGAGGTGTCACCTTTCGAAGAAGAGTCGGGTACGGGGAACGGATCAGCCCGTCGTGCGTACGCGAAGTACGCAGGACGGGCGTCGTACCCGTACGGCCGTGGTGACAGTGCGCGCGACGCAAAGCTCAAGCGCCACCGACACGGACACGGCCATAACTCCTCTACGAAACAACGTTCAGTCCCGCAACTATATCGTCAATCGGTCTTGAGCGCCGCGATGAGTTCGAGCAGGTCGCGGGTCATCGGCCGAAGGACACGTAGCCGGGACAGGCCGGCCAGCCGATCGATCATCGGACTGAGCTTGTCGACGAGCAGCCGCGTTTTGACCTGATCGGCCGACAGATCATGCACCCAGAACAGCACCACGCCGAGGTAGAGCATCCAGAGCAGCTCCGGCAACTCGTCCCGAAGCTCCGGATCGACTTTGATATCCGACCCGGTCAGGACCTCGCGGAACAACGCGATCGACGTCTCGCGCGCGGGTGCCGACTCAGGCGAGAGCGGGTGCAGCGGCGACGTCGGTTCGGCCGCCGATTTGAAGAACTTCCCGGCGAACTCGTGAATCGGTGTGATCGCGTCGATCCCTGCGTTGAAGACGCCGTTCAGCCGCTCGCCGAAGTCCTTCGATGCGGCGAGCACGGGCTCGGCTCGGCGGCGATGCTCGATTTGCAGATCCTCGTAGAACGACTCCATCAAGTGTTCTTTGGAGGAGAAGTAGTAGTACGCGTTGCCGACCGAGACGCCCGCTTCCTTGGCGATTACGCGCATCGTGGTCTGCTCGTACCCCTGCTCCTTGAACAGGCGCATCGCGGTCGCGACGATCAGCTGCTTGGTCTGCTCGCCGCGCGCGGTCGCCGGCTCACCAGCGGCAGCCGGAGTCGCAGGAGTTGGCGTCGTCATCTTCTTCGGCATCGAGACCACCGTATCTGGCTCGGGTACGGATACGTGCCGCAGCCGGGTCTGGAATCGGGCACCGCGGTCCCCGTGCATCGCGGTGCCCGATCTCAGGTCCGTCATCCCTCGGCGCCGGCCGGCCGCGTCTGAGGTACGAAGCCGGTCGGGGGAAGCGGCGAAGCTTGGCTTGCCGCCACCATGCGGTTGCGACGGTACCGACCGAGTGCGAAGAGATTGAAGAGGTGGACCGCCCCGAGCACGAGCAGGACGAGCCCGACCTTGACCGAGAGCCTCCATCACCGCGGCCGGGTCGACGATCACGTCGCGGTCGCGCATCGCCAGCGAGTCGTAGCCGAGATTCAGCAGATAGAAGCCGATGACCAGGGCTGATTTACCGAGGTTGCGAGGCGCTCGTCGTCGAATGCGTCCTGCAGAACTGCCGTTGCGTGCCCGGCTACCCAGATGGTGAGCGCGATGCTCAGGGCCAGGTAGATGACGTACATGACGACTTTGTCGGTCATGGCGATCCTTTCTTGAACGTGTTCAAATTCCTTGCGGAAGGAGACCGTAGCGCAAATCTTGAACGCGTTCAAGTTAGGACTCTTATCAAACGCTTCACGCTCACTTATGCTGCCGCTGTGACCGAACCGGAGACTTCCTCATCTCTTGCTCCAGCGTCGTCGATTCCTTCGCGACCGACACCCGACGCGACCGGTTCGGCCCCGGTACCGCCGTCAACGGGGATCCCCGGCTCGTGGGGACCGCCACCGCCACCGCCGATCGCTTGGCCGCCGGCGGCGTATTACTACCCGGTTCCGGTCGTCACAGCGCCACCGCCGCGTCGTCGGACCGGCCTGATCTTCGGAATCGCAGCACTCGTCGTCGTGGTGCTGGCTGGTCTCGTGACGGCCGGTGTGGTCTATTCGCGCAGCCTGCGCCACCACGCGGCGGCGGCGATTCCCGCGGACGGGCCGACCGTACCCGTGACGATGACACCGGATGTCACCACGATGAATGGCTCGCTGGACCGCCAGGACGATGCGCTGCTGGCAGGCGATCAAGCCGCGTGGTTGGCGGCGGTGGATCCGAGCGCGACCAAGACTGTGGCCGAGTATCAGCGGATCTTCCACAACCTGAGCGCCATGAAGGTCGCGTCGTGGCACCAGGAGAGTTACACGGGATTTGTATCGCACGAGGACTTGGAGGAGTACTCCATCCGTGTCGACTATTGCCTGGTCGCGGCGCCTTGCAACGGTCTGCACGAGACGTTGGCGGTGACCGCAAAACCGCTGGGCGGCCGAATGGTGATCGAGACCATCACGCTGCCTGCGCCCGACCGGTCGCATGAACAACCGTTGCCGTGGCTGGTGAGCGACCTATCGGTAGCGGTCGGTTCTCGGGTCATTGTCGCGGCAACCACCGACGAACAAGGCAAGTTGCCCTCGGCGCTGCGGAAAGCCGAGCAGGCGGCTGCCGTTGCCGATCGGTACGCACATTGGGTAAAGCCCGACCAGTACGTCGTCTACCTGGCCGGAGCGGCCGAGGCCAAGACCTGGTTCGGAGGCAAAGCCGGATCGAACACCATTGTCTCCACCCGGCCGGTCAGCAATTTCGACATCGAAACCGTGTTGTATATGCCGGCCGCAGACGACGATGGCGGGCCGGGTGGACTCATACAAACAATGCGGTGGTCGATGGGGGAGATCGCCCTGCAGTACGGCGCAGGCGGCAATGGCAATAATTCGTTCGTGAACGGCCTGGCCAGATACATCTCGACGGTCGGCCAGCCGAGCTGGAACGAAGGCGAAATCTCGAGCGTCCGGACCTATGTCCGGTCCGGCAAATGGAAGAAGAACGTCTATCTGACCACCGAACTGGCCAGCACGGACAACGCGACGTTTGCGGCCGCTGAGGGAATCGGTGTGCTTGCTTTCACCCGCATGATCCAACGGTTCGGTCTGTCCAAGACACTGGACTTCTGGGGAGATGTAGAGCGCTCCGGATATGCGCTGGACAACGCGAGCCGCACCGCGTTCGGGCTACCGTGGGCGTCCGTCAACACCGACTGCGTCAACTACATCGAGCAACAGTTTTAGGGCCAGGGCTGTATCGGCTGCCCCGGCCGATCAGCTCATGTACGGTCGCAAACGGTTGCCCTATGCTTCCCGCCGTGACCGAACCTGAGAGCAACTCGCCTCCGGCGTCGCCAACTCCTTGGCCTACCCAACCGCCGATTCCCGCACAGGCTCCGTCACCCTGGGCACCGCCGCCTCAGCAGCCTTACTACTACCCCGCGCACCCGATACCGTTGCCGCTTCCGCCGGGCCGGAGCCAGACGAAGCTGATTGTTGGGATCATTACTGCCGCGGTGGTCGTCCTCGCCGTTGTCTGTGGTCTCGGCGTGTACGCGCTCCGAGCCGTCAACCACACGCCGAAGGTGGTCTCGTCCGGGCCCAAAGCCGCCAGCACGCCGACGGCAACAGCGTCGGTTCCGAGTACCAACAACCTGGATCTCGCGCTTAAGACTCAGGCGGCCGCGTTGGTCGCCGGCGATCGGGTCGGCTGGATGGCGATGGTCGACCCATCCGCGCACGAGGCAGTCGCCGAGTACCAGCGGATCTTCGACAATCTCCGGCAGATGCACGTGGCGTACTACGCACAGGCCGCCATCTATGACGAGATACCGGTTTCGGTGAATCCGCAGCAGTACTCGATTGACGCGTCGTTCTGCCTGATCACGGCTGGGTGCACCGAACTCGCCGCGACGTTGACCGTGACGTTGGAGCTCAAAGCCGGTCAGGTACGCGTCGAGTCGTTCCAGATGCCGACCAAGGATCCCCAACACGATTCGCCGCTGCCGTGGTTGGTCGCGAATCTGTCCGTCAAGGTGGATCCGGCCCGTCGGATCGTGCTTGCTGCGTCGAGCAACGAGGCGTCCCACCTCTCCGCGGCGATGACCGACGCTCAGCACGCCGCGACCGTCGCGGACACCTTTGCACACTGGGGCAAGCCGCAGGTCTACCTGGTGTACCTGGCGGATCCGGCCGAGGCACAGCTGTGGTTCGGCTCGGTTTCGAACGCTGCGGACTACACCGTCACCACCGATCCGGTCGACAGGTCGGACATCGAGATGGCACTGTTCCTGCCGAAGGCGAACGAGGGCGGCTCATCGGAGATGACCGCGACGCTGCAGTGGGGGATGGGCGAGGTCGCGCTCGAATACGGCACCTACGGCACCGGCAACAATTCGTTCGCGAATGGGTTGGCGGACTACATCGCGAGCGAGGGCCATTCCTTCTGGATGTCGGACGCGATCAACGAAGTGCGTACCTGGGTGCACACCGGCAAGTGGAAACGGAACGTGTACATGACGTCGGAGCTGGACAGCTCGGACCGGCTGACGTCATCCGCGTCCGAGGACATCGGCTACCTCGCGATACGCCACTTGATTCAGAAGTACGGACTGTCGAAGACGCTTAGCTTCTGGGGGTACGTGGAGCGCGACGGCATGTCGCTCGAAGCATCCAGTACGTCCGCGTTCGGAGTGTCCTGGACATCGGTGAACGCGGATTGCGTCAGCTACATCCAGCACCTCATTTAGGCCCGGTCAGAACGGCACGACCGAACCGCGACCGGTTGCCTCCGCCGTCGCGCATACGTATCGCGCGGCGGCCAGGTCTTCCACCGCAAGCCCCAGCGACTCGAACACGGTCAGGTCACCTGGCGCGGTACGACCGACGGCCGTACCGGCGAGGATCTCGCCCAACTCGGCGACGATGTGTTCCGGGCCGAAGCCGGCGTCGGCCGCGGCGATCAGGTAGTCGCCCGACTCGGCGAGCGCCGACTCCCGGCGGTCGACCACGAATCGGCTGGTCGCCACGGTCTCGGTGTCGAGTTCGCGAGCCGACGGTACGCAGGCTCCGACCGCGTTCACGTGCGTACCGGGGGCGAGCCATTCCCGGCGGAGCACCGGAGCTGACGACGTCGTAGCGGTCACCACAATGTCGGCGCCGTCGTACGCGTTCGCGGGTTCGGCGACGAACTCGACCGGTACGCCGATCTCATCGGTCAGGCGGCGAGCCACCGATCCGCCTCGTACCGCGTCGCGGCCGGTCAGGCGGACTCGTTCGAGCTTGCGGACCAGCGCCAGCGCGCGAACGTGCCACTGCGCCTGGAACCCGGTTCCGGCGACTGTGAGAACGGACGCGTCCGGTCGCGCCAGGACATCGGTCGCGACCGCGGAGACGGCCGCCGTGCGTACCGACGTGATCGCGGTCGCGTTGACGATCGCTCGGGTCTCACCGGTCGCCGGGTCCAGCAGCACGACCACGCCCTGGTGCGAGTCGAGCCCGATCGCCGGATTGCCGGGGTAGATGCCGAGCAGCTTGATGCCGAGCGCCGGCGTGTCGCCGCCGACGTACCCCGGCATGATGCCGAGAAATCCGGCCAGACCCGGTGGGCGCACGACGGACCGCAGCGGCTGAAAACCGTCTCCGCCACCGAGCGCGCTCAGCGTCTCCCGCATGACCGCGATGCACGCCGGCAGCGTCAGGATGTCGGTGACCGTGTCGTGGTCGATCACGAGGATGCTCATCGGCACAGTCTCGTCAGGTCGGGCGACGACGAGCAAGCTCGCCGACGGCTGGCCGCCGGATCAGGCGCGCTTCAAGGTCACGCTTACGGGATACGATCATGCAGTCTTTCGGACTAACTGTGAGATATAGACAACAAAGGAAGTGTATGAGCGAATTGCCGGAACCACTGCGATATGCGCTCACCGCCCAGCTCAACGGGGTACCGACCGAGGCGCTGCGTGGTTCGGTCGACCGGCTGATCGCGGCATATCGTTCGGGTTCCGCACCGTCGGCACCGATTCTGGCCAGTGATATCGACGTCGCGGCGTACGCGGCGTACCGGATGCCGGCCACGTATTCGGCGGTCCGGGCCGCGCTCGCCTCGGTCGCATCGCTTCGTCCCACGAGCCTGCTCGACATCGGCGGTGGGACCGGCGCGGCGGCGTGGGCCGTCGTCGATGCGTACCCGGACGTGGCTCGCATCACGGTGGTTGACCAGGTCAAGGCCGCTCTCGCATTCGGCGCCGGGCTCGCGGCGCAGTCTCCGTCGGCAGCGCTACGAGCCGCCTCATGGTTGCCGCAGCAGTTGCCCGGAACGCTGCCGCCGGCCGATCTCGCGACCGTTTCGTACGTGCTCGGCGAACTGCCACCGGAGGGCCGCCGGGCACTGGTCGAGGGCGCCGCCGCCGTGGCGCCGATCGTCCTCGTGATCGAGCCCGGTACGCCGGCCGGGTACGAGCGGATTCTCGAGGCGCGTACCGCGTTGATCGAGCTCGGGCGGGTCATCGCGGCGCCGTGCCCGCACCAGCTCGCGTGCCCGCTACCGGCGGGGAAGGACTGGTGCCACTTCGGCGCTCGGGTCAACCGGTCATCGTTGCACCGCCGGATCAAGGATGCCGAGCTGAGCTACGAAGACGAGAAGTTCTCGTACGTTGTGGCCGTCTCGTCCGAGGAAATCGCCGAGCAGACCGGATCGCGCGTGCTCCGTCGCCCGACCCAACGCAAGGGACTGGTGTCGCTACGCCTGTGTCAGCCGGACGGCACGGTAGCCGATCGGATTGTCACGAAGCGCCACGGTGAGGACTACCGGCAGGCCCGCGACGTCTCCTGGGGCGATTCGTTTTAGACGACAAACCCCGCGGCCGTTGCGGGACGCGGGGTTTGTGGATCGGTGATCGGCCGTCAGGCGATCGTCAGATGGGGCGGACCTGCTCGGCCTGCGGACCCTTCTGACCCTGGGCGATCTCGAACTCGACCCGCTGGTTCTCCTCCAGGGTGCGGTATCCACTGGACTGGATTGCGGAGAAGTGTACAAATACGTCAGCTCCGCCGCCGTCGACGGTGATGAAGCCGAAGCCCTTCTCGGCGTTGAACCATTTAACGGTTCCCTGCGCCATCTTTCTCTCCTTCACGAGGGTGTACCGGCCGCGCACGTGCGGGCCTTATGGCCGTTTTCGAGCAGCGGCGCAGTTCCACCTCCGGAGAGGTGCCGATCACCTCGGAGCGGCGCGGGTGCGGTCCACGTACACAAAAACTAGGGGCAAGAATACCGGAGAGGTCGGCTGCGGGGGAGTCCCAGATATTGCCGTCCGCGGCCCGGTGACCGGCGGAAATAGCAGCTAATAGCTACCCAAATCGGTTGGTAGCCGCATCGCCATCGTCGGGGCGTCCGCCATCACCGATTCGGGGCTCGCTGCCGGTGCCCGATCCGGTAGCCGGTCCGCGCGGCTGATCTCGACCGTCTTGTGTAGACGGATCGTGTCCCACTCGCCCAACGTCCGGGATTGCCCGTTCGTGAGCGCGACGGTCTGGGGTGCCGCGCTCGGATCGGTCCGGGTCAGGATCGTGGTGCCGTTCGTGCTCGAGTCCGTGACGACCATGTCCTCGCCGGATAGCTCCAGGCGGATGTGATTGCGGCTGATCCAGCGGACCGCCGCCTCGTCCAAGTACGGCCCGAGTGCCACGCCCGAGCGCTCATCCGGAGCACGTCCGACGATGAAGGGCCGCTGGCCGATCATGAATCGCTCGCGAACCAGGCCGTCGACCCGCGCCGCCATCGGGCGCAGCGGCGGCCGTGGTCCCGCGTCGACCAGGCGCGTGCCGTGCCGCGGGCAGGTCGGGATGCCCCTGGGCAGCGTGGCCGGCGGCTGGCCGGTCGTACGGGCCGAGCCGAAACTCGGGCAATCCGGTTCCGGGCAGTGCCACAGCCGGGACAGGACCGAGTTCATGCGGCCCGGTACGGCGCCACCACCGGCATGCGGGGCGAGCGCGATGCCGCCGGGTGCCGGCACCGGCGCGTACGAGTTCGGAGCACCACCGATCCGGGTGATCATGGCGAGACCGGTCAACGCGCTGACCTCGCGCATCCGCGTCTGCACCGGCGCACCTGCGGGCAGCACCTCGATCAGCCCGTCATCGGACCAGCGGCGGATCACCATTCGCTCGTTCGACGTGAGCTCGGTGTCCGACATGAGGCCTCGGTCGGCCACCGCGTAGAGCGACGCTGCACTGTCACCAAGGCGCTGGCCGAGCGCATCCACCAGCAAACCGAGGCGCAGAAGGTTCGCCGATCGGCCGCCGTCAAGATCGCCGAGACGGGTTACCTCGGTGAGATCGACAACGCCGGACGCGACCAGCGGGTCGATCGTCAGACGGCGCTCGATCGCATCGAGCACGCGGGAGACTTCGAATCGCACCTGTCCATTGTGCCGGTATCTCGCCGTTATCTGTACTCGGCGCGGCCCCGAGTTGTCATCCCTTCCTGGTAGAACCGATTCATGCCGACTTCTACCGTCCGCGAGCGCGCCGAAGACTTGCTCCGCGCGCTCGCCGGACCAACCGCGAAGCTACGTGATGATCAATGGCGGGCGATCGAGGCGCTCGTCGTGGATCGGCGCCGCGTGCTGTGCGTACAGCGGACGGGTTGGGGCAAATCGGCGGTTTACTTCATCGCGACCGGGCTCCTTCGAGACCGTGGCGCCGGGCCGACCGTGATTGTCTCGCCGCTGATCGCGCTCATGCGCAACCAGATCGGCGCGGCCGAACGAGCCGGCATCCACGCCCGCACGATCAATTCCGCCAATCTCGATGACTGGGACACGATCACTGCCGAAGTCCACGACGGTACGGTCGATGTCCTGCTGATCAGTCCCGAGCGCCTCAATAATCCGGATTTCCGGGACAACGTGCTGCCCAAGCTCGCCGCAGCGGCCGGTCTGCTCGTGGTCGACGAAGCGCACTGCATTTCCGACTGGGGGCACGATTTCCGGCCGGACTACCGCCGCTTGCGTACGCTGCTGGCCGAGCTGGACCCGGAGACGGCCGTCCTCGCGACGACGGCGACCGCGAATGAACGGGTCACCGCGGACGTCGCCGACCAGCTCGGCGACGCGCTCGTCCTGCGCGGCCCGCTCGACCGGGCATCGTTGCGCCTCAGCGTCGTCTCGCTGCCGACGCCGGGCGAGCGGCTGGCCTGGCTCGGCGAGCACCTGGGCGAGCTGCCGGGCTCCGGGATCATCTATGCCTTGACGGTCGCGGCGGCCAACGACACCGCGACGTTCCTTCGCTCGCGCGGATACGTGGTGGCGAGCTACACCGGCCAGACCGAAGACGCCGAGCGCCAAGCAGCCGAATCTGACCTACTGGCGAATCGCGTGAAAGCGCTGGTCGCGACGTCTGCGCTCGGGATGGGCTTCGACAAGCCGGATCTCGGTTTCGTCGTCCACCTCGGTGCGCCGCCATCGCCGATCGCGTACTACCAGCAGGTCGGCCGGGCCGGGCGGGCCGTCGAGCACGCCGACGTGATTCTGCTGCCCGGCCGGGAAGACCGAGCGATCTGGCACTACTTCGCGTCGCTGGCGTTCCCGCCGGCCGATCAGGTCCGCGCGGTGCTGGACGCGCTCGACGCGGCCGGACGACCGCTGTCCACGCCGGTGCTGGAAGCGCAGGTCGAGCTGCGCCGATCGCGGCTGGAGCTGATGTTGAAGGTGCTCGACGTCGACGGAGCGGTTCGCCGAGTACGGGGCGGCTGGGAGTCGACCGGCGCGGCGTGGACGTACGACGAGGAGCGGCTGGCCCGGGTTGCGCAGGCGCGAGCGGCGGAGGCGCAGTTGATGCTCGACTACGAGACCACGACCGGCTGCCGGATGGAGTTTCTGCGCCGGGCGCTGGACGATCCGGGCGCGGCACCGTGCGGCCGGTGCGACAACTGCGCCGGGCCGACTCAGCGGACGGACATCTCGGCCGCCGCGCTCGATGCCGCGCGTACGCATGTCGGTCGCCCCGGCGTCGAGATCGCACCGCGCCGGATGTGGCCGACCGGGCTCACGTTCGCATCCGGGAAGATCGCGGTCGGCGAACAGACCGAGGCCGGGCGTGCGATCGGCCGGCTCTCCGATCTGGGCTGGGGGGACCGGTTGCGGCAGCTGCAAGGCCCGGATGTGCCGGCTCCCACCGACGTGGTGGCCGCGGTCGTCGAGGTGTTGAAGGACTGGGCCGGGTCTTGGCCGGCTCGCCCGGCGGCGATCGTGTCGATCGGATCGGTCCGGCATCGGACGCTCGTTCGCTCGCTCGCCACCCGGGTCGGTGAGATCGGCCGGTTGCCGTACCTCGGGGAGATCGACGCGGGTGGCACCGATTCCGGCCGGGCCAACAGCGCTCATCGCGTACGCGTCCTGAACGAGAGAATCGCGCTGGACCCGGACCTGGCGGCAGCGGTCGCGGCGGCGGACGGCCCGATCCTGCTGATCGACGACTACGTCGACTCCGGCTGGACGATGGCGATCGCGGGCACATTGCTACGTCGAGCCGGCGCAGGGCCGGTGTTGCCGCTCGCGCTCGGTCTGGACGGCTAGCCCGACGGTCGACCGCCCGACTCTATCGCCTGTTGCCTACGGCCGGCCGTATCCGGCGATGGCCCCAAGCGTGGTCGGGGAGATCTTGACGGGCTCGCCGTACGTCGGAGCGTTGATTACCTTGTCGTCGCCGATGTAGATACCGACGTGGTGGATCGGGTGGAAATAGAACACCAGGTCACCGGGGCGTAGTTCGGCCCGGGTCACGTGCTTCACCACCGTGTATTGCCCGGCCGCCGAATGCGGCAGGTGTACGCCGACCGTTGCCCAGGCGCTCATCGTGAGGCCGGAACAGTCGTACGCGTTCGGGCCGGACGCACCGAACCGGTACGTCTTGCCCAGTTGGTCGTACGCGAACCGGACCGCCCGTCCGGCCGCGTCCGCCGTGAACACCGGCAGGTAGTGGATCACCGTCTCGGAGCCCGTGCCGCCCGGTCATACGGGCCGTCGGTGCCTGGGCCGCAGAGCCGTCCTGGTAGACGTTCGAGGCGAGCTCGCCGACCTTCCCTCGGGCCACGGCTTCGGCGCGTTGCAGCGGCGCAAGCTGGACCGCCACCGCCGCTTCGTTCGTCGGTTTAGGACGACAACACCACGCGGATCTCGTTCGCGGTATCCGCGAGCAGTGTGTCCGGCAGGATCTCGGCGTTGGCCAGCGCGCTGAACAGGCTCGGCATACCGGGAAGTACGAAGCCGTCGTCGATCAGCGCGGCCGGTTGACGTTTGCCCAGGTGTTCGCGGGTATGCATCCATGTGTCGATCACTTCACGCGGTGACGGCACCCCGAATCCGTGACCCACCGGCGCGCTATGCCGCAGTTGGATCAGAGCCGAGTCGGTGAAGTTCTCCGCAATCCGGCAGGCGGCCGCCAGCCGTTCCTGCGCAGGTTGGTCATGGCGGGTCATCACCGTGCACTGATGGCGGCAGTCGCCGGCGCAGACGCCCAAGGCGGACGACACCAGGCTGTGCTGCCGATCGAGGTAGCTGCGCCAACCTGTGTCCTGCTCGCCGCTGACCCGTAAACACCGATCGGCGGCCGACTTTTCCGACTGCGAATGCGGGCATTCGGTCGCGTCCAGCCGTCCCCAGAGGCTGCCGTCGCCACCGACCGACGCCCGCATTTCTGCCGGATCGCCGGCATGGCCCAGCGCCGGCTCCCAGATCAGCATCGGCAGGTACTCCGAGGCAATATGCAGCGCCGCGATCAGGTCGGATGTCTCTCGTCGCAGCCAGCGCACCGCGATTACTTCCAGCAGCAGTGAGAAGGCCGGCCGCAGGGTCGCCAGTGCGCCGCGCGCGGACTCCCGAGGCGACTGCGGCATACGGGACGCAAGAGAACGAGCCACAAGATCAGCCGGTACGCCATCACCGGTCTCGACGTCCGCCAGGCTGTGATCGACGTTGCCGCCGGTCGCCGAGTCCTCGAGACCGAAGTCCTCGGCATCGAGATCCAGGAGTCGTTCGCCGAACGCACATAGCTGCTGGATGCGCGCGAGATCCCGGCGCGGTCGATCATGTCCGTACGTGCCGGTGCCAACGATCGCGGCGATCTCGGCGAACGCGTATCGGCGGATCAGCAGAGCCAGGATTTGCGACTCTTTCACCGGATTACTGTCTCACCGGATTTGTTGCCAAGCCGGTCAATCGCGGACCACAAAAAAACCTGCCCAGGTACGGCCGGCTCGGCGTACCTGGGCAGATCTTGTCGATTTACGCTTCGGGCTGCGTACCCGCTGCTCCGCGTGCTGAACCGCCGCGGCGCCGACGGCGACGGGGTTTACCGGCGCCGGCTGCGGCCCCGTCTTCGCTTGGCGTGGTCGCGGTAGTTTCCACGGTCACTTCGGCGGCCCCGCCCTCGCCGCCCTCGACGCGACGTCCGCGCCGACGTTGGCGTGGCGCCCGCACCGTCTCTTCGGTCGTTGTCGTGGCTCCCGACTCGCCGCTCTCGTCGAACCGAGCGCCTCGGCTGCCACCGCGACCGGAGCGGCCACCGGCGGTACGCCCAGTTGAGCCGGATCGAGCCGGTCCGCGCTCGCGGCGACGCCCGCCACCGAGGTCTTCTTCCTGCTCGGCCGAGAGGCCTGCGCGGGTTCGATCGGCGGTCGGCAACGTGGAGGTGACATCGGTCGGAATCGACAGGTCGGTAAACAGCCACGGCGACGTGTGGTACGTCTCGGGCGGTTCGGGCAGTTCCATCCCGATCGTCTTGTCGATGAGGTGCCAGCGCGGCATGTCTTCCCAGTCGACGAACGTGACCGCGACACCCGTGGCGCCGGCCCGGCCGGTCCGGCCGATGCGGTGCGTGTACGTGTCGGTGTCTTCCGGGCAGTCGTAGTTGATCACGTGCGTGACGCCTGAGACGTCCAGGCCACGAGCTGCCACGTCGGTGGCTACCAGCACATCGATCTTGCCGGCTCGGAACGCGCGCAGTGCCCGTTCGCGGGCGCCCTGGTTGAGATCTCCGTGTACGGCAGCGGACGCGAATCCGCGGAAGTCGAGATCCTCGGCCACCCGGTCGGCGTTGCGCTTCGTACGCGTAAAGATCATGGTGAGGCCACGGCCTTCGGCCTGCAGGATCCGCGCCACGATCTCCAGCTTGTTGAGCGAGTGGGTGCGGTAGACGACCTGCTGCGTCTGCGGCGACGGCCCGGTCTCGGCGGTGTGACCCGCATGTACCGTCACCGGGTTGCGCAGGAAGCGCCGAGCCATCGTGACGATCGGGTCCGGCATGGTCGCCGAGAAAAGCATCGTCTGCCGGTCGCTGGGGACCATCGCGAGGATCTTCTCGACGTCGTCGAGGAACCCGAGGTCGAGCATCCGGTCGGCCTCGTCGAGTACGAGCGCCTTGATCCCGCTGAGGTTGAGCTGCTTGCTCTTCGCGAGGTCGAGAAGTCGTCCGGGCGTACCGACGATGATCTCGACGCCCTTCTTGAGCGCCTCGGTCTGTGGCTCGTACGCGACTCCGCCGTAGATCGCCATCACTCGGATGCCGCGAGTGCCGCCGGCCGTCTTGATGTCCCGGGCGACCTGGATGCCGAGTTCGCGAGTCGGTACGACGACGAGTGCCTGCGGCCGGCCGTCCGCGCCTTCGCTCGGTGCGGTCACGCGCTCCAGAAGCGGGATACCGAAGCCGAGCGTCTTGCCGGTGCCGGTGGGGGCCTGGCCGATCATGTCGGTGCCGCGAATCGCGATCGGAAGTGCGTACTCCTGGATCGCGAACGAGTGGATGATGCCGACCGCAGCAAGCGCTTCGACGGTCTCCGGTCGTGCGCCCAATTCGGCGAACGTCGGGCTGGTCGGGCTTACCTCGGCACGCGGGGAAAGGGGTTCGGCAACTTCGAGAACGGTGATCGGATCAAGATCATTTTCTGCCAGTGTAGAACTGGACTGATTTTGGGTAGTCATGTATTTGTGGGGTGCCCTCTCGTGGAGCGCCCCTAATACGGTTCCCGGAGCGCCGGTGTCATTCGCGGGCCACACGTGAATCACAAACTTCACGGGCCACACGCGTGCCGCGATGTCAGCGGCAATATCACCATCGTACGCGAATCGCTACGCAAACGGTGACTGCGGCAGCAACAGTGGTGTATCTGACACCGGATGGTTACTCTCCGCGCTCGATTGGCGCGAAAAAAAGCGCCAGGCGGCTACCTGGCGCTTTTTGAGAATTGAACATCAGTGTCCGGCGGTGAATCCGACCATCCGCGGCGACGCCTCGGCGATCTCGACGTACGCCAGCTTTTCAATCGGCACGAGTACACGGCGTCCCTTATCGTCAACCAGACTCAGCATGCCGCCGTTCTTCACCGCCTTGGCGATTGCATCTTCGATCTCGGCCGGCGATTGAACACTTTCCAGGACCAGCTCACGGGGTGCGTACTGCACACCGATCTTGACCTCCACGATTGGTCCTCCTTCTAAGTCCATGCACGGTGGCTCAGCAAATCTAGCCCATTTGCGAGGTCGGCCAAGATTGGCTCGCCCGGCGTTCGTCGGCTGGCCGGTGTCGACTAGGCCGTCTGCTCGCCCGGCATCGGCTCGCCCTGCATCGGGAAGCTCGCGATACCTCGCCAAGCCAGCGTAGCCATCAGCGCTTCGGCCGCGTCCTTATCCACCTGACGGCCACCGGCGAGCCAGAACTGCGCGGACGTCACGGCGGCGCCGACCAGGCCGGCGGCGAGGAGTTCGGCCGGTGCACGATCCACGCCGGTATCGCCCATGATCGTCGCAGTGATCGCTTCGATACAGAGCCGCTCGACCCGGTCCACCCGCTCGCGTACGGACGCCTCATTGCGCAGGTCGGACTCGAAAACCAGGCGGAACGCCTCACTCTCGTGATCAACAAACTCGAAGTACGCCCGCATCGCACCACTGACCCGGTCGTGGTTGTCACTGGTGGCCGCCATGGCACCGCGGACCCGGGCGACGAGCGCGTCGCAGTGCGTGTCGAGCAGTGCCAGGTAAAGCTCGAGCTTGCCCGGGAAGTGCTGATAGAGCACGGGCTTGGAGACCCCGGCGCGCTCCGCGATGTCGTCCATCGCGGCAGCGTGATAGCCGTGCGCGACAAACACTTCCTGCGCGGCGGCGAGAAGTTGTTTGCGGCGGGCGGAACGCGGCATGCGAACGGGCCGGCCGGTCGTTTCCGGTCCGCCCGTCGTTCCGGTGCCACGGAGGCCGTTGACGGCCATCATTACCCCCAGCGCTCGTCGTATCTCTATCTCATGCGTCATCAAATGTGCTGCGGCCGATCGACCGGTTATCCGGCGTATCTGAACACGGTAGCCTCACGGGGGCAACCGAGGAGCGCGCGGTGGACGAACTGGGACAACCCGACGGCGCACAACCAGATACATATAGGGATCAATCCGCGGGAACGGAATCGACCGGCGGATCATCGGTGTCGGCCACGGTCGGTTCAACGCCGCCGGAATCCCGTTCCATTCCACCGGCGCCTGGGCCGGCATCCGATCGCGGGCCCGACCCGGCGGCCGTGCGGCCGCCCGTCTGGCGGGAAGTTAACGGTGAGCGGCGGGCGGGTATGTTCGGTGAGGAAATCAATGGAGGCGTGGTCGGCCCGATCACCCCGTCGTGGCAGGCCGCACCGATCGCGCGGCCGATCGACGACACCAGCGATCACGCGCGGCTTCTCGCTTCGCTGCGCGTTACCAGGACAGAAATCGTCCGCAATCCGAACGGGCACCACATGTCGGAAGCACTGTTCGAAGACACCGTCGAGTCGATGACGATCCCCGCCGGTATCGCACCGCCGGATGCCGCGCCGCGAACGATTCGCGCCGACCCCGAGGAGTCAGTCCGATATATGACACGCCCGGTGACCGGCCCAATCGCGCATCGCGGACCAGCCGTTAGCCCGCCCGTCAGTCCGCCGGTAGCGGCGTCCGCTCAGGTCCCAGCGCCACCGCACGCCCCGACCCCACCGCACGCCCCGACCCCACCGCACGCCTCAGCGGCACCTCACGTTCCAGCGCCTCGCCTCGCGCCCGATGTCGAGCGCGCAATGGCGTCCGATCGGCCAACGGCGGCGATGCCGAAATCAGTGGCGGTTTCCGTACCGATGCCAGTGTCGGCGTCGGTCGATGGTCGTGAGTCTGAGCACCGGCCACAGGTGGTTGCGCGGCCAACGGCTGACGACCGTACGCCTGTCATAAGGCCGGAGGCCGAAGCGGCGGCCGTCCCCGGTGACTTGGTGGAATCGTCGGAGGAACGGCTGCGTTCCGAACCTGGGGAGCAGGTCGAGCCGGAGATCGATCCGCTGACCAGCCCGCTGTCCGACCTCGGACCGATCGATTCGACAAGTGCGACGATGCCCGAGCCGGTCCCGGTCGGACCGGCACTCGAACCGGAGCCGATTCCGGTGCCACCAATCTCGGAGCTACCGATCTCTGACCTGCCGATTTCTGAACTGCCGATGTCTGACCTGCCACGATCTGAGCTGCCGATCCGAGTGCCGGCCGCTCCGGACGTGCCCGAGGTCCCGGACGACGACGCGTACGACGATGAGGGCGTCGCCGAGGCGATCGAGCCGGAGAATCCCGAGCTGACCAGGATCGCTACCCGACTCCGGCACGACGAGGTGCCGTCGGCGCCGCCGGACGACCTCGACGTCAGCGCGGTTCTGGAAGCTGTCCGGGGCGTCCCCGGTGTCGCCAATGCGCATCTGCGGGGGAAGCCCGGTGGCATGCACACGCTGCGGCTCGATCTCGCGGACGGTGCCGATCCGGGCCGCGTGAGTCGCCAGGTCGCGCGGCTGTTGAAGGAGCGGATGGGACTCGCGGCGGAGCCTCGTCGCACCCGACCGACGTCCAGCGAGCCGCTGGTAAACGCGGCGGCGTCGACGCCGATTCCACCGATGACCGGTGCACCGATCGCCAACCCGCAGGTACGGCCGTCGGAGCCGCCGCCGCTTTTCCCACGTCCCCGACCGGCCACATTGTCCGACGTTGCCGAGGGCGACGGCCGACTGCCGGATCCGCTTCCCCGCATCGTCGTCGACCAGGTCCGGGTATCGACTCTGGGCAGCGAGGCAACCGTCGAGGTACGCCTCGCGACCGGCGGCGTTCCGTCCGTAGGGGCGGCAACCGGCCCGGCCGTTGATGGGTACCTGTTGCGCCTGGCCGCCCAGGCTGCCGCCAGCGCGATTGACGGTCTGATCGAGGCATCGCCCGCGGCGCCGCCGGTTCGGTGCTTCATCGATCACGCGGGCGTCGTGCCGTTCGGCAGCTGCGTGGTGGCCGTGGTCGTGGTGCTCGTCTCCGGCGCCGGATGGGTGGAACAGTTGGTCGGTTCCGCGATCGTGGCCGGCGATCCCCGGCAGGCGATCGTCCGGGCGACGCTTGCCGCGATGAATCGCCGACTCGAGAGTTTGCTCGCTTGACCCTGTTTCAAGTCGGGCGGAAGCATACTTGACCCATGAAACGGGCCAAACTGGCCTCAAGTGGGGCGCTCTGCCATTCCGGCGTACTCGTGCCTCCGTGGCCGGGCCGAGCCGTACCGATCGATGGCGCGATGACGTACGTCCGGGAGACACCGGCACTATCGGTCGGCGCCGAACCCGCGCTGTACATCCACGGGCTCGGCGGCTCGTCACAGAACTGGACGGACGTTGCCGGGATGCTCGCGTACCGGTTCGACGGCCAGGCCATCGACCTGCCCGGCTTCGGCCGGAGCGATCCTGGGCCGCGCTACACGATTGAGGCGCTATCACATCGCGTAGTCCGGTGGATCGAGGAGTCCGGACGTGGGCCCGTGCACCTAGTCGGCAACTCGCTGGGTGGCGCGATCTCGGTCAAGGTTGCCGCGGCCCGGCCCGATCTGGTCCGTACGCTCACGTTGATCTCACCGGCCCTGCCGTTCCTCGATCCGCGTCGTTCGGCGCAGAGCCGGCTGCTACCGCTGGTCGCCGTACCCCGTGCCGATCGGCTCGCGGCGCGTCGGCTGGCCACGATCGAGCCGGACGCGTTGACCCGCCAGGTACTGGAAGCTTGTTTCGGCGATCCCGGCCGGATCAGTCCCCAGCGGCTCGCCGAGGCTATCGAGGAGAGTCATCAGCGATCGGACGTGCCTTGGTACGCGAATGCGTACGTCCGGACATTGCGCGGCATCGTCGGCAGTTTCCTCCGCGCGTACATGCCGGGGACCGGCTCGTTGTGGCGAACGGTGGCCCGGGTCTCGGCTCCGACGCTGGTAATCGGCGGGGACCTCGATCGCCTCGTCGACGTACGGGTCGCGCCGCAGGCCGCACACCTGATTCCCGATGCCCGGCTCCTCATGTTGCCCGGCGTTGGGCACGTTGCGCAGATGGAAACGCCGGATCTCGTGGCCCGGGCGATCATCGGCTTACTGAACGAAGTCGGCGCGAATCCGCCTGTCGCTCCGGCGGCCCCCGCGTACGCGTGAGATGCTGACCAGCGATGTCCGGTAAACGCCGCAGTTCACAGCCCCCCGCGCCTCGACGGTCACCGGTGCGGGGCGGTCGCGCCGTGCTTGTCGGCACGGTGTTCGTGGCCCTCGTGGTAATGGCGGGAGTGCTGACCCTGCACTACAAGAACGGCGCGTCGGCCGCCGCCGCCCGGTTTGTGCCACCACAGTCGGTCGCATCCACCGCGGTTCAACTCGGGGCACCGTCCCCGTCGGACAGCCCCACACTGGCGCTCGCGCCCGGGGCCGACCCTCTCGCCGTCTACCAGATCGCGACCTCGTTTCCGCAGTCCGGGCCAGGCACGTTCCGTTACGCAAGCACGACCGGCCCGGTTCTCGGTACAGCCGGTCCGATCCGCAAGTTCCGGATCGCGATCGAGTCGAACGTCGGCGAGAACCTCGTACGGATGGCCGACTTCGTGGCGAAGGTAGACGCGACGCTCGGTGACCCGCGCAGTTGGATCGCCGGCGGAACGTACCGGCTGCAGCAGGTACCGCAGAACGTCGAGGCCGAGTTCACGATCTATCTCTCGACGCCGTCCACCACGAACCACCTCTGCGCACCGCTCCCGTCCAACGGCTATACGTCCTGCCGTCAGGGTTCGAAGGTGGTCCTGAACCTCGCCCGCTATCAGACCTCGGTGCCGTACTACCGGGACGACAAAGTGGTGCTGGACACCTACCGGACCTACATGATCAACCACGAGGTCGGGCACGCGCTCGGCCACGGCCACGAGCTGTGCCCGAGCCCGGGTAAGCCCGCACCGGTGATGGAGCAGCAAACCCTGGGCCTGCACGGCTGCGAGCCGAACCCATGGCCGTACATCAACAACAAGAAATACGATGGTCCTGCCGGCGCCTACTAGACCCAGACCGGACCTCCCAAACCTCCCATACCTCCCAGCTGATCCGGAGTTGGTTAGCGCATCGACGGCGTGTCGTGCTGATAACTCCAGGATCGACTTCGCACCACACAGCGCGACATGGCAGGCTATGACGCGATGCCTCGATCGACTCCCCCCGAACCCCGCCCCGAGTCGCGATCTCTCCGTGATCGGATGGGCGCGCTCGGCCGCGGCCGTCGCGATCCCGACGATGTCGGTGGCGACGGTGACGCGTACGACGACGACTGGCTAAAGACGCTCTCGGACCGGTCGGACGCCGCCGTGCAGCCGTTGGGTCCGAAAAAGCAAGACCGAGAAGACAAGACCCCGGGGGTACGCCCAACCTCCCGCGATTCGTCCGCACGACCATCGAGTCCGCCACCGGCATCCCGGGTCGCGCCGTCGCATGGCCCGCGAGACTCAACCGGCCCTGCCGCTCCGCCCTCGTCCGAGTGGCCGCCGCGTCGCGATGAACCCGCCGTACCGTCCGGGCGGCCATTGACCCGTCCGGTATCACCTGGGGTCGGCGCTCCGAACTACGGCATCTCCGATCAAGGCGTTTCCGGATACGGCACACCGCAGGGGTCGAACGACGGTGCGTACGAAGCGCCGAACTACGGCGCCGCTCAAACGCCGAACTATCGGGCGCCGCAAAGCTCGGAAGCGTCGAGCTACGACGCATCGAGCTACGGCTCCGCAAGTTACGACTCGGCCGGCTACGACGCGTCGAGCTACGACGGGTTAAGCCACGACGCGTCGCGGCGCAACCCACCGGGCTACGGCGCGTCGAGCCATGGCGCTACGAATAATGACGGCCCCGACCGCGACATGTACGGGTCGTCGGCCTTCGGGGCCGCAGGGGCTGGACCCGGCGCCGACTACGGCGACTCGGAGCAGTCGGGATACGGGCGGCCGGAGAACGACCGACCCGTCTTCGGTCAACCGATTTTCGGCCACTCCGTGGCAGACCAGCAAGGCTTCGGCCAACCGAGCGATCCGGCTGCCTTCGGCCCGAGCGGCCCGACGGCCTACGACCAACCGAGCCGCCCATCGACCTTCGACCGAGCGGCGATGGATCAACCGGAGTACGGACGGCCGGACCGCAACCAGCCGGTATCCGCTCAACCGATCTCAGCCCGGCCGATCTCAGCCCAACCCATCTCAGCCCAGCCGACATCAGGTCAACCTGCGCGTTTAGGCGGCGCTACGACCGCCGGCCCGGGATCGCTGTGGCCGTCGCCTGCCGTTGAGCCGCCGATGCCAGAGCCTCCGGCATCGCCGGAGTTTTCGGCGCCGGTCGCGCCGCGACGCGTACCGAATGATCAGGTGTACGTACCGGATGAGGTTTATCGCCCGGAGCGGCCGACGACGTCCGGACCCGGACCGCAACGGGGTTATCAACCGGGTGCGGCCTTCCGCCCTGCGGTGACGCCGACCCGACGCGAACGTCGGCGGCGGGACCGCGATTGGCGGCCCGACCGGCTCGATCCGGAGAAGGTGAGTGCCGGACGGGCGAAGTTGCAACAGCACCGGGTCTGGGCGATGGTCCTGCTCGTCGGCGTGCTCGTGCTGCTCGGTGTGGCCGCGACCCGCGGGTTGGCGCAAGCCGACGATCCGCACGCGGTGACCAGCTCAACGGCGTCGTCGAAGGGCCCCTCGGTGGTGGACGTACCGACGCCGTCCGGCATGCCGACGAGCGGTCCAGACAAGTTCAGCTACGCGGCGGGAACGTCGCCGATCCTCGGTACGGCCGGCACGCTGAAGACGTTCAACGTCGCGGTGGAGTCGAATATCCCGACGACCGGCCCGACCGCCGCCGATTTCGCGAGCGAAGCGGTCACCGTCCTCGGCGATCCACAGAGTTGGATCGGCAGCGGGCAGCTCCGGCTTCAGCAGGTGCCGCAGGCAACGAAGGCCACGTTCACCATCTTCCTGGCCACCGAGGCCACGTCCGAGACGATGTGTGCGAAGGGCGGCCTGCATACTGACAAGATCGTGTCGTGCAGCCTGCCCGGCCAGGTGATCATCAACTTGAGCCGTTGGCTGACGTCCGCAGACGGGTACACCGGGTCGTTGCAGGATTACCAGGCGTTCGCGATCAACCACGAGGTTGGACGTGAGTTTGGTTACAGCAACGAAGGATGCCCGGGTGCTGGGATGCCCGCGCCGGTGATGATGCAGCAGACGTTGGGGCTGCAAGGATGCACTGCGAACCCGTACCCGTACATCCACGGCTCGCTCTATGACGGGCCGAAGATTCCGTAGCGCTGATTTCACAGTGCGACGCGGGATCATCCGCACCGGGTTGTGCGTTGTGATGGACGGCTACCCATATGCATGCGTGGAGGTTGAAGATCGTGTCCTTGCCACCACTGGTCGAACCGGCCGCTGATCTCTCGGTTGACGAGATCCGCCGGTATTCGCGCCATTTGATCATTCCGGATGTCGGTGTTACCGGTCAGAAGCGCCTGAAGAACGCGAAGGTGCTGTGTGTCGGCGCCGGCGGACTCGGGTCCCCGACGTTGCTCTACTTGGCCGCAGCAGGTGTCGGCACGCTCGGCATCGTCGAGTTCGACACGGTCGACGAGTCCAATCTGCAGCGCCAGATCATTCACGGCCAGTCCGACATCGGCCGCCCCAAGGCCGAGTCGGCCCGCGACTCGATCAAGGAAATCAACCCGTACGTCAACGTGATCATCCACGGCGAACCTCTCAACAACGAGAACGCCATGGAGATCTTCGCGGACTACGACCTGATCGTCGACGGTACGGACAACTTCGCCACGCGCTACCTCGTCAACGACGCGGCGGTCCTGCTCGGCAAGCCGTACGTGTGGGGTTCGATCTATCGCTTCGACGGCCAGGCCAGCGTGTTCTGGTCGGAGCACGGGCCGTGCTACCGCTGCCTGTACCCGGAGCCGCCGCCCCCCGGCATGGTCCCGTCCTGCGCCGAAGGCGGCGTGCTGGGCGTGCTTTGCGGGAGCATCGGCTCGATTCAGGTGACCGAGGCGATCAAGCTGCTCACCGGCATCGGCGAGCCGCTGGTCGGTCGCCTGATGGTGTATGACGCACTGGAAATGTCGTACCGCCAGGTGAAGGTTCGCAAGGACCCGAACTGCGTGCTGTGCGGCGAGAACCCGACCGTCACCGCGCTGATCGACTACGACGACTTCTGCGGCACGATCTCGGACGAGGCGGCGGAAGCCGCGTTCGGTTCGACGATCACGCCGGCCGAGTTGAAGGACTGGATCGACGCGGACAAGCCGATCGACCTGATCGACGTACGCGAGCCGGCCGAGTGGGAGATCGTCAAGATCCCCGGCGCTCGGCTGATCCCGAAGGGCGACATCCTGTCCGGTGAGGCGCTGGCCGATCTGCCTCAGGATCGCCAGATCGTGCTGTATTGCAAGTCCGGCGTCCGTTCGGCGGAGGCGCTCGCAGCGCTGAAAGCGGCCGGATTCAAGGACGCGGTGCACGTTCAGGGTGGCGTTGTGTCGTGGATCCGTCAGATCGATCCGTCACTGCCCGTGTACTGAGCGCTTGAAATAGCTGCACTTGGGTAGTCTGTGTGACCGTGGTGGACATAGAGGCGGCAATCGGTTTCGTAGTGGCGCGCGGCGATCAGGTGGATCGGGCTCGGCTGTCGTGGCTACGCTCTGAGCTGCCCCCGCCGCCGGACACGATCGCGAAGGTGGAGATGGGCCAGTCCCCGGAGGGGGGCTGGCCGGCCTTCTGGGCGGGAGACGTAGCGTCGCTGGACGCGACCTGCTTCCGCCTGTCGGAGCTGGATGACCTCGGCGCGGTGGAGCGACCGGCGGCGCGGACCGCACTCGCGTGGTTGGCCAGTCGCCAACGTCCTGATGGCACGTGGCAAGAGGACGATTCGTTGGCCGGATCGGCCCCGCCGTGGGCCCAGCCGGGGGACGCCGAGGCGACGCTGTATTTGACGGCGAACGTCGGATTCTGGCTCGCCGTTACCGGCGACGACGCGTACGGCGAGGTGGTCGCACGCGCCACGCAAGCGTTCCGGGCCGCGCTGCGCCCGGATGGTTCATGGCCGTCGTACCTGGTCGCTGGCTGGCTTGGCGCGGCGATGCTGTACCGGACCGGCTGGTTCTACGAATCCGCACAGATCCAGGTGATCCTGGCCGAGCGCGTACCGGACATGAGCGCGGCCGACTGTGCCTGGATGTCGGCGGCACTCCGCCGGGCTGGCCTGTCGCCGGACGATTTCCTGCTGACGGCGGCGCGCAAACGACTCGGCGAGACGCAGCGCCCCGACGGCGGCTGGCAGTCCGACGACGGCGACGCATTCGACATCCACACAACGCTGACCGCCATTCGAGGCATGCGCTGAGGCGGTCGAGATCCAGATGCTGCTCGCGGACCTCGGCCAGCATCGCGATCCGTCTATTTCGGACCTTCTTTTGGCCGCTACCGGGTTTGGCCCTCGCCTACGACGATGTACTTGGTTGACGTCAACTCGGTGAGACCCATCGGGCCTCGGGCGTGCAGCTTCTGCGTGGAGATGCCGATTTCCGCGCCGAAGCCGAACTCGCCGCCGTCGACGAAGCGGCTCGATGCGTTCACCAACACCACCGCAGCGTCCACCGCAGCCACGAACCGGCGCGACGCGGCCAGCGACCGGGTCACGATCGTTTCCGAGTGCCCGGTCCCGTACTTGCGGATGTGCGTGATCGCGTCCTCCAGCGACGGCACCACGGCTGCCGAGAGATCCAGCGACAGGTACTCCCGCCCGTAGTCCTCCTCGGTCGCCGGAACGACGTCCGAGCCTGCCGCGACGACCTCTGGGGATCCGTGCACGGTCACGCCGGCGTCCCGCAACGCCGGCAGCGCCATCTCGAAGAAAGACGAGGCAACCGACTCGTGTACGAGCAGCGCCTCGGCCGCGTTACACACCGACGGACGCGACGTTTTCGCGTTCAGCAGGATCGACAGCGCCATCTCAAGGTCGGCGTCGGCATCGACGTACACGTGGCAGTTGCCCACGCCCGTCTCGATCACCGGCACCGTGGACCCTTCCACCACCGACTTGATCAGGTCGGCGCCACCGCGCGGGATCAACACGTCGATCAGGCCGCGCGCGGTCATCAACTCCTTGACGCTGGCCCGGGACGACGAGTCGACCAGCGCGATCGCATCCTCCGACAGCCCACTTGAGGCGACCGCGCCACGCAGCGCCTCGACGATCGACTCGTTCGAGCGGGCGGCCGAGGACGATCCGCGCAGCAACACGGCATTACCGGACTTGAGGCACAGCCCGGCCGCGTCCGCGGTCACGTTGGGTCGTGCTTCGTAGATCATCCCGACCACGCCGAACGGCACCCGAACCTGCCGCAGCTCGAGGCCGTTCGCGAGCGTCGATCCGCGTACCACCTCACCGATCGGGTCGGGCAGCGCCGCAGCCTGCCGCAGACCGTCGGCCATCGCATCAATGCGCGGTCCGTCGAGGGCGAGGCGATCCACGAGCGCCTCCGCCACGCCCGCTTCGCGCGCGGCGGCAACATCCAGGAGGTTGGCCGCCAAGATCTCAGGGGTACGCGCAACCAGCGCATCCGCCATCGCGAGCAGCGCGGCATCCTTGGCGGACCGGCTGGCCGTACTGAGGGTGTTCGCGGCGATCCGAGCGCGTTCCGCCAACTCGGTAACTGAAGAGGTCATAGCAGCACCAAATCGTCCCGATGGACGACTTCCTTCTCATATCCGGGGCCGAGAGTGGCCGCGAGTTCTCCGGTGGAGCGACCGAGCAGCGCGGGCAGCTCGATCGCGTCGTAATTCACGAGCCCCCGAGCGACCGGGTGCCCGTCTGCGTCGACCAGGTCGACCGGGTCGCCGGCGCCGAAGCGTCCGTCGACCGCCGTGATACCGGCCGGAAGCAGCGATGCGCGCCGACCGACGATCGCGGTGACCGCGCCGGCGTCGAGGTGGAGCCGCCCGCGTGGCGACGTCGCGTGCGCGAGCCAGAACAGTCGCGGCCGGTGCGCCGGCGTAACGGGTTCGAACAGCGTCCCGACCTGCTCGCCGGCCAGCGCCGCAGCGGCGTTCGGCGCGGACGTCAGAAGCACCTGGATGCCGGCGGTCGTCGCGATTCGGGCCGCTTCCAGCTTCGTGACCATCCCGCCGGTCCCAATCGACGTCCCGGTACCGCTCACGTCAACACCGGTCAGCGGATCGTGTGCGGGTACGTAAGGGACGCGCGTACTGGCCGGATTTGATGGTTTTCCGGTGTAGAGAGCGTCCACATCGGACAGCAGCAGTAGCGCTTCGGCCTGAACCAGCGCGGCGACCAGAGCCGCGAGCCGGTCGTTGTCGCCGAAGCGGATCTCATGCGTCGCGACCGTGTCGTTCTCGTTGACAATCGGCACCGCGCCGAGATTGAGCAGCGTTCGCAGCGTGTTGTACGCGTTGCGGTAGTGCACCCGCCGCATCAGGTCGTCGACCGTGAGCAGCACCTGCCCGACGGTCAAGCCATGCGACGAGAATGCATCCGCGTACGCCTGGATGAGCAGCCCCTGGCCCACGCTCGCGGCCGCCTGCTGGGTCTGGAGATCGTTCGGCCGGCGTTTGAGCCCGAGCGGCGCGAGACCGGCCGCGATCGCTCCGGACGACACCAGCACGACCTCGCGATGCTGCGCCCGGACCGCGGCGATCATGTTCGCCAGCGCCTCGACCCGGGATCGATCAAGCCCGCCGGCCGCGGTCGTCAGCGACGACGAGCCGATCTTGACGACGACCAGCCGCGAGAGGCCGAATCGATCGTGCACGACTTGGTGGGGCATTCGCCCATTCTGCTCCGGCCGCCTGGCAGCGCCGTCGGCCATTCCATATCGTGGCGAAGTGTGAGACAAGACGATGAGTACGTCGAGGCGGTCCTCAGCCTGGTCGAGCAGATTCCGCCGGGCCGGGTGATGACGTACGGCGCGATCGCCGATTGGCTCGGGGCCGGAGGCCCGCGACAGGTCGGCGCCGTGATGTCCCATTACGGCAGCAGCGTCCCGTGGCATCGGGTGGTCAACGCGTCCGGTCGGGTCGTACCGGGCCACGAGGTAGAGGCACTGAAGCGGCATCGGCGAGAGAAGACCCCGATGCGCGGTCCCGACCTCGACAAGGTCGATTTGAAGGCCGCGTTCTGGCACCCAGACCTGCCACCGGTACCGTAGACGTGTGGCTGAACTCCCGGGCGTGCTTGGTGAACCCATCCGGTTCGTACTGAACTGGGGTCGGCGTTATTCGCTGTGGGTCTTCAACTTCGGGCTGGCCTGCTGCGCGATCGAATTCATCGCGACGTCGATGGGCCGCCACGACTTCATCCGGCTCGGCGTAATCCCGTTCGCGCACGGACCCCGCCAGGCGGACCTGATGGTGGTGTCCGGCACGGTGACCGACAAGATGGCGCCCGCCATCAAGCGCCTGTACGACCAGATGCCCGAACCGAAGTACGTGATCTCGTTCGGCGCCTGCTCGAACTGCGGCGGCCCGTACTGGGACTCGTACTCCGTGACGAAGGGCGTGGACCAGCTCATCCCCGTCGACGTGTACGTTCCCGGTTGCCCGCCCCGCCCCGAGGCGCTCCTGCACGGCATCCTTCGTCTGCAGGAGAAGATCGCCGGCGAGCGCTCCGGCCCTGGCGGCGTGTCTCGGCCCGATCCGCTGGCGCTCACCGCACCGCTGGTTCGCCCGGTCTGATCAGCGCCTGGTCCATCGCGTCGAATACATCGGCCAACGAGTCGATCTCGGCGCCGGACCAATCCGCGTCGTGATTGAACGTCAGATGGTTGCCGAGGTCGGGGGCGTTCAGCCGCACCGCGGTCAGGCCGGCCGCCGTGGCGCCGGACAGTTCCCGGCTGCCACCGTCGCCGACGTAGAGGCAGTCGCCGGGATCGACGCCGAGGCGCATACAGGCGGTTTCGTACATGATCGGTTCGGGCTTGCGGTGCCCGATGTCGATCGACAGCACACACGCATCGACGTACGGCGTGATCGGCAGGCCGGGCATGATCGACGGAAGTTCGGGGCCGCAATCGCTGATGATTCCGGTCCGGAAGCCGTACCGCTGGAGCGTGTCCAGCACCGGTACCGCCTCGGGACGCAACGTGGTGTCGGCACCGATCGCGTCGATCCGGGCGGCTGCCACGGACGCGAGCGTGGTCGGCTCGGGATCCCCGCCGGCCATCCTGGCCACGATGCCGAGCGCGGAGGCGGCACAGCCGTACGCGCCGGTCGACCGTTCGATGAATGTCGCGTCGAGCGCCCGAGTGAACGCATCCGGTTCGCATCCGAGCCGACGGGCGATCGTGGCGTGCGCAGGCCCGCGGCTGACCGCTGATGTCAAGGTGCCGAAGAAGTCGAAAATTACCGCACGGTAGGCACCGGACATGGAATTGTCACTCTCCGCACTCTGTAGTGGACGCTCTGTTTAGAGCCTGGAGAGCGTACCCAGCCGGTTATCCTAAACAACCCTTACGACGGCGATGCGGGGGCCGGTCGGACGATCACCCGTACGTGTCAGGATGGCCATCGTGCCTCCTCGTTCCCAGCTCAGCGCCGCGACCACGGCTGCGATCTGCATTGCCGTCCTCGCCGTCTCGTCCTCGGGGCCGTTGATCGCGTTCGCCGCAGCGCCGGCCCTCGCCATCGCGTTCTGGCGTAACGGGATCGCCGCGGTGCTGCTCGCTCCGGTCGCTGCGGTACGGCGCCGGGCCGAATTCCGTACCCTCTTCTCCGCCAAAGGCCGTCCCATCTTGCTCGCCGCGGTGCTGGCCGGCGCGTTCCTGGCGCTGCATTTCGCGACGTGGGTGCCGAGCGTGAAGATGACCTTGGTGGCGAACGCGGTCGCGCTCGGTGCGACGCAGCCGGTGTGGCAGGGCCTGATCGCGCTCGGCCAGGGACGCAAGCTCGGGCGCTCGATGTGGATCGGTATCTCGCTTGCCGTACTCGGTGCGTTCGCGGCTACCGGGGCGAGCTTCGCGGTGTCCGGGCGCGCGGTCGTGGGGGATCTGTTGGCGGTGGTCGGCGGGATGGCGGCCGCGGTGTACACCGCTTTCGGCGAGCGGGTGCGCGTCGCGACGAGCACGCTCGGGTACACGACGATCTGCTACAGCGTGTGCGGGGCGTTGTTGCTCGTGGTCTGCCTTCTGTTCGGCGTACAACTCCACGGGTACGCGTTGACCACCTGGCTCGCGATCCTCGGGCTGGTCGGCGGCGCACAGTTGCTCGGCCACTCGATGTTCAACTACGCGATGCAACACATCTCGGCAACGACGGTATCGGTCCTGATCCTGCTCGAAGTGCCCGGCGCATCGTTGCTCGCGTGGCTCTGGTTGGGCCAGGTGCCGTCACTGTCGTCGATTCCGGGTCTGTTGTTGCTGCTGGCAGGCGTGATCGTGGTCGTGCTAGGCGCCCGCCGCGACCGTCCGATCGACCTGACGGATCCGCCGGTTCTGGGATGATCTAGAGGGTGGCAGCGGCGCTTGCGTCCCAGAGGGCGGCGGCCAGTTTTGGATCCTGGGTCGACGTGGACGGGGACTTCAGCTTGCGCTTGACGTAGTAGCCGCCGTTGGTCAGCTCCGACGTCGGTGCGGACGCGAGCCACAGCATCGTGTCAGCTCCTTTGGCCGGCGTCAGCAGGAACGGCCAGACCTTGTAGAACGTGTTGACCAGACCGCTGTCGCGGCCGAATCGCGTACGTACGACGCCCGGGTGGTAGCTGAACGACTCGATCTCCGGCCACCGCCGAGCCGCCTCCGCCGCGAACAGGATGTTCGCCTGCTTCGCCGATCCGTACACGGTGAACATCCGATATTGGCCGGACCAGTTGAGGTCGGCCGGGTCGAGCTTGCCGGCCTGGTGCGCGTCGGACGCGGTCGCGATCACGCGTGCACCTTCGAGCCGGTCGCGAAGCAGGTGGGTGAGCAGGAACGGCGCGAGGTGATTGACCTCGATGGTCTGCTCGAAACCGTCCGCGGTGGTCACTCTGGACGAGAACGCGCCACCGGCGTTGTTGGCCAGAACGTCAATATGCGGGTACGCGTCACGAAGGTCCCCGGCGAGCGCCCGCACGCTGTCCAACGACGAAAAATCGCAGCGGTACGCGGCGAACGTCGATTGCGGGGCCGTAGCCCGTACCGTGGCAAGTGCCCGATCGAGCCGGGCCTGATCGCGTCCGACCAGCGCAACCGTTGCACCACCTCGCGCGAAGCCCTGCGCCGCGGCCAGGCCGATGCCGGAATTTGCGCCGGTGACCACGACGGTCTTGCCGGTGAATTCGTTCACAGATGCGTTCTCGGAAGCCACGCGGTGACGATACCGTGACCGCCTAACTGGTGAGTAACAAGGAGGTTCTCGATGGGTGCCGCTGGACGACCGCGCAGATCATGCCTCGCCGTGCCCGGATCAAGCCCGAAGATGCTGGAAAAGGCACAGGGGCTCCCGGCCGATCAGGTCTTCCTCGATTTGGAGGACGCGGTCGCGCCGCTCGCCAAACCATCGGCCCGCAAGAACATCGTCGCCGCGCTGAACGACGGTGACTGGGGGAGCCGAGCCCGCGTCGTCCGCGTAAACGACCTGACGACGGCATGGACGTACGCGGATGTGATCGAAGTGGTCGAAGGCGCCGGAGCCAACCTCGACGCCATCATGCTGCCGAAGGTGCAGGAGGCGGCGCACATTCAGTGGCTCGACCTCACGCTGACGCAGATCGAGAAGTCGCTCGGTCTACCGATCGGCAACATCGGGATCGAGGCCCAGATCGAAAATGCGCGGGGACTCGTGAACGTTGACGCGATTGCGGCCGCATCGCCGCGGGTCGAGACGATCATTTTCGGCCCGGCCGACTTCATGGCATCCATCAACATGAAGTCGCTGGTCGTCGGTGCGCTGATACCGGATTACGGCCCCGGCGACCCGTACCACTACATCTTGATGCGGATCCTGATGGCCGCGCGGATGCACGACCTGCAGGCAATCGACGGACCGTTCCTGCAGATCCGTGATGTGGACGCATTCACCGAGGTGGCGAAGCGATCGGCGGCGTTGGGTTTCGACGGCAAGTGGGTGCTTCACCCCGGCCAGATCGACGCCGCGAACGATGTTTACTCGCCCGCCCAAGCCGACTACGACCACGCCGAACTGATCCTCGACGCGTACGACTACGCGACGTCCGAGGCCGGCGGCCGGCTCGGCGCGGTCATGCTCGGCGACGAGATGATCGACGAGGCGTCTCGCAAGATGGCGCTGGTCATCTCCGCGAAGGGTCGTGCCGCCGGGATGGTCCGGACGACCTCGTTCGAGCCGCCGGCGGCATGACCGAGTGACTCATGCCACGTTCGGGTCGGAATCGCCAAAATGCGTGAACACCCAGACGAGGAAGATCACGATGATGATCCCGAGGGCGACGACGATCCAGCCGATGATGATGCCGGCCAGGGCCATGCCGCCGCCGTCCTGACCGCGCTGGATCGTCTGCTTCCGGGCGATATGGCCGAGGATTGCCCCGGCCGCGCCGAGTAGGAGACCGACGATTCCGTAGCAGAACAGCAACGGCAAGCCGACGATCGACAGGATCATCGAGGTGGTCGCCATGCCGTTGGTCTGCCGCTGGAGGGCCTGCACCGGATAGCCGTACCCGGGGTAGCCGTACGCGGTCGGCGGGTACGCCGGTGCCGTGTACCCGCTCATCGGTGCGTTCGCCGAGGCCGGATCGACCGGCGGGAAGCCGGCCGGCGGCTCGTACCCGGGGTAGGTCGGAGCGGCCGATGGGTACGGAGGCATCGGTTGATACGTCGGCGGCGGAGGCGCGGCGGCAGTCGGATCGGTGAACACGAACTGTCCCGTGACCGGATCTATGAACAGCGGCTGCCCGGTCACGGGATCGACGTAGGCGGGCTGCTCGTCGCTGGGTGGGGTGGTCATGCGGGGTCTCCGTTACCGAGGGTGGGCGCTCAGGGTACCCGGCCCATGCGCTCACCGATACGGCCGAGATCGTGGACCGGTTGGCTGGCCGCGTCGTTTGCCCGGATCGGCAACACCGGGAAGGATCAGGCGCATGGAGTCAGTCAACGGCGTACACCCCACGCTGCACGAGGCCTCGGCCGAGCCCGCTTACGTGCCGACCGTCGAATACCAGACCGCGGCCCGCTTCGATCCGATGTCGGATCGCCTCGACGGCCGGATCGCGCTGATCACCGGCGCCGGCAGCCCGGACGGCATCGGGTACGCGACCGCGAGGCGCCTGTCCGGTCTCGGCGCCGAGGTCGCGATCGTGTCCACCACGCGGCGCATCCACGATCGCGCCGGTGAGTTGGGGATCACCGGCTTCGTCGCCGATCTCACGCTGGAAGAGGAGGTCGGCGCACTCGCCGACGCACTCGCCGAGCAGATCGGTACGCCGGACATCGTGGTCAACAACGCCGGCCTGGCCAGCAAGGCGAGCCCGGAGATCCTCCGGCCGGTGGCCGAGCTGACGATGGATGAGTGGCGGGCCGAGATCGACCGGAATCTGACCACCGCGTTCCTGGTCAGCCGCGCCCTGGTCGGCTCGATGGCCGAGCGGGGATGGGGCCGCATCGTCAATATCGCGGCAACCGCCGGACCGGTGAACGCGCTTCCCACGGAGGCGGCGTACGCGGCCGCGAAGGCCGGCGTGGTCGGGCTGACGCGCGCGCTCGCCATGGAACTCGTCGCCGACGGCGTCACCGTGAACGCGATCGCGCCCGGCACGATCCACACCGGCGCATCCACGCTGACCGAACTACGCCAAGGCTTGAACACGCCGATGGCCCGACCCGGTACGCCGGACGAGGTCGCCGCCGCGATCGCGTTCCTGGTCTCGCCCGGTGCGTCGTACATCACCGGTCAGGTGCTCGTGATCGACGGAGGCAACAGCGTCCGCCAGGCCGACTATCGCTAGTTGTTGGTTCCGTGCCCGACGAGCGTGAGCACCACCGTCAGCCAAAGGCCCAGGAAGACGACCTGGATGGCGGTGAAGATGTAGCCGATGATCAGACCCGCCAAGGCGAGTCCCTCGCCATCCTCGCCAGAGGTCCGGATTTGCCTGCGAGCAATGTGGCCGGTGACGATCGCGGCCGGCGAGAAGACGAAGGCCAGGACGAGCGACAAAATCGCGAGCGTGTTCGTCGGCCGTCGATAGACCGGGTAGCCGTAACCGGGCGGCGGATATCCCGGCGGCGGTCCGTAGCCCGGACCGTATCCCATCGTGGGCGGCGCGCCCGGGACCGCGCCGGGAACCTGAAACGGATCGGTCGGCCCGGCCGGGTCTGGCATCGTCATGCGCGGACGGTATCGATCGGTGAGCGTTTTCACAACACACCGCATAGCCGCGAACCTGGTAGACGGCGATACTGCTACTTAACTCGTCGGTAACTTATGGAGGTCCAACGATGGCCCGCCTCGCACAGACACCCGGATTGACCGATGTTCAGATTGCGATCCTGGACACCGTACGGGATTTCGTGAACAAGGAGATCATCCCGCACGCGCAGGCGCTCGAGCACGCCGACGAGTACCCGTCCGACATCGTCGAGGGCATGCGGGAAATGGGCTTGTTCGGTCTCACGATCGACGAACAGTACGGCGGCCTGGGCGAGTCCCTTCTGACGTACGCACTCGTGGTCGAGCAGCTGTCCCGGGGCTGGATGTCGGTGTCCGGCATCGTGAACACACACTTCATCGTCGCGTACCTGATTGCGCAGCACGGCTCGCCCGAGCAGAAGGCGTCGTTCCTGCCGAGGATGGCGACGGGCGACGTACGTGGGGCATTCTCGATGTCCGAGCCCGGATGTGGCTCCGATGTGGCGGCAATCCGGACGAAAGCGGTCCGCGACGGCGACGCGTACGTGCTCAACGGACAGAAGATGTGGCTCACGAACGGCGGCTACAGCTCGGTGGTCGCGACGCTGGTCAAGACCGACAACGGCGCAGACTCGGTCTACGGCAACATGACCACGTTCCTGCTGGAGAAGGCGCCTGGCTTCGGTGAGACCGCACCCGGACTGACCATTCCCGGCAAGATCGAAAAGATGGGCTACAAGGGCGTCGAGACGACCGAGATGATCCTTGAGGACCACCGCGTACCGGCGACGGCGGCGCTGGGTGGCGACGAGAAGTCCGGACGCGGCTTCTACCAGATGATGGACGGCATCGAGGTCGGGCGCGTGAACGTCGCGGCGCGCGCGTGCGGCATCTCGATCCGGGCGTTCGAGCTCGCGATCGCGTACGCGCAAGCCCGCCAGACGTTCGGCTCACCGCTCGTCGGACACCAGGCGATCGCGTTCAAGCTGGCCGAAATGGGTACGAAGATCGAGGCCGCACACGCGTTGATGGTTAACGCGGCCCGGCTCAAGGATGCCGGTCAACGCAACGATGTCGAGGCCGGCATGGCCAAGTTGTTGGCGTCGGAGTACTGCGCCGAGGTGGTCCAGGAGTCGTTCCGGATTCACGGTGGGTACGGGTACTCCAAGGAGTTCGAGATCGAGCGTCTGATGCGGGAGGCGCCGTTCCTTCTGATCGGTGAAGGCACCAGCGAAATTCAGAAGACGATCATTTCTCGTGGGCTTCTTCGGGCCTATCAGGCTTGATCTTCGCCGGCGTTTTGCACTTCGGCAGACAATGAAAGCCCCGAATCTAATGATTCGGGGCTTATGTCGCTTCTGTTCAGCGCTAGAGGCGCGAGAGCGCGTAAACGGCTCGTACCACGGCTATGCACTGATCTTCCACGTAGTCCAAGCCGCCGGCTTCGGCGATCTCCCTCGCCTCGGCGGACCTGATGTCCTGTTGAAGCCAAAGGGCGCCGGCCCCTACCGCCACAGCTTGAAGCGCAATTGGCGGTGTGTCCGGCGAAGGGCGAAAGACATTCACCAGATCAATGGGTACGGGTACGTCGGCCAGCGTCGGATAACACGGGATGCCCCAGAGCTCGGAGATCGCGGGGTTCACCGGGATCACGTTCCAGCCGTGCCGGAGGATCTGCCGAGGCACCGAGTGCGCGACCTTCTCCGGATGGCGGGAGGCGCCGACGACCGCGATCGTCGACGCCTCTCGAAGAATCTGTTCCGCCGATCGCATGATCAGCTGGCCGCGATTTCCTCGCGTACCTTGTCCATGTCGAGCTCGCGTACCTGAGTGATGAGCGATTCGACGGCCTGCTTGGGAAGCGCGCCTGGCTGGGAGAAGACGATGACACCGTCCCGTACCGCCATGATGGTCGGAATCGAGCGGATGTCGAACTTCGCCGCGAGAGCCTGCTCGGCGTCGGTGTCGACCTTGCCGAACGTGATGTCCGGGTGCTCCTCGGACAGCGCCTCGTAGGTCGGCGCGAACTTCTTACACGGCCCACACCAGTCGGCCCAGAAGTCGATGAGCACGATGCCTTCGGCCGCGACATCGTCAAACGTCGCCGCAGTCAGAGCCTTGGTAGCCATATTCGAGTTCTCCCACTTCTTTCCGCATCTTTGCGGGCGATGCCCCTGCATCGACCCTAACGGCACGATCGCCGGGATTTTGGTCCGCCCTGTGTAACCAGCAGGGTCACGTTGTCATTCCCTGGACCGTGCTGCGTGACACACCACATCCGACCGTACGCCGAACCGGACGTACGCCAGACTGGAAACGTGACCGATGCGGTGTTCCTCTTCGACGGCGACTGCGCGTTCTGCTCGTCGGCAGCCCGTTTCATCGAGCGGAGAATCCCATCACGAGCACAGGTCGTGGCCTGGCAATTTGCCGATCTTGACCGGCTCGGAGTCGCCCAAACCGAGGCCGAATCCGCGGTCCTTTGGATCGACGAGCGCGGAGTGGCGGCTGGCCCGGTCGCGATCTCTAGGCTGCTGCGAGACGCCGGATCGTGGTGGCGACCGCTCGGTTTGGCGCTCGGGGCACGGCCGGTGCTTTGGCTGGCATGGCCTGCGTACCGGTGGATCGCCCGGCACCGGCACCTGCTCCCAGGAGGTACGGCGGCGTGTTCATTGTCACAACATCAACGTGATGCTCTGAATTCACATTGAGACACGCTCCGTCACTTCTGCGCTCACTGTGAGATGTCGAAGATTGCGGCTCGATAACTGTGACCCGGATCTCTTTCTTGCTTCCGATAATTCACGCATAATCATTTTCAACATAGCGTGGGCGGCGGGCGCCGGGGAGGGCCCCGCCGTTCACTGCGTCATGGGTACGGCATTCTTGCCGTACCCATTGTTGTTTTTCGGAGGTCAACGATGCAGTTCGGCCGCTACTACGAAGAATTCGAGGTCGGCGCGGTATACCGCCACTGGCCGGGCAAGACTGTGACCGAGAGCGATGATCACCTGTTCTGCCTCATTACGATGAATCACCATCCGCTGCATCTCGATGCGCACTATGCCGAAACTGCTACGGATTTCGGCAAGAACGTCGTCGTCGGCAATTTGATCTACTCGCTGCTGCTCGGAATGTCGGTTGCCGACGTGAGCGGCAAGGCAATTGCGAATCTTGAGGTTGAATCGCTGCGCCACGTCGCGCCGACATTTCACGGTGACACGATCTACGGCGAGACCACGGTGCTCGACAAACGCGAATCATCGTCAAAGCCGGATCGCGGCGTGGTGACGGTCGAGACCAAGGGTTACAAGCAGGACGGGACGATGGTGTGCGTGTTCCGGCGCCGGGTGATGGTGCCGAAGCAGGAGTACGCGACCGGATCCGATCTTCCGTCGTTCCCGACACCGCGAACCTGAGCAAGCCGCATCCGCGATGTCCCGGTGATCATCGTGGCTGCGTTTTATGCTGTTCGCGGAGGTCAGCCCGATGTGCAGTCCGATCGACTCCTCGGCGGCGCCGACGTTGTCCGCAGCGTTCGGCGGCTGATGCCGCGTGCTCGCGCCGCCGGCACGCCCGGATGGGACGGCCCGCCTCGAAGCGGGTACGCCCGGTTGGCCGTACCCTCAACGGTTTGTGAGCAGTGACCGCGAGATCGTGGAACCGGAAGAGATCGTGCTGCCCGTCGGCGTCGGACCATGGGCCGGCCCTTGGCCAGACGACCCGCATCTCGACCCGGAGCTGCTGGAACACGGCGACCGGCGCAACGTCATCGACCGGTACCGCTACTGGCGCCACGACGCGATCGTGGCCGACCTGGACACGAAGCGCCATGCGTTTCACGTGGCGATCGAGAACTGGCAGCACGACATGAACATCGGCACCGTGGTTCGCAACGCGAACGCGTTTCTGGCCGCCGAGGTGCATGTCGTCGGACGCCGCCGCTGGAATCGCCGGGGAGCCATGGTGACCGACCGCTACCAGCACGTTCGTCACCACGAGACGATCGAGGAATTCGTCGCCTGGGCGCACGGCCGGGACCTGCCGGTGGTCGGGATCGACAACCTGCCGGGCGCGCATCCGATGGAGTCGCACGCGCTACCGAAGCGATGCGTACTGCTGTTCGGGCAAGAGGGTCCCGGCCTGTCGGACGTCGCCCGAGCGTCCTGCGACACGGTCTATTCGATCGCGCAGTTCGGGTCCACGCGTTCGATCAACGCCGGCGTGGCGAGCGGTATTGCCATGCACGCCTGGATCCGAGCGCATGCGCTGGACTCCGGGGCACCCGGGTGACCGTGTCGTGCCCGAGGTGCGGGCGCGATGTGCACGAGCCGGGCCTATTGTCGGCGGATTGGCGCTGTGCCAACTGCGGCCCGATCGTGCCGCTGCATGTGGCCGGCCATATCGGAGCCGACGTGGTGAGCTCGATTGCCGATCGAATTTCCGCAGGTGGGAGCGGTGTGCCGCTGTGGTGTCCATGGCCGCTGCCGCAAGGTTGGCTGGTCACCGGCGTCGGTTGGGTCGGCGACGACCACTCCGGCGTGCAGGCGACCGCGATCGCCTGCAGCGGCCCGACCCCGATCAGCGGCGGCCCGGCCGACGTCATCCTCGTGGCCGAGCAGCTGGGCGTCGGACTGGGGAATCGCCTTGCCGGAATCGATCCTGGACGGTCGTTTGCCGAGCTCACGGCACATACGGCACACGCCAAAGTGAAGGCCGACGGGCGCGACACGCCGATGTGGAGCGTTGAAGGCGCGCCGGATCGGGTCGCGTACGTCGGCGAGGCGCGCGGCATCTGGCTGTACGCGGTCGCTTGGCCGCCTGATGCCGGTTACGTCCTCAGCGAACACATCGAACTTCATGATTTGACGGATTGGCTGCCAGGTGAGCTTGTGTACGGCGCGACATCGCCCTATCTCGACGGACGCCCCGGAAAATCGGGAGAATCATCCGAACCGGATGTGCGTTTGTAGATTCTCCACAAGACGTGCGACTGGTAGTCTGAGGACAGTTGCGGCAACATTTCCGGCGCCGCTCACGGAGGGGACGGCCCCAGATGGTCAAGAAGTTCCTCACCTGGGCTCTGATCGCGTTTCTCATATTCTTCGTGGCGTACCGCCCGGCGAACGCGGCGGCCGTCTTTAAGTCGCTCGGCGATGGAGTTGTCGGCATCGCTCAGGGCTTCGGAGACTTCTTCTCGAACCTTGTTGCTTAGCCTTACCTTCTAGCGCTACCCCACGAACGGCGGCCAACGACCGATGCACCCCCGCGACGAGTCGGACGTCCCACGCCATCGCCGCGAGAACGACGATGGCGACTACAGCGATCCTGAATTCATCCCGTACGACACGTACGACACCGAGGGCGACACGCCGACGCAAGAGTTCGGCGAGACGCTCATCAACCCGGATGAGTTGGCACCGTTGCAGTACGACGCTTCCGGCGTGCCGCTCGGGTCTCGCCGTACGCAGCCGTTGCAGGATGAACCCAGCGCATACGTTGCCCGCTACCTGTTCCCGACCGAGAAGTTCCGGGGCGAGTGGAAGAAGCACTGGACGTACCTGGCGGATCAGTTCGGCATCGGCGCGGTCGCCACGTTCCTGTTCGGTTGGCTGTGGGGCTACTTTGCCAAGCACCACTACACCGGCCTGAGTACCACCGTGATCATTCTGTGGATCCTCGTGATGGTGTGGATTTCGTTCCGGGTCGCCGACTGGTACTACGACCGGTTCATCCTGACCAACAAGCGTCTGATGACGGTCACCGGCATGTTCAACCGAACGGTTGGAATGATGCCGCTGCAGCGCGTGACGGACATGAAATATGATCAGTCGGCAATCGGGCGAATCTTCAACTACGGCAACTTCGTCCTCGAATCGGCAGGCCAGGATCAGGCGTTGCGTGAGGTCAAGCACCTACCCAACCCAAACGAGCTCTACCTGCGCATTGTCGAGGAGATGTACGAGCCGGAGGCGGTCGAAGCGAAGTTGGCAGCGCAAATGTCCGCAGAGGACGACGGTTCTTAACCTGCTCTTTGCTCTCGACTGATTAACTCGTGTGCAGCACCTTCGAAATAAGTCTCTTTTTGACATCGGCTGCAACCACCGGCATGGGTAAGGGCGTCTAACTAGCGTGACAGTGTCAATCCGGAATCCGCTGATCCGGAATACCCGCATCCGCCCGGGCGTCGTCGCGGGGGCGACGTCCACACGGGGCAACCAGGTAGCCCGTCGGAGCACTCAGGTCGCGGCCACAACGGCACGCGCGACCTGGCTTCGGCGCCGGCGCCCCCGATACCGTTACCGGCTGGCCTCGATCGACGTGATCTTCGCGGCGACTTCCGAGCCGGCCAACGTCAAGAGCATGGCCGATCGTCGGGACCATCGACTCGCGGCCGTGGTGTTCTTCTTCGGATTGATCACCGTGGTCGCATCATCGATCGGCGCGGCGTATCTCATCAAGCAGTTCGTCAATTTCACCCTGACGTCCTAAGAGCGGTCGCTCTAAGCAGGACGCGCGGCGGCGCGACGGCTCGTACATCGTGGGGGTGTACGGGCCGCCGCGCCGCCATCTTTTCTTGAGGTGCCCGGCGGCGGGTGCGGTCGGTGTGCCATCGTTTGCCCGTGTGGTTGACGCTCTTTGGTGAAGTCTTCGTGACGTTGCTCGTCATTACCGATCCGCCCGGTATGGTGCCGATTTTCGTGGCGCTGACCGCGCCGCTGCCGGCCCGCGAGCGGCACAAGGCGGCTTGGCAGGCGGTCGCGCTCGCGCTCGGCGTCATCGTGGTGTTCGCCGTTGCCGGTCAGAAGCTGCTGGAATACCTCGGCATCGATTTGCCGGCGCTGCAGGGCGCGGGCGGTCTGCTGCTCGTACTGGTTGCGTTGGAGCTGCTGACCGGAAAGGCCGACGACAAGAACCAGCAGGCGACCTCAAACATCGCGCTGGTGCCGCTCGGTACGCCGCTGCTGGCCGGCCCGGGCGCGATCGTCGCGACCATGCTGTTCGTCCGCCGCAACCACGGCATCAGCAACTACAGTGCGATCGCCGCCGCGATCCTGCTCGTCATGGTCGCGGTCTGGCTGGTCCTTCGGTACTCGGGATTCATCGTGAAGATTCTCCGGCCCGGCGGCATCGAAGTGCTGACCCGGATCGCCGGCCTTCTGCTCGCCGCGATCGCGGTCCAGCTCATCGCCGATTCCATCGGTGCGTTCGTGTCGCAGTATCTACACACGCCGCACTGATTTTCGCGGGTGTCACAGGTTGGTGGCAGGATCGTTGTGTGCCCGATACGCGTAATCAGATTCCCGGCCAGCTCGGCTTCGAGGGCATGCCGGAGCGGTTGTTCGTCTGCACGCCCAGCAAGCTGTCGTCGTACGAGGACTGCCCGCGTCGCTACCGGTATAGCTACATCGACCGGCCGGCGCCGCAGAAGGGTCCGCCGTGGGCGCACAATTCGCTCGGGGCGAGCGTTCACACAGCGCTGAAGAATTGGTACGGGCTGGCGCCGGAACGCCGGTCGACCGACCCGCTGCCGACACTGCTGCGAGCCACGTGGGTCGGCGAGGGCTACCGCGACGATGCGCAGGAGAAGGCTGCATACGGTGTGGCGCTCCGCTGGCTCGAAGGCTACGTCGCGACGCTCGACCCACAGGCCGAACCGGCCGGCGTAGAGCGCGTGGTCGCGGCGAAGACGTCGACGCTGGCATTCTCCGGCCGGGCGGACCGGATCGACCGCCGTGGCGACGAGCTTGTCATCGTCGACTACAAGACCGGCCGATCCGAGCTGACCAGCGACGATGCCCGGGGGTCGAGCGCGCTAGCGCTATATGCGTTTGCCGCCGCGCGTACGCTCCGGCGGGCTTGCCACACCGTTGAGCTGCACCATCTTCCGACCGGTACGGTTGCCGTCCACGAGCACACCGATGCGTCGCTCGCTCGAGCGGTGTCGCGCGCCGAGGCAACGGCAGCCGACATCCGCACGGCTGAGCGATCCGTGGACGATGGCGCTGACCCGGACGACGCGTTCCCGACCGCGCCAAGCACGCTCTGCTCCTACTGCGATTTCCGGCGAGTTTGTCCCGGCGGTGCGGACGCGCCGGTCAAACAGCCGTGGAGCTCGGTGGAGGCGTCGCTTCAGACCGAGTGACCGGCGGCGGCCGCGCGTTCCAGTGCGGCCACGTAGATCGGTCCCCGGATCGCCTTTTCCGGCAACGCTTTCAGGGCGAGCCGCAGCGTCCGCGCCGAGATCGACGCGGCCGGATCGGTCGTTGGCAGGCCAGGCAAGCCGTACATGCGGCGGGCCCACGACGGCAACAGGCCGACCGCGACCGCGGCCAGCCCGAACCATGCGAGCCGGACGGGAGTGAAACCCAGCCGGTACGGCAGCGGAGGCGCGGACAGGAACATCGCGGACTCGGCCGCTTCCTTCGTCATCGCGAGATCGCCCCGAACCAATTTGTAGTACGCCGCGACCTCGGCCGCGGTTCCGGGCACCGTTGACGGATCGAGTCCAACCAGCTCGGCCGCCCGCAATTGCTCGGTGTAGTACGCGTCCACATCGGCGTCGGACAGGCCGAGCCCCGCTCGTTTTGCGGTCGTGACGAACGACTCGACCTCGGTCACGTGTACCCATCGCAGCAGCTCAGGTGCGTCGATCCGGTATTCGATGCCGGTTTCCGGGTTGATCGCGCGCATTCGGGCGTGAATGCCTCGGAGCCGTCGACCGGCAGCCTGGGCTTCCTCGGTCGTGCCGTACACGACGGTGGCGATGTAAATGCCGGTGCGGTTGAGTCGGCCGTACGGGTCGTCGCGGTACCGCGAGTTCTGCGCCACGCCAGCCATCGCCAGCGGATGCAGCGACTGGAGATAGAGCGCGCGAAGGCCGGCGAGCGCGAGGATCGGTTCGCGATGAACGCGCCAGCTCACCGACTCTGGTCCGAACAGGCCCAAATCGATCTTCGGCTCCGGCATGAGTCAACGATGCCACGCGAGTCGAACCACCCGCCACGCGGATGCGTGTACTCCGGCGTAGGTTCTGCCCGAGTGAATGCACCATACTTCGCGCGGGAGCCGATTCTGGGAGGTTTGCGTGTTCAACCACATCTTGGGTATCCCGGCGCATCCGCTGCTGATCCACGCTGCGGTGGTCTTCATACCGCTGCTGATCGTCGGCGCGATCGTGTACGCGGCATGGCCGCCGTTCCACCCTCGGATCTTCTGGGCCGTTGCCGCGCTCGCCATTGTGGCGCCGTTCTCGGCGCTCTTCGCGAAGCTATCCGGCCAAGATCTGCGCAACGAGTTGATCGCCAAGAACATCGTGGGGCAGCTCGCCAAGATCGATCGGCACAACTCGTACGGCAACGACACGTTCTACTGGACGATCGCGCTCGGCGTCGTGACGCTGGCGCTGCTCGCTTACTACGCACGCGTGAAAAAGTCCGGCGCCGGCATCCCAATGGCGGCCCGAGTGACCGCGACCGTGGTGACCGTCGTGCTCGGCGCGGTGGTCGGCTACTACATCTTCCGGACCGGTGACACCGGGGCGCACATCGCCTGGGCAGGCTTGTAGTCCGTAATCGCCATACCGGCCCGCGGGCGAACCGCTGTGGTCGGCGGTATCGCCTGCGGGCCGGCTCGAGCCGAAGCATCGGGTGACGCCGCGGGTCGGCTTGGCGCCGCAAGATCCGCAAGATGCGGAAGCGTTTGCGGGATCTGACCCGCTTTCGCTACACGATCACGTTGGCGGAGCAAAGTGCCCGACTGAAGCCGCTGGGCAGGGCGTCGCGCCGTCGGAGCACGATCGTGATCAACGACAACGTGAAGACTTGACGGCGTCAGAGCGCAGATATCCTTCCGCTTCTTGGAAAAGATCTTTGGCGCGGGGATGCCCAACTAGCCGTAGGCGCGTATCCGCAGGTCAGAGCTGCGGACTGGATCGGCGCTCGTGGACGCAGGAGACAGCGGGAAGGTTTCGCGGGTTCGAGCCCGTTTTCGCTCCAGGATCATCGCAGTGGCGACGGGGTCATCACAATGGCGACGTTGCGTCGGGCAAGGCGCCGCTCTCCTAAACGATCTCCGCGCCGATGGAAGCTAGACCCGACTGAAGCTAGACACGATCGAACTAGAACAGCGCCCTTCCGCAGAGCACGATCAACACGATCAGCGCGATCGCCCCCGCGACCATCCCCACGCCGTACGTGATCGTTCGGGCCGCCTTGTCCTGCTCGTCGAGCACCGCGTCGTCCTGCGGCGGCATTGTCCGAGCGGCCGGCACCTGGACGAGCAACCGTGGCCGCCACCCCGGTCCGGGCTGCACCGTTGGTGGCGGTCCGGCGTACAGCGAGGCGGCCGGCGGCGCGCTGATCGGCGGAGGGCCCTCACTGCCACCCGGCGGTCGCCGCCAGATCTGCTCGTCGGAGCCCTGCGGGCTGTACGGGCTCGGCCCCGGCTGCGATGACGTCACGTGACGACGTTACCAATTTGAGCGGGTGGCGGGCGGGAGTTAGTCTTCGCGCGTGGAACCAGACAAACCGATCTCGGATGACGATCGCGAAGTCGAACTCGACGACGAACGCGAGCCGGTGCTGCCGGTCCAAACGCGGGACGATACGGATCATGGTTGGGGCGAGCAGGCGACCTCGAACGACGATCGTCTGCTCGAAGATCGCCCGCCGCACTGGGGCTGAACTACGGCCGCCGCGACAGCTGGTCGCGGATCTCGGTGAGCAGACGCACCTCGTCGCTCATCTCGTCGGTGGCTGGGTCGAGACCCTGCTTCCGGCGCTTGCGTGCCGCCATCGCGTTGACCGGCACGACCACCACGTAGTAGATCGCCGCCGCCGTCACCAGGAATGTGATCACCGCGTTGATGAACGCGCCGTAGTCGAAGATCTGACCACGGAACGTAAATGTGCCGGCGGCTGCGCTGTTGCCGAAGATCGCGTGGATGAGAGGGTTCAGGAACGATTTCGTCAGCTGGTTGATGACCGCGGCGAAGGCCGCACCGATGACAATGCCGACCGCGAGATCGACGACGTTTCCGCGGGTGATGAATTCCTTGAAGCCCTTGAACATGGGTCGTTCACCTCCGGCGTCTGCGGTTAGGTGAACGTTACGCCCGGATTATGAGCTTGTGGCCGCTTTCGTCGATGTGCTGGTCGTTGACGACGAGGACGAAGTGGCCGGCGCGGAAGTAGAGGTGGACGACGAACTTGACGAGGATTCGGACGACGGCGCCGAGACCGGCGATGAATCCTTCTGGGTCGGCGCGATCGTGCTGGTCTTGTCCGAGCGCGAATCGGTCCGGTAGAAGCCGGAACCCTTGAAGACGATGCCGACGGCGGAGAACACCTTGCGCAGGCTGCCACCACAGTTGGGGCACTCGGTCAGCGCGGCATCCGAGAACGACTGCACGACCTCGAGCGGCTCGCCACACGAGGTACAGGCGTACTGGTAGGTCGGCACGTTCAGCCTCCAAGAACAAAATCTGTCGAAACGGGACTAGCACTCGTAGTCGTCGAGTGCCAATGGTGACCTATCGAAGGCCTCAACGTCCAGCCGGACGCGTTCTATGTCCGGAAGAGAGCATTGTCACCGTTCCGTTGATCACGGCCGCATCGACCGGCTGATCGTGCGGTTCGGCCGGGACTTCATCACGCAGCTCGCCCGGGTAGAGCAGTGCCACCACGATTTGGTCATCGTGGAGGCGGGCCAATGCCCGGTCGTACGAGCCGCCGCCGCGACCGAGCCGGCGCCCGTGCCGATCGACCGCCAGCGCCGGGGCGAGGACGATCTCGGCCTGCGTGATCGCATCCACGCCGAGGCGCGGCCCGACCGGCTCGCGGAGGCCGAATGCCGCGTCGGCCAACTCGCCGGAGAAAAGAACCCAATCAAGATCACGATCAGGGAGTACGACCGGCAAAAGCACCCGTGACACCAAGCCTGCGAGAAATCCCGGCATTTCCGGTGAACCGGGCTCGCCAAGCATCGGAACATAGGCGGCGATCGTCGTCGGGCGCATCGTTTGGAGCCAGGATGCGAGAGCTTCTCGTACTGATGCATCATGATTTTTACGAATTTGATCGTCCTGACCGCGACGGACCGCAAGTAGCTTGCGCCGCAGGTCGCGCTTGTGATCGCGGGCCGACGAAGATCCAGATGTGGCGGCGCTGTCAAAATCCGACACGCGACGCGCCCGTTCCGCATGGTTGAAACCCTCGCACTGTGCCAGCATGGCATCGATAGGCGCGATGGTGACGTGTTGTGCCGATACGATCGCTGAGAGTCATCGGGGAGGGCGAGTGACGCTGCGCGCGCGCCTGACCGGAGCGTTCCTCGCGGTTGTGCTGGGCCCGGTGCTGGTCGGTGGCGTATTTGTCGCGCTGACGGTCAATAGCGTGAACGATACACATCAGCGCGACCGGCTCGATCTTGCTGTGTTCACGACGCGAACCGTGGTCTCAGCCGCCTGCGATCGGCTGCAGGTGGTCGCCGAAACCGCGGCGACCACGACCGCGGCCGGCACCGAGCCGGCGTTCGCGGAAGCGCTCGTTGATCGAGGGCTGGCCAGCGCGATCCACATCGAGTCGGCGGACGGCTCCGCCTTGCTGACCACGGACGGCGCTCCCGGCGCGCCCTGGGCGCTCTGTGCGCCGCTGCCCGAGTCCGGCGGGCTGGCCGCCTACAACCCGGATCCCGACGGTCCAGACATCGACGGGCCGTACACGGCACTCGCCTCGGTCGTCGAGATGCGGGACCCGAACGGCAACCTCGTCGGGTATGCGTACGCGGTGCAGTCGTTGACGCCCGCGTACATGGCGAGTCTTGCGACCGCGACCGGTGCTCAGGTCACGATCATGAATGCCCGATCGGCGGCCGCCAGTTCGCAGAGTCCGGCCGTCGGTGCGCGGATCGCGACGTACGCGTCCGGGCTGCCCGCCAACCAGACCGGCGACGACCGATCCATGTATGTCCGCCGTATCGATCCGAGTACGCAGCAGCCGTTCCAGATCGCGGTCGCCGTACCGGTCCGCCCGGCCGGAAGTCTGCTCGCGATCGTCATCGCGGTAGCCGCGTTCGCTGCCGTTGCGGCCGTCGCCGCCGCGTGGATTCTCGCCCGGAGCACTACGAAGCCGCTCGACGAGATCGCCGAGGCGGCCGAACGCGTGGCCGAGGGGGATCTGCAGACACGCGTACCGGTCCGGTACGACGATGAGGTCGGCCACGTCGGTGCCGCATTCAATCGGCTGACCCGCGAGATGCAGTCCTACTCGACCGCGCTGTCCAACAGTCGGGATCAGCTGCGCGGCAATCTCGGCGTACTTGGTGACACGCTCGCGAGCACCCATGACCTGCCGCGGATTCTGCGGGTGATGCTGGCATCCGCGCTCTCCGCGACCGGCGCCCAGGCGGGCGTCGTGCTGCTGACCGATCCGACCGACGGCCACCTGCGGATGCAGTGTGCGGAGGGCTTCGACGACGATGGCCTGGCCGACCTTGCCGACCTCGACATCGTCCCGGGTGTTGGGCTCCTCGGCGCGGTCGCCGCGAGCGGTCTCGCCCGGCGTGGCCGTACCGGCAGCAACGCGACCGGACCGGTACCGACCGCGGCCGAACCGGTCTGCCGGACCTACCTGGCGGTGCCCCTGCGGTCGCCGGCCGCTTCACCAGCGCTGGCCGTCTCCACGAGCGGTACCGGCGTCCTGGCCCTGTACGACCGGCTCGGCGATGACGACTTCGACGACACCGATCTGCGTACCGTCCGATCGTTCGCGAGCCACGCCTCGGTCGCGGTCGACAACGTCCGCAAACACGCCGAAGCGCAGCGGCTGTCGCACACCGACCCGCTGACCGGCCTGTACAACTACCGGCACTTGAAGGATCTGGTCTGGCGCGAAGTGCAACGATCGGCCCGATTCGGCCGGACGCTCTGCGTCATCGTGCTTGACCTCGACCGATTCAAGGAGGTCAACGACTCGCACGGGCACGCGGCCGGTGACGCCGTACTGGTCGAATTCGCACGCCGGATCGGTGTTGAGATTCGTGGCGTGGACCTGGCCTTCCGCTACGGCGGCGAAGAGTTCGTGCTGCTCCTCCCCGAGACCGACGGGCTCGGCGGCATCACGCTCGCCCAGCGGCTCGGCGCCGCGGTCCGGGACAACGCGTTCGTCATCCCGGGGCGGGCGGACGCCGGCTCGGACATCCTGGTCAGCGTGACCGTGTCGATCGGCGTCGCAGTTTATCCGGAGCACGGCCAGTCCGGTACGCAGTTGCTGGAAGCCGCCGACGATGCACTGTACGCGGCAAAGGCGGCCGGCCGGGATACGTTCCGGCTCGCGCTGTCGCGCCCTCCGCAGCCATCCGCGCCGGCGTCGGTGCCGTCCGAAACCGAACCCGACCTCGATGTGGCCGCGGCCACGGTCGGCCGTTCCGGCACTGGTGGCGGCGCTCCGTTGTGGCGCGATCGGGACACGCTACGGCCTCCCGGCGGCGCGTCGGGCACCACGCCGCCACCACGACAGGCACGGGGCCGATAGTCTGCGACCATGCCCGCAGACCAAGAAGTATCGTCGGCGTCCCGCCGCGCTATCAAGGCGGTAATCCCGGCCGCTGGCCTCGCCACCCGGTTCCTTCCGGCCACGAAGGCGGTCCCCAAGGAGTTGTTGCCGGTGGTCGACCGGCCGGTGTTGCAGTACATCGTGGAGGAGGCCGCCCGTGCCGGAATCCACGATGTGTTGTTGGTGACCGGCCGCGGCAAGACCTCCATGGTGGACCACTTCGACCGGCGCCCCGATCTGGAAGCACGCCTCGAAGCGAAGGGCGACACCGAACGCCTCGCCGAAATCCGCCGGATCACCGACCTGGCCGAGATCTACACCTGCCGCCAGGGCGAGCCGCTCGGACTCGGCCACGCGGTGTCGTACGCGGAGTCGCACGTCGGTGGCGACTCGTTCGCCGTACTCCTCGGTGACGAGTTCACCGATGAAGACGAGCCGCTGTTACCGGACATGCTCGACCTGCAAGCCCGTACGGGCGGGATCGTGCTCGCGTTCATCGAGGTGCCGATGGAAGCGGTCAACCGGTACGGCATCGCCTCCGTCGAGGCGACCGATGATGAAGGCATCGTGCGCGTCACCGGCCTGGTGGAGAAGCCGGATCCGTCGGTGGCGCCGAGCAATCTCGCGGTCGTCGGCCGGTACGTACTGCCCAACTCGATCTTCGATGCGATTCGCCGGACGAAGCCCGGCAGCGGCGGCGAGATCCAACTCACCGACGCCATGGCCCTGTTATTGGCCGAAGGCACGCCCGTCTATGGGATTGTGTACCGAGGTGTCCGTTTTGATACTGGGATGCCCCTGGGATATCTACAGGCCGTTGTCGAACTTGCCTCCCGCCGGCCGGATCTGGGTCCGGCGTTCCGCGAGTGGCTGGTCGACTTCGTCGCGAAAGGCAGTTGAGCGATCCGCACGGCGGCCGGCTGGGCGGACGACGAGCCTCGACGAACGACCGCCTGGCCGCGGGGCGTACGCCGGGGATGTGAGGAGTGAGCGATGACCGCAACCGTGGGCCAGGATACGTTCGGTGCGGGCGTCGGAGCAGGGGCGGAGGCGTCCGGAGTGGGCGGCGTAGTTTGGCCGACCAACCCGATCGCCGAGCTGACTCCGCTGGCCGAATACCTCGGTGGCATCCTGCGCGGCCTGAAGCCGTTGCCGTCACTGGAGATCGACCTCACCCAGGCGTACGGAAACGTGCTCGCCGAAGACATCTACTCGCCCGGGCCGCTGCCGGCGTTCGATCATGCCGCGATCGACGGCTATGCCGCGCGTACCGATGATTTGATCGGGTGTGACCGGAACCGGCCGGCACACCTCAACGTGGTCGGCGATCTGTCTGCCGCAAGCTGGCGGCCGGTCCGGTTGACGCCGGGCGGCTGCTTCGCGATCGCGGCCGGTACGGCGCTGCCGGCCCAGGCCGATGTCGTGATCCCGACGAACTTCACCGATCAGGGCGTCGCGACCGTCGACATCTTCTTCGCGCCCAAGAAGGGGTACGGCGTCCGGCGTGCCGGTGACGAGATCGCTGCCGGTCAGCTACTCGCGTCCGCCGGCTCGTACGTGACGCCGGCGACCGTCGCGATCCTCGCTGCGGCCGGTGTCGGACAGGTCACGGTACGGCCGAGCCCCCGCGTGGTGGTGGTATCCACCGGCGACGAACTGGTCGACATCGGACGGGCGAGCAAGCCCGGCCAGGTCGTTGACGTGAACTCGCACGCGCTGACCGCGGCCGCCGCCGAAGCCGGTGCCCACGGGTTCCGGATCGGTATCTGCGACGACGACCCGGAAGGGCTGCGCGTCCTGCTCGACGACCAGACGCTGCGCGCCGACCTGATCGTGACGACCGGGGGAACGGGCAACGGCCCCGGCGACATGGTCCGGCGCATTCTGACCCGGGGTCCGGTGAACTTCACCGAGGTGTCGGTGTACCCGGGTTCGGCGCTCGGGTACGGCACGATCGGCGGCGCCCAGGTCCCGATCGTCTGCCTGCCGGGTGACCCCGGCGCCGCTCTGATCGGCTTCGAGGTGCTCGCCCGGCCGGTCATCCAGGTGCTCGCCGGGGCCGAGCCGGTGTTCCGCCCGAGCGTACGGGCGCACTTGCTGCAGACCATCTATTCACCGTCCGGCCTGCGGGAATTCCGTCCGGCCGTGGTGAATGAGCGCCGGGGCGGCGGCTACACCGTGACACCACTCAACGGTGGCCCGTACACTCTCTCCGGCATGGCCGAGGCGAACGGTCTGCTCGTCTTGGGTGAGAAGGTCATGACCGCTACTGCTGGATCCACTGTGGATGTCCTACTGCTGGACCGACGGCGATGACGCCGCCGGTGCCGCTCCGATGAGCGCGCCCGGCTGGCCCGCTGTCCTGACCGACGGAGCGGTCGTGCTGCGGCCCTACCGGCGAGGCGACGCGAAGGCGTGGTCGCAGGTCCGGGTCGCGAACGAAGCCTGGCTGGCCAAATGGGAACCGACGGTCGGTGGCGACTGGGCCGAGCTCAATTCGACGTACTCATATCGTTCGCTCTATGCCGACCTGCGGCGGAGCGCGCGGGACGGGACTTCCATGCCATTCGCGATCACGCTTTTGGAAAACGGCCGGGAACGCATGGTCGGCCAGTTGTCGATCGCGAACATCGTGCGCCGCGCGTTCTGTTCCGCGCACGCCGGATATTGGATTGATTCGTCGGTAGCCGGTCGCGGCGTGATGCCCACGGCACTCGCGCTCGCGGTCGACCACGCGTTCCGCTTCGGCGGCCTGCACCGGATCGAGGTCAACATCCGGCCGGAGAATCGACCGTCCCGACGCGTCGTGGAAAAGTTGGGATTCCGCGAGGAAGCTCTGCACGCGCGGTATCTGCATATCGGCGGCGCATGGCGTGACCACGTCGGATACGCGATTACGGTGGAGGATCTCGTCGGCGAGGGCGGCCTGCTGAATCGCTGGCATCGATATCAGGCGAGTCATTCCGGTTAGTATTCGTGCCATGCGCGAGGGCGACACGCCCAATACGATGGCGAGCGTCCGGGCGATATCCAATAACCCGCCGTAACCTCAGCTAATAGGAATTACCGCCGTGTGATTACGCGGAGATAATCGAGGTTCTGCACGGGTAGTTGTTGTATGGCTTGGCGACGGAAGGAGTGAGGGTGCCGACATCGGTGCTCCTCGCCGTCCTCGCCGCCGCCGGATTGCTCGCGCTCGCACCGGCGCTCGTCCGCCGCTACGACGCGACCGAACGCCTGGTGGCGGAGCGGGCGCAGTCGACGGCGCGGGTAATCAACCGCACGCGCCGTCGCCGCACCGTGCCGTTGCCCGGGCGGCCGCTGTACGCTCCGCGCCCCGCCGATCAAGATCAGGTTCCGGAGCAACGGGTACGCCCAGCCGTCGGCCAATCGGTCTGGCTGCACGTCGACCGAATCGTGCTGCCGGTCCTTCCGGCGGACCTGGATTCGGACACTCCGTCGCAGGTCCCGTTGCCGCAACCGGTGGCACCGCAGGTCTCGCCGTCTGAGGCCGCATCTTCCCGGGTCACGTCCACGCAGGCGGACACCGTACCGATCTCGGTCCGTCGAGTGCCGTCGGCAAACTCGGACGGTCGGGCTGGTGCGCGTCCGGCCGCAGCTCGCAAAGCGCAGCCGCCCCAACAGTCTCGCGGAGTGCTGCAGCCCCGGAACTCCCAGCCGTCCCGGGGTTCACAGCCTTCTCGTCGCGGCGCTTCGAAGGTCCGCGACACGGTTTCGATCCCGAACAAGTCCCGGCCGGCCACCAGGCGTCGCGCGCGTACGGCACAGAGCCCGGCCGTGTACCGCCGGCGCCGCGTACTGGCCGGTCTGATCCTCCTGAACGTGATCGAGCTGATCGGCGTGACCACGGTCAGCGCCGGATTCTGGACCGGATTCGGCGTCACGCTCTTCCTGCTCGGCGGCTACCTCGTACATCTGCGCAACTCGGCGATCGTGGAAGCCCGGGCCAGACGGCTCTCCGCGCGGCACGCAGCCCGGGTGGCGATCGTCCAGGCCGAGATCCGCGAGGAGAATGAGCGACGGCTGGCGGCTCGGCGAGAGGCGCTACGCCGGGCGGCGGCCACCCGCGCGACCGCGCAGCGTGAGGCTCAGCGCCTTTCGCAGCGATACGTGGATCACGACCCCGAGCGCGGCGCCCGGGTCCGTGGCCGCGCGTACGAGACCGGCAAGAACTACGACGACCAAGCTGCCGGCTTCTAGCCCTTGCGCGATTGACGGTCGCTCTTAGCGCTTCGACGGCGTTTCGCGTCACTAACTCCAGGATCAACAACGCCGGAGTGGCGTGGCCGATTGGCACGCGCGGGTCGCGCCTGTTACCGTAATCGCCGGTCGTCCGGATTAGTGGACGGCCGAGTAGGTTGGAAGTCCAGGGGTTGTGGCGCAGCCTGGTAGCGCACCTCGTTCGCATCGAGGGGGTCAGGGGTTCGAATCCCCTCAACTCCACCAGACAAAGGGCCGTTCCCGTCATCCGGGACCGGCCCTTTCGCCGACTATGGATCCACGAAGTCGATCAAGGGGTTTCTGCTGCTATCCACGGTGAGATAACAGCAGAAACCCCTTGATCGTTTGGAATGCCGGAGAGGGCTGCGATGTATCTGACGTCCGATCGATCGGGCATCGGCTGGTTGCTCGACCCGTCGTCCCCGGAATTGGCCGAATCGGCGCGTGAACTCGCCCGGCGAACCGATGCGTCGACGTGTGATCCGTTGGCCGTCGCGGACGACCTGGATGCCCTGCCGGACCTTCTCCGACCTCGATCTCGATCCGACCACGCCCCTGCGTACCGTCGCCGAGCGGTTCGACGAGCTTCACGACCGGGCCAATTGATCCTGGAGTTATTCGCACGACACGCCCTTAACTCCAGGATCAACAAGGTCTATTTGAGGTAGGCGGCGGCTAGGGCGTGGAAGGACTCCTTGGGCTGCCATTGCTCGCCGTCGATCATCTTGACCACGCCGTACGCGCCCATGTCCAGGTCAACGCTTGGATCGTCGCGATGTGGCGACTCGTACGTCGCGAACGTAAACCAGAACGCCGAATCGACTCCGGTCGAAGCAAAGATCTTCAAGAGCTTTTGAAGGTACGCCACCTGCTCCGCTTCGCTTCGCACGTACGGGCCGTTGAGTCTGCCGTCGTCACCGACGATCGCCCAGCCCATCCCGCCTTTCCGGGCCGCACCTCGGTAGGTGCAGCAACCGAACTCCGTAGCCGCGAAGGGCTTCCCCAGCTTCGCTGCCGTCCGCACGTAGCGGCGGATCAACTGCCGGTAGAACAGTGCGTTCGTCCGATCCCGGTACGCATCGGCGGCCACGATGTCGAACGGCGTCCAATCGACGTCCTCCCAGATCCCGGACGCGTACGTGATCTGGCCACCGAATCGTTTGCGCGCATCCGTCGCGACGTCGCCCAGGAATCGATGCAGGATCGGCTTGAAGTCGGTCTTGGCGCCGCGTATGCCGAGGTTCGCGATCCGTTCGTAGACCGTCTCGCCCGGCAGGAATCCCGACGCGAACAGGCTCATCTCGCAGCCGGTGATCAGCACGACGGTCGCACCGTCGAGACGGATCTCCTCGGCTCGCTCGGCACATTCCGCGTACACCGGGGCCATTTCGGCCGTCGTCAGCTCGCAAAGGAACGGTGCGAACCAGACCTCGAGACCGGCTTCCGCGGCGAAGCGGCCCGCGATACTCAGGCGTTCCGGATCGGCGCCGGTTATGCGTACCGCCGAGCAGTGCAGATCTTGTGCGATCACCCGCATCTCTCGGCGGACCGTTTCCGGATGAAACGTGGTCCTGGAGTTCTTGCCGCCCGGACGAAAGCCGGTGTCGTAGTTGATACCCCGTGCGCGAATCATGCCGCTACCTCGTCCTTCATCATTCGCTGCATCGGTTCGGCGGCGACGCCACCACTGACCATGATGGCGATCCCGATCGCCGCGATGACCATCACGGTGGACAGCCACATCATGGTATTGACCGGCAGCGTGAACGCGCCGAGCACACGGGCGACGCAATCGGCCAGCAGCGCGATGCCCCAAATCATGGTGTAGCGGCGTTCCAGCCGCCGGAATCGGTCCGATGTGGTGGTCAGCCGATCCCAGGTGATCGCTGCCGATTCGGAGCCCTTGACCAGGAACAGCCGTAGACCGTTGGACATCACCGGGGTTCCCCGCCACGTGGAGATCAGGATCGTCACGCCGATCACGCTACTGATTACCGAGTCCTTCGCGATCATGATGCGTGGGTTGCCGACGATGAAGCTGGTCGCGATGCCCGCCACGTTGACCGCGAGAATCAGCGCGGCCAGCGTGTTGAGATCGCGGGCGCGAACGAATCCGGCCACCGTACGGACGGCGGGAATGACGCTGCTCAGCGCGAGCGACGTGATCAGGCTCAGACCGAGGCCGTCTCGCAGCAGGTAGTAGCCGCCGACCGGAATGCCGATGTCGAGCACGACCGGCAGAAGGGACGTACGGAGCGGATGCTGCTCGGCGGTCGTGGTGTCGCGCACCGGGCGGGTCGTCTGCGTCATGCCTCGAACGTAGGTCGAGCATAAATTTATGTCAAGGCAGTATTTGTGCTCGACCTAAGAATGGGATACGGTTTCGGTCATGACCACCGGACTACGCGATCGCAAGAAAGAGGCCACCCGGCGCGCGATCTCCGATGTCGCCACCGTGCTGTTCGCCGAGCACGGCTTCGAGGCAGTGTCGATTGCGCAGGTCGCGGCGGCGGCCGGCGTCGCAAAGATGACCGTCACGAACTACTTCGCGCGCAAAGAGGATCTTGTCTTCGACCGGCACGAGCAGATGGTCGGTCTACTGGCGGAGGTTGTGGCGTCCCGCAAGCCCGGCGAAACGCCGCTCGATGCGGTCCGGCGCGACTATTTCGACGCGGTGGAGCGGCAGGACGTGACGCTGGGCATTTCGGGCATCGGCTTTGCGCGGATGGTCGAGAACAGTCCCACGCTGCTCGCCGCGCTCAGCGACTTCATGCAACAACGGGAGGCGGCGCTCGCGGCCGTGTTCCGGTCCGAAGGGCTCGACGAGACGATGGCGATGTTCCGCGCGGCGCAGCTCGGGTTGGTGCATCGGATCCTGTTCGCGCAGGCCCGGCGATGGACGCTGGCCGGCCTCAGTCGAGCCGAGGTGCAATCCGCACTCGCCGATGCGGCGACCAAGATCTTTGATGAGCTGTAATTCCTCGATAGCCGCTTTAGAACCACGCTGACCTGCAAAGTTTGAGAGATGAAGCAGCGCGTTCGCAGGCTCGGGATGCCACGCGACCCGCGGGCAACAACGTACCTGATGGGGTTTGTCGTCTCGACCGTACTGACCATCCTGATTCTCCGCGCATCTCTCGCTATGGCCGGTTATCCGCAGGTCGGCGGCAACGGTCTGCACATCGCGCACGCGCTGTGGGGCGGCCTCCTGCTGAGCGTCGCGATCGTGCTTTCCATGTCGTTCATTGGCCAGGTGATCCGGCCATATGTGGCGATCGTCGGTGGCATCGGATTCGGCCTGTTTCTGGACGAGGTCGGCAAGTTCGTGACCAGCACGAACAACTACTTCTTCCGGCCGGCGATCGCGATCGTCTACTTGACCGTCGTGCTGTTCGTGCTGGTGATCCAATGGGTGCACGGCCGTAGGCCAACCACGCCGGCGGAGTATCTGGCGGCAGCGCTGGCAGAGGTTTGTGCCGCAGCGGGTGGCGGGTTCAGTGACCAACGGCGAGACCGGGCGCTCCTGCTGATCCAGCTCAGTGATGGCGAGCCGGGCTGCGTCGAGGCCGAGGCCTTGGTCAGGTCGATGCCCCGTGGACGGCAGCTCGGCGACCCGTTGATCGCGATGCGACGCTGGATTCAGCTCTCCGCGTACGGCTGGTTCGAGCGTGCCGTGCTTGTCGACCTGCTGCTCACCCAGGTGTTCTCGGTGACGTCCGACCAATTCTCGGCGCTTCCGTCGATCGCGATCGACCTGATCATGTTGGCCGTGCTCGGAGCGGCACGCAGCCAGTACGCGTTCACCCAGGACCAACTTTCGATGTCCGCCGTCGCTCGTCGGTCGGACATGGCGGCCGCTGTGGCCGGCCCGTAGCGGGCTTGACTCTTACGTAACGTGATAGTTCATCGTCGTGGGTGTTGGAGGGACGATGAGCTATTCGATCGGTCAGGTCGCCCGGCTCGCCGGCGTATCGACTCGGACGCTGCACCACTACGACGAGATCGGTCTGCTCCGGCCGGATGACCGCACCGGAGCCGGCTACCGGCGGTACGGCGAGCCGGAGCTGGCGCGACTGCAGCAGATCCTGTTCTATCGCGAACTCGGGTTCTCCCTCGATGAGATCAAGGCGTTGCTCGACGATCCGGACGCCCGTCCGCTCGACCATCTGCGGCGACAGCACGCGATGTTGCTGGAGCGGGCGAAGTCGGTACGGGCGATGGTCGACGCCGTGGAGAAGGCCCTGGAGGCGGAGAAAATGGGAATTTCACTGACACCGGAGGAGCGCTTCGAGGTGTTCGGCGCCGATGACCCGGCCCGGTACGCGGACGAGGCCGAGCAGCGGTGGGGCGACACCGACGCGTACCGGGAATCGCGACGGCGGACGTCGGCGTACACGAAGTCAGACTGGATCGCGATCCGAGCGGAGTCGGCCGACATCGACGGAGCGTTCGTCGGGGCGATGCGCGCCGGGGAACCGGCCGACGGCGATGTGGCGACGGCGATCGCGGAACGGCACCGGGTGCATATCAGCGAGCGGTTCTACGACTGCGGGTACGAAATGCATCGCGGGCTGGCGGAGATGTACGTCGCGGATGAACGGTTCACCGCGAACTACGAGAAGCAGGCTGCCGGGTTGGCGCAGTACATCCACGATGCCGTGATCGCGAACGCGGCCCGTCGCGGTTAATCGAAGTTGATCCTGGAGTTGGTAGCGCGACACGCTAACCAACTCCAGGATCTACCGCTAGATCCAGCGGCCGCCTAGCCACATTCGTGCGTACCAAGCCGTGTACGGGATCTTCTCGCCCACGTACAGCGGATAGAAGTACGCGAAGCAGGCGGCAATGATCAGTACGTACACGCCGAGCGCGACGCCGCCGACCAATCTTCGGTCGAACCCAAGGATCTTGTCACTGTCCGGTGTCTTCTTCATCGGCCCGCTCATGATCAGGCCGAACAGGTAGACGACCGCCATGATCAGGAAGGGCAGCGCCGGAAGCGCGTAGAAGTAGAACATCGTCCGGTGGCTGAATTCGTAGATGAACCACGGCGCGATACCGGCGAACGCGCACCAGAAGATCGCGTTCGCACGCCAGTCGCGACGAGCGATGCCGAACGCGCCGAGCCCGAGGATGGCCGGCAGGAACGACCACCACAGCAGCGGCGTACCGAGCAGCAGCACCTCGGCGGAGCAGGTCGGCGCTCCACAGCCGGCGGTGCCGGAGTAGTAGAACGCGACCGGTCGCCCGAGCAGCAGCCATTGCCACGGCCACGACTGGTAGATGTGCGGGGTGGTGAGCCCGTCGTGGAACTTGAGCGCGTCGTGGTGGTACTGCCATAGGTTCCGTAGTGCGTTGATCACCGGTGGCAGCGGGTGACCGTGCACGGACGCGTACCACTGCCGGTCGTACCCGTGATCGGTGACGAACCAGCCGGTCCAGCTAGCGAGGTAGACGCACACCACGATGACGCCGAACAGCGCGATCCAGCCGGTCTCGTCCAGGAGCGTGTCCCGCCAAGGCCGCGTGACGCCCGCGCTGCGCCGGGTGCCGACCTCCCAGACGAACATCAAGATCACGAACAAGATGATGTACCAGAGGGCGCTCCACTTGACCGACATCGCGCACCCGGTCATCACCGCTGCCGCCACCCGCCACCACGGAATCGACTGGCGCCATCCGGTCTTCAACCGGCCGGCCCGGCCGGGCAGGCTCGGATCGAGGCCGTTTTCCATCGCGGCCAGCCATCGCCGTCGCCGCGAGTCGCGATCCATCACGAGGCAGCCGAACGCGGCGAGGATGAAGAACATCAGGAAGATGTCGAGCAACGCCGTACGGGAGAGGACAAACTCCATCCCGTCCAACGACATCAGGAGTCCGGCGGCGGCACCGAGCACGGTCGACCGGAACATTCGCCGGGTGATCCGGATGAGGATCAGGATCGACAGCGTGCCGAAAACGAGCGGCATGATGCGCCAGCCGAACGTGTTGTACCCGAAGATCCACTCGCCGACGCCGATGATCCACTTACCGAGAGGCGGATGTACCACGAAGTCGCCGGCGTTGTTTGCGACGTTCCATTCGACGCCATGCGTGAAGAGGTCGTGACCCTCGGTCGCGTAGTAGATCTCGTCAAAGATCTTGTCTTGCGTCGCGCCCGGCTGCGGGTGGGCGAGGCCGATCAGGCGGAGTGCGCCGGCCAGCAGCGTGATGAATATCGTGACTGCCCACGAGAAGAGCCGGTCATTGGGCATCGCGGGCGCCAGTCGGCGGCGCACCGCATCGGGGATCGACACGCGCTCGGCGGGCTCGGGAGCGTCGCGGTCGTCGAGCGCCCCGTCGGCGGCAACGTCGGCAATCATGGGCATCGTGGTCACCTGAGGATCGTAGGCTGCCGTACCGCGCAGTGGCGTGCGGCAAGCGCCTTAAAATTCGCTGGGATTCCGGTCGGGGACAATGATCGGATGAGCGACCACATGAGTGGGCGGCTTGTCCTGGTCGGGGCACCGCTTGGCAACATCGGCGACGCGTCCCGGCGCCTCCGCGAGGCGTTGGCCAGTGCGGATGTGGTCGCCGCCGAGGATACCCGGCGGTTGCATCGACTCGCTCATGATCTCGACGTAACGATCTCCGGCCGCGTGGTCTCCTACTTTGAGGGCAACGAGGAGCGGCGTACGCCCGAGTTGCTGGAGACGTTGCTCGGCGGCGCGACGGTCGCGGTCGTCACCGACGGCGGCATGCCGAGCGTCTCGGACCCCGGGTACCGGCTGGTGCGGGCCGCGGTCGACGCGGGTGTCCCGGTGACGTGCGCGCCCGGTCCGAGCGCGGTAACCACCGCGCTTGCGCTGTCCGGGTTGCCGTGCGACCGGTTCTGCTTCGAGGGATTCCTGCCGCGCAAGCCCGGCGAGCGCACGACCTACCTGGCCGAGCTCGCGGCCGAACCACGGACGATGGTGTTCTTCGAGGCGCCGCACCGGATCGCCGCGACGCTCGGCGCGATGGCCGCAGCGTTCGGTGCGGAACGGCCCGCCGCGCTCTGCCGCGAGCTGACAAAGACGTACGAGGAGGTGCGCCGAGACCGCCTCGACGCGCTCGCGAGCTGGGCCGCCGAGGGCGAGCCGCGCGGAGAGATCACCGTGGTCGTCGGCGGCGCACCGGTCGCGGCCGCCCGCCCGTCCGACCGCGACCTGCTGTCCGCGGTCGCTGCCCGAGAAGCAGCGGGTACGCACCGCAAGGACGCGATCGCCGAGGTCGCGACCGAGTACGGGCTGCCCAAGCGCGACGTCTACAACCTCGTGGTCTCGGCCAAGGCGACCGTTACCAGGTAACGGCCAGCATCCCGGCGACCAACAGGATCGGCCCGCCCAGGCTGGCCAGCAGCCCGACCACTTTCGCTCGCCGACCCGGAAGCCGGTACGTGCCGGTCGCCCACGCGATGCCGAATCCGCAGAGCAGCACGATCGCGAGTTCCGGGATCCATCGCAGGTAGAGGCTGGACCGATCGCCCGCGTACGCCATCGTGTCGGTCCTGGACACCATCTGCGCCGGGACCGTCGCGCCCTCCGCTGCTCGCGCGCCGACCGGGCCGAGCAGCGTCACGGTTGCGGTGAAGTCGCCGCCGTCCGCGGTGAACTCGGCACACCGTACCGGCGTACCGGCAACCGGACAATTGGCGACCTTTGCGACGCCGTGCTGGGAATGTCCGAGACTCATCCACAACGGACCAGCCGAGAACCAGGCGAAGAACGTTGCGACAAACGCCAACAGCACCAGCGCGGTCAGACCGACCAGCGGTGAGCGTGGCTTCTTCGGCGGCTTCCCGGGCGTGACCGGGATCGCGGTATCCGGCCGATCACCCGTGGGTACGCGCGTCACCGATGCCGGCCATGGCGCATCAAGACCGGCATCGCCGGCTCCGATGGCCAGTTGCTCCGGTTCGAAGAACATCGCGAGCAGGGTCAGGTTGTCGCTGCCCCGGTTCGTACTCTGCTCCTGGCGGGGCGCGAGCGCACGGCGTTCGTCCGGTGCCGGCTCGATCGGCCGGGTGGGCAGCACGCTCAGTCGCCGTACGAGATCCATCTCGCGGCGTCCCCGCGGCACCTCGACGTCGGTGGGTTCGGCCGCGCGAGGCGTCTCCGCAACGGCCTCGGCCGTGATACTGGCATGGTCGCGGTCGTGCAGGACGCCGGTCGGTGCGGCGAGATCGTCCCGATTGCGTACCGCGTCGAGCGGCGCCGTCGTCACGTCCCATGCGACGGCGTCGCCCGGTACCCCGACCGCTCGTGGAGAGCTGATCGCTGTCTCGCCCCAGGGCGAGTCGGTGCGCGCCGAAGCGGCCGGAATCGGGTCGTGGCGCGCCGAGCCTGGTGGTATCGAATCCGGTGGCGTGGTATCCGGCGCGACGGGTTGGGCCGGATTGTGCGGCCCGGACGCGGCCTGCTCGCGGAGCGGGTTGGTAGCGGTCTGCTCGCGAAGTGCGTTGGCAGCTGCGGCTGCCGCGGCGCGTGCGGCAGCGCTGCGGGCAGCGGCGTCGGTCGGGGACGCGATCCCCGGCATCGGACGACGGCTGCGCACCGACGGCAGGCGATGCGTTGGGAAGCCTCCCGGCGAGACGTTCTTCGGGCCGCCGCCATCCGGCGTCACGTCGTCGACCATCATCGGGCGCAGCGGCGGCGGAGTCGATTCGTCGCCCGTTCCGTCGCCCGGCGCGTTGTCCGTTGCGTCGCCCAGCGTGTTGTCCGTTGCGTTGTCCGGTACGTCGCTCGCTGCGTCGACGGCCGGACCGGTGTATTGCCCCGATGCCGGAGCAGCCGGAATCGCGCTGGGACCGGGCGAGACCACCCGGGGACCGGTGGTCGGTGCCGCCGGAGGGAGCAGATCAGGACGCGTACCCGTCATCCTTGTGGACTGTGGTACTGATTCGCCGCGCCACCACGCGGTGTCCGGCCCCGGCGGAGGCCATGGTGGGCCCGCCTTCGTGCGCGACTCCTCCTCGGGAGCCTCCGGCTTGTCTCGATCTGCACCGCTCACCGTCCCATTGGACACTGTTTATGAGCCGGCCGCCCGGTACGTGCAGCGCGTGTCGGAACGGAAAGTAAGGTAACTGGTCATGAGCCATGTTCTTGCCGCTGTCGCCTGGCCGTACGCGAACGGTCCGCGCCACATCGGGCACGTCTCCGGATTCGGTGTGCCCTCCGATGTGTTCAGCCGCTACATGCGGATGGCCGGACATGACGTCCTGATGGTTTCCGGCACCGACGAGCACGGGACACCGATCCTGGTCCAGGCGGAGAAGGAAGGCTCGACGCCACGCGAACTGGCCGATCGGTACAACCGGATGATCGTTGAGGACCTGCAGGCGCTCGGGTTGTCCTACGACCTTTTCACCCGGACCACGACGCGCAACCACTACGCGGTCGCTCAGGAGCTGTTCCGGACCGTTCATCGCAACGGCTACATGATCGAGCAGATCACGAAGGGTGCGATCTCGCCGTCGACCGGCCGTACGCTGCCGGACCGGTACATCGAAGGCACCTGTCCGATCTGTGGGTACGACAGCGCGCGCGGCGACCAGTGCGACAACTGTGGCAACCAGCTGGACCCGATCGACCTGATCAATCCCCGGAGCCGGATCAACGGCGAGACGCCGAAGTTCATCGAGACCGAGCACTTCTTCCTGGATCTGCCGGCGCTCGCGGACGCGCTTGGCGACTGGTTGCGTACGCGGACCGACTGGCGCCCGAACGTGCTCAAGTTCTCGCTGAACCTGCTCGACGACATCCGCCCGCGCGCGATGACCCGGGACATCGACTGGGGCATCCCGGTGCCGCTGCCTGGCTGGGAGGACAACCCGGCCAAGCGCCTGTACGTCTGGTTCGACGCCGTGGTCGGCTACCTGTCCGCGGCGATCGAGTGGTCCCGGCGCTTCGGGGAGCTCAAGGACGCATCGTGGCGCGACTGGTGGTCGGCCTCATCGGACGCTCGGTCGTACTACTTCATGGGCAAGGACAACATCACGTTCCACGCGCAGATCTGGCCGGCCGAGCTGCTTGCGTACAACGGCGAGGGCGCGAAGGGCGGCGAGCCCGGCGAGTACGGCAAGCTCGCGCTGCCGACCGAGGTGGTATCGAGTGAGTACCTGACGATGGAAGGCCGCAAGTTCTCGTCGTCGCGTTCGGTCGTGATCTACGTACGCGACTTCCTGGAGCGGTACGACGCGGACGCATTGCGCTACTTCATCGCGGTCGCCGGCCCGGAGACCACCGACACCGACTTCACCTGGTCGGAGTTCCTTCGCCGGAACAATGACGAGCTGGTCGCAGGCTGGGGCAACCTGGTCAACCGTACGATCTCGATGGCCGCCAAGAACTTCGGCGCGATTCCGCCGCTCGGCACGATGTCCGATGTGGATGCCGCACTGCTTGAATCGGTACGGGGTGGCTTTGTCACGGTAGGGGATTTCCTCGGCCGTCACCGCCAGAAGGCCGCGATCAATGAGGCGATGCGACTGGTCGGCGAGGTCAACAAATACCTGTCCGATGAGGCGCCGTGGAAGCTCAAGGACGACAAAGATCGCATGGGTACGGTGTTGCACGTCGCGCTGCAGGCGATCGCGTACTGCAACACGATTTTGACGCCGTTCCTACCGCACTCCGCACAGCGCATTCACGAGCTGATGGGCGGCGAGGGCGTACATGCGCCAATGCCATCCATTGTGGAAGTCGACGACCTCGACGGCGGACCGGCATATCCGATCCTCACCGGCGACTATGCGGTCGGTGCGCGATGGGAACCGGTCGCGATCGTCGAAGGCGTACCGCTGTCGGCTCCGACGCCGGTGTTCCGGAAGCTCGACCCGTCGATTGTGGATGAGGAGCTGGCCCGGCTGTCCGGCTGATCCCGTTTCCAATGTGGACAGTTTGCCTGGTCAATGGCCGGTTGGTGGATTGTCGTCCACTGTGGGCTATCGACATGCTGTAACCCGGCGTGATCCAATCGGATCGGATGTCGGGGAGGCACCGTGGGGGCGTTGTTACCGGGCGCGCTGCTCGGAGTCGCGGTCGGCGTGATCCTGGGCCGGATCTGGGAGCGCTGGGGCCACGCGAGCAGAGGTCTCGTCACTGCGACGAAGAACTACACGGCGGCCGAGAAGGCGTTGGGCATCGCCCAGAAACTCCGGCGGAGCGTCCGAGTGCTGCTGGTGGTCGCGATCATCGCGACGTTCGTCTTCTTGTTCGCAACCGGCTACATGGCGACCCTGAAGTCCTGACCGCCGATCAAGGGGATTCCGCTGCCATCCTGGTCCGGATGACGACGACAACCCCATGATCAGCGGCGGTATCGTTGTGCGGGTGACCGAATCACGGACAGTTCGCGCCGCGAGGCGCCGCGACACTGACTTCCCACCCGCGCCCGAGCCACTTTCCGTTCCGGTGCCGGACAGCCATACCCATCTCGACATCGTCGGTGACGGCTCGGTGCCGGTGGCGCTCGCCGGGATCGAGGCGGCGCGCGCGGTCGGTGTGGATCGGCTGGTGCAGGTCGGTTGTGACGTGGCGTCGTCGCGCTGGGGCGCCGCGCTCGCGGCCGACCAGCCTTCGGTGGTCGCGACGGTTGCGCTGCACCCGAACGAAGCGCCGAGGGTGGCCGATCTGGACGAATCGCTGCGGGTGATCGAGGGCTTGGCCGCACTTCAGCGCGTACGCGGCGTCGGCGAAACCGGGCTGGACACGTTCCGTACCGGGCCGGAGGGGACGGCGGCACAGGAACGCAGCTTCCGGGCGCACATCGCGATCGCGAAGAGGTTCGGGAAGCCGCTGATGATCCACGATCGCGAGGCGCACGACGACGTGCTCCGCGTCCTTGATGAGGAGGGCGCACCGGACGTCGTCGTGATGCACTGCTTCTCCGGCGACGAGGCGTTCGCGAAGGCGTGCATCGAACGCGGCTTCGTGTTGAGCTTCGCCGGTACGGTCACGTTCAAAAACGCCCAGAACCTCCGGGATGCCGCGATGATCACGCCGCGGTCGCAGATGCTCGTCGAAACGGACGCGCCGTACCTGACGCCGATGCCCTACAGAGGTCGGCCCAACGCCCCGTACCTGATCCCGGTCACCGTACGAGCGCTGGCCGAAACCACTGGCCATGACCTGGACGAGCTCTGCGCAGACATCTCGGAAACCGCCAACCGGGTCTTCGGCCCCTGGTAGTCCGCCCATCCTCGATCGTAGAGATCGCGGATCTTGGCGCCGGTGGAGCTCCAGTGCTGTGATCTTGGCTGGATGATCTCGCTGACCTGCCAAGATTCCCGATCAAGCCGGGATCAACGAGGGATTGGGGCGGCAGGTAGCGTACGGGGGGTGATCGGACTGCTCGGCCCGGCGGAGATCCGGGAATTGGCCGAGCGGCTCGGCGTACGGCCGACGAAGCAACTCGGGCAGAATTTCGTACACGACCCGAATACCGTGCGCCGGATCGTCAAAGAAGCTGCTCTGACGCCCGACGACATCGTGATCGAGGTCGGCCCGGGGCTCGGATCGCTGACGCTCGGCCTGGTCCAGAGCGCCCCGCACGTGTACGCGGTCGAGATCGATTCGGTGCTGGCCGAGGCGCTTCCCGGTACCGTGGCGGATCGATTGCCTGAATTGCGTGACAGGCTCACCGTGATCAACGAGGACGCACTGAAGGTGACCGCCGCGTCGTTCCGGGCCGGACCGCCGACGGCGTTGGTCGCGAACCTGCCGTACAACGTTGCGGTGCCGGTCGTCCTCACGCTGCTGGCCGAACTGCCGAGCATCCGCCACGGCCTCGTGATGGTGCAGAAGGAAGTGGCAGATCGGCTGGTCGCGCCGCCCGGTTCGAAGATCTACGGCGTACCGAGTGTGAAACTGGCCTGGTACGCGAGCGCCAAGAGCGCCGGCAAGGTGCCGCCGAACGTCTTCTGGCCGGTACCGAATGTGGATTCTGGTCTTGTTTCGTTCGTTTGCCGAGCGCAACCGGGCGACGGCGACCGGCGGGCCACGTTCGCCGTGATCGACGCGGCATTCGCGCAGCGGCGCAAAACGCTCCGTGCCGCGCTCGCGGGATGGGCCGGCAGCGCGCCGGTAGCCGAAGAGATCCTGGTCGGCGCTGGGATCGCGCCCGGTGCCCGGGGCGAGTCCCTCACTATGGAAGAGTTCCGTGCGATAGCTGTGTCCGGACAGGCTGTGTCTGGACAGCACCCCAAGGGAGACGGCGTGAGCGGCAGATGACCGAACCCTTGAACAACGAGGAGTACGGCCGGCCGAAGCTCGGCGCGAGCGGGCCGGTCCGGGTACGGGTGCCTGCGAAGATCAACTTGCACCTGGGCGTCGGCCCGATCCGGCCGGACGGCTATCACGAGCTGACCACGGTCTACCACGCGATCTCGCTGTTCGACGAGGTGAGCGCACGCCGGGGCGACCAGCTGACGCTCACCATGGAGGGCGAAGGCGCCGGTGTGCTCGCGATGGACGACTCGAACCTCGCGATCCGGGCCGCGCAGATGTTGGCGAAGACCACTGGCGTACCCGCGCATGCGCGCCTTCACCTGCGTAAACAGATTCCGATCGCGGGCGGTCTCGCGGGTGGAAGCGCCGATGCAGCCGCCGCCCTGGTCGCGTGCGACGCACTGTGGGGGACCGGCCTGACCCGCGATGAACTGGCCACGGTAGGCGCCGAGATCGGCTCGGACGTCCCATTCCTCGTGCTTGGCGGGACCGCGCTCGGCACCGGTCGGGGCGAGGTGATCAGCCCGGTACTCGCCCGGCCGACCACATGGCACTGGGTGGTCGCGATCTCCGAGACCGGCCTGTCGACGCCGGAGGTATACCGGGAAGTCGACCGCCAACGAGCGGCGCTGCTCGCGCCCCCGGCCCTGGAAGCGCCCGACGACTTGATGGCTGCGCTGCGCCAAAAGGACCCCGAAGTGCTGGCCGCGGCGCTGGGCAATGACATGGAAGCGGCCGCGATCTCATTGCGGCCCGAACTGGCCCGGACGCTGGAGACGGGGATGCAGGCCGGAGCGCTCGCCGCGATGATCTCCGGCTCCGGTCCCACCTGCATCTACCTGGCCGCGGATGCCGGGCACGCGGATTACGTCGCCGCGGCGATCACCGCCGCCGAAGTTTGCCGGAACGTACTTGTCGCGACCGGCTCGGTGCCAGGAGCGAGGGTCATCTGATGGCCAACATCGTCAACCTCGACCGGGTCTCGAAGGCGTACGGCACGACCGGCCCCTTGCTCGTCGACGTATCGATCGGGCTCGACGACGATGCCCGCGTCGGCGTGGTCGGCCTCAACGGTGCCGGAAAGTCGACGCTGCTGCGCATCCTGACGAAGACCGAAGATCCGGACAGCGGCCGGGCCACGCATCGGCGCGATCTGGCGGTGCTGTCGCTGCCACAGGCGCTGTTGCTGGACGGCCCCGAGACCGTACGCGACGTGGTCCTCGGCACCGCCTGGCTGCCGTCCAGCATGGGCGCCGAGCACGAATGGGCCGGGGACGCCGGTGTGCGTACGGTGCTCGATGGTCTCGGCATGTCGTACCTGGGGCTGGACAGTCCGGTCGCGACCATGTCCGGTGGCGAGCGCCGCCGCGTAGCGCTGGCCGCGCTGTTGATTCGGTCGTCCGATCTGCTCGTCCTCGACGAGCCGACGAACCATCTCGACGTCGCCGGAGTCGCATGGCTGGCCCAGCATCTGCTCAAACGCCGCGGTGCGCTGGTGGTCGTGACGCACGACCGGTGGTTCCTCGACGAGGTCTGCACGGTCACGTGGGAGGTCGCCGACGAGACCGTACGGATCTCGGAAGGTGGCTTCGCGGCGTGGATGCTGGCGCGAGCCGAGCGCGAGCGGGTGGCCGGCGAGGCGGAGGCGCGTCGCCAGAATCTGCTGCGCAAGGAGATCGCTTGGCTGCGCCGAGGCCCGCCCGCTCGGACGTCGAAGCCGAAATTCCGAATCGACGCGGCGAACGCGCTGATCGCCGACGTACCGCCGACTCGGGACACCGTGACGCTCGCGAAGCTGTCCACCGCTCGCCTCGGCCGACAGGTGTACGACCTGAACGGCGTCACGTTGCGCGGCGGTCCCAAGACGCTGCTGACGAACCTGACGTGGCATGTCGGCCCGGGCGATCGGATCGGCCTGGTCGGCGCGAACGGTGCCGGTAAGTCGACGCTGCTGCGGGTGCTCGCGAACGTACGCGAGCCGGATGAGGGCGCGATCGTACGTGGGCAGACCGTGAAGCCCGCGTTCCTGTCGCAGGAGTTGACCGAGTTGCCGGGCAACATGCGATTGCTGGAGGCGGTCGAGGACGTCGCGAAGCGCGTACAGCTGGGGGATCGGGAACTGTCCGCAGGGCAGCTGGCCGAGGTGTTCGGATTCACCGATCGTCGAATCTGGACGCCGGTCTCGGATCTGTCCGGTGGCGAGCGGCGGCGGCTGCAGATGCTGCGGCTGCTGGCCGGGGAGCCGAACGTTCTGCTGCTCGACGAGCCGACGAACGACCTGGACACCGATACGCTCGCGTCGCTGGAAGACCTGCTCGACACGTGGCCGGGCACGATGGTGATCGCCAGCCACGACCGGTACCTGATCGAGCGCGTCACGGACCACGTGTACGGGATGTTCGGCGACGGGCGGCTCGTGCACCTGCCGGGCGGCATCGACGAGTATCTTGCTCGAATCGCGTTGCCTTCGTCGCCTTCGTCGCCGACCAATGCCAAGAGTGGGGGAGGCGTCGCGTACGCCGCCGCCAAGGCATCAGCGGCCGAACTACGTGCCGCGCAGAAGGAGCTGACCAGGCTGGAGCGGCTGGTGGCGAGGCTGGATGAGCGCTCAAAGCAGCTTCATGAGCAAATGGCCGAAAACGCATCGGACTACGAGAAGATCGCGGAGCTGGATGCCGAACTGCGTGGTGTGGCGGCCGAGCGGGAGAAGGCCGAAGAAGCGTGGCTCGTGGCCGCGGAGGCGGCCGAGTCCTAGACCGACGAAGTTGATCCTGGAGTTATCAGCGCGACACGCCGTCGAGGCGTCAACTAACTCCAGGATCAACTGGGTTTTGCACAGTTAGCGGTTGGCGGGCTGGGGCTCGTGGCGGGCTGCTTCGAAGGCTTGGGCTTGCTCGGCGGTGCCCACCTTGCCGTATAGACCGGCGGCGAAGAGCACGGTGCCGATGATGAACGACGCGACGCAGTTTGCCACCGAGAACGCCAGGAAATTCGCGTTCGTCTGGAGCAGGAGCAGCGATCCGAGGCCGGCCACCATGAAGCCGAGGCCACCGACGATGTTCACCCAGCGATCGAAGTTCCGGCCGATCACGGCGGATACCAGGACGACCGCACCGGCGATGATCGAGATGATCGCGAAGCCGAGGTTCGCCCGGAGCCCGAGCGCCCAGGCGTGCTGGTTCGCGTCTTGGCTGAACGCACTGAAATTGCGGGTCCGCGAAAACGCGACGATGCCGAAAATCAGGACGTACAGACCGGCCAGGATCGCCAGGAACCGGTAGAACGGCCGCAACGGGTGGTTGATCGGAATGTGCGACTCAGCCATAGCAGTCCTTAAAGATCTTCGGGAGCGAGTTCACCGGAATTCTCGCCTATCTCCGCCAAGCGTTGACGAGCGCCCCCGCCCGGGTCCTTGCGAACCGCTGATCCTGCGAACTGTTTGGCCGTATTTGTCAGATAATGGCGGCATGTCCTCACACATCCCGGTCAACCATCCGTTGCGGCCGCTCTACCGGACGCTCGCCGGCCTAGCCGGCCTGTACTCCCTGGTCTTCGGCATCGTCGGCATCGTCCAAACCTCAGGGGATTCACTCTTCCATCGTGGTGACCAAGAGGTGCTCGGGCTGAAGACGAACCTCGCGTTCGCGATCATCTCGCTCGTGGTCGGTGGCATCGTGGTGGCCGGAGCGATCATCGGACGGAACATCGACCACTACATCAACCTGTTCGCCGGGATCATCTATCTGGTGTCCGGGCTGCTGATGATGGCGCTGTTGCAGACCACCGCGAACTTCCTCAACTTCCAGATGGCCACATGCATCGTCGCGTTCGCGATCGGTACCGCGTTGTTCGCCGCAGGCCTGTACGGGCGGGTCGGCGACGCCTCGACCGAGGCGCACGAGGAACACTTCCGCCAGCACCACGGTGAGGATCCGGACAACCACCCGTGGAAGTACCGCGGTGCGCCGCCGTACAAGGCCGAGGACGGCCCGGACGGTCACCGGTTTGCGTGAACCCAAAATCAGCTGTGGCGACCGTGCAACGTCGGTTTGGCTTCGAGATTCGACAGACCGTTCCACGCGAGGTTGACCAGGTGCGACGCGACCGCCTCCTTACGCGGTTTGCGGACCTCGAGCCACCAGCGACCGGTCAGCGCGACCATGCCGACCAGCGCCTGCGAATAGAGTTCGGCCAGCTTCGGATCGAATCCACGGGACTTGAACTCGGCGCCGAGGATGTGTTCGACCTGGTGCGCGATGTCATTGAGGATGCTGGAGAAGTTGCCGCTGGGCGACATGATCGGCGATTCGCGGACCAGCACGCGGAACCCGTCGGTCTCCCCCTCGATGTAGTCGAGGAGCGCCAGCGCGGCCTGTTCGAGCAGTTCGCGTGGGTGTCCGGCGGTCAGCGCCGTGGTGATGCGATCGAGCAGCGACCGGACCTCGCGGTCGACGACCACCGCGTACAGGCCTTCCTTGCCGCCGAAGTGCTCGTACACGACCGGTTTCGAGACCTTCGCCCTCGCGGCGATCTCCTCGATCGAGGTGGCGTCGAAGCCGCGTTCGGCAAAGAGCTGCCGCCCGACCGAGATCAGCTGCTCGCGTCGTTGCGCCGAGGACATCCGGACGCGTGAGCTGCCTTTATCGGCGGGCGGCGTGTTGGTCACTGCCCCATCATGCCTGGTCGGTCAGGCGGTTCTGTCACGCCTGAGCCGCGACCCGCTTCGCGTCCAAGCGGTCCGCCTTCGGCCACCGGACGTCGCGGGCCCAGCCGAGCTTTTCGAAAACCCAGATGGTACGGGCGGAGATGTCGATCTGCCCCTTGTCGACGCCGTGGCGGGCGCAGGTCGGATCGGCGTGGTGCAGGTTGTGCCAGCTCTCGCCGAACGACAGGATCGCGAGCGGCCAGAAGTTAGCGGCCTTGTCGCCCTTGCGCAGCTCGAACGGGCGTTCGCCGACGACGTGGCAGATCGAGTTGATCGACCAGGTCACGTGGTGCAGAAGCGAGACGCGGACCAGGCCGGCCCAGAAGAACGCCCACAGCGCACCCTGCCACGACATCGTGATCAGGCCACCGGCCGCGGCCGGTGCGAGCATCGAAGCCGCCACGATCAACGGGAACAGATTGTCAATGCGCTGCATATCGCGGTCGGCGACGAGGTCGGGTGCGAACCGGTCCCGGTTGGACAGCTCGCGGTGGAACAGCCAACCCATGTGCGCGTACCAGAGGCCCTTGACCAGCGCGCCGAAGTGACGTTCCGAATCGCCACGGCGAGTGCGGGTCGCCTTCGAGGTCGGAGAACGAGTGGTGGCGGCGGTGATCGGCGACCCACTGGGTCGGCTCGCCCTGGATCGCCATGCTGCCGGCGATGGCGAGCGCGATCCGGAGACCGCGCTTGGCCTTGAACGAACCGTGTGTGAAGTAGCGGTGGAAGCCGACCGTGATGCCGAGGCCGGAGATCGTGTAGAAGACCGCACCGATCGCGACAATCGTCCAGGTCAGCGATCCGTATCGCCATGCGATCGGGATCGCCGCGACGAGCGCGATGAACGGGATGACCACGAATCCCCACAGGCCGATCAGAATGCCGATCGGTTGCTTACCCTCGGTAAGCGGCTTGGGGCCGGTCGAGGTTTCGGGAGCCGGTTCGGTCACCGGCTTGGGGAGCACCGCACTGGTCATTGATACCTCACGATTTGTCCGGCCGGCCGACCCATGTGCGGGGCTGCGACCAGCAGATTTCTCATCCATTACGGGAACGGAAGCGCCTACGCAACCGTAACTTACGGTTCCGTAGGTCCGACAGGCCGAAGTTACTTCTCACAGATTGCCCCTGAGCGTGTTTTCGCTGCTAGACAAGGTTTTGGGGGCTATCCCGCGTCGAATTTGGGGGCTAGCCCCCCGTTGATCAAGCGGGAGATCTGGGGGATATCCCCCGGAAACAATTCACGTCACCGGCGGTCATGATCCGCACCGTCCGGTAGATCATGGAGAACGGAGTTCTCACGCCTCCGCAGGATTCGCTACGCTGTCATGGCACGCGGTCGGCCGTGGTGTAATTGGCAACACTCGGGCCTTTGGTGCCCGCTTTCTAGGTTCGAGTCCTAGCGGCCGAGCTCCTACTTTCTGAGCGCCAATCCGATTGTGTTGATCACCGTCGGCGCCTGCGAATCCCAGAATCGCCCGTCGTGGCAGCCCTTTGCGATGTGCACGATGCTCGGATCCGGCAGCTTGTCGCGCAACTCGGCGACGGCCGGCTCGAACGGGTCGGACGCCCCGATGAGAATGTGCGCCGGCAGCTTGCCGATCTCGGCCGCGCGGTCGACCATGTTCCCGTACGTTCCCCACTCCGCCGCCGAACTGAACGCGCCCGGATTGACCTTCTGCGACTCCGTGTACGAGCGCCAGAATGCGGGTGCGTTGGCGGTGATCGCGACGAATCGCCCGGGCGCGGCGAGGCCGCACATCAGGGCGCCGTACCCGCCCATCGAATAGCCGGAGACGGCCGGATGATCGACCGAAAGTCCGCGTGTGCCGAGTAACGGCAGGAACTCGTGCAGCAACATGCCCAGCGAGTCCTCGTCCGGGTGCGGATGCCAGTAGCCGTTGCCACCCGCGGCGGCCGCGAGAGCGAACGGTGGCGTACCGGCGGCCACCGCCGAGGCGAGGTATTCGGGATAGTGCCCGGCGTCGAGCGCGTCGGCCTCGGTCGCCGCGTACCCGTGGAGCATCAGGCAGACCGGAAGCTTGGCCCCGGCGGTGAAACCAGGCGGGTACGCGATCTTGTAGGCCACGTTGGTCCGGCGGTACGTCGACGCGAACGACCCGCTCACGATCGGTCCGGCTGCGGCGTGCACCGGTGGCACGGGGGCGTCGCAGAACCCCAGCTCGTTGTCGACCACACCTTTGCCGGGAATCACGCCGTTCGCGGCCAGCGCGGCCGCTCCGACGCCGGCTCCGATGAGACCGGCAAGTCCGAGCGAGCCGATGAGTAACGCGCGGCGAGCAGGCATGTGCGAGACGCTACGGGCATCGGTCAAGTCTCATCCAGAGGGCAGCGTCGTTACCATGAGTCGCGGAACCCGAGAAACGACGAGAGGTCACGCACGTGAACGAGGCTCGTACGGTCATCGTCCTCGCCGCCGGCATGGGCAAGCGCATGCACTCAGCGTTGCCGAAGATGATGCATCCGCTTCTGGGGCGCCCGCTCGTCGGGCACGTCCTGCACGCCGCCGAGCCGCTCGGAGCCGCTCGTACGCTCGTCGTGGTCGGTAACGGCGCCGAGCAGGTCACCGCGTACGTCGAGGCGGAGATGCCGGACGCGCGGATGGTGCTTCAGGCCGAACAGCGCGGGACCGGCCACGCCACCCGGGTCGCGATGGAGGCTGTTCCGGACGCGGACGGCACGGTCGTGGTGCTGTGCGGCGACAATCCGCTCCTGCGTACCGAGACGGTCGAGGGTCTGCTGCGTCAGCATGCGGCCTCGGGCGCCGCCGCGACCGTACTGACCGCGGTGGTGGACGACCCGACCGGGTTCGGCCGGATCATCCACGGCGCCGACGGCAGCGTCGTCCGGATCGTCGAGCAGCGCGACGCCACCGATGAGGAGCGGGAGATTCACGAGATGAACTCCGGCATCTTCGCGTTCCGTGCCGATCTTCTCCGGGACATGCTGGGCAAGCTGTCCAGCGACAACGACCAGGGCGAGGAGCTGTTGACCGACGTCGTCGGCCTGCTCGTCGCCGCCGGTCAGCGGGTGGAGGCCCGGACCGTCACGGACCAGGCCGAAGTGCTCGGTTGCAACGATCGAGCGCAACTGGCGACACTGCGCAACCTGCTGCGCGACCGGGTGAACGGGGACCTGATGCGCAGTGGCGTGACCATGATCGACCCGGCCACGACCTGGATCGACGTGACCGTCACGGTCGGCCTGGACGCGTTGATCGAGCCGGGTACGCAGTTGCGTGGCGCGACCACGATCGGTGCCGGTGCCACGGTCGGACCGGACACCACGTTGACCGATGTCACAGTCGGGGCGGGCGCCTCGGTTGTGCGTACTCATGGATCTTCTGCGGTGATCGGAGCGGGAGCGTCCGTCGGACCGTACGCGTTCCTGCGCCCGGCGACGGTTTTGGGCGAGGGCGGCAAGATCGGGACGTTCGTGGAGACCAAGAACTCAACGATCGGTGCGCGCAGCAAGGTGCCGCACCTCACCTACGTGGGCGACACCACGATGGGCGTGGACGCGAACATCGGCGCCGGCACGATCATCGCCAACTACGACGGCGTCCATAAGTACCGCACGGTGATCGGCGATGCGGTGTTCGTCGGCTCCGATTCGGTGGTGGTCGCGCCGCGGACGATCGGCGATGGCGCCTACATCGGCGCGGGCAGCGCGGTGGTAAAGGATGTGCCGTCCGGTGATCTCGGTGTGACAAGGGCCGTGCAGCTGAACATCCCCGGCTGGGTGGAGAAGCGTCGCGCGGGTACGAAATCCGCCGCCGCTGCCAAGAAAGCCGCCGAGGAGGCGGCGCGGGCCGAGGAGGCAGTGAAGAAAGCCACCGAGGCCTGAGGTTGCTTGAACTGGTCGAAGTGCCTCAGGAGATACTGCTGTCAACTGGTTTCGGCTAAGGGGCGGGTTAACGAATGAGCGGCATCTCCACCGAGAACCGTAAGACGCTGATGCTGTTCTCGGGGCGTGCGTACCCCGATCTGGCGGTGGAAATCGGCCAGTGGCTCGGTGTGCCGCTGACCACCACCGACGCGTACGACTTCGCCAACGAAGAGATCTTCGTCCGGTACGACGAATCGGTTCGTGGCTCGGATGCCTTCGTGATCCAGTCGATGACCACACCGCTGAACAAGTGGCTGATGGAATCGTTGATCATGGTAGACGCTCTGAAGCGTGGTTCGGCGAAGCGGATCACCGTGGTCCTGCCGTTCTACCCGTACGCCCGGCAGGACAAGAAGCATCGCGGGCGTGAGCCGATCTCGGCGCGCCTGGTGGCCGACCTTTTCAAGACGGCCGGCGCGAACCGCATCCTGACGGTCGACCTGCACACCGCCCAGATCCAGGGCTTCTTCGACGGTCCGGTCGATCACCTGTTCGCGATGGACGTACTGGCCAACTACATCGCCGATAAGTACAAGGGTCGCCCGATGGCGGTCGTCGCCCCGGACTCCGGTCGCGTACGCGTAGCCGAGCGCTGGACCGACCGGCTGGGCGGCTGCCCGCTGGCGTTCATCCACAAGACGCGCGACACCACGAGGCCGAATCAGGTGGTGGCGAACCGCGTCGTCGGTGACGTCGAGGGCAGGGTCTGCCTGATCGTCGACGACATGATCGACACTGGCGGCACGATCTGTAGCGCGGCGGACATCCTGTTCGCTTCCGGCGCCGACGATGTGATCGTGGCCTCGACGCACGCGGTGCTCTCCGATCCGGCCACCGAGCGTCTCAAGAACAGCCGGATCAGCGAGATCGTCGTCACGAACACGCTGCCGATCGCTTCCGACAGCAAACTCGACAAGATCACGGTCCTGACGATCGCGCCACTGATCGCACGCGCGATCCGCGAGGTGTTCGACGACGGCTCGGTGACCACGCTGTTCGGCGGCCTTTCCTAGCCATTTTGAGTTAGACGTCACTGGATGGCACCTCGTGCGGGTGCGCTCAGCCGCTCGGGTAAGCTTTCACGGTTGCCACGGCGAGGGCGTCTCGTCGGCCGGGTCTGCAAAACGACCGGCCGTTGACTGAGGCGCCGTGATCGACGCGGTGTTCGGGCCACGAGTCCGCGCGCCTGCGCCCTTGCCCGGCACCGCGAGAACCGCCACCGACTTTGATTGCTGTTTTACATGAAGGGTGTTTGCCGTGTCCGAGGTCCGTATCAGTGCCGACCCGCGTACCGAGTTCGGCAAGGGCGGTGCCCGACGCACCCGCCGCGCCGGAAAGGTGCCTGCCGTTCTTTACGGTCACGGCGCCGCGCCGGTCCACATCTCGCTGCCCGCACGTGAGTTCGCCGCGATCATCCGCCACAGCGGCATGACGCAGGTGCTCAACATCGACATCAGCGACGGCACGAAGGCGCTCGCGCTGCCGAAGGCGATCCAGCGCGACCCGGTACGTGACACGTACGACCACGTCGACCTCCTGGTCGTCCGGGCCGGCGAGAAGATCACGATCGACGTGCCGGTGGTTCTGGTCGGTACGGCCGCCCGTGACACGCTGATCAACCACGACCAGCAGACCATCTCGATCGTCGCGGACGCGACGAAGCTGCCCGAGCACATCGAGGCATCGATTGAGGGCCTGGAGGCCGGTTCGCACGTCACCGCCGCCGATCTGACGCTCCCGGCCGGTGTCGAGCTCGCCGCCGACCCCGAGCTGATCATCGTGATCGTGAACAACTCGCCGAGCGCCGCCGACCTCGAAGCCGAGGGTGCGGACACGGCCGGTACGCCGGAGCGCGAGGCCGACGAAGAGGCAGCCGCCGAGGCCGACGCCGCCGCCTAACGGCTTGTGCATAACCCAGTTGATCCTGGAGTTAGTTAGCGCCTCACCGGTGTGTCGTGCTACTAACTCCAGGATCAACTTCTTTGTAGGGGAGTACGCGTGACGACGGCGCCGTGGCTTGTGGTCGGTTTGGGCAATCCCGGCAACCAGTACGCGAAGAATCGCCACAACGTCGGGTTCATGGTTGCCGACCTTCTGGCGAGCCGGATCGGAGTCAAGTTCGGCCGCGCGAAACGCGCCGCGACCGAGTCCGCCGAGGGTTTCCTGCGCCCGGGCGGACCGAAACTCATCCTCGCCAAGCCCACCACCTACATGAACCTTCTCGGCGCGCCGACCTCGGCTCTCGCGCAGTTCTACAAGGTCCCGCCGAACCAGATCATCGCCGTCCACGACGAACTCGACATCGAATTCGGCACGATCAGGATCAAGATCGGCGGTGGCGAAGGCGGTCACAACGGCCTGCGCTCGATCTCCGGTTCGATCGGGACCAAGGAGTACGTACGGGTGCGGTTCGGCATCGGCCGCCCGCCCGGCCGTCAGGATCCCGCCGACTACGTGCTCGCCGACTTCTCCGGTACGCAACGCAAAGAGCTGGATTTCCTGGTCGACCGAGCGGCGGACATCGTCGAGTCGGTGATCGAGATCGGCGTCGAGCCGACCCAGAACAAATATCACACCGCCTGACAATCGCCGGGTGATTTCGGCGCGTATGTCACGCCTCCGTGCGGTTGACACAAATTAGACCTTATGGTGGGTTACAGCCTGATCTAATGGCCCGTGACGGGGGTTGGGCATCGGACGTTGAACCGCTGACGCACCGACACCGAGCGCATGTCGGAGACGCCCGTCACGGGCATAAGCGGGGCAGCGCGAGGGGGCCGGGTTGTCAGACCTATACGAGAACTCTGCGCCGAGAACGGGATTCAACACCGACGATCTCGGCCGGATTCTGCGGCTCTCGGACGCTCCGGTGTCACCGGCTCCGGCGGGCATGAATCTCCCGATCCCGGTGCTGGGGGACGAGGCCCCGACCATCATGTTCCGGACGACGACGCCACCGGCGCTCGGGCGGCACGCGCGACCCGGCCGAATCCGTACGGTGTGGGAAGTCCGCTACGTCACGTCGCTGGTCGCCGCCGATCTGATCGCCGCCCTGTTCGCCGGCGGCCTCGCGTTCTTCGCCCGGTTCGGCAACGACGTCACCCCCTACAACCGCCTGTACGCGCTGTTCACCGGCCTGTTGCCGCTGATACTGCTGGCGTCGCTGGCGCTCAACCACGCGTACGAGCGCCGGTTCCTGTTCGTCGGCACCGATGAGTATCAGCGGGTCCTCGGAGCCGGTCTGGCGCTGACCGCGATGACCGCGATCGTCTCGTATGCGCTGGACATCGGTCTGGCCCGTGGCTACGTCGCGCTGGCGCTGCCACTTGCCACGCTGGTCGCGGTCGGTGCCCGGTTCGCGCTGCGCAAACGGTTGCACAATCGCCGGGCGCGGGGCGAATGTCTGCGCCGAGTGATCGTGGTCGGCCATGAACTGTCGGTCGTGGGGCTCGCGCATCAGCTGAATCGTGAGCGCTACCACGGTCTGGAGATCGTCGGCTGCTGCCTGCCGAGCAACCACGACGGCGCGGTCGGCATGCCGGTCTACGGCACGTTCGACGACGTCGCGGACGCGGTCGAAGCCGCCCGAGCGGACACCGTGATCGTGCTGTCCTGCCCCGAGTTGGACGGCCACATCCTGCGCCGGCTCGGATGGCGGCTGGAGCGCGAGGACATCGACATGATCGTGGCGAATTCGCTGATCGATGTCGCGGGCGCCCGAACCACCGTACGGCCGGTGGACGGTTTGCCGATGCTGCACGTGGAACACGCCCGGCTGTCCGGCGTCGCACGCGCGTTCAAGATGATCTTCGACTGGGTCGGTGCGGGCATCGGCCTGATCCTGCTGACGCCGATTCTGCTGGCGATCGCGATCGCGGTGAAGTGCGACTCGCCCGGGCCGATCCTGTTCCGGCAGGTCCGGGTCGGCAAGGAAGGACGAGAGTTCCGGATAGTCAAATTCCGGACTATGTACGCCGATGCCGAGCGCCGTCTCGACGCGATCACGCATCTCAACGAGAACGACGGCGTGTTGTTCAAGATGCGCGACGACCCCCGGATCACCAGGATTGGGAAAGTCCTCCGGCGACTGTCGCTGGACGAGTTGCCACAACTGATCAACGTCCTGACCGGGGAAATGTCGTTGGTCGGGCCGCGTCCGCCGCTGCCGCGCGAGGTTGCCGCGTACCCGTCGGACATGCGCCGCCGACTCGCCGTACGCCCGGGTATTACCGGTCTTTGGCAGGTTTCCGGGCGCTCGGACCTCTCCTGGGCCGAGGCTGTTCGTCTTGATCTCCGATATGTGGAAAACTGGTCGTTCTCACTTGACTGTGTAATTCTGTTGCGCACCCTTTCCGCGGTGTGTCGGAGTTCGGGAGCGTACTGATGCCATCCGCTGTTGACGGAGCGTTCGCCCGCTGGCTCGCCGACGGTGCCGGAGATCTTCTTCTCCGGCTTCGCGACGAGATGGGGTTCTTGGACCCGACCGCGTTGCGAAAGGCCGGCGACAAGCATTCGCACGACTACATTTCGACGATGCTGGCCCGATATCGACCGGCTGACGCTGTCCTGTCCGAGGAGGGCGTCCGCGACGATCCGGCCCGCCTCGACGCCGAGCGCGTCTGGATCGTCGACCCGCTCGACGGCACCCGGGAGTACGGCGAGCAGGGGCGTTCCGACTGGGCCGTGCACATCGCGCTCTGGACGCGATCGTCACCCGCGCCGAGCCGCCTCGCCGCCGCCGCGGTTGCGCTGCCGGCTCAGCGCCGGGTGATCGGCACCGACTTCCCGCCCACGTACCCGCCGATGTCGCCGCCCAGTGCGGCCGGTGAGCCCGCCGCGCTGCGGTTCGTGGCGAGCCGCACCCGGCCACCGGCGGTCCTCACGTCGCTCGTCGAGGAGTTCGGCGGCGAGACGGTGCCGATGGGCTCGGCCGGCGCGAAGATTGCCGCGGTGATCTCCGGTGACGTCGATGCGTACGTGCACGCGGGCGGCCAATACGAGTGGGATTCGGCCGCTCCGGTCGCGATCGCGTACGCGACCGGGCTACACGCGTCGCGCTTGGACGGCTCTCCCCTGGTCTACAACCAGGCCGACGCGTACCTCCCGGACTTGATCGTTTGCCGCAAGGATCTGGCAGCGTCGCTGCTTGCGGCCATCTCACGGGTTGGATCGGCCGACTCGGCGCAATAAGCATTCCCCACCGATGCGATAAGGTTTCTCGATGGATGTCTCCCCGACCGACGGGTCAGCGCTGGATCTAGACGCTGCGCACTCGCCCGCCGCAAATTACCGGGTCTCCCATCTGGATGCGCTCGAGGCCGAGAGCGTCTTCATCATGCGCGAGGTGGTAGCCGAGTTCGAGCGACCCGCGCTGCTGTTCTCCGGCGGCAAGGACTCGATCGTCATGCTGCGGCTGGCCGAAAAGGCGTTCGCGCCGGGCCGCATCCCGTTCCCGATGCTGCACGTCGACACCGGCCACAACTTCCCCGAGGTGCTCGACTACCGCGATCGCCGGGTCGAGCAACTGGGCGTGACGCTCAATCGTCGCCTCGGTGCAGGACGCGCTCGACGCCGGTCGAGTGCACGCGCCGGCCGACGGTACGCGTAACCGGATCCAGACGCCGGTGCTGCTCGACGCGATCGAGAAGGGCCGCTTCGACGCGCTCTTCGGCGGCGCTCGTCGTGACGAGGAGAAGGCCCGCGCGAAGGAGCGCGTCTTCTCCTTCCGCGACGACTTCGGCCAGTGGGACCCGAAGAACCAGCGTCCCGAGCTGTGGTCGCTCTACAACGGCCGGGTCCACCCGGGCGAATCGATTCGGGTGTTCCCGCTGTCCAACTGGACCGAGCTGGACATCTGGCACTACATCGCGAACGAGAAGATCGAGCTGCCGTCGATCTACTTCGCGCACGAGCGGGAGGTCGTCGATCGCGACGGCATGCTCTACGCGGTCAACGAGTTTCTTCCGATGCGCAAGGGTGAAGAATCGTTCGTCGAGCAGGTTCGCTACCGCACCGTCGGCGACGCGTCCTGTACGGCGGCCGTGCGATCCGACGCGGACACGATCGAGAAGGTGATCGACGAGGTCGCCGCCACCCGGATCACCGAGCGCGGCGCCACCCGCGGTGACGACAAGGTCAGCGAGGCGCCATGGAAGACCGCAAGCGAGAGGGCTACTTCTAATGTCGGACACGCTGACCACGGTCGCGCCGCACCTTCTACCCTCGGCCCGGGGGATGGACCTGCTGCGCTTCGCCACCGCGGGCTCGGTGGACGACGGCAAGTCGACGCTGATCGGGCGTCTGCTCTACGACACCAAGACGATCTTCGAGGACCAGCTCGCGGCGGTCGAGGCGGTCTCCGCATCGCGCGGCGACGAGTACACGAACCTCGCGCTGCTCACCGACGGTCTGCGGGCCGAGCGCGAGCAGGGCATCACGATCGATGTCGCATACCGGTACTTCGCGACGCCACGCCGCAAGTTCATCATCGCGGACACGCCCGGGCACATCCAGTACACCCGCAACATGGTCACCGGTGCCTCAACGGCCGATCTCGCGCTGATCCTGGTGGACGCGCGCAAGGGTCTTGTCGAGCAGTCCCGCCGGCACGCGTTCCTGTGCTCGCTGCTGCGTGTACCGCACCTGGTGCTGTGTGTGAACAAGATGGACCTGGTCGATTATGACCAGGACGTGTACGAGGAGATCGCGGCCGAGTTCACGGCGTTCGCGGCGAAGCTCGAAGCTCCCGACCTCGCCGTGATCCCGATCTCGGCGCTCAACGGCGACAACATCGTCACGCGGGCCGAGTCGATGCCGTGGTATCAGGGACCGTCGCTGCTCCACCACCTGGAGCACGTACACATCGGGTCGGACCGCAACCTGGTCGACGTACGGTTCCCGGTGCAGTACGTGATCCGCCCGCAGTCCGCGACCATCACCGACTACCGCGGCTACGCGGGCCAGGTGGCTTCGGGCGTGCTGAAGCCAGGCGACGAGGTGATGGTGCTGCCGTCCGGCTTCACCAGCAAGGTCGCGTCGATCGACACCGCCGACGGCCCGGTGACCGAGGCGTTCCCGCCGATGTCGGTCACCGTCCGGCTGGAAGACGAGATCGACATCTCGCGCGGCGACATGATCTGCCGGCCGAACAATCAGCCGTCGGTCAGCCAGGACATCGACGCGATGATCTGCTGGATGGACGAGACGCGACCGATGACGGTCGGTGGGAAGTACGCCATCAAGCACACGACCCGGTCGGCGCGTGCGGTCGTACGCGATCTGAATTACCGTCTTGACGTGAACACCCTTCACCGCGACGAAAGTGCGAACGAGTTGCGTCTGAACGAGATCGGCCGGGTCCGGCTCCGTACGACGGTGCCGCTGCTCGCCGACGAGTACCGGCGCAACCGGCACTACCGGAGGCTTCATCGTGATCGACGAGGGTACGAACCGGACGGTCGGCGCAGGCATCATCGTGGAGGCGTCCTAAACCCGAGCGCCAGCCGAAGCTGCGCAGCCGTACCGGCCGCCGGCGATTCGCCCGTAGCTATCGACCGAGACCGGTGTCGGCGGTCGCGGGCGGGCGGTCGGCACGGCTGATGCTGCCGCTCCAACGGCAGGCGACGCATCCGCTGGCCACCGACGCACTGGCCGGCGGGTCACTGTTCGCGATCGTGGCCCGCCGTACCCGAGTTGCCGCGCTGCGCGTCAATGCGGTGCTCCGACGTGGCGTCAATCGGATCGACCGAGCGCTGGGCGCGGAGCCGGATGTACGAACCACGATGACCGACACCGAGTTGCGGGCGCTGGTGGCCGCGAATCCGACGCTGGCGGCTGAGGAGCGGCAGATCATCGACGAGGTGCTGACCGCCGGAGCACGACACGTCAGCGCCGTGATGGTGCCGCGTACGGCGGTGATCTATCTGGAGTCTTCTCGCACCATCGCGGATGCGGTTCGCATGATCCGGGATACTCCGCACTCTCGGTTTCCGGTCATCGATGGGTCCCATGACGACATCGTCGGCTTCGTTCACCTACGCGATCTGCTGATGCCGCGGGATCCGGATGCGGCCGCGCACACCACGGTCGGTGTGCTCGCCCGTGAGGTCCGCCGGCTGCCGGCCAGCAAACATGTCCTCCTGGCCCTGTCCGAGATGCGGAGCGAAGGTCACCACCTGGCCGTGGTCGTCGACGAGTACGGCGGAACCGCCGGCATCGTGACGCTCGAGGACCTGATCGAAGAACTGGTCGGCGAGATCCGCGACGAGTACGACGCGGTGCCCGAGCCGGACTCTCTGGTGACCGACATCGACGGTCGAATCCACCTGGCCGACTTCGCCGGCCGCTGCGGGTTCGAGCTGCCTCCCGGCCCGTACGAATCGCTCGGCGGCTTCATGATGGCGAGCCTGGGTCGGTTGCCGGTCGTCGGCGACGAGGTGGCGGTGGACGCGTGGCGCCTGGTTGTGACGCAATGCGACGGTCGTCGAGTCAGCCGGGTAGCGGTCCGGCGGGTGCGCTAGCCGACGCAGCTCAGCTCGGCACGGCGGTCGGAATCAACGCTTCCTGCCAGTTGACGCCGTCGGTGGAGATCTGCGAATGCGTACCGAGGGTGATCAGCTCGCTGCCGACCCGCACCACGTTTCCGGTGTGCGCCGGAGCGCCAGGCATCGGCTGGAACGTCCCGCCGTAATCGGAACTGCTGCGATACGTCGTCGTGCCGCCGCTGGTGAACGACGCGATCACCTCGCCGCTGCTCGTGGCGACCAGGCTGAACGATGTCGACAGCGGCCACGCCACGGCATTGGAGATCGGATGCCAGGTCGCGCCGGCGTCGGTCGAGTAGAGCATCTTCATGCCGGTGGCCGTACGGGCGAGCAGGAACATGTCGTTGCCGTCGATCGTCGCGAACGCGGCGTTCGGGGCACTGTCGGCGCTGGCCGGCAGCGGTTCGACGCCGGTCGAGTGGGTCGTCCACGTCGTACCGTCGTCGTGGCTGACCGAGACACCGAGCTCGCCGTTCGGCATCGAGCCGAGGACCCACCAACCGTGCACGGTGCTGACCAGGTCCGGCCCGCTCACTCCGGGCTGGGAGGGGATGTTCATCGGCGTACCGGCGGCGCCGGTCACCGCCCGGATCGCGCCGAGCACCGAGATCTGCACCGGTCGGGGCGTCGCCGCGATCCTGCCCGCGGCCGCTTCGATCGAGATGGACTCCTGGGAGCGGGGATTGTTCGCCGGGATCGCGCTGACGTTGGCCGTGGTCGCGTTGATGAGTACCAGTCGCGGTGTGGCAAGCAGTTGCGTCGGCTGCGATCGGATCAGTCCGACCGACTGCGGCGTGGCATTGGTCGCGGTCGGGTTCACCTGGCTGAGCTGCATGTTGCACGCGTCGTCGAGACACACGTCGACGAGCGCGTACGCGTGTGCGCTGTCGATGCTGTCGACGGCCACGACGCTCGCGGTGACCGCGTCGGCGGTCGGTGCGGTCGGCGTCGTCAACGGGAACGTATTGGCGTAGTCATCGTCGGTCGCGTTGCCGGCCACGGGTACGCCGGCCGGCGGGTGGTGCGCATGCGTATACACGATGTCGACGACCGCGAGCCCGGGCATCGCGATGGTCAGTACGCCGAGGATCCGCGCCGTGTTCACGAGCAGCCGCCACCGCTTGTGCCGCCGGGCACGCCGCCGGATCTCGGTGAACTCCGGCAGGAACGTGTCATTCTCGACGGCTTCGCGGAGCGCGTCGAAGTCGAGTTCAGGCATCGTTACTCATCCGTGTGCCCGAAACGATGTCGCCTGCCGTCCGCTGCTTCGGAGCCACCGGCGGGTTCGACAATGGTGCTGTGGGTGGCGCCTCCCGGGAGCCGATCAGGTCGGCGAGCAGCGCGCGGCCACGGGACAGGCGGGCCTTGACCGTGCCGACCGGTACGCCGAGCGTCTCGGCCACCTCGTGCACGGACATGTCCGCTAGATGGTGCAACACGATCGTCTCGCGCGTCGGCCGGGACAGCTTCTGCAGCGCGGCGACAAGCAGGACCCGATCCGGTGACGCACCCGGCACCGATTCCGGCGCCACTTCGATCCGGCCGGCGCGAACCATCGTGTCCAGCAGCCGGCGCCGGCGCCACCTCGTCCGGGCCAGGTTCACCGCGACCGTACGCAGCCATGCCTCCGGGTCGGCGACGTCCAGGAACACCTTCGGTCGGGCCAGCGCGCGAGCGTACGCCTCCTGGACGAGATCCTGCGCCTCCGCATGATCGGCGGTAAGGCCGTAGAGCGTCGCAACGAGTCGACGATAGTAGGCCTGGTACGCAGCGCGTACCGCCTCTCTCGCCTCAAGATCGTCGCTCACTGCCGCCCCCGGGATATGCCGATGCTCATCATGATGTCTGACCGCTGGCACGCGCGACAGGTTGCACCGGCCGCGATGGCACTTTCCACGGTCGGACGCACCGGTGCGCGCGGGGCGACATCGAGGCGGTGAAATACTCAGGACATGAACTCCACGGCCGCCGTCACCCGCCCGCGCGTCCTGTCCGGCATCCAGCCGACCGCCGACTCGTTCCACCTGGGCAACTACCTCGGCGCCGTGCGCAACTGGGTGGCGCTGCAGGAGACGCACGATACGTTCTACTGCGTCGTGGATCTGCACGCGATCACCGCCGGGCACGAACCGGACCTGCTCCGCCGCCGGACTCGCCTGAGCGCCGCCCAGCTGCTCGCGGCCGGCCTCGACGAAGAACGCTGCACGCTGTTCGTGCAGTCGCACGTGCCCGAGCACGCACAGCTCGCGTGGGTGCTGAGCTGCATTACCGGATTCGGTGAAGCGAGCCGGATGACACAGTTCAAGGACAAGTCGCAGAAGCAGGGTACGGACCGGTCGAGCGTCGGCCTCTTCACGTACCCGATCCTGCAGGCAGCCGACATCCTGCTCTACGACGCGGATGCCGTGCCGGTCGGCGAGGATCAGCGCCAGCACCTCGAGCTGACCCGCGATCTGGCGCAGCGGTTCAACACGAACTTCGGTCCGACGTTCACGGTCCCGGCTCCATACATCCTCAAAGAGACCGCCAAGATCACCGACCTTCAGCAGCCGACCGCGAAGATGTCGAAGTCCGCGTCGTCGCCGGCCGGCGTCGTCGACCTGCTCGAAGATCCGGCCAAGTCGGCCAAGAAGATCCGCTCGGCGGTGACCGACACCGGCCGCGAGATCGTCTTCGATCAAGCCGAGAAGCCCGGCATCGCAAATCTGCTGACCATCTTCTCGGCGCTCGACGGCCGGTCGATCGACGCTCTGGTCGCGCACTACGACGGCAAGGGGTACGGCGACCTCAAGAAGGACCTCGCCGACGTGCTCGTCGAATGGGTCCGGCCATTCCAGGAACGGACCCGGACCTTCCTCGACGACCCGGCACAATTGGATAAGGTGCTCGCGATCGGAGCCGAAAAGGCCCGTTCCGTTGCGGAGGTGACCCTACGTAGGGTGTACGAGCGGATCGGTTTCCTGGCGCCGACGAATCTTGCATGACGATCGTCTGACGATCGCATCAACGGGCGATAAGGGGGCAGCGTGACGGCTGGGCGTACTGCGGTGGTCGGCGTTGCGATGAGCATTCCGGCGCCCGCCGCGGCAATCCTCGACGACGCCCGTGCTCGATCCGGCGATCCGCTCGCGTCGTTCATCCCGGCGCACATCACACTGCTCGGTCCGACCGAAATCGATTCGGCCCGGTTCGACGACGTGTACGCGCACCTGGCTACCGTGGCGGCGACGCACCCGCCGTACGCGATCCATCTCCGTGGCACCGGCACGTTCCGGCCGTTGACCGAGGTGGTGTTCGTCGCCGTCGCCTCAGGGATCAGCGAGTGTGAGCGCCTCGCCGACGCCGTACGCAGCGGGCCACTGAGCCGTGACCTGCACTTTCCGTATCACCCGCACGTGACGGTCGCCCACGACGTGCCGACCGGAGCGCTCGACCGCGTCTACGCCGAACTCGCCGACTTCGACACCCGATTCGACGTGGAGCAGTTCACGTTCTACGTACACGGTGCGGACGGGCGATGGCAGCCGCTGCGCGACTTCCGGCTCGGCGCGGCGTAAGTGTCATACGTTTCGTGTCCCCGGGCGGGACGATAGCCACGTGTGGATCGTCGATTGGCCGGTGGATACCTGGAACGCGGGCATCGCCGCGGCCCGGCGACGGTCGCGCATCTTCGACCACCTCTGGCTGGCCCGACAGCGCTACAACGAGGAACTCGGTGGTCGATTGGCCGCCGCGATCGCCTACTACGCATTCTTCGCGGTGTTCGCGCTCGGCCTTCTGACCTATTCGATCGTCGGCTTCGTGCTCGCGTCGAATGAGAAGGCGGCCGATGTCGTCAACAAGTTCCTGCAGGCGAATATCCCATTCCTGAGCGCGAACGACATCGCGGCCGGCCGGAGCACGATCGCCGTGATCGGTCTGATCGGCCTCCTCCTCACCGGCGTCGGCTGGATCGAGTCGCTGCGATCCTCCCAGCGAGCGATCTGGGGATTCGAGCAGCAGCCGGGCAACGTCGTTATCCGGCGCCTGGTGGATATCGTGGTGATGATCTGCCTCGGCCTGCTGCTCGCGCTGTCGGTCTGGGTACAGACCGGCATCAACGATCAGATCCGACCGCTGCTGCTGGACTTCACGCCGCAGAACGTCTCGCCCGCGATGCAGCAAGCGATCATCACGATCGGATCGGTCACCGGCATCGTGCTGGCGCTCCTGGTGAACGCGATCCTCGCCGCTTCGATCCTGTCCGGAGTTTCCCGCCTGCGGATGTCGCCTCGCCGCTTGCTGCCGTCGACGCTGCTGATCGCGGTCGGGCTGAGCATTCTGTCCACGGTGGGCCGCGCCTACATCGAATACAGCTCGCACCGGCCGGCGTACCAGGTGGTCGGCGGGACGGTCGGCCTCCTGCTGTTCCTCTACCTTTTCAACCAGCTTGTCCTGTTCGGCGCGGCGCTCGCCGCAACCAGCGGCCATGGCACGGTCCGTGACCTGGCCAAAGGCCCGCCTCCCGAAGACGAAGACTTCGACCCTTTACATATTTAGGGGGTACGGCGAACTAACCGTTCCGCTGCGACGATGATGAAGCCGTGGGCGCATTAGTGACGTTGGAATTGGCCGAGGACTCACCGATCCTCGAGCTGCCGTGGATCATCACGTTCGGCCCGCTCTCCGATGAGGAGGACTGGGAGCCCGTGGTGTGCGGCCCGTACGAGCGAGCACACGCGATCGCGCTGGCCGAGGAGATCGTGGCCGATCAGGAGCTGATGGCGGTCGTCGAGCCGCTCCTCGGCCTCAGCTCGGTCGACGACATTCGTGCCGAGATCGCCGAAGCGAAGACGATCGCGGCCGAAACCGATCCCGGCGACCCGTACGAAGAGGATGACGACCTCGACGCGGATCTCGAATTCGACGTGGACGGCGACGGCCTGGACGACGAGGACGACCATGTCGCCGGAGTTCCGCCCACGCCCGATGAAGTCCGTGCCGGTATGGCCCGGATCGCGCAGCGGTTGGCCGGGAGCTGAGCGGTCGCCCTCAAGATCCCCGCAACTTCACGGATGTTGTGGGGTTGGTGAGGTCCCAAGGCCGCAACATCCGTGAAGTTGCCAGTGCGGCGGTCGTCGCGCTCGTTGTTCTGGCTACCGGGGCGCTCGGGCTCGCTGGATGCGAGAGCGGCGGTCTGAAGGTCGGCCTCGCGTTCGCGGTCGGCGGCCCGGGTGATCACGGTTTCAACGACTCGGCGCTGTCCGGGCTGGACCGCGCACAGAAGGATCTGGCCGGATCGATCTCGTCGGTACGCTCGTTGTCCGCGCGGGCGAACGAGTCCGAGGACGACCAGTACGAACGTCTGGCCCTGCTCTGCGAGGCCGGCTACAACCCGGTGATCGCGGTCGGCTTTACGTACGGTGGAAACGATCCGGCGACCGGCCCGCTCGCCCGTGCGGCGAAGGATTGCCCGGACACGCACTTCGCGATCGTGGACAACGAATCGGTGTCGCAGCCGAACGTCGCGAACCTCGTGTTCGCCGATGAGCAGGGCAGCTACCTCGTCGGCGTGGTCGCCGCGTCGAAGTCGGCAACCGGCACGGTGGGATTCGTCGGCGCGTGTCCGGCGCCGGTGATCACCCGATTCCTGGCCGGGTATCAGGCCGGTGCCCGCTCGGTGAACCCGCAGATCACGGTCGAGCCCGCGTACGTGTCGGGCGACCCGAATCATTGCGACTTCACCGATGAGGCCGCCGCCAAGGAGGTCGCCGCCGGCCTGTACTCGGGCGGAGCGGACGTGGTGTTCCAGGCGGCCGGTGGCGCCGGTGTCGGCGTGTTCGAGGCTGCGGCCGATGCGGGCCAGAAAGCGATCGGGGCGGACGAGGACCAATACGTGACGGTCGGGCCGCCGCTGCAATCGGTGATCCTGACGTCGATGGTCAAGCGCGTCGATGTCGCCGTGTACGACTTCATCAAAAACGCCAGCGAGGGCCGGTTCACGCGCGGCGTGCGGCGCTACAACTTGGCCGACGGGGGACTGACGTACGCGACGTCGGGCGGCATGATCACCGATCTCGTTCCGTTGCTCGAAGCAGACCGGAAGAAGATCATCTCCGGTGAGATCGTGGTGCCGGTGGCGCCCTGATCGGCCCGGCCGGTCGTACCAGCAAATGCTTTCGATTTCCCTGATCTCGTGATAAATACGACATATCATCACGGTCAAGGGCCGCTCTTCAGCCGGCCGGGAATGAGGAGTCGTCGTGCGCACGAAGCTAGGGATCAAGCTGGTCAGTGTGCTCGCCATCGGTGGACTCGCAATAGCCGTGGCGTCGTGCGGTAGCGCACCGAAGAGCAGCACCGGGTCGGGTAACTCGTCGACCGCCGCCGCCGCGACCGGCAAGAAGGTCAAGGCGTGCATGGTCACCGATACCGGTGGCATCGACGACAAGTCGTTCAACTCGTCGGCGTGGGCCGGCCTTCAGGCCGCGCAGAAGCAGAACTCGAACGTCGTGCCGCAGTACGTGGCGTCGACCACCGAGTCCGACTACGCACCGAACCTGAAGAACTTCGCGGTCCAAAACTGCACGCTGATCGTCGCGGTCGGTGGCCTGATGGGTACCGACACCGACGCGGTCGCGAAGGCGTACCCGCAGGAGCAGTTCGCGATCGTCGACTACAAGAGTGCCGTGCCGAACGTCTACTCGATGCAGTTCGACACCGCGCAAGCCGCGTTCCTGGCCGGCTACCTGGCCGCGGGGATGAGCACGACCGGCAAGGTGGGCACGTACGGCGGCCTCAACATCCCGCCGGTGACCATCTTCATGGACGGCTACGTTCGAGGGCGTCAAGCAGTACAACCAGGTGCACGGCAAGAACGTGACCGTGCTCGGCTGGGACATCACGAAGCACACCGGACTGTTCGCGAACAGCTTCACCGATCAGGCGCAGGGCAAGTCGCTCGCGCAGACGTTGAACAACCAGGGCGCCGATGTCATCATGCCGGTCGCCGGCGGTACCGGCCTCGGTACGGCGGCTGCGGCGCAGGCGTCCAACGGCAAGTTCAGCGTGATCTGGGTCGACCAGGACGGCTGCATCAGCGCCGCGCAGTACTGCAACGTCTTCTTGAGCACGGTGCAGAAGAACATCGCCGACGCGGTGGAGAAGACCGCACTTGCGGTCTCCGCCGGTACGCTCAGCGGTTCCGGTTCGATCGGCACGCTCGCGAACAACGGCGTGGAACTCGCGCCGTACCACGACTTCGCGACGAAGGTGCCGGCCGCGCTGCAGACCGAGATCAAGCAACTCCAAGCCGACATCATCAGCGGCAAGATCACGGTGGTCTCACCGTCCAGCCCGAAGTAAGCGGTCGTCGGCCGTGAAGCTCGAATTGAGGGGCGTCACGAAACGGTTCGGCAGCCTGGTCGCGAACGACCACATCGACCTGGTGGTCGAACCGGGAGAAATTCACGGGCTACTAGGCGAGAACGGCGCCGGCAAGTCGACGCTCATGAACGTGCTGTACGGCCTGCTCCAACCGGACGAGGGCGAGATCCTGATCGACGGCGTACCGGTGCGAATCGGTGGCCCGGCGGACGCGATCAAAGCCGGCATCGGCATGGTGCACCAGCACTTCATGCTCGTCGGCGTGTTCTCGGTCGCCGAAAACGTGATGCTCGGCGTGGAGAGCGTGCACAACGGTCTGCTCGACCGGGCGGCCGCGCGGTCGATGGTGCGCGAGGTCTCGGACCGCTACCGGCTGCCGGTCGATCCGGATGCGACGGTCGAGGACCTACCGCTCGGCGCGCAGCAGCGGGTCGAGATCATCAAAGCGCTGACCCGCAAGGTCGACCTGCTAATCCTGGATGAGCCGACCGCCGTGCTGACGCCGCAGGAGACCGACGAACTGCTCGATGTCATGCACGGGCTGCGCGCCGACGGAAAGTCGATCGTGTTCATTACGCACAAGTTGCGCGAGGTCAAGGCCATCGCCGATCGGATCACGGTGATCCGTCGCGGAAAGGTGGTCGGCAACGCGTCGCCGGACGCCGCACAGGACGAACTCGCCGCGATGATGGTCGGCCGGTCGGTGACGCTCACCGTGGCCAAACTTCCGCGCGAGCCGGGGCTGCCGGTGCTTACGGTCACCGACCTCCAGGTCGCCGACGACCGCGGTCAGCTCGCGGTGGCCGGTGCGGATTTGACGGTACGCGCGGGAGAGGTGGTCGGGGTCGCGGGCGTACAGGGCAATGGTCAGACCGAACTCGTCGAGGCGATCATGGGGCTCCGGCCGGTCATCTCGGGCTCGATCGAGCTCGGGACGAGGTCACTTGTGGGCGCGAAAACAGCCGCGGTTCTGGCCGCCGGTGTCGGCTACATCCCGGAGGATCGCAGCGTCGACGGGCTGGTGAAAGAGTTCTCGGTGGAAGAGTCGCTGGTCCTGGACACCTACCGGCGGCCGCCGTTCTCATCCGGCATTGCGTTGCGTCGCAGCGCGATCGCCGCGAACGCCCGCGAGCGTATCGACGAATTCGACATCCGTACGTCCTCGCCGAGCGTCGAGGTCGGCACGCTGTCCGGCGGCAACCAGCAGAAGGTGATCGTCGCCCGGGAGATGTCCCGTCCGCTGACGCTGTTGATCGCGGCCGAACCGACGCGCGGCGTCGACGTCGGCTCGACCGAGTTCATCCATGCCCGGGTGATCGCCGAACGCGATCAGGGCAAAGCGGTGCTGCTCATCTCGAGCGAACTCGACGAGATCACCGCGCTCGCGGATCGGATCGCGGTGATGTACCGAGGTCGGATCCTCGCGATCGTTCCGGCCGATACGCCACGTGAACGGCTCGGCCTGCTGATGGCCGGCGTGACCGAGGAGGCGGCATGACGTCGCCTTCGCCGTCCGATTCCCGTCCGGAGCCGGAGTCGGCTCCGGACAACTTCAAGGGCTCTCGCCGGGCCAGACCGGACTCCCGCTTCCATCGGACGATCCGATGGCTGACCAGCGCGAATACGTACGTGCTGACCGCTCTGTCGCTGATCACGGCGCTCATCGTCGGCGCAATCCTGATCGTGTTGTCGAACCGTGCGGTGATGTCGCAGTTCGGGTACTTCTTCGCCGACCCGGGAGCGGCGCTGTCCGGTGCCTGGGCCGCGATCACCAGCGCGTACAGCAATCTTTTTGAGGGCGCGATTTTCGACCCGTCGACGCTTTCCGGCGCTCTCAACGGTACGAACTCATGGTCCTCGGCGCTGTTCCCGATCTCCGAGACGCTCACCTACGCAGCACCGCTGATCTTCACCGGCCTCGCGGTCACGGTCGCGTTCCGGGCCGGCCTGTTCAACATCGGCGCGCAGGGACAGGCGATCTTCGGCGCGATCGGCGCCGGTCTGATCGGTTTCGAGCTGCATCTGCCGATCGTGTTGCATCTGATCCTGGCGCTGATCGGCGGCATCGTCGGTGGCGCGCTCGCCGGTGGCTTCGTGGGCTTTCTCAAGGCCCGTACGGGTGCGCACGAGGTGATCGTGACGATCATGTTGAACTACATCGCGCTTTACTTCCTGAGCTGGCTGATCACGCAGAAGGGTGTCCAGGACCCGACGCGCACCGACGCGATCAGCAAGACCGTGCGATCGAGCGCGACGCTGCCGACCATCCTGGGCGCGAACCTGCGCACGAATCTCGGCTTGATTCTCGGCCTGGCCGCCGTGGTCGGCATCGGATGGTTGCTCAGCCGATCGACGTTCGGATTCGAGCTACGCGCGGTCGGTGCGAACCCGAACGCGGCCCGGACGGCCGGCATGAGCGTCGGTCGCACGTACACGGTGGCCATGATGATCGCCGGCGGGCTGGCCGGACTCGGTGGCGCGACGATCCTGCTCGGCACCGCTCATCAGCTCACCGGCGCCGTGGTCGGCAACATCGGCTTCGACGGCATCACGGTCGCGTTGCTCGGACGCGGCAAGCCGTGGGGCGTGGTCTGGGCCGCGCTGCTGTTCGGTGCGTTCAGCGCGGGCGGAAACCGGCTGCAGTCGTACACCGGCGTGACCGTCGACTTCGTGAACGTACTGCAGGCCGTGATCGTGATCTTCGTGGCCGCACCGAAGCTGATCGAGTCGATCTATCACCTCCGGCCGGACAAGTCCGCAGAGACATCCACGAACCTGGCGAAGGGTTGGTGACATCGGTGACCACCCTGGAACTTGCCGCAGCGCCTGACCTGTCGTTCTGGACCAGAGCCCGCAAGGCGGGCGCGATTTATCTGATCGCGGGCGTACTGGTGGTGTTGTTCTGGGGCGTCTTCGCGAAGCACGCCGGGGACAGCCGGTTCACGCTCTCCACCACGTATACCGGGACGTCGCTGCCGGTACCGTCGCGGACCGGCGCGATCGTGTTCGGCCTGATCGCGGCCGCAGCCGGTGCATTGTTGCTGAGCGGCCGCTTCAATCGCCGCTTCAACCTGCTGTCCTCGATCGCGGTGATCGCCATCGTGATCGCGTTCCTCTGCTGGCAGGTTTCCGGGAACGTGATGCCGCTCGGATCCACCGTCGCGCTCAGTGTCGTGTTCGCATTGCCGCTGATCTTCGGGGCGCTGTCCGGCGTACTGTGCGAGCGCAGCGGCGTGATCAACGTGGCGATCGAAGGCCAGTTCCTGACCGGTGCGTTCCTCGGCGCGCTGGTGGGCACGATCGCACATTCGGCGTGGGCCGGACTGATCGCGGCGATCGCGGGTGGCGTGTTGATCGCCGCGCTCCTGGCGGTGCTCGCGATCCGTTACCTCGTCGATCAGGTGGTCCTCGGCGTCCTGCTGATCCTGCTCGCCACCGGCCTCACCTCGTTCCTGTACGGCCAGCTGATGCAGACGAACGCGGAAGGCTTCAACAGCCCGCCGCTGCTGCCGACCTGGTCGATTCCCGGCCTGTCCCGGATCCCGGTCCTCGGCCCGTCGCTGTTCCAGGGCAATATCCTGTTATATCTTGCGATCGTCCTGGTTCCGCTGATCCACATCGCGTTGTTCCACACCCGATGGGGTCTTCGTACGCGATCGGTCGGCGAGCACCCCACCGCGGCCGACACGGTCGGGATCAACGTGCTCGCCGTCCGGTACCGCAACGTTCTGCTCGGGGGCGTCCTGGCCGGGCTCGGCGGCGCGTTCTTCACGATCGGATCGACCGGCGAGTTCGGCAAGAATCTGACCGTCGGAAACGGGTTCATCGCGCTGGCCGCGTTGATCTTCGGTCGGTGGTCGCCGATCGGAGCCACGCTGGCCGCGTTGCTGTTCGGGTTCACGAAGCAACTGGCGAACTTCCTCGCCACGATCTCCTCGCCGATTCCGTCACAGTTCCTCGCCATGCTGCCGTACGTGGTGACGATCCTTGCGGTGGCGGGTTTCGTCGGACGCGTACGGGCGCCGGCCGCCGACGGCAAACCGTACGTGAAGGGGTAACCGCCGGTTCCCAACATGCGCGAAACGTCGTGCACGACAATGGTGGCCATGGACATCGACTGGGCGGAACTCAAAGCTGCGGCGACCGATGCGATGCAGTCGGCGTACGCGCCATACTCGCGATTTCCGGTCGGCGCGGCCGCGCTCGTCGACGACGGCCGGATCGTCCGGGGCTGCAACGTGGAGAACGCGTCGTACGGGCTGACGCTGTGCGCCGAGTGCGGAGTGGTGTCCGCGTTGTACGCCAGCGGCGGCGGTCGGCTGGTCGCGTTGTCGTGTGTGGACTCGCGTGGCGAACTGTTGATGCCGTGCGGCCGATGCCGGCAGCTGATCTGGGAGCACGGCGGCCCGCAATGTCTCGTGGATGCCCGGGGCGGGCCGCTGGCGATGGCCGAGCTGCTGCCGTACGCGTTCGACGTCGGCGACCTGAACAGCCGATCGGATCCGGGTGCCGCACCGGCGCCGCATCTGCGCGACATGCTCGGCCGGGGGACGGTGTTCGTACATCCGGATTCGGTCGGCGGTGCGCGCGTGTGGACCGGCTATTGGGACGGCTCCACCGGCGTCGGCGATGGCCATCAGGCGATCCTGGACGAGGCGCCGAGCCGGCCGGACGCGAGCGACGTGATCGCATGGGGACTGGCCCGGACTCGGCGGGTGATCGTCGTGGACGCCGAGGGCGAGATGTTTTGGGCGGGTGAAGGCCCGGCACCGTCCGAGGTCGGCAAGCAGTGGGGATCTTCATGAAGCGGTACGCGATCGTCGAACTGATCGTGCGCAAGCGAGACGACGGCACGCTCGCGGATGACGAGATCGACTGGCTGATCGACGCGTTTACCCGCGGTGAGGTCGCTGACGAGCAAATGTCGGCGCTCGCCATGGCGATCTTCTGGCGTGGCCTGACGGCGCCTGAGCTAGCTCGCTGGACGGCCGCGATGATCTCCTCCGGCGAGCGGCTGGATCTGTCCGGCGTACCCCGTCCGACCGTGGACAAGCACTCGACCGGCGGCGTAGGCGACAAGATCACGCTCCCGCTGACGCCGCTGGTGGCCGCGTGCGGAGCCGCCGTACCGCAGCTGTCCGGCCGCGGTCTCGGGCACACCGGTGGCACGCTGGACAAGCTGGAATCGATCCCGGGCTGGCGCGCGCGTCTCTCGAACGACGAGTTCCTGGCTCAGCTCGCGGAGGTCGGCGCCGTGGTCTGTGCGGCCGGTTCCGGACTCGCACCGGCCGACGGCAAGCTGTACGCGCTGCGCGACGTGACCGGTACGGTCGAGTCGATCCCACTGATCGCCTCGTCGATCATGAGCAAGAAGATCGCCGAGGGTACGGCTTCGCTGGTGCTGGACGTGAAGGTCGGCTCCGGCGCGTTCATGAAGTCGGCGGATCGGGCCCGGGAACTCGCCCGAACCATGGTCGAACTCGGTTCGGCGCACGGCGTGCGTACGGTGGCGCTGCTGACCGACATGAGCACCCCGCTCGGGTACGCGATCGGCAATGCGGTCGAAGTGACCGAGTCGATCGAGGTGCTGGCCGGCGGCGGCCCGGCGGACGTCCGCGAACTCACCATCACGTTGGCCCGCGAGATGCTCGATCTGGCCGGGCTGCCGGACGCCGATCCGGAAGCGGCGCTGTCCGACGGCCGGGCGATGGACTCGTGGCGGTCGATGATCCGAGCGCAAGGCGGCGATCCCGACGCGCCGATGCCGGTAGCGCCCGAAGTCGAACTCGTACGGGCCGAGACCAGCGGCTATGTGACCGAACTCGACGCGTACGGGATGGGTGTGGCGGCGTGGCGACTCGGGGCCGGCCGGGCGAGCAAGCCCGACCCGGTGTCCGCGCCCGCCGGAGTGCTGCTGCACCGGCGCCGTGGCGACGCGGTGTCCGCGGGCGACGTGCTCTACGAACTGCGTACCGAGGACGCGGCGCGGATGGCATCGGCCCGCGAGGTGGCGGCCGATGCGGTACGGATTTCAGCGAAGCGGCCCGACGACGCCCCGCTGGTGATCGATCGAATCGGTCCATGACGACCGACCGACCGACGGATGGAGCTGGGAAAATCCGCTGGTTACGCTCGGTATGCCCATCCCTGCATCGCGATCGAGGTCCATGATCGTGCCCGCGCCTGATCCGGCAGCGATTCGCGCTGCGAATATCGAGGAGCTGTACCGTCTCCGGCTGCCTCTGCCGCCGTCGACGTTCCCGCTGGTGTGGGAGCTCGGCGACGATGTGGAGTTGCGTCCCGTACCGGAGATGGAGGCGCGGACCGCGATCCTGAACGTGGTGCTGGCCCGGACGTTCGGCATGCCATCCCGGCTCGCGATGGCCTGGTTGCTGGAAGCCCGGTTGATGGAGCGCGTGACCCAGCCGGAGTGGCACTATCTGACATCCGGCGAGGGTAATGATCGGTCGTTCGCGCTGCACTTGGAAGCGATCACGGGGCTCGCCTGGCTGCTCGGGCTCACGAAGACGCTGGATCCGGCGGCGCCGAGCAACGAGAATCTGATGCCGTTGCTGCCCGACCTCCGGGTGGGCGAGCCATTCCCGGCCTGGCGATCCCGAAGTCTGGTGGCCCCGCGCGATCCGACACAGGCCGCGGCCGTCCTCGATCTCTATTACTGCCTGGACTGGGCCTATCTGGAAGCCGAACGCCGAGGCCAGGCCCTACCCGGCATGATCGACTCGAACACGATCGGTCAGCGGCGATGGGCACTGGAGTGGGCGGTCATTTTCCGGGGCCCGTACCACGACGATCCGGTTGATTGGGAAGACGTCGACCTCTCCACGTAGCTGTCCGGATCTTGGGACGTCCGAAAGATTGCAGATCTTGGCTGGGACGCCGCGAGCATTGCAGATCTTGGTTGAGACGCCGCGCAGATCTGGGCTGGGAACGCGCCCGAGGATCGCAGATCTGGGCTGAGGACGCGGCGAAGATTGCAGATCTTGGCTGCGGGGCCGCGAAGATCGCGGATCTTGCGCAGGGCGTCCGAAGATCGCGGATCTTGCGCGGGGACGTCCGAAGATCGCAGATCTTGCGCAGGGCGTCCGAAGATCGCAGATCTTGCGCGGGGACGTCCGAAGATCGCAGATCTTGCGCGGGGACGTCCGAAGATTGCGGATCTTGGTGTGAGTGGACGCTCAGAGCGGCTATTTGTCCAAGATCACGGCACTGTGCTGCCACTCGGGCCAAGATTTCCGATCGTCGCGACGTCTCAGCCAAGATTTGCGATCTTCACGGCCCCTCAGCCAAGATCCGCAATCTTCACCATTTCCTCCGCCAAGATCCGCGATCCGCGCGGCGCCTCCGCCAAGATCCGCGACCCGCGCGGCGCCTCCGCCAAGATCCGCGACCCGCGCGGCGCCTCCGCCAAGATCCGCGACCCGCGCGGCGCCTCCGCTAAGATCCGCGGTCCGCGCGGCGCCTCCGCCAAGATCCGCGACCCGCGCGGCGCCTCCGCCAAGATCCGCGACCCGCGCGGCGCCTCCGCCAAGATCCGCGACCCGCGCGGCGCCTCCGCTAAGATCCGCGGTCCGCGCGGCGCGTCAGCCAAGATCCGCGATCTTCATGGCCCCTCAGCCAAGATCGACGATCTTCGCGCGTCCCAACCAAGATCTGCGGCGCGGTTTGAGCCGAAAGGTAGGGATCCAGACTGGTTTAGCGCGTCGGCCTCCACCCTTCGACCGGGCGGTATACCGACAGCGTTACCGATGCGGTCACGTCGACGGGGTCCGGGAGCGTTCCGATCCTCGTGAGGTCCGTGTGCCAAGCGCTTGGACCCATTCCCACCAGCGTCGCTACGTCCGCGTGCGAGAGGTTCATCCGGCTGCCCAGGGATTCCTGCTCCTCCAGGCTGAAAGCGGAGCCCAAATTCGCCTCGACGCGAGCGCCTTTCGCCGGGTCGACGTGCAACAGGTCGAGCGGCTCGATCAACTCGGCGAGATGTTCGGCGGTCGGAGTGACGACCAGCAGCACTCCGTCCGGTCGCAGAATTCGGGCGAACTCCGCGCCCGGCCGGGGCGCGAACACGTCCAGTGCGACACCGATCGTGGCGTCCGCGATCGGCAACGGTTGCCACGCGTCACACACGATCGCGTCCGCGTGTGGATGCGACCGAGCGGCCGCGCGTACGGCCGGTTTTGAAACGTCTGCGGCCAATCCCAACGTCTCCGGGGGGAGCGCATTCAGCACACCCGCAAGGTGGTGACCCGGCCCGGCTCCAAGATCGAAGATCAGGCCACCGCGGTGGTACGCCGAAGCCGCCCGCCCGAGCGCCTCGGTGATCATCGCGTAGTGGCCGGCGTTGAGAAACTCCTGCCGCGCGGCGACCATCGCCGGACTGTCGCCTGCATGGGCGAGCGGCGTGGCGGCCAGTTGCACGTACCCCTGGCGGGCCTGATCGAAGCTGTGCCCGCGCGGACAGCGCAGCGGCCCGCGCGAGCCATCGGACAGCGACAGCGGATCGCGACAGACCGGGCAGCGCAGGCTGCGCACCACCTCAGGTCGCATGTCGAAGGTCCTCGGATCAGTGGGCGAAGTAGGGTCTGTCCATGGTCGCACTCAGCTTTGACGAGATTGTGCAGGCACCGAAGGCACTCCTGCACGACCACCTCGACGGCGGGCTACGGCCGGCCACCATCGTCGATCTGGCCGACGAGATCGGTCACGTGCTCCCGGCCACCGATCCGGTCGCGCTCGGGGAGTGGTTCGTGGCCGCCGCGGACTCGGGCTCGCTGGTGCGTTACCTGGAAACGTTCGCACATACCGTCGCGGTGATGCAGACGCCGGCCGCGCTGTTTCGGGTCGCGAAGGAGTGCGCGCTCGATCTCGCTGCGGATGGCGTCGTCTATGCCGAATCCAGGTTCGCGCCGGAGCAGCACACCGAAGCCGGGCTGGACTTGCGCGAGGTGGTCGAGGCGGTGCTCGCCGGATTCGCGGCCGGTGTGGTCGAGGCGACCGAAGCCGGCCGGCCGATCCGGATCGGCGTGCTGCTCACCGCGATGCGGCACGCGGCGCGTTCGATGGAGATCGCCGAGCTCGCCGTACGGTACCGCGACCAGGGTGTGGTCGGGTTCGACATCGCGGGTGCCGAGGCTGGTTTCCCGCCCACCCGGCATCTGGACGCGTTCGAATACCTGCAGCGCGAGAACTTCCACTTCACGATCCATGCGGGCGAGGCATTCGGCTTGCCGAGCATCTGGCAGGCGATTCAGTGGTGCGGCGCGGACCGGCTCGGACACGGCGTACGAATCGTGGATGACATCGATGCGGACCGGCGGCTCGGACGGCTCGCCGCGTACGTTCGGGACAAGCGAATTCCGCTGGAACTTTGCCCATCCAGCAATGTGCAGACCGGTGCTGCCGCATCCATTGCCGAACATCCGATCGGGTTGCTGCGCGATCTGCAATTCCGAGTGACGGTTAATACCGACAATCGGCTTATGTCCGGTACGACCATGTCGCGTGAAATGTGGCTGTTGTCAGAGGCATTCGGGTACGGCTGGTCGGAATTGCAGTGGTTGACGGTTAACGCGATGAAGAGTTCGTTCATCCCATTCGACGAGCGTTTGAAGCTCATCAACGGGGTGATCAAACCGGCGTACGCCACGAAGGTGGCATCCTTGACGCCGAACGGCTGATCGGCCAAGAACTTTCCCATCTCATCGCGGTCGCAGACTGTCCTAATTGCAACATTCGGGGCAGAGTGCCGCGCGCTCAGTCGTGTACATTTCGTATTTCCGTGTGACGGTCCAGGAACGACAGTTGCCTACGAGGCATGCTGGACTTTCCGTTTCGTTCGCGGCGTGGTGGAATCTCGGGGGTCTGCGCTTTTATTAAGCGCGGCCCGGTCACGGGTGCCCAATGTCGAAGCGGGCACGGTACGGAGGTGTTTGAGGTGAGCAAGCGACCGAAAGAGGGCCGCGCGCCCCGCTCGGGCGTGCGATCGCTCGTCGGCTACCTCCGCGATCGACCAATTGGCATCAAGCTCGGCTTCATCACGTTTGTGCCAATCTTGGCCATCGTGATCGTCGGCGCCAACGGTCTCGTCGCGCAGATTTCGACTACGAACAACGCCGATCGCGCTCGCACTCTGGCGACGTTGACGCAGTTCACCGGCGCCTTGGTCGACGAGCTGCAGACCGAGCGGGCGGACGCGACGCTGGTGCTCGGCGAGGGGCCGAAGAATGGTCCGTTGAACTCGGCTGCGCCGGTGTTCCAGGCCCAGACCGGGAAGACTGACATTGCCGCCGCGGCGTTCACGGTCCAAAGCTCCTCGCAGGCCAACCTGCCGGATAACTTCCGCTCGCTGCTCTCCCGGATCCAGACGCAGCTCGGTCTGCTCTCGTCGTTCCGTGGCGAGGTCAGCGGCACCGGGCAGATCCCGCAGTCGTCCGCCGAGGCGCCGTACACCGCGTTGATCAGTTCGCTGCTCCAGGTTCGTGACGATGCCGCGCAGCTCGCCGGCGACTCGACGCTGAGCTTCGAGATGCGTGCCGCGTCCGCGATCGCGAGCGACAAGGAGTACGTGTCGCAGGAGCGGTACCTCGTGCTCGCGGCGCTCCTCGAGGGCAGCATGCCGTTCGAGACACGCAAGCAGTTCATCGCCACCGAAACCGGACAGGATCAGGCGGCCAACCAATTCCAGGTCGTCGCGACGCCGGAACAGTGGAGCTGGTACAGCCTGACCGTCGCGGGTAACGACCTCCGGCCGTCCACGGTCGACGAGAGCGCAATCCAGAATTTGCAGACCGACGCGCTGCCTGCCGGCTTGACCCCCGACGCCTGGAACAAGGGCATCGCGGCCAAGGGAGCACTGCTGCGCTCGGTCGAGCAGAAGATCGACGCCGAGACCGTCTCCGACTCGACCACGCTGCGTGACGACGTGCAGCGCCAGATCATCGTCGACGTCGGTCTGCTCTTCGGCATGGTGCTCGCCGCCATGTTGATCGCGTGGTTGGTCGCCCGATCGATGAACCGTTCGCTGCGTGAACTGAAGCAGGGCGCGCTCAACGTCGCCCAGAACGGCCTGCCGCAGGCGGTGGCCCGACTTCGCGACCCCGCCCTCTCGTCCTCGCTCAGTCCGAACCAGATCGCACTGCAGATCGCCGAGCCACTGCCGGTCCGTAGCCGCGACGAATTCGGGCAGGTGACCGAGGCGTTCAACGCCGTCCACTTGGAAGCTGTGCGTACCGCCGCCGAACAGGCCGCTCTGCGGTCCTCGGTCGCCACGATGTTCGTGAACCTCGCCCGCCGCTCGCAGATCCTGGTCGACCGGTTGATCGGTCACCTGGACCAACTGGAACGCGGCGAGGAGAACCCGGACCGTCTGGCCGAGCTGTTCCAGCTCGACCACCTGGCCACCCGAATGCGCCGCAACGACGAAAACCTCCTCGTGCTCGCCGGTGCGGACTCGACCCGTGTCCAGCGTGAACCGGCGCCGTTGATCGACGTGCTCCGCGCCGCGCAGTCCGAGGTCGAGCACTACACGCGGGTCGAGTTCGGCCAGATCGATCGGGACCTCGAGGTCGCGGCACATGCCGTCAACGACCTGGTGCACCTCGTCGCCGAGCTGTTCGACAACGCGACCGCCTACTCGCCGCCGGATGCGGTCGTGTTGGTCGAAGCGCGCCGGGTCGGTGATCGGGCCGTCCTCTTCGTCGAGGACCGCGGTATCGGCGTCTCGGCCGACCAGCTCGCCGAACTCAACGAACGGCTCTCCACACCGCCGATCGTCGACGTGGCCGTCTCGCGGATGATGGGTCTGGTCGTGGTCGCCCGCCTGGCGCACCGTCACAACGTCAAGGTCGAGCTACGTCCCGGCCCCGAGCGCGGCATGATCGCCGACGTGCTCCTTCCGACCAACGTGCTGGTCTCGCGCTCGCTCGGCGGTGGCGGCGGTCGCCCGAACGGCACACCGGCACTGCCGGCCGAGCCGCGCGCTCCGCAGCCGCCACCGATGACGCAGATCCCACCGCGTTCTCCGTTCAGCCCGCCGCTGGCGCTTGAGGGCGGCCCGTCCACGCGGCCGCGCAACGGCGATTCCGGTCTGGCTGTCAACGGCGCCGGTGCCGGGCCGGTCGGAGGCGGTACGAACGGATCGCGGGGACCCAACGGCAGTAGCACCGGTGGCAACAACGGCGGCCGCGGTGGCGGCGTTGCCAGTGGCTTCGGCCATCGTCCATCGGCACCGTCCGGAAGCCTCGGCGGCTTCGCCGCCAACGCCGAGCTCTTCGACGCGAACGCCCGCGAGCTGCTTGCCGGCTCGTCGAACCGAACGCTTCCGAGCTGGTCGGATCTGACCGGCTCACCCGAAGCACCCGGTGTTCCGCTGGCCCAGCAGATGTTCAGCCCGCGCGGTGGAATGGCGGCTCCGCTGCCGCTGCCGCAGCGCCGGAGCGAGCCCGCGCCGGACGAGCAGGACGATGCGAACTACCGGCCGAGGATCCCTCGTCAGCGCCCGATGGCGCCGCTGGACGAAGATCGGATGGTCGAGGAGTTCGCCGAGGCCGAGCTCGTCGAGGAACACGACGGCGAGTACCGGTCGCGGTTCGAGGGCCTCGCGGCCGGCGCCCCGGCCGTTGAGTCGGCATCGTTGGCCGCGCCGCCCGCGGCCGCGCCGCCGGTCTGGCCGCCGGTCGCGCCGTCGCAGGTTCGGGATGACGTCCGCGATGACGGTACCGGGCAGCTCCAGCTCGGTGCGGGTGCGTTGCAGGCCGCGATCGACATGACGACCGAGATCCCGCGCGTACGCGAGCTGGACCTCGCCGGTGCCGCGCGGAACGACACGTACACGAACGAGGACTACGACGCCGAGGTTGAGACGGCGTACGACGATGTCGTGGTTGAGGCGTCCCCGTACACGGCGGACTATGCGACCGACTACCCGTCCTCGACGACGGACTACTCCGCTCCGTCCGAGTACGCTGCACCGTCCGCGTATGACCTGCCCGACTACGCGACGACGTCCGACAACGACTTCGCGCCGATGAATCGTCCGGTTTCCGCCCGGCCGGCCAACGTCCCGCCGTTCGCCGACGAGACGATGGAACTCCCGATCTTCCGTGAACTGGAATCGGCCTGGTTCCGCGAACCCGAAGCTGCCGACGCCGTACCTGTTCCCACAAGCGGGGACGAACCGGTACCCTCCTCAGACCAGCTGGCCGAAGCGGGCGTACGGCTTCCGACCGGGGAAACCCGGAGTCGTAGCGGCAATGCGCTCCGGACGGACGGAACGGCCGATGGAATTGACGACGACACCAGCGCAATCTATGTGGAGTCGTCGCTGTCAACAGCAGGCACGACGATGGGTGGCGCAGCAATGTCGGGATCGGTTCGTCCAGCCGACTCCGTGTGGCGGAGTCCGGCGGACGAGGGTTGGGAGGCGGCAGCCGCCGCACTCGAGCCCACCGACGCCGGAACGACAGATGGTGGTCTGCCGCGACGTGTGCCGATGGCGCAGCTGGTGCCGGGCGGAGTCGACAAGGCTACGACCGGCGTCAACCGGCGGTCGCCGGAGGCCGTTCGCGGCCTACTGTCGGCTTACCACCGTGGAGTCCAGCGCGGCCGCCAGCAGAGCGATGAAGACAACGGCACATCGGAGTCGACGACCGGACAGACCCCGTCCGGCAGCAGCAGGGAGCAGGAAGCATGACAACGGCCCAGGATCTCAGTTGGTTGTTGGCCAACTTCGCCGATCGCGTACCGGGTGTGGCACACGCGGTTGCCGTGTCGGCGGACGGCCTTCTCCTCGCGTCCTCCCGTGATTTGCCGCGGGACCGCGCCGACCAGCTCGCCGCGATTGCGTCGGGACTGGTCAGCCTCACCGTCGGCGCTTCCCGCTGCTTCGACGGCGGCGCCGTATTGCAGACCGTCGTCGAGATGGACAACGGCTTCCTGTTCCTGATGTCGATTTCGGACGGATCGTCGTTCGCGGTCCTGGCCGCCCGTACGTGCGACGTCGGCCAGGTGGGATATGAGATGGCGCTGCTCGTCGACCGGGTCGGCGACGCGCTGACACCGCCGCCGCGTGCGGCCGCATCGATGATGGGCTGAGCGACGAGAAGCGTACGTGCACGAAACCGTGAACGGGTGACCAAGGAGGTGAACGGCGATGGCTGACATGGACGAACCGACGGGCATGCTGGTCCGGCCGTATGCCGTTACCCGCGGACGGACCAAGCCCCGGTTGAATATCGCGATCGAGGCGCTCGTCGAGACCACCGTGCGTGGCCGGGGCGCGGAGAGCCGCACTACGTCGGCCATCGGGCGGGAACATCAGATCATTGCCAACCTGTGTGACGGCCGGCTGCAGTCGCTCGCAGAGATCTCGGCGCGGATGCAACTTCCGCTCGGGACCGCGCGAGTACTGATCGCAGACATGGCTGCGGACGGGCTGCTGGCCGTATACGAGCCAACGTCGTTCGACGGAGAGAGTGATGACTCCCTCGGGACGGAATTGCTGGAGAGGGTGCTGAGTGGACTACGGAGGCTCTGACATGACGCGTCCGCCGTCCGGACGGGTCACGTCGGCGAAGATAGTCATCGCTGGTGGGTTCGGCGTTGGCAAGACAACGCTGGTCGGATCGGTTTCGGAGATTACGCCGCTGACGACCGAGGCCATCATGACCTCGGCCGGTGTCGGTGTTGACGACAACCGGCAGGTACCCGGAAAGACGACGACGACCGTCGCGATGGACTTTGGCCGTATCTCGATCGACCGCGACCTGATTCTTTACCTGTTCGGCACGCCGGGCCAGACACGTTTCTGGTTCATGTGGGACGAATTGGTCAAGGGCGCGATCGGTGCGGTCGTCATGGTGGATACGCGACGGCTGGCCGACTGCTTCGCCGCGATCGATTTCTTCGAGCATCGCCGGTTGCCGTACCTGATCGCCATCAACTGCTTCGATGGCCAGCAGTTCCACACCGCTCAGGACGTCCGCGACGCGCTGGCGATCTCGCCCGACATCCCGGTCGTTGCTTGCGATGCCCGGTCCCGGGACTCGACGAAGCAGGTACTGATCTCGCTGGTCGAGTACGTATTGACCATGCGCCGTACCCGCGCCGGCGCACCCGCGTAAGACGCACGCAAAAACCCCGCCGGTCGAAGGCCGCGGCGGGGTTTTTGCATGTCGTGGCGCAGTTTATGTGACCTGAATCCAACCGCTGGAGTTGAGTCCGAACACCGCAAGCGTGTCCGGCTGTACGCCACCGTGCGAGATCGTGCTGAACACGTACGCGCCGGAGATCTCGTCGAAAATGGTGCTCTCGAGCTTGTCGCGAAGTGCCTGCCGGTCGAAGGACTGGCACAGGACCGCGGCGTTGACGATCATCCGGAGCGCATCGGCACCGTACGTGGACAGACCGTCGAACTCGATGTCCTTCTGCGTGTACCGCAGGAAGAAGTCGCGTTGGGCCAGACCGGCCGGCGTCGTTGCCGGTTCCGTTGATCCGGCCAGGATCTGCGGGCTGACCACGTAGACGCCGCCGTAGTTCCGGTAGTTGACCGTGGTCAGCGTGTCCGAGGCGGCGGCACCCGAGTCGAAGTAGATATAGCCCCGGAAACCGGCGGTGTAGAGCGCACGGGCCGCGGCACTGGCGGCCGGCGCGACCGACCAGATCACGACCGAGTCCGGATTTGCCGCCACGATCGCCTTCGCCTGCGCCGCATAGCCGGTGTCGATCGGCGTACTGCCGTCGAACCGAATCTCGGCGACCGTCTCCGGCCGGTTGTGGGACTGCAGGGAGGTCGTCATCGCGGCGATGCCGTCGGTGCCGTGAGGGTCGTCGGACGCCATGACCGCGACCCGGGTCTTCCCGTGCGTCGCGATCACGCCGACCATCTTGTCGGCGACATCACTCGCGTCCGGACCGAGCTTGAAGACGAACAGACGGTCGGTGATCGGGTCGGTGACGGCGCCGGCCGCCGAGAGCGACAGCATCGGGACCGCCAGGGTCTCCGCAACCGGTGCCATGGCGAGCGACGTGGCCGCACCGGACGCGCCGATGATGGCGGCTACGTTGTGTTCGTTCACGAGCGTACGGACGTTCTGGGACGCTTGTTTCGGGTCGCCCTGGTTGTCCAGCACGACGAGCCGAATCTGACGGGTGAAGCCACCGACGACGAAGCCGCCTTGGTCCTGGAAAATGCTCTGGACGATCGTGAGTGCAAGCTGCTGCGCCAGACCGACCACTTTGTTCGGTCCGCTGAGTTCCAGGCACGCGCCGACCACGAGATCCGGGCCGTCCGGCGGGCTCGCCGTGCCGATCTTCGCGGATCCGCAGGCGCTCAACGCGGCCGCGGCGGCACCAAACGCGCCGAGTGACAGCACCGAGCGCCGCGACAACGACGAGCCACGGGACAGCGTGCGCTTGTCAGCCGGCTGCGACCTGTGGGATCGCGACACAGTCATTGCTCTCCACCCTCACGAAACTGACCAACTAGAAGCTAGAGGGCAGTCTGACCGTTGGCCCAGTCGATCCGCAACCTGCTCCGGACTAGCGATTGGCTGCTGAACGGTACCCCGCATCTCGATCCGTATCCCAACCGTCGCGGCTGAAGTCCCAGCCGCCCCCGGATTCGAGTCCGGAGCGGCCACCGACGGCGTAACCACGCACCTCTTCGCCCCGACGCGAGCCGCGGAAATAGCCGGTCGTGTGGGCCGCCATCGACGCGGGATCGCGCACGATGCGCAACCCGTCGTCAGCCATGGGCGGCAACGGTGAGCCCGGGACGAGGTTCGCTTGCGGTACGCGGCGGGGCAGCCCGATCTCGGTGTGCTCCTCGACCTCCGGGTGCTCGGCACGGGCCGCGACGGACCATCCGGCGTCGATGTCGGTCCACGTCGGACGGGCCTCGACCGGTTGCTCCTCTTCGGCCGGCCACTCGAACCAGGCCGAGCGGGCCGCCTGCGCGAAGATCAGAAGGTCGCCGTCCGAATCGTCGAGCGTCGACGACTGGCGCGGCTCCGGCGTGTACGGGCGGTGCTCGGGTTCCGGACGAGCGTCCGGGCGGAAGCTCGAACGCTGGGCGTCGTTGCCGACCAGGCGCAGTACGGGTGCGGTCGGCGCGGCCAGATCCCGGTCCCGGTCAACGAGGCGCAGCGACGGCGGCTCCGCCGGGATCGCCATGTCGTCCTGCCACGGCGGCGGCACTCGACCACCGTCGCGCTGGCGCGGGATCGGCGCTTCGGCCGGCGCCTGCTGGTAACTGAACGAACCGGTCCGGGCCCGTACGGCCTCGTCGTCGTAGCTCGGCGGGTTGATCGGCCACGTGTCGCGGTTGCCCGGTGCGGCAACGTCCGGTGCGAGCGGATAGGCCGGTGCGTCATAGCTCGGATCCAATGAGTACGAACCGGCTTGCGGCGCATCGGCATACCGCTCGTACGCGGTCGGAGGCGGCGGTGCGGTCGTCGGCACCGGGCCGGCCTGTGTGTAGCTGACCACGGGCTCGGCCGACCACATCGGCGTTACCGGTGTTTGCGTCGGCGCGACCGGAGTCGCAGCGGCGGCTGGTTGAACCGGCTGAGGCGGCGCGCTCTTGGGATGCGTTGCAGGCACCGCGCGATCACGCGAGATCGGCGTGATACCCGGTGGCGGCGGCGGCACGTGTGCGGCGGCGGCGGGCTGTGGCGCTACCCGCGGCTGTGGTTGTGGCTGCTGAGGTTGCATCGGCACGACCGCCGGTGGCTGTACCGGTGTCCGGGGCGCGACGGCGGGCGCGACGGTGGGCTCGGCCACCGGTTGAGCAACCGGCTGGGCTGCTGCCGGTGCGACCCGGGCCGCCGGGCGACTCGGAGTCGGTCGTGCGGCCGGTACGCGTACCGACGGGCGGGCCACCGCGGGAGCCGGGGCCGGTGGTTCGACCTCCCGGACCGGCGCCGGGCGGCCACGCCGGATCGGCGGGCGGGTGAGTTCTGTGACGGCTGCCGGGCGAACGGGTGCCGGGATCGGCATCGGTGCCGAGGCGCCCTTGTCCGCCAGCAATCCGACGAGTGCGTGGATTGCACCGTCGCAGGCCCGTACGGCGGCGACGGCCTCACGAATCGTCTCGGCGATCGCGGTGGTCGTGCCCTTGCCGATGCCGGTGCGTCGGGGTGTCTCGGCGATCGCCACGCGCAGTGCGGTCAGCGCGTCGGTGAGGGTCGCGGTGTCCGCCACGCCCTTGGCGGATAGCTCGTCGACGACGTCGGCGTCCCGGCCGCGTCCGGCCACGGCCGGACCGAGCAGACCGGGCTCCGGAAGTGCGTCGAGGATCGCGAGCGGGATCGGTTCGGCCGGATCCGGATAGGCGCGAAGCGCTGCCGGGTACAGCTCGCGAAGCACCTCGCGAAGCGCGACCGCGGTGCCGTGCCTCCCGGCCGCCATTGCGGCGTGCGCGGACAGTACCGGCTTGAGCGCCATCAGTTCGCGCGGAGCGTTCTGTGCCGAAGCGGCCAGCGCCCCGGCGGCGAGTGCCCGTGCGATGCCGACCGCGGCCCGCTCGGACGGCCCGGAATCGAGCTCGTCGGCCGAGTCATCGTCGCCGAAGCGATCGGCGTAGTCGGTCAGCAGATCCTCGTCGTCGACGATCGCCAAAGGACGACCGGCGGCGGCCAGAAGAAGCGTGACGTGATGCTCGTCACTATCCGCGGCGACCGCGACACTGTTGGGTCCGCCGGAACGTTCGGCCAGCAACGCACCCAACTCGGCGTAGCCGGTGGCGTCGTCACCGATATCGCAAACGTCGAGCAACCGACCCGCATCGTCGACAACGGCGGCGGTCAGCCATCCGTTGCCGTCCTGCGCGCCTATCGGCTCGCTCGCGGCCAACCCGCAGTACACACGCATGAGCGCCACGGCGTCGTCCTCCTCCCGGACTTAGTCGTGCCAAGGGTTCATAGTCCTCGGTCAGGGGCTAGTCGCGCCAGTCCACGACAGCGGAGATCTTGCCGATTACCGTGCGCCAGCCGATACTCGCGGCTTCTGTACCGATTTTCTTGGCCTTTCGGCGGGCGAAGAATGAGCCGACTCCACCGGCCGCGACCGCGCGCAGCGCCTCGTCCAGGTCGTCCAGCGGGGAGCCGGGCGACAGCGCCTTGACCACCGGGTCGACCCGCAGTGCGTGACCGAGGTCTCGGGCCAGCTGCCCGGACTGCACGATCAGATCCGGATCCCAGGACTCGTGCCCGGCCCGGAGGTTCTTCACGACGAGATCCAGCTCGTACGTCTCCTCGGGCAACGGCACGAGGTAGTTGGCCCGGATCTGCCGCGCGAGCTTCGACCAGCCGGGCAGTTGCGCCATGTCGTGCTCGGCGTCGGAGCTGATGAAATCGATCAGGCCGGCGCGGGAACGGAACAGCAGCAGGTGGCCGCCCTGGCTGAGGAACAGCGGAACCTCTTCCTCGGGCTCCTCGTCGTCAAGCTCGTCGGCGTCCGGCTCGTCGGCGTCTTCGTCGTCATCGAGCTCGTCTTCGTCCTCGACGAGGTCCTCGTCGTCCTCGAACTCCTCGTCGTCGAAGACGTTCTCGTCTGCGGCGTAACGCGACACGCGATCCGGGAACTCGTCGGTCTCGCGGGCGGTGTAGTCCGACGGCGTGACTTCGGTGTTCAACCGGTACGCGCGGAGCGTGTATCCCACGCCGCTCGGCAACGCGATCTCGATCGGCTCAAGGTTGGCCTTCGCCCAGAAGGCGTCGGTCTGCTTTGTGCGGGCGACGTCAGCTTCCTCGTCACCCTCATCGTCGGCATCGATCTCGTCGACCTCATCGACAGGCTCGTCGACCTCAAGGTCAACCTCTTCGTCCGAGATGTCCTGATCGATCTGCGGATCGGGCTCGGGCTTGCCGGCGTTGGGCCGACCGGCGGACGAACGCGCCACGAATTGCCTCCGGAACTGATGGTGTTGGACGGTGACTCTGCGCACACACCCTAGCCGCACTTTGTCGCGACCGCAGATTGCACCCCTGAGCAGGACGTTCGCGGTGTACGACAAAACCACGATGTCCGTATTTACCTGGTGATCGACTGACTTGACGACCGATTACATGCCTTGTGGGTGCCAGACCGTCTTCGTCTCCAGAAGCGCGGTCATCCGGTCGATGTTCGGTGCCGCGTACCAGTCGATCGCGGCCGGTCGGAGCACCCTTTTGAGGTTCTCGGCCGCCGCCGTCTCCAGTGACTTTGCCAGATCGCGGTCGGCCGCACCGATGAGGTCGATCGCGTTCACGTCCATGTGCGCGGCGAGCGGCGGCGCGGTTTCGGCGACGCGTCCGGTCAGCACGTTGACGACGCCGGCCGGAAGATCGCTGGTCGCCATCGTCTCGGCCAGCATGATCGAGGGGAGCGGCCGGTCGTCGCTCGCCAGCACGACCACCGTGTTACCCACTGCGATCGCCGGCGCGACGACGCTGACCAGGCCTAGCAGCGACGAGTCGGGCGGCGCCAGAACGCCGACCACGCCGGTCGGCTCGGGCGAGGAGAGGTTGAAGAACGGGCCGGCGACCGGGTTCGCGTTGCCGTACACCTGAGCGATCTTGTCGGTCCACCCGGCGTACCAGACCCAGCGGTCGATCGCGGCGTCCACACTTGCCACAGCGTCCGCCTTGGAACCGCCTTCGGCTGCGCGTACCCCGGCTATGAATTGATCGCGGCGGCCTTCCATCATCTCCGCGACCCGGTAGAGGATCTGGCCCCGGTTGTAGGCGGTCGTACCGGACCAGCCCTTCACCGCTGCGCGGGCCGCGACCACCGCGTCCCGCACGTCCTTGCGCGACGCTTGGGCGGCATTCGCGAGGTGGTCGCCGGTCGCGCCGGTGACCGCGTAGACGCGGCCCGACTCGCTGCGGGGAAAGGCACCCCCGATAAACAGCTTGTACGTCTTCAACACTGGTACCCGGGTGTCAGTGGGCAAGGTAGGCCTCCAAACCGTGGCGACCGCCCTCGCGGCCGTACCCGGATTCCTTGTAACCGCCGAACGGCGACGTCGGATCGAATTTGTTGAACGTGTTCGCCCAGACCACTCCGGCCCGGAGTGCGGCCGCGACCGAGAGAATCCGCGAACCCTTGTCGGTCCAGATCCCGGCGGACAGACCGTACGGCGTGTTGTTCGCCTTCTCGATCGCCTCGGCCGGAGTCCGGAACGTCAGAACCGAAAGCACCGGACCGAAGATCTCCTCGCGGGCGATCCGGTGTGCCTGCGAGACGCCGGTGAAGATCGTCGGACGGAACCAGAATCCCTGTTGCGGCAGATCACACGGCGCGGACCAGGCGTCGGCACCTTCGGCGGTACCGGCTTCCGAGAGCTCGCGAATCCGGGACAACTGCTCGGCCGAGTTGATCGCGCCGACATCGGTGTTCTTGTCCAGCGGATCACCGATCCGCAGCTGCGCCATCCGCCGCTTGAGCCCGTCCAGGACGGCGTCCGCGACCGACTCCTGCACCAGCAGGCGGGATCCGGCGCAGCAGACGTGGCCTTGGTTGAAGAAGATGCCGTTGACGATGCCCTCGACCGCCTGATCGATCGGCGCATCGTCGAACACGATGTTCGCGGCCTTGCCGCCCAGCTCGAGCGTGAGTCGCTTGGACGTACCGGCGACCGATTTCGCGATCGCGCGCCCGACCTCGGTCGAGCCGGTGAACGCGACCTTGTCGATGCCCGGGTGCTCGACCAACGTACGGCCGGTATCACCGGCTCCGGTGACGATGTTCACTACGCCGGGCGGCAGATCGGCCTGCTGGCAGACCTCGGCGAACAGCAGTGCGGTCAGCGGCGTCGTCTCGGCGGGCTTCAGCACCACGGTGTTGCCGCAGGCAAGCGCCGGTGCGATCTTCCAGGCGAGCATGAGCAACGGGAAGTTCCACGGAATCACCTGGCCGGCGACGCCGATCGGGCGCGGATCCGGGCCGAAGCCGGCGTAGCCCGAGCTTGTCGGCCCAGCCGGCGTAGTAGAAGAAGTGCGCGCGAGCGAGCGGTACGTCGACATCGCGGGACTCGCGGATCGGCTTGCCGTTGTCGATCGACTCGAGCACGGCGAACTCGCGGGCGCGCTCGGCGATGATCCGTGCGATCCGGTAGCAGGTACTTGGCCCGCGTCACGCCGGGCATCGGGCCCCACACGTTCGCGTACGCGGTCCGGGCCGCAGCGACCGCTCGATCCACATCGGATGGTCCGGCGTCGACGACCTCGGCCAGTGTCTCCTCGGTGGCCGGATTGATCGTTTTGAACGTGGTGCCGTCGGTCGGATCGACGAACTCGCCATCGATGAACAGGCCGTAGCTCGCTTTGATGTCGACGATAGCGCGCGATTCCGGGGCCGGTGCGTATTCGAAATGCCATGGTATCAGTCCAGCGTCACGTAGTCGGGTCCGGCGTATCGGCCGGTGGACAGCTTCTCGCGCTGCATCAGCAGGTCGTTCAGCAGCGTGGACGCGCCGAACCGGAACCAGTCCGGGTCGAGCCACGCCGTCGCCGACCGTCTCGTTCACCACCACGAGGTACTTGATCGCGTCCTTGGTGGTCCGGATGCCGCCGGCCGGCTTGACGCCGACCTGGCGACCGTACAGCGCTTGCATATCGCGGACGGCTTCCAGCATGAGCAGCGTGACCGGCAGCGTGGCGGCCGGGCGCGACCTTGCCGGTCGACGTCTTGATGAAGTCGCCGCCGGCCAGCATGCCGATCCAGGAGGCGCGCCGGACGTTGTCGTACGTGGCCAGCTCGCCGGTCTCCAGGATCACCTTGAGATGCGCGTCACCGCAGGCCCGCTTCACCGCGACGATCTCGTCGAACACGTCGAGGTATCGCCCGGACAGAAACGCGCCCCGGTTGATCACCATGTCGATCTCGTCCGCACCGGCGTCGACCGCGGCCTCGGTGTCGGCGAGCTTCACCGGCGAGCGGTGCCTGGCCGGACGGGAACGCGGTCGCGACGCTCGCCACGTGGACTCCGGTGCCCTTGAGTTCGGCGGCGGCGACTCCGGCCATCGACGGGTAGACACAGACGGCGGCGACCGACGGGCAGGCCGGATCGCGGGTGTCCGGTCGCTGGGCCTTCGCGCAGAGCGCGCGTACCTTGCCGGGCGTGTCGGCGCCTTCGAGCGTGGTCAGATCGACCATTCGGATCGCGAGGTCGATCGCGCACGCCTTCGCGCTGGTCTTGATCGACCGGGTGCCGAGCATCGCGGCTCGCGCATCGAGGCCGACCGCATCGACGCCGGGAAGGCCGAAAAGGAACTGACGCAGCGACGCGTTTGACGACGCCACATCCGGTAATGAGGAGGTGGTGGTGCTCATGGCCGCAAGTGTACGCTCTTGATCTTGAACCATTCCGATCTCTTCCGGCGCCGGTGCCGTAGCTTGGTCTCCGTGGACGTACTCGTTGTTGATCACCCGCTGGCGCTGTCCCGGCTGACCGCCATGCGCGATGCCCGCACCGACTCGAGCGCGTTTCGAGCGGCGTTGACCGAGCTCACCACAATGCTCGTCTACGAGGCAGCCCGGCTCTTCGCGGTGGAGCACTACGACGTCACGACGCCGGTCGACATCGCCGCAGGGGACACGCCTCGCCCAGCCGCCGCTGATCGTGCCGGTGCTTCGCGCCGGCCTGGGGATGGCGGACGCAGCGCTGGCACTGCTGCCGGAGTCGTCGATGGGGTTCGTCGGGCTGGCCCGGGACGAGCACACGTTCGAACCGCGCGCATACATGGAGTCGTTGCCGACGGACCTCACCGGTATGCCGGTGCTCGTGCTCGATCCGATGCTCGCGACCGGCGGATCGCTCGAGCACTGCTGCCGGCTGCTCGCCGACCGAGGTTGCACCGACATCACGGTGGTCTGCGTCCTGGCGGCGCCGCCCGGCATCGAGCGGTTGGCCGCATCAGGACTGCCGATGCGCCTGGTCACCGCGTCCATCGACCGGGAATTGAACGATCGGATGTTCATCGTTCCCGGTCTGGGGGACGCGGGTGACCGGCAGTTCGGCGGCATGCCCCGGTTCTGACGTACTCACCTGGGTTTCTATCTAGGGAAGAAGCAGATTCCCGGGTGGTACGAGCCACCGCACTTCGTCGAGCCGAAGAACGTGTCCGACGCGACCCAGAGGCCGGCCGGAGTGAGCAGGAGATCGTCCGCACCGTGCCCGCGCGCCCGCGTCGGGTTCCACGGCAGCACCGATCCGTCCGCTGCGCTGACGCTTCCGACACCGGGACGCGAGTACGCGCCTGGACCCGCGTTGTCGCAGCCGTGCGGATTGCCGAGCCAGCGCTGGTGGCCGCCGACGTACACGTTCGTGTCGTCCGCCGCGACCGTATAGAGGGAGTCGCACCCGGTCTTGTTGATCCAGACCGGCGCCTGGGTCGAGCTAGAGGAGCTAGCGAACTTGGACACTGTGTCGCACAGCGGTGAGGCGCCGTGCCCACCGGTCGAGGCGCCGTAGACGTATCGGTCGTCGGGTGACCAGGCGGCGCCCTTCTCATAGAGCGGCTCGGACGAGTTGCACGTGAGCGTGAAGTCCGGGACGTACCACGGATCGAGCGTGGCCGAGCCGGCCCCGAGATCCATCATGAACATCTGGCGGCGGAGCTGCCCCGCCACGGTGAGGAAGCTGCCCATCGCGAGCATCCGGTTGCCGGTGTGACTCAACTCGAAGCTGTATACCTTCCGGCCACTGTTGGGCAAATTGCCGCTGATCGCGAGGTTGACGTACGGGTCGATCGCACCGGTCGTGAAGTTCACCGTGGCGAGCGCGTTGCGCGAGATGCCGCCGATCGAGTTGAAGGCACCGCCGACGAACAGGTGACCGGCCGCGATGATGACGGTGTTGACGCCACCGTTCGGGGCCGGCGCAAACGTGGTGACCGGTGCGCCGGTGGCGGTGCTGACCTTGGCCAGATTCTTCGCCGCGTGACCCTGCACCGAGGAGAACGTGCCGCCGAGATATGCGGTACCGCAGTCGGAGGACAGCGCGATCGAATTGACTTCGCCGTTCGGGTTCGGATTCCAGGCGGAGATGGCGCCGGTGGTGGCGTTGAACGAGAACGCGTTGTGCCGGGTCTGCGCCGCGACGCCGGGTGCGGCGACGGTGCTGAACGAGCCGACCGCGTACATCGTGTTGCCGCACTGGACGAGCTGCCGGACGGTCGAGTTCGTACTGGTCACGTACGGCATGTGGGTGGATGGCGTGGCGCTGACCGACGGTGTTGCGGCGGACGCGGGCTGGGCCAGCGCGAGCGAAACGGCGACGGTTAATGCCGAGACGGTTACTGCCCGTATCGATGGTCTTACTAATTTGTGCATAGCGGTGCACTCTTTCTTACGAATTATCAATGCCGATCAATTCACCGGTTAGGTAAGCGGAACCGTATCGCGTTTGGCCCGATGGACAAGTGCACGACTTGGACAGATAGGCGACAATTCGGTCGACATCACGACCCAATAAATCCATCTTAAAGCGCAAATGCCCGATTTGCCCGAGATGAGATTTGTGACGAATGTCAGTAATCGGTATGGCTCACCGGAATGTAGGCCGTGTTGCTCACCCAAAAGTACAGAGTCGCGTATGCGATAGTGCTTTTCGATCCCCGGCAATTTATTCTCACGTGGCGTGTTTGATCGACAACGCCATATCGATCTCTTTTAGTTTTTTCCAGTCCCGCCGCACCATCTATTTCCCTTCAAAGGGGGCTTTGCACATGCGGATGAGAGCTGCCAAGATCGGCTTGGCACTATTCGCCGCCGTCGCACTTGTCGGACAGGTCAGTGCCGCTGTAGCCAGCGGTGTTAACCAGCCCAACCTGGCGTCGGCGACCCCGTCGACACACACGCCGAATATCAACGACGGCACTGTGTTCGCGATTACCCAGGTCGGCAGCCAGATCATTGTCGGCGGCAGCTTCACGAATGTTGACCCGCCGGGCGATACGAATTCCGCCGATGCGGTGACGCGTAACTACATCCTTTCGTTCGATCAGAACACCGGAGTGGTTAGTACGGCGTTCGTCCCGACGCTTGACGGCACCGTTCGGGCATTGCAGCCCGGCCCTTCGCCCAACACGGTTTACGTCGGCGGCGAGTTCAACAATGTGAACGGCGTCAAGGCCAAGGGTGTGGCGCTGCTCAACACCACGACCGGTCTGATGGTGTCCGGCTTCAAGCCGGCGCCGATGGACGGTCAGGTCTGGGCACTCGACAACGTCGGCGGCCACCTGATCATTGGTGGCACGTTCACACTGCTCGGAACGGCGGCGCACGCCGGCCTCGGCGCGCTGAACCCAACCACCGGTGCGGTCGACCCGTACGTCACGACCCAGCTCAGCGGCCACCACAACTACACCGGCCAGCCCGGTCAGTCCAACGGGGCGGTCGGCGTTCACAAGATGGACGTGAGCCCGGACGGCACGAAGCTGGTCGCGGTCGGCAACTTCAAGATGGCCGACGGCGTCGTACACGACCAGATCGTGATGCTGAACCTGACCTCGACGTCGGGTTCGACGGACGCCGACTGGAACACGGCCGGTTACACCGCGACGTGTGCTTCGGGCGCGTACGACACGTACATGCGTGACATGGCGTTCTCGACCGACGGCTCCTACTTCGTCGTTGTGGCGACCGGTGGTGGCACGTTCTCCAGTAACACCGACGGCACGCGTTCGCTGTGTGACACCGCCACTCGGTGGGCCACCAGCGACACCGGTGCGGACGTCCAGCCCGCCTGGATCGACTACACCGGCAACGACTCGTTCGAATCGGTGACCACGGCCGGCAACGCGATCTACGCCGGTGGCCACGAGCGCTGGGTAAACAACGGCTCCGCGTCCGACTCGGCCGGCCAGGGTAGCGTCCCGCGTCCGGGCCTGGTCGCGCTCGACCCGATCAACGGCATGCCGATGTCGTGGAACCCGGGCCGTAACCCGCGCGGTTCTGGCACATACGCGATGTTCGTCAACTCGCAGGGCGTGTACGCCGGCTATGACACACCGTCGATCGGCACCGGCTCGACCTACGTGGTGCGTGGCCGGATCGCGTTCTTCCCGCTGACCGGCGGGGAGAGCTTCCAGAGCTACAGCCAAGCCGCGCTGCCGGCCGACGTGTTCAGCGCCGGTCAGCTGCCGAACAGCAGCAACACGAACATCCTGTACCGCATCGACGCCGGCGGCCCGGTCATCCCGGCCATCGACAACGGTCCGGATTGGCAGGCGGACCAGAACAGCAGTAGCCCGTACCGGGATTCGAACAGCAACGCGGCCGGGTGGAGCCAGGTTCCGAACATCAACTCGAGCGTGCCGAATACGACGCCGAGCGCGATCTTCAACTCGGAGCGTTGGGCCAACCAGCAGTGGAGCTTCCCGGTCACGCCGGGTACGCCGATCGAGGTGCGGCTCTTCTTCGCGAACCGGTACACCGGCACCAGCCAGGTCGGCCAGCGGGTGTTCAACGTGAGCCTGGACGGCACCGTGGTCCAGGACCACTACGACATCGTCGCGGACACCGGTGACCAGACTGGCACCATGCACGCGTACGACCTCAATGCCCCGGCCGGCGGCAACGTGACCATCGGGCTCACGAATATCGTGGAGAACCCGCTGATCAACGGCATCGAGATCCTGCGTACCGACATTCCGGCACCGCCGTCCAGCGCGCTGGACACGTTGCAGGAGCGTTCGTTCACCGGCTCGTCCGTCGGTACCACCAGCACGGTGGACACCGGCACGATCCAGTGGTCGAAGGTGCGTGGCGCGTTCCTGGCCGGCAACGAACTGTTCTACGGCTACAGCGACGGCAACCTCTACGAGGCGAGCTTCGACGGTACGCACATCGGTGCCCCGTCGCTGGTCGACCCGTACGACGACCCGGTCTGGTCAAACGTCCAGACGGGTTCGGGCCAGACGTACCGGGGTGTCGAGGCGTCCCTGTACGGCGGCGAGATGCAGAGCGTCACCGGCATGGTCTTCGACAACGGCCGGCTCTATTACTCGCTCGCCGGGCAATCGCAGCTGCGCTACCGGTACTTCGAGCCGGACGACGGTGTGATCGGCTCGGTCGAGTTCACCGCTGGAGGTTCGGCGAACCTGAGCAGCATCGACGGCATGTTCCTGGCCGACGGCAAGCTGTACTACGCCGACGCCGCAACCGGTAACCTGCACTCGGTCTCGTGGACCGGTGGCAACCCGGACGGTTCGACCGACGCGGTGGTGAGCGGTCCGAGCACGGACGGCAACGACTGGCGTGCACGCGGTCTGTTCGCTCTGCCGGCGCCTGCGCCGGTGGCCGCGTTCTCCGCCACTTGCACGGCGCTGAACTGCTCGTTCGACGCGAGTGCCTCAACCGCACCGGGCAGCTCGATCACGTCGTACAGCTGGACGTTCGGTGACGGGAACACCGCCACCGGCGTGACGGCCACCAACGCGTACTCGGCCGGCGGGACCTACACGGCCACGCTGACCGTCACGAACGCGCTGGGTGCGTCGGCTTCGGCATCGCAGCAGGTACAGCCGGCTCCGGCCGCGACTCCGATCGCGTTCGTCGCCGGTGCGACCACCAACGGCAACGCCACGACCGAGACCGTGACGGTCCCGGCGAGCGTGACGGCGGGCAACGGCCTGCTGCTGATCGCGACCGGAACGGCCTCGGCCGCTCAGACGGCTCCGGCCGGGTGGACTCTCGTCGGTACCTCACCGTCGTCGGTCTCGACCATCACGACGACGGTCTGGCAGCGGGTCGCTACCGCAACGGATGCCGGATCGTCGGTGTCGGTCGGCTTCGGCTCGGTCGTACATGGAACGGTGCAGGTGGTGGCGTACTCGGGCACGAACGCGACGACTCCGGTCGCCTCGTTCACGGTGATGGCGGCGGCGTCGTCCACGACGTCCGTCACGTCGCCGGCCGGATCCGCTGGTGCCAGCGGTGACTGGGTCGTCTCGTACTGGGCGGCGAAGTCGTCCACGGTGACGGCTTGGACGGTTCCGGGCAGCGTCACGAACCGTGGTGCGGCCAACGGCACCGGTAGCGGCCGGATCAACTCGGTGGTCGCGGACAGCGGCGCTACGGTACCGATCGGTGCCGTCGGCGGTCTGACCGCAACCACCGATGTCACACCGGGTGCGGTCGACAGTTGGACCATCGTTTTGAAGCCGTAACACCAAGAGCGATTCGGTGATTGCCGGGGCCGCGGAGACACGGTCCCGGCAATCACGAACTTTCGATGAATTTGTTTTTCTGTTCGTCAACCCTGTCGACATCCGGACATCAACTATTTACGCTTCGTGAACAAAAGTCACGTACGCTCGGGTGTCAAGACGGGACTCCACCAGCAACAAAGCGTTTCCGGGGCGCGGTGTAGCGCATTTCGGAAGGATGAAATTCGACTCGTCCGGAGGTATCAGTGGTTGAGATCTTGGCGGAAAATCGCCCGGTTCACGCCCGGATCGCCGCGAGGACGTCGACCAGTGTTCGGCCGGTTTGGGAGTCCCGTTACGTCTGGCAGACGGTTGGACTCGACCTTTTCTCCGCCCTTGTCGCAGACGTCATCGCATACACGATCCGTTTCGGTGGCAGCAAAGGCCCACACGCTCCGGCGATGTGGCTAACGCTGTTGCTGCCGCTCGGTTGGGTTCTTGTGCTCGCACTCAACCGGTCCTATGACACTCGTTATCTCTTCATCGGCAGTGAGGAGTACCAGCGGGTCTTCCGCGCGGGCTGTGCGTTCATGGCCTCCGTCGCGGTCGTGCTGTACGCGTTGGACGTCTCGATCGCGCGTGGCTACATCCTGATGGCGCTCCCGCTCGCCTGCCTCCTCATCGGTGCCTCGCGGTTCGCGCTCCGGCACAGCCTGCATCGGTCGTGGGCGAACGGCTACCGTCTGCGCCGCGTCGTGGCCGTCGGTCACGCCGCCGACGTCGCCGAGTTGTGCACGATGCTGCGGCGTTCCCGCTTCCACGGCCTCGATGTCGTCGGTGCCTGCCTACCCGATCCGTCGTCGCGACTCAACAGTTCGGTTCCGGTTCCGGTCTACGGATCGTTCGAATCGGTCAACCACGCCGCTACGCTCGCCGAGGCGGACACGGTCATCGTGCTTACCTGCCCGGAGATCAACGGGCCGGCGCTGCGTCGGATCGGCTGGAGCGTCGAGGACGACAAGATCGATTTGATCGTCGCGAGCGCGCTGATGGACGTGGCCGGCGGCCGTACCACGATCCGTCCGGTGGACGGGCTGCCGATGCTGCACGTCGATCACGCGACGCTCCGCGGTCCGCGACGGATCGTGAAGGAAGCCGCAGACCGCCTCCTGGGTGTTCTCCTGGTCGCTCTGTTCAGCCCGGTTCTGCTCGTGATCGCCGCGTTCGTACGGCTCACCTCCAACGGACCGGCCCTGTTCCGCCAGGTTCGGATCGGCCGCGACGGCCGCGAGTTCCATATGGTGAAGTTTCGGACGATGTATCCCGGTTCGGAACGCATGATGGTCACACTCGCCGCGAACAACGAAAACGACGGCCTGCTGTTCAAGATGCGCGATGATCCTCGGGTCACGCCGGTCGGCCGGTTCCTGCGGCGGTATTCGCTCGACGAGTTGCCGCAGCTGTTCAATGTCGTCAGTGGAGCGATGTCATTGGTGGGACCGCGTCCACCACTCCGGACGGAAGTGGACAGATACCCCGCAGACTTCCGCCGGCGCCTCGTAGTAAAGCCCGGAATGACAGGTTTGTGGCAAGTGTCTGGAAGGTCGGATCTTCCATGGGATGAGGTCATGCGCCTCGATCTGCACTATGTGGACAACTGGTCACTATCGCTTGACCTCGTGATTCTCATGCGTACGGTCACGGCGGTCATCAGGTCGTCCGGCGCGTACTGACCTCGTCATTGCCACGTAATGATGAGGCTGCTTGCGATCAAGCAGTCGTTCACCCAGGATAAGTCGGACCAACCGCACACGGAAGAAGTAGATGTACTCTTTGTCGATTTTCGTCGTCCTGATGGTCCTGGTGGGCGTCGGTGTCTGGGCAACGGTGCGCCTCAGATGGGCGGAGCGATGCGCCGCGTCCGTGCGAGCTCAGGCCGCCGAGTTGGCCGACTCGATCGCGGCTCGACTGCCGGCGAAGCTCGCGCGCGTCGTGGTCGGCCCGGTGGCGGCAGCGGTTGCGCTGGCCGTGCTGCTCGGCGTAATGGTCTCGGTAATGTGGCCACTCGGCCTACTGGCCAAGCACCTTCAGCCAGACGTTGACGTGCCGGTATTCAACTTTTTCGATGGGCATACCGTCGGTTGGTGGTCGACGATCAACAATGCCGTGACGCAGATCGGCAACCGCCACCCCACCGAATGCGCCGCGGTTCTGGCCGCCGTGGTGTTCGCGCTGGCCCGCAAAACGCGACGTTGGGTGCCATTGGTGGTCTTTCCGGCCGCGTACGTGTCCGAAAAGTACTTTCAAGACTCGTTGAAGCACCTGGTTCACCGGCAGCCGCCGCCCACCACGCTCGGCAGCTGGCCGTCCGGCGGTGTCGGCCGAGCATTCCTGATCTTCGGCTTGATCGCATACTTCGCGATCAACGCGATGCATGCCGGTCTCAAAATCCGCGTGGCACTATGGACCGCGCTCGGCGTCGCGGTCTCGTTCGAGGCCTACACCCGCGTGTACCTTCTCAAGCACTGGATTTCTGACGTACTGCCCGGCGGTCTCCTGTTCGGAGCCGCGCTTCTCTTCGCCTGGGCAACGGCGGTCTGGCTCCTCGATCGAGGGCCTGGCATCGCGCCGCGGTTGCCCCAGCCTGTAGTCGCCGACAACCTTGATAAAGGGATCGAGACCGTCGGTGTGGCTGACCCGTTAGGGGTTTGATCACGGATACGCGGCAAGCGCCGAGCACGGACCGCCACACCGGCGAGTTCCGGGCTCCCAGCGCACTCACTGCGAACACGTTGGCCACGGCAACCACGTTGGCCACGGCAAACACGGCGGCAGAACAGGCGCCGGAGGAACTCGGTGACCCGCATTTCCGGCACCGGCAGCCACCGCCGCTATGGCGGCAGATCAGCGGCGTGTCTCGCGGCCGGTGGGTGCTGCGCATCGTCGTCGTCGTACTCCTTCTGGCGGGTAGCGCCGTTGCCGCGGCCAGCCTCGGTGTCGACGGCATCTCCACGGTCGTCCCGTTCATTGGCACCGGCCCGGGGACCGCACATGCCGGTGGTGCCAATTCGGTGGTCCAACCTGGCGGGAAAACCGGCACGCTGCCCGGTACCCAGCCCGGCGTGATCTCGTCCATGGGTACGGTCAACGGCTCGCCGTCCCCGGGAGCGTCTCCGTCTCCAGGGACATCGGCGTCGACCGGTACCGGTCAGCAGCCACCCACCTCGCCGACGCTCCCGCCGGGCGCACCGGTGCCAACCGGCACGACGCTCTGTGGCGCCTCGTTTGCGCAGATCAACGGCCAGTCGTACATGCAGGCCCTCTCGTATGAGGAGGGCATCATCGGTCAGATGCACGCGGTCCGGGTGTTCTATCCGGGTGCTCCGGCCGCGTGGCCTGGCAATGCCGGAAACGTCGACCGTACGGTGATCGTCTCGTTCAAGTACAGCCCGTCGCAGATCACCAGTGGTGCCGAAGACTCGTACATGCAATCGTGGTTCAACAATGCGCCCCGCGACCGCGAGATCTACTGGGTCTACTACCACGAGCCCGAGGACGACATTGAGGGCGGAGCTTTCACCGCAGCCGAATACCGGGCCGCGTGGACCCACCTCGCGGGCCTGGCCCGGAAGGCGAACAACTCGCATCTGCACGCGACGCTCGTGCTCATGAACTGGACGCTGAACTCCGGATCGCACCGTACCTGGACGGATTACTACGCTGGCAACAACGTGATCGACGTGCTCGGGTGGGACGTCTACAACCTGGACTACAAGAAGGGTGCGGGCGATTATGACCCGGGCAGCAAGATGCTCGCCCCGATCATCTCCGCCTCGAACTCGGTCGGCAAGCCGTGGGGCATCGCCGAACTCGGCGGAGCGCTGCTGAATTCGGATCCGAGCGGCACCGGACGTGCGGCATGGCTCGACGCTCTACTCAAGATCGCCGAGTCGAACCATGCGTTGTGGACCACGTACTTCGATCTCGACTGGCAGAACGGTGCGTACGACTACCGGATCCGGGACGCGGCCACCAAGAACGTGTGGAACAACTTCTGCAACGGTCATCCGTAATGACATCTAAATGCCGCGGCCGCGGTCGTGCAGCCGGCGCAGAATCGCGTCGGCGCTGACGACCCGGCTGGCGACGGCGAGTGACAGATAGGTGCGCGCTTCGCGCGGATTGTGGCGAATCGTCCGGCCAGCCCATCGGACCGCCGAACCGCGTGATCCGCTCGCCGCCTTGGCGAACGCGATCTGACCGGTGATCCGGGCGTACCCCTGCGGGTCCGTTTCGAACTCCGGGTAGCGCTCCAAAAGCCACTCCAGAGCCGTCGCGATGGTCTCCCATCGCGCGGTGAAGTAAGACTGCCGGTGCCACAGCGCGACCACACCGACGATCGGCACGTTCACGATCGGCGTACGCCGGGCGGCGCGAAGCATCAGCTCGTAGTCCTCGCCGTAGCTTCCCGGGATCGCCTCATCGACCAGCCCGATGCCGTCGATCAACGCGGTTCGCCGGAACAGGAACGCGGACGGATGCATCTCTTGGATCCGAGATCGCAGAAGTTCGGTGAGCGTGACCCGATCACGGTCGAGCACCCGGTCCACGCGCCGGTCCACGTACGCGATCTGTACGCCGGTCGCGCACATCTCCGTCTCGGGTGCGGCCTCCATCGCGGCGATCTGCGCCGACAGCTTGCCGGGCAACCACGTGTCGTCATCGTCGCAGAACGCGACGTAGTCACCGCCGGCCGCGAGTACACCGGTGTTGCGTCCACCCGCGAGGCCGGGCTTGCGGTTGTTCGAGATCACCCGAACCCGGCGACCGGGCTCGTTTTGCTCCAGCGTCACGTCCGGCGTGCTCTGGTCGTAGACCACGATGACGTCGATGTCGCCCGGGTAATCCTGGCCGAGGATCGATGCGATCGTCACGCGGACCAGCTCCGGCCGGTCCCGGGTCGGGACGACGACACCGACGGACGGGGCCACGGTTGGGTTCACGACTGCTGTCCTTTGCTGTGCTTGCCGCGTTGCTTGGGTACGCGGCCGGGAACGTCGAGGTACCCGTACCGGAGCCGGCCGGGCCAGGTGAGCAACGCGATCTTGCGGTCGCCACGCTTCGGCGGTGCGGTCCGCCAGGCGCTGTCGGTTCGCAGCGTCAGCTCGCCGTTGGTGAAGCGCATCGGGTTTCCGGCGATCGAGTGGCTCGCGCCGACCCGCGCCACCGGCGCGCCGTCCACGATGCGCAGGAACTCCGGCTCGGCGGGCGGGAGATCGAGGAACGCCCGCACTTCGGCCAGCTTCGCGTACGGGTCGGCAATCATGTCCTCGTAGCGCATCAACCGGGTTTGGCGGTGTACGACGTGCAGCAGGTGGAACATCCAGTTGTGCATCGTCCACAGCACGCCGGACTTCGTGGCGGAGTACTGCGGCATCAGCGCAGCCGCACCGGTGCCGGTCGCTTCCGGCCGGCGTACCTCCTTCGCCCAGGAATACGCGACGCCACGACCGTCGCGGACCAGATGGAGCACGCGCATATCGATCAAGCGATCGTGGCGGAGAGCGAACGCCAGCGACGAGTGCTTGCTCGAGTCGATGACCACCCGAGTGCCCGCCACTTCGGCGATCGCGACGTAGAGCGCTCGGTGGATTTCGGTGTATTTGCGCAATTCGCGGCGACGACGGGTGAGCGCGGTCGGAAGCGCGAGCCGCGGCACGAACCGGGTCCGGTCGACGAGATGCTTCAACGCGATGACGGTCTCGGCGTCGATGTTCTGCCAACCGCCGAATGCCCGCTCGCCGACCGCGGACCAGAACGGGCAGTCCCGGAACGTCGCACCGCAAGCGCACAGTTCGTTATCGATCAGCCCGCGCTGCCACAGATGGGTGACCTCGCCGGCACCGACGATTTCCGGCATCTCGCCGAGGAGCCGCTCGGCGAGCGTCGATCCGCTGCGCCCCCAGCCACCGATATATAGGACTCGCGCGTAATCGCGCCGGCTCGCCGTGGCCGACGCGGCGGAAGGTGCGGCCACGGTCGCGCTTCCGGTCTGACGGGGTACGCGCGCCGGCCGCACACCGGCGACCAGCCCGTCCGCGATCCGGCCGACCTGGAGCGCGGTGGCAACGACGGCGGCCGCGGCATCGGCGTTGTCGATCCGGTACGCGTTCGTGTCCGCCTCGGCGCGTTCCAGCGCGAGCCGCAGCGACTCCTCGGTCTCGCAGATTTCGACCAGTCCGCTGCGGCCGAGCCGGCGAGCGAATCGTTGCTGGTGATCGTCGACGTGTTCACCGAGCTTCGGATCGCGCGGTACGACCAGCGGCAGGTGGCCCGCGTTGCGCGCTTCGGTGATCGTTGCCGGACCACCGTGGCAGACCACGACGTTGGCCGAGCCAAGCGCGTCCGCCAACGTGGCCCGGTCCAGAAACGCCGCGCTCCCTGGCAGCTTGCTCGCCCGCGACGAACCGAATTGGATCGTCCAGTTGACCGGGACGGTAGAGGTGTAGTTCTCGATCCAGCCGACCAGCCGATCGAACGGATGGACGTCGGTGCCGACGAGAACGAGGACGTTGAGCTCGGTAACCGAGCTTGGCGATTGAATCCCGATCGGCTCGGTCACAGCAGCGGTCCGACCAACTCGGAGTTGGCGTACAGGGCCAACTGCTCCTCCCATTGCACGAGCATCTTCGAGGTGAACGGCCGACAAAGCCGAGCCGTAAGAGTAGGAGTTTCGATCCGGTCGTAGACCTCGACATACACCGTCGGGATACCCATCTGGTGAGCGATCGCGAAGAACGGCACCGCGACGCCGGCTCCGGTGGAAATGACAACATCCGGGCGGAGTTGTCGCAACAGCCGCCGGGCCAGGAATGCGTTGCGCGTCAGATTGCGTACGTTCCGTGTGGTCGGATAGTGCGCGTAGATGACGTTCTCGCCGTCGAGCAGGCTCACCGCATCCGGCGTATCGAACGTCACCCAGGTCCGCTCCCGCCCGGCCCACCAAGGCCTGAGCGCGAACAGTTGCGCGAGATGGCCGCCGGACGATCCGACCAGCATGATGTGGTCGGCCTGTCCGGCCGCAGGGGGTGGCGCGATCTGCTCCAGAGGCTCAAGAGCCATGTGGTACTCCAAAGAGAGGGTCGCGCAACGTATCACGGTGGGCATCGATGACGTCGAAGATGTCGGCATCAGAGGTGAGGTCAATCTTGCGAGCGAAGTGTGCGCCGGACGCGTACGCACTGGGAAGGTCCTCGCGCGTCAGGAGTTTGGGGTGGTTGAACGTGGAGTTCCGGAAGTCGAAGTAACGCTTGCAGTCGTTGACCAACCGGAATTTTCCGGAGTTCGCGAGGATGGTCGGGAAGACCGCTTCCACCGGCGAGAGCGTGTGCCGGAAGTACTCCATGATCTCCGGGCGTTCGGCCGCAAAGTCTCGCAGGTACTCGAAGACCGGGCGGCGCAGCGACATGAACGCCGAACCGCCGTACACCTGGAATGTCTCGGAGAACGGTGTCCTGGTTCGCCACCCGATCATCACGCCGTAGGCGACGTGGAAGCGCACAAGAGGTTGCGCGAAGTTTAACGCCTGCAACGGATGTAACCTGTTGCGCCATTTCGGTGTCAGGGATCCGATCCGGCGGTGGCGGAAGTAGTAACGCGAACGGACGCGATGGGCCGGCCATCGCGATCCTTCGCCGAAGCCCGGGTGGAATTCGAGGAACGCATCCGCTTGAGACTCGCCGAGTTCGCGCTCGATTGTCGCGATTGGGACGATCGGGTAATCCTGGCCGGTGAGGTTGACGAGCCAGTCGACATCCGGGCGGTGGTCGAGCACCCAATTGATGGCCTGCATGTGTCGGTCCACGTGACTGATGTCGCCGTAGCCGCCGTCGGCAAGTTCGACCACCACGTCGCCGTACGCGCGCAGGGCCGTTTCGTCCAGCTCGGGACCACGCCGGTCGTGACTGATGTGGACGACCGCGTTCGGGCTCTCGGTCAGTAACGTCCGAACCAGACGGGTGATCTGCTCCGGGTCCCGATGAGTTTGAATGTCATAACAGACCCTCATGGCTGTGCAGTGTGCCGTATAACTCGGCCCGGACGAAATGTGCCTGGCGGCAACGTTTCTGTCGCATTTCGGCATCGAACCGAGTCAAGTAGCAACTTTTAGTAGCTCGGATATAGCCTGATGCCGCGTATCGCAACAATGGCGCGGACCGGATCGGTGGGCTGGATCTCTGCGTGCCACGGCGGCGTAAACCAAACGGACGATCGTTTTTGCACATATTGCTGTCGTACAGTACGCACTCGGTGTCGCACGGTGATCGGCGCTGACCAGCATGGACAGGGGAGTTATGGACACCAACGCACTTCAGACAGCCACCATCGGTGACTACTTAGGATGGCTTGTCCGACGCTGGTGGATTGTGGCAATTGCGGTAGTTATTGGCGCCGTGGGCTCTTTCGGTTACGTCCACACGCTCCCCAAGACGTACGAGTCGGTCACGCCTGTGCTGGTCCTCGCTCCGCTCGGTGACGGCAGCAAAGTGGACATGGACACCGAGGGCAACATCCTCCGGTCCGCCGCTGTCGCCGGGGGCGCCGCCAACCTCCTGAGGACCCAGCTGACCGTGCCGCAGCTCCTCGCGTACGTCAAGTACACGGTGCCGGCGAACACATCGATCCTCAACATCACGTTCGACGCGGCGACCCCCTCCGACGCCGAGCACGGATCGCAGGCGTTCGCCCAGGCCTACTTGGACCAGCGCACCGCGACAGCGCAGAAGTCGCTGGACACTCAGAAGGCGAACCTGAAGACGCAGATCGACGCCGACGGCAAGCTGCTGGAGCAAGCGCAAGCCCAGGTTGCATCCGCGCCGAAGGGCTCGACCGCGCTCGCGCAGGCAACCGCCGCCCAGGAGCTGTACAGCGGCCAGATTACCCAGCTGACGAATCACCTCGCTCCGCTGCAGGCCGACGTCGTCGAGGCCGGATCAATCCTCTCGCCCGCGACCGTCCCGAAGCACCCGGCGAAGCCGAGCATCCCGCTCTACGTCGTCAGCGGCGTCGGCATCGGTCTTCTGATCGGCCTTGCGATTGCTCTCGCACTGGCGCGCCTCGACACCCGCGTGTACCGCCTCAAGGACGTCCCGGAGCGCCCGGACGTGCCCGTGCTGATGGAGTTCCGTCCGGGCCGTCACCGTCCGGCCGTGGCCGACGCCGCGACCGTCCTCGGCCGGGAGTTCAGTCAACTCCGCAATATCCTGCGGTACGCCGCCGGCGCTGCCCGTGGTGGCCGCCCGTCGGTCACCGACACGCTGCTCATCTGTGGCGCCGTGCCGGGTCAGGCAACCGGCTTCGTAGTGGCGAACCTCGCCGCCGCCTTCGCCCGGTCCGGTGAGCGCGTCGTGATTGTGTGCACCGACCTGGACTCGACGATCGCCGACGTGATCGGTGTGCGGACGCCGTACGGTCTCGGGGAGGTTCTTGCCGGCGAGGTCACCCTGTCCGACGCGCTCCAGGTGGCACCGTCGTTCCCGCAGGTCAGCATCCTGACCTCGGGCCAGCTCGACCCGCGCGTGGAACTCCCCGTCGGCCAGGTCGCGGACCTGCTGCACGACCTCCAGCAGCGCGCGGACCGCGTCCTGATCGCGGCCGCACCGCCGAGCCGCTCGGTCGACGCCCAGGCGCTCAGCGAGGTCGCCGCGGCGATCGTGCTCGTGGTCGAGACGCACAAGGTGCACACGCCGGAGATCGACGCCGCGCTCGACCAGTTCAGTCGCGTACACGCGCCGGTGGCCGGAATGCTCGTGGTCACGGACAGCTGGAAGGAGGTCAAGCCGGCGAAGTGGTCGGCCGCCCGTCCGGCGCTGCCGGCCCCGGCGAAGCCGCTCACCCGCGGTCACGACTCGACCGCCGACCTGGAGAAGATCTCGGACGAGTCGATCGCCGAGCCGAAGACCACCTCGAAGTCGGGCTCAACGCCCCGTGGCTACAAGGGCCGTCCGGGCTCGGACTCGACGATGCTGCTTCCGCGCGCGACCGATGTCGACGACCCGCCGGCCAGCGATTGGCCCGCCGCGGAAGACGAGACGACCGACTTCGTCGAGTCGAAGCGGTCTGATTCGCGATGACCAACCACCGCTTCCGGGCGGTGGCGTTCGCGATCGTCACGATGGCGGCGCTGGCCGCCTGCTCGTCGCCCAAGCCGAATCCGCTCGTCGGATCGCAGGCACCGCCGCCGAGTGTGGCGCCGACGTCGAGCGGCACGCCGTCGCAGTCGGCCGCGCCCGCAACGTTCGAGCCGATGACCGGCTTGCCGGGCGCCGGAACCGGTTCGGTCATCGCCGTTCCGATCAATGTCGGGAAGGGTGCTCCGGCACCGGTCGGGTTGGCTGACGCGGACATTGTCTCGCTGGAGTACAGCGAGGCCGGCGGCATGCATCTGGTCGGGATGTTCCAGTCGAAGTACCCGTCGAAGGTCGGGCCGCTGGCCGAGGTACGGCCGTCGGACATGAAGATCGTCTGCACCACGAACCCGCTGATCGTGCAGACCGGTGCACCGTCCGGCTTCCTCGACACGGCGAAGTCGCTGAACCTGACCGTGCACACCGGCAGCCGTTCGACGGCCGGGTTCGCTCAGTCCGGCAGCAGCCTGTACGCCGAGCCGAACGTCCTCCGTGCCGGTGCCAAGGGCCAGCCGAACGCGATGTTCGAGTACGCGCAGGCGGGCGAGGCACTTTCCCGGCTGAACGTGGATCAGGTCAGCAAGGTGGTCGTCACCGTGCCGGGGCATGTCTCGATCACGTGGACGCTGGACGGCACGACCAAGGTGTGGCACACGCAGATCGGCGGAGTCACGATGACGACGACGAACCTGGTGATCATCACGTCGCCGTACATGACGAAGCACGTTTCCGCGTTGCGCCGGGACCTGACGTACAGCGACCCGCTCGGCAGTGGTGCCGCGACCGTGGTGGCCGGCGACTCGAAGATCGCCGCGACCTGGAGCAAGAAGAGCTTCAACTCGGCCCTCAACCTGCTCGGCCCGGATCAGGACACGCCGCGACTGACAGCCGGTCCGACCTGGCTCATGCTGACGCCGCCCGGTTCGAAGGTGACGGCGTCGTGAGCGTGGAAACATCGTCCGGCGCGAACGACCCAAACGGCATCGCGCCGGGCCAGTCCGTGAACGGCGGAACGAACTCGGCCACGCCGTTGCCGCGCGTACCGCTGGCCCGGAGCACGGTCACTCGCAGCAAGAACGCGTACCAGCGGGCGACCTTGACCCAGGCGCAGGTGGACGCGGCCGAGCCGAAGCCGCTGGCTCGTGGCATCGCGCAGGCGCCGGATACGTCGATCGTGCCGGCACCGATCGTCGGCGTCGTGGTCCGCAGCAGCGACCGCGATCCGCTCCGGGCGCGCGACTGGGCGCTCTTCGCGATGATCGTGCTGTACCCGGTGTGGCGCCTGCTCGGCGCGACGCTGTTCATCGTGCCGCTGTTGGCGATTCCGATGGCACTCGAGTTGCTGCGCCGTCGTCGGGTTCGTTACCCGGCCGGCTACGCGCTCTGGATGCTGTTCCTCGCGATCGGCATACTCGGCCTGTTCATGCTGAACAAGCAGGTGCCCGACGCGCTGCCACCAACCCCCGGTGTCGGCCGGTACCTCGCGTACTTCCAGCGCATGGCCGACTACGTCACCGCGCTCATTGTTCTGCTCTACGTCGGCAACCTCAGCGAACGTGAACTGCCCGCGAAGCGAGTCGCGAAGATGCTGGCCGCGCTGTTCGTCATCGTCGTGCTCGGTGGCATGCTCAGCCTGTTCGTACCGCACATCACGATCGTTACGCCGATCGCGCACGTGCTTCCCGGCTCGTTGAAGGCGAACGCTTTCGTCCAGCACCTGGTGACCGTCCAGTTCGCGCAGTATCAGGACGTGCTGGCCCAGTTGACCGGCGCGCGGCCGGCGTTCCCGTTCCAGTACACGAACACGTGGGGCGAGGCGCTTCTCCTCCTGTTGCCGTGGTTCCTGATCGCCACGATGCGCGGCAAGAAGACGTTGTTCCAGCGGTTGTGGCCGTTGGCCATTCTGGCGCTCGGCTCGTACGCACTCATCTACTCGCTGAACCGCGGCGCCTGGATCGGCCTCGGTATCGGCGTCGTATACATGATCGTCCGGCTCGCACTGCGCGGTCAGACGCTCCCCGCCGTGATCGTGTTGGCCGCGGTCGCGATCACCGCAATCCTGGTGATCACCACGCCGCTCGGCAACGTGATCATCGGCCGCATCAACACGCCACACTCCGATGCGGGCCGGGCGGACGTCAACAGCGCCGCCATCGCCGCCGCCAAGACATCGCCGATCATCGGGTACGGCGGCGGATCGAGCGTGCTCGGCAGCGGTCGGTCGGTCGCGATCGGCCCGACCTCATCCTGCAAGCAGTGCGGCAGCCGCGATATCGGCAGCGATGGCCAGCTGTGGCTGATGCTGATCACGTCCGGATTCGTCGGCGCCGGTCTCTACTTCGCATTCTTCGCGCGCTTCGCCTGGCGGTACCGGCGAGATCCGTCCTGGGTCGGCCTGGCCGGAGGCTTTACCGCGATCGTGACCGTCTGGTTCTCGACGGTGTATCCGGTGCTCGAGTTGCCACTTATGATCATCATGGTCACGCTCGGACTGTGGTGGCGGAACGAACGCACCAGGGAGATTCAATGACGGCCGCGATCCAAGCCCGGGTGCAGACCGCCTGATGGATGATCTGGAAGCGTTGCGCGTCATCCTGTCCGGCTCGGCCGAACCGTCGGCGGCCAAGGGCAAACGCGCCGACGAGGTGTACACCGCGATCCCATCCGGGCAGCGGCCGCGCCTGCTCGTTCCACGAGGCCAACGCGCGATCGCTACCTCGGCGATCCGGCACGTCATCGCGCCGAGCTCGCCGAAGGCACGGCTGCGGCAGGCGGCGCTTGTCAGCTTGTTTGCGTCCGGTGTCGGCGATCTGATCTACCGGGACCGGCTCCGCGTACGGGGCGGCGGCACGCTGGCGTCGCATCTGAGCGACATGGTCGGTCAACCGGTCCGGGTCAGCGTGCGGTTCGGACCGCCGCGCCCGAATCGCAAGCCCGTGCTTCAACTGCTGGATGAACGTGGACATGCGGTGGGCTTCGCGAAGCTCGGTGTCAACGCGTTGACCCGTGATCTGGTCCGTGCGGAGACCGCCGCGCTGCAGGCGATCGCAGAGCGGGACCTCGGCATCGTCCGGGCGCCGCGGGTGCTGCATGCCGGTGAGTGGAAAGACATGGCATTGCTCGTCATCGAGGCGCTCCCGGTCTGGGGCGAGCGGGTGTCGAAGTCGCTCGGCGTCGCCGATCAGGTCGCCGCGATGCGTACGGTCGCCGGGCCGCCGGTGTCGCGTCCGCTCTACGCTGCGCCATACGTGGAGCGGCTGCTCGCTCGCGTTGCCGCGCTTCCGGTCGAACCGGCCACCGCGTTGATGGCGGAATCGGTGGAGCACGCCCGGACCGTGGTCGCGTCCCTGCCGTTCGGGGCCTGGCACGGTGACTGGAACGGCGGCAACATGGCGGTCCGCGCCGATGGCGTCCTGCTGTGGGACTGGGAGCGGTACGAGGTCGACGTACCACTTGGATTTGATCTTTTGCATTTTGAACTGCACGAAGAAGTGACGGTTCGTGGCACGGATCCGGCGCCCGCGCTGGATGCGCTGGCGCAACGATGCGCCGAGCTGCTGGCGCCGTTCGGTGTCGACGCCCGGGTTGCCCGCGCCACGATGGCGCTCTACCTGGTCGAGATCGGCAGCCGTTATCTCGGCGACAGCCAGGGCCGCAGCGATACCCCCCGGCTCAGCCGCGTGGGTGAATGGATCGAGCCGGCGCTGACCTCGGTCGGCGACTGGTGGACAAGTTTGCAGGAGGTCGCGGCGCATGGCGCGTAGTCGAATTCGCAAGTATGCCTTTCATCGCGCCGGCGTTGCCGCTCGTGCTGTCGGCTCGCTCTCCGCGGGGCGTCGCAGGGAACCGGACTTTCTCATCGTCGGTGCGCAGCGAGCCGGGACGACCTCGTTGTTCAAGGCATTGATGCAGCATCCGTCGTATGTGCCGCCGCGGTTCCGCAAGGGCGTGCACTACTTCGACATGGATTACGACAAGGGTTGGCGCTGGTATCTCGGCCACTTCCCGAACCGATCGACGGTGGACAAGATCGCGGCTTCGACCGGCGGCGCCGCGGTGACCGGCGAGGCAAGCCCGTACTACATGTGGCACCCGCTCGTGCCGGACCGGATCGCGAAGGATCTGCCGGACGTCAAGCTGATTGTGTTGCTTCGCGACCCGGTCGAACGCGCCTACTCGGGCCACGCCCATGAGTTCGCGCGCGGGTTCGAGCCCGAGACGTTCGAGCGCGCGATCGACCTGGAGGAAGGGCGGCTGGCAGGCGAGCGCGAGAAGATGATCGCCGACGAGACGTACCACAGCCACGCCGTACGGCACCTCGCCCACCTGCATCGCGGCATCTACATCGAGCAGCTCGAACGGCTGGAGGAGTTGTTCGGCCGCGATCGGATTCTGGTCGTCGACAGCCATGACTACTTCGCGAACCCGAAGGCGGTGTTCACCGAGGTCTGCACGTTCCTCGGTCTGCCGGACGCGCCGGAGGTCGTGCACGACGCGCACAACGCCCGCCCCCGGTCGGCGATGTCACCGGCGACGGAAGCCCGGCTCCGGGACTACTTCGCGCCGTACGACGAGCGGCTTGCGGCCTGGCTCGGCAACACCCCGAGTTGGCGGCGATGACGGTCGAGAAAGTAGCCGGCTCGTCGACCGTCTCCGAGCCGGGAGAGCTGCCCGAACTCGATACCCGCACGTACGGGGTCAACGTCAAACGGATCGGCAAGGCGAGCGCGCTCAACCTGATCGGCGCCGGCGTCTCGACCGTCGCGGGTCTGGCGCTGACCGTGGTCATCACGCGGAACGTACGTCCGGACGTCGCCGGTCTCTACTTCGGGCTCGGCTCGGTCTATTTGATCCTCGCGGCGCTCGCCCGCATCGGCACCGAGACCGGCGCGGTTTACCGGGTCGCCCAGCAGCAGGCGCAGGGCGAGCAGAGCCGGCTGCGGGCCACGGTCCGGGTCGCGATGGCGCCTATCGTCGTCCTGTCGGTCGCGCTCGCGATCGTGCTGTGGTTCACCGCCGGCAGCCTGGTCGACGTCATGAAGGTGGGCGCGGTCGGCGGTGCGGTCGGTGCGATCCGCATGTTCGCGGTGTTCCTTCCGGCCGCGGTCATCGGGACGGTCGCGCTCTCGGTCGGTCGCGGTCTCGGCACGACGCTGCCGTACGTCGCGATGGAGCGCATCGTCCGACCCGGACTGCAATTCCTGATCGCGGTGCTGGTCATCGCGACCACGGTCGGAAATCCGTCGGTCGGCCTGGCGTTCTCGTACGTCGCCCCGTATGCGGTGACGCTCGTGATCTCGGTCCTCTGGGCCGCGCGACTGCGGCACCGGGCCGAGCGTAGGGCGGGCGTACGGCCGGTCTCCACCACGTCGGACGACTGGGCCCAGTTCTGGCGGTACACCGGACCGCGTGCCGGTACCGGGGTGCTGCAACTCGCGCTGCAGCGGCTCGATGTCATCCTGATGACCATCTTGCGAGGACCGGCCGAAGCCGCGCTCTACACCGCGGCCACCCGGCTATTGGTTATTGGCCAGCTCGGCGCCCAGTCGTTGTCCTTCGCCGTGCAGCACCGCTTCTCGGCGCTGCTGTCGCGCAAGGCGTTCGCCGACGCGAACGAGCTGTATCAGATGACGACCGCATGGCTGATCGTCATGACCTGGCCGGTGTACCTGCTGTGGGCGCTGTTCGCCTATCAGGTGACCGGAGTGTTCGGTCATGGATACTCCTCGGCCGGTGCGGTAGGCGTGATCCTGGCGCTCGCAATGCTGATCGGTACGGCCTGCGGCATGGTGTCGATGGTGCTGGAGATGGCCGGGAACACCGGAATCGCGTTCTTGCAGACCGCGATCGCGCTCACCGCCAACATCGTGGTCGACATTGTGCTGATCCCCCGCATGGGTCCCACCGGCGCGGCGATCGGCTGGGCGGTCTCGATCCTGCTGAACAACCTGTTGCCGCTCGCTCGGCTCCATCGCGGGTACGGGATGTTCCCGCTCGGCCGCAGCGCGTACGTTGCGATGGGCGCTTCGGTGCTGAGCTTCATCGTCGTACCGGGCGCGGTCGTGCTGCTGGCCGGGCATCGGCTGATCCCGGACCTGGCCGGCGTCGTGGTCGGCACGGTTCTGTACGCCGCACTCCTCTGGCGTCTGCGGGCGATGTTGCAACTGTCTGGCCTGGTTTCCGGCCTGCGGCGCCGCCGGGGTGCCGCCGGTACGAACGAGGCCGTCGCCCTGACCCCTCAGGAGGATCTTCGTGAAGTTGCGTCGTAACCGGCGGTTGGCGGCCGTCCTGTCACTTCTGATCATGGCGGGCGCCGTGGCGGCGTGCAGCTCGCCCGCGCCGCCGTCACTGGGGTTGCCGTCGGACTCACCGCCGCCCGCATCGATCAACCCGTCGCCGAACCTCGCGGCCGGCGCCGACGTGGCCTACAAGACGACCGGTCGCGGTCCGGCGGTTCCCAAGACGAACGCATGGCTCGGCGCGTTCGTCGGATCAACCGATCAGACCGTGAGCGGCAAGGTCGCCGCCGTCTCCGGATTCCAGAACTTGATCGGCCGGCACCTGGCCGTCGTGCACTCGTTCCACCCGTGGGGCTCGTCGTTCCCGTCGCCGTTCGATCGGTCGATCATCAGTAACGGCCAGATCGATCTCGTTTCATGGGCCGGCACCAACACCCAGTCGATCGCCAGCGGCGTGTACGACAGCGAGCTGAAGAGCTTCGCCGACTCGGTCCGGACGTTCGATACGCCGATTCTGCTGCGTTTCCGTTGGGAGATGGATCGTCCCAATCTCGAGTCGTCGGTCGGTTCGGGCGCCGATTTCGTGGCCGCTTGGAAGCACGTCCGGCAGATTTTCACCGAGGAGGGCGCGACCAATGCCGCATGGGTCTGGTGCCCGACGTCGAACGCGTTCGCGAACGGCACCGCCGACTCGTACTATCCCGGCGATGACCAGGTCGATTGGCTTTGCACGGACGTCTATCCGAATGACACCGGCCTGAGTTTCGCCGCGATCATGGGCCCGGTTCTGCAGTTTGCCGCCAAGCACCCGCGGCCGCTGCTGATCGGCGAGATGGGTGTGGAGACCGATGCTCCCGGAGGTGCCGACTGGTTCGCCGGCGTGGCGCCGGTTCTAGCCCAGCAACCGCAGATCAAGGCGGTTATCTACTTCAGCAATGCGACCACCACGAAGCCGGTGTACGACACTACCGTCGGGGAAACACAACAAGCGCTGTCGGCGTTCACGGCGATGGCCGCGAATCCGGCCCTGTCGGCGCCGATCAAGTAACTCTTAAAGACCCAGGGAGGCGGCGGTTTCGGTGCGAAGCGCCGAAACCGCCGCCGCTCCACGTTCGCGGGCGCCGTCGACGTCGCCGTTCACAACCGGCTCGACGACCTCGAGGTACGCCTTCAGCTTCGGCTCGGTGCCACTAGGGCGAATAACGACACGAGCGCCGGGTGTACGCAGCGTCAGCACGTTGTTGTCCGGCAGCCCGTCGGACAGCGATTCCAGCGGTACGTCCAGCAGCGTGTTCGGCGGTCGCTGCCGGATCCGTGCCATCATCACGTCGATCTCGGCCAAGTCGTCCACGCGCAGTGACAGCTGATCGGTGGCGTACACGCCGTACTCGGTCGCGATTTCGTCCAACCGGTCGCCGAGCGTACGGAGTTCGGTCTTCAGCCCGGCCGCCAGTTCGGCGATGACGAGCGCGGCCGAGATGCCGTCCTTGTCGCGGACGTTCCCCGGATCGACGCAGTAGCCGAGCGCCTCCTCGTACCCGTACACGAGGCCGTCCCCGGCCCGCACGATCCATTTGAAGCCGGTCAGCGTCTCGCCGTAGGGCAGGTACCGCCGCTCGCACATCGCTTTCAGCAGCGACGACGAGACGATCGTCGTCGCGTACCGGCCGTGGCGGCCCCGGCGCATCAGATGGTCCGCCAGCAACACACCGACCTCGTCGCCACGCAACGTCCGCCAGCCTCCGCCGGGCCCCGGGATCGCCACCGCGCACCGGTCGGCGTCCGGGTCATTCGCGATCGCGATGTCCGCGCCGACTTCGGCCGCGAGCGCCAGCACGAGATCCATCGCGCCGGGCTCCTCCGGATTCGGGAAGCCGACCGTCGGGAACGCCGGATCCGGTGCGGCCTGTGCGGCGACGACCGACACGTCATCGAATCCGGCGGCGGCGAGCGCCGCGAGCGCGACGTCGGCACCGACGCCGTGCATCGGCGTGTACGCGATCGACAACTCGGTGGCCGAGTCCGGATCGACAACCGCCGCAGCGTCGCGCACGTACGCCTCAACCACCTCGTCACCGAGCACCGTGCCGGCCGCGCCGAGCGGGATGTCCAGCAGCGGCCCGACCGCGCGGATCGCCGTCTCGATCCCGCTGTCGGCCGGCGGCACGATCTGCGCGCCGGCACCGTTGAGGCCTCCGGCGAGCGCGCCGAGATACACCTTGTACCCATTGTCCTGCGGCGGATTGTGGCTCGCCGTGACCATCACGCCGGCCGCCGGACCGGTCGCGCCGGACAGCGGATCGATCAGTACGCCAAACGTGTCGAGATGCGTCAACGCGTACGCGAGGACCGGCGTCGGCAGCGGCCGGGGGAGAACGTAGGCGACGCGACCGGCCCCGGTGACGACGCGGGCGGTCTCGTCGGCGAATGCGGCCGACCCGTTGCGGGCGTCGTACCCGATCACGATCGGGCCATCCACGCCCTCGGCGGTGAGCCAGGCGACCAACCCGGCCGCGGCTGCGCGTACCACCGCTCGGTTCATGCCGTTCGGTCCGGCGCGCACCGGACCGCGCAGCCCGGCGGTGCCGAACGTGAGCGTACCCGCGAAGCGGTCGGCCAGTTCGGCATCCGTGCCCGGCAGCCCGTCGACCAGCGCTCGCAGCTCGGCGCGGGTCTCCGGGTCGGGATCGTCGACGATCCAGGCCTCGGCGATACCGCGAAGGGGCGAGGTCAGAGGATCGGTCTGCGCATGCACCACTTCTTTATACAGCCGGTGCGGTCAGGGTGAACGACTTAACCATCTCGTCGAAGATGGGCTGGCTCGCGTCGAACTCGCTGTCCGGGACCGTGAGGTAGAAGTGGTACGCGTGGCCGTCGACCATGGTCGCTGCCCAGATTCCGTGGCGTTTGCCGGTGCCGGCGCCGCACGTGTATTCGAGTTCGGCGCCGTCGTGCCCGCTCAGCGTCAGCGGCTTGAGTGCCAGCCGCTGATACGGCGCGGTGCATCGGTTCGGGTCCTTGAGGTTGTGCTCGGCGATCGTCATGAAGCTCATCGCGGTCGCCTTGCCGGACGCTTCCACGTTGATGCGCATCCGGCGGGAGGCGTCAGCCGGGTCGGTGAAGTCGGTGTAGCTGGATGCCGGCGCCTTCTTCCAGCCGGCCGGCACGTTGATCGTGATGCCCCGCTTGTCGTGGTACGACTGCATGTCGACCGCGGCCGGGGGCGGCGACGCGGACAGGGTCGGACCGGCCGCCACCTTCGGGCTTCCACCCGACGTGGCGATCACCGTGACGACCACCGCGACCAGGACGGCGGCCAGCCCTCCGGCGAGGCCGAGCTTCATTCGCTGGCGACAGAGCGGCCCAGCGAGCGGCGAGGCCTCGGACCGTTCTGGACGTCGATGCGCTCGGGTCGGCGAACAGACCCTCGTGCGTCGGATCGTGATATCCGGCCCGCCTGCGTCGGCGGCAACTGGATCGAGCCGCTTTGCTTCGAACACCGAGCCGACCCGCGGCGGCTGGCCCGGCGTTGCAGTCGGCGGCCCGGTCCGGATCCGGTCGGCGACCGATCTCGCCGTCGGCGAGGAGAGCACCGGCCGCCGAGCTGACCGGTGTTCTGAACCTGACGCGGTACCGGCGGCTCCTCCACCGCGCGCCGGAAGCGCGACGCTGGGGCGTACCGGAGCGACCGTGACGACGTTTCCGGCGTGCCTGGCGAGTGGGCCGGACGCGAGGTCGCGGAGCGCCGTACGCGCCTGCGTGCACGTCCAGCGACGGGACGGGTCCTTCTCCAGCAGGCCCATCAGGACCGGAGCCAGCGCACCGGCGCGTACCGGCGGCAGCGGCGGCTCCTCGACGACCGCGCGCATCGTCTCGAACGGGTCGCCCTTGTCGAACGGCGGCCGGCCCTCGACCGCGGTGTACAGCGTGACGCCGAGCGAGAACAGGTCGCTGGGCGGCCCGAAGGCGCGCGCCGACCGCCCGCTCCGGCGAGATGAAGTGCGGCGAGCCGAGCACCATGCCGGGCGTGGTCAGGTTGCTCTCGGACGGCATCCGGGCCACGCCGAAGTCGGTCAGCACGCACCGGCCGTCGGTGCAGATCAGCACGTTGGCCGGCTTGACGTCGCGGTGCAGCACGCCGGCGCCGTGGGCGACCTCGAGCGCGCCGAGCAGCGCGATGCCGATCTTGGCGACCGCGCGGGCGGCGAGCGGGCCGTCCGCGATGATCATCTCGGCGAGGCTGCGCGCCTGCAGCAGCTCCATCACGATCCACGGCCGGCCGCCCTCGGTGACCACGTCGTAGACCTGCACGACGCGCGGGTGCGACAGGGCGGCGGCGGCGCGGGCCTCGCGCAGCGTCCGCTCGTACATCGCGGCTGCGGTCGCTGGCCGGCCATGCCCGGCGGGCAGCAGCACCTCCTTGACCGCGACGTCGCGGCGCAGGACGGTGTCGATCGGCCTGCCAGACCGTACCCATGCCGCCGTTGCCGATCGGCGACGCGCAGCTGGTAGCGGCCGCCGATCGATGGTGCCGGGACGCGCGCGCTGCGTCGAGGGACGGCCGTGGATCGCCCTGCCACGTCGAGGTCTGAGTCGTCACTGCGCTCTCAACCGTCGTCGTCCGGGGGTCGTCGGTCTGCACAACTCCCCCTATCTTGCAAGTTATCGGCCCGTTGGGAAAGTCAGGCGCGGCCGGATGCCGAGCATATGACCGTTTCATGGCAATAATTGCCGGTGCGCCATCTATGTCACACCCGGGACCCGCGTCCGGGCCGATTCGCCCTAACATGCGATCATGACAACGGAGTCAGAAGCGGCATCAGCGAATCCGGCTTTCCGATCAAGCCGGTGTACGGATCCGGCGGACCTGCCGGCGGATCTCGACGAGCGGATCGGCGACCCGGTGCGTACCCGTTCACGCGCGGCGTCTACCCGACCATGTACACGTCCCGTCCGTGGACCATGCGCCAGTACGCCGGCTTCGGCACCGCCGCCGAGTCCAACGCCCGCTACCGGCAGCTGCTCGCGGCCGGCACGATGGGCCTGTCGGTCGCGTTCGACCTGCCGACCCAGATGGGGTACGACTCGGACGACCCGATCGCGCGCGGCGAGGTCGGCAAGGTCGGCGTGGCGATCGACTCGATCGAGGACATGCGCCGGCTGTTCCGCGACATCCCGCTGGACCAGGTCTCCACGTCGATGACGATCAACGCGCCGGGCAGCGTCCTGCTGCTGCTCTACCAGCTGGTCGCGGAGGAGAACGGGGTCTCCGGGCGACCGGCTCAACGGCACGATCCAGAACGACATCCTCAAGGAGTACATCGCCCGGGGGACGTACATCTTCCCGCCGAAGCCGTCGCTGCGGCTGGTCGCGGACACGTTCGCGTACTGCACCCGCGAGATTCCCAAGTGGAACACGATCTCGATCTCCGGCTACCACATGGCGGAGGCCGGGGCCACGCCGGTGCAGGAGATCGCGTTCACGCTCGCCAACGGCGTCGACTACGTGAAGGCGGCGATCGCGGCCGGTCTGTCGGTCGACGAATTCGCGCCACGCCTGTCGTTCTTCTTCGTGGCGCGTACGACACTGCTCGAAGAGGTCGCGAAGTTCCGCGCCGCCCGGCGGATCTGGGCCCGGATCATGCGCGACGACTTCGGCGCGAAGGATCCGAAGTCGTGGATGCTGCGATTCCACACCCAGACGGCCGGTGTCCAGCTCACCGCGCAGCAGCCGGAGGTGAACCTGGTCCGGGTCGCGATTCAGGGCCTCGGCGCGGTCCTCGGCGGCACGCAGTCGTTGCACACCAACTCGTACGACGAGGCGATCGCGCTGCCGACCGAGAAGGCGGCCCGCCTGGCGTTGCGTACTCAGCAGGTGCTGGCGTACGAGACGGACCTGACCGCGACCGTCGACCCGTTCGCCGGCTCGTACATCGTCGAGGCCATGACCGACGAGATCGAAGAAGCCGCTCTGGCACTGATTGGTCAGGTCAACGCGTACGGGTCAGCGGTGGAGGCGATCGAGGCCGGCTTCCAGAAACGGGAGATCGAGACCTCCGCCTACCGAATCTCACAGGAAATCGATGCAGGCACGCGGATCGTGGTCGGCGTCAACCGATTCACGATCGCCGAAGAGGAGCCGTACGAGCCGTTGCGGGTCGATCCGGCGATCGAATCCGAGCAGGTCGCGAGGCTTGCCACGCTGCGCGCGGAGCGCGACAACGATGCCGTGGCGGCGGCCATGGAGGCGCTCGTGGAGGCTGCGGGTACCGATGATCGCAACGTGCTGTATCCGATGAAGGAAGCCTTGCGCGCACGTGCCACGGTGGGAGAGGTTTCCCATGCGCTTCGCGGGGTATGGGGCCGCTACCAGCCGACGGACCGTTTCTGACGCTGCCGCCAAACCACATATGAGGTCGCAATAGGCCGCACATGGGGTGCGATTCCACGACCGGTGTCACTGGGACGATCACGCTGGGTCGCCGATTTTCTCAGTCCGTGGACGTGTCCGGGTGCGGCGGTCACCCGTTGTAGAAGGTGAGCAGCGTATGCCAGCTCGGAATGCCGCACCTCGCGCTGAAGCGAACGTACCCAAGTATCTCCAGCAGGGCTTCCGTGACACTCCGCAACCTTCGTCTAACAGTAACGGGATTGCGCAGAGTTACCGGACAACTAGGCTGACCGAGTTGGTTCCCATCAACCGAGATCAAGAAGACATCGTGACCGCAGCGTTGACGAAGGTACCCGACGAGGTCCTGGAAGATCCGCTTCCGGGAGATCTCGACGAGCTGATCACCACGCGGGCGCCCGAGATGATTACCCTCCGGCGTCATCTTCACGCGCACCCGGAGACCTCCGGCCGCGAGTTCGAGACGACCGCATTCATCGCACGCGAACTCACCGCGATGGGGCTGACGCCTCGGGTCATGCCGCGCGGTAACGGCCTGATCTGCGACATCGAGGGATACCTTGGCGGCCGTAGTCGAGTGATCGCGCTGCGCGCCGACATCGACGCGCTGCCGATGGATGATCCCAAGGCGGTGCCGTATCGGTCGACGGTGGTCGGCGCCTGCCACGCTTGCGGGCACGACGTGCACACCGCCGTGGTGCTCGGCGCCGCTCGCGCGATTCTTCGACTTGCCGAGCTCGGCCTGCTCCCAGGTGGCGTACGGCTTCTGTTCCAGCCCGCCGAAGAGACCGCATCCGGTGCCGCGGAGGTGATCGCCGCCGGTGGTCTCATCGGCGTTTCGTCCATCTTCGCTCTGCACTGCGCGCCGCATCTTCCGGCCGGCTCGGCCAGCATCCGATCGGGAGCGATCACGGCGGCGGCCGATCTCGTCGAGATCAAGCTGACCGGACCGGGCGGACATACGTCCCGACCGCAGTTGACGGCAGACCTCGTACATGCGCTCGGCCGGATCATCGTCGACGTGCCGGCCATGCTCAGCCGCCGGATCGATCCTCGGGCCAGTGCATCGCTGATCTGGGGTGCAGCGCACGCGGGCAGGGCGCCGAACGCGATTCCGACCGAGGCCGACCTGACCGGCTTCGTTCGTGTCCTCAGTCGCGAGGCCTGGCTTGAGCTGCCTCCGATCGTCACGCAACTGGTGCGGGAAGCGGTCGCCGGCACCGGTGCCGACGTCGAAATCCACTATAAGCGCGGCGTTCCGCCGGTGATCAACGATCTGTCCGCGACCGCGATTCTCCGCGGTGCGGCGATGTCGGTTCTCGGCGTCGGAGGCGTGCTGGAGGCCGACGTCAGCATGGGTGGCGAGGACTTCGCGTACTTCACGGATCAGGTCCCGGGCGCGATGATCCGACTGGGCGTTGGTGTCCCAGGCTCGGACGCGAAGCTCGACCTGCATCAGTCGAACTTCGACGTCGACGAGCGAGCGATCGAATTCGGTACGCGCACGTTGGTGCACGCCGCCCTGAACGCTCTCCTGGCACCCAACCTCAGTTAGGCCTTTTCTTCCGGCGCCGCGAGCACGGGCTGCGTGCGGCGCCGGCGTTGGCGGCGCACCAGCAGGAGGACGAGCCAGACCGGCAGGCCGATCGCGATCACGAACGGGAGGATCGCGCCCAACACGGTCAGTACGACGCCGAGAGATGCCACGAATCCATGCCAACCCGCCTTGAGGCCGGCCACGAACCCGTGCTTCCGGGGCGCCGGCGCGACCGTCACGTTCGCCTCCGGCCCGAGCAGGTTGACCGTGATCGTGGACAGCGACGTCAGGTCGGTCAGCGTATGCAGCTGAGCCTCCATCGATTCAAGATCCGCCTCGCGCGTGGTGAGTTCGCTCTCCAGCGACACGATCTGACCTATCGAGGTCGTGTTCGCCATCAGCGCTCGGATCCGGTCCACACTGGCCTGCTGGGTCTTGAGCCGGGACTGCACGTCGATTACCTGCGACGTGACGTCCTGCGTGGACACCTGGCGACTAACCTCGGTACCGAGTCCGTGCAACGCGTTCACGGTCGCGTCGAACGCCGTCGCCGGTACGCGTAGCGTCACCGTCGCAGTGGAATAGGCGGAGTCGATCTGACGGTTGTCACCGCTGACGTAACCGCCCGTGCCCGTGGCGATCCCGTCCGCCGCCGCCGCGGCCACGTTGACGTCCTTCACCCGTACCGTCATCGTGCCGTTGTAGATGATAGAACGCTGGACATCGGCCGGCGCCAGCGTCGCGGCGGGCTGCGGCGCGGCCACCTTGCCGCCGCCGGCCGCGTCAGGTCCTGCACCGGGCGCCAGGGCCGCCGGACCGGGCGCAGCACCGTTGCTGCTCGTCGGGCTTTTCGAGCTTTCAGCGGAGCACGCGGTGAGGCCACCGGTGAGCAGGAGGCCGGAAACGATCAGCAGAGCCGTACGCGTTTTCATATGTTCACTCCAATGCTGGGTTTTGATTCGGAGATATTTCGGCGACATGCACTGCTAGGACGCTGCGACGCGACCACCGGTTCCGGCAGACTGGTCACGTGACGGCGGCGGACGGCCTCGATGAGATAGCCGATCGGCTATACGCGCTGCCGCCCGCCGATTTCACGGCCGCGCGCGATGATGAGGCGAAGTCGGCCCGGGAAGCCGGGGATCGGCCGAGCGCCACCGCGATCGGAAAGCTGCGGCGGCCGACCGTGGCGGCGTGGCTGGTCAATCTGCTCGCACTGCGCAACCCGGAGGCCATCGCCGAGCTGTTCGCGCTCGGTGCCGAGTTGCGTCGGGCGCAGACCGAGCTGCGCGGTCCGGAGCTTCGCGACCTGACCGCGCAGCGCCGGGCCGCGGTCCACGCGTTGATCCGCGAAGCGACCGGTCTGGCGGTGGGCGCGGGTGCAAACGCCGCTACGTTGCCGCTGGTCGAGGTCGAAACGACACTCACGGCCGCGCTCGCCGACGATCAACTGGCCGAGGTGGTACGCGCCGGAAGGCTCCTCAAGGCCGGCACGTACCAGGGATTCGGCGAACCATCGCGGCCGGACTTGCGCGTCGTACCGGGCGATGACGAATCACGTGAGTCGGCCGCGTCGTCGGTCCAAGCGTCGATTGGACGAGATTCGCGGTCCAAATCCGCGTCGGACGCTCGTAAGTTCATGCCGGACAGTCCGCCGACGTCGAAGGCGGATGACGTTGACTCCCGAGCTTCGAAGCCGGGGCCGCACACGACCCGGCGCGAATCGAAGTCCGCGGAGCCAACCGCTGCGTCCCTGGATGCTCGCCGGCGTCTTTCCGACGCAGCGACCGCGCTGGCCGAAGCGGAAGCCGCCCACGTCGCTGCGCTGGCTGCGATCGAGGACCGGACGCGCGAGGTCGCCGACGTCGAGGAGCGCCTCGCGCGGCTGCGCCAGGACCGCCTGGCGGCGCATTCGGCCGTACTGGCGGCGCAGGCGGCCGGTGATGTGGCCGAGACCGAATTGGACGCTGCACGACGACGACACGCCGCAGCGGAGCGAGCAGCCAAAAGACACGAGTGACCTGCTCGGAGGCGTCAACTTCCGCGCATCCGCGGTTCCGGGGTTTCCGCCGTGCCGTCAACTGGGCAGAATCATGAGTGTGACTCCCGAGCAGGCGGCGACCTCATCGAAGAGTGCTGTGCGATTTCTCGGGACGGCGTTCACCGAGGATCCACGGACCCTTCGTCGCGCCCGGGAATCCGGGCTGACCGGCTGGGCGTACTTCGTGTCCGGACTCGGTGCTGCGCTCGGCGACGTCCCGTCGGAGATCGTGACGTCAGCCGCCGGATTCATCGCGCCGGACGCGGTCCGAGACGCCTGGAATTCGGCCCGCCGAATTCGGTCGATCGAGGAGATCAGGCAGCTCACGGTCAACGAATGCCGGCGGTGGGGTGAGGAGAAGCTCGACGGGTTCGGCGCGACCGCACGCCTCGCAGAGTTGGCGGGCCGGGTCGTGGCCGAGGCCGATGCGACCGGCATGCCACTGTTCGCGGCCTGGCGTACGGCCACCGATGCCGAGCCGCCGGAGCGTGCCGACGGGAGTGTGGGCGCCCGGGCCGCCGTACTCCTGCATCTTCTGCGCCATCACCGGGCCGGAGCGCATCTGATCGCGGTGCGCGCGGCCGGTCTTTCGCCGCTGGAGGCGATCGTCGCCGGGCCGGACGGCGAGGCGGGCGCGATCGCGTTCGGTTGGCAGCAGCCTTACCCACCGGCGGCGCCACTGCTCCGGCGGTGGGTGTGGGCCGAAGCGATCACCGATCGCATGGTCGGTGCGTCCATGCGCGCGCTCGAACTGTACGAGCGGCGCGAGTTCATCGGCCTGCTGACCGGGGCAATGGAGGTCGCGCAGCTGCCCACCGGCGAGCTGCCGCAGGTGCGGGTCGGTGCGCGGGCGCTGCGGACCGATCTCTAGAGCGTCGCCGACCTGGTCGGGCGGGCGCGCAGTTCGGCGACGTAGTCCGCGGGTGCACCCGCCGTTCGGCGGCCGTGGCGATCTCGCTCAGATACCACGAGGTCGGCAGGCCGCCCTCGTAGCCCGTGAACACGTAGACCCACGCCGTCACGTCGCCGTCGAGCGTCGCCACCCGGACGGTGCAGCTTCCGGTAGATGCCGGAGGTCACGCCCTCGACCTCGTCGAGCTGCTGCCTCGTCCCACGGGTGCACGTCGTAGAGCGCGACGAACACCCGATCGCCGGGCGACTCGACGATCGTGGTGACCGCGCCCTCCCAGCCCAGTTCGTCCTCGCCGGCGAAGGTCAGCCGCCAGCCCTCCAGCCAGCCGGTGCCGACCATCGGCGAGTGGGGACAGTAGGCCCGCATCCGTCCGGGGTCGAGGTTGGAGCCATAGGCGGCGTAGTGACGCACGGCGATGACGATAGTCCTCCCGGCGCGGTGGGAGAGAATACGCAGAGCGTGTCGGTAGCCGAGCGTAGGACGGCGCGGGAGGCGTTTGGGGCAGATTGTGATCATCGGTGGCGGACCGGCCGGTTACGAGGCGGCGTTGGTTGCGGCGCAGCTCGACGCCGAGGTCACCGTCGTCGAGGCGGACGGCGCGGGTGGCGCGTGCGTGCTGTCCGACTGCGTACCCGTCGAAGACCTTCATCGCCTGCTCGGACGTGGTGACCGGCTACCACGACACGGAGGACTTCGGTGTGCGCGCGACCGGCATCGACGCGGTGACCGTGGACGCTGCGACCGTCCACGATCGGGTGAAGCGGCTCGCGCTCGGCGCAGTCCGGTGACATCCACACGAAGCTGGTCAAGGCCGGCGTCGACGTTCGTGCCGGTACCGCCCGGCTCGGCGCGGACACGCTCGGTCACACTCACCGGGTCGAGATCACGCCGACGGACGGTGACGCCGCCGTACGCTGATCGACGCGACCGACCGTTCTGATCGCGACCGGAGCGACGCCACGCGTACTGGCGGATGCCATGCCCGACGGCGAGCGCATCCTGACCTGGCGGCAGATCTATGACCTGCCCGAGTTGCCGTCGCACCTGATCGTGATCGGTTCCGGTGTGACCGGTGCCGAGTTCGCGTCGGCGTACCTGGCGATGGGGGTTTCGGTCACGCTCGTGTCCAGCCGGGACCGGGTCATGCCGCACGAGGACGTGGACGCGTCGATCGCGATCGAGAAGGTGTTCCGGGCCCGTGGCATGGACATCCTGAACAATTCCCGGGCGGCCGGCGTTCGGAGTACCGGCGACGGGGTCGAAGTCACGCTCGCGGACGGCCGCGTGGTTTCCGGGCTCGCACGCGCTGATGGCGGTCGGTTCGGTGCCGAACACGCAGAACCTCAACCTCGTCGAGTACGGCGTCGCGGTCGCTCCCGGCGGCTACGTGACGGTGGACCGCGTCTCCCGGACGAACGTGCCCGGCGTCTACGCGGCCGGCGACTGTACCGGCGCTGCTCCCGCTGGCCAGCGTCGCCGCGATGCAGGGCCGGATCGCGATGTGGCACGCGCTCGGCGAGGCGGTCGCGCCGCTGAAGCTTTCGACCGTGGCGGCGAACGTGTTCACCGATCCCGAACTGGCCAGCGTCGGCGTATCGCAGGCCGAAGTGGACAGCGGGCAGGTGCCGGCGCGCGCAGTGATGCTGTCGCTGGACGGCAACGCGCGCGCGAAGATGATGGGCATCCACGACGGTTTCGTGAAGCTGTTCTGCCGACCGGCGACCGGTCAGGTGATCGGTGGCGTCGTAGTCGCACCGAAGGCCAGCGAGCTGATCCTGCCGATCGCAATGGCGGTGGAGAACCACCTCACCGTGGATCAGTTGGCGCACACAATCACGATCTACCCGTCCCTCTCGGGCTCCATCGCCGAGTCGGCCCGCCAGCTAATGCAGCACTGACACCCCACCAAGATCCACGTCGACAACATCTATGAAGTTGCGATGATCTTGAGGTGGTCGTACCGTGTGCGTATGAGGTTTGGCATCTGCACGACGACGCCGGGACATCCCGGCGTGCTTGTGCTGACCTGATCTTTCTCGTCAACCAACAGCCCCGGGCGATCGCCCGGGGCTGTTGTGGTCTCGCGCGGTCGCCCACGTTTTCAGGAGACCGCCATGATCGACCACCGCAAGCTCGGCCGCGAACTCGACCTCTTCGACTCCGATCCGATGATCGGAGCGGGCCTGCCGTTTTGGCTGCCGGACGGCGCCGCCGCACGCTACGAAGTCGAGTCCTACCTGCGCGAATCCGAGCGCAGAGCCGGATATCTTCATGTCTATTCGCCGGTGATCGGCAAGCTCGAAATGTACGAGCGATCCGGCCACTGGCAGCACTTTTCCGATGAGATGTTCCCGCCGATGAAAGTGTCCGAGCACGACGAGTTCGTGATGCGCCCGTCGATGTGCCCGCATCACGCGTTGATCTTCGCGTCCCGTCCGCGCAGCTATCGTGACCTGCCAGTACGGATAGCCGAGCTCGGGCCGCAGTACCGCGCCGAGCGCTCCGGCGTGCTCGGCGGCCTCAGCCGGGTCCGATCGATCTCGCTCAACGATGGCCACACCTTCTGCGCGCTCGACCAGGTCGGCCCGGAGATTGTGCACGTCCTGCGCATGATCGAGCGCGCTCATCGTGATCTCGGCATCGTGAGCGCCGGTGTACAGCTGTCGCTGCGCGGCGACGGCGGCAAGTACGCCGGCGATGACGCCATGTGGGCGCAGGCGTCCCAACTGCTGCGCGATGCGCTCGACGGCGCCGGAGTCAAATATCGCGAGGTTCCGGGCGAGGCGTCGTTCTACGGGCCGAAGATCGATATCCAGGTCCTCGACCATCTCGACCGCGAGTTGACCATCTCGACCATCCAGATCGACTTCCACATGCCGGCGCAGTTCGATCTGTCCTACGTGGACTCATCCGGCGCCCGCCGGCGCCCGGTGATGGTGCATCGCAGCCTGGTCGGCTCGATGGAACGCTTGTTCGCGTACCTGATCGAGATGCACGCGGGAGCGTTCCCGGCGTGGTACGCGCCGGTTCAACTCCACGCGATTCCGGTCAGCGACGATCAGGCGGACGCGGCGGTGGCGTTCGCGCGCGCCTGCGTCGAGGCCGGGCTGCGCGCAGCGCCCGCGCTGGACGGTTCCCTGAACGCGCGGGTACGCGCAGCCGCCCATCGCAAGATCCCGTACGTAGCCGTGATCGGGTCGCGGGAATCGGACGCCGGACAGGTCTCGCTGCGGCTCCGTGACGGACGCCAACTTCCGCCGCTGCTCGCGTCCGACGCCATTGCAATGATCAAGGAGGTGGTCGCATCGCGCTCCCATGACCTGCTTGTAGGCTCGTGATCATGCGTGCGACCACGATTTACGGCCCGAATGACGTGCGGATCGAGACCGTGCCCGATCCGCGAATCGTCTCGCCCACCGACGCGATCGTTCAGGTCACCGCAGCCTGCATCTGCGGAAGCGACCTGTGGGCCTACCGCGGCGTCGCGAAGCGCGAACCGGGCCAGCGGATCGGGCACGAGTTCGTCGGCGTGGTCAGCGAGATCGGCACCGAGGTGACCACGCTGCGCGTCGGTGACTTCGTGATCGCGCCGTTCGTTTGGGCCGATGGCACATGCGCGTACTGCGTCGATGGCCTCTACACGTCCTGCCCGGACGGCGGATTCTGGGGCGAGCCGGGATCCGACGGCGGGCAGGGCGAGGCGGTCCGGGTCCCGTACGCCGACGCAACGCTCGTACGCGTACCGGAGGCGCCGACCGCCGCGGAGATCCCAGCGCTGCTTGCCTTGTCCGACGTGATGGCCACCGGCCACCACGCCGCGCTGGCCGCCGGCGTCCGGCGTGGTTCCACGGTTGCGGTCGTCGGGGATGGCGCCGTCGGGCTCTGCGGTGTCCTGGCCGCCCGCCGGCTCGGCGCCGACCGGATCATCGCGCTCGGCCGGAATCCGCAACGCACCGCACTGGCCACCCGATTCGGTGCGACCGACATCGTCGCCGTACGCGGAGAAGACGCGGTCACCGACGTACGCGACCTGACCCGTGGGCTCGGCGCGCATGCCGTGCTCGAATGCGTCGGAACCGAGGAGTCGCTGGCCACCGCGCTGTCGATTGCGCGCGATGGCGGCCGGGTCGGTTTCGTCGGCGTACCGCATGAGGTGGGCGCGGTGGATATCAAGCAGATGTTCAACCGCAACGTGGGCCTCGGCGGCGGTGTGGCATCGGCCCGTCACTACGCGGACGAGCTGCTCCGCGACGTGATCGACGGCTCACTCGATCCGTCGCCGGTCTTCGACATCGTGATGCCGCTGGACTCGGTGGCGGCCGGGTACGCAGCAATGGACGACCGCTCGGCCCTGAAAGTGATGCTCACGCCGTAGCCCTGCCCCGCCGCGTCCCGACCCAACGCGGACGGCGGCGATCAGGCCAGAGATCGCAGATCTTGGTATGTGTGGAAACGCACGACTGTGATCATGGCGATTTGAACTCATCCAACGTCCAAGATCTCAGATCAACTGGGTTTGTGGGTCCGGACCTGCGCTACGACGGCGGTCATCGTGGTGTCGGTGGCGGCTTGGATGATGGTCCAACCGGCGGCGGTCAGCCGAGCGGCTCGCCGCAGGTCGGCCGTCAGGGCCGCACGTGAGCGCCGAGGTTCGGCGTCGCATTCAATCCCGATTAGCCACTCCGGGTACGCGAGATCGATCCGCCCGAGCAGCCGTCCACCGGCGCGCGCCTCGTATTGGGCCACCGGCCGGGGGAGTCCACCATCGACGAGGGCGAGCCGTACCCGGGTCTCGGCCGAGGACTGGCTCAGCGGCTCGGCCAGCGCCAGCGCGGTCGCGAGCCGTTTCGTACCCGGCCAGGACGTGTGGATCGCGGCGAACGCGGCAAGATCGGGCAGCCGGAGGACGCGCCGGATGCACAGCGTGTCCAGCGCTATCACGGCATCGACGAGAGGCAGTTGACGCCCGAGATCGAATGCGGTGCGGATCGGGGTGGTTGCGCGTACACCCGTGGTGTCGGAAACGTGCGACGGTGGTAGCGGCGATCGGACCAGCTTGACCTGCGGCGCGCCCGCTTTTCGGACCGCCGTCGGCACGACGGCGTCAATCGGCTCGAACCCGCCCGCCGCCGATGCCGCCGCCAACGAGGACGACGATGGGGCCGACGATGACATCGACGGACGCAGGTCGACGCCGTGCAGGTAGGCCGCGCTCAAACCGCCGATCGCACCGCGCGGCGCGACGTACTGCGCGACCGCACAACACCACAGGCGGTAGTCCATCTCAATGTCGGCACTAATGTACACATCGGACATTAACCGCCGCCATGCCTTGCCCCGCAATGCACCGCGTGTGATCAGACCGCGCGTGATCGCCGAGCTGCCGCGGAACGGAAGCGATCGAAGTTCGTGATGCACCGGCGGCATCGCGAAAGCATGGCAGTGCCTACTTGATCTCGCAAATCGTGGCGCCGGGAGTCACCACATCGCCGATCGCCACGCCCAAGCCGGACACCACGCCGCTCTTGTGCGCGTTCAGAGGCTGCTCCATTTTCATCGCCTCCAGCACGACGATCAGGTCACCCTCGGCGACCTCGTCGCCCTCTGCGACGCCGAGCTTGACGATCGTGCCCTGCATCGGCGACGCGAGCGAGTCGCCACTCGCGGCCGCGTGCGCCTTGCGGCCCGATCCAGTCCTTTTAGGAGCATTAGTGGTACGCGCAACCGGACCCGCCATCGCCGGAACGCTGACCTCGAGGCGCTTTCCGCCGACCTCGACCACGATCGTCTCGCGCTCGTCGGCTTCGTCCGCGATCGCGGCGCCGGCAAACGGCGGTACGCCACCCGCCCACTCGGTCTCGATCCATCGCGTGTGGACGGTGAACGGCTCGGCCGTGAACGCGGGATCGCGCACGATGAGCCGGTGGAACGTCAACGCGGTGGCCATACCGTCGACGACCATTTCGTCGAGGACCCGGACGGCTCGCTCCAAGCACTCGGCGCGGGTTGCTCCGGTCACGATCACCTTCGCCAGCAGCGAGTCGAAGTTGCCGCCGATCACGCTGCCGGATTCGATCCCGGCGTCCACCCGTACGCCCGGGCCGGACGGCAGCACGAGCGTGGTCACAACGCCCGGGGCGGGCAGGAACCCGCGGCCTGGGTCCTCGCCGTTGATCCGGAACTCGATCGCGTGTCCGCGCGGTGCCGGATCCTCGGTCATGGCGAGGGGAAAACCGTCCGCGATCCGGAACTGCTCGCGGACCAGGTCCACGCCTGCGGTCTCCTCGGTCACCGGATGTTCCACCTGCAGTCGCGTGTTCACTTCGAGGAACGAGATCGTGCCGTCGCGTCCGACGAGATACTCGACCGTACCGGCACCGTGGTACCCGGCCTCCCGGCAGATTGCCTTCGCGCTGGAGTGGATCTCGGCGCGTTGAGCATCGGTCAGGAACGGCGCCGGCGCCTCCTCGACGAGTTTCTGGTGACGGCGCTGGAGTGAGCAGTCACGCGTACCGACCACGATCACGTTGCCGTGGGTATCCGCGAGTACCTGCGCCTCCACGTGTCGCGGCTGGTCGAGATAGCGCTCGACGAAGCACTCGCCGCGACCGAATGCCGCGACCGCCTCGCGGGTTGCCGACGCGAACAGCTCCGGGATTTCCTCGAGCGTACGGGCGACCTTGAGCCCACGCCCGCCGCCGCCGAACGCCGCCTTGATCGCTACCGGCAGCCCGAACGCCTTCGCGAACTCGATCACCTCGGCCGGTCCGGCGACCGGGTCGGGCGTACCGGGGACGAGCGGCGCGCCGGCCCGAGCCGCGATGTGCCGAGCGGTCACCTTGTCGCCGAGGTCCCGGATCGCCTGCGGTGTCGGGCCGATCCAGGTCAGTCCAGCGTCGATCACGGCCTGCGCGAAGTCGGCGTTCTCGGAGAGGAATCCGTAGCCGGGATGGACACCGTCGGCCCCGGCACGCGCGGCCACGTCGAGCAGCTTGTCGATCCGGAGATACGTGTCCGACGCGGTATCGCCACCCAGCGCGTACGCCTCATCCGCCAGTTTCGAGTGCGGTGCATCACGGTCGGAGTCGGCGTACACGCTCACGCTCTGAAGTCCGGCATCTTTGCAAGCGCGTATGACACGGACGGCGATTTCGCCGCGATTGGCGATGAGGACTTTGCGCATCTTTGGCCGCTCCTTATGTGACTTAGCGGTAGTTTAGCTTCTGTTTTGATCTTGGCGTTCATCGTGGTTGCGGTCTAGGGCGGTTGGCCGACATTGCCTGCTCTGGGCGGTCAGGCTTGATCCCGACGCAGTCAATGTCGGCCAACCGCCCCGTCGTGGTTCAGGTAGGTATGAGCCGGACAGGTTTTTTTTCGGACACCCACGTCATCGTGGCATCAGAAGAGCGCCGTTGCACCGGAGTGTTCGTGGCTGGGCCTGCCACCTGGTGGCCACCAGCCCGGAAGCGGCTGGGGCGTGGGTCCGAAGTTTCTTTCGACGCCACGAGGACGTGGGTGTTTATAAACCCGCAACTGATGGTCCTACCTGTACCACGACGGGGCGGTTGGCCGACTTTGCCCACGGAGGGATCAAGCCTGACCGCCCGGAGTGGGCAAAGTCGGCCAACCGCCCAAACCGCAACCACTTGACACCGCAATGTCACCCAGCAGCCCTAGACCACGACCACAAATAAGCTAAAGACGTGTCAACGACGAGAATGATGATCTTGGGACTAGTCAGATGGATGCAACCCGTCCATGGATATGACGTGAGACGAGAGCTACTGAGCTGGGAAGCAGACCAGTGGGCCAGTGTCGCGCCCGGATCGATTTATCACGCGCTCAAGAAGCTTGCCGAAGAAGGCCTGCTGGACGAGGTCGCTACCGAGCAGGTCGGCTCCCGCCCAGCGCGGACGACGTACCGGACGACGCCCAAAGGTGACTCGGAGTTCCAGGATCTGTTGCGGAAGTACTGGTGGGAGTACGCGCAGTCGCTCGACCCGTTCCAGGCGGCGGTCGCGTTCTTGCCCGCCCTTCCGCGTGAGGAGGCGACGGCGGCGCTGCGCAACCGTGCTCGGATGCTGCGAGCGAACGCCGATCGTCTTCGCGCCGCCGTCGACAGCGACTGGATGCGTACGGCCAAGCCGACTCACGTCGGTTGGATGCTGGAACGGTCGATTGTCTTGATGGAGGCGGAGATTCCCTGGTGCGAGCGCATTGCGGGCGAGATCGAAGCAGGAACGTCGTACTTCCCTGAGACGATGGCGCCGTTCCCGGGACACTCCGCGGTCGGTGAAATCAAGTAATAATCAAACTTGACCGCTCGCGACATATCGCGTTAGCCTGGCGTCGAAACCAGGAGGTGTGTCCGGTGATCATTGAAACCACCGCGCTCAGAAAGTCCTTCAAGACGCGCAAGGGTGCGGTCGAAGCGGTCCGGGGCGTCGATCTGACCGTGACCGAAGGTGAGATCTTTGGGTTCCTCGGCCCCAACGGAGCCGGCAAGACCACCACGCTGCGCATGCTCGCGACGCTGATCGAGCCGGACGGCGGCGACGCCATGATTGCGGGCGCCGACCTGCGTAAAGATCCGGGCGAGGTGCGCCGCCGGATCGGGTACGTGGCCCAGGGCGGCAGCACGTGGGACGAGGTCAGCGCACGCGAGGAACTGGTGCTGCAGGCTCGGCTGTACGGGATCGGCAAAGCCGAGGCGCAGCGGCGGGCCACGAAGGCGCTGGACGCATTTCAGCTGACCGAGTTCGGCGACCGCAAGTGCAAGACCTACTCGGGCGGCCAGCGCCGCCGCGTCGACATCGCGCTCGGCATCATCCACGAGCCGAGCATCGTCTTCCTCGACGAGCCGACCACCGGCCTCGATCCGCAGTCGCGTGCGCACATGTGGGACGAGGTACGCCGCCTTCGCGATGAAGGCACCACTGTCTTCCTCACCACGCATTACCTGGAAGAGGCGGATGCGCTCTGCGACCGGATCTCCATCATGGATGGTGGCGAGATCGTGGCCGAAGGTACGCCCGAGTCGCTCAAGCAGTCCATCTCGGGCGACATCGTGACGCTCGGGCTGATCGGGGCGATCGAGACCGCCGAGGCGCGACTGAAGGTCGAGCGCTACGTCCACCGGCTCGAATCCGTCGAAGGCGGCCTCAAGCTCTACGTCGACGAGGGCGCGACCGCCATTCCGCTGATGCTTCGCGCGCTCGACGGATCCGGCGCCGAACTTCACTCGATCGAGCTGCATCGCCCGAGCCTCGACGATGTCTTCCTGGCCAAGACCGGCCGATCCCTCCGAGAGTCCTGAGAGGCCACGATGAAACTCGCTCGCGACACCTGGTTGCTGTTCCAGCGGCAGTTCGCGCTCGTCCTTCGGAATCCGGTCTGGCTGATTGTCGGCATCATCCAGCCGCTGTATTACCTGTTCCTCTTCGGCCCGCTGCTCAAGAACGCGCTGCGGGTGCCCAACGCCGAGGCGTACCGGATCTTCGTCCCCGGTGTGCTCGTACAGCTCGCGATCTTCGGCACGTTCTTCGTCGGCTTCGCGCTGATCAGCGAGCTGCGAGCCGGGGTGATCGAGCGTACCCGCGTGACTCCGGTCAGCCGTCTCGCGATGCTGTTCGGTCGATCGCTGCGCGATGTGGTGACGCTCGTGTTCCAGTGCGCGCTGATCACCGTGTTGTCGATTCCGCTCGGCCTCTCCGGGCAGGTCGGCGACATCGTCCTCGCGTTCGTGCTACTCGGACTGATTGGCATGATGCTGTCCGCGGTGTCGTACGCGGTGGCGCTCAAGTTGCGCAGCGAAGACGCGCTGGCACCGCTGCTGAACGCGGTCGGTATCCCGATCCTCCTGCTCTCCGGCATCCTGCTGCCGATGTCCACCGCGCCGCACTGGCTGCAGGAGGTGTCCCGGTGGAACCCGTTCACATGGGCGGTCGACGGCACCCGAGCGCTGTTCGCGGGTGACCCGGGCAACCCGCACGTATGGCAGTCGCTGGTCATCCTCGGCGCGCTGACCGTGCTGTCGGTGGTGTGGGCGGCGCGGTCGTTCGCGAAGAGCGTCCGATAATTTCCGAGGAATTTCTCAGGCCGCCCATGTCACACTTGGGCGGCCTGCGCGGTCTACCGGGCATGACGACATCATCTTCATCGAAGGCCGTACTCCTGGCCGGGGCCACCGGCGTGTTCGGCGGCCACATCGACCGCGTGCTGTCCGATGCCGGCTACACCGTGACTGGGATCGGACGCGGCAGCGGAAACCAGCTTCGAGCCGATCTCAACGACCGTGACCAGGTGCTCAGCGCTGTGCGTGGGCAGAGGTTCGACATCGTGATCCACGCCGCGACCGCGCTCAAACGACCGCCGGCCCGGCATCGTGACATGATCGCCACCGACGTGCTGCGCACGGTCGGCATGCGCAATCTGGTCGAGGCCACGACCGCCGTCGGCGCGTCCCGGTTCATTACCGAGTCGATGATCTTCGGGTACGGGTACGGGCCGCACAACGGCGTCCTGACCGAGGCCGACCCGTTCGCCCCGCGGCAGGCCGATACACATATCGAAGCGCATGTGGCCGCGATGCGGACGAAGGAGGAGCTGACGTTCGGCATCCCGGACGTGGACGGTGTGAGTCTCCGGTTCGGGCTGTTCTACGGGCCGGGAGGTACCGAGACGATCATCGACGCGCTGCGCAAACGGTCCCTTCCGGCCCCGAAGTCACAGGGTCGCGTGTTGCCCTGGGTACACCTCGAAGACGCCGCGTACGCCGTCTTGACCGCGATCGAGCACGGGCGGGCAGGTCAGGCGTACAACATCGTCGACGACGGACCTCTCGCGTTCGGCGATCATGTCCGCGCGGTTGCCGCTGCGTTCGGCACACCGAAGCCGCTGTCCGTCCCGGCCTGGGTGCTGAGCCCGATGCGGCTGCTCAGCGCGATGTTGAAGACCGATCTGCGACTGAGCAACGACAAAGCAAGAGCCGAACTCGGATGGACTCCGCACTATCCGAACGCGGAATCCGGACTCGCCGAGATGGCGAATGATCAGCGTGCCACGCTGAGGTCATGACGGACGTCTTCACCGACCATCGCAGCCTGTTGTTCTCGGTCGCGTACCGGATGACCGGCAGCGTCGCGGACGCCGAGGACATCGTGCAGGACGCATGGCTGCGGTGGTCGGCAACCGATCCGGAGGCGGTACGGGCACCGGTGCCGTATCTCGTGAAGACCGTCACGAACCTCGCACTCAACGAAATGACGTCGGCTCGGGCGCGCCGCGAGACCTACGTCGGTCCGTGGCTCCCGGAACCGCTGCTGGCCGCCGACGGCGACGTGGCCGAGGAGGTGGAGATGGCGGAATCCGTCTCGATCGCGATGCTGGTCGTGCTGGAGAGCCTCACCCCGTTGGAACGCGCCGTCTTCGTGCTGGGAGATGTGTTCGGATACTCGCATCCGGAAATCGCCGAGATGATCGACCGCGATCCGGCCGCCGTACGCCAGCTGGCCCACCGAGCCCGCGGACATGTGCAAGCGCGCCGGCCACGCTATTCGGCCGACCCGGCAACGCGAGCCGCGCTCGTGGCCCGCTTTCAGGAGGCCTGTGCCGGTGGTGAACTCGAACCGTTGATGGCGCTGCTCGCACCGGACGTGACCGTCTGGTCGGATGGCGGCGGCAAGGTTACCGCCGCTCGGCGGCCGATCGTCGGCGCCGACAACGTCGGCCGTTGGCTTCTCGGCGTACTGGGGAAGCTCGTGGGTCAGGACCTGCGGATCGAGACCGCGACGATCAACGGGGAGTTGGCGCTGCTCGCGACGGTGGACGGTCAGGTCGTGGGCTCGGTGCACCTCGACATCGAAGACGACCGGATCGCCGCGATGCGCTTCATCCTGAACCCCGACAAGCTCGGCGGCCTGACCCATTAAAGCTTCAGAGCGAACGTGATTCCGTCGGCGAACGGCATGATCATGGACTGCACCCTGGTATCGGCGGCCACCATATCGTTGAACGGGCCCATGGCCGCGTCGTCCGGGTTGGTCGGCGGGCGCACGATCCGGCCACCACGCAGCACGTTGTCGACGAGGATCACACCGCCCTCGCGCATACGGGGGACGATCTCGTTCCAGTACGTCGGGTAGCCGGTCTTGTCGGCATCGATGAACGCGAGGTCGATGTGCGGTTCGGTTGGCATCGCGGCGAGCGTTTCGGCGGCCGGCCCGATGCGCAGCTCGATCTTGTCGGCCAAGCCGGCCTCGTGCCAGTAGCGCCGGGCGATCGACGTGTACTCGTCGGAGATGTCGCAGCAGATCAGCCGGCCATCATCGGGCAGGCCGCGCGCGATCGAGATCGACGAGCGACCCGTGAACGTCCCGACCTCCACGGCGTACTTCACGCCGAGCGCCTTCGTGAGAATCGTCAGGAAGGGTGCCTGCTCCGGCGCGATTTGCATAACCGCGCGGTCGCCGAGCGCGGATTGCGTCTCGGCCGCAAGCCGTTGGTCCAGCTCATCCGGCGTGGCGCCATGCGCGATCACGTAGTCGTGAAGTTCGTCCGAGATGCCAATCGTTTTGAAAGCCATGCGTCCAGCCTAGTCAGCCGCCCAGCCTCGTCAGCGAGTCTTGGACCAGCGCAGTTTCAGTGGAAGCTTCGCGCTCTCGATTTTGACGCCGAGGCTCATCTTGCTGAACCCGGATTCGCGCTCGTGGAAATGGATCGGATACTCGACGATCTTGCCGCCGAGGCGTTGGCAAACGTAGTTCATCTCGACCTGGAAGCTGTAGCCGTTGCTGCGGATCTTGTCGAGCCCGATCTTGTCGAGGATCGGCGCCTGCCACACCTTGAAACCGGCGGTCGCGTCCCGGACCTTGAGGCCCAGGATCGCGTTGACGTAGAAATTCGCCCAGCCGCTGAGCAGGCGACGGTGCAGCTGCCAGTCGTCGGCGAGCGACCCACCCGGGACGTATCGGCTGCCGATCACGACGTCGGCATCCTCGTCCAGCAGCTTCTCGATCATCGGCGGGATGTACTCCGGCTGGTGACTCAGGTCCGCGTCCATCTGCACCAGCAGATCGGCATCCATCGTCAGCGCCGTCGTCATCCCGGCGACGTACGCCCGGCCGAGACCGTCCTTCGTCGTCCGCCGGACCACCGTGACGAACTCCGGGCGCGACGCGGCGAGCGTCGTACCGACTCGTTCCGCCTCGTCGGCCGTACCATCAGGCGAGGAGTCGTCGACGATCACGACGCGCAGGTTCGAGATCGGAAGCGCCGCCAGCCGGTTGAGGATCGTCTCCATATTCGAAGACTCGTTGTAGGTCGGGATCACCACGACCACAGAACCGGCGTCATTCAGAGAGCCTGGCATCGCTCCTCCAGATCCGGATATGTCGATGACTCAAGCTGGGGCGGAAGCATAGGGTCAGTCGTCCACAAAGCAGAACGTTTATGTTAAACCAGGACTTGTCCTAGGCCGTCGCACGTTTACGTCGACTTGCCGAACAAATGTAGTGGGCGGTCCGGTCATCGGGCGTCGATGTGCCACAAGTCGGTGATCGGGACGCCGTGTTCGGCCAACAGAAGTCGCAGCACCGGCATGGACAGTCCGACGACGGTGCCGTGGTCACCGACGATCGACGAGACGAACGCGCTGCCGATTCCGTCGATCGTGAAAGAGCCCGCGACTTCCAGCGGTTCGCCGGTCGCGACGTACGCATCGATCTCGTCGTCGGAGATGTCGGCGAACCGGACGACGGTCGCGGCGGGGATTTCCGCAGCGCGGTCCGTCCGCAGATCGACCAGGCAGTGGCCGGTGTGCAGGACACCCTCTCGGCCCCGCATCTCGCGCCAGCGAGTGGTCGCCTCGGCGGCATCGAGCGGCTTGCCGAGGATCCGGCCATCGAACCAGAGCACCGAATCGCAGCCGAGGATCAGAAGATTTTCGCGGTAGCGCTCGGATGTGCGCAGGCGCATCGCGACCGCCTCGGCCTTCATCCGGGCCAGGACGGCACTCAGCTTGTCCGGCCGAGTCGCGTCGACCGCAGATTCGTCGACGCCGCTCACGATCACTTCGGCCTCGATACCGGCGGCGGCGAGCGTCCGAAGACGGGCCGGACTTTGCGAAGCGAGCACAAGGCGGGGTACGTCGGTCACGATTGGGATCTTATCGAGCGTGTACCCCTAGAACTTGCCGGACCACACACCCCGGCCAGGCTGTGGCAGCGGGCCGGGCAGCGGCGCGCGCCACCGTGAGCCGATTGGCGTCCGTGGCGCCGCAGCCGCTGACTGCCGACGCGTCCAAAGCACGCCGACCAGCGCGGCCAGCTCTTCCGGTGTCGGATTGCCGCGAGTCACGCGAAACATCGGGTCGGACATGAGCCGAGCATATCCGCTACCCGTGCATCAGCCGCTCGGCGAGTTCCTGCACGCGAGCGCTGGTCATCCCGGCTGCCACTTCGACGGCGAGCGGATGGTCGGTCGGCTCGATCTCGATCCACGGCTTCTCGCCGACCGGGTTCGTGTGCACGTTCGTCTTCAGGCTGAGCGTGCCCGGCTCGTACGGTAGCGACGTGGACAGCCAGCCGAAATACGGAGGCTCGGACTCGCGACCGTCCTGCTCCCAAACCTCGATCATGCGGGCGAAGTTCTCCTTCGACAGCGAGACCCAGACACCCCAATGGAACGACTCGCCGGTGTCGGTGATCGGGATGTGTAGGTTGCCCTGCACGAAGAAGTGCTCGCCGCGGATGATGCAAAGGTCGTCATTCAGATCGCTGTGCTCGTCGTCGGCGAGTTCGTCGGACCAGTAATCGGGCGCAGTGGTGCGGTACGACGTCGGAAGCTCGTCGTGGACCTGCCCGCAACTGCCGCACGTGTAGCCGGTGGGGGAAACCATCCGGGCAATCTACAACGGAATGTTTCCGTGCTTCTTCGGCGGCAGGCTGTCGCGCTTGTTCCGCAGCTGACGCAGCCCGCGTACGATCTGCGACCTGGTCGCCGACGGCGCGATGACCGAGTCCACATAGCCACGTTCGGCCGCCACATACGGGTTGACCAGCGTGTCTTCGTACTCTTCGACCAACTCGGCCCGCTTCGCGATCGGATCGGCCGCGTCCTTGAGTTCCGAGCGGTACAGGATGTTCACCGCGCCCTGTGCGCCCATCACCGCGATCTGTGCGGTCGGCCACGCGAAGTTCAGATCCGCGCCCATGTGCTTCGAGCCCATCACGTCGTACGCGCCGCCGTACGACTTGCGCGTGATCACGGTGATCTTCGGGACGGTGGCCTCGGCGTACGCGTAGATCAGTTTGGCGCCGCGGCGGATGATGCCGTCCCACTCCTGATCGGTTCCGGGAAGGAACCCGGGCACGTCGACGAACGTCAAGACCGGAACATTAAACGCGTCACAGGTACGCACGAACCGAGCCGCCTTTTCAGAGGCATCGATATCGAGACAGCCGGCGAAGTGCATCGGCTGGTTCGCCACGACGCCGACCGGGCGGCCTTCGACGCGACCGAAGCCGACGATGATGTTCTGCGCGAACAGCTGGTGTACCTCGAGGAACTCGCCGTCGTCGAGGATGCTCTCGATCACCCGATGCATGTCGTACGGCTGGTTCGCGGAGTCGGGGATCAGCGTGTCCAGCTCTTCGTCAGCCTCTGTCGGGTCGATCGGCGAGATGACGTCGTAGACCACGGGCTCGTCCAGATTGTTGGACGGCAGGTACGAGAGCAGCGCCTTCACGTACTCGAACGCGTCGTCCTCGTCCGTGGCCAGATAGTGCGCGTTGCCGGACTTGGTGTTGTGCGTACGGGCGCCACCGAGCTCCTCCATGCCGACGTCCTCGCCGGTCACCGTCTTGATCACGTCCGGGCCGGTGATGAACATGTGTGAGGTCTTGTCGACCATGACGGTGAAGTCGGTGACCGCCGGCGAATACACGGCGCCACCCGCGCACGGGCCCACGACCAGGGAGATCTGCGGGATCACGCCGGACGCGCGCACGTTGCGGAAGAAGATCTCGCCGTACAGGCCGAGGGATGCCACACCCTCCTGGATGCGAGCGCCGCCGGAGTCGTTGATGCCGATCACCGGGCACCCGGTCTTCATCGCCATGTCCATGACCTTGACGATCTTCTCGCCGAATACCTCGCCGAGCGAGCCGCCGAAAATCGTGAAGTCCTGCGCGAACACGCAGACGGGGCGGCCGTCGACCGTGCCGTAGCCGGTCACCACGCCATCCCCGTACGGCCGGGAGTTCTCCATGCCGAAGTTCGTCGAACGGTGCCGCGCGAACTCGTCGAGTTCGACGAACGATCCCTCGTCGAGCAGCGCGTCGATGCGCTCACGGGCGGTCTTCTTGCCGCGGGCGTGCTGCTTTTCGATCGCGCGCGCCGACCCGGCGTGTACCGCCTCCTCCAGCCGCCTTCGATGATCTTCGAGCTTGCCCGCGGTCGTATGAAGGTTCTGCGCTTGCGTCTCGGCCGTCACGCCCCGATGCTATCCGCCACCGATCGCCGCCTCCCCAACCCCCAGTGAGAGCCCCTGTTGATCCTGGACTTAGTTGACGCTTCGACGGTGTGTCGCGCTACTAACTCCAGGATCAACTTCGCGCAACCGGGTCGCCGCCGTGGATTCGGCGTGGCTAGGCTTCCGAGGTGGGGTCGCCTTATTCGGATCTGGAACGTCCGCCGCTGTCCGAGCGCGCACTTCGCCGGGCGCTCATCGTGGACGGCGGGTTGTGGACCGACGTGCGCTACCGGTTCCAGACCGGGTCGACGAACGCCGACGCGGCCGCGGCGGCCCGGGACGGCGCCCCCGAAGGCTTGGCCGTGGTCGCGGACGAGCAGACCGCCGGGCGCGGCCGACTTGATCGGCAGTGGACGTCACCGCCCGCGGCCGGCATCGCGGTCAGCATGCTGCTCCGGCCGGGCGCGGCGGTGCCGGATCGCGGCTGGTCGCCGATACCCCTCCGGCGGTACGCCCACCTGCCGCTTCTCGCGGGCGTCGCGCTCGCGCAGTCGGTTCGGCGAATGGGCGACGTGGACGCCGTCCTCAAGTGGCCGAACGACCTGCTGATCGCGGATCGCAAGTGCGCCGGCGTACTCGCGGAGACGGTCGCCTCGCCGAACGGAACCGCCCCGGCCGTCGTGGTCGGCATCGGCCTGAACGTCACGCTGCGCGAACCCGAGTTGCCGAGGCCCGACGCGACGTCGTTGCAACTGTCGGGATCGTCGTGTGTGGACCGTGATCCGCTGTTGCGCGCGCTGTTGCGTACGTTCGCCGATCGGTACGCCGCCTGGCGCGACGCCGACGGTGACCCGGAGCGGAGCGGCCTGCTGGAGCTTTACCGGTTCCACTGCGCGACGATCGGCCGGACCGTACGCGTGGAGTTGCCCGGCGGCGAACATCTTGTCGGCATGGCCACATCGGTGGACGACGATGGGTGCCTGGTCGTCGACGGGCGCAGCATCGCAGCCGGTGACGTCGTTCACGTACGTACGGACAACAGCCCGTAGTAAATGCAGAACGTTCAGGGGAGACCGAACGGTGACGGTCTCCGCTACCGTCATGCCCGGATAAATGAAAGTGAAAACTGAGGGAGGTTGGTGTGGGGTTTCCGGAAAATGAGCTGACCAGCAACGAAAGTGTGGTCATGCATCTCCACCCGCACTGGAAGTCGGTGGTCGGACCGTTCGCCATTCTGATTGCCAGCCTGGTCGGCATGGGCTTGGTGTGGTGGTGGAATCCGGGCGAAGTTGTCACGCTCATCTTCGCGGTGATCGCGCTCGCCCTCATCGTGGTGTTCTGGCTGTGGCCGTTCATGAAGTGGCGCGCCACGCACTACGTTTTCACGAATGAGCGGGTTATCACGCGGACCGGCGTATTCAGCCGCGACATGGAGAACATCCCGCTCAACCGGGTCAGCGACGTGGCATCCCACCAGTCGTTCTTCGACCGGCTGATCGGCAGCGGCACGCTGATCATCGAGTCGGCGGGCGAGCGCGGCCAGGAGCCGCTGAAGGAGATTCCGCACGTCGTACGGGTGGCTCGTGAACTGCACGAGCTGATCGACCCGGACGACGTTCGCCCGCCCGCGCAGAAGAGCCCGAACGACGGTTCGACCCAGCAGCTGAGCAAGGAAAACAGCTGATCCAGGGGTAAGCGAAAGATCCGGGTGCCCGTCGGGTGCCCGGATCTTTTTATGGCCGCAGCGCGAACCATCCACGGAACGTCGTTCGCAGGACGTCTTTGTGATCTCCGTTACGCCGGGTCATCGTCGCCCGAAGGCGCAACGTTCCGTAGCCGGGCCGAGAAGCGGAGCGGTCCGCACCCAGCACATCAAGGCGGGTCGCGAGGACGTCGCCGGCGTACACCGGCGCCAGCCAGCGCAGTTCCTCGAGGCCGGGCGACGCGTTGCCCGCCGCGCGGGCCAGCACGTGGTCGACGTACGCCCGCATGAACAGGGACGCGGTGAAGAAGCCGCTCGCGATGATGTCGCCGTACGCGGTGGTTTCGGCAAGATCTTGGTTGACGTGGTACCACTGCGGGTCGAAACGCTGCGCGAACGCCAGCATCTCGGCGCGATCGATTGTGACGGTGCCGAGGTCATATGTGGTGCCGACCGTCATGTCCTCGAAGAACAACTCGGCCGGCGCACCGGTACCCGAGCGGATCATCTAGAGAGCGTTACCGCGGGCCGTTGACGCCGGCCCGGGCGCCTTCGCGCCGCGGTTGGAGCTCGGCTTCGAGTGGCTCGGTCAGCAAATCGAACTCGGCAACGTCGTCGTCGAGATCGTCCTCGATCATGTCGGGCGTGACCGGAACGATGCTTGTCAGCGCCGCCTCAGCCTCGGCCGGATGCTTCTTGAAAACGAACGTCCGGTAGGTGAGCAGCAGGAAGACCGTACTGACTGCGACGCTGCCGAAGCGCAGCGCGTTCTGGCCGAGCCGGTCGGCGCTGTCCACGCCGAACAGGAGCGAGCCGCCGTGCAGGATGGCCAGCTGGATGCCGAGACCGATCAGATTCAGGAACGCGAACAGCGGCAGCTCGCGGATCAGTGGCGTCCGAGCGCGGTGACGGTACGTGACGTGCCGATTCAGCACGAATGAGCAACACGTGGCGATAGCGGTGGAGATCGTATTGGCGGTCAGGCTGCCCAGCGAGAAGAAGACATTGAACAGAACCATGCCGAACGCCGTGTTGAAGGCGCCGACCGAGCCGAACGTGACCAGCTCCTTGACGAGGCTGCGGCGGTGCTCGGGGATCAATCGGATCAGACGCACCAGCACCACATTACGGGAGCTACCTGTGATCCGCATGCTGCGCTGCACAGCTGCGGTTCAGGTCACGTCAGTCGCGGGTACGGGCTCAGGCGGCAGCGCCGCCGAGAACACGTACCGCCGGTACGCCCAGAAGCGGAAGACCGTGCCCAAGATCAGCCCGAAGCCCTGCTTGGCGATGTTGTCGGCGAGTCTGGTGTGGAAGATGTTCGGTCGCCATGCGCCGAGCAGGCTGTGGCTGATCCACAGGCACGCGAGGCTGATCAGCAGGCCCATCACGTTGAACACGGCGTACAGGATGTATTCGCGTCGCAGGCTCGACCGCGGCCGATCGCGCCAGGTCCAGAATCGATTGCCGATGAATGCAACGGTCGCCGAAATGCAGGTGGAAATGACCGCGGCGGCCAGCCAATCCTCGGCGAGCAAGCTGAGCGCGACGTTGAAAGCGAGCGTATCGACGATCCAGGCCACGATTCCGACGACGCTGAATCGGCCCACTTCCTGGAGGTCGACTCGCAGCCGCGAATAGTACGTACGAGTGTCGGGTGGTCCGGCATCCGAGGCGGAGCGTTCGGGCACGCACGAAAGCGTACCGAAATTGACCGGCCCACTTGTCGCTAAGACGAAAGCCCGAGCAATGCGCGAATGTGCAGCGAGAATCCGTTAACCGAGCGCTAGCAAACATCCGTCCGCAGAATCTGCAACCTTGTGCACTTTTTCACAAGCTCTCCCAATGACTGGGACGGTATCCGGGCTTACGCTGAGCGGAACTTCGGATGTCCATCGGTTTTACATGACCGAACCGGCATCGCTGTCGCTAATGATCTTGGCGACGCCAGCACCCGATCGGCCATGAGCCGTACCCGGAATCCATGGCCAAACTGCACGACGACGACGACCAAAGGAGATCGCGTCATGACCGCTACGTCCACCTTCCCGCTCGGGTTGGACCACGAACCGACCACCCACCAGCGCCTTCTCGCCTGGGTTCGGGAAGTAGCCGAACTCACCACGCCCGACCGGATCGTCTGGGTCGATGGCTCGGACGCGGAGTGGAAGCGACTCATCGGACGAACTCGTCGCCGCCGGTACGCTCGTCCGGCTCAACGACGAGTTGAAGCCGAACTCGTTCTGGGCAAAGACCGATCCGACCGATGTGGCGCGGGTCGAGCAGCGCACGTTCATTTGTTCGGTCGACCCGGACGACGCCGGGCCGACGAACAACTGGATGGCGCCGGCCGACATGAAGAGCCTCATGACCGAGCTGTACCGCGGCTGCATGGTCGGTCGCACGATGTACGTGATTCCGTTCTGCATGGGGCCACTGACCGCCGACAACCCGATGTTCGGTGTCGAGATCACCGACAGCGCGTACGTCGTGATGTCCATGAAGATCATGACGCGCATGGGTACGCACGTGCTGGAAGCGATGGGTGACGACGCCGTCTTCGTACCGGCCCTGCACAGCGTCGGTGCCCCGCTCGCGGACGGCGAAGCGGATGTCCCGTGGCCGTGCAACGAGGAGAAATACATCTCGCACTTCCCCGAAGAGCGGATGATCTGGTCGTACGGTTCCGGCTACGGCGGCAACTCGTTGCTCGGCAAGAAGTGCTACTCGCTGCGGATCGCCAGCGTGATGGGCCGGGACGAGGGCTGGCTGGCCGAGCACATGCTGATCCTCAAACTCACGTCGCCCGAGGGCAAGGTCTACCACGTCGCGGGTGCGTTCCCGTCGGCCTGCGGCAAGACGAACCTGGCGATGCTCGAGCCGACGATTCCCGGCTGGACCGTCCGTACGCTCGGCGACGACATCGCCTGGATGCGCTACGGCGCCGACGGTCGCCTGTACGCGGTGAATCCGGAGTACGGCCTGTTCGGCGTGGCACCGGGTACCGACTACAAGACGAACCCGAACGCGATGCGCACGATCGCCAAGGGCAACACGCTGTTCACGAACGTCGCCCGTACCGATGACGGCGACGTGTGGTGGGAGGGCATGGGCGAGCCGCCCGCGCACCTGATCGACTGGCACGGCAACGACTGGACGCCGGCCTCGGAGAACGTGTCGAGCCACCCGAACAGCCGCTTCTGCACGCCGATCACGCAGTGCCCGATCCTCGCCGACGAGTATGAGGACCCGCAGGGCGTACCGATCGATGCGATTCTGTTCGGCGGTCGCCGTAAGACCACGATTCCGCTGGTCACCGAGGCTCGGGACTGGGTGCACGGCGTCTACATGGGCGCAACGCTCTCGTCCGAGACCACGGCGGCCGCGGTTGGCGAGGTCGGCGTGGTCCGCCGCGACCCGATGGCGATGCTCCCGTTCATCGGTTACAACGCCGGTGATTACTTCAATCACTGGATCCAGATGGGCAAGGGTGGCGGCGACCGCGCCGGCGACGCGTCGTTGCTCCCGAAGATCTTCTACGTGAACTGGTTCCGCCGGGGCGACGAGGGTCAGTTCCTCTGGCCCGGGTTCGGCGAGAACAGCCGGGTATTGAAGTGGGTGATCGAGCGCATCGAAGGAAAGGCATCCGCGGTGGAGACCGCGATCGGGCACGTACCCACGCCTGACTCGCTTGATCTTGATGGGCTTGATCTTTCGGCGGCCGACATCGAGGCTGCGCTCCGCGTCGACACCGACGAGTGGCGTGCCGAGATCCCGCAGGTCGTGGCATGGTTCGAGCAGTTCGGCGAGAAGCTCCCAGGTGTCCTCTGGGCCGAACTCGATGCCTTGAAAGCACGCCTCGGCGTCGAGTAACGGATCTTGTAAGAGCGCCGCCGTCCGGGCGACCGGGCGGCGGCGTTTCGTCTGAGGGATAGTCTCCAAGACGTGCGGAATCTGATTTATTCGGTGTACGAGAAGCGCCTGCTGATGTCGCTGGCCAACAAGCCGCGGCCGCACCACGTCGGCCTGATGTGCGACGGCAACCGGCGGTGGGCTCGGGAGATGGGCTACGTCGATCCGAATGACGGGCACCGGGTCGGCGCCGAGAAAATCAAGGCGGTACTCAGCTGGTGCGAGCGGGCCGGCATCGGGCACGTCACGCTTTACCTGCTGGGCACCGAGAACCTCCGGCGCCCGGCGGCCGAACTCGATCCGCTGTTGAAGATCATCGAAGATCTGGCCGGCGAACTCGCCGAAGACGGCCGCTGGCAACTCCGGCCGGTCGGCGCGCTCGATGTGCTTCCCGCGGCCACGTCGGCGGCGCTCAAGGCGGCGGAGAACGCGACCGCGGATCGTACGCATGGCATGATCGTCAATCTTGCGGTCGGGTACGGCGGCCGGCGCGAGATCGCCGACGCGGTCCGGGCGCTGCTGTTCCAGCAGGCGAGCAGCGGCGGCACGCTCGAGGAGCTGGCCGAGGTGCTCGATGTCGAGCACATCGCCGAACACCTCTATACCAAGGGTCAGCCGGATCCGGACCTTGTCATCCGAACGAGTGGTGAGCAGCGACTGTCCGGGTTCCTGCTATGGCAGTCGGCGCACTCCGAGTTCTACTTCTGCGACGTCAACTGGCCCGACTTCCGGCACGTCGACTTCCTGCGAGCACTGCGTTCCTATGCCAACAGGCAACGTCGGTTCGGATCCTAGACCAGCATGTGAGACACGCCCGGCCCTAGTGAAAACACGTTGACCAGCTTCGACGTGCCTCTAGCCCAACATGGCCGGCGGGCGCTACCTTCTTGGGTATGACCCGGGGATTTCCCGAGTCAGCCGGCCGGCCGGACTGCGTTCTCGAATCGCGGAGGCTGCACTCGACTCCGCGATCCGGTCAGACGGATGTGTGGCCGACATGGGCGCGGTGCACGCCCACCGGAGCAGGCCTTGTGACTAATCGCCGGACCGTCTCAGCAGTCAACCCCTCGAGTTCACCCGCAACCACAACGCACACGTACGTACTCGACACCTCGGTCCTTCTGGCCGACCCGGCAGCCTTCGTCAGGTTCGCCGAACATGAGGTAGTCCTTCCGCTGGTCGTCATTTCGGAGCTGGAAGGCAAGCGACACCATCCCGAACTCGGCTACTTCGCCCGCGCCGCACTCCGCCGCCTCGACGAACTCCGGGTCACGCACGGCCGCCTCGACGAACCGATTCCGGTGAACGACGCCGGTGGCACCGTCCGGGTGGAGCTCAATCACACCGACATTTCCGTACTTCCCCTTGGATTCCGTACCGATCAGAACGACGTTCGCATTCTTTCCGTCGCGCTCGCGCTCGCCAAAGAGGGCGCCGACGTCACGCTCGTCACGAAGGACATGCCACTGCGGGTCAAGGCCGCCGCGGTCGGTGTCCCGGCGGACGAATACCGCTATGGCCAGGCGAGCGATCCGACCTGGACCGGGATGGCCGAGTTCGATGTAGAGGAAGCGCAGCTCACCGCGCTTTACGCGGGCCAGACCCTGGACGTGGACGAAGCGGCCGGCCTGCCGATTCACACCGGACTGATGTTGCATTCACCGCGCGGGTCCGCGCTGGGCCGCGTCACTGCGGATAAGACCGTGACCCTGGTACGCGGTGACCGCGAAGCACTCGGCCTGCACGGGCGTTCGGCAGAGCAGCGGATCGCGCTTGACCTGCTGCTGGACGAGTCGATCGGGATCGTGTCGCTCGGTGGCCGGGCCGGCACCGGCAAGTCCGCGCTCGCGCTCTGCGCCGGCTTGGAGCAGGTGCTGGAGAAGCGCCGGCACAAGAAGGTCATCGTGTTCCGTCCGCTGTACGCGGTCGGCGGCCAGGAACTCGGCTACCTGCCGGGCACCGAAGCCGAGAAGATGTCGCCGTGGGGCCAGGCCGTCTTCGACACGCTCGGCGCGATCGTGAACGAGAACGTGCTGGAAGAGGTGATGAGCCGCGGCATGCTGGAAGTGTTGCCGTTGACGCATATCCGGGGCCGCAGCCTGCACGATGCGTTCGTGATTGTCGATGAGGCGCAGTCGCTGGAACGAGGCGTACTGCTGACGGTGCTGTCTCGCATCGGTACCGGTTCGCGAGTCGTACTCACGCACGACGTGGCACAACGGGACAACCTCCGGGTGGGTCGTCACGACGGAGTCGTCGCCGTCATCGAAGCACTCAAAGGACATCCTCTGTTCGCCCATGTGACACTCACCCGTTCGGAGCGTTCACCCATCGCCGAAGTGGTCACGGATCTTCTCGAAGATCTGCCCGTATAGGCACGATTAAGTCTGAATTAGACGGATATATTTCACCGCCTTCGTAACACGATCGGGCGCGTGCGTTTGCCAACCGGACCCGGGCTGGGTCATGGTGTTGAGCGAGCGCCACGCGCCCGATCGTTGGGTCGCAGCGCTCGCGGCACGTCCGGAACGGCTGTTTGTTAGCGCATTGACCCCCGGCCACGTGACCGCGTCCTTGTTCCCGACGAAGGGACGCACTTGTGCGCCGCCAGTCTGGCCGTTCCAACTCTTTGAATACCAACGCAAAGCGGCTGTGGAGTCGGTCGGGTCTCCGTCTGCTCTCCGTAGGCGTGCTCGTCCTTGCTCTGGTCGGTGGTGGCTACGTCACCATGGATCGGCATCATCAGCAGGCTGCCGCTGCCGCCAATGCGCGTGCGGCGCAGCAGATGAAGCTTGCCCAGCTTCGCGAGGCTGCTTACCTTGCGGCCACCCCACAACTCAATGCCCGCGCGACCGCGCAGCAGTCCGCGAACAGCGCCGCATCGGCCGCTGCGAGCTCGGCGGCCGCGACCGCGAAGAAGGCCGAGGACACCGCCCGGGCCGCCGCCGGTACGTCATCGACGAGCCGCTCGACCACTCGGACGACGACGCCCAATTTCGGGCCGATTCCGACGTCGTGCAAGGCGTACACCGGCAACAAGGCGATCGGCTGCGCCATCGTCGTCCAAAAGGGCCTGGGGCTCGAGCAGATGGTCTGCCTGGACAAGATGTGGACGCACGAGAGCGGTTGGCGAACGACCGCCGAGAACTCGCACTCGGGTTCTTACGGCATCCCGCAGGCGCTCCCGGCCAGCCGGATGGGCAAGGCCAGCGAAGACGGCGCTTCGGACTACCGGACCAACCCGGCGACGCAGATCCGTTGGGGCATCTGGTACACGACCAGCCGGTACGGCTCGCCGTGCCAAGCATGGACGTTCTGGCAGGCGCACAGCTGGTATTAAACCTGCTCGCAGGTCTCTTGACTGAATAGTGCGGTGGCGGCTCGACGAACTCTCGTCTGGTCGCCGCCGCGTTTTTGGCGTCCGACGCCTTAAGCTGTCGGCTTGTGACTTCACCCGCATGTCGTACTTTTCGGACATCGACCTTTCGACGGCTCTCGGTCGGATGCGACGGTTCACTGCCGGGCGCCGTGCTCGCGTTGACGTCCGGTACGCGTTCGTCGAGATCGGCATCGTCGGCTGTGCGCGTCCGGGGTATCGGGGCGTCTATACGCAGGTGTCGGCGTTCGCACCCGCGATCACCGCGGCGATCGCGAAACTTCGCTAGCGTCACCGCGCCGCGCCTGATAACAACGACGTATGACGACCGAACCGAGTGATCCCTCGGAGCAGTTCGGCACGGCCCCTTTCTACGCTTCGATCGGCCGCGCCTTCGTCACGATGTGCGCGGTGATCCCGATCCTGTTCCTGATCGAGTTGATCGACCAACTGACCAATCATCGACTCGACAACGACGGCGCCATCGTTCCGCTGCACGTCAACGGATTGGATGGCATCGTATTGGCGCCGTTCCTGCACGCGAGCTGGCCCCACCTGTACGGCAACGCCGTCCCACTCCTGCTCACCGGGACGTTCGTATTGGCCGGCGGCGGCAGACGGTTCCTGTGGGTGACCGGCTTCATCGCGCTGATCAGCGGGCTTGGCGTCTGGCTCTTCAGCAGCGTCCCGACGGTCGGCGCCAGCGGCGTGATCTTCGGATACCTGGGCTTCCTCGTGATGCGTGGCATCGTCGAGCGGAGCTGGTGGAACATCGCGGTAGCGCTGTTGGTCGGCCTGCTCTACTGGTCACAGCTGTCGGGTGTGGTGCCGGGGGAGAAATGGATCTCGTGGCAGGCTCACCTGTTCGGCCTGCTCGGCGGCCTGGTAGCCGCAATCCTGTTCCGCCGCCGCCCCCCAAAACCCATGCCGGCGCCGGTAACTCTCCCCCCAGAACTACTTGTTGATCCTGGAGTTAGTTGACACCTGCTGCGACAGCAGCAAATGCTGCAGAGCGACGGCGTGTCGCGCTCATAACTCCAGGATCAACTTCGCTAGTCCGAGGTCAGCGGTTTGCCGTCGAAGTCGACCACCGAGTAGAGGCCCAACTTCTCCAAGCGGTGGTACGAGTCGATAACCCGGATCGTGCCACTCTTCGAACGCATCACGATCGACTGCGTATGCGCAACGCCGGACCGGTACCGCACCCCCTGCAGCAGATCGCCGCTCGTCACGCCGGTCGCCACGAAGAAGCAGTTGTCGCCGGTGACGAGATCGTCGGTGTGCAGTACGCGCGACAGATCGTGACCGGCGGCGAGCGCCTTCTCGCGTTCCGCCTCGTCCCGAGGCCAGAGCTTCGCCTGCATCGCTCCGCCGGTGCATTTCAGCGCGCACGCTGCCGTAATGCCCTCGGGCGTACCGCCGATACCCATCAACACATCGGTGTCGTACCCGTCGCGGGCCGCGCTGATCGCACCCGCGATATCACCGTCGCTGATGAAGCGGATCCGGGCGCCCGCGTCACGTACCTCCCGGACCAGGTCATCGTGGCGCGGCCGGTCCAGGATGCAGACCGTCACGTCGGACACGCTGGTCTTCTTCACGCGCGCGATCCGCCGGATGTTCTCGGTCGGCCCGGCGTCGATGTCGATCACGTCAGCGCAGTCCGGCCCGACCACGAGCTTGTCCATGTAGAAGACGGCACTCGGATCGAACATCGCGCCACGCTCGGCGACGGCGAGAACGGCAAGCGCGTTCGGCATGCCCTTGCTCATCAGGGTCGTACCGTCGACCGGGTCGACCGCCACGTCAACCAGCGGCCCGGTCCCGTCGCCGACGACCTCGCCGTTGTACAGCATCGGCGCGTTGTCTTTCTCGCCCTCGCCGATCACCACGACGCCGCTCATTGGGATCGAGTTGATCAGCTTGCGCATGGCGTCGACGGCCGCGCCGTCGCCACCTTCCTTGTCGCCGCGACCGACCCAGCGACCTGCGGCCATGGCCGCCGCCTCGGTCACGCGGACCAGATCGAGTGCCAGGTTACGGTCGAGATTCTGCGGGATGCGGTTTTGAGCAGCATCGGTGGGCACGCGCGCCTCCTCATTGAGTCGTGTGTCCCAGGCATTGTTTCACGATCACCGAGACGCCCTGGTGACGACGTGATCGGATGCACACGCCAAGATGGGAGGGTGACGACGACCCAACCGGCATCCGCCAGCCCGCATTCGGCCCAGGCACGGCTCGCCCGTACGCCCGGGGACATGGCGAAGGCGGTCCTGGTGCTGCTCGTGCCGGTCGCCGTGCTGGTCGCCCTGTACGTGTTCTTCTTCGGCGGGAACAACGTGATCACTGTCGACCCGAGCAGCACGTACGCCGACGCTCGCGCCGCCAACACGTTTACCGTGCTCCAGCCGACCGATCTGCCCACGTCATGGAAGCCGGTCAGCTCGGCGTTCCAGCCGGGCAAGCCGGCGACGCTGCGAGTGGGCTACGTCACGCCCAGCGGAGCTGGTGTGCAGCTTGTGGAGAGCAGCGATCCGGCCAGCACGTTGGTCCAGGACGAGCTGGGCAAGGGCGCGGCCGTGGGAAACACGATCACCGCGAATGGCCGCGTCTGGGGCGTTGTGAACGCCACGAACGGGTCGAACCGCGGGCTGGTCGAGTCGGAGTCCGGCCGTACCGTGATCATCAAGGGCCAAGCGAGCCAGGCCGAGTTGTCGACGCTAGCCGCGTCTCTCAACTAGCCGCGCGGCGCTCTCGGGCTTCGGACAGGCGGGCCCGAGCGCCGTCGAGCCACTTTTGGCAGATGTCGGCGAGTTCCTCGCCACGCTCCCAGAGCGCGAGCGACTCTTCGAGCGTCGTTCCGCCGGCTTCCAGCCGATCGACGACACCGGCCAGCTCGGCGCGGGCCTGTTCGTAGGTGAGTTGAGTCTCGGTCATGATGCCGTCACTGTAGCGGCGATCTCGCCACCGGCGATCCGGACGCGCAATGCATCGCCCGCCGCGACCTCGTTCGGATCTCTGAGCACGTGATCGTCGCTCGCGCGTTGCACGATCGCGTACCCGCGCTGCATCGTCGCGGCCGGCGACAGTGCCCGGAGCCGAGCGAGCGTATTGGAAATGTCGGCCGACGCCTGATCGACGCGGTGCCCGAAGACCCGTTCGGCGCGCTGCCGGAGGCCGGCTACGTCGGTCGTACGGCTATCCACGATCACGTCCGGGCGGGCCAGGACCGGACGGCTGCGGACCGCATCCAGCCGCTGCTGCTCCCGATCGAGCTGTGTCACGATGCCGCGGCGCAGGCGTTGCCGGGCCTGCCCGATCAATCGCACCTCCTCGGCGAGGTCGGGCACGATCCGCTTGGCCGCGTCGGTCGGCGTTGAAGCACGCAGGTCGGCCACGTAATCGACCAGCGGAGCGTCGGTCTCGTGCCCGATCGCGCTGACCACCGGCGTTCGGCAAGCGAAAACCGCGCGACACAGCGCCTCGTCCGAGAACGGGAGCAGATCCTCGGTCGAGCCACCGCCTCGAGCCAGCACGATCACATCGATCGTCGGATCCTTGTCGAGTACCGCGATCGCATCGATCATCTGCGGTACCGACGACGAGCCCTGCACCGCGACGTTGATCACCCGGAAATCCACCGACGGCCACCGGCGCTGCGCATTCGTGAGAACGTCGCGCTCGGCTGCGCTGGCCCGGCCGGTGATCAGGCCGATCCGGCCGGGCAGGAACGGCAGACGGCGCTTGCGCCGGGGATCGAACAGACCTTCCGCGGCGAGCAGCTTCTTGAGCTGCTCCAATCGAGCCAGCAGCTCGCCGAGCCCGACCTGGCGCACCTCGTCGGCGCGCAGCGAAAGCGTGCCGCGGCCGGCGTAGAACTCCGGTTTCGCGTGCACCAGGATGCGGGCGCCATCCTCAAGATTCGGTGCGCCGAGATCGAGCACGTCGCGGTGCGCGGTGACGGAGAGGCTGAGATCGGCCGACGGATCGCGGAGTGTGATGAACACGACAGATGACCCCGGCCGACGGGTAATCTGCGCGACCTGACCATCGACCCAGATCCAGCCGAGCTTGGCAATCCATCCGCTGATCTTCTGGCTGACCACGCGGACCGGCCACGGCGCTTCCGCGCTCGATGTGGCGGCTGGCGGTGTCTCCTCGGTCACGCGCTACAGCCTAGAGCCCGAGTCCGACAGGTCTCGTACCATGGAGGCATGACCCCTGTGCGTAAGCGTGTCCTGCTGGCCAAGCCGCGCGGCTACTGCGCGGGTGTTGATCGTGCGGTGCAGACCGTGGAGGAGGCGCTCACGCTCTACGGTGCGCCGATCTACGTCCGCAAGCAGATCGTGCACAACAAGCACGTGGTCGCGACGTTGGAGGCCAAGGGCGCGATCTTCGTCGAGGAGAACGCCGAGGTCCCGGAGGGCGCGACGGTGGTCTTCTCGGCCCACGGCGTGGCCCCGGAGGTCTATGACCAGGCGCAGGCCCGCAAGCTGCGTGCGATCGACGCGACCTGCCCGCTGGTCACAAAGGTGCACCACGAGGCGAAGCGGTTCGCGAACGAGGACTACGACATCCTCCTGATCGGTCACGAAGGACACGAAGAAGTCATCGGTACGGCCGGCGAGGCCCCCGCGCACATCCAGCTCGTCGACGGCCCGGACGGCGTCGACAACGTCGTTGTTCGGGATCCGTCGAAGGTCGTTTGGCTCTCGCAGACCACGCTGTCGGTCGACGAGACGATGGAGACCGTCGCACGGTTGAAGGCGCGTCTGCCGCTTCTGCAGTCACCGCCGAGCGACGACATTTGCTACGCGACGTCGAATCGGCAGTACGTCGTGAAGGAGATCGCGCCGGAATGCGACGTCGTGATCGTGGTCGGATCGGTCAACTCGTCGAACTCCGTGCGGCTGCGGGAAGTGGCGCTCGATGCCGGTGCCCGGGCCGCGTACCTGGTCGACTTCGCGGATGAAATCCACGACGAGTGGCTCGACGGCGTCACGACGGTCGGTGTGACATCGGGCGCGAGCGTCCCCGAGGACTTGGTCGCGGATGTACTCGCGCGGCTCGCCACGCACGGATTCGACGATGTCGAAGAGATCATGACCGCGCAGGAGCGCCTCGTCTTCGCGCTGCCGCAGGAACTCCGCCGGGACATGAAGGCGGCCGGCGCGGCCCAGTAATTCGGTTGCCGCCCGCCGTCGGCTCTGGCAGCGTCGCCGCCGTGACGGACACCTGGGCGCTGTTCGACCGGCTCGCTACCGCGTACGACGCAACGATCCCGTTCTTCGGCCAGTTCGGCGAACAACTGATTGAGCTGCTCGATCCGCCATCCGGGTGCCGCGTGCTCGACATCGGCTGCGGGCGGGGCGCAATCGCGATCGCGGCAGCGATTCGGGGCTGCGTCGTCACGGCCACCGACGCGTCTCCGCGGATGGTCGAGCTGCTCGCCGCCGAGCATCCGGACATCGATGCACGGGTGATGGACGCGCACCACCTCGACTTCCCGGATGCGTCGTTCGACCTGGTGACCGGCGGCTTCATGATCCACATCGTGAACGATCCGAAGCGCGTCATGAAAGAGGCGTACCGCGTGCTCCGACCGGAAGGCGTCGTTGCGTTCACCACGCCGGGCGAGAGTGACGACGGTGGCCGGTGGGACGCGTACAACGCGGTGGTGACGGAGTTCAGATCCCGGGTGGTCGGCCGAGGTCGCCCCGGACGCGATGACGTCGATGTCGAGGAAGTGCTGCCGGAACTCGGTTTCGTCGACGTACGGGAACGGCTTTTCGATGCGCACCTCCCGGTTCGCGATGCGGAAGAGTACTGGCGTTTCACGATGTCGCACGGCTTCGCAGGCTTCGTCGAATCGTTGAGCCCAGACGACGCCGCCGAGTTCAAGCGGCTGGCCTTCATCGAGCTGGAGCGCATGCGCGATGCCGGCGGCATCGTCGTTGACCGCGGCGCATGGGTGGACATGGCCACGAAGGCGTGAGCACCGCCGCGAACACCTTCGTCAAGCGCCGCGAACCGGGCGAGCCGGGCTCGATTCCGGAGGTTCTCGGGATGTTCGCCGCCGAAGTGCGCTTCTACCGCGAGATCGCGCCGGTCGTGGGCGTACGCGTGCCGGCGTGCCATCGCGCGGAGATCAATCCTGACGGAAGTACCGAGATCGTTCTCGAGGATCTGTCCTCATGGGATCCGGGGGCCGATCCGGTCGAGGCTGTCCGCATGCTCAAGGACCTGCATGAACGTTGGGCGGGTCAGGCGGCCGAACGGTGGCCGTGGCTACGCCCGGTCGGAGCGGCGGCCGACCTGATCGGCGCGCTCTACGACAAGGTGTGGCGCGAGATGCCCGCTCGGCTGGACGTTTCGGCGCCGGTTCGGAACCTTGGTGATCACCTGGTCGGCCGGGTTGCCACGTTGGCCGTACCGGCCGGAGCGCTGACGCTCGTCCACGGCGACGCGGCCACCCGAAACTTCCGGACCGGACACGACGGCCCGGCGCTGCTCGACTGGGAGGACGTGTCGGCCGCCCCGGGCATCGGCGACGTCGCGATGCTCCTCGTCTCGTCGACGCCACCGGATCGTTGGGATGAGGTACTCGCCGCCTACGGCACGAGCGTTGGGCTCCGGGAGGCGCTCGTCGATGGCGTGGTGCAAGAACTTTTCTCGCTCGACGACGATGCCGAGGGATCCGATGAGGCGATCGGCCGCGCCGCCCGCCTCGATGAGGCCGCGCGCCGATTGGGGAGCTAGATGACAACGCATAGGGTTGCGATCGCTACGTCGGCCGCGTTTCCGGATCTCTACGAAGACGATTTCGGGCTGATCCCAGCGCTCGGGGCGCTTAGCATCGCAGCGACGCCGTGTGTCTGGAACGATCCCGATGTTGACTGGGCCGCCTACGACGCCGTTCTGTGCCGGTCGATCTGGGACTACTTCCAGCATTATCCGGCGTTCCTCACGTGGCTCGACGTACTCGACCGGGCCGGCACGCCGACGATCAACGACGCCGCGCTACTGCGCTGGAACTCCGACAAGCGCTATCTCACGGCGCTCGCCAAGTCGGGGGTGGACGTGATCGAAACCGAGATCTGCGCTGCCGCCGACTTGCGCGAGGTCGTGCGCGCGCACGTGGGCGACGTCGTGGTCAAGCCCACGACGAGCGGAAATGCTTGGCATCTCGTACGCGGAACGGCTGCCGATCCCGCGTTCGCCGAGGTTCTCGACGCGCTGCCGAGGGATCTCGAATACCTGGTCCAGCCGTACGTGCCGGAGATCGAAACGGCTGGCGAGTGGTCGATGATCTTCATTGACGGCGAGTTCAGCCACGGCATCCGGAAGTTGCCCGCCGCCGGGGACTTCCGGATCCAGCACGAGTACGGCGGCCAATGGCACCCGACCCGACCCGATGCCTGGATGATCGAGGACGCCGAGTTCGCGTTACACGTCGTCGCCGCGTTGGGCTTCGCCGATCAGGCGTACGCGCGGGTGGACGGCGTGATCGTCGATGGCGACTTCCGGCTGATGGAGCTGGAAATGATCGAGCCTTTCCTTGCATTTCACATGGCACCGAATGCGACCGACGCGCTGGCGAAAGCGATCGCACTGCGGGTGTTGTAATGCGACGTCAGTCGCCCAGCGATTCCCACGGTGAGCCGCGGTCGGCGGATACCGGCGCGTCTGTCGGGGCAGCGGGCGATTCGTCCAGCGCGGGCAGGTCTTCGCGCGCGACCGGATCGAACTCGGGTGCCTGCAACTGCCGGGGCGCGACCTCCAGTTGCGGAACTTCGTCCAGGACGTCGCCTGACACGCCGAGTTCGGCGAGCTTCCGGGCGCTGACCATGACCCGCGACTCCATCGAGCCGACCGCACGGTTGTACGCCGTCACGGCACTCCCCAGCGACGTACCGAGCTTCGTGAGATAACCGCCCATCGTGGACAGTCGCGTGTAGAGATCGCGCCCGAGCGCGTGTACGGCCAGCGCGTTGGACGCGAGCGATTCCTGCCGCCACGCGTACGCGATCGTGCGCAGCAACGCGACCAGCGTGGCCGGCGTGGCCAGCACGACGTCCCGGCTGAACGCATGTTCCAGCAGCGTCGGATCGTGTTGCAGTGCGGCGTCGAGGAACGGATCGGCCGGCAGGAACAGCACGACGAACTCCGGCGTGGAAGCGAAGCCCTCCCAGTACGCCTTCGCGCCGAGCTGGTCGACGTGCGACCGGAGCGCTTTCGCGTGCATCGTCAGATACTCGTTCCGGCTGCGCTCGTCGCGCGTCTCCATCGCCGTCAGGTACGCGTCGAACGGCGCCTTCGCGTCCACGACGACGTGGCGGCCACCGGAAAGGCGTACCAGTAAATCGGGTCTGATTACACCGGCGTCCGTACGTGCGGTCGCTTGCTCGGTGAAGTCGCAGTGTTCGAGCATGCCGGCTGCCTCGACGATCCGGCGGAGCTGATGCTCGCCCCACCGGCCGCGTACCTGTGGCGCGCGCAGCGCCGCGACCAGCTGGCTGGTCTCGGTCCGCAATCCGGACGAGATGCCGGACATCGCGCGCACTTCGGTCCGAAGCTCGGCATAGGCGTCAACGCGATCGCGCTCCAGCTCGGTAACCCGGAGCTCGTAATGCCGCAGGCTCTCCTGCAGCGGCGCGATCAGGTGCTGGAGCGCAACATGCTGATCGCGCGCCGCATCGGCGGCCAGGCCACGCAACGAGGCGGACAGCCGCTCCTCACCCTCTCGCGCGCCCGCCAGCGTGGCTTCCAATCGTGCGACGGCCGCGGCCGATCGGCTCTGCGATGCAAGCCAGCCGAGCGCCAGGCCGACGACGAGTCCGATGACCAACATCAAGACGAGCATGCAGAGATCATGACGGAGGCGTGCGACAGTACTGGACACCGCCGGGTAGGTTCGAGGCATGTGGTGGTCGCGGAGGCGCGAAGCGCGCCAGCTCGCAGATGCGAGAGAAGAGGCATTGCGCTGGTACGAGCGACTGGGTGGCCAGGTGATGAACCTTCCACCGGGCGACTCGGCGGCGACGAAGCAGGCGCTCGTCGATGCCGGTGAGCGCTATACGGCCGCCGGCTCCCAGCTGGAACGCTCGACGTCGGTGGCGCAGTATCAGGGCGCGCGCGAAACCGCGCTGGAGGGGCTCGCGTACGTGCGGGCCGCCCGCATCTCGCTCGGGTTCGATCCTGGACCGCCGCTGCCGCCATTGGCCAGCCAGCGTGCGGCCGGTGCCATCCGGCAGGAGCGTGAGGTGCAGGTCGGCGACCGGAATTACCGAGCTTCGCCACAGCCCGCCGATCAGACGCCGTACTACTACCCGGGTGGCCGGGTCGGCGGCCGTCCGGTGCCCTCCGGTTGGTATTCCGAGCCGTGGTGGAAGACGGCCCTGACCGCAGGCGCGTGGGGAATCGGCGGTGCGCTGATCTTCGACGCGCTACTCGCGCCTTCTTGGGGTGACTACGGCGCCGGGTACGGCGGCTACGACCAAGGTTATGACCAGGGCTTCGCCAGCGGCGACAACCAGGGTTACGACCAGGGCTACGACGCCGGCTACGAGGCCGGAAACGACCAGGGTAACGACCCCGGCACCGACCAGGGCAACGGCGACCAGAACTACGACAGCGGCCAAGGTTACGACGGCGGCCAGGGCTACGACGGCGGCAACGACCCGAACTACGGCGGCGACTTCGACCCCGGAGCCGGCTACGACAGCGGCGGTGGCTTCGACGGCGGTGGCTTCGACGGAGGCGGTGGCTTCGACGGAGGCGGCGGAGGCTTCGACTTCTAGCCCGGTCCGCCCCCAAACCCCAGTTGATCCTGGAGTTAGTTGACGCATCGACGGTGTGTCGTGCTACTGACTCCAGGATCAACTTTTGTGGTCAGACGAGGCTGTCTTCCCATTGCTGGTGCAGGAGCGCGTACCGGCCGCCGTCGGTGATCAGCTCATCGGGCGTGCCGTCTTCGACGATCACACCACCGTCGAGCACGAGTACGCGGTCGGCGATCTCGACGGTGGACAGCCGGTGCGCGATCACGATGGCGGTACGAGATCGGAGGATCGTGCGCAGCGCGCGCTGAACCAGTCGCTCCGACGGGATGTCGAGCGAGGATGTCGCCTCATCGAGGATGAGTACGGCCGGATCAGCGAGGAACGCTCGGGCGAACGCGACCAATTGTCGTTGACCGGCCGAGAGCCGGCCGCCCCGCTTGCGTACGTCGGTGTCGTACCCGTTCGGCAGTGCGTCGATGAACGTGTCCGCGCCGATCGCGTGGGCGGCTGCGCGTACCTCATCGTCTGTGGCGTCCGGTTTTCCGAACCGGATGTTGTCGGCGATCGTGCCGGAGAACAGGAAGTTCTCCTGGGCGACCATGACCACCGCGCGCCGTAGGTCGTCGTCGGACAGCTCGCGTACGTCCACGCCGTCGATCAGGACCGCACCGTCGGTCGGGTCGTAGAACCTCGCGACCAGCTTGGCGATCGTCGACTTTCCGGCCCCGGTCGCACCGACGAGCGCGACGGTCTGACCGGCCGGAATGTGCAGATCCAGGGCCGGCAGCACGACCCGGTCGGAGCGGTACGCGAACGTGGTGGCGTCGAACTTGATCTCGCCGGTGCTGGCCGGCATCGGGGTCGGCTCGATCGGCTCGGGAACAGCCGGCTTCTCCGACAGTACGCCGGCCAGCTTCTCCAGTGCCGCGCTGGCCGATTGCAGCGAGTTGTAGAACATGCTCAGGTCCTGCATCGGCTCGAAGAATCGGCGGAGGTAGAGCAGGAACGCGGCCAGCACACCGATATCGGTCTCGCCGTGCAGGGCCCGATATCCGCCGTACGTCAGGACGACCGCGATCGTCACGTTGCCGATCACCTTGATCATCGGGGAGAAGATCGCGATCAGCCGGAATGCCTTCGTGTTCGCCAGCCGGTAGTCCTCGTTGACGCTCTCGAAGATCTCCTGGTTACGTCCTTCGCGGCGGAATGTCTGTACCGCGCGGATGCCACCCATCGACTCGACGAATTGCACGATGACGAGTGCGACCGTCTCCCGCGTCCGGCGGTAGGCCCGCGCCGAGGCCTGCTGGAACCAACGGGACAGCCAGATCAGGAACGGGAACGAGATCAGCGTGACCAGTGCGAGCTTCCAGTCGAGGAACAGCAGGATCGTCGCGACCGACACCACCGAGAACAACGAGAGCACCAGGTCTTCGATCCCGCCGTCGACGAGCTCGGAGATCGAGTCCATATCGGACGTCAAGCGGGCCACGACGCGGCCGGACGTGTATCGCTCGTGAAACCCGATCGACAGCGCCTGGAAGTGGTTGAACACGCGCTTGCGCAGCTCGAACAGGACAGCCTGCCCGACCGTGCCGGAGAGCGTGAGGAAGCCGCGTTTTCCGATGTACGCGAGGATGATCGAGGCACCGAACGCGATCGCGATCTCGATCATGACGTGCCCGTCGTGATGTTGGATCAGCGGCGGGATGCCGTCGTCGATGCCGACCATCACCAGGTACGGGCCGGCCATCTCCGCCGCCGCTTGCAGCAGCAGAAGGGCGAGCAGCGCGATGATGCTGCGCCGGTGTGGCCGTAGCAGCGAACCCAGCAGCGTACGGCTGTCCGTGCGAAGCCGGATCACCGCCTTCGCGTCGGGTGCCTCGGCTTCGGTACGGTCCGCGTCATCGTTGGCCATGCCTCGCCACGAGTGGGCGGGAGCGTCGGCCGCGGTGTCGTCCGCGGTCGGGACGTTCTGTTGATCAATTGACATGAACGCGGCCCCGTGCCTCGAAGTTGTCGTCGAATGTGCTGGTCTCGGCACGTGCCGCGTGCTCTTCGTCGCGCTCGGCCTCGGCCGACAGCACGGCCCGGTACGCCGGGACGGTAGCGAGTAGCTCGGAATGCGTCCCGATGTGCGTGATCGTGCCGTTCTGCAGGAGAGCGACCCGGTCGGCGAGCGCGACCGTGGACGGCCGGTGGACCACGATCAGCGCGGTGCTGCCCACCAGTACGCGAGCGAGAGCCTCTTCGACCAGTGCCTCGGTGTGCACGTCAAGCGCCGAAAGCGGATCGTCGAGGACGAGGACACGCGGGCGGCCGAGCACGGCGCGGGCCAGCGCGAGTCGCTGTCGCTGGCCGCCGGAGAGTGACAGGCCCTGCTCGCCGACGCGGGTTTCCAGCCCCCATGGCAGCTCGAACACGAAATCGGCCTGGGCGATCGCGAGCGCCTCCTGGACCTGTTCGTCGGTTGCGTCCGGCTGGCCGAGCGTCAAGTTTTCCCGGACCGACATCGAGAACAGGGTGGGGTCCTCGAACGCGACGCCGATCAGGCCACGAAGGTTATCGAGCTGCAGGTCGCGAATGTCGTGCCCGTCGATCGTGATACGGCCGCTGGTTACGTCGTGCATGCGCGGTACGAGCCCGATCAGAGCGGACTTTCCGCTGCCGGTCATGCCGACGAGGGCGACGGTCTCACCCGGGCGGATGTCGAGGTTAATACCGTTCAGTACGGGTTCGCCGCCGTCCGGGAACGTGAACACGACGTCCTCGAACCGAACGTGGCCGGTGATCTCCGACGGCGCGATCGCGATTGCGTCCGGACGATCGTGGATCGTGACTTCGCTGTCGAGCACCTCGTAGATCCGGTCGGCCGCGGTCATCGATTCCTGCACGTTCGCGATCAGCCAACCGAGCATGTCGATCGGGCCGATCAGCATCAGTTCGAGGGATACGAACGCCACCAGGCCGCCGAGCGTCATGCCGTTGCTTGCCACCGCGTACGCGCCACCGACCAGCACGATGGCGAGCGTGATGTTCGGGACGAGGTCGAACCGCGCCGATGTACGGGCGACCATCCGCGCCTTGCGAACCGCGGTGTCGTGCAGCAGCTGGGCGCCGCCCGAGAACTGCTTCTGCACTTCCCACCGGCGGCCGTACGCCTTCACGGTCCGAAGGCCCTGGGCCGACTCCTCGGCCAGCGTGGCAAGGTCGCCTTCCTGATCCTGCATGAGCCGGGATGCGGCGAAATAGTGCTTCGTGAAGCTCTGGCTGAAGAAGAACAGCGGGATCGAGCAGGCCGCGACGACGGCCGCGAGCGGCCAGTAGAGCCGGAACAGCAAAACGATCACGACGATGTACGTGAAGAAGTTGACGATCAGAAAGATGAGGCCGAACGACATCAGGCGGCGGATCGTGCCGAGATCGCTCGTCGCCCGGGACAGTAGCTGCCCGGATTGCCACTTGTCGTGAAACGCGACCGGCAGGCGCTGAAGGTGGGCGTACAGGTCGTTGCGTTGCGTTGCTTCCATGCCGAGCGCGGACACGCTCTGCGTCCATCGGCGAATGAAGATGAGGACGGCTTCGACGAGACCCAGCGCCAGCGCCAGCGCACCGAGTTCGAGCAGGCCACGGTTGTCGTGATGTCGGACCGGCCCGTCCACCACGCTCTGGACGACGAGCGGAATGACGATGCTCGTCGCGGTGGCGCCCCCGGCTGCGCCGAGCATCCACAGCATCTGTTTGAGGTGCGGCCGGAGGTACACGCGCATGCGCCACAGGTTGTGCAGCGGACGATTACGCGGAGTTGTCGAGTCGGCTAACACGCACCGACGTTAACGTGTGAGACCTCTCGATCACGAACCAGTTTTACCCCACTCGGACCCTTCCGACGTGCTTTGATCGTCCGATATCAATGGAATGTGCTATCAAACTGGGCAAAGTCGCAGGCATATGGGCTATATGCGTGGTTGGTGATGCCGGAAACGTGAGTTCCCCCACGTTGTGCGAGTCGGTCCAATCAGTCCGGTTGTCCATCGTGGCCGGACCTGTACGCAAAGGCTGCGTCGGCTCAGGCTTCGTCGCTCAGGCGGCATCGGCAAGCGGGGATGCAGCGGTCGACTCATATGCCAGCAGCCAGCGCTTGACCTCGAGGCCGTACCGGTAGCCGCCGAGGCTGCCGTCCGATCGGATCACTCGATGGCACGGTACGAACAACGCGGCGGCGTTTCGCGCACATGCTTGCGCGGCTCCTCGGATCGCGGCCGGTCGTCCCGCCTGTACGGCCAACTCGGTGTACGTCACCGGGCGGCCGCCCTGAACCTTCCGGAGCTCGGCCCAGGCCGTGTCGATGAACGCGCCGGATCGCTGTTCGACGTCAACGCCGTCAATCGCCGTGATGTCGCCGTCGAAGAAGTCCTCGACGGATCCGGCGATGCCGTTCAACTCGGCCGGCTGGCCGCTCATATCGCGGAGCGTCGGATGGATGAGTGCGACGAGTTCGTCGACGTTGTCGGTGAATCCCGATGCCAGGACGGTCGTGCCGTACGCCACGAGGGAAAAGGGCCCGGCGGGCGTACTGATCGTTGCGGTTGCCATGGTTACATCCTCCAGAGTCGGATCACTGCATAAGAACGCCACGGCGCCCAGCGCCGGGCGTGCGTTTCGAGCTTCGCCCTTGTCGAGGGAAGACCGGCGCGGGCGGCCGCTCGCTGGACCGCGAGATCCGAGCCGAGGAACACATCGGGGTCCCCGAGCGCCCGCATCGACACGTATTGCGCGGTCCAAGCGCCGATTCCGGGCACGGCCTGGAGCGCTTCCTCGGTCTCGACGCGATCCAGGCTGCCGTCGAGCGCGACATCGCCGCTCGCCACGGCCGCCGCCAGCGCCTTGATCGTCTCCCGGCGACGCGCCGGCATCCGGAAATGCACGTCCGGCAGCTCGGCGACCGCTGCCGGGGTCGGAAACGGAGCCAACCCGTGCGTTGAGATCTCACCGTTTGCCGCGCCGCCGTCGGCGGCCGTTCCGCCGACATCGATTCCGGCGTGGTCGATGCCGCCACCTCGGGTGGCCGCCACGATTCGGGTGAGCACATTGATTGCCGCCGGGACGGAGATCTGCTGGCCGATGATTGCCCGAACCGCGATCTCGAATCCGTCCACCGCGCGTGGAACCCGGACTCCGGGTTCGTCTTCAACCGCCCGCGCGAATGCGGGGTCTTCGCCGAGTAGGCCGTCCACCGCAACCGGGTCGGCATCCAGGTCGAGGAGTCGGCGACACCGGGCAACGGCCGGAGCCAGGTCGCGTACGTCGGCGAGTTGCAGTGCGGCTGCGACGTAGCCCTTACTCGGCGTCAGCGTGACGATTGCGTCGCCGTACGGCAGGCGCATCGCGCGCGTGTAGTGCTCGGACGTCACGATCTCGACACCGGGGACGGCTCGGCGCGCCAGAAACTCCAACAGCGCACCGGCGTGCAGCGGCGGCCGGTACGCCAAGCGCAGGTTGATCGCGGTTGTTCGGCCGGGAAGATGCCGTGCTGCGTTGAGGCGAAGTTCCGATGGCGTCGAGGCGTACACGCCCTGGACGGTCTCGTTGAACTGCCGGACCGACTTGAATCCGGCAGCGAATGCGATCTCGGCCAGCCCCATGTCGGTCGTTTCAATCAGCGTACGGGCGGTCTGCGCTCGCTGGGCCCGGGCGAGCGCGAGTGGCCCCGCACCGACCTGGACATTGAGCATTCTGGTCAGATGTCGGGCGCCATATCCCAATCGGTCCGCCAGGCCGGAAACCCCGTCGCGATCGACTGCGCCGTCCGCGATCAGGCGCATCGCCCTGGCCACGACGTCGGCACGCGTGTCCCATTCGGGCGAGCCGGGCGCGGCATCGGGTCGGCACCTGCGGCACGCGCGGAAACCCAGCCGATGCGCCGCCGCTGCGGTCGGGAAGAACGCCACGTTCTTAGGCTTCGGTGTCGCGGCCGGGCACGACGGACGGCAGTAGATGCCGGTCGTCGTCACCGCCGTCACGAACCAGCCGTCGAAGCGCTCATCGCGACTGTCGACGGCTCGGTAACACCGCTCGAAATCGAGTTCCACGCGGTCAATGGTGCCTCGGTGCCGGGCGTACGGCTGGCGGTTTTCGGACATCGCAATTTCTATTAAGGTTCGCTGCCCGTGTCGAAATCGGGACCTCGCAGGATTCGATGATCGGCAGTTCGCGTCCGCCATCGTTGCGGCATGTCGCGCACAACGACCATTGAGGGACGCGAACCCCTGATCATGGCCGGCTGCGCCTCGAAGTTGATCCTGGGATTAGGCGAGCTAGCAAGTCGGTCTTGATTGCCGGTCGCGAGCCGAAGACCAGGAGGAACGCCGCCTCGCGGACCAGGCGTTGCGCGTGTTGATCCCGTAGGACCGCGCGCGCTCCGGTCGATACGGCGAGCGCGGACGCCGCGCGCATCGCGAGTTCCGAGGCGGCGGCACGGGCCGCCGGTACGCCGTCGGAGCCCGCTTCGACCAGCCCGATTCGGGCAGCTTCGATTTCCGCATCCAGTCCGCTGTCGGAGCGGTCGGCTGCGATCAACCGGGCACATCGGGTGGCGAGCCCGATCGACAGGAATCCGTTCAGCGTGGACCCACCGCTGTCGGCGGCCATCCAATCCTCGAACCGTTGCGTCCGAAGCAGACGATCGGCCGGGACGGCCAGGTTGTCGAACGTCAGATTCACGGTCCGGCTGGCCTGGACCGAGACCAGTTCGAGCGGCGTCGGCGTGAGGCTGGGCGACGTCACCGCATCGACCAGCAGATAGTGGATGAGGTCGTCGTCATCGCGAGCGGCGACGTACACCGTGTCGATCATGTCCCAGCCGGTCACCCAGGGCACATGGCCGTCGAGGATGAACGTGGATCCGGTTCGGCGTACTCGCATGGGGTGCTTCGGTGAGCGCAACCCTGCGAGCGCGATGCCGGCTCGGCGCGCGCCCGACGCGAACGCCGGGACCAGGTCTTCGCGGCCTGCACCGGCGACGTCTCGCAACGGCGTCATGTGCTGGATCCAGACGAACGCGGTGGCAAGCGAACCACCGGCGAGCGCCGCGACGATCGCACCCATGCCGGCCAGATCCATCCCGTCGGCCAACGGGGCGCCGTAAAGGCCCTCGTCGGCGAGAAGATCGAAGTGCTCGGCCGGGATGCGATCGGCGGCATCCACGGCCAACGCCGATGGGAACAGAACGTCGTCCGCGATCTCGCGCGCTCGGTTGATCAGCATGACCAAAACCCTAGACCGACCGGGAGGCGAGGCTGCGGGGCCCGAGCCGGGGACGGGCGAGCGAAACCGGACCCCGGCTCTGACCGAGTCACCGCATGCGGTCGGCCAGGGCGGTCTTGACCTCCGAGCTCGCACGGAATACGCCCTTGACCGAGACCGACTCGATCGTGTCTCGGGCCAGGTCCGCACTTACATCGTTACCGATTGACAGCAGGCCCACGGTCGAGATCGCGAGCCGCTTGCCGGTTGCGAGTTGGGCTTCGAGCTCCTGACGGTCGTAGTGGACCGCACCGAGCGTCATGGACTTGCGGGTCATGGTCTGGTTCATCTCGCCCTCGTGTCTCTCGAGTTGATTGCGGATCGCGGTCCGGATGAAATCAGTGCGGTTGCTGTAGAAGCCTTCGTCGACCAGGAGGTCGACCTTGCCGAGGTCGACCGCACCCATGTTGATCGTGATCTTCTCTGACTCCACGCCATCTCCTGACCATCCGCACACCATCCATATGGATGGTTTCATTCATTGAACTCCACCCGGAGGTCGTTGGCAAGTGGGTACCTCTTGCCGAAAAGGTGGTCGTGGGTTTAGGTTGGCGGTGCTCGTCTTGGACGCCTTCCCCCGTGGGTGGCCAAGGCGAGTTTTTCGTGCGATTCAACCGTCTCAGGCGGCGGCCACGGCTTCCGGCTGCGGCCGGATCCGGGACATGATTTCCACGATCGCGAACACAATGAGCAGGCACAACGCGAGCAGTAACGCGGCGCCGATCGATGGCCGATCGATCAGGATGAAGACCACGACGCCGATCAAGACCAGCGCGAGTTCCAGCGGGAATCGGAATTTCGCGAGGCGCGGGCCGAATCGCCGGGTCCACCCTGCGGTCCGCCCGATGCCGCGCGCGGCCGCGTCGAACGCTCGAACCCCCTGATGCCGCAGCCACACGGCGGGGCGGCTCGGACCGGCGAGCAACACGACGATGAATGCGATCGCGAGGGCTACCAGCAATGCCTGCAACGCTTGCTTGAGGAACAGCGTGATCGCATCGAACAACGCGAGCGCGGCCGCGGGTGATTGGACCGCGGGCGGCAGGTGATTGATGTAGAAATGCCGGCCGATCGCCATCGCGATCAGAAACAGGATCGTGACGACGCCGAGCATGACCACGCCGGTGAGGACTCCCCGACGCCGATTCGGCGCGGTCAGCACGCCGCCGATGAAGATCAGCAGGGCAAGGTACGGGAGCCAGGTCCCGACCGCGTTCAGGATCCGGGTGTACGTACGGACCTTCGGTAGCTTGTCCGATTCGACCACGGTGTACGGGATCGACACGTCTGGCACCTTGCTGACGAACGAGAGACCGGCGTTGACCAGCTGCGTTTTGAGTGCGCTCAGCAACTTTCCGAGATCGACCGTGATCGTGGTTCCACCGGTCGCGTTCAGGACACGTCCTTGCGACCCGGTCAGGACCGTCACGATCGCGGTATGCGCGGCACGGTTGATGTTCTGCCAGATCGTCTCGAACTGCGGCGTGGCCAGCAACGCTCTGATCTTGTCGTCCAGGAACGTCGTGATGCCACCCACCAGCGGCCCGACCAGCTGGTTCAACTGACTGGGCGCACCCTTTTCGACGAGCGCGTTCGCGACGTTGTCGGCGATCCCGGCGATATCGCTTCGAGTGATGATCTCCGTGGTCAACCGCTGTGCGAGGGCGTCCTGGACGACCGGATCGGCGGCCAGCGGAGCCACGGTCTCGACGTACGCGTCGGTGTTGAGCACCTGCGTCTTGAGGTAGCCGGCCACTACTGACATGCCGCCCAGCAACGCGGCGATCAGCAGAATCACGACCGCGCCGGACCAGCGGGCGACACGCACTCCGGTTCGGCCGCCGGTACCGGTCGACGCAGCTGTCATGCGACCTAGCGTGCCTGACAATGTTTCACAAAGAGACCTAATTCAGTAATTTGTACTATTTGTTCGAGATGCGCAGCACCATGAACGTATGGCGCAGGATGGTGAGTTCCCGTACGGCCGTCCGGGTCGTCCGCTGCGCCGTGGGCCGTTCATGTTCGCCATCGTCGGTACGGTCGGAGTGCTGGTCACGCTCGCTATGGCGATCGGCGTACGCCGGGCCGGCACGATTCTCGAGATCCTCGTCGGCGCCGTATTCGGTGTGCTGCTGGCCGTGCCGATCTACGCGTCGGTCCAACTCATCGTGCGCGAGGTTCTGCTCCCGCGCCAGGACGGTCGGTAGGTCCGGGAAGTGAGGAAACGATGAGATTTCTGATCCGCGTCGCCGTGAGCGCGGTCGCGCTGTGGATTGCCACGCTCGTCGTCGGCGGCATCACGGTCAACGGTCAGAGCAACGGGAAGAACGCGCTGACGCTACTCGTGGTCGCAGTCATCTTCGGCGTCATCAACGCCGTCTTGAAGCCGCTGATCAAGCTTTTCGGCTGCTTCCTTTACGTGCTCACACTCGGCCTGATCGGCCTGGTCGTGAACGCGCTGCTGTTGCTGCTGACCAGCTGGATCGCCGACCAGCTCAACCTCCCGTTCCATGTGGACGGGTTCTGGGCGGCGTTCTGGGGCGCCATCATCGTGGGCCTGGTCGGCTGGGCGATCAATCTGGTGATCCCCGATCGCAACCAGTCTCCAGAGCGCTGACCTCGATATTCAGACACGAGAAAGATGGGGGAGTCATGAGTTCGATGGATGCAAGATCGCAGTCGATGGCCCGAGGTGGCGTGAAGTTCGCCGGGGTGCTGCTACTCCTGAACGGCGCGTTCCAATTCTTCCAGGGCATCGGTGCGATCGCGCACGACAACATCTACGTCGGCGTACCCAATTACGTGTTCAAATTCGACACGACCGCCTGGGGCTGGATTCACCTGTTCATCGGTCTGGGCGTCGGCATCACCGGATACTTCCTGCTGACCGACGCGATCTGGGCACGGGGAGTCGGTATCGGGTTGGCCGCACTGTCCGCGTTCACGAACTTTTTCTTCCTGCCGTACTACCCGCTCTGGGCGCTGATCATCGTGGCGCTGGACGCATGGGTGATTTGGGCTTTGGCGACGGCGCCCGTGCACGAGCACCGGGAGTAATTGGCGGTGTGGTGGCGCACGTACCAGCGGCGGTGGCTGCGCGGTGACCCCTGTTGATCCTGGAGTTAGTTAGCGCCTCGACGGCGTGTCGTGCTGTTAACTCCAGGATCAACTTCGACTGTCCGTCGGACATAATGGTCCGACTATGGATCTAGATGAATATCAGCGCGGCGCCCTCCGGACCGCCTCGCCACGCGACGCCCGGAACGAACTGCTCCACCTGGTGCTCGGCCTGGTCGGCGAGTCCGGCGAGATCGCCGAGAAGTTCAAGAAGTGGGTACGCGACCTGGGCAGTGACGAGTCCCGGATCGATCGGGCTGACATCGCGAAAGAACTCGGGGACGTCCTCTGGTACGTCGCGGTGCTCGCCGACTATCTCGATCTGTCGCTGGATGACATCGCGACGACGAACCTCGCCAAGCTGGCCAGCCGCCAGAGTCGGGGCGTACTGGGTGGCAACGGAGACAACCGATGAGGCGAAGTTGATCCTGGAGTTTTTCACGCGACACACCGTCGATGCGTTAACTAACTCCAGGATCAACTTGGGTTTGGGGAGTGTTTTCGGACAATCGAGACGCGACGTTGGTAGAAAGGGCGGATGACAGCAGCAACGACCAGACCGGTGAAGGGGATGGTCTGGATCCCGGCCGGGTCGTTCGGGATGGGCTCGGCCGACTTCTATCCGGAGGAACGTCCGGTGCACACCGTGCACGTCGACGGGTTCTGGATCGACGAGCACCCGGTGACGGTGGCCGAATTTCGCCGGTTCGTGAAGGCGACCGGTCATGTCACGGGAGCCGAGATCGCACCCGAGTCGGCCGACTATCCGGACGCCGATCCGGAGTTGCTCGTACCCGGGTCTTTGGTCTTCCGGCGCACGTCCGGTCCGGTACCACTGGATGATTTTCGGAATTGGTGGTCTTGGCTTCCGGGCGCCGACTGGCGGCATCCGGAAGGCCCGGGGAGCACCGTGGACGGTCGGCAGCGGCATCCGGTGACGCACGTCAACTACGCGGACGCGCTCGCTTATGCGACGTGGGCCGGTCGGGTGTTGCCGACCGAGGCGGAGTGGGAGTACGCCGCGCGAGGCGGACTCGACGGTGCCGTCTTCACATGGGGCGACGAGTTCGCGCCCGGTGGCCGGATGATGGCGAACACGTGGCAGGGCGAGTTTCCGTGGCAGAACCTGATGCTCGACCGGTACGAGGGCACGTCCCCGGTCGGTTCATTTCCACCCAACGGCTACGGATTGCACGACATGGCCGGCAACGTCTGGGAGTGGACGTCAGATCCGTTCACGACGAGCCACGCAGCCGCAAGTCAACCGGAGAACAAGGGGAGCGCGTGCTGCTCGCCGCAGAGCCCGAATGTCGAAGAGCGCCGCGTCATCAAGGGTGGCTCGCATCTCTGCGCACCCAATTACTGCTTGCGCTACCGGCCGGCGGCCCGCCAAGCCGAAACAATCGACACGTCAACGTGCCATTTGGGATTCCGAACAATCGTACGGTCCCCGATGCCTGCGATGGCATGAAACCTCGCTTTTCGTCCGGGCCACATCGGCTCGTTCTACCGTAAGCGGCAGAAACCGTCAGTCATCGTTGGTTGTTCGCATGCGGGGGAGCATTCACATGAACGGGCTCATTGCCATCGGTTATCCGAATCAGGTGACCGCGAACGAGGCGCTCGCGCGCCTCATCGATCTGCAAAAGCAAATGATCATTGAACTGGACGACGCCGTCGTTGTCGAGCGCCGCCAAGACGGCAAGGTGAAGCTCCACCAAGCCAGTGGGAGTACGGCCGCCCGTGGCGCTGCGGGCGGCGCGATGTGGGGCGGCCTGATCGGGCTGATCTTCTTCGCCCCGCTGCTCGGCATGGCGATCGGCGCGGGCACCGGTGCGTTGGCGGGCGCAGCGACCGACACCGGCGTCTCCGACACGTTCATGCACGAACTCGGTGATCGTTTGGCACCCGGAAACGCCGCCCTAGTCCTGCTCGTTCGCAGCGCGACGATGGACAAGGTGCTCGAGCAGATGCATGGTCAGTACGGCGGCACGCTGTTGCAGACCTCGCTCAGTAAAGAGGATGAGGAAGCGCTCAAGACGGCCGCTACCGCGCAGGCAAACCGCGTCACGGCCTGACGATCTACGCGGGTGGAACGGCGGCTAATCGGCCGCCGTCCTGGGAGCCGGTACGCCGAAGACCCGCTGCCGTACGTCGCCGCCCCGCCCGATGATCTCGCCGATCTCCCAGAGAAACGCCATCATCCGGGGATCGGGTGCGCCGAGCTCGCCGCTGGGCCGGAAACGTCCGGATCGGAACGCCATCGCCAGGTCGAACAGCCGAGTCAGGAGATCGTTCGCCGCGTCTTGCATGGTGCGGCCGTTGCCGTACGTGACGCCGGCCAGAGTCAGGCGGCAGCCATCGGACTTCGTATGTAGCTGCAGGTCAGGTGTCCATCCAGGGGGCGTGCCGGTCATCGCGACAGTGTGCCGGACGTGGCCAGCCATGACAACACACCGCTTCGAACGTCAGACGAGGAGCCCGAGACCGCATGAGGCGTGTTCCGCCCAACATTTTCGGGATCGGCTTCGGCTTGGCCGGCTTGGCCACGATCTGGCGAGTCGGGGTCAAGCTGGATCTCGCACCGGTATGGCTCGGCAACGTTCTCGTGATCATCGCGGCTGCCGCGTGGTTCGCGTCGTGCGTGTTCTATCTGCGGTACGCGCTCGTGGCCCGGGGCGCGTTCGCGAGCGACATCCGCGACGTGATCTTCGCGCCGTTCCTCGCGCTCGCCGTGATCACACCGATGGTGCTGGTCGAGGATGGCATCGAACCGTACGCGCACCGGACGAGCGCCGTCGTCGTGGACGTCTTTCTGGCGCTCACCGTGGCGTACGGCGGATGGCTGACCGGTTTCTGGATGCGCGGCGGCTTGGAGATCGACAAGCTGCACCCGGGCTACTTCCTGCCGACCGCGGCGGGCGGTCTGATCGCGTCGGCCGCTGCGGCCTCGGTCGGTCAACGGCGCCTCGCCGAGGTGATGCTTGGTCTCGGACTGATCTGCTGGCTCATTCTCGGCTCGATGATCCTCGGCCGGCTCATTTTCCGCCCACCGCTGCCCGACGCCCTCGCACCGACGATGGCGATCGAGATCGCACCGGCCGCGGTGGCCAGCCTCGCATACTTCGCGATCACCGACGGCCGGATCGACTTGTTCTCGGCGATCCTCGGCGGCTACGGGCTTCTCATGGCGCTGGCTCAATTGCCGCTCTTCCCGCGGTACGTTCGGCTGAAGTTCTCGATCGGGACCTGGTCGTACACGTTCGCGTGGGCCGGCGTCGCGTCGGCCGGGCTCTACTGGATCGCGTACGGGCATCTGGGTGCGCCCGGGCGCGTCTACAGCTACCTGGTCCTGGCCGCGATCACAATCCTGATCGGGGGCATCGCGGCCCGAACCGTAGTCGCCGTCGCCCGGCGGGATCTACTGCCGCCACCAACCGTGTGATGGAGAATTGCTGATGCGTGCGCTCGTCCTAGACGACTTCGATACGGACTTCGTGCTCAAGGAGATCGACCGCCCGGTACCGGCGGACGGGGAGGTCCTGGTCCGCATCGAGGCCAGTGGCGTCAATCCGCTGGATACGAAGATTCGATCCGGCAACGCGGCACATGCGCGTGTCGCCGTACCGGCGATTCTCGGCATCGATTTGGCCGGCGTGGTGGCCGAGGTCGGCGCTGGTGTGTCGCGATTCCAGGTCGGCGACGAGGTGTACGGGATGGCCGGTGGAGTCGGGCCGCATCAGGGCTCACTCGCCGAGTACTCCGCCGTGGACGCGGATCTGATCGCGATCAAACCGGCCCGGCTCTCGATGGCCCACGCCGCCGCTCTGCCGCTTTCGATCATCACGGCATGGGAGGGTCTCGTCGATCGGGCCGCGGTCGGGCCGGGGCACTCGGTCCTCGTACAGGGTGGGGCGGGTGGCGTCGGGCACGTGGCCGTCCAGCTCGCGGTCGCTCGTGGCGCGACCGTATTCGCTACCGGTCAACCACACAGCTTCGACACGATCCGGGACTTCGGTGCGGTACCAATCGACTATCGGACCGCCTCCGTCGACGACTATCTCGGCATCAGCCCGTCCGGCGAGGGCTTCGACATCATCTTCGACACGGTCGGCGGCGAGACGCTGGATCAGTCGTTCCGCATCGTCCGGCCGTACGTCGGGCATGTGGTGAGCATCCTCGGCTGGGGTACGCACAGCCTCGCCCCGCTCAGCTTCCGGGGCGCGACCTATTCCGGCGTGTTCACGCTGCTCCCGCTGCTGACCGGTCGTGGGCGCCCGCATCACGGCGAGATCCTGATGGAGGCGGCGGCGCTGGTCGACGCCGGTCAGCTGACGCCGTTACTCGACCCCGGCGAGTACGATTTCGACTCCATCATGGACGCGCACGCCGCCATCGAAAACGGTACGGCGACCGGCAAAGTCGTCGTCCACGTTTCGGCGATTTGACCGTCAGTCGTCGTCGTCGAGAACGGCTTCGATCACGTGTTTCGACTCGTCCACGATCATCAAACCGGTGTCCCAGTAGTACGGCAGCGCGACCACCGCGGTCGACAGCGCCCATCCCTTGGCACGTAACCACGTCTCGTCGTCACAGGCTGCCGCATCGTGGAACACGCGTCGCGCCGGTTTGTCGAAGAGATTCCAGGCAGGCATGTACTCGACCGCTGGGTCACCGAGACCGACCGCACCGAAGTCGATTACGGCGGAGAAGCGCCGATCGCGTACAAGCAGGTTGCCCGGCTGGAGATCGCCATGAAGCCAGACCGGCGGCGCGGTCCGGGGCGCCGCGGCCACGGCGCGGTCCCAGATCTTCGTCAAGCCCGGGCCGTCCACGCGATCGCCGAGCTCGGTGATGGCATTGCGGGTGACCTCGTCGCGTACGGCCAGGTGAACGCCGCGGTGATCGCCCTTCTTCAGCGGGCCGCCGGTCGTGTCGATTCGCCCCATCGCGGCGATGAACTCGGCCAGCTGCACCGCGCCCTCGCGCATGTCGAAGTTGTCGGCGGTCGGGTTCTCCCCGGTCAGCCAAGGCGCGATGGACCAGCGCCACGGGAAGCCCTCGCCCGGCTCACCGATCGCGACCGGGGCCGGGATCGCCAGCGGCAATTGTGGCGCCAGGAACGGCAGCCAGCGCTGGTCGCTCTCGGCCTGGTCGGTGGCCCAAACGATGCGTGGCATCCGGGCAACCAGCTCATCACCGATGCGGAACAGCATGTGATCAGTGCCGAGCCGGGCCACCGCCATCACGGGCAGATCGGCCCAGTGCGGGAACTGGGCGGCGAGTAGGCGGCGTACCAGGTCGGGGTCGCTTCTGACTTCGTTCTTGTGAATCATCACCGGCAGTATCGCGCACGCCGCGGGAGTTCCGAAGTACTATTATGAGCGTAGGCTCTAAGCCTACGGAGGAAATACGATGCCTAGATCATCCGTCTCAGTTCCACCCACTCTTGCTCGGCGGCCCAACAAGGTAATGCGGCCTCGGGATATCGAGACCATCTACGCTCACCCGCGCGCTGAGTTGGCGCGTTTAGCGCGATCTGGGGTTGTGCGTCGTCTGGCTCCGGGCTATTACGCTCTCCTGCCCCAAGAGCGTCTTGGCGATCTTCGCTGGCGTCCGGAACTCGATGCCGCCGCGCTTGGCGTCGCGCAAACCGATTACGGCGCCGACGCCGTGGCGCTGATGGGCGTCAGCGCAGCTCGATATCACGGAGCCATTCCACGAGCGATCGTGACCGCCGTCGTTGCCGTACCCAAGCAGCGCCCAGCATTGATCAGTGACGGAGGTCGAATGATCTTTGTAAAACGGGATGTCGGTCGGCTCGACATTGAACATATCGACACCCAATTGGTCTCGGGATGGGTCACCACGATCGAACAGACTCTCCTGGATCTTGCGGACCGCCCGGAGCTCGGTGGCTTGAGTGGGCAAGATGCGAGACGAGCGCTCAGTGAACTGGGCGCTCGTGCCGTTTGGTCGATCGTTGGTCAGCTAGCGACTGCACAGCACAAGCCGTCAGCATTCAAGGCTGCGTCCGCGGAACGCCGTCGTGATTGATCCGTCCGAACTTGCTGACTTCGCCGCCACCTTCGGCGTCGCCGACACACAGGTTCGCCGGGACTGGTTGATCAGCCATGTTCTTAGGGCCATCGCCGGTCTGAACCTGCCGCTGACTTTCTTCGGCGGTACCGCGCTCGCCCGTACCCACATCTCCGACCCAGTGGCCGGGGCTCGACTGTCCGAGGACATTGATCTATACAGTCCGGAGCGGCGCAGGGTTGCCGGGACCCGGCCCTGTCTGAGGTGGGACCCATCGATGCGGCCCAGCTCATCAGCCGCGACCGCATCCGCGTTCGCATCCAACTGCTCGAGAGCTCTGGCGGGCACCATGGCGCACATCAAATGGCCACTTTGCCAACCGCCGAGCAATGTCTGAGCGAGGTCCGCGAGGCGTTCGCGCTAGCGCTCGGATGGGAGACATGGAATTGGGCGACCGATGATTGACATGTCCTGCGCCAGGAAACATCCCGCAATCCAGCGGGCTGAGGCAGTATCAGTAAGCTCGTACGCTGTGACCCTTACGATCGGAATCGTCGGCCTGCCCAACGTCGGCAAGAGCACGCTGTTCAACGCGCTGACGAAGAATGACGTCCTCGCGGCCAACTACCCGTTTGCGACGATTGAGCCGAATGTTGGTGTGGTCGGCCTGCCCGACGAACGCTTGCAGAAGCTCTCCGACATGTTCGACTCGGTGAAGATCGTGCCGGCGCCGGTGTCGTTCGTCGATATCGCCGGACTTGTTCGAGGCGCGTCCACCGGTCAGGGCCGCGGCAACGCATTCCTCGCCAACATCCGCGAGGCATCGGCGATCTGCCAGGTCGTCCGGGCCTTCTCGGACCCGAATGTGGTCCACGTCGACGGCAAGGTGTCGCCGGCCGACGACATCGAGACGATCAACACCGAGCTGATGCTCGCCGATCTCCAGACCGTCGAGAAGGCGATCCCCCGGTTGGAGAAGGAGGTACGCCTCCGTAAGGACCGCGCTCCGATTCTCGCCGCAACGCAGGCCGCCCGGGAACTGCTGGACTCCGGGACGACGCTGTTCGCCGGAGCCGCGAAGGCGAAAATCGACCTGGCCGACCTGGAAGAACTTCACCTGCTGACGGCGAAGCCGTTCATCTACGTCTTCAACGTGGACGAGGCCGAACTCGGTAACGCGGAGTTCCTCGACTCGCTGCGCGCACTGGTCGCGCCGGCCGAAGCGGTGTTCATGGACGCGAAGATCGAGTCCGAACTGATCGACCTCCCCGACGATGAGGCACGGGAACTGTTGGAAGCGATCGGCCAGCCGGAACCCGGTCTTAACCAGCTGATCCGGGTCGGCTTCCGTACGCTCGGGCTCCAGACGTACTTGACCGCCGGACCGAAAGAAACGCGGGCGTGGACCGTACCGATCGGCGCGACGGCACCCGAGGCCGCGGGCGTCATCCACTCCGATTTCCAGCGGGGCTTCATCAAGGCCGAGATCGTGGGATTCGACGATCTCATGAAGGCCGGGTCGAAGGCCGCCGCGAAGACGGTGGGGAAGGTACGCATGGAAGGCAAGGACTACATCATGCAGGACGGCGACGTCGTGGAATTCCGCTTCAACGTCTGATCACGCGGCGTTGTGTACACAACGGGTTAATGTGTTCGCTTAGCGATTTGAGTCAGCCGCAGGTCGAGAGCGTCCGCGAAGCACGCGATCATTTCGCCACCATCATCGACCGCGCCGAACGCGACGGCGAGCCGACCATCATCACGCGTAGGGACCGAGAAGTAGCGGCCGTCGTCCCGATGGATCTACTTCGGGAGTATCGCCTTCTGGAAGAGCGCGAAGTTGTCCGGCTCATCGCCGAGCGTCGCGCAACCGACGATGGCACGCGTTACTCGCTGGAAGATGTGATGGCCGAGACCTTGGCGCGCGAGGAGTGAAGTACCGGACGGTCTTTGCCGAAGACGCGCGGGCTGATCTGCGCAAGATAGATCGTGCCGCAGCACTGACGATCCTCCGAAAACTTGCTGACCTTGAGACCGATCCGCTCGGCTTCGTCACCACGGAGTTGGTTACCGAATGCGGGACCCGACGCCTACGCGTCGGTGACTATCGCGTTTTGTACACGATCGAGAACGAGCAGTTGATCATTGATGTGATCCGAGTAGCACACCGCGGCAGCGCTTCCTAGATGTAATACCGGCGTACAAGGTCCGGAAGACTTAACGGTGCTCTGGCGCTGAAATCCTTCCGCATAGTCGATTGCGCGTTGCCAGCTGGGCGGCGCAGTTCGCTGACCTGCGGCTCTTAAAGATCTTGAAGGATTTGGTGGGCCGGACCCGCGAAGTCTTCCGATCACGATAGGCACGGTGCCTAGAAGTAGATCTTGAAGCCTTTCGAGGCGGGCTGGAACCCAATCCCTTCGTAGAACCGATGTGCGTCGACGCGACGGTTTCCAGATTGAAGCTGCACCTTGTAGCAGCCACTTTCCCGAGCCAAATCGACCGCCGACGCCATCAGCGCCCGTCCTACGCCACCCCGTCGTTCCTTCGTGGCGACGACGACGTTCTCCACGACGGCCCAAGGCTTCGCGCCGTACCGGAGGCTGGACAGAACGATGACTTCGGCCGTGCCGACCGCGCGGCCGTCGCGCTCCACCACGAGCAAGTGGCGCTGCGGGTCCCGGATCGTCTCGGTCAGCACGAGCCCGGCAGCGGCACGGTACGCGGGGGTTGGGATCGAGTCGTCATCGTCGAGTTCACCGAGGAGCGCGAGAAGATCGTCGAGGTCGCGCTCTTCGGCCTGGCGTACGACGAGGCCCATTAACGACATTGAACGGCTCCGCCTTGTGTGGGACACGGCCGGCCAGCCGGCTTCGAAGTGTCGCATTGAGTGATGTGGCCGACCGTGACGAGCACAATGATGATCGCTGCCGGGAGGTGCCAAAGATGCCGTCGGAGATACCGCCTCCGCCGAGTGGCTGTCGCAGTCAGGTAGTGCCCGCGATCGACCGGTATGTGTCCTCGATCCGCGCCGCCAGTTGAACCTCGCCGGGGGACAGCTCGCCGGTTTCGCTGGAGTCGAGGCCGATCAGCGTTTGGCCGTCGCTACGGCGGATCCGTGGTCGTATGCCGATCGCGTCGGCGATTATCTTGATACGTTCGGTTAGTGCAGCGTGCTGCGCGTCGTCGAGTCGGAATGTCCGGTTAATCTCTACGCCGTCGCGGCGCCAGCCGGCCAGCAATGCAAATGCGTCGCTGAGATAGTCGGCGCTCGACGCGGATCGACGTCGAGCAATCATAAGAGAACCTCCAAGGCTTTCGTTACAGGCTTGTGGCCGTCTTGTCGCCCCCTTGTTGCGTTTGGTCCCCCCAGTGTTTCGAAGCCTTCACGCTCTGTCTACTCCCCACATATCCGACGTCGGGTAGCCATAGGGATGGGAGGGCATACATTTCCGTGCCGATCTGGCACTCTGATGGCTCGTGCAGACCGAACGGCCCATGCCCCGCGTCATCGTTGGCGCCGCCATCATCCGCGACGGTCGGGTGCTGGCATGCGCACGTACCGAACCGCCGGAATTCGCTGGTAGATGGGAGTTTCCCGGCGGAAAGGTCGAGCCGGGAGAGACCGAAGTCGAGGCGCTCGTCCGCGAATGCGTCGAGGAACTCGGCGTTTCGATCGAGGTCGGCACGCGCGTGGGCGCGGATATCCCGCTCGGTCACGGGTGGGCGGTGCTCAAGGTCTACACCGCCAGGTTGTACGACGGGGAGGTGCCCCAGCTCCTCGAGCACGGTGACATGCGCTGGCTCGCGGCGAGCGAACTGGGCAGCGTCCACTGGCTGCCCGCCGATGCGCCGATCGTCGCGGCGCTGCCGCCGTTGCTGGCGTGACCGAACGTCGACCTGGTACGCCCCAGGTTGGCTTTCGCGCGAAAACGCAGCCACCAGCGTCCTGGATCCGAGCGATGCGCGGACCTTGGATGCTGGTGGCTGCGCCGGGATTACTTCGACGCCTCGACCTGATCGCGTCGGAAGATCTTGTTGCCGAGCCACACCAGCGGGTCGTACTTGCGGTCGACCACGCGCTCCTTCATCGGGATGATCGCGTTGTCGGTGATGTGGATGTGCTCGGGGCAGACCTCGGTGCAGCACTTCGTGATGTTGCAGAAGCCGATGCCCTGCTCGGCCTGCGCGAACTCCTTGCGGTCGGTACGCGCGTCGAGCGGGTGCATGTCCAACTCGGCCGCCCGGATGAAGTACCGCGGGCCGGCGAACTCCTGCTTGTTCTCCTCGTGGTCACGGACCACGTGGCAGGTGTTCTGGCAGAGGAAGCACTCGATGCACTTGCGGAACTCTTGCGAGCGCTCGACATCGATCTGCTGCATCCGGTACTCGCCCGGCTCTACGCCCGGCGGCGGAGCGAACGCCGGCATCTCGCGTGCCTTCTGGTAGTTGAAGGACACGTCGGTGACCAGGTCACGGATGACCGGGAACGTACGCAGGGGCGTGACCGTGACGGTCTCCGACTCCTCGAACGTGGACATCCGGGTCATGCAGCCGAGCTTCGGCATGCCGTTGATCTCCATCGAACACGACCCGCACTTGCCGGCCTTGCAGTTCCACCGTACCGCCAGATCGGGCGCCTGCGTCGCCTGCAGCCGGTGAATGATGTCGAGGACGACCTCGCCGTCGTTCACCTCGACCTCGAAGTTCTCGAGCTGGCCACCGGTGTCGTCACCCCGCCAGATGCGGAATTGGCGCTTTCCCATCACTTGCCACCAATCTTCGTCTCGGCGGTGTCGGTCACCGTCACGGACGCGGCCAGCGCGGCCGCGGCGTCGTAGTCGGCCAGTTCGCCTGCGGTCATGTACTTCGCGAGTTCGGACTGGTCGAACAGCCCCAGCAGCTCGGGCCGCAGCGTCGGCAGCGGCTGGTGGCGGAGGTCGATGCCGTCGCCCGCCGGGTTGAGCGAGCAGACCAGATTGACCTGGCGCCACTTGTCATCCATCTTCGGGAAATCCTCGCGAGTGTGACCGCCGCGCGATTCTTCGCGTTCCAGTGCGGCCTTCGCCGTCGACTCCGACACGATCAGCATGTTCCGCAGATCGAGAGCGAGGTGCCAGCCCGGGTTGAACTTGCGTCCGCCGGTCGCGCCGACGTTCGCGACCCGGGCCCGAAGCTCGCCCAGCAGCTTGATTGAGTCCTGCAACTCGCTCTGGCGGCGGATGATGCCGACCAGGCTCTGCATGACCTCCTGCAGCGCGTGCCAGACCTCGTACGGATTCTCGCCGTCCTTGCCACGGTTCAGCGGTGCGAGCGCGGTCTCCACGGCAGCGTCCAGCGCCGCCTGGCTGACCGTCGTACTGCCGACGGCGGTCGCATAATCAGCCGCGGCGGCACCGGCGCGCTTACCGAAGACCAACAGGTCGGACAGCGAGTTGCCACCCAGCCGGTTCGAGCCGTGCATACCGCCGGAGACTTCACCCGCAGCAAAGAGTCCCTGAACGACACCCGCGGCCGCACCGGTATCGGGGTCGACCTCGACACCGCCCATGACGTAATGACAGGTCGGGCCGATCTCCATCGGCTGCTTCGTGATGTCGACGTCGGCCAGTTCCTTGAACTGGTGGTACATCGACGGAAGGCGCTTGAGGATGAATTCCGGCGACCGGCGTGAGGCGATGTCGAGGTAGACGCCGCCCGACTCGGTACCGCGTCCGGCCTTGATCTCGGAGTTGATCGCGCGCGCGACCTCATCGCGCGGCAGCAACTCCGGCGGGCGCCGGTTGTTGTCCGGGTCGGTGTACCAGCGGTCGGCTTCCTCTTCGGTCTCCGCGTACTGCTTGCGGAACACGTCCGGCACGTAGTCGAACATGAAGCGCTTGCCCTCGGAGTTCTTGAGGATGCCACCGTCACCACGGACCGATTCGGTGACGAGCAGGCCCTTCACCGACGGCGGCCAGACCATGCCGGTCGGGTGGAACTGCAGGAATTCCATGTTGATCAACGTCGCGCCGGCGCGTAGCGCGAGCGCGTGACCGTCGCCGGTGTACTCCCACGAGTTCGACGTGACCTTGTACGACTTGCCGACGCCACCGGTGGCGAGCACCACCGCGGGCGTCTCGAACAGCAGGAACTCGCCGTTCTCGCGGGTGTAGCCGAACGCGCCGGAGATCTTGTTCTCGTCCAGGATCAGATCGGTGATCGTGGTCTCCGCGAAGACCTTGATGCCCGCCTCGTAGTCACCGGTCGCGACGTAGTCGTCCTGCTGCAGCGACACGATCTTCTGCTGGAGCGTACGGATCATTTCCAGGCCGGTACGGTCGCCGACGTGCGCGAGACGGGGGTACTCGTGGCCACCGAAGTTGCGCTGCGAGATCTTGCCGTCCTTCGTACGGTCGAACAGCGCTCCGTACGTCTCCAGCTCCCAGACCCGCTCCGGCGCTTCCTTGGCGTGCAGCTCGGCCATTCGGAAGTTGTTCAGGAACTTGCCACCACGCATCGTGTCGCGAAAGTGGACCATCCAGTTGTCGTTCGAGTTGACGTTGCCCATCGATGCGGCCGCGCCGCCCTCGGCCATCACCGTGTGCGCCTTGCCGAACAGCGACTTCGAGATGATAGCGGTCTTCTTACCGGCCAGGCGCGCCTCGATCGCCGCCCGCAGGCCTGCGCCACCCGCACCGATGACGACCACGTCGTACTGGTGCTTCTGAATGTTCTCGGTCATTTTTGGTGAGTCCTCAGTTGAAGAAGCGCAGGTCGGAGAACCAGCCGGCGGAGATGCACAGCACGTAGAAGTCGGCGATCGCGAGCGAGCAGAGCGTCGTCCACGCCAGACCCATGTGGTGACCGTTCAGCCGGGACACGAAGCCCCACGCCTTGTACCGCACCGGGTGCGCCGAGAAGTGCTTGAGCCGGCCGCCGATGATGTGCCGGCACGAGTGGCAAGACGCCGTGTACGCCCACAGCAGCACGACGTTCGCCAGCAGAATCAGGTTGCCGAGACCGAAGCCGAAGCCGTCGGTGCCCCAGAACGACCGGATCGCGTCCCACGTGTTGATCAGCGAGATCAGGACGGCCAGGTAGAACGCGTACCGGTGGAGGTTCTGGCCGAGCAGCGGGAAGCGCGTCTCACCGGTGTACGTCTTGTGCCCGTCCGGCACGGCACAGGCCGGCGGCGATGCCCAGAAGCTGCGGTAGTACGCCTTGCGGTAGTAGTAGCAGGTGAGCCGGAAGAGCAGCAGGAACGGGAGGCTGAGCGCGGCGTACGGGATGATCGGCCAGTTCGGCAGGAACCGTCCGAACTCGGCGACCGACGGGTCGCAGCCGTTCGAGATGCAGGGGGAGTAGAACGGCGTCAGGTAGTGGTACCCCTTGCCGATCTTGAAGTAGTCGGCCTGCATGAAAACCCGAAACGTCGCGTACGCCACCCAGGCGATCAGACCGGCGGCGGTCAGGAGCGGCGCGACCCACCATCGATCGGTTCGCAGGGTCCTCGCAGCGATCGCAGCCCGGGGCTTGGGCTCAATCGGTTGGCGGGTCGACGGTGGTCGGGCCGCAGTCGTGGTCATATCGTCTTCGCTCCCTGACGGTTGCTCTCACAAAGCTCATCCGGGCAGCGCGTCAGGTCTCCGTCGACACAAAATGGTCGTACGAAGATCGCGAGCGCCACGCCGCCCCCGCATTTCGGTGCACACGTTACGCCGGGGACGATAAAGCGACCGCCGGTGGGCGTGCCCATCAACGGCAGTCTCGCGCGCGGAAGCCGCTCACGGAAGTTCCGAGGCGCGGATGTGCACAACTTCACTCACCGCAGCGCCTCTGCAGTTGATCCTGGAGTTAGTTGACGCCTCGACTGCGTGTCGCTCTAGTAACTCCAGGATCAACTAGCTGGCAGACGGCGGCAGCGTGGTGCGCAGGAAGGTCAGCTCCTGACGCAGCAGCGACTCGCTGATTCCGCCGGCCGCCATGTGTGACGCACCTGGCAGCGGAATCATCGAATGCGGCCGGCCCGATCGGAGCAGCGCCGCCGAAAGCCGAAGCGTATGCGCGGCGATCACATTGTCATCGGCGAAACCATGGATGAGCAGCATCGGTGCCGCCGCTTCGCCCCGGTGCATCGGTTCCTCGCCGAGCGCGACCAGGCTGTGATGTGCGTACACGTCGGAGCCGTCACTCGGGATGCCCAAGTACCGCTCGGTGTACGCGGTGTCGTAGAGCTCCCAATCGGTCACCGGCGCGCCTACGACGGCGGCCCGGTACACATCCGGTCGGCGGAGCGCGGCGAGCCCGGCCAACCATCCGCCGTACGACCAGCCACGGATCGCGACGCGCGTCAGATCGAAGTCGGGATGCTTGTCGGCCAGCGCGTGCAGCGCGTCCACCTGATCCGTCAGGACGACATCGGCCATCCGCCGGTGGATCACCTTCTCGAAGCTCGGCGCGACCGAGGGCGTACCGCGGTTGTCGATCGTGACCACGGCGAATCCGGCGTTCGCCCACCACTGCGATTCCAGCCATGCCGCCCGTGCCGCGACCACGAGCTGATGCCCGGGGCCGCCGTAGATGTCCACGAGGACCGGCAGCTTGTGCCCGGCGACGTGATTCTGGGGATAGATGACGCTGGTCGGCAGGCGCCGGTCGGTCACCCGGTCGAACATCGGCCGAGGCGCGTACGGCGGGTTCGCCGCGAGGTTCGTGAGCGTGCCGACCTGCGTACCGTTGCGCCAGACCGTCCACGTCGTGCCGGCCTGATCCAACGTCGCCGACGCGATCACGAGCGTGGAACCGCCGACATACCCACCGTGTACGCCCGGCGTATTGGTCAGCCGAGTCACGTCGACGCCGGACGCGCCGGTGGACAGCCGATAGACATGCCGCTCGCTCGGTTCGCCGTCGTTCGCTTCGACGAGCAGATCGTGACCGTAGCGGCCACAGACGTTGTGCACGTAGAGCGACGCCGGACTGACCAGCGTGCCGTCGGCGAACAGGCATCGCGCGTCGTACCCGTCGTGGGCGAGTTCGCCGCCGACGAGGACGCGACCGTCCGGTAGGTACGACGGCGTACCGGGAATCGGCTCGACCCAGCGGGGATCGGCGAGTTCGGCGTGCACCTGCGTCTCGCCGGTTCGGGGATCGACCGCGAGCACGAGGCCGTGCTGCTGCAGTCGGCGCAATACCGTGATCAGCGGTCCGCCGACCTCGGTCCACGACACGGCGACCACGTAGGGGTACGTCTCGCGATCCCAGTGCACGTCGACCCAGCCGCCGTCGAGATCGAGCAGATGCAGGCTGACCTCGGCATTCGCGGAGCCGGCGTGCGGGTACGCGATCGTTCGTGGCGGTTCGCCGGGTTCGCTCGGGTCGGACAGCGTCCAACGGTTCACCCGTGCCTCGTCGACCCGCGCCGCCAGCAGCGACTGGCCATCCGGCGCCCACCAGTAGCCGCGGAAGCGGCCGAACTCCTCGGCCGCGATGAATTCGGCCAGCCCCCAGGTGATGTCCGCCTCGCTGGCGATCAACGTGTCGCCGCCCGCTTCGCTCGTCACGCGCAGGGCGCTGAGTTCGCCGGTGGAGACGTACGCGATCCGCTCGCCGGTCGGATCGGGGCGTGGATCGATGGCGCCGCCGGCCGCCACGCACGGCCGCACGTCGCCGGTGATCAGGTCGGCCCGAAACAGCCGGCCACCGAGCGTGAACGCCGCCACGGTCGCGTTCGGGTCGATACCGAACGAACCGATCCCCGACGCGGACAGGCGGGTACGTTCGCGCAGCGCCGCCTCAGCGGCCGGCAGCTCTGCCGTGACGCCGCCCAGCAGTGCTTGCGGGTCGGCGATCAAGCGTTCAGTCGCCGTGGCCACGTCGAACACGTACAGGCGGTCCACCGGATCCTCGGCTCCGCCGGATCGCAGGAAAGCGACGCGGGCACCGTCGGCGCCGACCGTGACGGCCCGAGGCGCGCCGTACGTGAATCCGTGCGTACGGGCGGCAAGTTCCGGATAGTCCATCCGACCATGATGCCGGTTGTGGGGCGTGCTTTGGTGGGGTTTGGCGCGACGCCGCCCCGGTGGCCGGTCCGGGAGCGCGTCTAGAGTGGCGGGGTGACTGTGACCGAATCACGTACCGAGCCGAGAGCAGCAGCGCGGCGCATCATGTTCGTGCATGCGCACCCGGATGACGAGACGATCGGCACCGGCGCGACCATGGCGCAGTACGCGGCCGATGGTGCGCACGTCACTCTGATCACGTGCACGCTCGGCGAAGAGGGCGAGATTCACGTACCCGCGCTGGCCCAGCTTGAGGCGGCTCAGGCCGATCAACTCGGTGGCTACCGGATCGCCGAACTCGCGGCGTCGTGTGCCTCGCTCGGCGTGAGCGATCACCGGTTTCTCGGCGGCGCCGGACGCTTCCGCGATTCCGGCATGATGGGTACGCCCGCGAACCAGCACCCTCGCGCGTTCTGGGGCGCCGATCTGGACGAGGCGGCAAAACTACTGCTGCCGATCATCGACGAGGTGCGTCCGCAGGTGATCGTCACGTACGACGAGAACGGCTTCTACGGTCACCCGGATCACATTCAGGCCCATCGGGTCGCGATGCGGGCCTCGGAAATGGCGACCGAGGCGGGATTCGGTCCGCAGAAGATTTATTGGACGGCCGTACCGCGCAGCGTGCTCGCGGCCGGCATAGAAGCGTTCGCCGAGTCGACCGACAACCCGTTCGGTGACGCGAAAAGCATCGAGGATCTGCCGTTCGGCACGCCGGACGAGTTGATCGCGGCGCGCATCGACGGGCAGGCCCAGCACGAGAAGAAGCTCGGCTCGATCCGCGCCCACGCCACTCAGATCCCGACGACGTCCTGGCTGTTCGCGATCGCGGGAAACTTCGGCGACGAGTTCATGGGCGTCGAGTACTACACGCTCGCGATCGGCGAGCGCGGCTCGGGCAACGGCCCGAACGGTTGGGAAAGTGATCTCTTTGCCGGTATCGACGACTCCGCCTGACGCCCCGGCGCCCGCAGACACCGCGTCGGCGCCCGGCCGCTTCGCCGAGATCGCGTTGCGGGTCGGCGGGGTGGTGATCGCCGTCGGGCTCGCGATCGCCACCGCGATCTGGGAAGCCGTCCTCACCACGTGGTACGTGATCATCGGCGGCCACGTGGTTCGCCTACCGGTCGCACCGCTGCTCGCGATCGTGTGCAACCTGGCACTGTTCTGGTTCGTCCGGAAGGTGACCGGCAAGGCCGCGCTCGTGATCTTCCCGGCGCTGGCATGGCTCGCGATCATGGTGATCGCCGGCAACGTCACGTCAGACGGCGACTTGATCGTCACGAGCACCTGGGTGGGCGTTTCGACGATCATCCTCGGTACGGTCGCCTGGGCCGTGCCGAGTTATCGATCTGTGCTCGCGAAACAGACGAGGTCGCTAGCGGGTCGACAAGCGGCCGGGCCGTCGGTCGGGCCGTCCATCGGCCAATCGACAAAGCCGCCGACGAAGACGACGCAGCCAGTGAAGACAAAGCAGCCGATGAAGGCGACGCAGCCGATGAAGCAGTCGCCGAACAAACCGGCCAATTCGAAATCGACGCCGAAGAACAAGGGCCGCTGACGGCCGTACCATCCGGGCTTGGATCTTTTCCTTATCCGACTCCCAGCAGATTTCAAGCGTTTGGGTCTGGCGCGCAACCGACGGGTGCGGTTATATCTGGTTCGGATCAGCGCCGGATCCGGTGCGGATCCATGCTGTGGACTAGGGAGAATGCGTCATGTGGGAGCGTTATAAGCCTGCGGTGATCGTCGCGGGGCTGCTGTTTCTCGTGAGCGCGGTAGCCGGACTGATCGCGGGCAAGGTCGTCAGCGCGGGCGGATGGAGTGGTGGATCCGCGCTTGTGCTGATCGGGCTGATCATGGTGGTCGCGACGTTTATCTGGTCGCGCCAATTTGCGCTCGTCCGTGTCGTCCCCGATGTCCTTCTCGCGGTTTCGATCGCTTGCTTGTTCTACGTCGCACTCGCGCCGCTCATTACCGAACTCACCGCGTCCGGTAAATGGCGTTGGGGCGACGCGAACCCGTTCGTCGGTGGCCCCGGCTTGTTCTTCGAAAAGATCTGGCTGTTCTACGGCGCCGGTCTCGCCGGTGCGGCGATCGGCTACATGATCACCGTTGCGATCGGTCAGGACCAGCGGACGAAGGCGCTCAAGCGCTTCTCGACGCAGGTGGCGACGAAGCCGCACCGCCCGGTCCGGCGTTAAAGTTCGTCCGCCGTGAGAAGCACGATCCGGCGCTAGACGCTCGTACCGCGAGCTGATGGGCGGGGCGGAATCCGTTTTCCGGCAACGATTGCGGCGTGCGGGATGGTCACCCGACCGGTCCGGGCATCCACGACGAGTTCATCATCGTCGAACGCCAACAGATCACCCAAAATGTCGGAAAAGAGGGGGCGGCCGTCGCGTACGCCGACCACTCGTCGTACGACCACGCGATACCCCACATCCTGTGGTCCGAGCACGCCTCTACCCCCTTATGAGCCGTACCTCTCGTAGCGGCCCCCCGTAGCGCCGAGGTGCCGCAGCCGGAATACTAAGCTGTGAGGCACCTTGCTGTGATTCACATTGCGAGTCACAGGGACCGAAAGGAAGATCAGGCGTGACCTACATCATCGCCGAGCCGTGCGTGGACCTGCTCGACAAGGCGTGCATCGAGGAGTGCCCCGTCGACTGCATCTACGAGGGCAATCGGATGCTCTACATCCACCCGGACGAGTGCGTGGACTGCGGCGCGTGCGAGCCGGTGTGCCCGGTTGAGGCGATCTTCTACGAAGACGACGTCCCCAGCCAGTGGAAAGACTTCACGACGGCCAACTACGAATTCTTCGAGGGCCTCGGCTCGCCCGGTGGCGCGTCCAAGGTCGGCAAGATCGACAAAGACACGCCGTTCATCGTCGGTCTGCCGCCGCGGGAAGCCGAGCACTGAGCACGTCACCCGGTCCGCCGTGATCCGGCCTTCGACCAGGTCCGGCGGCCTCTCCGCGGGGCTGCCGGACTTTCCGTGGGACCTGCTGGAGCCCGCAAAGGCGCGTGCTGCCGCACATCCGGACGGCATCGTCGACCTGTCCATCGGCACGCCGGTCGATCCGGTTCCGGCCGTGATCCAGGCCGCGCTCGCCGGCCATACCGACACGCCGGGTTATCCGCTCACTGCGGGCTCGCCGGCACTTGCGGTCAGCGATCACTTCATGGGTACGCCGTACCTGCGGGGCCTCGTCCTCGGGCGAGTTCGGCGTGTTGCCAACGATCGGCTCGAAGGAACTCGTCGCCTGGCTGCCGACGCTGCTCGGTCTGGCCGCCGGGGACGTCGTGGTGATCCCGTCGGTCTGCTACCCGACGTACGAGGTCGGGGCGCGGCTCGCCGGTGCGACCGTGATCCGCTCGGATCAGCCGGCGACCCTGGGCTCCGATTCAGGCGCTCGGCTGGTCTGGATCAACTCGCCCGGTAATCCGAACGGCGCCGTGCTCTCCGCGGACGAGATGCGCGCGACGATCGCGTGGGCGCGTGCGAACGATGTCGTGGTCGCGAGCGACGAGTGCTATCTGACGCTCGGCTGGGAGACACAACCCGACATCCGCGCTGGCCGTCTGCGATGGCGACTTCACCGGCGTGATCGCGGTGCATTCGTTGTCGAAACGCTCGAACCTGGCCGGCTATCGGGCCGGGTTCGTCGCCGGTGATGCCGCGCTGGTGGCGGAACTGCTGGCCGTACGCAAGCATGCCGGCATGATCGTTCCGGCGCCGGTACAGGCGGCGATGGTCGCGGCGCTCTCCGACGAGGAACACGCTTCGGCGCAGCGCGCGCTCTACGCCGCTCGCCGTGACGTGTTGCGTCCGGCCTTGATCGATGCCGGGTTCACGATCGAGGGCTCTTCGGCCGGCCTGTATCTGTGGGCGCGGCGGGACGACGATTGCTGGTCAACCGTCGATTGGCTCGCGGCGCGCGGAATCCTCGCCGCACCGGGAGATTTCTACGGCCCGGCCGGCCACCCGTACGTCCGCCTGGCCCTAACCGCCACCGACGAACGCATAGCCGCGGCGGCCGCCCGCCTATCCACAACTTCCAGTTGATCCTGGAGTTAGTTAGCGCGTCGACGGCGTGTCGCGCTACTAACTCCAGGATCAACTTTGCTGAGTTCGTTGCTCGGGTAGCGTCCGGTTTATGACGCAGCCGACCGTCGCCGTACGCGGTGAAAGCTCCCGCGAGGTCGATCCGGAGATCGCCCAGTTCACGGTGCTCGTGCAGGCCCGGGACAAGGATCGGGCTACGACGCTGTCGCGATTGAGTGAACGCGTCGCCGCGATCCGGGCAGTCCTCGACGGGTACGCCGCCGCGATCGACAAGCGAGAAACGTCGCGCATGTCGGTGTACGCGCAGACCAAACGCTCCGGCGAACGCATCACCGGATTCGTGGGCAGCGCGACGACGCAGGTCACGGTCACGGATCTCGATATCGTCGGCGAGTTGATGCTGCGTGTGGCCGATCAGGATCAGTCGACGGTCAGCGGGCCGTTTTGGTCCGTACGGCCGGGCAGCCCGGTCTATCGCGAGGCTCGCCACGCCGCGATCGCCGACGCCGTGACCAGGGCGAAGGAGTACGCCGAAGCTCTGGGCTCGCGGGTGATCGGGCTGGTTGAGTTGTCCGATGCCGGCGTGGTGTCGGGCGGGCGCCCGATGTTCGCCGCACGCGCGATGCCGTTGGGCTTGACGGGCGGCGCGGAGACCCAGCCGGAACTCGATCTCGATCCGCAGCGCCAGCTGATCGAAGCGCAGATTGAGGGCCGCTTCCTGATCACTCCGCCGACGGTCCTGGACGATCCACTCGACTAGTTTGCGTGCAGGGCGTCGTTCAGGGCGATGCCATCGCCTGTACGGGCACGGGCTTCTACCGCTCCGGTGACGGAGTTGCGCAGGTAGAGGACGTTCGATGCGCCGGACAGCGTCGCCGCCTTGACCACCTCGCCGGTCGGCAGCTTGACCTTCGTGCCCGGCGTGACGTAGAGGCCGGCCTCGACCACGCAATCGTCGCCGAGCGAGATCCCGATGCCGGCATTCGCCCCGATCAGGCACCGCTCACCGATCGTGAGCACCTGCTTGCCGCCGCCGGAGAGCGTACCCAAGATCGACGAACCGCCGCCGATATCGCTCGCGTCGCCGACCACCACGCCGGCCACGATCCGGCCCTCGACCATCGCGGTGCCGAGCGTGCCGGCGTTGAAGTTGACGAATCCCTCGTGCATGACCGTTGTGCCCGGGGCCAGGTGCGCGCCGAGCCGCACCCGGTCGGCATCGGCGATCCGGACGCCGGTCGGCGTCACGTAATCGACCATGCGCGGGAACTTGTCGATCCCGTACACCATCAGCTGCCGTCCCGACCCGAACTCGAAAATCCGCAGGTCATCGACGCGCTCCGGCGGGCAGGGCCCGGCCGACGTCCACGCGACGTTCGCCAGAAGACCGAAGATGCCGTCGAGGTTGGCCTGGTGGGGCCGGATCAGACGGTGGGAGAGCAAGTGCAGACGGAGGTACGCGTCGGCCGCGTTCACCGGCGCATCGGCGAGCGTTGCGATGTCGACGGTGATCTCGACGACCTCGATGCCTTCGAGCGCGCGCGGGCCGGTCAGCGGCGGCAACTTCGCCTCGTCGGCCGGACGCTCACCGAGGCCCAGGTGGCCGGTCGGGAACCAGGCGTCGAGCGTCGTTCCGTCGGCGGTGATCGTGGATAGGGCGGTGCCCCACGCGGGCGTGGTGAGAGCGGGCGTCGTCAGAGATTGGGTCACAACAGGCACCGTACCGGTCCGGACCGACACCGACCCCACTAGGCTCGACGGTCATGGCGCACCTTGATTCCAGCACGTTGGCCGATCCCGTTGCCCTGACCCGCGCGCTCTGCGACATCGAATCGGTGTCCGGCAACGAGCGGGAGATCGCGGACGCGGTCGAGGCCGCACTGCGGACGGCGCCGCATTTGCGCGTCGAGCGCTACGAGAACACGGTCGTCGCCCGTACGGATCTGGGACGCGAACAGCGCGTCGTGCTCGCCGGGCACCTCGATACCGTGCCGCTCGCGGACAACTTTCCGAGCCGGACCGAGGGCGACATCATGTACGGCTGCGGTACGTCGGACATGAAATCCGGCACCGCGCTGGCGCTCTGGCTGGCCGTGACGGTGACCGAGCCCCGGCACGACGTGACGTACTTCTTCTACGAATGTGAAGAGGTGGAGTCGGAGCGCAACGGTCTGACAAAGATCGCCGCGTCGCACCCGCGCCTGCTCGACGCCGATTTCGCGATTCTGCTGGAACCGACGTACGGGCTGGTCGAAGGCGGCTGCCAGGGCACGATGAAGGTGACCGTGACGACCCATGGTGTTCGGGCACATGCCGCGCGCTCATGGCACGGGCGCAACGCGATCCACGCCGCCGGCGACGTGCTCCAACGACTGAGTACGCACGTCGCACGCGAAGTGACAATCGACGGCTGCGACTACCGTGAAGGCCTGAACGCGGTCGGCATCCGCGGCGGTGTGGCGAGCAACGTGATCCCGGACGTCTGCGTTGTCGACGTGAACTACCGCTTCGCGCCGGACCGCAACGAGAAGGAAGCCGAGGAGTACCTGCGCGAGGTGTTCGACGGGTACGACGTGGAGGTCAAGGACTCGGCGCCGGGCGCGCTGCCGGGTCTCGACAATCCGGCCGCGATCGAGTTCATCGAGGCGGTCGGGCAGCCACCGATCGGCAAGTTCGGCTGGACCGACGTGGCGAGGTTCGCCGCGTTGGGCGTACCCGCGCTGAACTTTGGCCCTGGTGACCCGAACCTCGCGCATAAGCCGGAAGAGAAAGTGGAGATCTCGAAGATTGTCGTCGGTGCGGACATCCTGCGTCGATGGCTCGAGCGCTAGCGTGAGCCGTGAATCGCGTCGGCGCATAAGGCGATAGCGTGAGCGCATGAGTCTGATGAACGCGGGCGGCCCGGAACGGCATCGCGGAAAGGTCACGCTGCGCCGTGACGCGATCTCCCCGAGTACGGCCGACCAGCGCCTTCTCGACTCGTCCGGACGTGGGGACTGGAAATCGAAGGACGCGTGGCGGGCGCTGCGGATCCTGTCCGAGTTCGTCGAGGGATTCGACAACCTCGCCGACCTGCCGGTCGCGGTCAGCGTGTTCGGTTCGGCGCGTACCGCCCCCGGAACGACGGACTGGGTGATGGCCGAGGCACTCGGGGCCGCGCTCGCGCAGGCCGGATATGCCGTGATCACCGGCGGTGGGCCGGGTGCGATGGAGGCGGCCAACAAGGGCGCGACCGAGGCCGGCGGGATGTCCATCGGGCTGGGCGTCGAATTGCCGTTCGAGCAGGGGCTGAACGACTGGTGCGAGATCGGCATCGACTTCCGCTACTTCTTCGTGCGCAAGACGATGTTCGTGAAGTACGCGCAGGCGTTCGTCGTGATGCCGGGCGGCTTCGGCACGATGGACGAACTGTTCGAGGCGCTGACGCTGGTGCAGACCCGCAAGGTCACGCGCTTCCCGGTGATTCTGATGGGAACTGCGTACTGGTCCGGACTGATCGACTGGATCCGCAACACGATGGTGGCCGACGGCAAGATCGGGCCAAGCGATCTGGATCTGTTGTGCGTGACCGATGACGTGTCCGAAGCGGTCCGCCACATCGTCGAATCCGACACCACACGGTAATATTTGCGCGCTCCTCGCGCGGCGCCCCGTGCAGTAGTTGCACTGAGCCTCGCCCATCGACTTCGTTGACGAGCTCCGATCGGCGCGCCCACTGCGTCGCCGCTGACGGAGCGCGCAAATGACACTGTCGGACGTCCGTGGTCTGATTGGCTCGTGACGTCGCCTTCCGCTACTGAGACCGCCTATCGGCTGGTGCGCCGATCGGTCGCCGGCGGACGCGGTCGACTTTGCCTGGGACGCCGCTGGTCAGCGCGTGATCGCGCACGATCGCGGGCCGTTGCTGGTGATCGGTGGCCCAGGCACCGGCAAGACCACCCTGCTCGAGTCGTCGGTCGCCGCGCGGGTGGCGGGCGGCGCCGATCCGAGCGGCATTCTTGTGCTGACGTTCGGCCGTCGGGGCGCGAACGCCCTGCGTAACCGGATCGAGGTCGCGCTCGGCGGAGCCGGTCGGATCACCGCCGAGCCCCTGGTGCGCACGTTCCACGGCTACGCGTTCGGGCTGCTGCGCCGTGCCTCCGTCGACCTCGGCGAACCGCCGCCACGGCTGCTCAGCGGCCCGGAGCAGGACCTCGTGATCCGCGAGATGATCGCGGACGGCGATCCGGCCGACTGGCCGGAGGCGCTGGCACCGGCGCTGCCGACTCGTGCGTTCTCGGCGCAGCTACGTGACCTGCTGCTGCGAGCGGCCGAGCGCGGCATCGGTGCCGCCGAACTCGATCGCATCGGCGAGCTCAACGGCCGTGCCGACTGGCGCGCCGCCGCTCGGTTCCTGACCGAGTACGACCAGGTGCTCGCGCTTCGCGACGCGACCGGCCGGGCCGGTGTCGGCTACGACAACGCGGAGATCGTCCGGGCCGCGGTCGCGCTTCTGCGCAGCGACGATGCATTGCTGGCCGCCGAACGGCGTCGCCTGTCGCATGTGTACGTCGACGAGTTCGCCGACACCGACCCGGCCCAGGTCGACCTGCTGCGCCTGGTCGCCGGCGATGGTGCGCATCTCGTCGCGTTCGCCGACCCGGATTCGTCGACGTACGGTTTCCGGGGCGCCGACCCGACCGCGGTGTACGAGTTCCCGGAGCGGTTCGCATCCCCGACCGGCGCCGTCGCACCGACGGTCACGCTGACACAGTGCTTCCGTACGTCCGGGTCGTTGCTCGCCGCCACGCGGCGCGTCGCCGATCGGCTCCGCGGTCCGAATCGTCATCGAGCGCTTGCCGCCGTCGATGACGTGGAGACCGGCGCGGAGACGCTCACGTTCCGGTCGACCGCTAGCGAAGCCGCGTACGTCGCACATCGGCTGCGCGAGGCGCACCTGATCGACGGCGTGCCGTGGGACCGGATGGCGGTCATCGTCAAATCCACCGCACTCCGGCTGGCATCGCTGCGCCGGGCACTTCATCAGGCGCATATCCCGACCGTCACGTTCGCCGACGATCTGCCGCTCGCGTCGCAGCCGGCGATCGCGCCGCTGCTGCTCGCGTTGCGCTGCGGCCTCACGCCGTCCCGGCTCGACGAGGAAGCCGCGGTCGCGTTGCTGCACTCGCCGCTCGGCGGTGCCGATCCGCTGACCGAGCGACGGCTGCGCCAGGAGTTGCGGTCCCTCGCGGCGGCCGCCGGTGACCGCCGCCCATCCGGTGATCTGCTGGTCGAGGCGCTGTCCCGCCCGGCCGAGCTGGCCGCGGTACGGCGCCGATGGTCCGGTCCGGCGTACGCGGTGGCGAACTCGTTGGATGCCGTCCGACGTACCGCGGCCGAGCCCGGCGCCACGATCGAGGACGTGCTGTGGGCGCTCTGGTGCGCCACGCCGCTGCCCGAGCGATGGTCGGCGGAGAGCGCCCGGGGCGGTGCACGAGGCGCGACGGCCGATCGCGACCTCGACGCCGTGGTCGCGTTGTTCGAAACCGCGGCCCGTTTCGTCGACCGGATGCCCGGCGCGCGAGCGGACGTGTTCCTCGATCACGTGCTCGGGCAGGAGCTGCCCGGCGACTCGCTGGCGCCCACCGCCGATCGAGGCGCCGCGGTACGCATCCTGACCGCCCACGCGGCCAAGGGTCTGGAGTGGGACGTCGTCGTGATCGCCGGTGTCCAGGAGGGGCTCTGGCCGGATCTGCGGCTGCGTGGCACCGTGATGGGAGCCGAGCACCTGGTCGATTACCTGGCCGGCCGTACCGGGTGCGCCGGGTGGCCCGGGCGATCCGCGGCCGACTCCAATTTGCTCGCCGGGGTGGCCAGCCAGACCGCAACGCTCCTGGACGAGGAACGCCGGCTGTTCTACGTGGCGGCGACCCGCGCCCGCCGGCGCCTCCTCGTGACCGCGGTGCACTCCGGCGACGGAGAGGAGCAGCCGTCCCGGTTCCTCGGCGAGCTGGTGCCGTCCGACGACGCCGACCCGGAAGCCACCCGCCTGCCGCGCGCGCTGACGCTCAGCGCGCTGATCGCAGAGCTGCGTTCGGCGCTGATCGACGATGCGTCACCGCCAGACCGTCGCCGATCGGCGGCTGCGCAGTTGCGGCGGCTGGCCGATGCCGGCGTACCCGGCGCCGATCCGGCTGACTGGTGGGGTCTTGCGCCGCTGTCCGATTCTCGACCGCTGGTCGAGGCGGACGAGCCGGTCGTCGTCACTCCGTCCACGGTGGAGGTGGTGCAGCGGTGCAGCCTGCGCTGGCTGCTCGAACGGCACGGTGGGCGGGATGCGCCGTCGCCCGAGCAGGGCGTCGGCAACCTCGTGCACGAGGCGGCGATGCAGGCACCGGACGCGACCGTCGACCGTGCCGAACTTGTCGCCTACGTTGCGGGCCGGTTCGCCGAGATCGAGCTGTCCGCACGCTGGCTAGCCGACCGCGAGCAGGCTCGGGCCGATCGAATGATCACGAAGTTGATCGGGTATCTGGCCGAGAACCCGCGGCAGCTGGCCGCGATCGAACGCGACTTCCTCGTCCAGCTCGACGACAACGTCCAAATCAAGGGCCGGGTCGACCGCCTGGAGATCGACGCCGAGGGCCGGCTCGTGGTCATCGACCTGAAGACCGGCAAGACGACAAGCGTGTCGAGCGGCGAGATCATCGAACATCCGCAGCTCGGTGCATATCAGGCCGCGGTCGAGGCCGGCGCGTTCCCGGATTTCGGCGACGAGTCGGGTGGCGCGGCGCTGGTGCAGCTCGGCACGACCGCAGCGACCGCGAAGGAGCAGACGCAGCCACCGGTGTCCGAGGCGGACGACCCGCAGTGGGCAAAGAAGATCGTACACGAGACCGCCAAGACGATGGCTGCGTCCACGTTCCACGCGGTCGTGAACAAGAAGTGCCGCAACTGCCCGGTTCGACGGTCGTGCCCGGTGTCCGGCCAAGGACGTCAGGTGACCGACGGGACGCCGGTCCCGGCACGGATGGAGGCGCGGCATGACGCTCGCCACGGCCGGACCCCGGTACACGCCGCCGGAGATCGCGAATCTGCTACGCCTGAAGCACCGTCCGACGCCGGAGCAGGCCGCGATCATCTCGGCGCCGGTCGCCCCGCTTTTGGTCGTGGCCGGTGCCGGCGCCGGCAAGACCGAGACGATGGCGGCCCGCGTCGTCTGGCTGGTCGCGAACAACTACGTGCGTCCGGAGCAGATCCTCGGCCTGACGTTCACCCGCAAGGCGGCCGGCGAACTCGCCACCCGCATCCGGGAACGTCTCGGACAGCTGATCAACAAGCTCGGCACCGAAGACATCTCGGACGGCGAGCCGACCGTCGCCACGTACCACTGTTATGCCGCTCGGATCGTCGCCGAGCACGGCGTACGGGCCGGATTCGAGCCGACCACGCGGCTGCTGACCGAGGCGTCCTGCTGGCAAATCGCCGATTCGGTGGTCCGGTCGTACGACGGGGACATGTCGTCGGTGGACTACAGCCCGGCGTACGTGACCGATGCCGTGCTGCACCTCGCCGCCGACCTGTCCGAGCATCTGGTGACGCCCGAACAACTGTCCGCGTGGACCGGCCGGTTCTACGCGGAGGCCACGGCGCCGCCCGGCCGGGTGTACGCGGACGTGTCCAAGATGCTCGGTGCGCAGCAGGCTCGGCTGGCACTGCTGCCGATGGTCCGGGAGTACGCGTACCGGAAGCGTCAGGTCGAGGCGATGGACTTCGGCGACCAACTGGCCCGCGCCGCACATGTGGCGGCGGCGCATCCCGAGGTCGGCGCGCTGGAACGCGACCGGTTCCGGATCGTGCTGCTGGACGAATATCAGGACACCAGCCACGCGCAGATCACGCTGCTTCGGTCGCTGTACGGCGATGGTCATCCGGTGACCGCAGTCGGCGACCCGTGCCAGTCGATCTACGGATGGCGCGGCGCCAGCGCCGGTACGCTCGACCGCTTCCCCGACGAGTTCCCGGATCGTCGTGGCCGCCCGGCGACCGTGTTGACGCTCGCCACCAGCTGGCGCAACCGTCCGGAGATCCTGACCGTGGCGAATCTGATGTCCGAGCCGCTGCGCGCCTGGGGACATCGCGTCACCGAACTTGTCGCTTCGCCCACCGCCGACGAGCCGGTCGGTGCCTCGACGGTCCGATGTGCGTTGCATCCGACGTACGAGGACGAGGCCGCCTGGGTAGCGGATCGAATCGCGGACGCTTGGCGACATGGCGCGAACGACGACGTCCCGTTGCACCGGCTCGACGTCCAGCAACGGCCGTCCACCGCGGTGCTGGTCCGTACTCGCCGGCAGATCGCGCCGATCGAACGCGCGCTGCGCGAACGCGGCCTACCGGTCGAGATCGTGGGCCTCGGCGGACTGCTCGACACGCCCGAGGTCCGAGATGTGGTCAGCACGTTGGAAGTGCTCGCCGATCCGCTGGCCGGAGCCGCGCTGCTGCGGCTGCTGACCGGTCCACGCTGGCGGATCGGCCCCCGTGATCTCGTCGCACTGTACGGGCGAGCGCGTTCGCTGCTGGCCAGCCGTCGCGAAGGCGTACCGGACGCGGAGAGCGGTGACGCTCAGCCGCTCATCCCGGGTCGGTTGGACGAGGCCGCCCTGATTGACGCGCTCGACGACCTCGGGCACGCCGAACGTTATTCGCCGGACGGCTTCACTCGGATGTCGGCGTTCGGCGTCGAGCTGCGAGCCCTGCGCGAGCGCCTCGATCAGCCACTGCCGGATCTGGTCGCCGAGATCGAGCGCGCGATGGGACTCGATGTCGAGGTGGCCGTACGTGCGGCCGACGCCGGTCTGGCACGGGCACATCTCGACGCGTTCGCGGAGACCGCGGCCCGATTCGCGACCGAGGCGCAGGGCGCGACGCTCGCCGCGTTCCTCGCGTTCCTGAAGGCCGCCGAGTCCGAGGAACGTGGTCTCGCCGCCGGTGAGGTGGACATCGTCGAGGGCTCGGTACAGGTTCTGACCATCCACGCCGCCAAGGGCCTGGAGTGGGACGTGGTCGCGGTGGCCGGCATGACCCAGGGCACGTTCCCGAGCCCGACCGACTCCGGCGATCACTACCTCGGTGGCCTCGGCATGCTGCCGTTCCCGCTGCGCGGTGACAGCGGCGGCCTGCCGACCGTCCAGGTCGCGAACGCGGCGACCCAGATCGACGTGAAGAACGCGTACCAGCAGTTCGTCACCGATTGGCAAGCGCATGCCGAGCGTGAGGAGCGCCGGCTCGCGTACGTCTCGACCACTCGCCCGCGCCAGCTGCTGCTGTGTTCGGGTTACTGGTGGGCGCCGGACGCGACGAAGATGCGCGGGCCGTCGGTGTTCCTCGACGACGTCCGGCGAGCCTGCGCGAACGGTGCCGGGACGATCGACGTGTGGGCCGACGTGCCGCCGGACGGCGCGACGAACCCGACGCTGGAGGAGGTCGAGACGGCTGCCTGGCCGGCCGATCCGCTCGGCGGCCGGCGCGCGGCGATCGAAGAGGCTGCCGAGATGGTGCGATCCGCGACCGACGTTGCGATCGCGGGCGAAGAAGCCGAACGCTGGGCGTACGAGGTGGAACTTCTTCTGGCCGAGCGGGCGAAGGCGGCATCGGGCGCCGGGCAGGTGCACGAAGTCGCCGTACCGGCGCAGCTGTCGGTCTCGCATTTGGTCGCGCTGCGGCACGACGCGTCCGGACTGGCCCGCAGCCTGCGCCGACCGATGCCACGCCGCCCGGACCCGTACGCGCGCCGGGGCACCGCCTTCCACCGCTGGCTGGAGCAGCGCTACGGCGCCGATCATCTGATCGATCTCGACGAGCTGCCCGGCGCCGGTGACGAGAACGCGGCCGCGGACAGCGAACTTGCCGCATTGCAGGACCGGTTCTTGGCGAGCGAGTGGGCCGACCGGACACCTATCGCGGTCGAGGTGCCGTTCGCGACGTCGATCGACGGCGTCGTCATCCGCGGCCGGATGGACGCGGTCTTCATGGACACCGCGCCGATGTCCGACCCAACGGCGCCGAAACGGTATGACGTGGTCGACTGGAAGACCGGCCGCCGGCCGACCGGACAGGCGGCGGCCGACGCCGCGATCCAGCTTGGGGCGTACCGGTTGGCCTGGGCGGAGCTGGCCAGGGTGCCGCTGGAGCACGTCCGGGCGGCGTTCCACTACGTTCGCGACGGCGTGACAGTGCGGCCGGACGAACTGATCGACGGCAGCGGCCTGACCGCCCTGATCGGCACGCTTCCGGTGGAGGATGTCTGAGGCGGCGGGTCGCGACCACCCAGGTTCATGAGGAACACTGACTCCCGATGTCGTCCGAGAACCAATTCAGCTCGCCGTGGGCCCGTCCGGCTGACGGCTCCGCGGCTGCGACCATGCCCGACTCAAATGCGTCTGGCGCGGTGGAACCCGGACAGATCAGCGGCCCGCGCGCCGGTACCGAGCCGATCGTGACCGCCGACCGTGGACCGGCGCCGGGCGGTGCGAACATGTTCGGCGCGGGCCAGGTGACCGGCGAAATGACGGTCCAGGCGGCCGGCGAAGTGCCCGAAACGCTCCCGCGCCACCGCGTACATGGCTGGAACCCGGGCACGCCCGGCGATCCAACCGCCTCCCGGCGCCGGACGATGCGCTGGTTTACCGGCGCGGCCGGCGGGATCCTGGTGACCGGCGTCGTCGTGGTCCTCGCGCTGGTCTTGACCGGCCGTACGCCGTTTCCGGTGCATACCAAGGCGGCACCGGATACCCGGCCGATCCTTGCAAAGCTCTGCCCGCCACCGTCCGGCGCGGCCGCGCCGCCCAGCGCGGCACCCGCGGTCCCGGCCGGCCCTCGGACGGTGGACAACGATTCGGGTATCTCCTATCGCGCGTACGGGCAGCCCTGGCGGGATTGGGACATGAACTGGGAGACCGGCGGCGAACTCGGCGTCACGTTCCGCACCGGTCAGTTCTTCGTCACCGAAGAGTGGCCGGACCACGGTGACTACATGGCCACGATCCTGTCCGGATCGGTGCCGGCCGCCACGAACGACGCGCTCACGCTCGACCTCAAGTGCGCCGGAGCGCAGGTCACAGCGGACGTACGCCAGGCCTACTACCCGGTGCCGAACACGATGGACACGATGGTCGACAAGGCCACCACGATCGGCGGCCGACCGGCCTGGCTGAGCGAATTCCGGCTGCATTTCCACGCGGACGGCCTAACCGCCACATCCGAGCTGGTGGCGATCGCATTGATCGATGTCGGAAAGCCGAACGCGTCGATCATGTACGTATCGATTCCCGATACGCACAAGCAATACGACTATGTGATCGACGAGGTACTCGCATCGGTGCGGCCGACCTGAGCCGAACGCGCTAGGGTCAACATCGTGTCAGGTCTCGTACGCATTCCAGCCACCAAGTATCCGATCGAGCGTTTTACGCTCGCGAACGGCTTGCGGGTGGTCCTTAATCCGGACAAGTCCGCGCCCGTCGTCGGTGTCGCCGTCGTGTACGACGTCGGCATCCGGTCCGAACCCGAGGGTCGCACCGGATTCGCTCACCTCTTCGAGCACCTCATGTTCCAGGGCTCCGAGAATCTCGAGAAGCTCGCACACTTCCGGCATGTCCAAGGTTCCGGCGGTACGTTCAACGGCTCCACCCACCTGGACTACACCGACTATTTCGAGACGTTGCCGTCGAATGCACTGGAACGAGCCCTGTTCCTGGAAGCCGATCGGATGCGCGGTCCCCGCCTGACCGAGGAAAACCTGATCAACCAGGTCGACGTCGTGAAGGAAGAGATCCGGGTCAACGTACTCAATCGTCCTTATGGCGGTTTTCCCTGGTTGAAGCTGCCTCCGGTGATGTTCGAGACGTTCGCGAACGCGCACGACGGGTACGGCTCATTCGTCGATCTGGAGAGCGCGACCGTCGCGGATGCGGAGGACTTCTTCGCGAAGTACTACGCGGCCGGGAACGCGGTTCTTTCGGTCTCCGGTGACTTCGATGTCGCGAAGGCGACGAAGCTGATCGAGACGCACTTCGGCGACGTGCCGAAGCGGCCCGCGCCCAAGCGGCCGGACTTCGACGAGCCGGACCTGACCGCCGAGCGCCGTCAGTCCTATCACGATCGGCTCGCGCCGCTCCCCGCCGTGGCGAGCGCGTGGCGGGTGCCGAATCCGATCAATCGCTTCGAGGATTACCTGCCGTTCGTCGTGCTGGCCGAGGTGCTCACCGACGGCGATGCGTCCCGGCTGGTCCAGCGACTGATCCAACAGGATCGTTCGGCGACCGGCGTGGGCGGCTACATCGGGTTCATGGGGGAGCCGTTCGAGGTACGCGACCCGACGGCCCTGCTTATCCAGGCGCACCTGCCGGTCGGTGGCGACGTCGACAAGGTGCTCCGGACGGTCGACGAGGAGTGCGAACGGATCGCTACCGGCGGGCTGGACGAGGGCGAGCTGGCTCGGGTGCAGGCACGGATGGCGACGCATACGTTGCGCGAGTACGACGCCGTGCTCGGGCGAGCCCTGAAGATGGCCGTCCTGGAACAGCAACGCGGTGATGCGACGGTGATGAATGAGATCCCGAAGCTGATCGGCGACGTCACGGCGGAGCAGATCGTGGCGGCCGCCGCGACGCTCCGGCCACAACGCCGCGCCACGATGGAGGTGCTGGTCGGCCCGGAGCCGTCCGGCTCGAAGTCGGCGCCCGCCAAGTCGGCGATCGCAACTCCGACCGGTAAGAAGGCAGCCGCAACCAAAGCCACGAAGGCGACAGGAACGGCGACGAAGTCCACCAAGGCAGCGGCGAAGACAGCGGCGGTCAAGACGACCGCCACGAAGACAACGACGGCCAAGACAGCGGCGGTCAAGAAGACCGCCACGAAGACCGCTACGAAGAAGACCGGGAGCAAGTCGTGAAGAAGCTGCCCGATCTAGCGCCGAACCGCAAGCTCACGCTGCCGAAGACGTACCAGCGGACGCTCCCGAACGGTCTGACCGTGATCGCACTGCGCCGACCGGCCGTACCGCTCGTCGAGATGCGTCTGCGGATCCCGTTCGCGAAGACGAATCTCGCCAAGGGGGACGTGCTGAGCCAAGCGATGTTCAGCGGCACCGAGAAGATGTCGGCCGTGGACATCGCGGCCGAGTTGCAGGTGGTCGGCGGCGGGCTCGGCGCGAGCACCGACCCGGATCGGTTGCTCATCTCCGGCAATGCGCTCTCCTCCGGTCTGCCCCGGCTGCTGGAGATTCTCGCGGACGTGCTTCGCGGCGCGTCGTACCCGTCGGACGAGGTGGAGACGGAACGCCAGCGTTTCGCTGACCGGATCCAGGTCGCGCGTACGCAACCGTCGCACCTCGTCCGGGTCGCGATGCTCAAGCGCGCGTACGGCTCGCACCCGTACGCGGTCCAGACGCCGACCGTCGCGGACGTCGAGAAGGTCAAGCCGGGCGGCCTCCGTAAGTTGCACGCCGAGCGGCTGCATCCGGCCGGCGCCGTCCTGGTGCTGGTCGGCGACATCCAACCGGAGAGGGCGATCGACGAGGTGGCGAACGCGCTGGCCGGATGGACCGGTGTCGGTGCGGATGCCGTACTGCCGCCGACGCCGCCGCTCATGACCGGCCCGATCTCACTGGTCGATCGGCCCGGCTCGGTGCAGTCCTCGATCCGGCTCGCGCTGCCGGCGGTTGCGCGTACGCATCCGGATTTTGCCGCGCTGCAGCTCGCGAACCTGGTGTTCGGTGGGTACTTCTCGTCTCGCTGGGTGGAGAACATCCGGGAGGACAAGGGCTATACGTACAGCCCGCACTCCGGCATCGAGCATTCCATCGCCGGCTCCCTGCTGACGCTGCAGACCGATGTCGCGACCGACGTCACCGCACCGGCGCTGTTGGAAACGTGGTACGAGCTGGGCCGGATGGCCATGCTGCCGCCCAAGGACGACGAACTCGAACAGGCTCGCCAGTACGCGATCGGCACGCTGCTGCTCGGAGTCGCGACTCAGGCCGGGATCGCCGGGTTGACCACGACGTACGCCGCGTACGGCTTGCCACTCGATCATCTGACCACGTACTCCGCGCAGCTTGCGGCCGTCAGCCGTGACGATGTCCTGCGGGTCAGCACGAAGTACCTTGCCCCGTCGGAGGCGGTGACCGTGATTCTCGGTGACGCGTCCAAGGTGGAGGCGCCGCTGCGTACGCTCGGCCCGGTGGAACGGACCGTCATCGAGTGATCGAGATCCACCCCCCGCCGTCCGGGTACGTGCTCGACCGTGCGGCGCACCACCGCAGCGATCCGGAATGGCTCGCATCCGCCTGGCAGCGTGCGCACGTTCTCATCGTCGATGCGTCCAAGCCGTTCACCGGCCATGCGCTGGTGACCGATCGGGACGAACTGGTGCTGGTCGATGCATCGCATCCGGCCGCGGTCGCGACCGACCCGGCGCAGCGATTCTTTCTGGGCTTGGACGAGCAGCTCACACCGTACTTCGCCGCGGTCGGCACGCTGCCCGAGCTACCGGGTACGCACGCGATCACGATGCGCGATGTCGGGCACGCCCTCGATGCCCGCGACGGCGGCGTTCTGGTGACCGCGATCGCGCTGGTGAACTGGCACAGCCGCCACGCGTTCTCGCCGGAGACCGGCCGACCGTTGCAGATCGGCGAGGCGGGCTGGTCCCGGGTCGACGAGAACGGCCGACAGGTCTGGCCGCGTACCGATCCGGCGGTCATCGTCTTGATCCACGACGACGTACTCGGTGACGACGGCCGCTGCCTGCTCGGCCACAACACGGCGTGGCGTCCGCCGCCGGGCCAGGTCCGCCGATACTCCTGCCTCGCCGGCTTCGTCGAAGCAGGTGAGTCGGCCGAGGCCGCCGTCGAGCGTGAGGTCTTCGAAGAAGTGGGTGTACGGCTGACCGAAATCCGGTACGCGTCGAGCCAAGCTTGGCCGTACCCGGGATCGCTGATGTTGGGTTTCTACGCGGTAGCCGACCCGAACGCGCCGTTGAACCTCGACCCGTCGGAGATCGCGGCGGCCCGGTGGTTTACGCGTGCCGAAATTCGTGCGGCGTTGCAGACCATGGACGCCTCCGACTCCACCGGCGCGGTTGCCGCACCGGTGGAGCCCGGGCTGCCGATGGCCTCGTCGATTGCCTATCGGCTGGTGCGCGGCTGGGTGGACGCCTGAGCAGCCCCGCGATAAGCGGTCTCGATTGCGGGCCGGCGCTACCCGGAGCTCAGTGGCCGACGCGGATGACTTTGACGCGTTGGCGCCCGGTGCGGACCTGGCCGCAGGAGGCGAGCGCGCGTGCCATGCGCATGGCGGCATCGAAGTTGTCCGCCTTCGCGGTCTGGCGGCGGGTCTCGGGATCGTTGCGCTCGTCGCGGAAACGACCCTGGTTGATCGTTTCGGGGACGTTCCGGACGTCGGTCCGAATGATCAGGTACGGCATCTCACACTCCACATCCGTGCTGTCGCTAGCTGCCGGTGCTGTTGCGAGGGGTCTGGGCTCTGCAAGTTGCACTTTTCACCTTGCCGCGGATTCCCGCAATGAGCCATCAGGCGGATTCACTCGCAGGAGCCGAGATTGAGCGAAGTATGTGAATAAAGGCCGAAGAACGACCCCGGTGCAGTTGCTCCGGGGTCGTTCGATCGTTAAGTATCAGGCGGAACCGCTAGGCCGCGCAGCTAGGCCATTCAGCTAGGCCGCGATCGCTTCGAGGTGTGCCTTGAGCGCCACGATCGACGGATTCGTGAGCGCCGAGCCGTCCTCGAACTTGATGGTCGGGACGGTCTGATTGCCGCCGTTGACGCTCATCACGAACGCGGCCGCGTCCGCATCCTGCTCGATATTCACCTCGGTGTACGCGATCCCGGCGCGATCGAGCTGCGACTTCAGGCGGGAACAGTAGCCGCACCAGGTGGTCGAATACATCGTCAACATGATCTGAGCCTTCCGGAGGATTCGGGGGTAGGCGCTGGCGCCACTAAGCGACAACGTCGGACCGGCCTGCGATGATGCCTAGCTGTGGCGGAAAACTCTAGCCCGGGGAATTCGGGCACGGCGCGCGCCGTTCTCGCCGCGCTCGACGATGACCAGCGGGTCGCCGTCACGGCCGCAGCCGGACCGCTGTGCATTCTTGCCGGTGCCGGTACGGGCAAGACGCGCGCGATCACGCATCGGATCGCATATCGCGCGTTGACCGAGGAGATCGAGCCGAATCATGTGCTCGCGGTCACGTTCACCGCCCGGGCCGCCGCCGAGATGCGTGCCCGGCTGTCCGCACTCGGTGTCGGGGGCGTCTCCGCGCGTACATTCCATGCGGCGGCGCTTCGCCAGGTCCGTTATTTCGCACCCCGGGTGCTCCAGGGCCGGGCGATGCCCGAACTGGTCGACAGCAAGGCGCGCCTGGTCACGCTCGCGGCAAATCGCGTCGGGCTGCGAGCCGACCGTACGCTCGCCCGCGATCTGGCCAGCGAGATCGAATGGGCCAAGTCCAGCCTGGTCGAACCGGATGAATACCCGGTCGCGGTGGCGAAGGCCGGTCGGGATACGCCGTTGGATGCGACTCGGACCGGTGCGGTGTTCGCCGAGTACGAGCGGGTCAAGCGGAAGGCAGGCGTCGTCGACTTCGAGGATCTGCTGCGGGCCGCAGTCTGGGCGATCGAGGAGCATCCGGACGTCGCCGATCAAGTACACGCTCAATACCGACATTTCGTCGTGGATGAATACCAGGACGTGAATCCGCTGCAGCAGCGTCTTCTGGACGCATGGCTCGGTGAACGCCGCGATCTGACCGTGGTCGGCGATGCCAGCCAGACGATCTACTCGTTCACCGGTGCGTCCAGTGCATACCTGCTCAACTTCCCCCGTACGCATCGGGACGCCGTCATCGTGCGGCTGGTTCGGGACTATCGCTCCACGCCGCAAGTGGTCGGTGTCGCGAACGCGGTGATCCGGCAGGCTCGTGGCGTGGAGGCGAAGCTGCGACTTGAGCTTGTCGGGCAACGCCCATCCGGCGCCGAGCCGCAGGTGAGCTACTTCCCGGACGAGCCGGCCGAGGCGAATGGAGTGGCGGCCCGCTGCGCGGAACTGATCGCACGTGGTGTCCCGGCGCGGGAGATCGCGATCCTGTTCCGGACGAACGCACAGTCCGAAACGTACGAGGCGGCGCTCGCCGAAATCGGTGTCCCGTACGTCGTGCAGGGCGCGGAACGCTTCTTCGAACGACCCGAGATCCGCCAGGCAATGGTCGCGTTGCGGTCGGCGGAGCGCTCGACGCCGGCGGATACGCCGCTCGTTGCCGCTGTGGTTGCGGCGCTGGAACGGGTGGACTGGCGGCCCGGACAGCCTCCGACCGGCGGTGCCGCTCGCGAGCGCTGGGAGGCGTTGGCCGCGCTGCTCGGGTTGGCCGAGGAGTTCGACGGTGGCCGTCGATCCTCAGAGCCGTCGGTTGGCGCGCCGCTCGGCCGGTCGCTCGCTGATTTCGGAGTGGAGTTGGGCCGCCGGGCGACGAGCCAGCACGCGCCCGCGATCGACGGGGTAACGCTCGCGTCGCTGCACGCGGCCAAGGGCCTGGAGTGGGACGCGGTGTTCCTGGTCGGACTTGCCGAGGGCACGTTGCCGACCATCTATGCGAAGACGCCCGATGCGCTGGAGGAGGAGCGTCGGCTGCTCTATGTCGGAGTTACGCGGGCTCGCGAGTGGCTGTGGATGTCGTACGCCGGTGCACGCTCGGCCGGCGGGCGCCAGCGACGGCCAAGCCGGTTCCTGCCCGGTCCCGACCCGGCCGAGACGCCGCGCCGGGTGGGTGCGCCGAAACCGGCGAAGGCGGCGGGCGTCATCTCCCGCCGCAACGTCAGTTGCCGGATCTGTGGTGCCGCGTTGATCGGTGGTGTGGAACGGAAGCTCGGGCGTTGCCAGACCTGCCCGTCCGATCTGGACGATGAGTTGCTAGAGCGCCTGACCGGCTGGCGGTCGCTGGTCGCCGCCGCAGGCAAGGTTCCGGCGTACGTCGTCTTGACCGACGCCACGCTGTCCGCGCTCGCCGAACGTCGCCCCGGCTCGCTGGAATCGCTGGTCGAGATCGCCGGAATTGGACCCCGCAAACTCCGCATGTACGGCGACGACGTGCTGAAACTCGTCGCAGGCGCGCCAGTTGACGCGGTGTTCCGCATCGATGCCTCGGCTGATGGCGCTGTCGATGGCTAGGAGTAGCGACCGCCCCCACGCACGGTGATAAAAAGAATTCGGAAAAAGTTTTGGCCACAACGCGTTAATTCAGTTGCCCTCGTACGGGGGCGGCAACTAGCCTGCAAATACACACGGCGGACCGGCTTCAGGCTGGCCAAACCAAGCCGTCACGAGAGCAGATGAGGGAGGTGCCGACGATGGGAATCACATTGACCCAGACGTCGACGCGCTTCGCCCTGCCCGTGCGCGGTTCGGCCTATGAGTGCGTCTCTCGGACCGAGAGAGTCGCACCCGCCATGCAGGATTCGTGGCAGCCAAGCGGCGCCACCGGTGGCTCGCAAGACCTAGAGCCGCGCAACAACGACTTCATTGTCCGACTCCAGCCGATCACCGGTGCCTTCATGGGCGCCAGTGGATCTGCTGCCCAGGGATCTCAGAAGCCGGAAGCTCACAAGGGAGCCACGGCGAACGGCGTTCCACCTCGAAGTAGGCCGGTCTAACCATCAGACCAGCTGGCTCACTTCGAGGCCGCGGAACCCGTAAATGGGATCCGCGGCCTTACTTTTTGCCCGCTGTCGAGAACCTCGAGAAACGAAGGTCTGCGTGTCTACGAAGACGCTCAACCAGCCGGGAGCCGTTCCCGGTCAGAGTCCCACCCGCAATCCCATGAGCAGCAAGTCCACTGATGAAAGAGGTGACGCAATGACCATGGCGCTATCGCCGATCGACTCGGCGGTCGTGGACGACGTGCCCTGCCGGCGGTTCGACCCGGACCTTTGGTTCGCGGATGTTCCCGCTGAGCTGGAGCTCGCGAAGTCCCTGTGCCTCGACTGCCCGGTCCAGGTCGAGTGCCTCGCCGGTGCGCTCGAGCGTGCCGAGCCCTGGGGTGTCTGGGGTGGCGAGATCTTCGAGCGGGGCGAGGTCATCGCGCGGAAGCGTCCGCGTGGCCGGCCGCGTAAGGCGGATGTCGCTGCGGATGCAGCTCGTGTCTCGGACGGCGTCCTCGTCGGCGCGGGCTCGGCTGCCTGAATGAACAGCTCCACGCTCGTTTCCACAAACGTTTCGAACGAACCAACCACCAAGATCATAAAATCAATGAGGAGTACTGCCATGAGTAACCACACGAGCTCCCAACTCATCTACGAAGCGATGAGCCGGGCTCGAATGCTTGGGCCTCAGGAGATCAACTCTGAGGCTTCCCGTCCCGCTCGTCGGATCGCCCTGACGGCACGTGCCCGCCAGCGCCGGTCCCTCGGCAACGAGTAACACACCATCGGTATTCATTCCGCCCGTCCGGTCCTCGACCGGGCGGGCGGTCCCATGTTCAGGCGCCGATCGCCGGTGCGTGATCCGAGAAGCCGGGTAGCCACCGTTCGATCACCGACCGGTAGGGCGCCTTCGCTTCAAGCTGGCACAGCACGCCGATCGAACCGAGCGTGACGCGGTGAATCAGCAGGTACGACGGGGGAAGGTTGAGCTGCTTCCCGAGTTGGAACGCCGGACTACGCGGATTCGCAATGCGTGCCGCTTCGGCCCGCAGCCACGCGCGGGTGAACTGGAATTCGTCGCCTGCGATCGGTTCGAGCATCGGACGTAGATACCCGAGAATAGCGGCCGCGTCGACGTCGACATCGGGCCGAATGAAACCGGCGTCGCGTAGCCCTTCGAGTACGCCGTCGGCGTCGCCGGCCAGTGCGAGCCGGGTCAGGCGTCCGATCGGCTCCGGGTGCCCGTCGGGCAGTCGCGCGACCGCGCCGAAGTCCATGACGCCCAGGCGACCGTCGCTCAACAGCCGGAAATTGCCCGGATGCGGGTCGGCGTGCAGAAGCCCGGCGCGGGTCGGACCGGAGAAATGCAACGTCGACATAAGGTATCCGGACCGGTCGCGCTGCTCGGCCGTACCGGAAGCGATGATTTGCGACATCGGCGTGCCGTCGATCCACTCGGTCACGATCACGCGCGACGCGCTGGTCAGGACCTCCGGGATGTAGATCTCGTCGTCGTCCTTGTACGCCGACGCGAACTCCCGCTGCGCGGTCGCCTCCAGGTCGTAATCGAGTTCTTCGGTGATCCGTGCCTTCAACTCGACCAGCAGCGGTTTGACGTCCAGACCCGGCTGGATGACTTTGAAGAGCCCGGCCAAACGGGACAACTGGGAGAGGTCCGCGAGGAGCGCCTTCCCGGCGCCGGGGTATTGGATCTTCACGGCGACTCGGCGGCCGCCCTTGGCCCGGGTCTTCCAGACCGCCCGGTGTACCTGACCGATGCTCGCCGCAGCGGCCGGGACGTCCTCGAAATCGACGAACTTCTTGCGCCAATCCGGGCCGAACTCAGATGCGAGCACCTTGTGCACCGACGCTGCGGGCAGCGGTGGCGCAGCTTCCTGGAGCTTCGTGAGCGCCTGACGGTACGGCCCGGCAAGATCCTCCGGCAGCGCCGCTTCGAACACCGACAGCGCCTGGCCGAACTTCATCGCACCGCCCTTGAGCTGCCCGAGCACGCTGAAAAGATGCTCGGCGGTGCGCTCTTGCAATTCGGCGGAGACGGCGTCGGACGCGATCCCCGTGACCCGCTTGCCGAGTCCGAGAGCCGCCCGTCCCGCGTACCCCAACGGCAGTGATGCCAGACGGACCGTACGGGAAACAGTGCGGCGTGGAATGTCGGTCACCTGGCCATTGAACCTCATTAAGACGCGAGGTGTGACACCCGAGGGGCGGTGAGATCGGCGTCGCCCGATTCGGCGGGACGACGACGTCGCAGCGTACGGGCGCAGGAACACTGCGGATGGGGCTCCCAGCTCCGTCGCCGAATCCGCACCGGAGGACTGATCTCAATGCACGCATCGAGCGTCTCGACCCGCATGCCGTCGATGAATCCGAGGACCTGACCGGCGATGATCCCGATCGCGATCAAGGTGGTGGACAGCGCGGCCGTCGCGGCTTCTTCCGGCCCGGTGGCCAGCTGCGCGGCGAGCGCGGGCCACGCGTGATCACGATCGCGACGATGCATGTGCAAGCAGTGGACGCACGCGCTCAGTTCCGGTGCGACCAGCGGGCCGACCAGGATGGCATCGTCGCGCTGCTCGACGAGCAGGTGTGGCAGCTTTCGCCGGGCCAGGCCCAGCGCAAACACTTCGGAGGGAGCGTCCTGTCCCACCTGAACGGCGAACGATGCGGTCCCATCCCGGATCCGCCGGGTATCGACGTCGGGTGCGGCGCGCATCACAGCGGCCGCTCCGGCGGTCGTTCGTGGCTGTCCCACGTCGCTTGGTAGAAGACCACCCACCGCGACGTCGGCGGGGGTTACACGACCTTTCAACCGGACGTCGATCCGGCCGATGCCGGCCGCGCCGAGCGTCGTCGCGATCGGGACAGCCAGCCGCGTCGCACCGCCGACCAGCACGGACGAGGCCGACCGTCGACGGATGGCCTCGGCGGCGCTCGGATGATCGGGCGATCCCCGCCCGGTGATCGTCAGCGAGGCTGCCTCGACGCTGATCCGGCCACGGCCGGTGGCGGTGAGGCCGTCCGGCAATACGGTGTTCGCGGAAACGACCAGGCCAGCATCGCTTAGGGCAGTGAGAAGCTCGTACGCGTCCCGGGCGCCTATCCCGAGGGTCTTGGCGTCCCGCAGGACCGCCGTCTCGCCACGGGACCCGTCAAGCAGGTCGATGAGCCGGGCGTGCCCGGGCTCCGCAAGGTGGATGATCACCGCCCGAGCGGGGTCGACCCCGAACTGGATCTCGTGCGTTCCGCGCCAGAGGCGTCGCAGACCCGGGATGATCGTCAAGCGGTTCACACCGATGACGGTGGCAGCAAGCCGATCGGCCGGTACGCGATATCCACAGGGACAGCCTTGTTTCCACCGAGATATCCACAGGCTTGACCTGGGTTATCCACAGCTAATCCGAAAAACTGTCGTAAACACGACAGTAACCTCGGCGCCCACCGCGCGTTTTGGCTGTCACGCGGTGGGCGCCAGATCAAACGAGGATCACGCCTTGCCAAGGATGCGATTGACGGTGGTGCCGCAGACGGGGCATGGGCCCTTGGCCATCCGCATCCCGGTCTTGCTGATCGCCACAACGCCTTCGAAGTCCCGCTTCTCCTTGCATTTGACGCAGTAGCCGTTGTATTTCTCGACCTTCTCGGCCTCGGCCTTTTCGGCCACGATGTCCTCCTGACGTGAATTGAACCCACCCGGCTCGTACAGCACCGCCTGATGGTCGGCGCGTGAGCGCTCCGCAGTGCTTGCCCGCGCTCTGACACGCTGACGAGAACTACTGTGCCTCGCGCTTGCGCCGAGCGTACGGCGTTCCAGCGGGACACGCCGTGATCTTAGCCGTCAAAGTCACGTATCAGCCCATATAGGGCATTAAGCGCAACGCTTATCTCATGATCGTAAAGAATCTTTCGGATAAGTAGCCACGAACCGGGGTGAGTCTGGCGCGTCGCGCGAGTTGACTCTTGCGGACCCCCGGCATCGGCCCGCTAGCGTGCCAACGTGAGCAAGCAAGACGTCGAGGTGCGCCGCAGTCAGCGACGCCACCGTACGGTGTCCGCGTACCGTGACGGCGGTCGGGTGGTTGTTTTGATCCCCGACCAGTTCACGCGCGCGGAGGAGCGTGAGTGGGTGGACAAGATGCTCGTCCGACTCGCCCAGCGAGATGGCCGCACCGCCGGCAGCGATCGCGACCTGATGGCGCGCGCCGAGCGACTGGCCGCCCGACACCTCCCGGATCATGCTGCCGCGAGTCACCCGGCGAGCGTCCGTTGGGTCACGAACCAAACCGGCCGGTGGGGATCGTGTACGCCGGCCGACGCCACGATCCGCATCTCGAACCGGATCAGCGACATGCCGGACTGGGTAGTCGACTACGTGATCATGCACGAACTCGTGCACCTCATCGTGCCTGCGCACAATGCCGAATTTTGGGCGCTGGTGAACCGCTTCCCGAAGTCCGAGCGCGCCCGGGGCTACCTGGAAGGGGTCGCTGCGGCCAGCGGTAACGACGTCGTCGAGGATTGACGCGTGACCAAGCGCGTCGTCGTCGTACCCCTTGCTCCCCCCGTTTGGGCCCCGCCCGGCGCGGACCTGGCACGTTGGCGTCGAGCGCTCGCCGACGACGTGGTCGATCTGCTCGCCATGCTCGCCGAGGTCGAACCGGCGCTCGCGGTGGTGGAGGCCGATCGGGCGTTCGCGGCCACGGTGGGTTGGCCAGGGATGAGGGTGTACGCGCAACCGGACCTCTCCATTGCGGCCCTATTCGGCGCGGCCGCCCAGGACGGCTTCGATCAAGCCGCGATCATCGCCGGTGACGCTCCGGACCTGCCCGGTATGCAGATCGCGAAACTACTCCGGCCGCTGACCACCCGACCGCTGGCGGCGGCGCCGATCGTTGGCGAGGAGGCCGGCCTGCTCGGTATTGCATCGCGTCTGCCGGCGCCGTGCTGGCTGCCGGACCTGGATCTGGAGACGTCGACCGTCGCCGCGGTACGTGCGGCCGCCCCCGACCCGACCGACGTCATCGGTACGCCCGGCTGGCATCGGCTGCGAGCGGCCGGCGCACTGGCGCGTCTGAACCCCGACCTGGATGGCTGGGAGCAGACGAGAGCGCTCCTGAGCGGCGCCTCCCGATAAGCGAGGCCAAGATCCGGAAGATCTCGCGCGCAGCAGGTCAGAGCGTTGCCACGGCGCCCACCAGCATTTCGGCGATGCGCATTGGCGCTGGTCAGCGACCTGCCACAAGGCCATGGCTTTGGCGTACCCCATGATCGTGAGGAATTCTTGGGGTTAAACCGATCAACTCTTCGCGATCACGTTTCGCGGGCACGACTACTTACCGTCGGCGGGTGGCTCCTCTTCCGGAGGCGTATCGAGGCTGTTCATGAAGTCTTCGATCGAGCCCAAATCAAGCTGCGATTGCGCGAACGCGCCCGGATCGGCGAAGTCATCGTCGGACGGCAGCAAATCGGGGTGCTCCCAGAGTGCGTCACGTCCGCTGATGCCGCGATGTTCGGTGAGCGCCGACCAGATCGCGGTCGCCTCACGCAGGCGACGGGGACGGAGCTCCAGGCCGACGAGCGCTCCGAACGTCTGCTCGGCCGGTCCACCGGCGGCGCGGCGACGGCGGAATGCCTCGCCGAGCGCGACCACGTTCGGCAGCCGGGTCGCGGCGGCGTCGTCGACAACGTGATTCACCCAGCCCTCGACCAGCGCGAGGATTGTCTCCAGCCGGACCAGCGCGGCCTTCTGGGCCGGTGAATCTTCGGGCGTGAAGATGCCTTCCAGCGCCATATCCTGCATCGACTCCGGGTTGGACGGATCGATGCCGCCCATCGCTTCCTCGATCGCCTCGCGGTTGACCTGGATCCCCGCCGCGTACGCCTCAACCGCGCCGAGCACGTGTGCGCGCAGCCATGGCACGTGCCCGAAAAGCCGCTGGTGGGCCGCCTCGCGCAGCGCGACGTAGAGGCGTACCTCGGCTGGGTCCTGCGACAGACCCTCGCCGTACGCGGTGATGTTCGCCGGCACCATCGCGGCCGTGCCGGCCGGTCCGAGCGGCAGACCGATGTCACCGGCCGACAGCACTTCGGCGGCGAGCGAACCCAGGGCTTGGCCGAGCTGGCCGCCGAACAGCGCGCCGCCCAGCGTGGCAACCATCGACGCCATCGGGCCGAGCTGTTCGCGCATTTCTTCGGGGACGAGATCGCCCATCGCCGTGACCATCCGCCCGGCTACCGGGTCGCACAGTTTCTTCCAGATCGGAAGCGTGTTCGTGATCCACTCGGCGCGTGTCCAGGCCGCGACAGTGCTGATGCCGGACGGTAGCGCGGACGACTCTTCGAGCCACAGGTCGGCGAGGCGTACGGCGTCCGCTACTTCGGTGCGTTCGGCGGCGCTGACCGGCGGGTTTCCGACCGGCCTGGGCTCGTCGCCACTCGGCAGCGTCGGCGTGGTCCCGGCATTCGGGTCCGCGTTCACGTCCGGAATCGCGAAGCCCATCGGCATCATGCCGGCACCGGACTGGTTCGAGGTCAGCGATGAAAGCGCGATCTGCCGCGCGAGATCCCAATTGACCGGGTTATCGCCGGGGCCGCTCGCAAACATCTGCTGCATCTGGTTCAGGAACTGAGCCATCGCAGCCGGGTCGTCCGGGTCAGGCGATCCGGGGGGCATCTGGAATCCGAATGGAATGTCGGGCACCTTTCCACCGTACGCGGTCCGCACCGGTGTACCGCCAGCCTGTCCGCGCAGGGCTTAGAGGCACCGCGTGACGGGGGCTCGCAACCGGCCAGGTTAGGCGGCTACGCTCGCGACCATGAACCAGCGCCCGAGTGTGATCTCCGTAGCTATCAGGGGCGGGCGATGACCCGTCGCGCAACCACGCTGCTCACCGGCGCGCTCCTTCTGTTGGTACTCGTGTGGCTCGGGTTCAAGGCCGTTCCGCCGGTCGGTTACGTCGCCCTGAAGCCCGGGCCGACGTTCAACACGCTCGGCAGCTTCAACGGTAAAGAACTGATTACGATTACCGGTACGCCGACGTCGAAGCCGAACGGCGAACTCCGCATGCTGACGGTCAGCGAATACGACGGCCTGTCCGTCTGGTCGGTCGTGAGCGGGTGGCTCGACTCCGGTACCGCGGTGGTCCCGTCCGAGTTGGAGAACCCGCCCGGCGAGACCCAGCAGCAGATCGACCAGCAGAACACGGACGACTTCAAGCAGTCCCAGTCGTCGGCGATCACCGCCGCGCTGCGCTACGAGGGCTACCCGGTCCAGCTGATGGTCACCAAGGTGCTCGCCGGTGATCCGGCTGAGGGGCATCTGCAGGCGAACGATCTCGTCACGACCGTGGACGGGCAGACTCTCCTGTCCACGATGGACCTCGATCGGGCGATCCAGTCGAAGCCCGTGGGTACGAAGTTGACGGTCGGATACACCCGCGCCGGCGTACCGGGGACGACCGAGATCACTACCGCCAGCGGCAGCGACGGACGACCGCTGATCGGCATCGAGGTCCAGCAGAACCAGCCGGCGCCGCCCGGCAAGCCGACGCTGAACATCAAGTTCCAGCTCGACAACGTCGGCGGCCCGAGCGCCGGCCTGATGTTCACGCTGGGCATCATCGACAAGCTGAGCCCGACCGACCTGACCGGCGGCAAGATCATCGCCGGTACGGGCGAGATCGACGACGACGGCAACGTCGGCATCATCGGTGGCATCCAGCAGAAGATGCGTGGCGCGTACGCGGCCGGAGCCCGGTACTTCTTCGCGCCGGCCGGCAACTGCGCCGAAGCGCTCAAGAGTCCGGTGGCCGGACTCGAACTCATGAAGGTGACCACACTGCAGGACGCCCTCAACGCGCTGCAGGACCTGCACGACGGAAAGACGCCGCCGCTGTGCTCGTGAGAGAAGCAGAAGCCGCGCTCGAACTAGATCGAGTTCGACGGCCGAACGTTCGGTCCGTCGATCTGATCACCTCGTAGGCTGTACCCCACGAACGCAGATAGAGGTGACCTCAGTCGTGGTTATGCACTCGGGAATGCCCAGGATGAGCCGGCGTGGCCGGATCGTTCTGGTCGTCATCGCAGCGCTCCTGCTCGCCCTGATCCTGTTCGGCGCGGTCGACAACATCCTCACCAACCGGCTGTGGTTCAAAGAGGTCCAGTACTCCGGCGTGTACAAGACCATGATGTTGACCCGGCTCGGGCTGTTCGCGGTGTTCGGCGTGTTCGTTGGCGGTGTGGTGGGCGGGAGCATGTATCTCGCGTACCGAATGCGCCCTCCGCTCTATCTCCGTTCGTCCGAGCAGCAGGCCCTCGATCGCTACCGGATGGTCCTGCAATCGCGGATGGGTCTGTGGATCACGCTGATCGGGATCGTGGTCGGACTGTTCGCCGGCGGGTCCGGTCAATCCCAGTGGCAGAGCTGGTTGCTGTTCCGCAACGGTGGTTCGTTCCCCGAGAAGGATCCGCAGTTCGGCGTGAACATCGGGTTCTACATTTTTCGGTACCCGTTCTGGCGCTACCTGATCGGCGTCGGTTTCACCACGTTGTTCCTCGCGATCCTCGGCTCGCTGATCGTGTTCTACCTGTTCGGTGGCATTCGGCTGCAGGGTGATGGCGACCGGGTCAGCACGGCGGCACGAGCCCAACTGAGCATTCTGGTGGCGCTGTTCGTCGGTCTGAAGGCCGTCGCGTACGTGCTGGACCGGCGCGGCTCGCTGCTTGAGCACAATGGCGCCGCCGCGAACACGTACGGGGCCGGGTATACGGCGGTCAACGCGCTCTTGCCCACCAAGGAGATCCTCGCCTGGATCTCGGTGCTGGTCGCGATCGCGATCCTGGTGTTCGCGAACGCATTCGTCCGCAATGTGGCGTGGCCCGCGATGGCGCTCGGCCTGATGGTTCTTTCGATGATCGCGCTCGGTGGCATCTATCCGTTCGTGGTCCAGTCGCTGCAGGTGCACCCGAACCCGTTGACGAAGGAACAGCAGTACATCCAGCGCAGCATCAATGCGACGAGTGATGCGTTTGGGCTGTCCGGGATCACATATTCGACGTACGCGGCGAACAATCAGACGCCACCGGAGTCGCTCGCCACCGATACGTCAACCGTGCCGAACATCCGGGTGCTCGACCCGGCCGTGGTTGCGGACACGTACACGCAGCTGGAGCGCTCGCGCGGCTTCTACGACTTCGGCGACAAGCTCGACATCGACCGTTACACGAACACCGGCAAGCTCCAGGACTACGTGCTCGGCGTCCGCGAGATCGACTACAGCGGTTCGGCCGGGCAAGGCTGGAACTGGCAGCAGGCGCACACGATCTACACGCACGGAACCGGTTTCGTCGCGGCGCCGGCGAACACGACCGTCTGCGATGGCCAGCCGTACTTCGTCTCGGGCTTCCTGGGCGCACAGACATCGCAGAGTCAGGCCTGCCAGTCGCCGTCGGATCAGTTCCCGGTTACCCAGTCGGGCATCTACTACGGCGAGGGCATGGGCTCGTACGCGATCACCGGCCAGGCCAAGGGTGCCGACCCGGTCGAGTACAACGGCCCGACGGCAAGCTCCACCGACGCCTACGTGACCTACGCGGGCTCGGGCGGCGTGCCGGTAGGCGGCTTCTTCAACCGCCTGCTGTACGCGTACAAGTACAAGGAAGCGAACTTCCTGATCTCCGGTGTGTTCAACAACAACTCGAAGATCCTGTACGTCCGGGATCCGCGCGAGCGCGTCGAGAAGGTCGCACCGTTCCTGACCATGGACGGCGACCCGTACCCGGCGGTGGTGAACGGCCGGATGGTCTGGATCCTGGACGGCTACACGACCGCGTCGACCTACCCGTATTCGCAGCAGGAAGATCTGCGTACCGCGACCAGTGACGCGCAGGTCGGCACCGGCGTTGCGCAGCAGGCCGACACCGACGTGAACTATCTGCGCAACTCCGTGAAGGCGACGGTCGACGCGTACAACGGCACGGTCACCCTGTACGCGTTCGGTCAGGACCCGATCCGGGACGCGTGGAACAAGGCGTTCGGCGGCAAGCTGATCCAGCCGCAGTCGGCCATCCCGACCGACCTCTCCGCGCACTTCCGCTACCCGGAGGACCAGCTCAAGGTCCAGCGTGACCTGCTTCAGCGGTACCACGTGCAGGATGCGAAGACGTTCTACTCGGGCCAGAACAACTGGGGCGTGCCGCCGGACCCGGCGAACGAGGGTTCGGGCCTCAAGCAGCCGCCGTACTATTTGCTGGCTCAGTTCCCGGGTCAATCCACGCCGACGTTCCAGCTGGTCTCCGCAATGATCTACAACAACGGCGGCAGCACACAGTTGAACCTTGCCTCGCTGATCTCGGGCTCGTACGACGCCAGCGGTAAACCGGTCCTGAACGTCTATACCGTGCCGAACGGCGTGAACGCGGTCGGACCGACGCAGGCACAGCAGAAGATGCAGAACGATCCGAACGTACGAAAGGACCTGACCCTATTCCAGTCGGGTTCATCGTCGGTTGTCTATGGAAACCTCCTGTCCCTGCCGCTCGGCAACGGCATCCTGTACGTGGAACCGGTGTACATCAAGTCGACCCAGCAGGGCTCGTACCCGTTGATGAAGAAGGTCCTGCTCAGCTATGGCGACTACATCGCGTACGACGACGATGTGAAGTCCGGCATCGCGGACCTGCTGCAACAGGCGAAGACCGGGACACCGACGACGGTCACGCCGCCGGCCGGTACGAGCCCGCCGACAACGACGCCACCAGGGGTGACACCGGCGTTGACGAAGGCGGTCGGCGAGATCAATACGGCGTTGGCCGACCTGTCGGCGGCGTACAAGACCGGTGATCTCGCGAAGATCGGCGCGGCTCAGGCCGAGTTGCAGAAGGCGACGCAGGACTATCAGACGGCCTTGAACGCCTCGCCGATTGCGCCCAACTCGCCGGCGCCGACGCCAAGCTCGTCGGCGTCGGCTTCGCCCGGCAGCTGATCAACAACGGGCGGCAGCGCCCGGACCCGCCGCGTCGCGGCGACCAGGAGGATCAACGCCGGTGCGAACGCGGCTGCGCCGGCGTACAGGGCGGCTCGGATCGATCGGGACAGGCCGATCCAGCCGACGATGGGGCCGCCGAGCATCTGGCCGCCGCTGTCGAACATGTCGCGGGCGGAGAGCGCGGTCGCACGTACGCCCGGGGGCACCCGACCGACGATCCAGCCGGTCATCAGTGGGTTGATCACCGGGCGTACGGCCTGGACCAGCAGGTACGCGAGCGCCGCGAACACGAACACGTGCGCCGATGCCATCGCGGCGACGCCGAGCGCGATCAGCACGGTCGCGCCGAGCAGTGTGGTAACCACCGACGTGTGCCCGAGTCGCTGGGTGCGGCGTTTCGCGATCTCTGACGTACCGAGGCTGAGCAACGCGACCAGCACGGCGAGGATGCTCAACCAGAGCGCCGGTCGCAGGCCGGAAACGTGCGGGAACCGGATGTCTTCCAGCAGGTACGCACTCCACAGCCGGTCGAAGCTCTCGCTCCAAGCGCCGAGGAAGAACGTCATGCCGAGCAGCAGAACGAGTCCGGGGACCGCAATGATCGCGACCTTCGTAGTGCTGATTTGCTCGACGAAGTCCGCCCAGACCTGGCGTCCGAGGGCTCGCGTCCCGGGTACTCGATCGCGGCGCTTCGTCTCCGGCATCACGAAAGCCAGTCCAACCCCGGCCGCGACCATCGCCAGGCCGCCGATCAGCATCGGCAGATTGAGTTCGATGCCCGAGATGAGTCCGCTGGCCAGGCTACCGATGATGCCTCCGGCGATGCCGAGTTGCGACGCCCGCAGGTACACCGGCGTCATCTCATCGTCCCCGAGCTCGGTCTCGTCGGCGGCCCAGGCCGACTGCGCACCGTCCTGCAGCGCGGCGCCGATGCCGACCACGACCTGGGCGAGCGCAAGGTTCAGGAACGACGCGGACAGCCCCTGCATCGCGAATCCGGCGCCGCAGAGAATCCAGCTCAACACCACACAGAACCGCTTGCTGTACGCGTCGGCGAGCACGCCGGTCGGCAACTGGAACACGAAGTACGTCAACTCGATCACGGTGCCGATCAGCACCAGTTCGAGCGGGTTCAGATGCCCGTCGGTGACCCAGTAGACGATCGAGGTCGTGTAGACCAGCGCCACGAGCAGCGAGCCGATCGATTCCATGCCGAGATACAGCCGGTACGCGTTGACTCGGCGGCGAGCTGGTGCGGTCACGTGAGGCCTTTGTCTCGGGGGGAGAGGACGGGCTCATCGTGCCATTCGGGCGGCGCGGACGCAGGTGGGTTTTAGGCCCCGGACTCAGCGCTTCTTTCCGACGAACTCGACGATCGCGTCGATGACCCGCTCGGCCGCCTCGTCCGGCGATTCTCCGTGCAACAGCACGTGTACGTGCGCCTGCGCGTATACCGGGCGGCGAGTTTCCAGCATGGTCCGGACCCGATCGGTGCCATCGGGATTGAACGCGATCACGCGCCCCTCGGCCCGTACGCGTTCGATGATCAGTGCTTCGTCGGCATGCAGCCAGATCGTCGTCCCGAGTTGTTGCGCCTTCTCCCGCAGCGGGGTCTGCATCCAGGCGCCGCCGCCGAACGCAATCACATGCCCGGGCCGGTCCAGGAGGGACAACCCGATTTCCTGCTCAAGCACGCGGAACGCCGGCTCGCCGGACTCCGAGATGATGTCGTTGCACGTACGGCCGTGCCGGCGTTCGATTTCATGATCGATGTCGACGAAGGTCAGCCCGGTCAGCTCGGCCACGCGCCGGCCGACGGTCGTCTTTCCGACGGCGGTCATCCCGAGGAACACGATCGGAGCAGACGCCGCAACCAGTTCGGTATCGGGGCGAGATCCGCTGCGCATGAAACAGATCGTAGCGGTCTGGTTAGGGTGGACCGATGACGACGATACGTCCGATCTGCGTACTGGTCGGGGCTCCCGGTGCCGGTAAGTCGACGGTTGGGGTGCTGGCCGCCGAAGCGCTGCACGTACGGTTCCGGGACATCGATACGGACATCGAGTCGATTGCCGGGAAATCGATCGCCGAGGTGTTCTTCGACCAGGGCGAGGCTGCGTTCCGGGACATTGAGCGCCGAGTGGTGGAGGAGGCGCTGCTGACCCATCCGGGCGTACTCGCGCTCAGCAGCGGCTCGGTCATCGACGATGAGGTCCGGGCGCGCCTTGCCGGCCATACCGTGGCGTTCCTCAGCGTCGGCCTGGCCGCGGCGACGAGGCGGATCAGCCTCGGCGGTGGCCAAGTGGCCGGGGTGAGCGCCCGATCGGCGTTGCGAGCCATGCTCGATCAACGAAATCCGCTGTACGAGCAGGTGGCGACGCTGACGATTCCGACCGACGACCGCAGCGCCGACGAGGTTGTGGCCGAGTTGCTCGCAAAGATCAGAGCGGTCGCGCGTACCTCGTGATCATTCGGTGTGGTGTTGGTGTAGATCTTGGGGGTTGAACCTCACGGGCGGATGCTCGGCGTGCAGCTGATGCTCGGCGGCGCGCTCGGCGTCCGGGTCAACGTCGGCTAGCGCGTCCGACGTTTGTTCAAGGTCGCCCTGCTGGCCGCCGATATCGTCGAGGCCGGCCAGCCACGAGGACGCTTCGAGGTTCTCGAAGACGTCGCTATGGCGTGGCTCGATTCCGGCCCGTTGCTCCTCGAAGTCCAACTCATCCGGTTCGTCGTGCTCACGTGTGCCCATAACTTCACTATCCGCCAGAGTGCTCGCGGACGGTGCGGTTCGGAGCGGACAGCTGCTTCGAGCGCCGGTCCGTGACGGGTGGGCGCCACGGATGGACGTAGATCACGTCGGTAGGTTGTTTGACGAGCTATCCAACTGGTGATCAGGCGTTGGTACGTAAGCGGTCGCTGCGACCGCATTCGTCACGTCGGAGCCTACGGTGAGGAGCGGTGATGGGCGGCGTTGAACAGGGGCCGCCGGCGCGCGGCAGGACGTTGTTCGAGCTGGGCGGCGACGTCGGCCGTGACCTTGCCGAGGTGGACTGGGACGCGACGCCACTCGGGCCACCCTCGGAGTGGCCGCAGAGTCTTGTCACGGCCGTCAGCATGGCGCTGTCCTCCCGGTTTCCCATGTGGTTGGCGTGGGGACCGGATTTGACGTTTTTCTGTAACGCCGCCTATCGGCGCGACACGCTCGGCCGGAAGTACCCGTGGGCGCTCGGGCGTCCGGCGCGGGAGGTCTGGGCGGAGATCTGGGGCGACATCGGGCCGCGGATCGACGGCGTACTGGCGACCGGTACGGCGACGTGGGATCAGGCGCTGCTGCTGTTTCTCGAGCGGTCCGGTTATCGGGAAGAGACGTACCACACGTTCTCCTACAGCCCTCTGCGCGATGACTTCGGCGCGGCGGCCGGCATGCTGTGCGTGGTCAGCGAGGAGACCGACCGGATCATCGGCGAGCGCCGGATGGCGACGCTGCGCGATCTCGGTTCGGATCCGAGCTCGGTACGTACCGAGCAGGAGATGCTGACGTTCGCCGGACGGCAACTGAGCCGAAACCAGCAAGATCTGCCGTTCACGCTGACGTATCTGTTCGAAGACGGCATCGGCGCACGATTGGCGGCGGCGTCGGGGATACCGACGGATCACCGGGCCGCCCCGGCCGAACTGCGGTTCGGCGACCCCGCCGCGATCTGGCCGATCGACCCGCTCGTACGCGGTGAGTCGGTACTTCTGGATATCGACCCCAGCTTGGTCGCGGAGCTTCCGCCCGGCACCTGGTCGCAATCGCCGACCCAGGCACTATTGGTACCGCTGCTACGGCAGGGCAGTACCGCGTACGGAGCTTTGGTGGTCGGCTTGAATCCGTACCGGCCGCTGGACGCCGGCTACCAGGGGTTCATCGATCTGACGGCAGCCCAATTGGCCTCCGGCATCGGCAGCGCCCGCGACTATCAGGCCCAGCAACGTCGCGCCGAGGAGCTGGCCGAGCTGGATCGCGCGAAGACCGCGTTCTTCTCCAACGTCAGCCACGAGTTCCGTACGCCACTGACACTGATCATGGGTCCGGTGGGTGAGCTACAGAACCGGCTCGACAAAGCGGACGACGATGTCCGCGCCGATCTGGAGATCATCCATCGCAACGGATTGCGGCTGGGCAAGCTGGTCAACACACTGCTGGACTTCTCCCGCATCGAGGCCGGCCGCATGCAAGCGCGCTACGAGCCGGTCGATCTGGCCGCCGTCACGGCCGAACTGGCGAGTGTGTTTCGATCGGCGATCGAGAAGGCCGGCCTGGCCTTCATCGTGGACTGCCCACCTCTGCCGGAGTCGGTCTATATCGATCGCGACATGTGGGAAAAAGTCGTTCTGAACCTGCTGAGCAATGCGTTGAAGTTCACGTTCGACGGCGCGATCGACGTGACCGTCCGCGCCGACGGCAGCGATGCGGTGGTCACGGTGACCGATACCGGTATCGGTGTCGCCCCATCGGAGATGCCGCAACTGTTCGAGCGGTTTCATCGCATCGAGAACGCGCGATCCCGTTCCAATGAGGGAAGCGGCATCGGGCTCGCGCTGGTCAAGGAACTGGTTGGTCTCCACGGCGGCAGCATTGTCGCCGACAGTGAAGTCGGCGGCGGTACGACGTTCGCGATCCGGCTGCCGTTCGGTAGTGCGCATCTGCCGGGTGATGCCCTGGCACCCGCCGAGCGTACGACGACGGTATCGGCCACGGCCGACCCGTTCGTCCAGGAGGCACTGCGATGGCTGCCGGCTGACGTGTCGCCGATCGATGCGAATCGGCCCGGGACCGACGTCGCGGGTCTGGGCGGGTGGCAGACGCAACCCACCGATCGATCCGCCCGGATCTTGGTCGCCGACGACAACGCTGATATGCGCGACTATCTGGCGCGGCTCCTGGGCGCCGCCGGGCACCGAGTGCAAACCGTCAACGACGGGCAGGATGCGCTCGAAGCCGCCCACGCAGCGCTACCTGACCTCATCATCAGCGACGTGATGATGCCCCGCCTGGACGGGCTCCGGCTCGTCGCCGCGCTGCGCGAGGACCCCCGCACGGCCGGTACGCCCGTGCTGCTGCTTTCCGCCCGGGCCGGCGAGGAGGCCTCGATCGAGGGACTCGACGCCGGTGCCGACGACTATCTGGTCAAGCCGTTCTCGGCGGCCGAATTGCTGGCTCGCGTACGCGCCAACGTCGAGCTGGCCCGGCTGCGGAACCACCACGCCCGCTGGCGGACCGCGCTGGTCGACTCGCTGCAGGAGGCGTTCTTCGTCTGCGATGAGGCCGGCACGGTGGTCGAGACGAACGCGGCGTTCACCGACATCCTCGGGTACGGGCCGGATCAGTTGCCGTACCCGGCGCCGCATCCTTGGTGGCCGGCACCGGAAGCCGACCCGGGTGAACATGGTCTCGCCGCGGAGGCGTTCGAGGCGATCCTGACCCGTTCGCACGGCACGTACACGGTGCCGGTGAATCACCGCGACGGCCGCCGGATCTGGATCGCCGTCGCATTCAATCAGGTCGAGGACCCGGACAACGGTCGTCGGATGACGGTCGGCACGTTCCGGGATGTCACCGCCGAGCACTACGCGGTCCAGCGCGACGGCGCCTTGGCCGCTCTGAGTCTGCGGCTGTCGCAGGCTGGTGATCTCTCCGAGGCGCTCGCCGGAGCCCTGGACGAACTCCGGCGACTGTGGCAGGCCGCGTTCGTGGTGGCCGCCATCTTCGACGGTGTGGATGCGCCGACCGGTACCGTCACGTCCCCCGAAATTGCCTGGGCCGACCTGCCGGAAGAGCGGCGGGGCGCGGTACGGGGGCTGCGGGACAAGCCATTACTGGCACCGATCGTGGACCAGGAGGCCGGCGTCGGCATCGCGCTGGAGCACCCGCACGGCACCATGGTGATCTGGATCCAGCTCGGCGACCGCAGGCCGGCAAACGACTACGACGGCACGCTCCTGGCTCTGCTGGCCGGCCACCTCAGCCAAGCACTGCACCGGATCCACCAGAACGATCAGCAGCGTGAGACCGCGCTGGCACTGCAGCACGCGATCCTCGGCCCGGCGCATCTGCCGAGCGGCTTCGCCGTCCGCTACCAACCAGCCAGTCACCCGCTGGAGGTGGGCGGCGACTGGTACGACACCGTGCCCCGACCCGATGGCCGGATCGGCATCGTGGTTGGCGACTGCGTCGGCCACGGACTACAGGCCGCCACCGTGATGGGCCAACTGCGCAGCGCTTGCCGGGCACTCCTGCTGCAGGATGCCAGCGCCGCGCAGACGTTGATGGCGCTCGACCGGTTCGCCACCCTGCTACCCGGCGCCGCGTGCGCAAGTGTCTTCTGCGGTCTGCTCGATCCGGTGACCGGTGAGCTCCAGTACTCCAGTGCGGGCCATCCGCCGGCCATCCTGGCGCTTCCCAACGGCACCACCGAGCTGCTCGACCAAGGTCGCTCGGTCGTGCTGGGGGTACGGCCGGATGTGGCGCGGCCGGAGGCGTACCACGTGGTTCCGCCACGGGCGACGCTGTTGCTTTACACCGACGGGCTGGTCGAACAGCGTCGGCAGCCGCTCACCCGGGGCATCGACCACGCGGCCGCCGCCCTGGCCGACGGCACCGGCGCCTATCTGGAGGACGCGGCGACCGACATCATGCGAGAGCTGACTCCGGCCGGTGGGTATGAGGACGACGTAGCCCTGCTCGTCTATCGCCATCCGAGCCCGCTCGAGCTGGAGCTGCCCGCGGAGGCGAGCAGCCTCGCGCCCGCTCGCGGCGCTCTGCGTGCCTGGCTGAATCGGGTCGGTCTGCAATCGCTGCTCGCTCAGGACATCCTGGTCGCCGCCGGTGAGGCGTACGCCAACGCGATCGAGCACAGCCATCCCCAGAGCGTGCCCGGCGTACGGGTGCGGCTGTGGGCGGCCGCCACCGCCGAACACGTCTACCTGACGATCAGCGACACCGGTACCTGGAAGTCGACCCCTGCTCCGGTCGATGCCCACCGCGGTCGCGGTCTTGCGCTCATGCAGGCCCTCATGCACCACGTCTCCGTCACCCGAGCCATTACCGGCACCACCGTCGATATGTACACGAGGATCACGCCATGACCACAGCTCTCTCACTCGACACCGCGCAGCGACCGGACGGCACCACGGTGATCATGGCGGTCGGCGAGATCGATCAGAGCAACGTTGACGCGTTCGCCGAAGCGTTGTCCTCCTCGCTTGACCACGCTTCGGGCGACCCGGTTGTGGTCGATCTCACCGCGGTGGAGTATCTGGATAGCGCCGGCTTGGCAGTACTCTTTCCGCTGGCCGACCGGATTCGTATTCTCGCAACGCCATTACTCGGTCCGGTCCTCACGATTTCCGGCCTGGCCGAGCTCACGTCAATCGACGGTATCGGGCAATAACCGGCTCGGACTATCGGTCTGATCGTATGGCGTTCGGCCGACCTGCTCCCGTATCACCTTGTGGTGTTTATCGATTGCCATTAAATTGCGTCATTCAAGTGTTCCTCGCGATTGATACGGAGTCATGGTGCGATTCATTCGTGGGGCCGTCGCCGGCGTAATTGTGTTGGCACTTACCGCTGTCATCCCGTCTCAGGCCGGCGCCAGCGCACCGAGCGCACCCTATGACGCGTTTACCTTCGAAACGACGTCGCCTGCCTCGTCCGCGTCGGCATGGGTGGCCGACCCCAGTACGCCAGGCTTCACCAGCACGTGGACCGGCAACACGCTGGCGATGAGGTCGTCTCCGGCCGACATCGGCGTCTTCGGCAACCTCGCGCTGAACGTGAGCCTCCCGACCGCGGTGTCTTCGCCGACAGTGGGCACCACATTTCCGACGGCCACCAATGCGGACGCCACGCATGCCGGGTTGTTCCTGGCGTTGAATCCGCATACATGCGACAGCGGAAGCGGCACATTGACGATCGACCAGTTCGCCCGCGATCCCGGTACGCAGGCGATTACGGCGTTCGCGGCGTCGTACACGTTGAACTGTTCGGAGCCGGCGGGCGCGATTTCCGGGGACATCCGCTGGCATGCGAACGTCGGTTATCAGGGCGTTCGAGCCACCGCGTCCGCCGCGTTCGGATCTCAGCCAACCGATGCGCCGGGTACGCCGCAGACGATCACGGTTACCGGTGCCGGGACGCTGCCGGAGACGTTCGGTGCGGCGACGTTAGTCGGTACGACGCCGGGCGCGTTTTCGGTGACGAGCAATTCGTGTACCGGCAAGACGCTCGCGTACGGCGACACGTGCAGCGCCGTAATCACACCGCATCCGGCGATGATGGGGCTGCAAACGGCGGCGCTGGCGTTCGCGAACGATACGGCCGGCGGCCAGATGGTCATTCCGCTCGAGGTGACCGGCGCGAACACGCGCAGCTTGAGCGTGAGCACCAGCTCGCTGGACTTCGGGTCGCAGCAGGTCGGTACCGACTCGACGGTCAAGAACATCACGTTCACCGGCACGAATATCTCACCGGTGACGTTTGGCCTGATCCTGCCACCGAACGGGCCGTTCGGGCTGGCCACCAACACCTGCGCGGGCGCGACGCTGGCGCTCGGGCATTCCTGCGTGATCGGCGTCGTCGCGCACCCGTCGTTCGTCGGCACGTACAGCACGGTGTTGGTCGTCTCGCAGAACACGGTCACCCCGGACACGACTATCCACCTGTCGGTCACCGGATACGACGGGCGATCGATCTCGATCGGGCCCGGTCCGCTGGACTTCGGCTCGCTGGATATCGGTACGGCAAGCGCCGTGCAGACCGCGACGGTCACCGACACCGGTACGGCCTCGGTGACGCTCGGAACGGTGTGGGTGAGCCCCACCGATACGTATTCGATTACGCACGACCTGTGTTCCGGCGTCGTACTGAGCCCGGGGCATAGCTGCACGATCGGCGTACAGGCCAAGGTATCCGCGACTGGGGCGATTCCGGGAATTCTCAACGTGCCCAACAGCAGCCTGACCAACCCGGCTCAGCTCTCGCTCTACGTCGTCGGTGCAGTGGCGGCTCGCGGCACGTTCTACCCGCTCAGCCCGGACCGGATTCTGGACACTCGGAAAGGGATCGGAGCCCCGACCAGCCAGGTCGGCGCGCTCGGTGTGGTCAAGCTGAAGGTCGCGGGCCGAGGCGGCGTACCGATCAGCGGTGTGTCGGCGGTGGTCATGAACGTGACGGTTACCGGCGGGACCGCGGGCAGCTTCCTGACGATCTATCCGGACGGCGTGAACCGGCCGACGGCCTCCTCACTCAACTTCGGGAAAGGCTGGACCGGCGCCAATTCGGTCACCGTCCAGGTCTCGGCGAGCGGCATGGTGGACATCTTCAACTCGGCCGGCAAGGTGAACATCATTGCCGATGTGGTCGGGTTCTACGCCCGCGACGTGGCACCGCCGCCCGGCTACGGCATCGGCGGTCAGTTCCAGCAGGCGGAGCCGCAGCGACTGCTGGACACGCGTCCGTCGCACGTGCCGGTCGCGGCCAACACCGCCGTGTACATTCCGGTGGACTACGGCGCGGTGCCGGACGGCGCCATGACCGCGCTGATCGTGAACGTCACCGCGGTCGATCCGGCCGCGAGTGGTTACCTGACCACGTGGGATGGTTCGGGTGACGTCCCGGACGCGTCGACGCTCAACTTCACGCCCGGACGGGTGGTACCGAATCTCGCGGTGGTGCCGGTCGCACCGTGTCCGAGCCTGTGTGGTGACGATGCCGGACTGCCGGCCATCGCGATCTATACGACGGCCACCACGGATCTCCTCGTCGACGTCTTCGGCTTCTACGACGACGGCACGCTGGACACCGGGCTGCGGTTCCAGCCGATCACGCCGACCCGGATCACCGATACCCGGATCGGGCTGGGTGTGGCCAAGGCGTTGGCTGCCAACGCGACGGCTCGCGTCACTCCGCCAACCTCGGTCGTGCCGCTCGGCACGATGGCGCTGGCGTTGAACGTCACGGCCGTAACGCCAACCGCGAACACGTACATGAGCGTGTGGCCGGACGGGATCGCGGACATCGGACAGCCTGAGTCGAGCAATCTCAATCCGGCGAAGGGCGTCACCGTACCCAACGCGGTGGACACCCTGGTCGGTCCGCAGGAGGCGTTCAACATCTACAACCACGCCGGTACGACCAACGTGTTGGTCGACGTCGTGGGCACGTTCTACGCGTACCAGGCGGGCGCGGATGCGGTAGGCGCCAACGTCGGTCCGAACGCGTTGGCGGGCACCCCGAAGGCGCCGTCCTTCACGGATCACGTCCCGCTGGGTACGGACGTGCCGTTCGCGCCCAGGTAGGCGGAATCACCGATCGAGGGCGCTTCTCCACGAGTGGAGAGGCGCCCTCGATACTTTCTCGGTCCTGGTGGTCCGGCACTCGCAGTTCACCCAGAATCCACACGACGACGGCGGGTCTTCAGCGCGACCGGTCGGACGAGATTGCCCGGGTGCATTGCGCCTCAGCCCAGCCGCCGGTCGGCGATCAGACCGGATACAGGTTGGGCAACCCGAGGAACGGGAAATCGGACAGCATGTCGTCGTGTGGCTTGAGGCCGTCGGGGCCGACTCTTCCGTGAGTCAGCCAGGCGAAACGGGCGCTGAAAACGTCATCGGTCACGGCGCGGCCGTTGGGATAGGCGGCCGGCCGACCACGGTCGTAATGCAGGATGTCGGGCAGCACGATGCGCGCCGCCGCGTCTGCCTCCGCGGCCGGGTATCCGTTGCCTTCCAAGAGCTTCGACCACAATTCCAGGTAGTTCTCGATGTCGTCGGCTGGTGGCCGGAGGTTGTACTCGTTCTTGATGTTGTTCGGGTTGACGAACGGATTGATGGTCGGATGCCCGCCGCGGTCGACCTGGATGATCGCGCCGTCGCGGCGCACGCCGACCGAGGCCCACACGCCTATCGACGGGTCGGTGCTCAGCATGTCGTTGGGCACCTCGAGCGCGATGGACAGGATGTTGCGGTTGGCGAAGGCGTCCTCACCGGTCCACTGGAATCCGTGAAACGAACCGTCCGCATCCGCGAAGAACGGATCACTGCGTACGCCGATGAACAGGCGTACCGGCCCCGCCTGGACCGGTTGCGCGGTGGCGTCGAAGCCGACCGGAGTGTCGGTGATGAGCACCTCGCCGGCGGGCTCGGGCTGGCGCGCATCGGCTCCAGTGGCGAAGTAGGCGGTACCGGTCTGCCGACCGTCCTTGAGTTCGGAGAACACGAACGTAAACGCCGCGTCGGCCTGTGCGTCGCCATTGGTGTCGATATTGATCCGGTAGATTCCGTCGGGGTGAAACTCCGACTTCATCAGGAACGGCGGCATCGCGCTCATGCCGGTCGTGTACGGATTCAGATCAATGATCAGCACGGTGGTCCCGGGATTGTCCGGTGCCGCGAAGACGAACAGATCCGTGAAGTCCAGGCGTGCGTCGTCGCCGGGAAACTGAAGATTGGCCGCGCTGTAGTGGTTCGACATTGCGCCCCCAGGGGTGGCTGTCTGGTCGCTGCCAACGGATGTGCTTGACGGATCGGCAGGCGTGAGAAATCCCTGGTGAAGTCCGGGCAGCGGCGGCCCCGTAAAGGGTAGGCACGCCCAATTTTCCGATCTATCGAAGCCTAGCGAAGATGGCCCCCGCGGTCAGCCGTCACGACAAACGGCCGCACTGGGCGAGATGCAGACGGGACGCAGAAGTGCCCTCCCAAATGATCTCTGGAAGGGCGTTTCTTGTGTTAGCGGGGACAGGATTTGAACCTGCGACCTCTGGGTTATGAGCCGTGGCTCAGGCGTCTCGCGGTCAACGCCTCAGACCATTCGTCGGGGTCGTTCCCATCATGGCGTCCCGACAGTCTCGCTAAGTCCCGAGCCTTCGGGATCGTCCCGGCTACATTCCTGGCTACAGGCTCCCTCGCTGCCGGCCATACGGTGGAGGCCTTCCGTACGGTCCTCAAGACGGCCCTGGCGGGCCGTGCGCGCCATCCGCCGTGCTTACCCTAGGCCTTCGGCCACGGCGGCACTGCGTCGGCGCGCAGATCAGGGCTTCTCGACGTGGAACTGCCGGAGGGATTCGTCAGCGATCTACCGCAGCGGATCAACCGCCACCAGCCGGCCGACGCTGCGGCGTAGTTGCAAAGGAGCGAGGCCCGCGACGAATCTCGGGCTCCGCTCCGGCTTGCTTCTCGCAACCTCTGGCATTGACGAGCAGGGCATCGGTACCTCCGCACGCCAGACTGTCGGAGCCACGCGTGGAGTGAACGGTGCAGATCGGCATCGCTGTGTCTCTTGCGGTTGAGCGGCCGATTAACGGCCTCTCTTAGCTGCCGATCGCTCTGGTGATTGGGTCTCGATTACTTCAAACACGTGATGACGGCTTCGAGGGATAGTGGGAGTGTCGGGGTGTCCGCCCGGTGCGGCCACGGAAGATCACTGACACGGTAGGGGGTGGCAGCGTGAGAACGGTTGGGTTGCGACCGATCGTGGCGTTGACGCAAACCCCGCTTCGCGGTCGTGCCGAGATCATTCAGGAGCTTTCAGACGTTTTATCCGGTGTGCGTCGGGCCGGTGGCTGCGTAACGGTTCTGACTGGCGCGTCCGGAGTGGGCCTGAGTCGCCTGCTGGTCGAAGCGCAGGGTCTAGCAGCCAGCCGTGGCATTCGGGTGGCGCACGGTTTCCCGGCCGGACCCGACGTCGACAGCAACCTGATTGACCCCTTCAGACGGCTGCACGCGTGGCGACAGTGGCTCAGGGCGTCGGCGCGTCGGAATCCGCTCCTGATTACGATCGATGACCTGCCCCAGCTGGATCCGCTCGTGTTGGCGGGGCTGCGAGCCTTTCCGATCGACTTGGCTGAGCTACCGATCCTGTGGCTCGTGGCGACGGCCCGCGGGCACCATCGGCTTGATATCACCGATGCCCTCGACAGTCTTGCCAAGACAGCAGGCGTCCGGCAGATCTCGGTGCCGGCGCTGACGGCCGAGGCGGTCGATGAGATCGTCCACGATCTTGAAATGCCCTCGGCCATTCCGATTGCGGCACAAGCCGGTGGTGCGCCGGCGCTGCTCCTGCCACTGCTCACCGGCCTCCGCGACGGCGCTCCCGCCCACGCCGGCACGGGCCTTCCGGAGACGGTGCACGCGGCCGTCCATCGGGTCATCGCGTCGGCGCCCACAGCAGCGCAGTGGCTGTTCACCGAGGCCTCGGTCATTCAGGAGCCGTTCACCGTGGCCGAGGTCGCCGACGTACTGCAGCGCGATCCGGTGTCCGTGATCGGGGCCGCAGCGGATCTCCTTGGCTGTGGCGTCTGGGTGGAGAGCGGCGATACCATCCGGTTCGCCCAGGAAATAACACGCCTTGTTGTCGCATCTGATCTGTCCCCGGAGCGTTTCCGTCATCTGAGCCGCCGTCGCGTCGACGTCCAGCTGGCGCGGGGGGCCTCGCCGATCGACGTGGCCGACCAGCTTTTCGACGTGGCCGACCCGGGCGACGCCGCAGCTTCTGGCATTCTTCAGGCGGCGGCCGTAGCCACGTCGTGCATGGGCGACGCGGTCCGATGGTCGCGCCGCGCGCTCGACCTGACGCCCGTGACGGCAGCCGGTTGGATCGCTCGACACGCGGACGCGGTTCGGCTGCTGTGGCTGTCCGGCGAGCGGCAGGCGGCCCTTGATCTCGCGGATTCCGGCGGTGTTCGTGGCTGTCGGGCGCTGCAGTCGATCGCGACCTTACTGGCGATCGAGAGTTCCTTCACGGACGCGATCGAGGTGGTCGACGCGATCGCGTTGAGCGCCGAGCATGACCCGGCGCGCCGGTTCGATCTGATCGCCGCGCGCATGGAGGCGTTCGCGGCGCTGACCGGCAGCATGTCCGGTGTTCGTCCCGCCCCTCCGCGACAACCGGCAGTCGACGACACGGTCGCGGGCCTCTACCGGACCATGCGCGAGTCGGTGGAGTCCGTGCAGGCACTGCGGTGGTCCGCCGCAGTTGAACTCGCGGGTACGGCGATCGGGCTCGCGGATGCGCGCAGCGCTGCCGAGTCGCACACCGTCGCCGAGACACGGCCGGCGACACTCCATCGCGCCCTGCTTCTGGGTGCCATCGGCCAGATCGACGATGCCACTGCGGACCTCGACCGTGCGTTGCGGGTGCCTCTGGGAGCGTCGCCCCGCCTGGCCGATGCCGTGCAGGCCCGACTGGCTTACCTCGCCGGCGATCTGAGTCGGGCGCAGACCCACGCTGACCGAGTGCTGGCCAGTAACCGAACGGGCCTATACGCGAACCTCGCGGACATGATCGCGTTGGTCACGGCCGGCGACTGCGTCGTCCGGGCGCGCGATGTCGCCGCCGCAGCGCGGATCCTGCAGCTGGCCGCTGGCATGGCCGCACGGGAAACTGGCCCGGTCCGCGCGACCGCGATTTGGCTGCTAGCCAGGCTTAAGGCTGCAGACGGCAACACCACCGCCGCGGCTGGGTACGCCTGGCAGGTATTTCGCCCGGGCCGGGGCCTGGAGTGGCCGTATTGGGATCCAGCGGAACTACCGATGCTGGTACGACTGGCGAACGCCGTCGGCGACGACGAACTGGCCCGGTTCGCCGTCAACACCGCGATATCGCTGGCGACGCGGAGCCCAGAATTGCGGTTCTTGACCGCAATCGCGACTCATGCCCAAGGGTTGGCGCAACGCGATCCGGTCCTGCTGCTGGAGGCGTCCCGGTTGCTCCAGGCTCATCCGCGCGCCCTCGTACGAGCGAACGTCGTCGAAGACCTTGCGGACGTGACCGTCAACGACGATTCCGCCTGCGACCTGCTGCGGGACTCGCTCCACATGATGGAGGCGGCAGGAGCGAGCGCCGACGCAGCCCGGGTGAGCCGCCGGTTGCGCGAGCGAGGAGCCGTCCGTACCCGACTGCGACACGAGGTTCTGCATCGCCGGCTGACGCTCACACCCGCCGAGGAGCGCGTGGTTGCCATGGTCGCGGCTGGGGCGTCCAACCGGGAGACGGCCGCGATGTTGTTTCTCTCGCCGAACACGGTCGCGTCCCACCTGCGGAGCGCGTTCCGCAAACTCGGCGTCCGCTCACGGGTGGAGTTGACCAGAGCCCTTGCCTCCGGAGACGAATAATCCCAGCGGGCCCAGCCCGGCATCGAACGAAGCCGGCGCGGTGATCGAGGGCCGCGAGCTGTGTATCGAGGCGGCGGAGACCGTCATCGACAGTGTCGGACGCGGCGCCGGCGCGACGGTCGCCTTCATCGGCCCGCCGGGTTCCGGCCGCACCACGATGACAGTGATTTCGGCTGGGATCGCGGCACGTGGTGGCTTCCGGGTGGCTCGTTCCGGTGTCTCGTACGGCCCGAACGTGCCTTACGGGGCCATGCTGGCCGCCCTGACCTCGGGATCGATGCCGCTCGTCGATCTGGACGAGCTCGCCACGGGTTCGGACGCGTCCGTGGTTCCGGAGATCGCCGCGCACCTTCGGCGGCTGTCCGCGGACGGTCCGATCGTGATTGTCATCGACGACGTCGATGGCGTCGACCCGCAGTCGGCGTCAGCGGTCCGGCAGTTGGCGCCGATCCTGGCGGACGTCCCCATCCTCTGGCTCCTCGCGGCACTACGCCCGGGCGACCCGCTCCCGAGCGGCTGCCGGACGATCCAGCTCGAACCCCTCGACGATGACGCGGTCCAACGCCTCGCCACTGCGCTCGGAGTTGCGGATGCACTGGACCCGGTCCGCTTGAGCCGGCTGACCAATCGTCAGCCCCGGCAGTTGAACGCGCTGTTCCGCGGGCTTCTGGACGAGTTGCCCGCCGCCGCGGGTGGCCCTTCCGGCGAGTTCGTCCCGGTGCGACTCCGGCACGACCTTGCCGCCCGGCTGCTTGCGCTGCCCGAGGACACGCAGCGTCTGCTGGCCGTGGCATCGCTGCTCGGCACGCGGTTCACCGTCGGCGTCGCCGCCGCCGCGCTCGGTCGGCCGGGCGAAGCGGTACATCGGCAAGCCCAGGCCCTGATCGCGGACGGCTTACTAGTGCCGGACGGCGATTACCTGCTGTTCCCGCACGAGTTCGTCCGTGAGGCCGCCCGAGACGAGCTTCCGCCGGTGCTCCTGCGATCGCTGCGACGACGTCTGTTGACGCTGCCGGACCTCCATGACCACGACGATCCTCGCGTGACGGCACTGCTCGCGGTGGCAGAGGCTGGCGATGTCGATACGGTTCGGCTACTCGATCGCGCCGCTACCGAGTTATCCAAGACATGTCCGGCCGAATCTGCCCAGATTCTTCGCCGTGCCGTCGAACTCGCGCCGCCAGCCTGGAGCCAACGGTTCGCACTGGTACGACGAGCGGTGTTCGCCCTCAGCCGCAGCGGCGACCTCTCGGGCGCTCGCCTAGTGGCCGAGCGGGAGCAGACGCGCTCCGGATTCGACGCCAACGACGCCGCCATCCTGCATCTCCAGCTCAGCGAGGTGATCGGCCAGCAGTCGTTCACTCAGGCGGTGTGGCATGCCGACGCCGGCCTGGCTGCCGGGCCGACGTCGCGATCGACCGAGGCCGCGCTGCGGGCGCACCGCCTCGTCAACCTCGGTCTCGCCGGGCGTCCGGAGAAGTCTTTGGCGGAGTTGCCTCGGGCGCTCGCACTTCTCGACGAGGGCATCGACGATGCGGCTGCCAGCGCCGTTCTGCTCGCCGCGTCCTACGTGCGAACGCTGGCCTGCGATTGGTCGGGCGCGCTCGTGATGGCTAACCGCGCCGAAGTGCTGGCGCGTCGACTCGACGACAAACATCGGCACTGGGTCGCGGTGACGTGGCTCCCGCTGCTGCTCTCGCATGTCGGTGCCGTCGACGCGGCCTTCGCGGAGATCGACCGGGGTGTCGCCGAGGCGGTCCGCAGCAACGACGTGACCTTCGGGCGTCAGTTGCGTCTGGCCAGGTCCAAGGTCCTCCTCGATGGAGGTCGGCTGGCGGACGCCCTCGCGACGGCCGACGCCGCACTGGCCGAAGTGGAGGGCGCCCAGATGGATAACATCGCCGCCGCTTCGGCGGGAGTGGTGTTCTGCCGGGCGGCCTTGGCGATGGGCGACCCGGAGCAGGTGCGACGAGCCACCGAACGAGTCCGCTCGATGACCCGGGACGACTCAGTCCTGGTGCGATCAATGGGTTGGTGGATCGAATCCATCACTGCGGACGGCGTCGGGGAGGCGGAACGCGCCGCGCAGCTGTTGGCGGAAGCGATCGCGCCGTACGCGTTCGCCGGCTCGGAAATGCCGGAGATGCAGTTCGCCGAGCCAGCCGACGCCCCCACGATGTTGCGAATCGCACGCCGGGGCGGTCGCACGGACATTGCCACGCGGGTGCTCGACCTCGCCGAGACCCGCGCGAAGATCAATCACGAGATTCCTCTGTTCGTAGCGATGGCGCTGCACTGCCGCGGCCTCTACGACGAGGACATCGACACCATCGGCCGGGCGATCGACGTACTCCGTCCGGTCAGGCGGGTGCTACCGCTGGTGAATGCGCTGCAAGACGCGGCCGCTCTGGAATCGTCACCGGCCCGCGCAATCGCGGCTCTGGACGAGGCGCTGGCGCTGACGGTCGCCTTGGGCGCGGAACGTCAGGCAGCACGCATCCGACGACACCTGCGCGACCTGGGCGTACGCCGACCCCGCGCGATCCTCGGTCCGGAACCCGACTCGCACGCCACCGATGGTCGCCTCACCCGGGCGCAGCAGGACGTCGTCCGGCTCGTCGTGGACGGGGCCACGAACCGTGAAGTCGCGGCCGCTCTATCGCTCTCGCCGCACACAGTCAGCACGCACCTACGGCACGCGTTCGCGAAGCTGGGTGTGACATCTCGCGCCGAACTTGCCGTCGCACTACGCGAACAGACCGAAACCGGCGGCGACAGCACAACGAATTAGGCATCCCGGGCCGAGTTCACCAAACCATGCGATTCGCGTCTCCCGCGTCCGTGGTCGGATGGGATCAGTCAGGAAATGCGCCGCATGCAGGTGTTATCCGCATCGCTGGCGATTCACGAGGAGTAGCAGATGCCATTCGTCACAGTGGGCCAGGAGAACTCTGGCCCGATCTCGATCTACTACGAGGACCACGGCGCCGGCCGTCCGGTCGTACTTGTCCACGGTTGGCCGCTGAGCGGCGCGACCTGGGAACGCCAGGTCGTGGCGCTGTTGAGCGCCGGTTTCCGCGTCATCACCTACGATCGGCGCGGATTCGGGGCGTCGAGCCGGCCAGCGACCGGGTTCGACTACGACACGATGGTTGCCGACCTCGATGTGCTGATGACCGAACTCGACCTGCGCGACGCCACGCTCGTCGGATTCTCCATGGGCGGCGGTGAGGTCGCCCGCTATGTCGGCACCCACGGCGTCGACCGGCTTGCGTCGGTCGTGTTCATGTCCGCGGTGCCGCCGTTCCTGCTGCACACGGACGACAATCCCGAGGGCGCGCCGCCGGAATTGTTCAGCGGCCTCCAGGCTCAGATAGCGGCCGACCGGCCCGGATGGCTGAGCCACCTGTTCCAGGATTTCTACAACGCCGACGTTTTCGGCGGCACTCGCATCACCGACGCGGCCATGCAGTTGAGCTGGAACATCGCCAGTGCGGGTTCCGCGATCGGCACCTGGGAGTTGGTCAACTCGTTCAGCCACACCGACTTCCGTGACGACTTGGCCACGGTCACCGTCCCCACCCTCGTGATCCACGGCGACGCAGACCGGATCGTTCCATTCGAGATCAGCGGACGCCGCACCCACGACATGATCCCCGGCAGTCGCCTCGAAGTCATCGGCGGCGCCCCACACGGCATGGGCTGGACCCACGCCGACGAGGTTAACAAGGTCCTCCTCGACTTCCTCGCCGAATGATCCCATTCGCCGAGATGAGTATCGAAAGGAAATACATGAAAAAGATCAAGATCTGGCGGTGGCTTGTTGCCGCGACGGCTGCGGCTGGGGTGATCGCGGGAGTCACCGCTGTGACCACCTCAGCCGCGGTGGCGAACGATTCAACCGCAGCCAAACCGACCATCGTCCTGGTACACGGCGCGTGGGCGGACGGGTCGAGTTGGAGTGGCGAGGTCTCGCTGCTGCAGAGCAAGGGATACACCGTCGACGTGGCACCGAATCCGCTGCGGGGCGTGGCCAGCGATACCGACTACCTCAAGAGCTACCTGAGCACCATCAAGGGTCCGATCGTACTAGTCGGCCACTCCTACGGCGGATTCATCACCACGAACGCGGCGACCGGGAACCCCAACGTCAAAGCGCTGGTCTATGTGGACGCGTTCATCCCCGACCAGGGCGAGTCGATAGCCAGCCTCGCCAAGGGCTCCGGATCGGTCGTCGAGCCCGCGCTCACCGACCCGACCACGGTCTTCAACCTGGTGCCGTTCCCGGGCGCGCCGTCCGGCGTCGCGGACTCCTACGTCCTGCCGAGCGTCTTCGTCCCGGGTTTCACCGGTGACATGCCGCATCGTCAGGCCGAGGCCCTGGCGGCGTCCCAGATGCCGCTCGCCACGAACGCGCTCGGAGAACCGTCCGGAGTGCCGGCCTGGAAGACGATCCCCTCGTGGGCGGTTGTCGGAACGAAGGACATGGTGATTCCGGAGCAGGCGCAGATGGCCATGGCAGGTCGGGCAAAAGCCCACATCACCACCGTCGACGGACCACACCTGACGCTCATCCTGTACCCGCAGCAGGTCACCGACGTGATCGTCAAGGCAGCCAACGCGACCTCCTAAATGCGCGACCACGTGGTGCCCGGCCGATGGCCGGGCACCACGTGCATGGTTGGCGGGTCGAGTACCGGGAGGCCACCGGCTGATGGGCCTGGCCCGATCCGGTGCATTGGAACGACAGACCGACGATTCACCGGTTGCTCGGCCGCCCGCCGTCGAGCCTGCGGGAGGCCGTGGTGAACGCACTGAGCGGTCGGCTGCCAGCGACGACAACAACTCAGGCCCGACCGATAGCGGTGCTGATAAGGGCATTCCGGCACCGTATGTGGTCAGCGCACTAGTCTCGGCCACGCACTCAGTGCGCCTCGGGCACGCGAGCATGAACGTTACGGCTCAGATCTACACCCACATGTCGGTCGGCAACGACGCCATGGCGGAGGGCCGGGTAACCGCGCTGATCATTCCTCCGCCCGCAGGGGAATAGCTGGCTACAGAATTGGCCACATCAGGCACAGAAACGCCCTTCCAAATGATCTCTGGAAGGGCGTTTCTTGTGGTAGCGGGGACAGGATTTGAACCTGCGACCTCTGGGTTATGAGCCGCCATCGGTGTGTCTCAACTGCAGCTGCTGGTCCGTCGAGATGGGACCCCAGCAGCTGAATCGCGCCCAACCGTCAAGCACTGTCTCATTGGATGTCTGACGTTCAAGGCTGTCTTGGCTTCACTCCTGGCTTCGGTTTCTCGGTCGAGCGGCCTGGCTGCTGCCATTCGCGGGCTTGCCGTACACGATTAGCCGTTCCTTGATCAATGGGCGTCGGATTCGCAGGCCCGTTTGATGGTGTCAGCGTCAATGGAAGGCATACCGTATATCGGCTCATTGAGGCGTTTTGAACCGTTTTCAAATGAAATGCTAGCGACAGGAGTTTCATCGGCACTGGGCGCGGTTGAGCAGTCAATTCGTCCGGTGATCACGATAACGAAGTCGCCAGGTCCAGCGGTGGTCACGGTTTGCGGCGTGGGCAGAATGGTTGTCTCGGCGAATTCAGCTGCCGTCTTACCAACAAAGATATTGGTGCTTTGGTCTACGAGCCCCTTGACGGGATGTGCAGTAACGAGTGGCGCTTTCAGTGCTTGCGTGGAGGACACATCAACCGCGTAGAAGAAGGTTGACTCGTCGGGCAAGACGCCCCATGAATGATCTCCGCCTGCGTTCAGCCGGGGCTGCTGTGGTGTGGCCGTTGTGACCGGGGAACCGGCGCCGTTCGGACGCTGTCCAGCGTGGCTGTCGGTCGCGAGTTTGATGGCGACGACCGCGAGGGCTAGCAACCCGACAGCGATCCAGGCGCGCTGCCAGCGGCGGTCTCGCCGACTGTTTCCGGGTACCTCGCCGTTGCTGTCGAGATCAATGTCTATGTCGACGTCTTGCGCGTGATTGTTCAAGGCCACAGTTTTCTTGTGCGGGTTTCAAGGTCATTGCGATCTGGTACGCGGATGTCGAAGTGTTGGACCGAAATATCGAGACGTGGCCATGCGAGGAAAAGTCTGACCACGCCACCCGCGGACCGAAGCGGTGACAGCCACTGCGTGATTTCGTAGTTGTTGCTCCCGCCGCCTGCCTGAACAGGCCGGCGAGCTAGTTCAGATTCCTGATCGGGAATGATGAGCGCGGTCGCAGCGTCTGCTGGCATCTCGCCGTGTTCGTCGACCCATATCGCCGTGAAGGCGATGCTGCCTGGTTCGCCGGTCAGGTCATCGTGCCAGTGGTCCTCGTTGCTGGCCTTGGTGACTGCGCTCATGTTGACGCGTAGCCCAGTGGCGTATGCGACGGCAACGCGCAGAATGACGGCGGCCTGGTCGGAGCGTCCGAGAACGTGCTCGGACGCTACGACCAGGCCAGCTTCGCTGATTGCTAAAGGCTCCACGGTTGTCAGTATGTCCTAGCTGCTAGGGACATACCCCATCACCATCGGCCCATGAATCGTTGTAGGTCGGTCCAGTGCCTGACAAAGTGGCCTTGGAACTGGTCGAAGTTTGCATCCACCAGCCTGTGATAGCTCCATGGAACGACATGTAGTTGTAGTCGGTGCACAAGAAGGACTCGGTCAGCGAGGCGGACGCCTCGCAGGTGGATGTGCAATGCTCGGCGGTTCCGGTAGCGATGTGGTCTCCGCTGCCGTCAAGGGTGTAGTGCAACAATGCGGTCACCGACGACGAGTTGATCGAACCGTTGCAGGTCATCGTCACGTATACCGTCACAGTGAACGTGAAGTGATTGTTGCCTTGGTATTTCGGAGCCTTACTGACGTATGGCGTTCCGACCTGCGGACGACAGTATGGCGAGGGATCCGCCGTCACCGCGCTGCCGCTCGCGGCCACCAATGATGCCGCGACGGTCGTGAGGAGCACCATCCGTATAGCGATAGTCTTAAGCGAATTGCGCAGCTGACTCATAGCGAACAGTCACCGACTCCCAGATCTTCTCGGGTGTACTTCCACGACGATGAACCGTGATGCAGGGTTACGGTGCTGTTCGCACATTGGAAGCCGGTGCCGTCGGTGGCTACGAAGTCGGAGCCCCAGGGAAGGTACTGCGTGTAGGACGTGCCGACAACTGGCGTACCAATGGATTTGGTATTCGTTGTTTGGTCGAACCGGGAGCTGTTGAGGACTTGCCCAAAGACGCCGGCGAGGCCTGAAGCACTGGTAAAGGTGAGGCCGCTTTGCAGCCGAAGCCATTTGTAGCTGTAGTAGTCGACCTCGGTGTACGTGCGTCCGCCGGACGTCTGCTGGACATAATCCATTGTGATGCACGACTGAGCGCTGTACGTCGAATCGTCAAGGCAATTGTTGGCGTTCGACATGGGGGAAACGTTGGCCCGCTTGGAGCCAAGTGTTGTCACCAGCGACGCCGAGGTGACCAACGTCTTCTGGTAATGGGTGACGCCATGGCTCGTGCCGAGCCGCACGACAGTCGACCGAGTCGTAACCATAAGAGGAGTACGGCCGTCCGAACTCATGAGCGTCTTGGTCGAAACCGTAGACGACACTACGGCGGGGCCAGCCGTGGCAGCGTTTGCTGGCTGCGCCGCAAACATCATCGCTCCCAATGACAGGACCGTTGCTACCGCGAGCGGTACCATCTTGATTCTGGTTCTCAACGCTGTTCCTCCTGCGAAGGGGTCGTGCTGTGGGGCCAGACGGGGTCCGGTGTACTCAGCACCGGGCCCCCCACGCTTTGTCTGGCCGCATCGTTTCGAATCGATGCCGGAGGGCATCGTGTCATCGTCGTGAGCAGACGTGCAAGAGATTTACGTTGGTTACTTTGTGTTTGCTGGCCAGCGGAAATCCCTTCCAGGGCACCACCTGGCTCGCGCATACAAGGGCCGCTCCTGCGGCTTCGTTGATCGAGGAGCCACCGCCCCGAGGAGTTCCGCGATCGAACTGAGCGATGAATTTTCTCGGCAACCGGGCAAATCGGAGATTCGAACAAGTGTACCCATTACTTTCCGCGGTCTTCGCTGCTCAACGACAGCCCAGGACCATGGGCCCGGCACGAGGGCGCCCGTTGGCGCACCATATGTCGCAAATCTGGATCGGCCTACCAGTCAGACGGCAGAACGGGGTGATGGGGACATGATCATTAGCACTGCGCCGAGCGACCGTGCCGGTATGACTGAGCTAGTTCGCGTCGTGGTTGCGCCGGGTAAGCAGTGCACGGCCAGCAACAAGCAAACCATGCAACTCCGCTACGCCCATCGACCGTGATCCTTCGTCCCGGCGTTCGATGATTGAGATGAAGCTGCCCTCATTCTTCCCGTCGACCACGGCACCGTAGGTCATATATGGCTTTCGCCCATCGGGTTGGGCAGGGATGCAGACCGCAATGATCGCGCCACCATCGACCGGTATCTGTTTAATCTGAAGACCATCTATCAGCGGAAACACGTGTTCATCGATCACCGCTCGATACCGCGCCTCTGCTCCGTCCTCAAGTCCGATAGGCGTTACCTTCTCGGCTAGATCATGACCGTTCCGTTTCCGGGTCCGGAAGCCGATGAGTAGAAGGGCAGCGTGACCGCCATTAGCGAATCGACATACGTCCTGAGAAAGCTCGATCTTAGACGCAAACGAGCTTAGGTTGTATCCCTGTGACTTGAACTCCAACCAGGCCGACTCACGCGCGCCGACAAGGAACTTGGCACCCCCAAGTTCGAGCGTCCGTAGGACTGTGTCAATCGGAAGGTTGCCAATGGCTCCGCAACGCTCGGGTCCGGTCTGAAGCACGTCGTTGAAAAGACCTTGAAGCTCGAACATGTCCCGGGTTGTCCGCCCGTCCGGCCGGAACGCCACTCCGGCAACCCAGCCGTCGAAATGCCACTTAACTTCGTCTGGCTCGTCTTCGTTGGCTGCACATAGAGTCTCAAGGACCGACTCAATGTAGCTCTGTGGCCACTGCCGGCAGTTGATGCTGAACGCCACGCCGAGCAATTCGTCGGATTGACACATGCAGAGTTCGGTACCGCCGTCCTTATCCTCGATAGTGACGACCACCGTCCCACCCTCGGACTTTTCTACGGCATGAATTAGTGGGAGCCACTCGGCGAGCGTGAGTTGCGATACATCGGCAACGTCAACCGTGTAACCGCTACGCGCAAAAGTGCCAACCTGAGCCCTGTCCTCACGCAGCAGGCAGCGGGATTCTGGATCCCAAGCCAGGGACATCGATGGCGTATTCACACCGGAGATGCTAGAGGCCCTCACCCACCGTGCCAATTCGGTTTTATATCCGCTCCAACGCTATGAATGCGTCCTTCGAGGACTGCGCCACCGCCTCCGGAGGGCAGAGATCCAGCCGTGCGCGACAACGCGCTGAGCTGCATGGTCCTCGAATCGTTGATCATTGAACGACAACTTTGGCAGGTGGTTGGCACAGCGGCTACTCGTGCCAGTTGCCCGCACGGTGCGTCGGACGCCTGATGTTCAGGGTTGGCGCGGCCTCGCGAGTTGGTGCGGTCGGCCAACATCAGCCGCGGTGCCGTGTCGCACAGGCGCTAGGCTCAAGCCGCGAATATGAGAACCCTGGAGTGTCAACTGTAGCGAGAGATCGGACGGCAGACTTCATGGATGCAGAGCTACTGGCGTTGGCTCAGACCGCAGCATCAAGCGTTGTGACCGCCATGGGTAGTTCAGCCTGGGAGTCCATGTGGCTCGCGTCGCCCGAATCATGTCTCGTGGCGATGCAGTCGCGAACGGGCCATGAGCGAGGGACTCGACGAGGATCGTGCGAGCCGTTCGCTCGCAGGATGGTCCACAGCACGACGCTGTCGTAGCTGCTTGGTCCGTGCGTTTCCGTGATCTCCTGCGAACTGACCCTGAGATCGCTTCCGAACTGCGAAGCCTTATTGCTCAGGTCACGGGGTCTGCGGGTGCGATCTCCGTGGGAGAGACGTGAGCATTACCGCCCACTCCGGTGGAGTGGCAGCGGGCACTATTGGCACCGTCTACATGAATCCGTCGAGCCAGTCCAGCCCGTAGCCTGTACAGACGTGATCCCAGTTCGATCCGAGGGGCGAAAGTGGCAGAGGACGAAAGTGAGGGCACGGTCGCATCATTGACCGCTAGTCGTGACGTTGTTCGAGACATGTGGATCTCTGCTGAACAGGGCGGTGTGGCTGCCGGCGTTGTGGAGGCGCTGCACGTGCAGCAACTGCACGTGTATGCGGCGCAACAGGCAGTGCCTGCGTTGCCGTCAGCGGTGAGGTCACCCGTACTGCAGTGTCCACGAACACGCGATCAGCAAGCGACACTGCTAGAAGACAGACCCCCCGCCTGGGAGTACCCCCTCGACGGCGGCATTTTGTGGCAGCGACGCGACGCGCTCAGCACGAAGATCCGCGATCACTGGCTCCGCTACGCGCGGGGCGGCAGTCGATTCTTGGACAACCGTGAGGCAGCAGACTTCGGCCGTGCCGCCATACGTAACCTCACGCAGTGCGGTCCGAACCTCATGAGGGTCCTCGATCCCACCATTCAAGTTCAAGCGTTCGGTCCTCCTGGCCACGACGGAGATCCCGCGATGATCGAACACGTCGCGACAAGACTGGTCGACATATACGAACACATGCTCGATATCGCTGCCGACCTGCGGTCCGCTAGCGCCCCGGCCGAGTTAGCGCCTGTCTTAGAGGCCACAGCACAGTTGACCGACCAACCACTTCGTGACATCGACGAATTCATCGACCAGTACGTCCGCCACTCCGACTCGCTACCGGAACGACTTGCAGCCGGGGAGCGGGTGGAAATCTCGCTGGCGCTGACACTGACGATGGATCCAGCAGCTCTGAAGGCTCACAAAGCAGCGAGCAAGCGTGCCAAGCGACATATCGGCTCATGAATTACCAAGAACTGCGTCGGGCATGAAAAGCCGTCCCGGATAATCTCGGGACAGCGCGACCTGTGTTGGTCTGGCGAGATGGAATCCCCTCGGCTACGCGGGCCAAACATCTTCACCTTGAAGGCCCGCTGTGGAACTCGAGGTTCCCGCCCGGATGAGGCCAGACCCGCCCTACATCGACGGATGCGGACCGCTGCCACATCCGCCGGACGGCTCGCGATCCGCCGCTGTCAATCAAATCGGTTGCGAGCCCTGCTCATACTTGATCAAGTGACTGTCCCACTCACCCCAAGCCCGCCACCGCATAGACCTGCACGCCGACGTGGCGGCGCGATCGCGGCTGCCGCTGCCTCGCTTGTTCCACTCGCCGTGATACTGGCTGCCGCCTGGTGGCTGTTACGGCCATCCGGCGGTGTGACTGCGGTAGTGATCTACGGCGTTGCGCTGGTCGTCATCGCTGCCGTGGCCTTCGCGGTCAGGACGCGTCCAGCTCGCAGAGTCTCCGTTGTCGTCATCGTCGCCGTGCTACTGCTGCTATGCGTCGTCCCCATCGGCGGATTCTGGACCTTCGCAGTCAGCCACGGACCGACAGGCGACAGCTGCGCTAGCTGCGCCATCGTTGACTACCTGGCCTACGGCCCAACCGGCGGCTACGCCGCCGATCCGCTGACCTTTCAACGAGTGCTCTGCGACGACCACCGCTCGCAGCTAGAGGCACAAGCAGACCGCATCGGCGCCGACATTCAAGCCGCCACTACCGGCACGCAGTACGGACTACTGCACGCCGACTCCAACGACGAGCAGACCAGCGCCCACAACGGCGCCACCGTCGTGCGTAGCCACGTGGACTTCACCTTTGCCGGCAAAGACGGCTACCTCACGATCGACGCCCACACCTGGACCTTTACCCTCACCGACCGGGACGGCTGGCAGGTCTGCGGCGTGACAACCCCGAACCTCTGCGGCCCGATCCTCTACTGCACACACCCCTCACCAACACCAGCCCCGCAGAGCAGCCCTAGCCCAGCTAACACCGAGGACCCCGGCCTAGCCGGGGTGTACCCAACCAATCTCGTACCGATGGATCGGTGCGGCCCGCTTGACCCGTTTCGGGAGTGGCACAGCTGCCCAGCGCAGCCGCCGGTCACGTCTTCCGCTGAATGACAGCTGGCTCCTTGATGCCTGGCCCGAGATCGACGTCTCTGCTGTTGTAACCAATGCAAGTGCCCTGCTGTCCACCGTGTGTAGAGCGACGTTGCGAATAGCAGCGCATCTTCGTACGTGCAGCTCGAACGGGCGGGGTACGTCGTGGCCAACGACCGTGCTGTGCCTATTACTCGTCAATCGCGGTGTACTCCTCGGCATCGGAGATGTCGTGGTCTTTCAAGTTAGCGACGATGATTGCCGTTAGAATGCTGAGCGCGTCATCGGTAGCCTTTTGTGAAGGATTCCGTGTTGAGTCCAGTGCGGTCGGCCATAGATTGGGATACCTAGCTGCGACAGCTGCCGATAAATCTGAATATCTGGCCACAACCTCAGACGAGAGACCCGGAAGATTCTGTGCTGGAATGGCATGGCTCTCAACCTCATGCAATATTGCCTGGCATCGGTCAAGATTATCTGAGGTAAACTGCTCTCGTTCTAGTGCTTTTTTGACCATCTGCCGTAATGTGTTGTGCTTGAAATGCGCATGGGGATGATTCGTGAGTTCGAATTCGAGCCTTGATTGCGTTCCGCTTACTATTTTTCGTGCCTGTGCGTATTGCTCATTTGCCAGCGCGACCTCTCGGCGAAGGTCGCTAATGATGTTTGCTGGCGCATCTGCGTTAAGCCACCGATCGACGATGTCTGCTGACGCAGTGTCTCTCATCACTGACGGGTGCATCTAGGTATCTTTTGGCATGTACCAGGAACGTCGCGGTTGGCATCATAACGAGGTGCGCGCCTACCCTGAGAGCTTCCGCAGACAGTTCGTGGCGTGGTCCTACCAAACGGCCACCCGGACGCCAATACCAGTCGTCTTTTACGTCATCCGTTACGAATAAGAGACGTGTTGCAGATTGCGCAGCAACCGGGTCTAGGGTTTGCTTCCATATGAAGTAGTCGCCGTGCGGCCTATCTTTGCTCTTATCACAACCTCCTGGCGGAATGCTTTCGTCGATCCGACGTTGCGACTCTTTAAGCGCTTCAGTCTCAGCTTCGGCTGAGAATGCCTCACCAGTACGCCCCGACAGTAGCAAGCGAATCCTGTGTAGGATTGGGTCGTCGCCGTACCTTATTTCTTCGCCGTGTTCTTGTGCAAACCGATTCAAAGTCTTCTTGGTCTTTTTAAGTGCGCTGGCAACAGATTCTTTAGCACTCGCTTATCGTTGTCATCGAGGTGAACTCGATTGACCAATCTATTAATTTGTTCTTCAAACTCGACACTGAGGGCTGATTGACGTTCTGAGACAAATTTCATCGCATCACGCGCGGCCACGATCCATTAGGACGTCGATTCGCCGAACATGGAATTCCAAGGCGACCTGATGAGGTGCGAACGCTCGACTGCGAACTCGCTCGATAGCCGATAATAGTTCGTCGCTTGCCTTAGGTGCGTATCTGTAGGCACTTAGGAGCACGTTTGTATCAAAAACGATCAGGCCCTCAGTGAGAGCAATTTTCACATCATCTTCCGAGGCTGTGAGGTACTCCCGGAACGCCTCGCTAAGTCCTGCATCTGGCCATTTTCTGATTCGAGGAAACTTTACGCAAGTACCTTCTCCGGCGCGGCAGCTCAGCTCATCGCTGAGCCATCCCGATTTGTCTGAGGCGCTCGCTGACTTCCTAGCCGTGCAGCCCGGAGTGCAGACGCGAGTAGTGCCATGTCATCAATAACGAAGTCGGCACCCGCAGCAGTGAGGGACGCGTGCTTCTCAGGTCGGTTCGCGTAGCCGATGGATCGCGCTCCGAGCGACCTCGACGCGTCTATATCTGCTGTTGAGTCACCGACGAGAACCGCGCGGTTCGCGTCGACGCCCAGCCACGCCAAGGCCCGTTGAATAACGTCGGGGTTTGGCTTCATCAAGGCCGGATTCCCATATGGGCGGCCAGCAACGAAGGCAACGAATTCGTCCAGCCCTGCCGACCGCAAGTAGCTGCTGATTGCACGTGGCGAGTTGTTACTCACGATCGCCACCGGAATACCGCGCGTTCGTGCAGCCCGGAACACCTCCGATGCGCCCACCGTTGGCCGAGCTGCATAAGATGCCCGCAACTCTGCGTCGGACAGCAAATCCTCTACCAAACGCGTGACGTCGGCGCGTCGATACTGATCGACCACGAAAGCAACGCCATCGGGTCGGTGTCGGTCTCGGCGTGGCATCAAAGCCCATGCCAAGCGCCTTGAGTTGCCGCCTGATGTCGTCGGCGACGGAGGGCGCTGAGTAGCCGTCGAAAATGGAGCAGACTGGCCCGTCGAAGTCGACCAGCAGTGCGTCAGCACCGTTCAGAACGTGTCGTAGCGCGTCGCTGTCGGTCATGCTTCGTACTCGCGCGCGATTGTTAACCAGATCGAGTCGAACCATGTTCGCGACGCTTCAACAAACTGCCTGCCCGACGACGATTCGTCGTCGGTTACGGCATAGTGGAACAGCGAGACGTCCTTGCCCATCGGATCGACGATCAGCCTCTGCTCTCCCTTGATGGAGACGGTGTGCTCGGCTGCGTTGTAGAAGCCAAAGAAGACCTCTTCACCATTGAGTACGTAGAGCTTGACCAGTGGCGCAGCGCTATGGACCCGCACGTTGATGGTGCTGGACTTCACGAGCCCGAGGTCTCCAAGCTCGCGGACCTGATCGATGACTCCGTCAACCGCGCGCCGCATGATGCGGTCCATTCGTCCGCGCACGTCGGGATCGTCGAGCTTCGTTGCGGCGTCGGCCGGCAACGCCATCGGTACGGACATATCCGATAGCAGCATGCGGATCGCTATGGATTCGGGAGCGAGCCGACCTGCGCGAACCTTGTCAAGGACTTCCGTCATCGCGTCGCGAAGCGTTTCGCCAGAGAAGCCAGCGAAGTCGATCGACACATGCGCACGGTCGAACGCGGCCTCAATGTGAGGTCGTAGTTCGACGGCACGCTGCGTTTGCGCTCGTACGAACGCTCCGCTGCCCTGTCGGCTGACGATCAGTCGATCCGCACGCAGGATTTCCAGGGCTCGCTTGACGGTTTCGCGAGCAACGTCGTAGCGCTCTGCCAACTCGGCTTGCGATGGGAGCTTCTCTCCCGGCTCAAGCCGCCGCGTCAGGATCGCGGCTCGGAGCATGTTCGCGATTTGTAGCGATGGCTGTTTTGGATCGTCGGGATCCAGTTTCCCCAGGAAGTCAGCGTTAGTCACGGTGCTCAGGCTAGCAGCTGACTAGCCAAGACAGAAGAATCGTGGCACCTGTGTTGACTCGGCTAGTCATGTCATGGGACTCTCTTCCCGTGCAAGTTGGCTAGTCAAGCCAGTCAACTTGAGCGTGCTGGCTCGTCGCTCGGCGGAAGGGGACGTCACCGCGTCCTGCGCCCCGAGCGGCGGTGCTCGCTGGTTCGTTGACAACTCCATCTGTGGGCCATGGCCTCCCGGAAAAGGTCATCACGTACGGCTTAGGTCCGTACACCTGTCTCGCAATTGCTGTTGTTCTGCCCGGCTGGTCATCGGACCAGCCGGGTTTCCCTTGTCCATCGTCCGTTTCGAGGTGTGGAGAGGTGCCCTGATGGCTGCTGTTGTCTCGATGCTGCGCGTTACGACGCGTGGTTGCCGTGCGGTGTGGCGTGAGTGCTCGTGCTGTTCGGTGCTCGCCCCGCTGGCTCCTGATCAAACCTGCTGCGACGCCTGTAAGCGTCCAGCAGCGACTCGTGCTCTTCGCCGGGCTGCATGATGCGGCTCTTTCGGAAAGGACCACCCGTGAACTACCCCGACCGGCTCGCCGACGCCGACGAGCCAACCCCCGACGATCTCGCCGCGATCGAGGCCGAATGGCCGCTGATCGAAACCGAGATGAACCTGCTGGACGCGCGGGTCGCGCTGCTGCTTGCCGATCGGCGTACGACGTCCGAACTGGACTGGCGACGCCTGCGCCGCGCCGAGCACAACGCCCTGAACGCTGTCGTCCTGATCGCGGGCCCCACGGCCCGAGCAGCGCACGACCGACACGGGCCGCGCAGCTGACCGTGGCCCGGACTCGTGCTGAGTTCCACGACCCGGACGGCACCCGCTACGGGCTGCCCACCTACTGGTGGCGCGGTGCTCCAGCCGGTTACGCCACGGTCCGGCAGCTACGCGCCGGGCTACGCCTGGTGGTCAACCGGTCGTCGCTCAAGTCCTGTGGCGCGGTGTCGGCGGCGTCCGCGCCGCCTACCTGTACCGGGTCGATCGGGCCGCGCCGAAGCGGACCGCGACACCCGCGCAGCGGGCCGCGATCGACCGGGCGTTGATCGCGCGCCGGACCTGCCGCACCTGCCATCAGGTGCGGCCTACTACATTCCGCGCTCACTCGGTGAGTGCCTCTCTGTGCCCCGGAAGGGCGGATCTCATGAAGGCTCGACGGTTTTTCACTGGGCTGGGGATCGCTGCGGTGACAGCGGTTGCCGCGTCGATCTCCTACCGGCATCAATCCGGCACCTCGCGCTGGATCACGGTCAGCCGGGGGTGCTGGCTACTATGTGGCCGTTGTGTGTGGACGGTCTGGTGATGGCCGTGCGCGATCGCGATCGGCACCGACCGCGCGGCCGGGATGCGCGCCCGGCTGTGGGCGCTGTTCGGGTTCTGGCTCGGGCGTCGCGGTGTCGGTGGCCACGAACTGGCTGGCGACCTCGGGCGGTCCGATCAACCACGCGGTGTCAGCGTTTCCCGCGATCGCGTTCCTGATCACGGAGGAGGCGCTGTCCAGCAAGGCCCGGCCCGCCAAGGTGCTAGAAGCCCGCACCTGCGGCGCTGCCGGTTATCGAGACGGTGACACTGCCGGTCAGCTGAGGTTCCGGCGCCGGTCGCCGAAGCCGCGCACCGCGCCACGACGCACGGCCGCGTCCGACGCCGCGCCGGTCGCAGTCGGCTGCCGCCAAAGTGGCGGCAGCGGCCCGGAAGCTCCCGGACGCAACTCCGGCGGTGATCGCGGCTAAGGCGGGTGTGTCGGAGTCGACGGCCCGTCGCCATCTTGCCGCCACGGTGGCGGCGCCGACCCAAATCTCTACGCCGGTTAACGGCGCCGATGTCCTCGCGGAGGTGGCGGCATGAGTAGTGACATGAAACGGCTCGCGATCCAGCTGGAGGCGGCTGTGACAGAGGTACTGGTGCGGGTGCGCAGGAGTCCCGACGGTGCGCTGCGGACGGTGTTGTACGAGTTCGCCGACGACATCGGCCCGACGCTCGCGCAGATCCGGGGCGCCGAGTTCCGGTGCACAGACCCCGACTGCACGGACCCGACCACGACACCCGGCCACGGCCGCTAGTTCTGCCCGGAGCGCGGCCTCTTGGCCTGGTAACCGACGGCCGCGCTCCGGTCCCCTCGCACCGTCAAAGATGGAGGTACCTCAAGCATGGCAAGCCACAACAGCGGCCCGGACCGCGACCCGCACGACGGATCGACTGGTCCCGGCTGGAAGACGAACTGCAACGGCGGCGCGACGACAACGTGGTGGACCTCGACGCGGCTCGCTCACGTAAGGCGCCCCGCCAGTCGCGGCGACAACGCACGTGGACGGCTACGAGCCGGATGACTACGACCACGAAACGGTCGACGACACGCCACCAGAAGACGGCGGCCCGGTCGACATGGCGCCAGACATCCCGGCCGAGGTACGGCTGCGGCAACTCGAACGGCGCCCGATCCTCGCGGACTGGGCACGCTCATGGCGCGGGTTGAAGGCCGCGTCCGAAGCACCAGACCAAGGACGCCGGTTACGTGCTGGCCTATCACGGGGTGCGGCTGCCGAAGTACGGCGGCAAGGTCGCCATCTGGGCACCGGTCGGCCTCGCCCGCAGCATCGGCCAGGCACTGCGGTGGGCGAGCGCCGAAGAAGGCAACTGGCATCTCCGCCAGTCAGCCGCGACCCGGGGCGACGCGGACACCTGGCTCAAGCTCGACGCCCGCCGTCAACGCCAGAGCGTATGGCGCTGGTGGGTTGTCGCCGGGGGCTTTGCCGGCATGGGGGCCACCGTGCTCGTGCTGTCGTTCTGCCCCCTGTGGTGGCGGGTCGCCGCGACTCGCGATCGCGGCGCCGCTGCTGGCGATGCGGGGTCGACCGGCGGACAAGCCGATCACCGATCGGGTGACCGACGGCAGCCGGTATCGCAAGCTCACGGCGGACCTGGTCCGGCGTGCGCTCACCTCGGTGCAGATGCCCGCCATCAACTCGGCGGTCGCGAAGGACCCGAAGGCGATCACCTTCCCGGTCGACATCCACCGCGACGGACCCGGCCACATCGCCATCGTGGACCTGCCCTACGGCGTCGAGGCCGCCGAGGTCGTCGCGAAGCGCGGCCGTCTGGCATCCGCGATGCGGCTACCCATGGACCAGGTCTGGCCATCGGTCGCACCCGGTCACACGGGACGGCTGGCGTTGTGGGTCGGGTATGAACCGGCGTCGCAGATGACCCTGCCGCCGTGGCCCCTGCTCTCGGACGGCAGCAAGGCCGACGTGTTCAAGCCGTTCGCGTTCGCGACCACCCCGAAGCTCGACACGGTCACGATCGATCTGATGTACCGGAACTTCCTGTTCGGTGGCCAGCCCGGCAGCGGTAAGACGTTCGCGCTGCGCACCGCCCTGCTCGCGGCAGCCCTGGATCCGCGTGTGGAGATCCGGGGCTACGAGCTGAAGGGTGTTGGGGACTTCGCGGTGCTGGAACCGGTGATGACCGAGTACGGCAACGGCTTCGATGACGACACCCTGGCCAAGTGCTACGCGTTCATCGAGTGGCTGTATGAGGAGGCGCGGCGCCGGTCGAAGCGCATCGAGCACTACGCCCGCCTGGGTAAGGCACCGGAGAACAAGGTCACGGCTGAACTGGCGTCGCTGAAGGACTCCGGCCTGCACCCGCTCGTCGCCTGGTTCGATGAGCTGCAAGAACTGATGATGAGCAAGTACGGCAAAGAGGCCGGGGAGATCCTGGAAAAGGTCATCAAACTCGGCCGCGCCCTGGGGATCATCATCCTGATCGGCACCCAAATCCCGGACGCCAAGAGCTTGCCGACCGGAATCAGCCGCAACGTCAACAGCCGGTTTTGCCTGTCGGTGGCCGATCAGACCGCCAACGACATGATCCTGGGCACGTCGGCGTACAAGCAGGGCTTCCGGGCCACCATCTTCAAGCCGGTCGTCGAGGCCGGATGGGGCGTGCTGCGCGGGTTCGGCGACACCCAGTCGGTGAAGTCGTTCTACGTCAACACCACCGGGGCGGCCCGTGTGGTGGCCCGTGCGGTCGCGTTGCGCACCAAGCCGGGACGCTCCCGGCTGCACCGGCCGAGCGGGACACGGCGGTCGCGTACAGCATCCTCGACGACCTCGCCCAGGTGTGGCCAGACAGTGAGAAGTCGGCATGGAACGACACCCTTGTGGGGCTGCTCGGGGAGTTGCGGCCGGATGTGTACGGCGGGTGGGAAGCGGCCCAGCTGACGACCGCACTCAAGCCACACCCGGCCGTGCCGGTTGTCGACGTCGGCCGCCGCATCGACGGCAAGGCCGCGACGCGGCGCGGCATCCGGCACACCGATCTCCTGGCTGCTCTCACGGAGCGTAACCGGAAGCGGTCGTCGGACTAACCCGGCTCGAGGCTGCTAGCGCTAGCGGCCCGTGCTGCTAGCGCTAGCAGACCCGCTAGCACCCAATCCAAGCCGTGAGCTGCCAGCTAGTAGATAGCAGCTCACGGCTTTTCGCACCCCAAAACCGGCCCAGGAGGCATCTGTGAGCCCTCATCTGCCCGCCGCTATCACCCTCACCCTGATCATCCTCGCGGTCACGCTCTGTTATGCGTTCGTGTGTTGGGTCCGGCCGTTCCGGGCCTGCCGCCGCTGCCGGGGCATCGGCCGCAAACCCACCGGATCGCGGCGGTCCGCCCGATACTGCCGCCCTTGCCGGGGCACCGGACGGCGCCTGCGCGTCGGCCGGTGGTTCTTCAACCAGCTGGCCCACCACCACCGGGGAGGCACCCAATGACCCGCACCACGATCCGCCATATCAAAGTCACCGGCACCGAGCACACGGTGTGGTGCGCACGCGACCACCGCTGCAATCTCCGCGAGCACCGCAGCGAAGAAATCATCACCGACCTCGGTATCCACGGCCGCGCAATCCTGACCCGGGTTCGGGCCGGAACCACCGAGTACGCCGAGATCCGGGCACGGATTCCGTTGCACGCCAACGAGGTCGGCGCCCGCTGGCAGGTCGCCGCGACGCTGCGGCTACTGCGGCAGCTGCTCGCGTCGGTCGCGATCCGGCCAGGCATCCGCCCGGCGGATCGAACCGCGGTCGCGGCCCGTCAGACGACGAGTACTCGGCCCGCGATCGAGCGGGAGGCCGCGTGATGAACGCATGTACCTGGTGGCTTGGCTGGCGTAACCGCCAGTGCGGCGCCACGAACGGCACCCGCCGATACCTCAACGGTCTGCGCTGCCCGCTTCACGCGCCCGGCAGCGCGCCGGACATGGCGGGCAGCCCGGCCAACCTCCGCGCCGATGCCCTCGACGCGGCCGGGCACGGCTGGGCAGTGTTCCCCATCCGGCCCGGCTCCAAGGTTCCGGCGTTGCATGGCGTCAAGACCTGCCCCGGCAGCGGGGCGTGTGCGGGCGGGCATGTCGGCTGGGAGCAACGCGCCACCACCGACCCGGCCCGCGTCGCCGCGTGCTGGACGGCAGGCGCGTACAACATCGGCATTGCGTGTGGACCGGCCGGTCTGCTGGTGGTCGATCTCGACCTGCCGAAGCCCGGCAAGCCCGTCAACGGCCGGGAAAGCCTCGACCGGCTGTGCGCTGAGCATGGCCCGCTGCCGCAGACGTGGACGGTGACGACGCCATCCGGAGGAGTGCACTACTACTTCACCGCACCGGCCGGGGTTGCGCTGCGCAACACGGCCGGAAAGCTCGGGCCGGGCATCGACACCCGCGCCCAGGGCGGACTCGTCGTCGCCGCTGGCAGCGTCATCAACGGCAAGCCCTACGAGGTGACCAAGTCGCCCGATGCGATCGCACCGCTGCCGGGATGGCTGGCCGAGTTGCTCATGCCCGCACCGCTGCCGATGCAGGCACCGGTACGCGTCGCGATCGCGGCGGATCGGCGTAGTGCGTGGCTGAACGCGGCCATTACCCGGCAGCTCGACTACCTGACCAGCGCCCAACCGGGCGAGCAAAACCATGCGCTGTACGTGTCCGCTGTGGCCCTCGGGCAGCTGGCAGCTGGCGGCGCGCTCACGGTCAGAGAGGTTGAGGACCTGCTGACGCAGGCCTGCCTCTCGGCCGGGCTACGCCCGAAACCGTCGACCATCGCCTCCGGCCTGCGTGCCGGTGAGCGTCGCCCCCGGAGGGTGGCGTCATGACCACACCTGTGCTGGTCGGCACCGGGCCGGAAACGATCCGGGTGCTGAAAAACGCGCTCACGGGCGGCCTGCTGCCGGACATGTACGTCTCCGATGGGCAGCTCATCCACATGGAAGCCGTCTCCGGCGGGGCGGTGTCGGCGGCAGCGGACGAGGACTCGCCGCTGCCGGTCGCAGCGTCGGCGTTGACCCCGGCGGGGCTGGCCGGGCTGCTGGCCGAGCACGCATACGTGTACCGGCAAAGACCGCAAGGACGATAAGGGCAGCCCGAGACGTCAACGAAGAGTGCACGCCACCTCGGGAAACACTAAGCGCGGTGCTGGCCGGCAAAACGTGGCCGAAGGTCCCGCCGCTGCGCGGCATCATCGGCGCCCCGGTCCTGCGACGAGACGGGACGTTGCTGCAAGAGCCCGGCTACGACGAAGCAACCGGCCTGTACCTGGCCGCGAAGGTGGCGCTGCCGCATGTGCCGGATCATCCGAGCCCGGAGCAGGTAGCAGAGGCTCGGACGTTCCTGCTCGATCGGTTCCTACGGGACTTCCCGTGGTCGTCGCCTGCGGACCGGGCCAACTATGCGGCGCTGATCGCGACACCGATCCTGCGGCACTACACCCGCAGCCTGACCCCGTTCGCGCTGGTAGACGCGACCATGCCCGCCTCGGGTAAGACCATCCTGACCGGCGGGCCCGGGATGCTCTACGGGCAACGGGTCCTGCCCTGGACCTACAGCGAGGAAGAGCTGCGGAAGTCGATTACGGCGGTGCTGGCCGAACAGGTCGGCGTGGTGGTGTTTGACAACCTCGCCGAAGGCACGGTGATTGACTCTGCGATCCTCGCCCAGCTCGTGACCGGCGGCGTCTGGTCTGACCGGGCGTTGGGCTCGTCGCGGACGATCGCGACCGTCAACGATCGGCTGTGGATGGCTACCGGCAACAACTTGCAGGTGGGCGGGGACATGGCGTCGCGGACGGTGCGGGTGCATTTGGATCCGAACATGCCGCGTCCGGAGCAGCGCGATCAGTCGGGGTTCGGGATTCCGCACCTCGACCAATGGATCACCGAACCGGCCAATCAGCTCACGGTGCTGTGGCATCTGCTGGTGTTGGTGCTCGACTGGACGCGCAACGGGGCGCCGAAAGCAACGGGGTTGTCGATGCGGCAGTTCACGCCGTGGGCGCAAGCCCTTGGCGGATTCCTCGCCCATCACGGCATCCATGGATTCCTGGCCAACGCCCACGAGGTACGCGGCACCGACGAGGACGAAACCCGTTGGCTCGCGTTCCTCGCAGCATGGCGGGACCGGTACGGCGACCGGCGGGCCACCGCAGCTGAGGTCCGGGCCAACGGCGAACCGGACCACATGAACGACCAACGCGGGCAAGTCGACGCGTGGGGCGGGGTGTTCATCACCACCCACAACGGCCGGTTGCCTAACCCGATGTCGCTTGGGCGTCTGCTCACCGGGCAGGTAGGCCGATGGCGCGGTGACTACGTGCTGCGGTCCGAACGATCCGAGCGCGGGGATCGGCTCGTGTTCTGGGTCGAGCACAACGACCAACAACCACCACCGGAACCGGCCGTGTCTGACTCACCGGGCGTTAGTGAAGCTGAAACGCTGCGGGGCTAAGTCCGCAAGTCCGCAAAGCCGCAACCACCTGCTCTCACCTGCATAAACCTTCTGCGGACTTAGAACTAGTGGTGATCTTCTATGTCCGCAAGTCCGCAACCAAACTGCGGACTTGCGGACTTAGACACCCGTTTGCGGGCTTGATACAAAGGGTTTTTGTATCAAGCCCGCAGGCGTTCATGCAGGTAGCGGCCCACTTTGCGGACTTGCGGACTTGCGGAGGCGTTTCAGCCCTCCCTACAAGCCGCGACGCCGAGCGCTCGACCGGCCGCGCCCGAAACGGTGCGGCCTGTCGACTCATCGCCGGAACTCGACCCGTTCAGAGCCGCACAGGGCCATCGGGCCATAGGAACACACCGACCACGCCGAAATCTTGGCTCAGCGGGGCTTACAGCGGGCCACTACATCGAACACCGCCGATGCACTAGGTGGAAGGCGAACTTGTGCCGTCCGCCGCACGAACTGCGCTCAGCGACGAGTGCAGGCCACGGACACTGCCTTACAAACGTCCGGGAGGACTCGCAATGTCGATCAACATCGATGAGCTGCCCGCATTGCTCGCCGTACCGCGAGCGGCAAAGATCCTCGGCATTCCCCGCGCGTCGGCGTATCGGTACGCCGCAAGCGGAGAGCTGCCCGACAAAGCGTTACGGCGGGCGTGTCTACATCATCACGGCCCGGATCCGGCCACTCATCGAAGGCACAGAAGGGCTGGCAGCGTGACCAAGCAACGCCCAGCAGTACCCGGCGTGACCGTGTTCCCGCGCGGTAAGTCCTACGCGTTCTACGTCGACCTGCCGCCCGATCCCATGTCGGGCAAACGACGCCGGGAATACGCGGGCGGATTCCCGACCGACGAGGATGCATGGTCTGCCGCACTCAAGGTCAAGGCGTCGATCGACGAACACCGGCACGTCGTACCAACCAAGATGACCGTCGCTCAGTTCCTCGCCGAATGGCTGACCGCCGTTTCCGAATCGCTGAAAAGGTCAACGCGAGTCAACTATGCCGACTACATCAACGCGTACATTGCGCCGAACATCGGCCAGCGCCGGTTGCAAGAGATTGACGTGAAGGCACTCAATGCGCTGTACAAATACCTGCTCGCCAACGGTCGCCGCAAAGCCGACACCAACAGCGCCATGTACGAATTCTGGAAGCTCCGCAGGCTTGCCGGCATCGACCCGCCACCCCGCGAAATCGCCGCTGCCTGCGGTGTCTCGATCTACGCCGCCCGGAGCGCAGTGCTGCGCTACCGGCGCGGCCGGGTACCGATCGCCGAAGCCGTCCGGCCTCGCGCCGAAGACGGTCAAGAACGTTCACCGGCTGCTGAACCGAGCGCTGCAAGACGCGGTCGCCTGGCAAGTACCGCAACACAACCCGGCCGAGCACGCGAGCCTGCCGCGCCAGCGTCGACGCCGAAGAGCACGGGCGCGACATGGACGGTCGATCAATTGAGCGCCTGGCTCGCCGTAGCGACCCACGACGAGGACGCCGGCATGTGGGTGCTTGTCGCCACGACCGGTATGCGCCGGTCGGAGCTGGCCGGGCTGCGCCGCGATCAGCTCGACCTGGACGCCGGGACGATGACGCTGGAAGACACCTGGATCATCGTCGGCGGAGCCGGAGGCATCCGACGGCAAGTCGGAGAGCAGCATCACCCGATCGCGCTCGACCCGTAACGGTCGAGTTCCTGTAAGCACCTGGCGATGCTCGACGAGCGCAGAGACGCGTTCGGCGACCGACTATGACGCAGCCGGATGGATGTTCTGCCATCCGGACGGCAAGCCGATCCACCCCGATACCATCACCAGCCGGTTCAACCGCCAGGTGGACCGGGCAGGTGTGCCGCGCATCCGGCTGCACGACGTGCGGCACACCTACGCGACGATCGCGCTCGACAATGGCGTCTCGACCTCAAGATCGTCAGTGACCGGTTACGCCACGCGTCCATCATCGTGACCGGTCAGATCTACACGCACCGCTCGATCGGCAATGACGTCGAGGCCGCTGCCCAGCGTCGCAAATCTGATCTTCAAACGTACCGGATCAGGTAGCTCGTTGCTTCACATTCTGCTCACAGACGACCAAAACGCCCTTCCAGATGATCTCCGGAAGGGGCGTTTCTGGTGGTAGCGGGGACAGGATTTGAACCTGCGACCTCTGGGTTATGAGCCCAGCGAGCTACCGAGCTGCTCCACCCCGCGTCGGCTTGTTAACACTAGCGCACCCATGACCAACTCGCAAAAGCGATGGGCACAAACGACCAAAGCTGCACAACTTGCCCAGAACCCCAGCCCGACGGGCGATAGACCGGAATGCGACAGCCGGCCGTACCGGGATTGAAGTGGCTAAATGCTCTGTGGCGCCGCCACCGGTCCGATCTGCTGATGTTCGTCTATTGACAGTGTTGATCGATATCGGTCTCATGAGGTCAACTCCCCCCGAGCGAAGGGAAGTCCATGAGACTTCGAATCAAACGTCGCACCATCGCGGTGATCAGCGCCGCGGTGCTGACCTTGCCGTTCGTCGCATCGGCAGCGACCGCCGCGCCCAGCACGCAACGCGCCACTGTCGCCGGTACCCAGCCGTCGTGGGCGCAGGCGTCGCACGCCGTCGGCGCGATCGGCGGCAACACGCGGATCACGTTCGCGGTAGCACTCCCGCTGCGCAACGCCGCCGCGGCCGAGAAGCTGCTGCAGAGCGTCTCCGCGCCGAAGAACGCCGCTTACGGCGCCTATCTGTCGGCCGCGCAGTTCAACGCGAAGTACGCGCCGACAAGCGCCGCGGTTGCCCGGGTCACAAAGTTCCTCAAGGGTTCGGGCCTGACCGTCAACAGCGTCGCCGCCGGCAACCGGTGGGTCTCGGCCACCGGTACGGCCGCCGCGATCAACAAGGCATTCGGTACGACGCTGCGTACGTACAACGTCAAGGGTCAGGTTCGCCGGGCACCTTCGTCGAGCCTGTCCGTGCCGTCGTCGATCGCGTCCGACGTGATCGCGGTGACCGGCCTGACCCAGGCGTACGCGCACCCTAACGTGGCGACGCCGGACGCCGGCAAGGTCGTACCGGGCGATGCTCCGGTGACGACGTCGGCGTGCTCGTCGTACTGGAACCAGTATCAGCAGACGATGCCCGCAGCGTACGGCCGGACGTCGTTCCCGACGTACATCTGCGGCTACTCACCGGCGCAGCTGCGTGGCGCGTACGACGTCCAGTCGAGCGTGTCGCACGGCACGAACGGGCACGGTGTGACCGTTGCCATCATCGACGCGTACGACTCGCCGACCATCCTCGCGGACGCGAACGAGTACTCGACGCTGCAGGGTGATGCCCCGTTCGCCCCGGGCCAGTTCATCGACACCACCGACCCGAGCAAGTGGGACATCCAGGATCAGTGCGGTGACTGGTCGACCGAGGAGACGCTCGACGTCGAGGCGGTACACGGTATGGCTCCCGGTGCGACGGTGCACTACTTCGGCGCGTACGACTGCGGCCCCGGCATCGATGATGCGCTGAACACGATCGTGCAGACGCACGCCGCGAGCATCGTCAGCAACTCGTACGGCTACGACTCGGAAGATCTCGACCCGGCCGAGATTCAGCTGGAGCACTCGATCTTCCTGCAGGGCGACCTCGAGGGCATCGGCTTCTACTTCTCCTCGGGCGACGAGGGCGACAACACGATCATCAACGGCGTACCGGAGGCGAGCTACTCGTCGAGTGACCCACTGGTCACCGGCGTCGGCGGCACCAGCGTCGCGATCGGCTCGAACAAGTCGTACCAGTTCGAGACCGGCTGGGGCGACATGCGTGACTTCGTGGATTACAGCGGCGCGACCGGCGTCTACGAGTCCCCGTTGCCGGGCGACTTCTACGCAGGTGCCGGCGGCGGCGTGAGCGAGCTGTTCGCCGAGCCGTGGTACCAGTACGGCACTGTCCAGCCGAGCCTCGCGAAGAGCCGCAACGGTACGCCGATGCGCGTCGATCCGGACGTCTCGGCCGATGCCGACCCGTACACCGGCTTCGCGTACGGGCAGACCGTGGGCGGCGTGTTCTCGATCGCCGGCGTCGGCGGGACCAGCCTCGCCTGCCCGCTCATCGCCGGGATGCAGGCCGACGCGAGCACGCACCGGCTGTTCCCGATCGGATTCGCGAACCCGCTGCTGTACGCGCTCGGCGGGCTGGCGTTCCACGACGTGCAGAACCCGAAGGCGCCAATCGCCGTGACCCGGCGTCAGGCCACCGCGCTCGTCACGCTGAACAACGACACGACGCTTGCCGTGACGAAGGGCTACGACGACGTGACCGGCATCGGTACGCCGAAGGGATCGTTGTTGATCCTGTCGGAGACGATCCTGCCGTAGTTTCCAAGCGCGGCCGTCGGGCATCACGCCTGGCGGCCGCGCTGCAAGTCATCGCGCCGTGGCGCGGTTTCCGGTCAGCGGCAGCGCGGTGTAGTGCGTGCTTCTGGATGTGCCCGGGTCGACGACCGCACCTGCACCGGGAGCGGCACCGCTGGATGAGATCGGCCCGGTCCGGATCGGAAGCGCGATCGCCGGCACGCCGGATACCGGCGCGGACGGAATCGGAATCGGGATCGGCGCGGTCGCGGTGGCCACGGTTGTCGACGCGTTGCTGTGTGCCTGCGGCTGCGCGAAGCGGGCGAGCCCGATCACCGCGACAAGTGTGAAAGTGAATCCGACCGCGGCAATCCACTGGCGACCGGCCCAGATCTGGTCGCCGAGCATCGTCAGCCCGATGATCGAGGCCGGCGCCGTTGCGGCGGCGTCCATCGCGGCGACCGCTGCCGTGGTCGAACCGCGCTGCATGGCCATGCCGAGCAGCAGTGAGCCCATCAGGGAGTGGGCGAAGAGAAGGTAGAGCAGCGGGCTCAACGGGATCATCTGCCAGCTGTGGACGCCGGCCAGCGCGCGTGAGTCGATCGCGGCGGCGCCGAACGAAAGGCCGGCGAGCGAGCCCAACACGACCGACCCAAGTACGCCCTTGAGCCGGGTCGTAAAGACGCCGAGCACCGCGATCAGCCCGAGGACGCCGACGAGGATCAGCACGCCGATGCCGGTGATCGGTTTGGACTCACCGGGCTTCGCGGAGAACACGAGCGCGCCGACGCCGACGCCGAGCAGACCGAGCAGCAGGATTTCGGCGCGGGGGAGTCGCCATTTGAGCAGGATGACGCCGAGCAGCGCCATCACGCCTAGGCCCGCCGTCATGCTCGCTTGGACGAGAAAGAGCGGCAATTCGCGGCGGGCGGCGAATGCAAGACCGAATCCCAGCATCTGGAAACCGATGCCCGCCAGATAGGTTCGCTGGCAGGCGAGGCGCAGTAGGAACGACGGATGCATGGAGTGGTGTTGCTTGATTCTTGTTGCCGCAATTGATTGCAGCAGGTTGGAGCAGCCGTACGCGATCACCATCGCTGCGAGACAGATCCAGCCAGAAGACACCACTCGACGAGGATAGACGGCCCGGACGTATAACGCCCGTCGCCAGTTCATTCCACTGACATCACACAGCGTGACAAAGACTCGGAACGGAAGGCAAATCCCCTTGTCAGACTATGTGTAGCTGACGGAGGCAGGATTCAGGCAGGCCAAAATGTCGTGATGCAATGCACCATTTGTTGCGATTGCGCTGCCACTTCCGGGGCCGGGTCGCCCGGTGAGATCGGTAAACGTGCCGCCGGCCTCGGTGATGATCGGTACGAGTGCCGCGACGTCCCACAGCGACAGCTCAGGATCGACGACGATATCCACGCCGCCCTCGGCCAGCAGCATGTACCCGTAGAAGTCGCCGTACGCGCGACTGCGCCAGGTCTTGCGCATGATGTCGAGCATCGGTTCGAGCCGGCCGGTCTCCTCCCACGCGCCGAGCGACGAGTAGCAGAACGACGCGTCGGCGAGCCGGCGCACGCCGGACACCCGTAGCGGTGTCGCGGCCGCAGTATGACGACCGGCATAGGCGCCGTGGCCGAGCGCGGCCCACCAGCGACGGCCGAGCGCCGGCGCCGAGACGAGACCGGCTACCGCCTGGTCGCCCTCCATCAACGCGATCAGCGTGCCCCAGATCGGGATGCCGCGAACGAAATTCTTGGTCCCGTCGATCGGATCGATCACCCAGCGCCGCTGGCCGGGTCCGGCCGGTGCCTCGGTCGCGCCGTACTCCTCACCGAACACCGCGTCGCGCGGTCTGGTTCGTGCGAGCGTCGATCGGAGCGCCTTCTCGACCGCCGTATCGGCGTCCGTCACCGGCGTCAGATCGGGCTTCGTGGTCACCTGCAGATTGAGCGCGCGGAAACGGCTCATCGAGATCGCATCCGCTGTGTCGGCGAGCATGTGTGCGAGGGCGAGGTCGTCGGCGTATCCGCTCATGACGGCAACCTAGCCGAGTCGAGCCACGGCCAAAAGCCGTTAGGCGCCAATGGGCGTTTTCAGATATAGATTATCGGCATGCGCCCGGAAATGCTGTGCGGCCTGCTGGCCGAGGAGGAACGTTTGCTCACGTTCGCGGCGGTCGTACTCGGAGCGCAAAGCCCGTCGGCGGTGACGGCCGCGACCGGACTCCCGGCCCGCGATGTCGTGCGCGCGCTCCGCCGGTTGGAACAAGGTGGGCTGATCGAAACGGTCGACGGCAGGCTGACCGGTACGCCGTCGGTTTTCAAAGAGGCAATGCGGGCGTACGCGCCGGAGCCCACTCCGGATGAGCCACTGGATCCGGATCAGGCCAAAGCCAACGTGCTGCGAGCGTTCGTACGCGACGGTCGGCTCGTGACGATCCCGGCGACGCGCGGCAAACGGCTGGTCATCCTCGAACACATCGCGGCCTGCTTCGAACCCGGCGTGCGCTACCCCGAGCGCGCGGTTGACGCCGTGCTGCGGGCATGGCACGAGGACTACGTCTCGCTGCGGCGCTACCTGATCGACGAGGATCTGATGGCGCGCGAGAACGGCATCTACTGGCGGTCCGGCGGAGCGGTAGAGGTCTAGCCGTCCTGCTGTGCTAGCCGTCCTGCTGTGCTAGCCGTCCTGCTCCGGCGTCCCGGCTTGGGACAGCAGGAGCCGCCGGAACGACGCGAGCCGACGCGGATCGGCCCCGCCGGCCGCGACCAGCGCATCCAGGCCGCAGTTTGGGCTCAGCGCGGTGTGCTCGCAGTTCGGTGGGCAGTTCGCCGATGCTTCGACCAGGTCCGGGAAGCCGTGCAACACGCTGTTCGCCGACACGTGGGCCAGCCCGAACGACCGTACGCCTGGCGTATCGATGATCCAGCCGGAGTCGTTCGGCAGATGCAACGCGATCGCGCTGGTCGAGGTGTGCCGGCCCTTGCCGACCGAGCTGACCACGCCGACCGCCCGGTACGCGTCCGGGATGAGCTTGTTCACGAGCGTCGACTTGCCGACGCCGGAGTGCCCGACCATCACCGAGACGTGCCCGGACAGTGCCTCGCGCAGCTCGTCCGGATCCTCGTCCGAGCGGCAGAGCACGTACGGGAGGAGTAACTCGGCGTAGTAGTCGAGGACCGCTTCCGGGCCGGCCAGATCCGCCTTCGTGAGGCACAACAACGGCTCGATGTCGGCGTCGTAGGCGGCGACGAGGCAGCGATCGATGAAGCCGGTACGCGGCGGCGGGTCGGCCAACGCGCTGACGATCACGAGCTGATCGGCGTTCGCGACGATCACGCGTTCCAGTCGGCCCTCGGGCGTCGTGTCGTCGTCGTCGGCCGTACGGCGAAGCACCGACGTACGCTCTTCGATCCGAACGATCCGAGCAAGTGCGCCCTCCTCGCCGGAGACGTCGCCGACGATCGCTACCCGGTCGCCGACGACCACGCCACGGCGTCCAAGTTCCCGGGCTCGCATCGCGGTGACCACGTTGCCGTTGACTTCACAGGTGAAGCGGCCACGATCGACGGTCATCACGAAGCCCAGCGCGGCCTCGTCGTGTTTGGGTCGCACCCGGGTACGCGGACGCGACGACTTGCCGGGCCGTACCCGTACGTCGTCCTCGTCGTAACTGCGCTGTTTCGCGGTCAAGCTGCCTGCCTCACATATCGGTACCCCGAACCATAGCGGCCCATGACTCACAGAGTCCGGGCATCGTCTTCGACGTGCACGTGACGTCCGACAACTCGATCCCCGGTACGGCCAGACCGAGCACGGCGCCGGCATACGCCGTCGGTGCCCGCCACGCTGCGGCTTTCTCGGTCATCCTTTGCATTCTGCCTGGTGCGATCGGCGCACGGCTCCCTGCGAAAACGTGCGATCACGCAGATGGCGGGATCGTGTGAATCTCATTGCGCGCGCTACGTTGTGGGCATGTGCGGGCGGTACGCAACAACACGGACAGCCACCGATCTATCGTCGATATTCGATGCGGTGGACGGCACGACCGCGGACGAGTCGGTCGCGATCGACTACAACGTCGCGCCGACCGATCCGGTGCCGATCATCCGGATGTCCGGATCGGTTGATGGCCGGGTGCTCTCGGTTGCGCGATGGGGACTTGTGCCGCCATGGGCGTCGGATCGCCGTTCCGGTGCCCGAATGATCAATGCACGTGCCGAGACGGTCGCCACCACGAAGGCGTACGCGAAGCCGTTCGCGTCGCGCCGTTGCCTGATCCCGGCCACCGGCTGGTACGAGTTCGCAGCGCCCGCCGTCACGGCTCCGGCAAAGGTGCGCAAGCAGCCGTACTTCATGACGCCGACCGCGGACGAGCCGATCGTCTTCGCCGGACTGTGGTCGGTGTGGCACGACTCCGGCGGGGACCGGCTGCTCACGTGTTCGATCGTGACGACGGCGGCGCTGGGCCCGCTCACGTCCGTACACGATCGCATGCCGTTGTTTCTTTCTCCGGATCGTTGGGAGTCGTGGCTTACCGCCACCGATGACCTTGACCGGTTACTCGAACCGCCCACCGATACGCAAATAGCACGGTTGGAGATCCGGCCGGTAGGACTTTCGGTCGGCGATGTCCGCAACGACGGCCCAGGTCTCATCGTCCGAATGGACCAACCTGAATCCGATCCGGTGGATCTGACCCTGTTTTAGGGATTTTGCGGTAAAAGCGTTCCCTCGACTTCTCCCCTCGGCTGTCCAAAACTCTTGATTAGGCAGCCGAAAGTGCGATAGAAACCAACGCCGATGGTTGTCGATCGGCAGCACTAATGTTCAAAACCCGCGGGGGAGGTGGGTAGTGACCCGAGCACGTATGCCTCGGCCACACGAGGTAGCAGCGGCACGGAGAGACCCAAGATTGGTTCGTGCGTTCACCGAAAGAACGAGCGACGAATCTTGGCGAGCGAGCGGCATCTGCCGCAGTCAGGACCCGGAAACGTTTTTTCCGGCTCCACGAGAAACATCGGATCCAGCCTTGCGATTGTGCCGGGATTGCCCGGTGCAAGGAGCGTGCCTTGCGTGGGCACTCGATGCGGGCGACTGCCACGGCGTATGGGGTGCCACGACAGCGCGTGAACGGCGCGCTATGGCCCCGGTCTGGCGGGGAGATTCGGAAACCGACCACGAGATCGGCAATGCGCGCAGCAATGTGCCGGCAATGAGGTCGTTCGCCGCCACCGTGTGAGCAATGGCGCTTTCACAGAAATAGGGCGATTTGCGTGCGGCCGGTCGGCTCGACCGGCCGCACGATATATCTGTGACATCCGTGACCCAGATCCCAACACCACGAGGCCCTGCCGAAGTCGCCATCGAGCGGCCGTCGTCGGCGCGTCCGGCGCTCGCCCTGCTTGTGCTCGGCCACGGCGCAGGCGGCGGAATCGACTCGCCCGACCTGGTCGCCGTGACGCATGCGGCGGTCGACTGCGGAGTGGTAGTGGCACGGGTGACCCAGCCGTACCGAGTGGCCGGTCGGCGTGCCGCGGCGCCCGCAACCCACCTCGACGAAGCGTGGATCGCGGTGCTGACCGGACTTCGGAAGGGTGCCATGGCCACGTTGCCGCTGATCGTCGGCGGCCGGTCCAGCGGCGCTCGCGTCGCCTGCCGTACGGCGATGGCGGTACAGGCCGATGCCATCCTCGCGCTCGCGTTCCCACTACATCCACCGGGCCACCCGGAGCGGTCGCGGGATGCCGAATTGCGGACCGGCCTGCCGACGCTCGTCGTCAACGGCGACCGTGACCCGTTCGGCTGCCCGACCGCGGATGACCACGTCGAAGTCGCGGTCCGACCCGGCGCGCGGCACGATCTCCGGACCGATCTGCGCGGCACATCGGCAATCGTCGTCGACTGGCTGACCCGCGTGACCGCAGGATCGTGACCTCCGACGGGCATCGATCGTTCTACGACTGTGAGCCCGTCCGCGGGCACACAGACCCCGGATGACCCGTCATCCGTGGCCAGATCCAACCTCCCAGGCTCTCCCTGGTCCCGGTGGTTGGCGGAGTGCGTGAGGGGTCTGCACTCCGTCGGTCCCGCCGCCGGGACCGGGGTGGGCTCCATCACACCGATTCCCGGCGCAATTACCGGCCTGGCCGCGTGCGGTCCTGCGGCCCCCGGAATGTTGTGACCTCCTTCCAGCGTTGAAGCACCTGTGGACGTGCGCCAGCCCGTCCGTGCAGACCTGGAAGGGAATGTGCGTTGAGCACAATTCGCGAATTGACTCCCGAAACAAAGCACGACGCGACGTTCGTGTCGGAGCTGCTCGGTGCGCCCGGATGGCCGGCGTCGGTCGTTCCGCCGACCACCCTGTCGCGGACCCGGGCCGACAAGCGTGCATCCGCGAACGAGTCGATCATTAACGGCGTATTCTCGTCGGGACGGTCGACGAAGGGCGCGCGAGTGACAGTAGGCCAGCAGGCAGACAACCGTGATCGGTTCGAACGGGATGCAATGCCGTTCATCGACCAGCTCTACGGTGCCGCCCTGCGCATGACTCGCAATCCGGCCGACGCGGAGGATCTCGTTCAGGAGACGTTCCTGAAGGCGTACGCCGCGTTCCACCAGTTCGAACAGGGCACGAACCTGAAGGCCTGGCTGTACCGGATCTTGACGAATACGTACATCAACTCCTATCGGAAGCGCCAGCGCCAGCCGCTGCAGTCGCCGACCGAGGAGATCACCGACTGGCAGCTCGCCGACGCGTCGTCGCACATGTCGACCGGTCTGAAGTCGGCCGAGGCGGAGGCGCTCGACCGGCTGCCCGACTCGGATGTCAAGGAAGCGCTGCAGGCGCTGCCCGAAGAGTTCCGGCTCGCGGTCTACCTGGCCGATGTCGAGGGGTTCTCGTACAAGGAGATCGCCGACATCATGAACACGCCGATCGGCACGGTGATGTCACGTTTGCACCGCGGTCGGCGCAACTTGCGTCGCAGCCTGGAAGACTATGCCGCGGAGCGTGGTTTCAACCGCGGCACGGCCACTCATGACGATGACGACGCCGCGCTGACCGCGCAGGCTGACGATTCGGCCGCGGGCACTGACGCCCCGACCGTGCGGGAGGTGTAGACGTGGGATCCGACACGCCTGAGAAGGGCGATTGCCGCGACGTACTCGACGAGGTTTACCTCTACCTCGACCTGGAGTGCAACGAGGACCGGCGCCAGCTGATCCGGACGCATCTCGACGAGTGCAGCCCGTGCCTGCGCGAGTTCGGCATCGAGCAGGAGGTCAAGGCGCTCGTGTCGCGCTGCTGCGGTGGCGAGACCGCGCCGGACGCACTGCGCGAACGCCTCCGGGCCAAGCTCAACGACATCGTCTCCGAGCCGACCCGCTGAGCCCTCAAAACAAGACCTCAAACAAAGTTGATCCTGGAGTTAGTTAGCGCCTCGACCGTGAGTCGTGCGCATAACTCCAGGATCAACTGAGTCTTTGGCTCCTGTGATCAGGAGTTTGGGCGCTTGCCGTGGTTGGCGGCGCTCTTCTTGCGAGCCTTCTTCTTGCGCGACTTCTTAGCCATGTGACCCCTCCTTCGTCAGACACGATGGTAGCCGGGGCGACTGGGCACCTCCGCATCTGAGGTTCCATGATTGGATACGTCTCGCACGTTCATGTAACGAGAGGGACGGATGATGGCTGACGAGATCCGCGCCGAGATGGTGGCGAACGTCTGGAAGGTCGTCGCCAAGGCGGGCGACGAGGTAGAAGAGGGTGACACGTTGGTCATTCTCGAGTCCATGAAGATGGAGATCCCGGTCGTGGCCGAATCCGACGGCACGGTCAAAGAACTTGCGGTCAACGAAGGTGACGTCGTCCAGGAGGGCGACCTCATCGCGGTCATCGACTAAAGGGCACAAAACATGCTGGTACGGGTACGGCCGGCGGCCGAACCGGAGTTCGCGGCCGCCGGTGTGATCTGTGTCGACGCGTACCGTGCCGACGGCCAACTCGCGCCTCCGCCCGGCTCCGAGGAGAACGCCGAATACGACTATGCGCTGACGCTGGCGGACGTGGCCGGTCGTGCGACGCATAGCGACGTGCTGATCGCGGTGGACGCCGACACCGACGACGTGGTCGGCTGCGTCACGTACGTGACGAAGAGTTCACCTCTTGCCGAACTCGCGGGCGACGGCGAGGCGGAGTTCCGCATGCTCGCCGTCGCGCCGTCCGCTCAGGGCAACGGCGTCGGAGCCGCGTTGGTCCGGGCATGTATCGATCGCGCCGCCGAGCAGGGCAGCAAGGCGATCGTGATCTGCGTCCGCAACGGGAACGATGTCGCGATGAAGCTGTACGCCCGATTCGGCTTCATCCGTACGCCGGATCGCGACTTCGTACCCGTACCCCATGTGTTCCTGCAGGCTCTTCGCCTTGACCTGAACTGAGCTATTCCAGCAGCTCAAGTGCGACCTCGAGGCTCGTCTGCCGCCGATCGTCGTCGGTGACCGACTCGTCCCGCAGCACGAACCATGATGCGTGCAACGCGAACAGCGCGAGTGACGCGCGCAGCCGCTCCTTCGGCGGTGCGCCGGGCGCCGACAGGTACTCCACCACCTCGATCATCTGCTTGCGCATGCGCTCCCCGGACGGGTGATCGCGCAGCGCGGTCGGGTTGCGCTCGAAGAACCGCATCGTGTCGAAATGGTTCCCGACGAACAGCTCATCGGCGTAGCGCTTGATGAACTCACGGCGGCCCTCGAGCGTGCGCGGCAGCGTCAAACCCCAGTTGAAAAGCGCATCGAGGACCGCGGTCCGGTCGTCGATGAGGCTCGTGACGATCTCTTCCTTCGTCTTGAAGTGGTAGTAGAGCGCCGCCTTGGTGACGCCGATCGCGTCCGCGATCTCACGCAACGAGGTCGCCTCATAGCCGTTCTCGTTGAACAGGCGCAGCGCGACGTTTTGAATCCTCGTCCGCGTATCGGGCTGGCTCATGCGATCTTCCACCTCGGTGAGAATTCTACTTGACGACCGGTAAGTGAGTGTCCTAACGTTTCGAGTGTAACGACTAGCCGGTCGGCAAGTAAGTCCCCCCACAAGATCACGGGAGAGTACCCATGGCAACAGAAGTGGCCACGCCCGCGCCGGTCGCAGCGAACGGGCGCAGTCGCGAGGTGATGTACGTTCTGCCCGCGCTACTGCTCGCGTTCCTGCTGGCGATGTTGGACAACTTCATCGTCGGCACCGCTATGCCGACGATCGTGCGCGATCTCGGCGGCCTGTCGCACCTTTCGTGGGTCGTCACCGCCTACGTTCTCGGTACATCGGTCTCCACACCGCTGTGGGGCAAGCTCGGCGACATGTACGGCCGGAAGGGCATCTTCCTGACGTCGATCGTCGGCTTCCTGGTCGGATCCGCGCTAAGCGGCGCCGCACAGAACATGACGCAACTGATCGGGTTCCGCGCGCTACAGGGGCTGTTCGCCGGTGGCCTCGCGGTCGGCGCGATGGCGATCATCGGTGACCTCGTGCCGCCCCGTGAACGTGGTCGCTACCAGGGCATCATGGCGAGCGTCATGGCGATCGCGATGGTCGCCGGGCCGCTTGCCGGCGGCTACATCACGGACAACCTGAGCTGGCGCTGGGCGTTCTACGTGAACATTCCGCTCGGCGTGGTCGCGTTCGCGCTCGTGATGATCCGGTTGCACCTGCCGAAGAAGCGCACCGAGCACCGGATCGACTGGTGGGGCTCGGCATTCCTGGCCCTCGCGATCACCGGCCTGGTCCTGCTCACCACCTGGGGCGGTACGCAGTACGCGTGGGGCTCCCCGCAGATCATCGGGTTGGCGGTGCTCTCCGTCGTCGCACTCGTCATCTTCGGATTCGTCGAGCCGCGCGCGGCCGAGCCGGTGCTGTCTCTCGGGCTGTTCAAGAACCGGAACTTCGCGCTCGTCTCGCTGATCGGATTCCTGGTCGGCTTCGCGATGTTCGGCGTGCTGAGCTTCCTGCCGCTGTACCAGCAGACCGTGCAAGGCGCATCGGCGACCAACTCCGGCCTGCTGCTCCTGCCGATGATGGCCGGCCTGCTGGTGTCGTCGCTCTTCGCGGGTTCGTTCATCACGAGGACCGGGAAGTACAAGATCTTCCCGATCGTCGGTGGCATCGGCATGACCATCGGTATGGCGCTCCTGGCCACGATCGGCGCGAACACGTCGCGTACGACGACCGCGATCTTCATGGTCGTGCTCGGTCTCGGCATGGGCCTACTGATGCAGACCACGATGCTGATCGCGCAGAACAGCGTGCAGCAGAAGGACATCGGCGTCGCATCGAGTGCGGCGACGTTCTTCCGGTCGATCGGCGGTTCGTTCGGTGTCGCGTTGTTCGGCGCCATCTTCAACCACCGGCTCTTCAGCTACCTGGTCGGGATCGGTGATCCGACCCTGGCGGCGCAGGTCAAGGCCGGTGGCGCGAACACGCTCAGCAGCGGCCACACGGCGCTGCCACGTCCGTTGATCGACGGCATCGCGACGTCCACCGCGACGATCTTCTTCTGGGCATCGTTCCTGGCCGTCCTCGTGCCGATCCTCGCGGTGTTCGTTCAGCAGATCGCGCTGCGTGGCAAGAACGATCCGCCGCCGGTGACCGAAGACCCCGACGTCGACACCGAGGTCGCGGACGCCGAGGCCATGGTCATAGCGTTCGAGTGAGATCCTGTGCCGTCCGAAGGCCGTCCCGCGCTCGCGGGGCGGCCTTCGCCGTGTGATCACGTTGTGAGGGTGCGCACTTCCGTATTGTTTCGCGCATTAATGTGCAAGACTGAGCACCGAACGCGCGGACTTTGCGCGAAAGTACCGGTGATCGATGGGGAGACGTACGTGAGTGAGCAAATTGTGAGTGGTGCCGGCATGGCCGCCGACATTGCCGAGCAGCCGGAGATCTACGCAACGCTCCTCGAACCAGCGCACTCCAGCGCGATCGCCGCCATCGCCGCGAAGATCGCCGAGAAGCGGCCACGGCACGTGGTGTTCACCGCCCGGGGTACGTCGGACCACGCGGCGCTCTACGCGGCGTACCTGACCGAGATCCGCCTCGGCATCCCGGCCGCGCTCGCATCGCCGTCGGCGGTGACCGTGTACGGCGCCCGTCCCGACCTGTCCGAGGCACTCGTGATCGGCGTCAGCCAGAGTGGTGGCTCGACCGATCTGGTCGAGGTCCTGCGGCAAGCTCGCGAATCCGGTGCGACCACGTTGGCGGTCACGAACAATCCGTCCTCACCGCTGGCCGAAGCGGCCGAGCTGCACATCGACGTAGCCGCCGGTCACGAGCGAGCGGTCGCCGCCACGAAGACCTACACGGCCGAGCTGTTCGCGCTGCTGATGTTCATCGAAGGCGTACGCGGTGGCACCGGCGCCTTGCCGGCCGAGGAGTTGGCGGCGCTGTCCGAGCTCCCGAAGCTCGCAGCTGATCTGCTGAGCGACGAGACGCCGGTCGAGCTGGCTCGCCGCTACCGGTTCGCGGCGCGTGCGGTGACGACCGGTCGTGGATACGCGTACCCGACCGCCCGCGAGACCGCGCTCAAGATGATGGAGACGTCGTATCTGCCGGCGCTCGCGTTCTCCGGCGCCGATCTGCTGCACGGCCCGCTGGCGATGACCGACCCGACCGTGCCGGTGCTGGCCGTGGTCGGCGACGGGCCGGGCGGTGCGTCCATGCGCGAGGTGGTCGAGCGCCTGGGTTCGCGCCGGGCCGACGTCGTCGTGATCGGTCCATCCGATGTGGATGGTGCGACCGTACGGATCGCCACGCCGTCGATCGACGAGCGCTACGCGCCGCTACTCGACATCCTGCCGCTGCAGCGGCTGGCGTTGGCGCTCGCGCTGGGTCGGGGCGAAAACCCGGACGCCCCAAGAGGCCTTTCAAAGGTGACGGTCACCCTCTGATCCCAAGCCCAAGTTGATCCTGGAGTTAGTTAGCGCCTCGACGGTGTGTCGCGCGAATAACTCCAGGATCGACTTTTATCCCAAGTAAGGCAGAGGGTCACGAAGGCACGCGGCGATCGCTTCGGCAATCGCCGCGTGATGCTGCGGCCGTCGCGGCCCAAGAACATCCTGACCAGGGTGTACGAAGAATCGGATGCCTCGGTCGTTCGCCACATAGAGCGAGTTGAGTGTACGGATCGTGTTCGAGATCGCGGGCGGTACCGGGCCGGGCGTACCTTCCGTGAACGCGATCAGGATCGGCTGGAGCCATCCGGTCGCGTCCTCGACGGTCAGTTCGGGGCGACAGAGCACCGTGGTGACGGCGTTCGACAGCCGATCGTCCTCGCCGTGCGCGAAGAGGTAACGAGTTGGCGTGAGGAGCCGCTTACGAACCAGCGTGAGCAGGCCGATCAGCGCGTCGCGGTCCAGGTACATCGAGCGGGCGAACGCTTCGATCGCGTCCGATCCGTGCGCGATCGCGTGCAGCCAGCCGAGTTGGTCGTCCCAGCCGCGAAGATCGTTCTCGTTGGCGTACCAGTGCGCGAACGCATCCCGCCACCGCAGCATGTCGGCGGCGTCGAGTTCGCCGGTCACCTCGTCGCGAAGGATCGCCCATACCAGGCCGAGCGGTGCGAACGTACGGGCTTGCGTCTCCGGGTGCCCGAACTGCTCAGCCATTCGATCGCCGAGAATCCGCAGGCTACCGTCGGCTTGGCCTTCGCGGACATATCGCACCAGCCGTGTGTACCCGATCTGGTCGCGGACTTCCGGATCCGGGGATACGAGCATCGCGCAGATCTCGTCAAGCTCAGACACGGCCCTACCCTCTCACGTCCCGCAACCCCCGGTTGATCCTGGAGTTGGCGATCGCCTCGACGCCCCCCGCTACGATCACGCCGCTGTCCTTGGAGGAGCCCGTGCGTCGTCGTGGTGTTATCGCGTGGAAGTCGAACGGATCGCTGCTGTGGACGACGCCGCTCACCCTGATCGTTGCCGTCCCAGGGATCGTAATGATCACGATTGCGGTCGTGGTTTCGTCGTACCGCGATTTCGGTTCCTCCGGCATCTTCCTCGGCATCACCGGCGGAGTCCTGGTGTTCGTGGCCGTCGGGTGTTGGATCGAATCCTCGATCTTCACGCGCGACGAGGATCTGGCGTTCCCGAGCGGCCTGGTCGAGGCCTCCGGTGACCGCCGGCGTGTGTCGGTACGGCGGGCGAACGGCGCTATGTACTACGCGACTGCCTTCATCTTCCCACTGTTCCCGGCCGTGATCATCTTGACGTCGCTCGATACTGCCGATTATGGGCCGCCGGACGAGCCCGTAACGCTCGGTTTGTTGATGGTCGGTTTCGGCTGCCTGGTGTGGCTGGTCATGGCCGGCCTGACGGCTCGATTCGTGGTCACGCCGACGGAGTTCCGGATCGATACGCTCCTGCGTACGGTCAGGGTGCCACGCCACCTCGTCGGTACGTTCGAGCCCAGGAACACTGAGATCCGGCTGACCTGCAACGACAATGCCGGACGGATCTACATCCGGGTGGACTCGCCGATCGCGGATTGGTTCCAGCGGGGCGCGTCGTACCGCCACAATCGCCGTACCCAGGTGTGTGCCGCGGAGAAGATCCAGCGTGCGCTGGCCGCCGTACCGGCCGACCCATCATCCGAAGGCGTGATTACGCGACGTTGGCGCCCGTTCATCGTGTCCGTAACCGCGCTGCTGGCGACCGCGATCGTCACGGGTGCGGTGATCGTGACGGCGAGTGTGGGCTCACTTCCGAGCGGCTCGTGAGAGCCGGCAAGCTGACCCTGGGGTTAGGGGGTGGCGGGTGCCGGGGTGATGGTTAGGACCGCTGGTTGGTTGGCTCGCAGGCCGACGGCATCGAACGACTGCGCGGGCCGGTTACCGATCGAGACGCCGTATGTGTCGTAGCCACCGGTCACGGCGCGAATCTGGAACGGGAACGAACACGCCGCACCGTCGCCGGTCACCACGCCTCCGCCAAGCCGGCCTGCGGCGATCTTGAATCCGGTCGGCGTCGTCACGGTCACGGCGGCATCCTTCGCGACATCGCTGGCGCCGACGGGCGCGGTGCAGGCCGCCCCGGGCGTACCGGTGCCGGATGGAAGCGCGACGTCCGCATTGCCGGAGATGACGAACGATGACGGTTTCACCGAACTCTTGTTGCCGGCCTCGACGAAGCCGCAGCCTGCGAGCGCCGTAACCGAAAATGCAAGCGTCAAGATGACCGTGTAGGACCGAGGGCGGGGCACGAGGCGAGGCTACTCCCGCTCGCGTCCGGTTCATCTGGCAGGCTTAACGCGTGTCTACACTCCGTGATCTTGTCGAGGAGCACACCGCCCTCGCCCCGGTTGAGGTCGAGCATCTGCATCGGCTGGCCGGAGACTGGCAGCTGGTGGCCGATCTGTCGTTCGCGGACCTGCTGATGTGGACGAAGATTTCGAACGGCACCGACGGCAAGGATGAGTACATCTGCGTCGCGCACGTACGGCCGACGACGGCCGCGACGGCGTACCAGGACGACCAGGTCGGCCGGATCGCCCGTGGCCACGATGCCGCCCATCTCATCACCGCGGCGAGCCAGGGCCGGATCTGGCGAGAGGGCGACCCGGTCTGGTACAACGACACGCCCGCCCGCCACGAGGCGATTCCGGTACGGCGGCGCGACGACCGCGAGGTGATCGCGCTGGTCGGGCGGGATACGAATCTCACCACCGCCCGGTCGCCCAGCCAGCTCGAGCTGAACTATCTGACCACCGCGGACGACCTCGCGCAGATGATCGCCGACGGCACGTTCCCGCCGGTCGCACACGTCGGCGAGACGACCACGGCACCTCGCGTCGGTGATGGCCTGATCCGGCTGGATGCCGCCGGCACGGTGATGTATGCGAGCCCGAACGCACTCTCCGCGTACCGGCGGCTCGGCATGCGCTCCGACCTCGAAGGCGAGGACCTGGCGCTGGTCACGAAGCGCCTGTGCGACGACACGCTGGAAGGTGCCGAGGTGAACGCCCGGATCCTCGCGGCGCTCCGGGGCGAGGGTCCGCCACGCAAGGAGATCGACGCACGCGGCGCGTCCGTGTTGATGCGAGCGCTTCCGTTGATGCCGGCCGGCGTACCGATCGGGGCGCTCGTCCTGGTCCGCGACATCACCGAGGTACGTCGGCGGGATCGTGCCCTGATCACGAAGGACGCGACGATCCGGGAGATCCACCACCGCGTCAAGAACAATCTCCAGACCGTCGCGGCGCTTCTCCGGCTCCAGGCCCGCCGGGTCGGCATCCCGGCCGCTCGCGCAGCGCTGGAAGAGTCGGTACGCCGGGTCGCGTCGATCGCGCTCGTCCACGAGACGCTGTCCATGTCGTCCGACGAGGCGGTCGAGTTCGATGGCATCGTCGATCGCGTGGCATTCGCGGCCGGCGAGGTCGCGGCGGACGAATCGCGGGTCACGATGCGTCGATCGGGTACGTTCGGCATCCTGCCCGCCGAGATCGCCACGCCGCTCGTGATGGTGCTGAACGAGCTACTCCTGAACGCCGCGGAACACGCGTTCGTACCAGGTTCGGACGGTTCGGTGGTTATCTCGGTCACACGCGAGCGCCGGCAGATCGAGGTCACGGTGACCGATGACGGTCAGGGATTGCCGGCCGACTTCGACCTGGAGAGCGCCGGTCGACTGGGCATGCAGATCATCCGTACGCTGGTCACCGGCGAGTTGCGCGGCACGATCGACATTCGTGAGGGAGAGACCGGCGGTACCGTGGCGACGGTGGTCTTCCCCCTGGACAAGCGATAGTTCGAAACGACCACAGTGTGGACTCGCACTGTCGACCTTCGTTCATATATGGCATGCTTATCGACATGACGGCAGATGCTTATAGGACGAGCGCGGTGCTGACGCCGCTGTTCGACCTCAGCGTCTTCTTGACCGCCCGTCGGCACGTCGATTACGGCCGCGTTCGCAGCGCCATGTGTCAGGCCTTCTAGATCTTTTTCAGGAGCTAGTTAGGCCAGCTGGGCGCGCCACCGAACCGCCGATCACAATGACCGTGATGCCGCGGCGCATGAGCGTGTCCTCCCGAATCCGGAAGGACGTCCGAAGTGACCATCACCGCGAGCTCACCGGCGGCGACGCAAGAGGCAGAGACCCAGAAGCGGGTGACGCCGAAGGAGATCCGCCCACGCCGTACGACCGGTGAGGGGCAGTGGGCTCTGGGCTATCGCGAACCGCTCAACGTCAACGAGCGGATGAAGAAGGACGACGACGGCCTCAACGCCCGTCTGCGGATCGAGCACATCTACTCGCACCGGGGCTTCGCCAGCATCGACCCATCCGACCTGCGTGGGCGGTTCCGCTGGCTCGGCCTGTACACGCAGCGTAAGCCCGGCATCGACGGCGGCAAGACCGCGATCCTTGAGCCGCACGAGCTGGACGACGAATTCTTCATGCTGCGGGTCCGGATCGACGGCGGCCAGCTCGATCTCGCCCAGTTGCGTGCGATCGCGCACGTCTCGACGACGTACGGGCGGGACACCGCCGACCTGACCGACCGGCAGAACGTGCAGATGCACTGGATCCGGGTCGAGGACGTGCCGAAGATCTGGCGCGAGATCGAGGCGGTCGGCCTGTCCACGACCGAGGCGTGCGGTGACACGCCACGCGTGATCCTGGGCAGCCCGGTGGCCGGCATCTCGGCCGACGAGGTGATCGACGCGACGCCGGCGATCACGGCGATCACCGAGAAGTACATCGGCGACCCCGCGTACGCGAACCTGCCACGCAAGTTCAAGACGTCGATCGGATGGCTGCCCGACCTGCCGTACGAGGTGAACGACATCGGATTCATCGGCGCCGTACACCCTGAGTTCGGTCCTGGTTTTGATCTTTGGGTCGGTGGCGGACTGTCCACGAACCCGATGCTGGCCAAGCGCCTCGGCGCGTGGGTGCCGCTGGACGAGATTCCGGACGTCTGGGAGGGCGTGATCGGGATCTTCCGGGACTACGGATACCGACGGCTGCGCAGCCGCGCACGGTTGAAGTTCCTGATGGCCGACTGGGGTCCGGAGAAGTTCCGCGACGTGCTGGAGAACGAATACCTCAAGCGCAAGCTCGTCGACGGTCCTGCCGCGGAGTTGCCGGCCAAGCCGGTCGACCACGTCGGCGTACACCGTCAGGTCGACGGCAAGTTCTACGTGGGCGTCGCCGCGCTCGCCGGTCGGGTCAGCGGCACGATGCTCGCCCAGGTCGCCGACATCGTGGAGGCGCATGGCGGCTGGCGGGTTCGGACCACCGCGCAGCAGAAGCTGATCGCGTTGGACATCGCCGAGGACCAGGTCGAGTCGCTGGTCGCCGCACTGGACGAGATCGGGCTGTCGGCCCGGCCGTCGAACTGGCGGCGCAGCACGATGGCCTGCACCGGCATCGAGTTCTGCAAGCTCGCGATCGTCGAGACCAAGGCCGCGGCCGCGTCGCTGATCCGCACGCTGGAGGCCACGCTGGCCGATATCGATGTGGACATCTCGGTGAACATCAACGGCTGCCCGAACGCGTGCGCGCGAACCCAGGTCGCCGACATCGGGCTCAAGGGTCAGCTGATCGTCGACTCGCAAGGTCGGCAGGTGCCCGGCTACCAGGTGCACCTCGGCGGCGGCCTCGGCCTTTCGCAGACCGACCGCCCCGGCTTCGGCCGCAAGGTCCGCGGTCTCAAGACCACGGCGGAAGAGCTTCCCGAGTACGTCAGCCGGCTGGCCCGGCGATATGCGGCCGAGCGGGCCGAGGGGGAGTCGTTCGCCATGTGGGTCGTACGCGCCGACGAGGAGGCACTGCGATGAGCGCATCGACATCCGGTGGCGAGCGCGTCGTGCCGTACTACTGCCCGTACTGCGGTGATGAAGATCTTCGGCCGTCGGAAGAGGGCCACGGTACCTGGGAGTGCCGCGCGTGCGCGCGTGCGTTCGCGGTGCGGTTCGTGGGATTGATCGTTAACCCTGCTCGATCGGAGGCAACGGCATGACCATCACTTTGACGCCACCGGTCGCGGTCGGCCGACGTTCCCGCGCGGAACTCCGCGACGTCGCGACGCGGGCGAATGCTGCGCTTGCCGGCGCCAGTGCCGAACGCGTCGTCGAATGGGCCGCGAATGAGTTCGGCGAGCGGTTCTGTGTCACGAGTTCGATGGCCGACGCCGTCCTCGCGCACGTCGTATCCGCGGTCGTGCCCGGCGTCGAGGTCATCTTCCTGGACACCGGCCTGCACTTCCCGGAGACGCTGCGGGTTCGCGACCTGGTCGCCCGTACGCTGCCGGTGCGAGTCATCTCGGTGACGCCCGAGCGCACGGTCGGCCAGCAGGACGGCGAGTTCGGCCCGCGGCTGTTCTCCCGTGACCCCAACGACTGCTGCTTCATGCGCAAGGTCGAGCCGTTGGAACGTGCCCTGGAGCCGTACGACTCATGGGCCGCCGGGCTTCGCCGCGACGAGGGCCCGAGCCGGGCGAACACGCCACTGGTCGGATTCGAGGAGGCGCGCGGCAAGGTGAAGATCGCGCCGCTCGCATACTGGACCGAGGCCGACGTTCAGGCGTACATCAAGCGGTACGACGTGCCGGTGAACCCGCTGATCGAGCAGGGCTACGCGTCGATCGGATGCTGGCCGTGCACGCGGCGGACCGCGCCCGGCGAGGACGTCCGGGCCGGGCGCTGGGCCATGTTCGAGAAGACCGAATGCGGTCTGCACACGTCATGACGCACGTGGTTTTGGTAGCGCACGGCAGTCGGGATCCACGGGCGGCGCAAACGGTACGGGAGATCGCTCGTGCCGTCGCCGCCGCTCGCCCGGATGTCACGGTACGTGACGCATATCTGGACTTCGATCGGCCGCACCTCGCGGATGTGCTCGCCGAGCTGGCTGACGAGCACATCATGGTCGTGCCGCTGCTGCTTTCGGCGGCTTACCACGCGCGTACCGACATCCCGGCGATTGTCGAGGCCGCACGGGATCGTGGGTCGTGGGTGGAGGTCTCCGCGATCCTCGCCGATCAGGCCCTGGTCGGAGCACTGCATCGGCCGGTGTCCGGCGCTGCCGTCGACGCGATCGTGCTGGCCGCCGCCGGTACGCGCGATGTCGCAGCACTCGCCGCCATCGACGAAATCGCGGCGCAGCTCGGCCGGGCCGCTTCGGTGCCATGCCTCGCCGGGTACGCGTCCGGCGCCGGCCGTACCGTGACCGAGGCGATTGAAGCGTTACGCGTGTCCGGTGCCCGCCGGATCGGACTGGCCGCTTACTTCCTCGCGCCGGGCGTGCTGCACGACCGCGCGCTCTCCGCGGCGGTCGGCACGACGGTGCTCGCCGCCGATCCGCTCGGCGCGGCCCCGGAGATCATCGACGTCATATCCGCGCGGATCGACGATCTGGCGCTGATCTCGGCGTAGGCACTTGATGATCCGCGCAACATCACGGATGTTGTCGTCTTACCGGATCTCCAATCCCGCAACGTCATGGATGTTGCGGGATTGGAGCGCGATGTCGTTCCGGTTGCCGGAACGTTTCGGCTTCCAGCAGTATTGGCCGCCGGAATCGTCGTTGAATCGAAATCGCGAATCGTTATCGTGACTGGCACGCCCGGGAGCAGCGGATCGAGCGACCCGCATGCGCGGAGCCGGCACTGCCCATGACGCTCCGTAGTGGATGGCTCGCGTCGTAATCTCGCGATTTGGACGCTGATTCCGTCGTCGTTACCAATTCTTGCAATGGAATCCCTTGTCATGACGCGTGATCTCTGGCATGTTGCCCTACACACCCCTGTGTCGTTTGGCTGACACAGTGTCGCTGCGTGAGTGAGGGCTGGATGACGGATTCGTTGGTCACAAGATCGGGAACGGATGCCGTCGACGCGCGTCCGGAAGTCCAGCACCAGGATGTCCAACATGCCGCGATCGAGCTGGTCGGGGTCGCGAAGGAGTTCACGTCGCACGGCGACGTCGTCGCCGCGGTGGCGGGCATCGATCTCACCATCGACCAGGGCGAATTCTTCTCGATGCTCGGACCGTCCGGATGTGGCAAAACGACCACGATGCGGATGATCGCAGGCTTCGAGGATCCGACCCGAGGCTCGGTCTTTCTGCACGGTCGTGACGTCACGAACGTACCGGCGAACAAGCGCGACGTGAACATGGTCTTCCAGTCGTACGCGCTGTTTCCGCACATGAGCGTCGCGGAGAACGTGGCGTTCGGTTTGGAGCAGCGGCGGGTGCCGAAGGCCGAGGTGCGTACCCGGGTCGGCGAGATCCTGGAGATCGTCGACCTGTCCGGGCGGGAGAAGCGCCGCCCGAAGGAACTCTCCGGCGGTCAGCAGCAGCGCGTCGCGCTGGCCCGAGCACTGGTCAACCGGCCCAGCGCACTGCTTTTGGACGAGCCGCTCGGTGCGCTCGACCTGAAACTGCGTCAGGCGATGCAGGTCGAGCTCAAGCGAATCCAGCGTGAGGTCGGTATCACGTTCATCTATGTCACGCACGATCAGGGCGAAGCGCTGACCATGTCGGATCGCATCGCGGTGATGAATGCCGGGCTGATCGAGCATCTGGGCACGCCCCGCGACATCTACGAGCACCCGGCCACGAAGTTCGTGGCCGGCTTCATTGGCACGTCCAACCTGCTGGACGGCGTCGTCACGAGCATCGATGGCGACGTGTCGGTGATCTCGTACGGGGACGGGGAACGCATCGTCGTGCCGGTCCGAGCCTCGATCGCGGTCACGCCGGGAAACACGCTGGAGCTGACCGTACGGCCCGAGAAGATCGGGATCAGCCTGGACGCCCCTACCAGTGCGAACGGTAGCGCGATCCGGGGCACCGTCACCGAGGTCGTCTACCTCGGTACCGCCACCAACTACAACGTCACGACATCGGCCGGTGCCGAGGTCGTCGTGTTCACCCAGAACGCCTCGTCGGCCGAGGACATCGCGGTTCGTGGCGATGCCGTGTGGTTGACCTGGGAGCCCCAGCACTCGTATGCGATTGGAGACCGATGAGCGACCCCCGTACCCCCATCGACCCCGCCCTTCTACGAGGGCTCACCTCTCGCCGCATGGGCCGACGCAACATCTTGAAGGCGGCCGGCATCGGTGCGGCCGGCACGGCGCTCGCGGCCTGCAGCGTCAAGGGACAGGCAAAGCCGGCGAAGTCGGTGGCGCCCGACGCGGTCGCCAAGTTCTGGGCCGGCAAGACCGGTACCGGGCACATCAACTTCGCGAACTGGCCGCTCTACATGGACTCCGATCACCCGCAGCTGAAGCAGTTCACCGCGCAGACCGGCATCTCGGTCACGTACAGCGAAGTGATCAATGACGACGTGTCGTTCTTCGCGAAGATCCAGCCGCAGCTCGCGGCACATCAGTCCATCGGCTACGACATGATGGTGATCACGAACGGCGTCGAGTTCTCCGAGCTCGTCGAGTTCGGTTACTACGCACCGCTCGACCACTCGAAAATGCCGAACTTCACGGCGTACGCGGGCGCGAACTACAAAACCGAGACGTACGACCCGGGCAATGTCTACAGCGTGCCGTGGGCGTCCGGGATCACCGGCATCGGCTACAACCCGAAGTACCTGAAGACGCCGCCGACGAGCCTGCAGGACCTGCAGAACCTTGCGTACAAGGGCAAGATCGGCATGTTCGCCGACGTCGAGGAGATCGGTGTCTTCGCGATGCTCGCGGTCGGCGTCGACCCGGCGAAGTCCACGCCGGACGACTGGAAGAAGGCGGCCGCCTGGCTGAAGCAGCAGCAGTCCGCGGGCCTGGTCCGCAAGTACTACGACCAGGACTACATCAGTGAGCTGTCCAACGGTGACGTATGGCTGACCATGGCGTGGTCCGGCGACATCTTCCAGAGCAACGCGTCGAACGGCACGAACCTGCAGTTCGTCATCCCGTCCGAGGGCGGCACGCTCTGGACCGACAACATGACGATCCCGTACACGGCCGACAACCCGGTCGATGCGCTCAAGCTGATCGACTTCTTCTACGACCCGGCGGTCGCGGCCAGCCTCGCCGAGTACATCAACTACATCACGCCGGTCCCGTCGTCCCAGCCGATCATCGAAGCGGACGCGGCGAAGGCGACCGGTGACGACAAGACGTCCCTGGAGATGGTGGCGAAGAGCCCGCTGGTCTTCCCGGCCGCGAGCGACCTCGCGAAACTGCACTACTACCGGGCTTTCAAGACGGCGGCCGAGCGAGACGAGTACGACTCGATCTTCGAGCCGATCACTACGTCATGATCGCATCGATCCGGGCGCGGGCGGTGCCGTACCTTTTGGCACTGCCCGGCAGCCTCTGGATGGTCGTGTTCTTCGTCGTGCCGATGCTCGCGATGCTGTCGCTCTCGCTCACCCAGGGCGATATCGGCGAAGGATTCCAGCAGACGTTCCACTGGCAGAATTACACGCAGAGCTTCTCGACGTACCACGTGCAGTTCGTTCGCTCGTTGGAGTACGGCTTGATCTCCACGGTGCTGCAGATCGCGATCGCGTATCCGGTCGCGTACTGGATCGCGTTCCGTGGCGGGTCACGCAAGAGCCTGTACCTGTTCCTGCTGCTGTTGCCGTTTTTCGTGTCGTTCGTACTGCGGACCGAATCGTGGAACTTCATGCTCTCCGACAACGGCATCATCCTGGGGCCGCTGAAGAATGCGCATCTGCTCCCGCAGAACTTCCACGTGCTCGCGACGACGCCGGCCGTGATCGCCGGCCTCACGTACAACTATTTGCCGTTCATGGTTCTGCCGATCTTCGTTTCCTTGGAGCGGGTCGATCCGCGCCTGATCGAGGCGTCCTACGACCTGTACGCGACGCGAGTCCGCGCGTTCCGCCGGGTGATCTTCCCGCTCTCGCTCCCCGGTGTGTTCGCCGGCATCGTGATCACGTTCGTGCCGGTGAGCTCGGACTACGTCAACGCGGTCATCCTCGGCGGTCCGAACAACACCATGATCGGCAACGTGATCTCGCAGAGCTATCTGATCAATCAGCAGTACCCGATCGCGTCCGCGCTGTCGTTCACGCTGATGGCCGGATTGCTGATCTTCCTGTTCATCTATGCGAAAGCGCTGGGCACGGAGGACGTGTTGGAGGCGACCGCGCGATGACCGTTCTCGATCGATCCGACGCCCTGAGCGAATCGCCGAAGCTGGATACTGCCCGGCGTCGTTCGCGATTCCGGGTCGGCGACGCGGCCCTGTTCTCCTATGTGTGGCTCGTGATCCTCTGGCTGATGGCGCCGATCGTCGTCATGATCATCTTTAGCTTCAACAACACGCACGGCCGGGTCAACACGGTCTGGGACGGGTTCACCACGAAGTGGTACTCGTGGTCCGAGATCACGAAGATCCAGAACCTCTCCAACTCGGTCGAGAACTCCCTGATCGTGGTGGTCTTCGCAACGATCGGGTCGGTGCTGCTGGGCACGTTGATCGGCATCGCGCTCGGCAAGTACCGATTCCGCGGTCAGGCGTTGCTCAACATCGTGTTGTTCGCCTGCATCGCGGCCCCGGACATCGTGATGGGCTCGTCGCTGCTGTCGTTCTTCGTGCAGCTCGGCATCCCGAAGGGCTTTATCACGATCATCCTGGCGCACATCATGTTCTCGCTGTCGTTCGTCGCGGTCGTGGTCCGGGCGCGTGTGCTTACGCTCGATCCGTCGATCGAGGAAGCGGCCAAGGATCTCGGGGCCAGTGCGTTCACGACGTTCCGGCGGGTGACGCTACCGATGATCTTCCCGGCGGTACTCTCCGGCGCGTTGCTCGCGTTCGTCCTGTCGATCGACGACTACGTGGTCACCAGCTTCACGAACGGCAATGTGGAGACGTTCCCGCTGTGGATCTTCGGCGCGGCGAAACTCGGCCTTCCGCCGCAGGTCGATGTGATCGGCACACTGATCTTCATGGTCGGTCTCTTGATCGCGGCGGGCAATCTGCTGGCGACGCGACGTCGAAAATAGGTTCAAGCACATGGCGCCAAATGGCAACGATGCCCGTATTGCCCGCTCGCTCGCTGACGCCGTACCCGGATCGTTCTGGTTGGATCAACCGGAAGCGCCGGCCCGGCAACCCGCTCTGATCGGCCCGGCCACCGCGGATCTCGCGGTGGTCGGGGCCGGATTCACCGGCCTCTGGACCGCGTTGATCGCCAAAGAGCGTGACCCCGGCCGGGACGTCGTCGTTCTGGAGGCCCAGGAGGCCGGCTGGGCGGCCTCCGGGCGCAACGGTGGGTTCTGTGCCGCCAGCCTTACCCACGGCCTCTCGAACGGCCTGGAGCACTTTCCCGGCGAGATCGCCACATTGCAGAAGCTCGGCGCGGCGAACCTTGACGAGATCGAGGCCGCGGTCGAGCGTTACGGCCTGGATGTGGGCTTCGAGCGGACCGGTGAGATGAACGTCGCGACCGCCGATTGGCAGGTCGAAGCGCTCCGCGCCGATTTCCGGGAGGAGCGCCGGTTCGGCGCCGACGTGCAACTTCTCGATCAAGAGGAGGTACGCGCGGAAGTCGCCTCTCCCACGTACCTCGCCGGGCTATGGGACCGCGACGGTTGCGCGATGCTCGACCCGGCCCGGCTGGCGTGGGGATTGCGGGCGGCGTGCCTGCGCCTGGGCGTACGGATCTACGAAGGCACTGCGGTGTCGGCCATTGAGAACGCGGGTGCGGGGCTGCGCTTGATCACGCCGCATGGCGCCGTGACCGCCGCCCACGTGGCGATGGCGACCGGTGCGTTCCCCGGCCCGTTGCGCCGTCTCCGTGCGTACGTGGTGCCGGTCTACGACTACGTGCTGATGACCGAGCCGCTCAGTCCAGCGCAGCGGGACGAGATCGGCTGGCGGCGGCGGCAGGGGATCGGCGATGCCGCCAATCAGTTCCACTACTACCGGCTGACTGGGGACAACCGAATCCTGTGGGGCGGCTACGACGCGGTCTATTACAACGGTGGTCGGATCCGGCCCGAGCGCGATCAGCGGCCGGCTGACCGCGTCCCGGCTGGCGGCCCACTTCTTCGAGACGTTTCCGCAGCTGGCGGACCTGCGCTTCACGCACACGTGGGGCGGAGTGATCGACACCTGTACGCGCTTCTGTGCGTTCTTCGGGACCGCGTACCAGGGCCGGTTGTCGTACGCGGCCGGCTATACCGGTCTCGGTGTGGGTGCGACCCGATTCGGTGCCGAGGTCATGCTCGACCTGCTGGCCGGTGAGCGGACCGAGTTGACGTCGCTGGAGATGGTCCGGAAGCGCCCGATGCCGTTCCCGCCGGAGCCGATCCGCTCCGCGGCCATCCAGTTGACCCGATGGTCGACCGCTCGGGCCGACGATCACGAAGGGCGGCGCAACCTCTGGCTGCGTACCCTCGACCGGTTTGGCCTGGGATTCGATTCCTGAGACGTCCACGTAACAGAACTGTCATACGGGCAGTGAATGCTGCTCACATGTGGTTGGAGCAACAAACAGGCACCCCGGAAGTTGGTCTTCCAAGGTGCCTGTAGTGTGGCTCACTGTTGGTATTGCGTGGCTCACAGTTCGTTTTGGGTGAATCACAGTTGACACGGACGGACATCCGTGCAACCAGTACTCGTGAGATGGTGCGAGTTGTTGCGATGGTGCGTTTGGTTGGAGGCAAGGCGGCCTAGATCAGATTGAGGCGCGAACGCGGATTCCGCCACGACGCTTCACAGCGCGGCGTTCTTCCTCGCTCATGCCACCCCAAACACCGGCGTCCTGGCCCGACTCAAGCGCCCACTGAAGGCACTCGTCGACGGCCGAACAACGGCGACAGACAGCCTTGGCCTGCTCTACCTGCAGTAGAGCCGGGCCGGAAGTCCCGATCGGGAAGAACAGTTCGGGGTCTTCATCGCGGCATACAGCACGGTGGCGCCAGTCCATGGCGGAAACACTCCTCGTTCTTAGTAACCCGGTTGAAATACACGTCGTGGCCGAACAGATAAAGATGCTGAGGTCCTATACGCAGCGCAACGGTCTTATCACAGGCTTGGCAACGGCTAAATCTGGCCATCTTTTTCAAGCCCGACGTCGACAGCGGCGTCAACAGGCATTGCGGTTCGCTTGTGAATACTTTCACGAACTCATGTCATGTCAAGGGTAATCGCTTGAAAAAGTCCGTACGGGTGAGGGAACTCACGTCCGTTTTGCCTGGTTTCTTCGAAGCGACTCGGGAGCCCCGTCCACAACTGTCTGTAGCTAATGTAGTACTGTGCGTACTACCTTGCCAGCATATTCAGCATGTGTCGGATATGTCCGTCGGCCACTTACCGTGATCGAAAGTGCTAGCAGACGACCCGGATAGCGTTCTGAACTGCAGAGAAGCGAACTTCGTCCGGTTCGCCCAGGTACTCCCCGTCGAGCTGAAGGCCGGTCGGCAACTTCGCACGAAGCGTGAATTCCGACAAATCGTGCAAACGGAGAACCTGCTTCCCGTGCGGCCCGACGGCCGTACCGGACTCCTTCGACACCCGTCCGGCCAGCAGCTGAGTCATCATGCGTGTGGCCGCGACCGGATTCAAGTTGCGCATCGCCATCACGTCCAGGCCGAGATCGAACGACGCCTCGGGACTTGCGTGGATCGGACGGTCACCGATGTAGGTCCACGGCGCCGTGTTCTGAACGACCGCCATCGTGAGCATGTCGCTCTCCGTAGCCACAGGCTCATCACCGTCGGTGACGGCGTCCTCGGTCTTCGCCAGCAACGCTTCGACCTCGGGGCTGTCGATCGAGATCCGGGCTTTGTGGCTCGTTCGATCGAATGCGAAATTGCCGGCCATCGATTGCATGTAAAGAAACGGCGTCGATTTCCGGCCGCGTCGCCGCGCCTGCTCGACCCGATGAATCACCTCGGCGTCGAGTCCGTACCCGGCGCAGAACGTGAAGTAGCGTCCGTTGGCCAGGCCGAGAGAGGCGAACGTCGGAGCGCGGCCGGTGGTCGTCGCCTTACCCAGGCCGATGGTCCGGATCCGGCCTTCGCGGAGAGCCTCGAGGATCACCGACGTACCTTCGGCCCAGTCAGTCGGCAGTCCGAGCGCACGAGCGAACACGTTGGTGGAACCACCCGAGACAACCGACAGGGCCGGTACCGGATTCATGCCTTCGGCTCGATGGTCGTCGGTGCCGTCCGCGAGCAACCCGTTCACGACCTCGTTCACGGTTCCGTCGCCGCCCAGTGCCACCACCAGCTCGACGCCATCCTTGCGGGCCGCGCGCGCCAGGCTCGCGCCGTGGCCACGGCGCCGCGTGTACGCGACCTCGAGCTGGGTCTCGCTGCGCAGCGCACGGACCAGAACGTCGCGGACACGGTCGCTGGTCGTCGTCGCCTTCGGATTGCACACCAGCAGTGCTCGCATGGCTGGACTGTACCGGCGTGGCTCGCCATCAAGGACGTGGGGACCGAACGGCCACGGTCTCGCGTTAGGGTGGGGGCGTGTCCGAGTCCACATCCCGTGCGTCCAAGCGCGCGGCCGGAAGGGCGGCCGGTGCCGCAAGGGCTGGTCGGCCCGTGGTTAGTGGAAAGCCTCCAGCTGCGCCCGTGGTGGCACGCACGTCCGGGCGCAGCCTGAAATGGGCGATCCGGGTGCTGTACGCGGAGGCGGTGGTCGCCGGCGCCGTCACGGTTCTGACGATCTGGCTCGCCATCGCGGCGGCGAACGTGACCGTCTCCAGCGCGATCGCCACCGCCGGATTCGCACTCATCTGCACCGGAATCCTGGCCGGCTTGGCGTACGCGCTCGCCCACGCGAAGTCGCTCGCACGCGGACCATCGATCCTGATTCAGTTCTTGTTGATCGTGATCGGCGGGTACATGATCGCGGGCGGTCTCGCCTGGTTGGGCATTCCGGTGCTGATCATCGGCTTGCTCGGCGCCGGTCTGCTGCTGGCGCCGTCCACCCGGGCATCGCTGGGTCTGGGTTAGCGGCGCTTGACCAGGTGGATGGTGGCGACACCGTCGACCGATTCGGCGGTCACTTTGCCGGCCAGTGCGGTGAGCACCTGCCACGAGAACGACGACGATCCGGGCAGCACGCCGGCCGCGGTCACCGGTACGGAGACGTCGATGTGCAGGGCGTTCGGGACGACCTGAAATTGGCAGGTGACGTCGCTGCTGACGCTGGCCCTACCGGGGGCGGCGATCGGCAACAGGATCGCGCATGCCTCGTCGACGGCGATCCGGAGATCCTCGATCTCGTCCAATGTCATGCCGAGGCGAGCCGCAAGACCGGCCGTAGCGGTACGGAGAACGGCCAGGTAGGACGGGTTCGCGGGCACGGCGAGAACGACGACATCACGATCGATCGGCGTCGAGTCGGTCGTGGGCACAATCACTGTGCCTTCCCCCTCCGTCAGACAACTAGCCGGTCGCGAGCTTCTGCAACGCCGCGCCGGTGAGTCGATAGGGTACCCATTCCGGCGTCGCGACCGCACCCATGGTCGCGTAGAAGTCGCGTGCCGGATTCCAGTCGAGCACCCACCATTGCAAGCGCGGATACCCCCGCTGTACGCAGATCTCGGCGAGCGTAGCGAGCATACGGGTACCGAGGCCGGTTCCCCTGGCCTCCGGGCGTACATAGAGATCTTCCAGGTAGATGCCGTGCCGACCCTCCCATGTGGAGTAGTTCAGGAACCACAGCATCATCGCGAGCGGCTCGTCGTCGGCGCTCGTCGCAATGTGCCCGTACAGGGCGGGGTTCGGACTGAACAGCGAGTCGTTCAACGCGGTCTCGGTCAGGTGGCACTCCTCCGGCGCTCGCTCGAATTCGGCGAGTTCGTGCACCATAGCGACAACAGCCGGTACGTCCTGGGGACGTACCGGCTGAATCGTGACGTCATTGCTCACGCCTGCTTGGTCTCCCAGAAGATCTTGGAGATTTCGTCGATCTTGCCGAGCAGCTGAGTCGCGACGGCGGGATCGGCTGAACCCTTGGCGCCACTCGCGCCTGCCAGCTTCGTCGCCTCGTTGAACAGCGTGTGCAGTTCGGGGTACTTCTCGAAGTGCGGCGCCTTGAAGTAGTCGGTCCACAGCACCCAGAGGTGGTGCTTGACCAGCTCGGCACGCTGCTCCTTGATGATCAAGCAACGGGTACGGAAGTCCGGGTCCGAGTTCGCCTGGTACTTGTCGCAGATTCCCTTGATCGATTCGGCCTCGATCTTGGCTTGTGCCGGGTCATATACCCCGCACGGAAGGTCACAGTGGGCGCGCACAATCGTACGCGGTGTCAGGATGCGTGGCAGACGCATGTCTCTTCAACCTCCATGTGCAAACTGGATAGAACGGAACACTCTGCGATGATCGTTCTCGGTTATGACCCTACTCCAGCGCCCGGAGGCGAGCGACTTGACCGGCGAGATGGCCGTACCCGATTCCGGCTCGCGTCCACATTGGGTGTTCGCCGTGCTCGTGCAGGGTCCCTCGATGGTGCCGGCGCTGCGTGACGGCGATGCGCTGCTGGTCCGGCGAGCGCGTACGGGTCGGCCGGGCGACGTTGCCGTGGTCCGATTCGGGAACGATCCCGCCCTGTACGTCAAGCGTCTCGCGTACCCGGTCGAGGGCGGTTGGTGGGTGTTGGGCGACAACCGGTACGCGTCGACGGACTCTCGCACGTACGGTCCGGCGCGGTTGGTGGGACGAGTGTTGCTGCGGTGGTGGCCCCGGCCGTCCCGAGTAGGGTCGACGTATGTCCGGTAAGTATGATCTTGATGATCCCATCTTCACCACCCACCGTGGCGGCAAGATGGCGATCGAGTCGACCGTCCCGCTGTCCACGCGGGCGGATCTGTCGCTCGCGTACACGCCGGGCGTAGCGGACGTATGCCTCCTGATCGCCGAGGATCCGTCCCGGGCCGACGACTTCACCTGGGTCTCGCACACCGTCGCGGTCGTCACGGACGGCTCCGCCGTACTGGGGCTGGGCAACATCGGGCCCCGTGCCGCGATGCCGGTGATGGAGGGCAAGGCCGTGCTGTTCAAGGCGTTCGGCGGCGTCGATGCGGTGCCGATCTGCCTCGACACGCAGGACGTGGAGGCGATCATCGAGGTCGTGACCGCGCTCGCACCGTCGTTCGGCGGGATCAACCTGGAGGACATCTCGGCGCCGCGGTGCTTCGAAATCGAGCGGCGGCTGGATGCCGCGTTGCCGATCCCGGTGTTCCACGACGATCAGCACGGCACGGCCGTGGTCGTCCTCGCCGCACTGCGAAATGCGGCGCTCGTCCTCGATCGCAAGCTCGCCGATCTGCACGTCGTCGTGGTCGGTGCCGGTGCGGCCGGCGTCGCGGTCACGAAGATGCTGATCGCCGGCGGCGTCACGGCCGGACAGGTGATCGTCTGCGACTCGAAGGGCGCGATCAACGCCGGCCGGGCTCTGGACGGCGCAAAGGCCGAACTCGCTGCGATGACGAACGCGTCCCAGCTCGACGGCGACGTCGCGGCCGCACTGCGCGGTGCCGACGTACTGATCGGGGTCTCCGGCGGCCGTGTGCCCGAGGAAGCGGTCGCCGGAATGGCACCGGACGGCATCGTGTTCGCGCTGGCCAACCCGACGCCGGAGGTGCATCCGGACATCGCTTCGAAGTACGCGGCGATCGTGGCGACCGGCCGTAGCGACTTCCCGAACCAGATCAACAACGTGCTGGCGTTCCCGGGCATCTTCCGGGGTGCGCTCGACGCGCGGGCGACCACGATTTCGCAGAACATGAAGGTCGCGGCCGCTGAGGCGATCGCCGCCGTGGCCGCGTTCGACCTACGACCCGATGCCATCGTGCCAAGCCCTTTGGATCCAAGAGTGGCCGATGCGGTAGCGGCTGCGGTGGCCGATGCGGCCCGCCGCGATGGAGTGTGCCGCTAGCCCCCGACTCCCTTGTTGATCCTGGAGTTAGTTGACGCATCGACGGCGTGTCGCGCTAATAACTCCAGGATCAACTTGGTCGTGGGGGTGAACGCGCGATGAGTGATCGCGGATCTTGGTGCGAGTGGCGGGCCAGTGTCGTGATCTTGGCGGAATGACATACCTGATGCGCCACCGGCACCAAGATCTGCGATCACCCAGCCTCCTGCGCCAAGATCCGCGATCACCCAGCGTCCCGCACCAAGATCTCCGATCACCCAGCCTCCTGCGCCAAGATCTCCGATCAACCAGGTCTCAAGCGGCTCGCCGGAGGCGGTGTTACGGTGCGGTACATGCGTGCTGCGTACGCCTCGGCGATCAATCCGGACGACCCACTGGCCGCACTAACCGTCGGCGACCTAGACGCACCTACGACGCCGGACGACTGGGTCACCGTCAACGTCCAGGCGAGCGCCCTGAACCACCACGACCTGTGGTCGCTGCGCGGTGTCGGCCTGGCGCAGGATCGGCTCCCGATGATCCTTGGATGTGACGCCGCAGGCTTCGATCCGCAGGGGAATCCGGTCGTCGTACACGCGGTGATCGGTGGCGGCCCGGGCGGGGAGCCCACGACGCCGGACGAGACCATGGATCCGAAGCGGACGCTGCTGTCCGAGCTTTACCCGGGCACGCTCGCCGACCAGGTACGCGTACCGCGCCGCAACATCGTGCCGAAGCCCGAAGAGCTGACGTTCGTCGAGGCGGCGAGCCTGCCGACCGCGTGGCTGACCGCCTACCGGATGTTGCGGGTACGCGGTCGCCTGCCTGAAGGTGGCTCGGTGCTGGTCCAAGGTGCGGGCGGTGGCGTCGCAACCGCGGCCGTCGTACTGGCGATCGCGATGGGCGCACGGGTCTACGCCACCAGCCGGGACGCACAGAAGCGCGAACAGGTGGCCGCGCTCGGCGCAACGGCATTGGAGCCCGGGGCGCGTCTGCCGGAACGTGTCGACGTGGTGATCGAGACGGTCGGCGCACCGACGTTCGACCATTCGTTGAAGTCGACCTCCCAGGGCGGCCGAATCGTGGTCTGCGGCTCGACCGGCGGTCACATCGCGAACGTCGACCTGCGGCGAGTCTTCTTCCTGCAACTCGAGATCATCGGATCGACCATGGGCACGCGAGACGAACTCGCCGCGGTCCTGTCGCTGTGCGCGACCACGGAGATCAAACCCATCATCGATTCCGTGTACGCGTTCTCCGACGCCCGCTCCGCGTTCGAACGTCTCGCTTCGGGCGACACGTTCGGAAAGATCGTCCTGGACCACTCCCGCTGACTCACAAAGTTGATCCGGAAGTTAATCGGTGATGGCGCGGACGGATTTGATGTTGCTGAGGTGGAATGCGCGTTCGTCGTTCCGCAGGCGGCACCAGGCGGTCAAGAGCGAACCTTCGAGCTCGATCGGCTCGATCACGCGTTTGGTGATGTTCTCCTGACCGTCTTCGTACACGATCCGGATCGGTCGCTGGTTGTCGATCGCCTGCGCGAGAACGTGCTGCTCTTCGGCGCCGAGTTGGCGGGCCGACTGCTGGACGGTACGCAACGTGGGGATTTTCACCGGCGCGTTCACCAGCCGCTCCGGCGGCGTCGCGATCGCGGTCCGAGGCGCGGCCGGTTTCACGAGTTCCAGGAGCGCGCCGGGTTCGGGCTCGTCGGGCTCGGCGGACGCGACAAGTGCGGCGGCGACGTCGGACGGTGACGATTCCTGGCCGCCGCGTTGCCGGACGGTCACGTACGCGGTCGCATCGTCGCCATGCTGATGGAACGGCAGGACGCGGGCACGCTGGGGCGTACGGCGCTGCTTCGGCCGCTCGATCATCGCGGCACCGTCGTCCGCCTCGCCGACCGGTGCATAACCGGCCGACCGAAGCGCGGCGAGCGTACGGTCCAGCGGCAGCGTGCTCGCCAGGACCGTGGGAGCGAGAAGCGCGAGCCGCAATGACGCGAGCGCCTTCGTGGCTGCGATCTCGGCCAGCAGCGCCGGATCGTCGGCGCGCAGTATGCAGCCGACCGAGCGGGCGCGGAGCGTGCCATGGCGGCGGGAGACGTCCGCGATCAGGTATTCGAGCGGCTGCGGCAACACGCCACCGACCGCGATCGCGCGAAGGGCGGTAAGGATGCCGTCGGTTGTCTGGCCCGCGTCGAACGCTCGCCGTACCGATTCGGCCGAGCAACGCCACGTACCGGCGGCGCCACGCGACTCGCGATCGGCGACGCTGTCGAGCAGCCGGGCGACCGCCGCGGTCGGACTGCCCGGGACGACGATGGTCAGGTCAGCCTGGAAGATTGCCTCAGCGGTCGCGTCCCGGACGAGCTTCGCCGCTGCGGCGTCCAGGGCGGCTCGCCGGTCGCCGTCCCCGGTGATCGCTTTTCCGAGCGGGCTCAGGGCACCACGTCCGATGATGCCGAGCGCGATCGCTTCCGCCGTGATCCCCTCGGTCGCGTACGCCGGACCGCTCAGGTACGAACAGATCACCGGGCGGCTCCACTGCACCCAGGCCGCGATCGGCGACCCTGTCTTCGTGGGCGCCGGTGACTCGCCTGGCGGTATCGCGGCACTTGCCTGGAGCACGTCCAGCCGGACCTCGGACGCGAGCGACGCGTAATCGTCGTGCGTCAGTACGGGCCGGACGGGTACGCCTTCCGGCCGCCGTTCCATCAGCGGAACCGCCTGCATGTCCAGCCACACGTCGATCATCGCGGTCAAGCGCTTCGCGGGCGGCAGCGCCAGCCACTCGTCGAATTCCGGCGTCGGGACGAGTTCATCGCCGTCCACATCGACCAGATCGGCGGCGAACGCGATCTCCAGCCAGAGGCGGGTGGTGGCCTCGGTGGTACCCGCCGACTTGGCCAGCCGGCGGATCTCCCGTACGCCCACGCCTCCGGTCTTGAGCAGCGCCACCGGCGTCCCGCCGCACGCGTCAATCACCGCGCCGAACTGCTCGATCGCGGCACTGGCCGCGGACGCCGCGTCCTGGGTGACCGCGTCCGCGCCGCCCTTGATCTCGACGGTCGGGATGGCCGGCGGGTGCGGTGTCAGCGTCGGATGCCAGCCGGTCCCGCGCAGCGCGATGCCGACCTCGCGAGGGATCGAGGTGGACTGCCAATCGTGGATCACGAGACCGTGCTGGAGCAGCCAAGCGATGGCCGGGTCGATCTGGCCGGAGTAGTAGTACGCGGGTTGGTCGGCGAGCACCGGATTGTGCTCGGCACCGAATTCCACCAGCTCACGCTGGTCGGCGGGGGCAAGCGCCGCGATCGCCCGCACCGCGTCCCCGTCGGCGTAGAACCGGCTCAACACGTCCAATAGGTCCGATTTCCGCGGCATCTTCTTCGCGGATTCGGGCACGAGGCCGAGAATGCGGGCGCGAAGGGCCAGGTCGTCGACCGTACGTTGATTGAGGAATTCGGCGACCGGCGGTCCGAGTCGTAACGGCGACGGGCACAGCGACCGGATCGCGCCGGGGATCCAGATTCGTCCGTCAACCTCCCAGGCGATGGCCCAGAGTTCGCACGTGGAGAGCGTCGCGGCCAGCGTGTCGTCGTCCTCGAGAACGTCCAGGATCGCGGCCAGATGAGCGCGGGTCATCCCGCCCGCTCCAAAGACAAGCAGCGTTTCGAGCAGATCGAGGCACGGCTGTGGCATGTCGAAGAGCACGGATCGCAGGCTCTGCTGGCGATGCAGCCGGTCGGCAAGGTCGGCCAGTGTCGATGGCGGACGCGGCACCAGGACGTCCGGACGCCGCTGGAGGATGCCGGCCAATTCGGTCTCGGTCAGCCCGGATAGCCATTTCCGTAGCGTCGACGTCACGGATTAGGAATCTGCCTCAACGGGGGGCCGCCGTCAAATGCCCCTGACTCGCGCGGGTGACCGCCTGAGCGTGCGTTAACGTACCGGTGTGAACAGCGTAGGCGCAGGTGGAAACGTGTTTGACGGTCCGCACTTCGGCGAGCAGGGCGGGCTGCTGACGTACGGCAGCTATCTCCGGCTGCCCGAACTGCTCGACCAGCAGGTGCCGGAGTCGAGTCCACCGGCACACGACGAACTGCTGTTCATCACGATCCATCAGGTCTACGAGCTGTGGTTCAAGCTGCTGCTGTCCGAATTGAGCAATGCTCGCGACCGGATGATGGTCGGCGAGTCGTACCTGCCGAGGGTTCGGTTGGAACGCTGTCGCGCGATCATGCGGGTCCTTGTCGCCCAGGTCGACGTGATCGACACGATGACGCCGCAGGATTTCCTGGCGTTCCGGCAGAAGCTCGCGCCGGCGTCCGGATTCCAGTCCGCGCAGTTCCGCGAGATCGAGTTCCTGTCCGGATTGAAGGACCCCGGTTACATCGAACGGTTCCGCGGCCTCACCGAGTTCGAACGCGACCAGCTGAAGTTGCGCCTCGACGAACCGTCACTGTGGGACGGATTCATCGAGACGCTGCGCCGGGCCGGCTTCGCGGTGGCGACCGCGGATGAGCGGGCCGAATCGATGCGCGCCGTCGCTCACGATCGCGCCGGTTACGGCCCGATCTGGGATCTGGCCGAGGCCCTGATGGATCACGATCAGTCGTGGGCGCTGTGGCGTGCGAGGCATGTATTGATGGCCGAGCGACAGATCGGCACGAAGCCCGGTACCGGTGGTTCGGCCGGGGGCGCCTATCTCCGGTCGAGGATCGAACTGCGCTTCTACCCCGAACTGTGGGAACTCCGGAGCGTCCTGTAGTCGCTTAGCTTCGCGCCAACTCGCGGGACTGCAGGTAGCGCCTAATCGCGATCAGTGCAGCGATGCCGTCGCCGACCGCCGAACCCAGCTGCTTCGTGGACCCGGCCCGGACGTCCCCGGCTGCGAATACGCCCGGCATCGACGTCGCGAAAGTATTGTCGACGGTCGCGAACTTGAACGCGTCAAGCGCGATCGCATCGTTGAGCCATCCCGTGTTCGGGTCCAGCCCGATGAAGATAAACGCGGCCGCCGGGTGGTACGCGGTCTCGGTCCCGTCCGCGCCGCGCGCGAGGATCGACGTCAGCTTGCCGTTCTTGCCTTCCAGCGCCGCGATGGAAGTGTTCAGGTGCACTTCGAATTGCGGATGGTGCGCGACCTTGTCCTGTAGCAACTTCGACGCCTTGAGTGATCCGGACCGCTCGAAGACGTGGATCCGATCGGCGAACTGGGTCAGGAACAGACCCTCCTCAAGAGCCGAATTCCCACCGCCGACCACCGCCAATTCGGCGGCTCCGCGGTAGAACGGTCCATCGCAGGTCGCGCAGAAGTGCACACCGGCACCGATCAAGTCATCCTCACCGGGTACGCCCAGCCGCCGGTACGACGAGCCGGTCGCCACCAGCACCGAGAACGCGCCGACCACCACGCCGGTCGCGAGCGTGAGCTCGATTCCGTCGACCGATTCGGCAATCCGGGTCACCGCGACCGCGGACAGCAATTCGACGCCGTACCGGCGGGCTTGAGCGATGAAGCGATCCGCAAGATCCGCGCCACCGACGCCCTCGGGAAAGCCAGGGTAATTGTCGATCCGCTCGGTTACGCCGGCCTGGCCGCCGAGTCCCGCCTTGTCCACCACGAGCGTGTCGATGCCCTCGCGCGCCGCGTAGATTGCCGCCGCGAGACCGGTCGGACCGCCACCGATGATCACCAGGTCGTACATGCGGCATTTCGGGGTCCGGTCGATCCCGAGCTTGTCGGCGAGTTCGTCGTTCCCGGGTTCCACCAGGTGGGTGCCGTCGGCAAACCGGATCGTGGGGATCGACCGGCCGCCGTTCTGGTAGTTCTCGACGTACGCCAGGCCGTCCGGATCCTCATCGATGTTGATCGACGTGTACGGGATCCGGTGCTCGGCCAGGAACGTCTTCGCACGCTTGCAGTCCGGGCACCACGGGGCGCCGTAAACCGTGATCTCAGGATCGGTCATGCATACATCTAACTATTCATGTGGTGTGCCGCCTGAATCAGCACTTCGCGTACGGCTTCGAGGCTCGCGTCGATCGCGCCGAGCAGAACGGCATCATCGGCCAGGCCGGTTGTCGCGACCTCGGCATCGATCGGTGCCGCGGTTTGGATGGCGGCCGCGACGGCATCGCGCAGTCGTACGCCGCCGGCCTGCGCAACCGTGCCGCCCAGCACGATCAGCGACGGGTCGAGGACGGCGGCGACCGCGGTGGCGGCGACCGCGATCCGCTCGGCCAGGGCGGCGATGAACGCGTCGTTGCCTGAGGTCACCGCGAGTTCCAGCGTCTTCGCGGCGCCCAGCACGTTGCGGCGCGGCGAACCGCCGTCGGCCGTTTCCCGATGTGCCGCGGCGAGTTCGATGACGGCCGCGCCGGCGAGAATCTCGTCGAGGTCCGGCGCCGGGCGCATGCCCGGCCCTCGGCCGCGCTGGGGGAGGCCGACCGGCATATATCCGATCTCGCCCGCGCCGCCACGCGCACCGCGGAGCAGCGGGCCGCCGAGATCGATCGCGAGGCCCAGGCCGTGATCGAGCCAGAGCAGTGCGAACGTCGGTACGCCGGCGGCCACACCACGACGCCGCTCGGCGATCGCGGCCAGGTTCACGTCATTGTCGATCGAGACCGGCGTACCGAGCATCCGGCGCAGCGCCGAGACGAGACCCGGACGCTCCAGCCCGGGTACGTCGACGAGGCGAATCGTGTCGCTCGTCGGATCGTACGAGCCGGGCACGCCGAGTTGCACGTGCCGGATCGCGGCGAACGGGATCCCGGCACCGGCACACAGATCGCGCAGACCGGCCGAAAGCGCGTCGGCCGGCGTCGTGCCGAGCTTCGTGACGATCTCCGATTGGGCTCGGACCTCGCCGGTCAGATCGCAGATCGCGGTCGCGACGGACGGATCGCCGGCCGTTTCGCGTACCGAGATCGCGGCCGCGAACCCGGCGTCCGGGTTGATCGCGTAGATCTCCGCGTTCGGGCCCGGCCCGCCGGACGTGTGGCCGATCGCCATCGCGAAGTCGGCCTCGACCAGCTTTCGGAGCACTTCGGACGTTGTCGGCTTGGATAGGCCGGTCAGCTCCCGGATGTCGGATCGTGTCAGCGGGCCGCGGTTGAGCAGGTGCGACAGGACTGCGGCGGTATTCATCGCACGCAAGAGCTTCGCCGATCCGGACAGTCGATCAACCACGCGTTCCACCGAGCTCCAAGATAGGCAAATCAACTTACTATTAAGCGCAAGGTAGCTGCTATAGGCAGGTTGTGTCAAACGGTCACGTTCTGTTGATAGTAAGGCTGGCCTGACATGAGCGTGCAGCATGATCACGCCCCTGTGGACAATGCCTGGGTCAGGACAGGCCACAGTAGAGTGTCGAAAGGCGATATACTGGACGTGGCCGACAAATCGTGGCAGCGTAGTAGGCATGCCAGACACCGGAGTAAATGCGACAGCGGCCGCGCTTCTCGGCCTGCTCCACGATGGTCCTATGACCGGCGGACAGTTAATGGCGGAAGCCGTCCGACGCCTCGGCTCGTTCTGGTCGATGACGCGGAGTCAGGTTTACCGGGAGCTTCCGGCGCTTGCCACGATGGGATATGTCCGATTGGGGAAGCCGGGTGCGCGGTCCAGCCAGCCGTACGCGATCACGCCCGCCGGAAAGCGAGCGTTTGCGCGCTGGCTCGCCGAGGATGCCGGCCACGAGGCCGTACGCAACCCGGTCGCGCTGCGCACCGCGTTCGGCGCGTTCCAGAAGCCGACCGCTCTGAAAGAGACATACGAAGAGGCGACGGCTTATCACACCCAGGCGCTCGCCGATATCCGCGAGACCGCAAAGGGGATGCGGGCCGAAGGGGAGTCGTTCGCGGCCGCCGCGCAGGACTTCGCGGTCGGGTACCACAAAGCCGCGCTCGCATGGCTGAAATCCGCACCCACCAGCTAAGCGGAATAGGCGCGCGGTTGATCAAGTACGCGACGTACTGTTATCTCCTGTGACCGAAGTTGATTACCACGAGCAGCTGAAGAGCCTCGACCAGATCCTGCGTGCCGTTGAGGCCGTCCTTGATCTGCCCCGGATGCGCAAGGAGAAGGACGAGCTGGAAGCGGCTGCTTCCGTTCCGTCGCTCTGGGACGACCAGGCACGCGCTCAGCAGGTCACGTCCAAGCTGTCGTACGTTCAGTCCGAAATCGGCAAGGTCGAGCGCCTTCGTGGCCGACTCGATGACACCGGCGTGCTGCTGGATCTCGCACAGGACGAGTCCGACCCGGATTCCCTTGCCGAGGTGGTCACCGAGATCGCGTCGTTGCGCAAGGCGATCGAGGAGCTGGAGATCCGGACGCTCCTGTCCGGCGAGTACGACGCCCGGGAAGCGCTCGTGACGATCCGCTCGGGCGCCGGTGGCGTCGATGCGGCCGACTTCGCCGAGATGCTGCTCCGCATGTACCTGCGATGGGCCGAGCGGCACGGGTACTCGACCGACGTCTTCGACACGTCCTACGCCGAAGAGGCCGGCATCAAGTCGGCTACGTTCGCGGTCAAGTCGCCGTACGCGTACGGGACGCTTTCGGTCGAGCAGGGTACGCACCGGCTGGTCCGGATCAGCCCGTTCGACAACCAGGGTCGGCGGCAGACCAGTTTCGCGGCGATCGAAGTGGTCCCCGTGGTCGAGCAGACCGATGCGATCGACATCCCGGACGACGAGATCCGGGTCGACGTCTTTCGCGCGTCCGGCCCCGGCGGTCAGGGTGTCAACACGACCGACTCCGCGGTCCGACTCACCCACATTCCGACGGGCATCGTGGTCTCGTGCCAGAACGAACGCTCACAGCTCCAGAACAAGGCCTCGGCGTTGCTCGTGCTGCGGGCGAAGTTACTCGCCGTGAAGAAAGCCGAAGAAGCCGCGAAAATGGATGCACTCCGCGGCGATGTGATGGGCTCATGGGGCGATCAGATGCGCTCGTACGTGCTTCACCCATACCAGATGGTGAAGGATCTCCGCACGGAACACGAGGTCGGAAACCCGAGCGCTGTTTTTGACGGCGAAATCGACGATTTCATCGAAGCCGGGATCAAGTGGCGCAAGCAGCGTGAACGCGAAGTTCAAGCCGCGTAACACACCCGAGCGTTATGCCAGTCTGTGATCCAGATCACTGATAATCTGCGGGATTTTGTGCCCTTTTCGCCCTGATTATGGACCCGGCTGCGTCGCCTGGCCCAGGATGGCGGACTTGGCGAATCAGTGACACCGCGTAAACTCCCCTGCGTGATTCGGCTCGAGAACGTGACGAAGACTTACCCAAAGGCGGCGCGCCCATCGCTCGATGGAGTGTCGGTCTCGATCGACAAGGGCGATTTCGTGTTCTTCATCGGGCCGTCCGGCTCCGGTAAGTCCACGATCGTCAAGCTCCTGTTGCACGAGGTCGAGCCCACGAAGGGCAAGGTCGTCGTCAACGACAAGGACGTCACTGGCATGCGCTCGTGGCGCATCCCCAACTTCCGCCGCTCGATCGGCTGCGTCTTCCAGGACTTCCGGCTGCTGCCGACGAAGACCGCGTACGAGAACGTGGCGTTCGCGCTCGAGGTGATCGGCAAGACGCAGGCGGTCGCCCGGCGCGTCGTGCCCGAGGTGCTGGAGCTGGTCGGCCTGGGCGGCAAGGAGCACCGCTACCCGCACGAGCTGTCCGGTGGTGAGCAGCAGCGTGTGGCCGTCGCGCGCGCGTTCGTGAACCGTCCGCTGATCCTGCTCGCGGACGAGCCGACCGGAAACCTCGACCCGGATACATCCATCGAGATCATGCGTCTGCTGGACCGGATCAACCGCACCGGGACAACGGTCGTCATGGTCACCCACGACTCGAACATCGTTAACCAGATGCGCCGCCGCGTCATCGAGATCGAGGGCGGCAAGATCGTGCGCGACCAGCCGCGTGGTGTCTACGGCTGAGCCGACCCGCAAGTCGGGGCAAGGCTGCACGTAGGTAATTCGGGCTGAAGATCTGAAGGGAATTCCACGCCGATGCGCGCGAAGTACGTCCTGTCCGAGGTCATGATCGGCCTGTGGCGAAACGTGACGATGACGATTGCCATGATCATCACGATGACCGTGTCTCTCTTCCATGCTCGGTGCGAGCCTTGGTGATGTATCACCAGATCGACGAGATGAAGAAGGTCTTCGTCGGGAACCTGTCGGTCTCGGTCTACATGGACAAGACCACCCAGCCCGCCGACCAGCAAGCGCTCGCCGCGAAAATCGGCCAGGACCCGCTGGTGAAATCCGCACACCTGATCACGCAGCAAATGGCGTATGTGGAGTTCCAGAAGGCGGATGGCGCCGAATATCCGAACCTGGTCGGTGCGACGTCCGCTCAGGATCTGCCGCCATCGGTCCGGGTGAAGCTCAAGAACCCCGACGACTTCTCGAAGTTCAACTCGCAATTCACGAGCGAGCCCCATGTGACGTCGATCCAGAACCAGGCGGTCCTGCTACAGAAGGTCTTCAACGTCCTCAGCGCGGTGCAGAACGGCGCGCTGGTCCTGGCGATCGCCCAGGGACTCGCGGCGTTGCTGCTGGTCGCCAACACGATCCAGGTCGCGGCGTACAGCAAACGGCGGGAGGTTGCCGTCATGAAGCTCGTCGGCGCGTCCAACTGGTTCATCCAGGCGCCGTTCGTGCTCGAAGCGATGTTCGCCGGCGTGCTCGGCGCGATCCTCGGCTTTGTCGGAATCGTCTGCGCGAAGGTGTTCCTGATCGACGGGTCGCTCAGCGCTTTGCGAAATATCCTGGGCGAGATCGAGTGGAGCACCATCTATCAAGTCGGCGGCTACTTGTTGCTGGCCGGAGCGCTTGTATCCGGCGTGACCGGCTGGATCACGCTGCGCGTCTACATCAAGAAGTAACCACAAGATCCAAATCAAGATGCCGGGGTACGCCAAGTTGGGCGTACCCCGGCATCTTTGTGTTCTTGGTGATTCTTTCTCCGCTTTTGCGATGATTGTCGCTTATCGTGCTAATTGGTGCTTGAATGGTTAAAGGTGCCTGAAGGACCGATGGTGCCGGAGTGAGCTGAGCGGCGAACGCGGGGTGGCGGATGACCGGATTTCGACGGTGGACGACGCTCGGTGCCTGCGCGCTGCTCGCCGTGGCGGGCCTGACCGTGTGCGGCGACGAACAACCATCAACCGGCGCGCCGTCGGTCCACTACGTACTGGCCGATTCGTCGAGCGACCTGACGGCTCGCAAAGCCGCCCTGGCGCAAGCGCTGGCGGATGCGAACTCGCTGTACGAAGGGGCGAGCGCGACGGTGCAGGCGGCCGCGGCGGCGTATGCCACGGCCAACGCCGAGTTGGACGGTGCGCGTACGGACCTTGCGACCGCGAACGGCGTCCTCGTCGCCGCGCGGGTGAACGCGGATCAGGCGAACGCAGCGTGGGTAGCGGCCCAGCAGGCGGTCGTGGCGGCGAATCAGACCGTGGTCGAAGACAACAACCGGGTGATCTCGCAGCAGGCCACGATCAGCAATCTCGTGACCTCGGTCTATCAGGGCAGCGCATTCCTCGGCCTGGACTCGTTGCTGGCCAGCGGCGCGCCGGGCGAAGTCCTCGATCATTTCGACCTCGCGAACGAGGTCCTCGCCGATCAGCGCAGAACGCTGAATACCTATCTCGCGTCCGAACAGGTTGCGAAGCAGGCCCTGGTGGCGGCCCACACCGCGGCGCAGAAGTCGGCGACCGCGCAGAAGACCGCGGTGAGTGCGGTGGAGCGGGCGCAAGGTGCGGCGGCGGCTGCACAGAGCACGACGGATGCGGTGAACAAGTTGGTTGCCCTGATCAGCGCGAAGCGCTGAGCGCCAAGCCGCGCTTACGGCCGCGCTGAAGAACAAGTCATCCGTGCTGGCCGAATACCAGGCGTTGCAGCGCGAGAACGATCAGATCACCGCGCAGTTGAAGGCTCAGGCGGCGGCTGATCGAGCCGCAGCGGCTCGCTCCACGCAGGGATCCAAGAGCGGATCCGGTACCACGGCGAAGGCGCCCAAAGGCACGTCCGGCTACTTCATCATGCCGATCCACGGCTGGAAGAGCAGCAACTTCGGCATGCGGTTCGACCCGATCTACAAGCGATGGCAGCTGCATGCCGGCGTGGACATTGCCGATCCCGGTGGAACGCCGATCCACGCCGCTCGGGGCGGCCGGGTGATTCGTGCCGGCTGGGACGGCGGCTACGGCAACTACACGTGCATCGACACCGGCCTGTACACCGGACCGGGCGCCAACCACGGCAAGGAAATCGCCAACTGCTACGGCCACCAGTCGCGGATCATGGTGCACGCCGGGCAGTACGTGAAGACCGGTCAGGTCATCGGGCTGGTCGGCGAGACCGGCGCGGCGACCGGGTACCACCTGCACTTCGAAGTACGCATCGACGGCACCCCGGTCCAACCGTTGACCTGGTTGCCGGCTTGCTTCTGCTAGTACCCGCCAGCCTGTTGATCGTCGCGTTGGTGGACTTCGCGGTCGACCGGCCCGAGTCGGTACGATAGCCGGATGCCCAGGGAGAAAGGTCGCAAGCTCGTCGCGTCCAATAAGAAGGCGCGTCACGATTATGCGATCCTCGAGACCGTCGAGGCCGGACTCGTCCTGACCGGCACCGAGGTCAAGTCGCTGCGCGCCGGCCGGGCGTCGCTGGTCGACGGATTCGCGGGCGAGAGCAGTGGCGAGCTCATGCTGTATCAGGTGCACATCCCGGAGTACACGCTAGGCACCTGGACCAATCACGAGCCCCGCCGTACGCGCAAGCTGCTGCTCAAGCGGGTTGAGATGAACAAGCTGATCAGCAAGATCAACGCAGATGGGCTGACGCTCGTACCGCTGTCGCTGTACTTCTCGGACGGCTGGGCGAAGGTCGAGTTGGGCTTGGCGCGCGGTAAGAAGTCGTACGACAAGCGGAACGACCTGGCCGAACGCGATGCGAACCGGGAGATCACACGAGCCCTCGGCCGCCGCTCCAAGGGTCGGGACGACTAACGACAACGGCGCCACCCCCTTGTGAAGGTGACGCCGTAGTCGTTCGTGGAGGTGCCGGGAATCGAACCCGGGTCCTCCGCCGGTTTGATAGGACTTCTCCGAGCGCAGCCCGCTATGCCATCCTCGGCCCTCTCAATCACGCGAGCGAGTTGAGATGACGGGCCCAGCCACAATTAATCTCACCGTACGGACCCCGTGACCGGATCCGCTTGGCCAGTCTCCTAGCTGACGCCGGTTACTGGGCCGGAGACACTCCCAGACCGACGACCACGCTTATCGCTTAGGCAGCGAGAGCGTAGTTAGCGCGATTTGAATTGGCGCTTATTGGTTTCCAACGACGATTAACGAGGCGACGTTGGCTTCCTCGGCTCGCTTCCCCTACCGCAACGTACAGAGTCGAAACCTGTCACCCCCGAAGGGTTGTTGCCGCAGATCTTGCTTCTTGATACTAGCGCGGACCAACTCACGGCGTCACGCGCGTAACCACAAGGTCCCAATTGGTGCCGATTTCGCAGACGAATATCCGACTTGTGCCACGCTGTAACCGTGACCGGGACGGTGCCACCGATGGGGCCGCGGGGGCGGGTGGCAGCAGGTACGCCAAACGGCACCGCGGTGCTCGACGGGCGCTATCGGCTGATTTCGCCGATCGCGGCCGGTGGCATGTCGATCGTCTGGCGGGGCCACGACGATGTGCTGGCCCGGCCGATCGCGGTCAAGCTGATGTCCGCCACCGTCCCGGCGGCCGGGCGGTCGACCGGCGCTACGCCGACCGACGGAGCATTCGTCGACCGCGTCCGCCGGGAGGCGATGGCGATCGCCCGGATCACTCATCCGTACATCGCGAACGTGTACGACTATGGCGAAAGCGTGGACGCCCGCGGGACGGTGACGCCGTACATCGTGATGGAACTCGTGGAAGGTTCGTCGCTCGCGCAGGTGCTGTTACGTGGCCCGTTGTCCTGGCCGACCGCGGCCGGAATCGGAGCGCAGGTCGGGGCGGCGCTCTCGGCCGCACACCAGTACGGCGTCGTGCACCGCGATGTCACGCCGTCCAACATCATGCTGTGCGTGGACGGCGTGAAAGTGATCGACTTCGGCATCTCCGCATCGCCGGGCGAAGCGGCTGACACGCAGATCTTCGGTACACCCGCGTACCTCGCACCCGAACGTCTCTCCGGCGGCCCGACACTGCCGGCCACCGACGTGTACGGGCTCGGACTCGTGATGTATCAGATGGTGTCCGGCCGGCTTCCCTGGGCGTCGGAGACCACGACTCAGATGCTGTCGGCACACCAGTACGTGCCGCCGGCACCGCTTCCGGCGATCCCCGGGATGCCGCCGCATCTGATCACGCTGTGCCAACGTGCGCTCGCGGTGGATCCGGCCGCCCGGCCGACGGCCGCCGAGGTGAGCACGGAACTCGCCGCGATCGCCCGCGCCGGCGATCCGCGTGCCCGTCCGGCGGTGCACGGTGCGGTTCCACTGGCCGAGTTCCCGGCCGTTGAGGAGCTGCGCAGCCCGACCGGTACGAGAGTGCTTGCGCACGGCTTCGCGTCGCCGCCACCGTCGGTCCGGGCCGAGGTCCCGGTGTCCGGCACACCGGCCGCGACTGTGGCAGCCGCCGGGCAGGGACGACAGCGACGGCGCGGGCGCGGGATGTTCGCGCTGCCGGCCGTACTCCTGGCCGCTTTGGTTGGTGTTCTTGCCTGGGCGTCGCTGCATCAGGCCGATCCGAGCGCGACCCCGCCCGCTCCTGGTCCGACCGCGACCGGGACGCACGCCGCGGTCGCGCCGAAGCCCACGCCGAAACACACGAAGGCAGCGGCAGACGTCTCGTGCCGAGTCGACTACGAGGTGCTGTCGCAGTGGGTGTTCGGCTTCACCGCGCAGGTGACGATCATTAACACCGGGACCGCCGCAATCGACGGCTGGACGCTTCACTTCGAACTGGCCGACGGCCAGAAAGTCGGCGGTGGTTGGAACGGTCAGTGGAGTCAGGACGGCACGTCGGTGACGGTCGAGGGCACGTCCTACAACCGGGCGGTACCGGTCGGCGGGGCCGTGACGCTGGGGTTCCTCGGCACCGAACACGGCAACACCGACCAGACCCCGGGCCGCTTCACCGTGAACGGATCATCCTGCAACGTGCAGTAGCCCGGTTACGGCAGCTCGAAGGGCAGCGTGAGGCCGTCGAGTGCGTGCCCGCACGCGCACGTCCGCTCCTCCGGCAGTGCGGCGACCGCGTCGAGAAGCACGTTCCGTAGACGCTCGGTGTTCTCGCCGAACACCCGGAACACTTCTTCGTGCGTCACGCCGACATCACCCTCAACGCCCGCATCCAGATCGGTGACGAGCGCGATCGAGCTGTAACAGAGACCCAATTCACGGGCGAGGACCGCCTCCGGGTGGCCGGTCATGTTGATCACAGCGCCGCCGGCCGCTGTCATCCATCGCGACTCGGCCCGCGTCGAGAAGCGCGGCCCTTCGATCACGACCATGACGCCGCCGTCGGTCGCGGTGATGCCGTGCCTCGCGGTCGCGGCGAGCGCGGTCGCTCGGCCCACGGGACAGTACGGATCAGCGAAATTCACGTGTACGGCGCCTTCGTCGTAGTACGTCTGAATCCGGCCGCTCGTCCGGTCGATCAGCTGATCGGGCACCACGAACGTGCCCGGCCCGAGTTCCGGCCGCAGGCCGCCGACGGCACACGGCGCGAGGACCTGGCGTACGCCGATCGCGCGCAGCGCCCACAGATTCGCACGATATGGAATCCGGTGCGGCGGATATCGATGGTCGACGCCGTGCCGGGGCAGGAACGCGACCCGCCGTCCGCCGACCACAGCCACCGTGATCTCGCCCGATGGTTCCCCGTACGGGGTTTCTATCGTGTGAATCTCCGGATTTTCCAGAAGGGCGTAAAGGCCGGAGCCTCCAATTACGGCAACTTCGGCGATTGCGGTCACGCCACAGACCTTAGCCGGGGCCCGGTTGGCAAGCTATGGTGCGTTGCAGGGCGGTCTTGTTTCGTCTTCGCGTTGCGGTTGGCTTCGTGGTTGGCATGTGGCAGTCGGCTTTGCGGTTGGACGTTTGTCGTTGCGGTTTTGTAGGTGTCGTCACGGTTTTGTAGGTTGGGCGCGGGACGGAGTGTGAAGCGGTGGCCGGATCGGATGAGGGCCGTCCCCGTCCAGAGCGCGTGGGCGGACCGCTCGACAGTGGTGCCGGTGATCGCATCCTCGGCCGGATCGGGGGAATAGGCGTGGAACCCCTGGCCGGTCGTCTGCTGGTCGCAACGCCCGCGCTGAAAGACCCCAACTTCGAACGTACGGTGGTTCTCGTCGTCGCGCACGAGGCCGGCGGCTCGATCGGTGTCGTGCTGAACCGCGCCACCGAGGTGGCCGTGTCGGATGTACTGGACGGCTGGGGCCTGCTCGCCGACGATCCGAGCGTCGTGTTCGAGGGTGGACCGCTGCAACCGGAGGCGGCGATCTGCATCGCAAGGTCTCGCTCGGCTACCGGCCGGATCGCCGGCTTCAACCGGGTCTCCGGTTCGGTCGGCACGCTCGATCTGTCCCAGGACCCGGAGGCCCTGGTCGAGAAGATCTCCGCCGTACGGGTATTCGCCGGGTACGCCGGCTGGGGCGAAGGCCAGCTTGAGTCGGAGATCGAGACCGGATCGTGGTTCGTGTTCGACGCTCTGCCGGGTGACGCCTTCGTGGCCCGGCCGGACGATCTCTGGCCGATGGTCCTACGTCGTCAGGGCGGCCTGATGGCAGCGGTGGCGATCTTCCCGTCCGACCCCTCGATGAACTGATCAGCACGCTTCTTCGATCGGCGTAGCGTTGACCGGGATGCCGAAGTGACTGGGCGACCGGGGATGTGTACTATTGCGCGAGTGCTCAGGCGACTGATCACGATGGGGCGGTGGCGCAGCTGGTAGCGCACCACACTGGCAGTGTGGGGGTCAGGGGTTCGAATCCCCTCCGCTCCACAACCAACAAACACCCTGGCAGCGGACATGATCCGGATGCCAGGGTGTTCGTCGCTTTCACGGATGATCAAGCGTTATGCCAGATCGATGCCAGATCATGCGTTGACCTGGCGGTCGGTCGTCTTCCACGCTTCCTCGATGAGCGCGTCGAGGGCGACCGCGATCACCCGGTCTCGTTCCTGCCCCGCGTGTTGGTAGATCATCGCGGCACGCGGGCTCGAGTGTCCGATGCGGGCCATCACTTCCTTAAGCGTCGCGCCGCTTTGGGCCGACCAGGTACTTCCGGTGTGCCTCAGGTCATGCACGTGCAGGCCGACCTCGTCCGGCACACCGGCCCGCTTGAGCGCCTGCTTTCATACCCGGTTGAAGTTCCGGCGGCGCGGGATGCCGCCCTCCGGGCCGACGAACGGCCGACCGTCCGGTCCGGACTGAGCGAACGTCGCGAGGTGGTACTCGATCGCCGGTCGCAGTCCGCCGGGAAGGCTGATCCGGCGCTTCCCGGCGGCGGACTTCGGATCGTCGTCGACCTGGGTGCCGTCCTGCATCTCGCCGGTTGCCTGGCGCACCCGTAGCTCCGTTGCCGGAACATCGATCGCGCTACGGCGCAGGCCGACCAACTCGCCGAAGCGAAGCTGCGCGAACGTGGCTAGCAGCACCATCAGCCGGTAGCGCGGCTGGATCGCAGCCGCGATCGCGACGACCTGGGCAAGCTGTGCGGTGGGCCGCTCCGCCGCCGTGTCCTGACCGGCCTTCTTGATCCGACACGGGTTGCGCCGGATCACCTCGTCGTCGACGGCCGTCGCGAAGATCGCGTGCAGAATCCGGTACGTCTTCGCGATCGTCGACGGTCCGACGCCCACCTGCAGACGCTCGGCACGCCAGGTACGGATAACCGCCGGTGTGATGTCGACCAGCTCGACCGGCGCCGAGGAACGGATCGACGTGCAGCCGCATGTGCCGCTCGTACTCCTCGCGGGTACGCGCTTTCAGCTCGCGCACTCCGATCCACGTCGCCGCATACTCGCGAAGCGGAATTCGGCCGGCGGCCGGATCAAACCAGTCACCGCGCAGCATCGAGGCTTCCGTCTCGATCAGGAATTGCTCCGCCCCACGCTTTGTCTGGAACTGGTTGGGCGCTTTGCGCGGTAAGCCGTCCGGGCCGGTGTACCGCGCTTGCCACTTGCCGGAAGGCAGCACGCGGAGACTGCCGAAACGGCGCTTGTTGCCCTTGCGATTGCCGCTCATGCTGCTCTCCTTCCGGTACGACGGGGGATCGGCGCCACCGTGGACGCCTCGATGTACGCATCAAGGCACCGCTGCGCGGTGCGACCGTGGCGATCGGGCCACCTTCGGGGGGCGCAAGCGCCCCGGATTCGTCTTACCGCTTCGCGGACGACGATCCGGGCAAGCCCCCGGGCTGGCCCATCGCCCGCACCATGTCATCGGATCTGACCCTCATGAACGACTCGGCCACATCACGACAGGACGCGACCGTCGCGACGGACCGGGCCGAGACGACGCCGGCGGGTGGGGCATCAACCTGCGGCGTCGAGCTACAGCAGCCGCCATGCCGAAAGGTGATGCCTCCAGGCATCGACAGCATCTCGGGCAACTGTCAATCCGTCGAGCACAATCCCTTTGTGTTGGATCGGCACGCTGAGAGTCCAACCGTGTGATTGGTCGGACCACGTACCGGCCGCAGGGTCGACGATTGGAATGCTCCCACTTCTCGGCCCACGATTCCTGCCACCACCTGATATTTGCCCGTGCTTATCAAGGTTCGCGAGATCCGCCAGTAATGCAAGTGGGCGCGTGTTCGTGATTGCGTCTTCGATGTCCCTGTCGGATATTCTTACCTCGGTGTCCATCTTGAGAATGTCTTTCAAGTGGTACGCCTGGACAAAGAAGCTCTGCAGGTCGTGATGGGCGTGGTTGATCGCATCGCTGCTGGCGGAATCGTCATGTGGCTTGAGAATCTGGTCAAGGCTGCTTTCAACTGCCTTCCAGCGAATACGCCAGGCGCCGCGCTGCTCGGCAGGAATCATGCGGATGGACATCGACTCATGGAATGACGCGCTGTCGGATGAGCTGACTTCGATCGTGATGCTCTCGCCGCCGCACTGTGGGCACTCAGGTCGGGGCGCCATTGAATCGAGCAATGTCCCACAGGTCGTACAGCTGACCGTCTTGCCCGGCAGGTCTGTGACACCGATAAATGCGTGCGATGCATCTCCGGTGGGAGTGGCCGCCCAACTATCTACCATTACATCGTCCTCGTAGAGGATGACGTACTCTGCCCAGCGAAAGATGAGTTCTTGCAAAGAGCGTTCGGGATCATGCTCAATGTCAACCAGCTGGTCACCTCTGTACAGGTGGCACTCGCCCGACGGGAGCTGGGTGATCCGGTACTGCGCGCCGTCTGTGGCCATTGAATCATCGTCCAGTTCGATACTGAACCGGTCAATGACACGTACGTGTCAACGCGCGGTTGCGGTGTGCCAGATGCGTGCCAGACGACACAGTCGACGGCGGGTCATAGCGGTAATCACGGCAACGGCAGCCGAGGCTCCGCAGGTCAATGATCTGCGAGGGTAGCCACCATCGCGAGACCGCCCCTGGCAGTGTGGGGGTCAGGGGTTCGAATCCCCTCCGCACTGTCACCTCGTCCATTCAGACCGGCCTCAAGATAACGGCGACGGCGTCAGGTAATACGAGCTTTGATCTGAACATCCTGGTCGCGGGTGCCAAAGCCCAGTTCCAGCTACAGATCGCGGTGGAGGCGACTATCTCGTCGACGTGGACGTACACCCACACCATTACATCTAACAAGTACGGGTGCCTTCAGCTTGGAACTGGGGCTATGTGACGCACTGGACCAAGTGGCACCAGTCCGCGACATGCGGCGTCGTCTCGCGCGGCACGGGCACAGTGAGCACACCGTCCATCGACACGTGAGGCTACAAATGCTGGGAGACGGCGACCTGATCCCTCGGCAGGTGGGCCGCGGAACCGATCCCGATCTTGGGCCTACCTGCCGTTATCAATTCTCGAAGAAGGACAAATTCGCTGATGCGCAAACGATCTTCTGTATGGCTGTCCCTGGTGGTCTGCCTGGCTGTCGCGGCCTGCACGTCTGCTCCGGCAACGCCGCCGACCCCGCCGCCGACGAAGTCTGCTCCCACGATTGCCGACTTCCTCAACGCGGTAAAAGCGGCCACCGACGGCGACACGGGAGGTGTCGCAGCGGGTCCAGAGGCGTTGACCGCCTCGGGACTTAAGGATGTCGACGACACACCGAAATCCGCTGCTCAATACCAGCTGACGGTTTACTGCGCTGGTAACGGGGAAGTCTCCATCGCTCTTTCCATCGGGACGAACGAGAACGACGCGACCTTGACGTGTAAGCCGGATGTGGCCACGTACTACATCAGCGGAACAGGTCCGGGTGACTCGTCGACCGTCGAGATAAAGCCGACTTCAGGTGGACCCGTCGCTATCGCCTATCGCCTCAAGAGTAAATGACTTTTTGGGAATCCTGCGCGACGGAAGTGCCCTCGTACCCGGCGCGCGCCGCCTCGTACGCCGCCTGGCGGTGTTACGTGATGGCTGCCGGTAAAGCATCTGTCTTACTGGCGATGTGGGCGTCAGGGGTTCGAATCCCCTCCGCTCCGCCCACAACAAACACCTGGCAGCGGACTTGATCCGGATGCCAGGGTGTTCGTCGCTTAGCCGACAACGTTCACCGAGCGAGACGTCACGACAGGTTCTGGGATGCCTTTGCACTGATCTTCGCGAGTGCCGTCGTGGAGAGATCGGAGACGACGTACGCCTGGGCAACGCCCGCCGGCGTGACCGTCCAGAGATCCGGAATGCCGTCGCGGGCGAAGTCGGATGCCTCGGTCGTTGTGAATGTCGCTCCGGCATTCCATTTCTTGGCGATCTTGTACTGGATGTACGAGACCGAGCCCCATGTGTCCCCCTCCTTGGAGTTGGCGATCGCGCTAAGCGTTCGTCGCTCCCGTGGTGCCAACAGGACTGCAGAGATCGACAACCCATTCACATCGATTCGTGGCCGCTCAATATCCTCAATGGAGTGTCCGGATAAGCCGCGCGACAGCTCTCTCCAACGTCATACTCCGCAGTCATCGACCGGATATCCCGATAGACGATCCCTTTGGCAGCCCCTAAGCTCACGCTCGCCATGTCGGCCAACCGCGTCATGAATCCGAGGGAATCCAGTGTCTTACCCGACTCAAGAGCAGCCAGGTGACGGCGCTCCGCAGTACCCGCATGGCGCAGGGGAACAGCCTTACGCAGCCGCCCCCGATGCCCCCTATGCGGAACCTTCCTCGCCGTACGTGCCGCCGACCCAGCCGTACGCCCAACCGACCTCGCCGTACCCGCAGCCGCCCTATGCGCAGCCCACGTCGCCGTACGGGCAACCAGCATCCCCATATGCGCCGCAGTACCCGACGCAAGGTATGCCCTACGGGAATCCGGGCTCCGCGTACGGCCAGCCGTGGGGTGCGCCGATGCCGCCGCCCCAGCAGTCGAACGGCACCGCGGTCGCGGCGATCATCTTCGCGTTCCTCATCCCGCTGGTCGGCTTCATCCTCGGCATTGTCGGTGTGGTCAAGTCCCGCAACGCCGGCGGCAAAGGCAGAGGCCTGTCGATCACCGCGATCATCGTCTCGATCCTGGTCCCGATCATCTTGGTCGCAACGTTGTTTTCGGCGCTCGGCGGCGCCACGAAGGTGGGCGAGCGGCTCAATCCCGGATGTATCGCGGCCGAGGGATACCTTCAGCAATTCGACACCAACATCAAGTCCGACGCTTCGGATCTGACCAAAATCAAGGCCGACGCCCAGACTGCCATCGTTGAGTTGAACAAGGATGCGGACGAGAGCACCAACGCGGCTGCCACCGCCGCGATCCGCAAGTTCCGGGCGGACATCCAGGAGTTGCTCGACGACCTGAACACCACCACGCCGCCGTCGTCGACGCTGCAGGCGGCCCTGGTTACTGACGGGGCCGCGGTCGACACCGCTTGCGGGCGCTGACCATCCGAGACGATGCCGGCTCAAGTCCATGGACTTGAGCCGGCATCGCTGCGGCGACGACGCCAGGGACCGTGAGGCTGCGCAGGCCAGCGCGGCTTTGCTGATAATTTGACCGAATAACACTAATATGTGCAATATGTCAGTCACCATGATTATGCGCATCGCCGGAGACCCGGCGCAGTTCAAGCAGTACGCCGCCGCAAACGCCGAGACGATGATCCGTATCGCCGACGAATCAAAGAAGGTCGGCTGCATTCACCACAGCTTCACGGCTGGTGACGGTGAGATCATCTCGGTCGACGAGTGGGAGTCGGCCGAGCAGGCCCAGAAATTCTTCGCCGGACAGCCTGAGATTCCCGGCGTTCTCGCGGCCGCAGGCGTGACCGGCGCGCCACAGATCGCCTTCTATCCCCGTCTCGACGCGCCGGGAGACTTCTGATCATCGCCGACGTTGGACGGTGAAAACGTGCGGCGTGCGGCCCGAGGATGAGCAGCGCGCCGCACGTTGAAGGATCCAAGCCGAGCCGACCACCCTGCACTGACTTATCGACGCTCGCGCGCTTCGCCCACGGGGGCGGACACTGAACGCATGCCATTGCTCGAACGTGAGACCGCCATCGCAGCGCTGGCCGGATATGCCGGCGAGGCCGCCGCCGGCGACGGCCGACTCGTGCTCATCGCGGGCGAAGCCGGGGTTGGCAAATCGGCGCTCGTAGAACAACTGGAACGGGATCTGCCGGACGCGCGATGGCTGTGGGGCACATGCGACGGACAGTCCACGCCGCGTCCGCTCGGCCCGCTGCTCGACCTTGCGGATCAGCTCGGCGGCGAAGTCGCGCAATTGTGTCGCGACGAGGCCGGCCGCGACGATTTGTTCCGCGCGCTATTGCGTCAGGCGGGCACGCCGGGACGGCTGTCCGTTCTCGTCTTCGAGGACATGCACTGGGCCGACGAGGCCACGATCGACCTGCTGCGCTTCCTCGGCCGCCGGTTGCGCAACGCACCCGTACTCCTCCTTGTCACGTACCGGGATGACGCACTTCCGGCCGCGGATCCGCTGCGCGTCGCGTTCGGCGAACTCTCCTCACAACGCACGATCCGGCGGATCGGACTGGCGCCGCTGTCCCAGCGCGCCGTACAAACGCTCGCGGTCGGTACCGGCATCCAGGCGACCGAGCTGTTCCGACTGACCGGCGGCAACCCCTTCTACATCAGCGAAGTACTGCAATGCGGTACGGGCGGGGTGCCTCCGTCGGCGCGTGATGCGGCGTTGGCGCGGGCGGCCCGGTTGAGTACCGGTGCCCGCATGGTCCTGGACGTCGCCGCGCTGATCGGCAGCCGTACCGAGTTGCCGCTGCTGGAATCGGTCACCGCATGCTCGGCCGCGGTTTTCGATGAGATCTTGGATTCCGGCCTGCTGATCTGTAGCGGGACGTCGGTGCGATTCCGCCACGAGATCACGCAGCGGGCCATTGCGGAGGCGATTGCCGAATACCGTCGCGGTCCGATCCATGGGCGGATTCTCGCTGCCATGCGGATGATCAGTACGGCCGACGAGGCCGCGATGGCGTTCCAGGCTGAGGCGGCATCCGATCGGCCGGCCGCCCTCGGCTTCGCGTCCCGAGCGGCCCGCCACGGCGCCGACCTGGGCGCGCACCGAGAGGCGGCGGCTCAGTTCGAACGTGCGTTGCGGCATGCCGACGACGCCGAGCCCGCGGATGTTGGCGCGTTGTTGGACGAGTACGCCGACGAACTGGAGCTTGTGGATCGGCTACACGAGTCCGCGGACGCGGCGCAGCGGGCGTTGGCACTGTGGCGACGCGTCGGCGACCGGCTGCGCGAAGGCCGTACGCTCGTGGGCCTGTCGCGTTCATTGGGGCGGCTGTGCCGGGGTCTGGAGGCGGTCGCCGCATCCGAAGAGGCGCTCGCGATCCTTGAACCGCTGGGCCCGAGCGCGGAGTTGGCCTGGGCGTACGTCAACCTGGCCGGACATCGGATGATCTTTGGCGACAGCGAAGCGGCGATGGACCTCGCGGCGAAGGCGCGGATGATTGCCGAGCCACTGGGCGTTCACGAGGTGATGAGCCATGCCCTCAACACTGAGGGCTGCGTGCTGGCCACGCTCAACCAGGAGTGGTCCGACGTGATGATCCGATCGTTGGAGATCGCGCTGGAGTACGGCCTGGAGGCGTGCGCCGGCCGGGCGTACGTCAATCTGCAAGGGATCTATTCGGGCGAGCGCCGATTCGCCGAAGCCGAAGGGTATTTCATCGAGGGCCTCGCCTACTGCGATGAGCACGATTTGAGTACGTACACGCGCTGCCTGATGAGCGGACAGTCCGGAGTTCTCCTGCGGCAGGGCCGCTGGACCGAGTCGATAACGCTGAACGACGAGTTGCTCGCCCAGGCCGGCGCCTCGCCTCTGAATCAGCTGTGCCCTCGGACGCATACCGGCCAGATCCGGTCGCGCCGTGGCGAGGAGGGCGCGTGGGACTTTTTGGACACGGCGTTGAGCATCGCCGACGGTACGGCCGAGCCACAGTACGTCGTACCGATCCTGGCCGCCCGCGCCGAGGCGTACTGGGTGAACGGACAGGTAGACCGAGCGCTGCTGGCACTCGAACGTGCCCTGGACGGGGTGGCGGAATGCGATTACTGGGATGCCGGATCGGTCGCGGTGTGGCTACATCGGCTCGGTTCGACCCGTACCGTCGGCCGTGCGATCGCGACACCGTACCGGCTGGAGATCGATGCTCATTGGCAGCGTGCGTCGCAGATGTGGCTCGATCTCGGCTGCCCTTACGACGCGGCGCTTGTCCTTCTCATGTCGAGCGACGAAGCGGCACAGCGTCAGGCTCTCGGGATGCTTGACGCGCTCGGCGCTATGGCCGTGCTCCGGGTCGGGCGGCAGCGAATGCGCGCCAGCGGTTTCAAAGCGATCCCGAACGGTGTCCAGCCATCGACGCGCGATCACCCTCGCGGTCTGACCCGGCGCGAGAGTGAAGTCCTCGACCTGCTGTGCCTCGGCCGGACGAACGCCGAGATAGCTTCGGAACTGTTCATTTCCGCGAAAACCGTCGACCATCACGTGTCGTCGGTCCTCGGCAAACTCGGTGCGCCGACACGTGTGGCAGCAGCTGCCGAGGCGTCCCGACTCGGCCTCGTCACGGCGCGCTAAGCCGTGCCGCGTCGACTCTGATAAATGTGGGTAGTCGGCGCGCCAAATATGGGGAACCGGTCCCGATTTAATACCGCGTCCGCGGTCATACGTTCGTTCACAGCGATGACGAGCGGAGGGATCAGGCACATGGCAACGGACTACACAGTGATCATTACGGTGCGGCAGCGATTCGGTGACAGCCCCGGTGGCACGCTCGGAGACGACGGCCGGGACTGGGACGAGTTCCCGATCGAAAACAACGCCCCGTTTGTCGGTGCGTCGAAGGACTTCCGGTTCACCTGCCCGAATGTCGATCGTTCGCAGGCTGCCGTTCTGCAGTTCAATACGTTGGCCGTCGGTGCGGACAATGTGATCCGAGTCAATGGAGTTGACGTTCCCGGCGGAATTAGTCTCGGACCGCAATTCATCGACATCGACCCACGTATTCCGTTGTGGACCGTGCACTCACTGCTCGTTGACGGAGACCTGTTGCAAGAGGAGAACGTGCTGCACATCGCGTCGGGAGACGGCGGCTTCGGAAATCTCGACGACTTCATCGTCGACAACGCGGTGATCTGGTTCAAGACGCGTACTGGAGCGTCGCCGACCACGCCACCCGCGCGGCTCTAGCCCCGACCACGTGCTGCCCGGTCGAAGGGCAGCACGTGGTGTGGATCGGGCCAGATCAGCTGAGCGTCCAGCTCTGGTTCGCGCTTCCGGCGCAGTCCCAGATCTGTAGTCGAGTGCCATCGGCCGAACTTGGTCCGGTCGCGTCGAGGCACCGGCCCGAGTTCGTATTGACCAGCTCGTTGTTCGGACCGACGGTCCAGGCTTGCGCACCCGTACCGTTGCAGTCCCACAGCTGGACCTTTGTACCGTTGGCGGTACCGGCCGACGTGACGTCCATGCACTTACCGAGCGCCTGGAACGTGTTGCCGACGTGCGTCCACTGCTGCGCAGCGGTGCCGTTGCAGGTGTAGAGCTGGATCGCGGTGCCGTTGGCATTGCTCGCTGCATTCACATCGACGCACTTTCCGCCGTACCCGTGGATCGGGCCGGCCGTGCCGCCGCCTCCACCGCCGCCGGAGCCCGGGGCCTTGTTGTAGACCGCGACGTAGTCGATGTTCATTTGGCCGCCGGAGACCGTGGATGCATTCGGGCCACCGCCGAACGCGGCCGGGAAACCACCGCCCATCGCCAGGTCGAGGATGATGAAGAACGGGTGGTCGACCGCGTTCGCCCAGGTCGTTGCGTCTACCTGGGTGGCGTTGATGGTGAAGTAGTTCGCGCCGTCGAGGTACCACCGGATCTGCTCGGGGGAGACCGACCGGTCGATCTGGACCGCGTACGTGTGGTAGGCGGTGTTGCAGCCGGAGCAGGCGCGCTCGCCGCTGCCGATGCCGGACGACTCGTTACACGGGCCGCCGGGCGAGACGCCACAGTGGAGGGTGCCGAAGAGCGTGCTGCGGCTGTTGATGTCCTCGAGGATGTCGACCTCGCCGACGCCCGGCCACGTACCGCCGGACCGCAGCGCGGCACCGAGCATCCAGAAGGCCGGCCAGTAGCCCGCACCGTTCGACGTGTTCAGGTTCGGCTGCTGGATCGACGCCTGCATCATCACGACGCCACCGGCCGGTGCGCCGAACGTCGCGGCGTTCGTCTCGACGCGGCCCGACGTCCAGCCCGAGTTCGGGTCGGTGCCGGAGTGGTTCGCCTTGAGCACGAGGTGCCCGCTGCCGTCCTGGAACACATTGGACGTGCTGTTCGTCATGGTCTCGATCTCACCGGTGCCGAAGACGCCCTGGCCGGTGTCGAACTTCCAGTTGCCGTCGATCGCGGATCCGGACGATCCCGTGAAGTCATCAGTCCACGTCGTGGTGAATCCGGCGGGTGCTCCGGGGACCGTGTTCGGCTTTACGACCGCAGCCGGTGCGACTTGGTGCGCGGTCGGTGTAGCCGCGTTCGCCGTCGTGCTCGCGACGCCGATCGTTGCCGCGACCAGGGCAAGGCCAAGTAACCCTCGGTGGTGCATGACTGTACGTAGATGTCTGGGCGACATGCCGTTCTCCTCGTCCGTTGGGGGGTGGACTCTCAGAGCGCTCCATCGACACGTTTCGCTTTCGTGACGGTTATGTCAAGACATAATTTAAGGTTTGTTAAAAGTAATCGTCCCGGCACCGACGGTCAGCTGGGGCACGCCAGCCGTACCGCCGCCAGGGTGGCGCTGTGGGTTTTGATGCACTGGAGAGAACTGACCACGCGTGAGGTCCGCCCACCATATGCTGATTTGAGAGATTTGCCGATTTTCAGAACTTTTCAGCATGACGCGGAGGTTCACGATCGTGACTTCAACATTCACCGCAAGCAACCTCGGCCCGGTCGACGTGTCGGTCATCGCGTTCGAGGGCAACCGATTCAACGGTGACGTCGCGCCGGCCCTCCGCGAACTGCAGGAGAACGGAACCGTGCGGATCATCGATTTGACGTTCGTTCGCAAGGACGAAGACGGCTCGGTAGCCGTCGTGGAGCTGGCCGACTCCGGCCTCGCCGAGGCATTCGACCATCTCGCCGATGATGAATTAGATCTTCTCAGCGACGACGACCTGGCCGCGATCGCCGACGATCTGAATCCGGACTCGTCCGCCATGGTCGTGGTGTGGGAGAACAGCTGGGCCGCACGCCTGGCGAACGCGCTCCGAAATTCGCACGCGGAGGTCGCCGTAATGGAGCGGATCCCTCGCGACACCGTCCTGGCCGCGTTCGCCGCGCTTGATGAGAGGTAGGAAGTCACGATGATGCGTCGTCGAGGTGGTCGTCCGGGTCTCCTGGGCATGGTGGGCCGAACCGCGGTAGTAGCCGGTACCGCGACCGCGGTCTCCGGTGGTATGCAGCGTCGGTCCGCAGCGAAGCAAGCGGATCAGCAGCAGGCTGCGGATATGCAGCAACAGCAAATGGTCGATCAGGCCGCCGGTCAAGCTGCGGCACAAATGCAGGCCCAACAACCGGCAGCCGCCGCGCCGGTCGATCGGGTCGGGAAGCTCAAAGAACTCGGTGAGCTGAAGGCGAGCGGCGTACTGACCGACGCGGAGTTCGAGGCCGAGAAGGCCCGCGTCCTGGCGTCCTGAGGCTCGGCCCGCACGTGATCGGCGCCGCCGACGCTCCGGATCTTCCGGGCGCCGTCGATGTGCTCGCACTCGTCCGCCGTTTCGAACCGGTGCTCCGGTTCACGGCGGGCGAGCTGTTCTTTCCGATGGCGGCCGGCGACTATCTGGCCGAAGCCGCGCTTTGGATGTCCGGTCGTAACGGCCGAGGCCCGGCCACGCTGCTGGTCGACCACGGTCAACTCGATCCGGACCGCCTGGCCGACGCCGCGCGCGAGCATTCCGACGCATCGCTCTATCTCCGGTACGCCTCGCATGCGCTGCGCGGCGCCGAACTGCGCGCGTGGCGTCGACGGGCGGACCGGCCGACGTTTCACGGCGTGTCCCGGCTGGCGGCCGTCGGTCTGATCGGCCGGGTGATCGACTCCGGCATGCGAATGTCGCTGCTGCTCCGAGGTCGCGTGCCGGGTGGGCTGGCGGCCGCTGCGGAGCGTCGATACACGGCGACTGCACCGCCGTACGCGTACCACGCGCACGTCGGCAGCGACGGCGGCTACGTCACGATCCAGTACTGGTATCTGTACGCGATGAACGACTGGCGCGGTACGTTCGGCGGCGTCAACGACCACGAGTCCGACTGGGAACAAGTGACGATGTTCCTGAGTCCGACCGGGAGCGGGTACGAGCCGGCCTGGGTGGCGTTCTCGTCGCACGACGAAACCGGTGACGAGCTGCGGCGGCGCCCCGACGATCCGGACATCGACTGGGTCGACGGTACGCATCCGGTTGTGCACGCTGGTGCGGGTTCGCATTCGGGCGCGTACCTGCCGGGCGACTACCTGGTCCGGGTACAGCCGCCGGCGCTTGATCGGCTGTTCGCGTTCGGCACGAGCGTACGGTCGCTGCTGTTCCCGTGGACTCGCAACCAGCCACGACTCGGGCTCGGCATCCCGTACGTCGACTATCGGCGGGGCGACGGTCTCGCAATCGGACCCGGTACCGATCATCCGTGGATGCCGATCCTGATCGACTCGACCACGCCCTGGGTCCGGGACTACCGAGGGCTGTGGGGCCTCGATACCGAGGATCCGTTCGGCGGTGAGCGGGCGCCGGCCGGACCGCGATTCGAGCGCGGCGGTGCGATTCGAGCGTCATGGGCCGACCCGGTCGGCTGGGCCGGACTCGACAAGGTGCCGCCGACGCCGTCGGCCGATGCGGACGCCGAGGTCTCGCGCGTCGCTGAACTCGATGCCACGGTGGACGACTTGAACGTGCAGATCGCCACCGGACAGGATGAGCTGCGTCGGGCCGCCACCGGTGTGGCCGCGTTGCCGCCCACTGTCACCGGAGGCCGGCGCGGCGACGGAAGCGCGGCGCGCCTGATCGCCCGGGAAGCCGAGATCGCGGCGTTGCGTGCAAGACGTCGGGACGCGGTCAACGAGCTCGATCAGCTCAGGCACGTACAGGGCGCGATGCGACCGTCCTCGCCACATGCCCACCTGCGACATCGCGCTGTCCCGGATCGCGCCACGTCGACCAACGCACTGCTGCGGTTCTGGTCCGGCGCGTCGCTTTCGATCCTGCTGTTGCTGCTCGGGATCGGGTTCATCTCGGACAGCCATTCGGTGCTGTGGATCGCGTTCCTTGCGTTGTTGGGCGTGATGGCGATCGAGGCGTTGCTCCGCCATCGGCTGCCGGTGTTTTTGCTCGGATTGGTGATCCTCGCGGCCGTCATCGCGCTCGTCTGGTTGCTGTTCGTACACCTGGAGCTGGCGCTCGGTGTGCTGGCGCTGACCGCCGCAGCTGCGATCGGGATCGCGAACCTGCGAAACGTCCTCGCGAATCGCTGACCGTACCGAGGCTGCATGATCGCGAACGGCGGAACGGACGTCATGGCGGCCGGAGGTCGGGCCGCGTTCCACCGATCCCGACCTAGACTTCGCAGCATGTCTGATACCAACCAATGGCTTGCCGCCGTCCGCGATTCTCACGAACGCGTGGCCGCGTCGGTCGCACCGCTGACCGAAGAGCAGGTCACCGGCCCGTCGTACGACACTGAGTGGACGATCGCGCAGGTCGCATCGCACCTCGGCAGCCAAGCCGAAATCTTCGAGCTGTTTCTGAACGCGGGACTGGCGGGTGAACCTGCGCCCGGTAACGACGTTTTCCCGCCGATCTGGGACGTGTGGAACGCCAAGCCGCCGATGCAGCAGGTCGCCGACAGCGTGACGGCGAACGAACGCCTGGTCACGACGTTGGAGCAGATGCCCGAGGAGCAGAAGGCGTCGTTCTCACTGAATCTGTTCGGGATGGATCTCGATGTCGCCGGGTTCGCCGCGATGCGGATCAGCGAGCACGCCGTACATGCGTGGGATATCGAGGTGGCGCTGGATCCGTCCGCCCTGGTCGCCCAAGACGCCGTCGACCTGCTGATCGACGTCATCCCGCAGCGGGTGGGCCGGATGGGCAAGCCGGTTGCCGACGTGGAGCCGATCGCCATCACGACGACGAACCCGGATCGGAACTTCCGGTTGACACTTGGCCCGACCGTGGCGCTGGAACCAGGCGAAGCCGACAGCGACGCGCTGACTCTCCCGGCCGAAGCGTTCATCCGCCTCGTGTACGGCCGCCTGGACCCCGATCACACCCCGGAAGGCGTCGAAGACAAGCGGCTTGACCTGCTGCGTACCGTATTTCCGGGTTTTTAGCAACCTACGTCGTTTCAACCGTGCACGGGCCGGGCATATGAAGTTCACCTTCGCAGCAACTACCGGTTTGGAAAGGTTGACGACATGACCATCACACTCGGGGTCATCATTTGGACGATCATCATCGGCGCCGTCATCGGTGCTCTTGGTCGTCTGCTCGTACCAGGCCGCCAGAACATGGGCATGGGCCTGACGATTCTGATCGGCATCGTGGCCGCGTTCGTCGGCTACCTGATCGCCTCCGCGCTGCACGTGGCGCACACGTCCGGTGTGAACTGGACCGAGCACATCATCCAGGTGGTCGTCGCAGCGATCGGTGTCGCGCTTGTCGCCGGCACCGGAAGCCGTCGCCGCCGCCGGATCTGACACATGCAGCACTCGTTCGGGGTACGCCATCGATGGCGTGCCCCGAACTGCTATATCCCTGCCGGGATGGGCGCGTGGACGTGAACCGGTAGCCGCTCGACGCCGTACACGATGGACAGTTTGCGGAACTCCAGCTCTTCGATCGGGATCGCCAGTCGCATCTGCGGGAATCGACGGACCAGCGCCGGATAGGCGGCTCGCAACTCCATCCGGGCCAGCTCGGCACCGACGCAGCGGTGGAACCCGTACCCGAACGCGATGTGCGGCGACGAGGGACGTGCCGGATCGACGGTCTCAAGATTCGCGCCGAGGACCGGATCGCGATTCGCGCCGGACAGCGACACGACGACCACGTCGCCCTTCGCGATTTTCACACCGTCGACCTCGATGTCCTTGCGCGCGAAGCGCGGGAACGCGACCTGTACGACGGCGAGGTGCCGCAGCACTTCTTCCACGAACGGCGCGACGGCGTCATCGTCGTCGGCGATGAGACGAGTCGCGTGTGGATCCTCGAGCAGGACCAGCGCGCCGAGCGCCAACATGCTCGCGGTCGTCTCGAATCCACCGGTGAGTACGCCGTCGGCGAGGCCGGCCAGCTCCTCATCGCTGATCTCGTCGCCGTACTCCGCGATGATCGCGCCGAGCAGGCCGTCACCCGGGTTGAGACGCTGCTTGCGGACGACTTCACGCAGGTAGACGAGGGATTCCGAGATGGCGCCGAAGGACAGCGCGACGCCGCCGAAGATGTCGAATCGGGCCATCGCGAGCCGTTGGAATTCCTCCCGGTCCGCGTACGGGACGCCAAGCAGCTCGCAGATGACGAGCGACGGGATCGGCAGCGCGAAGTCCGCGACCAGGTCCACGCTTTCGGCGAGCGCCATCGTGTCGAGCAGGTCTTCGATGATGGTGTGGATCCGCGGCTCAAGCCGGGCCAGGCGACGCATCGTGAACTCAGGCGTGAGCATGCGCCGTAGCCGGGTGTGCACCGGCGGATCGGCGAAACCGAGGCCGCCGGGGTTGGTGGACGCGCCGGGTACGCCGCCGATCATGTTCGCGAAGTCGGTGGAGAACGCATCGGCGTCGGCCAGGACGGCTTTGGCCTGCTGGTGACCGGTGACCAGCCAGATCGGCAGACCGAACGCGGAAGCGAGGCGGGTGATCGGGGCGGTCTCGCGCGCCGCGCCCAGCTCCGGCACCGGATCGAGGCCGTTGCGGCGCAGCGGCATCAGGACCGCGGGCGGCAAATGTCCGAGTGAGGAGAGTTCGAGTCCGCGCTTCCCGACGCGTCGCACATACCGATGTGCGATCGAAGCCATGACGCGCGAACGGAGGTTCCTCATGGGTGGCGACGCTATAAGTACGGTGCGAGAACGGTCAAGCGAAGTTGATCCTGGAGTTATCAGCAAGACACACCGTCGACGCGTCAACGAACTCCAGGATCAACTGGGTTGGTGGGGGACCGCGGGGGACGTTGCCGGGAGGGCGGACGTGATGTCGGTCCATGCTTGGGACCGGCCGGCGGCAAGGCATCCGTCGACCACGGCGTCGGCGCCGAGCGCGCTTACCCGTAGCTCGGGCAGGACCGGGGCGAGCGGCCGCAACTGGGTCGCGACCGCGTCGAGGAAGCCGGCCGCCTGCCCGACGCCGCCGCCGAGGACGACCAGCTCCGGGTCGACGACCGTGATGACCGCGCAGATCGCCTGCGCGACCAGCAGCGCCTCCTCGGCCACGATTGAGGTGGCCCACGATTCACCGCGGTCGGCGGCCGCGAACACCTTCCGAGCGGTCACCGCGCCCTGGATGCCGGCACGCTTCGCGGACCGGACGATGCCGGCCGCCGACGCTGCGGCTTCCAACCGGCCGCGTCGCCGCGCGTCTCGCTCGTCATCGTCGGAGCCGAGCGGCAGGTAGCCGATCTCGCCGGCCGCGCCATGCCGACCTCGGTGCAGCTGGCCGTTCAGCACGAGGCCCATGCCGATGCCGGTACCGATGGAGATGAACGCGAAGCTCTCGAAGTCGCGACCGTGCCCGTGCGCGCGCTCGGCCAGCGCCGCGACGTCCACGTCATTTTCGATCATGAGGTTCGGTCCGAACGCGCGGCGCAGCTCGGTCAGGACGGTCGGCTTCTCCCATCCGGGAATGCCGCCCGCGAGCGCGAGATGGTCCCGCTGCGGATCGTGTACGCCGGGACTGCCGAGCACGGTCCGCTTGATGTCGGCGGCGCCCACGTTCGCCTCGGCACAGAGCATCCGAGCGAGCGTGACCAGCTCGGCAACGCGGCTGGAGCTGGTCGTCGCGCGGCTCTTGATGGAGGTCCGAGCCCGTACCGTGCCGGAAATGTCGCTGATCGCGCCGCGCAGGAATTCGCCGCCGACGTCGAGGCCGAGTACGAACCCGCATTCCGGCCGGACTTCGTAAAGCACGGCGGCCGGCCCCGGAACCCCGGTACGCATGCCGGACACGTGCACGAGGCCGGTGCGTTCGAGATTGGCCAGCGCGAGCGAAACCGTGTTCTTCGCGAGCCCGGAAATCCGGGCCAGATCGGCGCGCGAGATTCCGTCCGCGTCCCGGATGAGGTCGAGGAGCAGCAGCTCATTCATGGCGCGAATCATCTGCGGGCGCGCTGGAGACGAGCTTGCCTGCACCGCTGGGGTACCGAGCAACGCGACCTCCTCCGTTACTGATCTGCGACGTATCGATCCGCGGCAAAGCCTTGCACATCCGAGGTTAGTTAGTCTACTTTCCTAACCACCAAGTGCGAAACAGTTTAGGTCTGACCAGCGAAGGAGCCGTCCGTGCACGTACCCGTGGTGCTCGGCCTCGACTTCGGTGGCACAAAGATAGCCGTCGCGGTGAGCGATGCAACCGGTGTTCGTCTCGGCACGATGTCGGTCGACACGCCGGCCGCGCTCGGTGCCCGCGCCACGCTCGACCAGGGTCTGCGAGCGGCCCGCGCGGTGCTCGCGTCGTCGGCGCCCAATGCAAAAGTGATCGCGGTCGGAGTCAGCACGATCGGAATCCCGGGGGAGCAGGGCGTGGCTCTGGCGCCGGCCGTACCGGGGTGGGACGAAGTGCGACTCGGCCCCGAGATCGCCGACGCGTTCCCCGGCGCCGAGGTCCGGCTCGCGAACGATGTGAAAGCCGCCGCTCAGGCCGAGGCGTCCTGGGGCTCGCTGATCGGCGCCGATCCCGGCATTTACCTCAATCTCGGCACCGGCCTCGCGTGCGCGATCGTTGCGAACGGCACCGTCATGAGCGGGCAGCACGGGGCGTCCGGCGAGATCGGCTACAACCTTCGATCGATGTCCGACGTCGGTGCGGAATTCGCCGACCGGGTACCGCTGGAGGACGTGGTCAGTGGCAAGGCGTTCCAGCAGTCGGCGGTACGCCTCGTGCCCGGGCTGAACAGCCCGGCAGCAGCATTCGAACGATCGACGAGTGAGGCCTCGCTGGCCGAGCTCGTCGATGCGTTCGTGGCGGAACTTTCATTCCACATGGTCAATCTGGCGATCGCGGTCGATCCGACCCGCATCGCGGTCGGTGGCGGCATGATCCGCTCCTGGCAGCACATCGAGGGCGGCCTGCGTCGTGCCCTCGATGCGGCAGTGCCCTATCCGCCGGAACTCGTCCGGGCGAAATTCCCGTTCGACGCCCCGCTGATGGGTGCACTCGCCCTCGGCACCGATGCAGCCCGACAACTCTTGGCCGTCACCTGACGGTCGGCGTACGGCCCCTTCACCCCATCGCACCCTCGAATGTCAGGAAGGACCTCCACGATGAAGAGAACTCAGGTTCTCGCCGCACTCATTGGGATCAGCCTGCTCGGGACGGCCGCTTGTTCAAGCGCCGCGTCCACGAGCAGCAAGCCCAAGCCGTCGGCGTCCGTTGACCTCAACGCCGCGCGCAAGCAGGGCGGCACGGTCACGATCGCGAACGAGCAGGGTCAAACCTGGCCGTGCCAGTTCAACCCGTTCAACCCGTCGGCCAACGCCGAGTCGCTCGGCTTCGTCTACGAGCCCCTGATCTACGTCGACCTGCTGAACAACCAGGCCGAGACGCCGATGCTGGCGTCCAGCTACAAGTGGAGCGACGACCACAAGTCGATCGTGTTCACGATCCGGGACGGCGTGACGTGGAGTGACGGTCAGCCGTTCTCGGCCGCTGATGTGGCGTTCACGTTCAACCTGATGAAATCGCAGCCCTCCACCGACCTGTACGCGCTGTGGACCGGCGCCGGTTTGCAGAGCGTGACGGCGGCCGGCAACCAGGTCACGATGACGTTCGCGGACGTGGCCACGCCGTACTTCTTCAACTTCGCCAACCAGGTCGGCATCGTGCCGCAGCACATCTTCTCCACCGGTGACGCCGCGGCGCACCCGGACACCTGGGCGGACACCGCTCCGGTCGGCACCGGGCCGTTCATGGTCAGCCCGTGCACGCCGAACAATATCCAGTACGTCGCGAACCCGAAGTACTGGCAGGCCGGCAAGCCGTACATCCAGAAGATCGAATACCCGGCCTACCTGGACAACGGTCCGGCGAACCTGGACCTCGCCAGCGGCAAGGCGCAGTGGGGAAGTCAGTTCATCCCGAACATCAAGACGACCTACCTGAACAAGTCGCAGTCGAACAACACGTGGTCGCCGCCGGTGACGAACGTGGAACTGTTCCCGAACCTGGACCCGTCGCACAAGGCGACCAGCACGCTCGCCGTGCGCCAGGCGATCGCGCAGGCGATCGACCGGACCCAGATCGCCGCGATCGGTGAGGGCGGCCAGCAGCCGGCCGCGAACCAGACCGGCATCGTCGCGCCGACGTTCCAGAAGTACTTCGACTCCGATGCCCTCAACGCGTCCGGCTACGCCACGCCGAACGCCGACAAGGCGAAGAGCCTGCTCGCCACGGCCGGGTACTCGCCGGCGAACCCGTTGAACCTGACGGTCATCACAATCACCGGCTACACCGACTGGGACGCGTCGCTCGCGGTCATCAAGCAGGAGCTGAAGCCGATCGGCATCAACCTCACGGTGTCCGACCTGGCCCAGCAGACGTACGACACGAAGCTGTACACCGGCGACTTCGACCTGGCCTACTACGGCGAGGCCGGCGGACCGACGCCGTACACCGAGATGCGGGCGATCCTCTACTCGAAGAACTCGGCGCCGATCGGCAAGCAGGCGAACAGCAACTACGAGCGCTACAACAACCCGGCGGTCGACGCGCTGTTCGACCAGTACCCGGCGGCGTCGGACGCGGACCAGGTCACGATCATGAAGAAGATCGAGGCCGCCATGCTCGCCGACATCCCGTTCATCCCGACGACCGAGTCGGTGGACTGGTTCCAGTACAACAACTCGGACATCCAGGGCTGGCCGACCAGCGACAACCCGTACGCACAGCCGGCCGCATTCAACGTGCCCGATGTCGAGCAGGTACTTCTGCACCTGTACTCGCAGTCGGCACAGTAAGCGGACCACCGGTAAAGGGATAGAGGGATAACGACCATGAGGGTGAGTACGAGGAGAAGGTCTCCGTGAGGTACATCGCGCAACGATTCGGATTCTTCGTGCTCACCCTCTGGGCAGCACTGACACTCAACTTCTTCATCCCGAGATTCATGCCGGGCTCGCCGCTGCAATCGCTGCGGGACCGGACGCACAACAAGCTGTCCCCGGCGGCGCTGCAGTCGATGTTGACCTCGTTCGGCTTCAAGCCGAACCAGAACATCTTCGAGCAGTACTTCGCGTACCTCGGCAACATGGTTTCCGGGCACTGGGGCGTCTCGATCGGCACCGACCTCGGCGAACCCGTGTCCACGATCGTGAGCCAGGCGCTGCCGTGGACCCTCGGCCTGGTCGGCATCACCACGGTCCTGGCGTTCATGGCCGGATCGGCGATCGGCATCGTCTCCGGATGGCGTCGGGGCAGCCGGTTGGACTCGATCGTGCCGTCGGTTTTTGTGGTTACGTCCGCGCTGCCGTACTTCTGGGTCGGTCTGGTTCTGATTTACATCTTCAACGTCTGGTCGAACGGCCTACTGCCGAGTGACTTCAACTACGACAACGGGCTGGTGGCCGGCTTCAACGGGCCGTTCATCGGCAGCGTGCTCCAGCACGCGATCCTCCCGGCGTTGGCGTTGCTGATCACAGCGATCGGCGGCTGGATCCTGACCATGCGGAACAACATGATCACCACGCTGGCCGAGGACTACGTCCGGATGGGACGAGCGAAAGGCCTACCCAACCGCAAGATCATGTACGGGTACGCGGCCCGCAACGCATTCCTGCCGAACCTGTCTGGCTTCGCGATGTCGATCGGCTTCGTTATCTCCGGCGCAATCCTGATCGAGTACGTCTTCAACTATCAGGGCCTCGGCTACCTCCTCTTCAACGCGGTCCAGAACGCGGATTACCCGTTGATGCAGGTGCTGTTCATGCTCTACACGGTCGCGGTGCTGGTCTCGGTATTCCTCTGTGACATGGCGATCGCCTGGCTCGACCCGCGCGCTCGGGCGAAGGGATAAGAAATCTGATGACTGGACTTCTTGTACAGGCGCCACCAGCGGTGGACGTCGGGACCGCCCGGCGCGGCGGCGGCCGGATCCTGAGCGCGCTACGGCGCAGCCCAAAGGCCACGGTCGGCCTGGTGATGTTCCTGATCTTCTGCATTGTCGCGTCGTTCCCGCACCTGTTCACATCGGTGAAGGATCCGCTGGCAGTGGGGGAGTCGGCACCGGGTCTCGGACCGTCCGGCGCGCACCTGCTCGGCACCACGTCGCTCGGCCAGGACATCTGGGCTCAGCTGATCTACGGTACCCGTCAGTCGCTGATCATCGCGCTGGTCGCGGGTGCCTTTGCCACGGTGCTCTCGGTCCTGGTCGGAGTCTCGGCCGCGTACCTCGGCGGGGTCGCCGACGGCGTACTCTCGATGATCACCAACATCTTCCTGGTGCTGCCGACGTTCCCGCTCATCATCATCTTCGCCGCGTACGCCGGGAAGGGCACCATCACAGTGACGCTGGTCGTGCTGGTGGTGACCGGATGGTCGTACGGCGCGAACCAGCTTCGAGCCCAGACGCTATCGCTGCGGAACCGGGACTTCCTGGAATCCGCACGCGTGCGGGGCGAGCGCCGGTCGTACATCATCATCTTTGAAGTTCTGCCCACGATGACCTCGCTGATCGTCGCGAACTTCCTTGGTGCGGCGCTGTATTCGGTGTTGACCGCGGCGGGCCTGCAGTTCCTGGGCCTCGGCGATCAGAACTCGATCAGCTGGGGCGTGATGCTGTACCGCGCTGAGGGTTACGAGGCCCTGCAGAGCGGCAGCCCGCTCTGGTCGATCGCGCCGGGCGTCTGCGTGGCCCTTCTGGGCGTGTCCTTCGCACTCTTGAACTACGCATTCGATGAGGTCAGCAACCCGGCACTGCGTCCGGTGAGGAGGCGTCGTGTCCGTACCAGTAAATAAAGCTGCATCAGCAAGCAGCCGCGAGGTACTGCTGGAGGTCAAGGACCTTCAGGTCGAGTACGTGACGCAGCGCGGCGCGGTCCGAGCGGTCGACGGCGTCAATCTCGACGTGCACAAGGGCGAGTTCGTCGGTGTCGTCGGCGAATCGGGCTGTGGCAAGTCGACGATGCTGTTCGGCATCGCGCGGCTGCTGTCGCCGCCCGCCGAAATCACCGGCGGAAGCGTGAAATTCCACGGTGAGAACCTCGTGACGATGACCGAGAAGCAGCTCAACAACCTGCGTTGGCGAGACTATTCGGTGGTCATGCAGAGCGCGATGAACGCGCTGAACCCGGTCACCACGATCGGCGCGCAGTTCAAGGACGCGATCGACGCGCACGCAAAGTATTCGCGGCAGAAGACGCTCGACCGCAGCCGCGAGGTGATGTCGCTGGTCGGCATTGATCCGATCCACCTCAAGAGCTATCCGCACCAGCTGAGCGGCGGAATGCGACAGCGCGCGATGATCGCGATGGCGCTGCTGTTCACGCCGGATCTGGTGATCATGGACGAGCCGACGTCGGCGCTCGACGTGGTGGCACAGCGATCGTTGATGGTGCAGATCAAGGAGTTGCAGCGGCAGCTCGGTTTCGCGGTCATCTTCGTCACGCACGACATGTCGCTGGTCAGCCACTTCTCCGATCGACTGCTCGTGATGTACGCGGGTCAGGTCGTCGAGGACGGCCCCACGCGTACGGTGTTCGACACCCCGACCCACCCGTACAGCCAGGGTTTGCTCGACGCGTTCCCGTCGATTCGCGGCCCGCGCGTCGAGCTGACCGGTATCCCCGGTTCGCCGCCCGATCTCGGTCAGGCGATCTCCGGGTGTCGCTTCGCTCCGCGCTGCGGCCTGGTTCAGGACGTGTGCCGTACGACCGAGCCGGAACTGTATCCGGTCGGCACCGTGCACTCTCGTTGCTTGATTCACTCGCCGTCGGAAGCCGGCGCCTTTCGTGGTGCGGAGGTCTCGTCGTGACCGAATCTGTCTCGATTCCCCAGGCGCGTACCGACTCCGCCCCCGCACCGATCATCGAAACGCGCGGGCTGACGAAGCACTTCAAGGTCGGCGGGACGCTCTCGCGGAAATCACTGCACGCGGTCGACGACGCGGACATCACGATCTACCCGAAGGAAATCCTCGCGCTGGTCGGGGAGAGCGGAAGCGGCAAGAGCACGATCGCACGGCTGCTCGCCCGGGTTTACAAGCCGACCAGCGGTGAGATCCTGTACCAGGGCAAGTCCCTTCGATCGATGCGTACGCGCCGGGCGAGCATGGCGTACCGCGGCGACGTACCGATGGTGTTCCAGGACCCGTTCAGCTCGCTGAACCCGGCGTACAAGGTGTCACACGGGATCCTGCGCGGCCTGAAGCTGCATCGCCCCGACTTGAGCCCCGCGCAGCGGCGCGTTGAGGCCGAGCGCGTGGTCGAGGCGGTCGGTCTGACGCCGGCCCGGGACCTGCTGGAGCGCTATCCGCATGAGTTGTCCGGCGGGCAGCGGCAGCGCGTCGGCTTCGCGCAGGCGCTCGCGTACCGGCCGAAGCTGATCCTCGCGGACGAGCCGGTGTCGATGCTGGACGTGTCGATCCGGATCGGTCTGCTCAACGTGATGGCTCGCTTGCGGGCCGACGAGGACGTTTCGTTCCTGTACATCACGCACGACATCGCGAGTGCCCGGTACGTGTCCGATCGCATCATGGTCATGTACGCCGGTCACATCGTCGAGCGCGGGCGGACCGAAGACGTTCTGCAGCGCGCGAAACACCCGTACACGCAGCTGCTGCTGTCGGCCGTACCGGATCCGCGGGCGCCGCTCACGGTCGATGCGGAATCCGACAAGGGTGAGCCGCCGCGGGTGATCGACCCGGGCGAAGGTTGCCGATTCCGGTGGCGTTGCCCACTCAAGATCGACAAGTGTGAGACGGTCACGCCGCTGCTGCGTGTGCTGGGGGACGGGCACGAGGCTGCTTGTCATGTGGCTACCGCTGACGTCCCCGCTGATTCTGCTGTTGCTATTCAATAGATCGGAAGAACTGTGAAGATTGCCGTTATCGGCGGTGGTAGCACCTACACGCCGGAACTCATCGAGGGCTTCGCACGCCGTTCGGATGTGCTCGCCGTCGATGAACTGGTGCTCCACGACGTGTCGCAGGAACGCCTCGACGTGGTCGGCGGGCTGGCTGCCCGAATCCTTGCCAAGCAGGGATTCGGCGGAAGGCTCACGATGACGACGTCGGTTGAGGGCGCGGTCAGTGATGCGTCGGCCGTACTGATCCAACTGCGCGTCGGTGGCCAGGCCGCCCGGCTCGTGGACGAGACGCTGCCGAACAAGTTCGGCCTGCTGGGCCAGGAGACGACCGGGCCAGGCGGGTTCGCCAAGGGTCTGCGTACGGTGCCGGTCGTCCTCGGTATCGCGGACCTGGTGCGAGCGAAGGCGTTGCCGGGGGCCTGGATCGTGGACTTCACGAACCCGGTCGGCATCGTCACGCGCGCGCTGCTCGACGAGGGTCACCGGGCGCTCGGCCTGTGCAACGTCGCGATCGGATTCCAACGCCGGCTCGCGAAGCAGTTCGGCGTGGACGCGGATCGCGTACGCCTCGACCACGCCGGTCTCAACCACCTGTCGTGGATCCGCCGCGTCCTGGTCGACGGCGTCGATCGGCTGCCCGAGATGCTGGCCTCGGACGAGGCGATCGCGGGCATCGTCGGTGACACCGAGATCCCGGCCGAACTTCTTCGTACCGTCGGGGCCATCCCGTCGTACTACCTGCACTACTTCTACTGCACCGACCACGCCGTACAGGCGCAGATGAACGGTTCGCACCGGGCGCAGGAAGTGCTGCAGATCGAGAAGACACTGCTCGAGATGTACGCCGACCCGAAGCTGGACGAGAAGCCGGCCCTGCTCGAGTCCCGTGGTGGCGCGTACTACAGCGAGGCCGCTGCCGCACTCGTGACGTCGCTGCTCACCGGCGACGGCGCGCACCACTACGTCGACCTGCGCAACAACGGTACGATCGCCGGCCTGCCGGACGAGGCCGTGGTCGAGGTACCGGCGCACGTCGATCTCGCCGGAGCGCACCCGGTCGACGTGCCGCCGCTCGCCCCGGAAATGCTCGGGCTCGTGCAGGCGGTGACCGCGTATGAAGAACTGACCATCGAAGCCGCGAAGACCGGCTCGCGTAAGGTCGCGCTTCGCGCGCTGCTCGCGAACCCGCTGGTCCGTCAGTGGGATGTGGCGGTGCCGTTGTTCGACGCGCTGCTCGAAGCGAATCGCGGGTTCCTTCCGCAGTTCCATGACTGAGTACGTCATCGGCATCGACGGCGGCAACTCCAAGACCGATGTGGTCGTCGCTTCGATGTCGGGCCAACTTCTCGCGCGTACGCGCGGGCCGGGCGTCGACTCGCCGCACCAGGATCTGGCACGTTGGCGGCACGAGTTGACGTCCCTGGTCGACGCGGCGCGCCATGCGGCCCAGGTCGGTTCGGACAGTCGTGCCGCCTGCGCCGCGTACTTCCTGGCCAACGTCGATCTGCCCGCCGAACGCCGGGTCGCGCTGCGTGAGCTGAACGGTGCCCATGCGGATCTGACGGTGGTACACAACGACGCGGTCGCGATCCTTCGAGCCGGTGCACTCCGGGCGTGGGGTGTCGCGGTCGTAGCCGGTGCCGGCATCAACGCGGTCGGCGTACATCCGAACGGGAAGATCGCGCGGTTCCTGGCGCTCGGCGACTACACCGGGGACAAGGGCGGCGGGCACTGGCTCGGAACCGAGGCGATGGGTGCCGCGATCCGCGCGATGGATGGTCGTGGCCCGGCGACGTTGTTGACGAAGACCGTACCGGCGCACTTCGGGCTGCGGCGGCCGGAGGACGTGGCGATCGCGATTCACGGGAAGACCATCGAGTACGACGACCTGCTCGGACTGGCGCCGGTGGTGTTCGCGGCGGCGGCCGATCGGGATCCGGTGTCGCGCAGCATCCTGACCGAGTTCGGCACCGAGGTGGCGACGATGGCGAACGCGCTGATCCGGCGACTGCACCTGACCCGTACGGACGTCGAGGTCGTGCTCGGTGGTGGCGTACTGCAGGCCGGTGACGCGGATCTGTTCGCACACATCGTGGACGGTGTCACCGCGGTGGCTCCGGCGGCTCAGGTGAGCGTGCTCGGCGTACCACCGGTGTTCGGCGCGGTCGTCGAGGCGTTCAGCCACGTAGGCGGTTCCCGAACCAGCTTGGACCGCCTACAGGCCACGTTGGCCGCCTAGCCCATGTGGACAAAACCCAGTTGATCCTGGAGTTAGTTGGCACCTGCTGCGACGGCACCAAATGCCGCAGAGCGACGGTGTGTCGTGGTGATAACTCCAGGATCAACTTTTTGGGGGCTGCGCATGCGCTACCCGTTCGGGGTAGCCTGTCGCGACTCACGTACAAGAGGCTGGCGCACGTAACGGGGTAATCATGAGCGACGGTTCGTGGAATCAATATCCACCGAGCGATCCAACGTATCGACCGTCGTCGCAACCGCCGAGATATGACGAGCCGTCGCCCCAATACGGCGGACAGTCACAGCAGAGGCCGGGCGCCTCGCCGTATCAAGAGCCGTATCAACAGCCGTACCAAGAGCCGTATCAACGGCCGTACCAAGAGCCGTACCAACAGCCATATCAGCAGCCGTATCAGGCTCCTTACCAGCCGTATCAACAGCCCCCGCAGCCGTCCCAGCCGAGTTACCAGCAGCCGCGCGGCTATCCGCAGAGTTATCCGCCGGGCGCCCAGGGGCCGTTGCCTGCGTACCCCAAGAGTTCGGTGCCGACCTGGCCACCGCCGGCATCCCCACGTCGCCGCTTCAGCGCGCGTGTCGCCACCAGCATCCTCGCCGTGTTCCTCTTTCTCTGCGGCGCCGCCGTTATGGCGAGCAATCACCTCAGCGGCAACACGGCCGCCTCGTCCACGACGCAACGGCCGACCAGGCCGACAACCGTGCCGTCAACCGCCGCTCCGGTTGTCGCGATCGCCGCCGGCGACGGCGCGGCCCTGAAGGCGCATCTGGCGAAACCGCCCGCGGGCGCGAAGGCCCGCTCAGTGGCCAACTCCACCGGTGGCGTCGAGACGCTGGACCAATTCGTCAAGAACCTCTACCCGGATTCGTCCAACGAGAAGGGGATCATGCAGACGCGTGGTTTCCAGGTCGCGGCGGAAAGCGAGTGGCAGGGTTCCGACGGCGTCATTGTGGATACCGTCCTCGTGCAATTCGGCGACGCTGACGGCGCGGAGAGCTACGTGACGAGCGCTCATAGCGCTTACCTGGACGACAAGACGATCGCCACGTCGTACGCGCTGGCCGGACTCGATCACGGGTACGGCTACGAGCGCTCGGCGATGGACAAGTATGGGGATCGGCAAGCGATCCTGGCCTGCCAGATGGGACCGATCGTCGTACTGATGTTCGTGTACACGCCCGGTCAGTTCGATCGGGCCGCCGAACGAGCGACATTGCAGCGGCAGGTCACGGCGCTCACACCTTGACGCCCAAAGTTGATCCTGGAGTTAGTGACACGAAACGCCGTCGATGCGTCAACTAACTCCAGGATCAACAAGGGGTTTCCTTAGGAAACTGGTGCGGGGATGTCGATCTTCGTGCGCGTTCCAGCCGGACACACTGATCACCGGCGTCGCGCCTTGCAGGTCAGCCTCGCGGTACGAAACCGTCAAGGTCTGCGGACTCGCCGGGCCACAGGTCGACGTCGTTGTCGTTCCAGATCGACGACTGCAACTCGTTGTCACCGGACAGTTCGGTTCCGGCGGTGGTACCGCGACGGACGTCGGCCCGCAGGAAGAAGCCGACCGTCGGCGTTGACGAGTTGTTCGTGATCGTGACCGTGGTTGCCGGTCGGCACCGTTCGGGCCGCCTGTGATGCGTTGTCGTCGCGGTCGCGCCGACCGTGGCCGTGCGGCAGCGACTGCAGAGCTTGCAGGTTCGCGTACTGGCTCATCGTGGCCTGCGGGTTCCCGATGGTCTTGTTCCAGTTCGTGACGTCCGGCTGGGTCGATTGCCAGTACGATGTTGCGGTCCACCAGCACGCCGTTCTGTCTTTGTCAACAGCTCGACGAAGTACACCGACGCGGTCGCGGGCGGCACGGTCGCCGCCGGTACCACCGGTGTCAGTACCGAATTGAGAACCTGCTGGCTGTTCAGCGACAACGATGCCGAGGTCCGATCGTCGAGCAGCGTCCCGGCGGTGTTGTAGACCTTCGACTCGACCGTCACGCCACGTCTGCGCTGGTGCCGCCGAGGTTGTCGAGCGTCACCGATCCGGTGTCGAGCGTGTAGATCGCGTGCAGCGTGCGAGTTCGCCGTCGTGGCCCCGAAGTACGCGCCGGCCTGGTCGCCGTCGTTGTTCCACAGCGACCACAGCAGTGTCGGCCAGCCCTTGTTGAGCTGCCAGTAGATCGTGCCGGTCGACGGCGCGTGGCGTTGGTCGAGTGTGCGATGAACGCCTCGAACTGCGCGCGGGTGTTCTCATAGTTCGGCGACCTGCGCCTCCTCGACGTACTGGTTCAGCTGAATTCCACGCACCGTACCGATTGGTGATCGAGGTATCGAGGTTGTAGAGCGTGCCGAACGCGTACCCGGTGTGCTTCGTGCCCTCGTAGTTGTTGTGGTACTGGTTGGCGTCGAAGGCTTCTGCCACAGGTCGACAGGTCGGCCGTCGACAGGAACCGGTTGAGCGAGTCCAGCGTCGGTACGGTGTTGCCGGCCGACTCTCTCGCTGTCGAAGCCCCACGCGCCACCGAGTTCGTCAGTGTGGTCGTCACCCGTCGGAGTGCGTCGTGTCGTACCAGTAGTTCGGCGGCTACCCAGTCGTACGGGCCCTTCCTTCTCACCGGAGACGCCAAGCTGCGGGCTGCTCTTGTACTCCGCCGACGAGATCGAACGGATCCGGAGTAGTCGGCCGCGGCGAACGCGGTCAGCGCACGCGGATTCCTGCGTCGTGGTCGGCGCGTTGTCACTCCACTGGAAGCTGAACACGGCTGGGGTGATTGCGCAGCGTCTGACCGAGCGTCTGTGCCGACAGCTGATCGTGTTGCGTTGTCCGCGGTGCCGTAGCGTGCCGCTCACCTCCCAGCAGTCGCAGCACTGGTAACCGGCGTTGATCAGGATGCCGGCGGCGTCCATCTGCTGGTAGAAGTCGTCCGGCATGAAGTGGCCCTTCGAGCCGGATCGTGTTGATGCCCATGTTCTTCATCAGCGCGATCTGCTTCGCGGTGTCGCTCGGCGAGTAGCGGAGGAACAGATCGGGCGTCGAAGCCGCCGCCACGGATGACGATCGGTACCCCATTGATCTTGAAGGCGCGCGTGCCCTGCGGCTCGGCCGCCGAACTTCCGGTGAGATAGGACGTTACGGTCCGCACGCCGAACTGCTCGGACGTCGAGTTGCTGACCGCCGAACCCTGCGCCACCGACGTGGTCAAGGTGTAGAGCGGTTGTGCCCCCATCTGGTACGGCCACCAGATCGCCGGTGCCGTAATCGTCTTCGCCGGGAACGTGACCGTGGTGGTCGCACCGGCCGCGACCGTGACCGAAGCCGTCGCGGTGATCGGCGCTCCACCGTTCGGCGGTGTGATCGTCGCGGTGACCGTGCCGGTCTGCGATGACGAGGAGTTGTTCGTGATGTCCGACTTCACGGTCAGTACCGTGCTGCTCAGATCGGCGGCGGTGACCTGGTTGACGTGTGCGTTGCCGAGTCGGTGAGCGCGTTGCTCAGTCTGCAACTGCACCGGGAACTGGATGCCGGTGTTGTTGTCCGGCGGGATCTGGTTCCAGTCCACGTCGTCCACGGTGAACATCGTCGTCGGATCGTTCGGGTAGACCTCGATCGCGACCGAGTTCGTACCGGAGCGGAGCTTCGACGTGATTCGGGAACGTGAACTTCGTGTACGCGCCGGCGACCGTCGCGCTGGTCGACAACTCGGTGCCGTTCAGCCAGACATCGGCCTTGCCGACCACGCCGTTCACGATCAGGCTCGCGTACTGGCCGGCGCCGAGCGTCTCGGTGAAGTCGGTTCGGTACCACCAGGGCACGTCGAACTGCGCGATGGTGTCCGGACCGACCGTCGGTCATCTGCCCGAAGCACGTCTTCATGTTGTCCGCGAAGAACACGTTCGGGCAGGTGCCGTTCTGCAGCAGGGCATTGATCTCGGTACCGGGAGCGTCGGCGCCGTCGTTCGTGACGGACAGCCAGCCGCTCGTACTGAAGCCGGGCGTGGAGATCTGGGCGCCGGTCTGGGTCGCGGTGGCCGAGGTGAGTACTTTCCAGCCGGCCGTACCGAGGTCGGTGACCGCGGTGGAGCCGGTCGAAACGCTCGCGCTGGCGCTTTCGGTGGCGACGATCGTGATACCGATCGCCGCGGCCAGCACGGCAGCGGTGGCGATGGACAGGAGTCTTCGATTCATGAGAGGCCGCTCCCTAGGGGTGAAGGGCTAATGCTCAGGACCCTAGGGGCGACACGATAGTTAGGGAAGTCATCTAACTATTAATTGTTAGGCGATTTGCCTAACTGCTGGTCGTCGATGCTTTCGCGCGTCCGCGCGGCGCTGACGGCGTTCAGAAACCGCTGTTTTCCGCCAGCATGCGCCGCGCGTCGGACAGGCCCTTCTCATTCCCGCCGCGGTCCGCGATGCCGGTCAGGTCGTTCGTGGACAGACGCCGGGCGAAGTAGTCCGCCTGGATCGCGCCCCGAAATCGCAGAAACGTCGCGAGGCCGAGTTCGATCTCGGCTCGTCCGAGTGCGCCGGTTTCAAGATAGGCATCGATGAGGTGGCCGGCATGGTCGAGGCCGCCGACGTACATGACCGCGGACGCCAGGTCGTACAGGAGCGGGCCGCGCATGGCGACGCTCCAGTCGATCAGGCCGATCACGTCGTGATCGTCTCGCCGGAACGCCTCCGGTGCCGGATCCGTGTGCAACAGCCCGCACGTCAATTCCGCCGGATCGAGTGCGCCGACCGCCGCCAGCGCGCCGGATATGGCCGGTCGCAGCCAGTCGTACCCGCGCAGGTGTGCGGCGTCGACATCGATGCGCCCGAACGGATGCCGGCGCGGGAAAGTCGAGTGGCGACGGTCAGCCCGCCCAGGAAGTCGTCGGCCACCTCGCCCGGCACCGATTTGGCCACCCAACGCCGATCGCCTTCGTCGACGTACCAGGTCGAGGAGTTCATTCCACCGTCATGGACCGTCACGGTAGCGTCGCTAATCCCCCACTGAAGAGCGAGCACATCGCGAAGGCTCATTAGCGGTACTCGGCCAACCGCGGGCGTACGCCCAATCCGATCAAGGCGATCGTCAGGATCATCGCCGCGGCCGGGATCTCCGGCCAGAAGCGCAACGTCCGCTGGGCATTCAAAAGCTGTTGGGTGTACGCGCTTCGCTCCGCCACCGTGATCTCGTCCACGGTCCGGTTGTACCGGTAGAGATCGATGGCACCGTCCCCTGCGGACAATCCGGTGATCACGCTGATCGCCGCGCCCCGCTGACCACTGTCGGATAGCGACACGACGTGCGCGAAGTCGGCCGCGTACGCGTCCCAGAGCTGCACCACGTCGGTACGGCCGGAGATCGATGCCAGTCCACCACTCGGCAGTGTCGTCGAGGAGCCGCATGACCCGCCGCTGCGTAGACATGCCGCCTTCGCGGCGAAGTCGGTGGCGACGAGGTGCGGATCGCTCTCGATCAGATAGCGGCTCGCGTCGCCGGACGCGTCATACGTGACCGCCTGGGCCTGCGTCAACGCGAGGTAAGGCCGGATCTCATCGTTCTGTGCCTGTCGCAGCGTCGAGGTCTCGGAACCGAAGAGCACGCAGCATCCGACGACGAGCGCGGCCGTCGCGAGCGTGGCCAGTACGAGTGACGGATTGAGGATCCGGCGATGCGTACGCGCGAGCCGGCGCTGGAACAGCACGAGCGCGACCAGCAGCGCGACGCCGACGATCAGCGTGGCGACGATCGCCAGATTCGAGGTCGTACGCTCGGCCGAAAATGACTCGTCGAGGTCGGATGCGTTGGTCTGCCGCAGTGATGCGGCGAGCGGAAGCAACTGCGCCCGCAGGACCGTGCTCGCTTCGGCGTAGTAGCCGAGCGACGAGGACGGAGGCTGCCCGGCCACCTGGTCGGCGGACTGTTGTTCGACCGTCAGTGCCATCGACACCCATTGCCGGTACAGCGTCAGCGCGGCGGCGAACCGGCTGAGTTCGGCCCGCTCGGTCGCGCTCGTAGTGGCGAGTTCGGCCTGTTGCAGGTCGACGTCGACCTCGGCCTGCCGTTGCTCGAATGTACGGAGCGAATCGAGTTCGTTGATGGACAGCGTCGAGCTGTTGCCGAGCATCAGCAGGCTCGCCGTTTCGGCATCCAGATCGCTCAGTACGAAGTAGAGATCGGAGGCCGTCGCCGCCTGTGGCGCGTCATGGTTGCCGATCGCGGTGACCTGGTGCGAGATCCGCACGATCCCGGTGCTCGTGACCGCCAGAAGGGCGACCGCCGCGACCGTTAGGGCGACCGTCCAGATCCGCAGACGGGCCGGAGTGGAGAGCCGAGACGTGGTGGCCTCGGCCGAGTCGGAGGATCGCGCGGGGCGCGGTCGGGTAGCGACGATGCCGGACACCGGCTCACGGTACAGGACACCGGCGAACGGGCGATGACGACGACGATGAATGTCAGTCGAGGCCGACCAACTCGACACTGCGCCGCCACAACTCGGCTCGGGCCGCCGCGTCGTACGCCTGCGGGTTCGCGTTTGTGTCGCGCATCCGGTCGTAGAAACGCCCGGTCGTACGGGCGAGTTTGGGATCCGCCACCAGCCGGTACGTTGACGCGACCCCGTCGTCCACGCTGTCGATGTGTCGACCGATCTCCTGAAGCACCATCTTCGTCGGCATGTATGTCGCCGGATGCAGGCTGTTGACGGTGACCGCATCGGTGCGTTCGGCCAGTGAGAAGCCGGACATGATCTGCGCGAGCTTGCTCTGACCGTACGCGCGGCCACCGCTGTAGTTCCGCTCGATCATGATGTCGTCGAAGTCGATCGGAGCCTGACCGAGCGACGCGACGTTCACGATCCGGCCGGTTCCGGACGCCTCCAGCAGCGGAAGCAACTCCATTGTGAGCAGGAAACCGGCCAGGTAGTTCACGGCGAACCGTAGCTCGTACCCGTCGGCGCTGGTCCGCCGCTCCCGACCGTCGGGCTCGCCGCTGCCGATGCCGGCGTTGCTCACGAACACGTCGAGTTCGCCGGTCGTTGAGCGTACGTCGTTTGCCAGTTGACGTACCTGGGCCAGATCTGCGAGGTCGGCGAGGACCGTCTTCGGCTCGATGCCGGTCGCGTCCTTGATCTCGGCGACCGCGTGTTCCAGACGATCCGGGCTGCGGCCGTGCAGGAGCAGATCGGTTCCGTCGGCGGCGAGCCGATGCGCGAGCGCGAGTCCGAGGCCGTCGGTGGCGCCAGTGATGAAGACAGTCATACGTCGAACGTAACCGAAGCTTGGGAGATCTTCCCGGAGTGCCCGGGAACGCTGCTCTTTCCGGTGGGAAACGCGATCGACGAGTCTTCCGTCATGCGGTTGCGCGGTGCGACCGGGTGAAGATGGAAGGAGTTGGCGATCATGCGGTTGCCTTGGAAGCTCGCCGGTGGCCTGTCAATCGGGTACGTCGTTCTTGAGCTGGTTTCAGTGTCGATCGGCTCGAAGGTCCCCGAGTTGAGCGCGTCGCGTGCGGATGTCGTCGCGGACTTCACGACCGGTTCGGCCACGAAGATGTACGCGGCGACGTACGTGACCGTGTTGGCGCTGCTGGTCTTCGCGTCCGTCGCGGCGTTCCTGGTACGCGCGCTCGGTGACGGTGACGCGTCCCGGTGGGCGGTGACGACGGCATTCGCGGCCGGCATCGTCTACGTCACGGCCAGCGGGCTCGACCCGGCGCTGCTTGCGGCGCTCGTACACAGCGGTCATCGCGGCGCCGATCCGGCATCGTTGATGCTGGTGAACGACGTCCGCAACTTCGTTCTCGACCTCAGCTTCCTGGCGCTCGGCGGATTCACGGTCGCGACCTCGATCGCGATCCGGCGCGCGACTCTGCTGCCGAGGTGGATCGCATACTTCGGACTGATCAGCGGCGTGGTGCTGTTCGTCCCGATGGCATTCGGCCCGGGGTTCCTGCTGAACATGGTGTGGATGGTCGCGCTGGGCATCGTGATGGCGAGTCGTCGCCGGGACCAGACGAACACGGCGCCGATCGGCTCGCCGGCCGTACCGGTCGGTGCCTAGCCCGGCGTCGTCCGGCCACGCACAATAATGTTCATGACCAGCGCCACAAGCAGGACGAAGACCGTCACGGTAGCCGCCGTGGCGGTCTGCCTGACGATCGTCGGTCAGATCGGCGCGCTCGTGTACGCGGCCGACAATCACGTCCCGGCCGGAGACCAGGTGTCGTCCGCGCTCGCCGTCGCCGCGTTTCTGATCGTCGGCACCGTCCTCGGCATCGCGCGCCCGGCGAACCGGGTTGGATGGTTCATGCTCGTCGCGGCGGCCTGCTGGGCATTCGGCGACGCGGCGATCGAACTCGCGGTGTACGGCGTACGCACCGCGCCCGGCTCCATTCCGGCCGCCGCCGTATACAGCGTGATCGGCGAGGCGACCAGGGCGCTCGGATGGTCGATCGTGGTCGTCGGCGTCGCCGTGGTCTTCCCGGACGGGCATCTCGTCAGCCCACGCTGGCGGTGGCTTGCCCGGCTCACCGTGATCGCGACCGGCCTCGTTGTGCTGGCCCAGTTCCTCAGCCCCACGCTCGAGGAGGTACGCCTCTCTGGCCATCGGAATCCGATCGGCGGCCCGATGTCGTGGAACGATCCGACCGGCCTGATGGCTCTGGTCGGCACCGGACTGCTCTCGGTCGCGTTAATCGGCGCGGTTGCGCAACTTGTGGCTCGATGGCATACCGGGGGACCGTTGGTTCGTCAGCAACTGCTCGCGTTCGCGGTGGCGATCTGCGTACCGGCGCTATTGATCCCGCTCGCATTTGTCAACGGTCCGCCGCCCTCCTGGCTGTTCGGGCTCACCGTGCTGCCGATGGTGGTGGCGATCGCGATCGCCGTACTCCAGCATCGCCTCTACGACCTCCATTTCGCGGTCAACCGCACGTTGCTGTGGCTCGGGCTCTCGGCCGCCGTGATCGCGATTTACGTACTCGTCATCGGCGGTGTCGGGGGACTTCTGGATGCGTCCGGTGCTCGCTGGCTGCCCTGGGTCGCGACCGGTGTGGTGGCGGTGTCGTTCGCGCCACTGCGGACCGCGCTGCAGGCAGCCGTCAACCGGATCACGTACGGCCGGTGGGAGCAGCCGTACGACGTGCTGGCCGATGTCGGGCAACGACTGGCCGAGGCGGCCGATACGAACCTGTTGCTGGAATCGGTCGCCGACGAACTCGCGGTCGGCCTCGGACTGCCCGGTTTGGTGATCCGCGATCGCGATGGCACCGTTCTGGTGCAACGTGGCGAGATCGGCGCCGGGATTTCCCGCCAGGCCCTGGTCGCGTACGGAGAAGTGGTCGGCTCGATGTCGTACGGGCTGCCGAAGTCGTCCCGGCAGAGTGACGCTCGACTGCTTGAAGACCTTGCCCGCCAACTCGGCAGCGTCCTGCACGCCCGACAACTCGTCACCGCGCTCCAACAAACCCGCGAACGGCTCGTGCTCGCTCGCGAAGAGGAGCGTCGGCGCCTGCGCCGAGACATCCACGACGGCGTTGGCCCTGCGCTGGCCGGACTGATCCTGAAGGTGGACACGATCGGGAACGTGTTGCCGGACGGCGTTGCCGCGCAACCGGCCCGGGATCGTCTGCGCACGCTGCGTGCGGATGTACAGGCCACGGTGCTCGACGTCCGGCGGGTCGTCGAAGGGCTCCGGCCGCCTGCGCTGGACGAACTCGGTCTTGCCGACGCACTCCGGCAGGCCGCCAACCGGCTCGCGGTCGACTCGCCACTCGTCGTGACCGTGGACGCGTCGGATGTACTTCCACCGCTGCCGGCCGCGGTCGAGGTCGCGGCCTACCGGATCGCGGCCGAGGCGGTCACGAACGTGGTACGCCACTCCGGCGCGGATCTCTGCACCGTCACGCTCGACGTCGCCGGTCATCGGCTCCTCGTCACCGTGGCGGACAACGGAATCGGCTTCGACGGCGTCGGGAACGGCAACGGACTCGCAACGATGCGCGAGCGAGCAGAGGAGCTGGGCGGGACGTTGGTGATGGCCGTGACCCCTACCGGCACGACGGTCACCGCCGCGTTGCCACTGGGCGTCGAATCGACCGGGGTCGCGCAAAAGCGCACGTCGGCGCAGGTTCCGGTTGCGCGTACATGATGAGGGGTGGATCTTTGATCTCGGTTTTGGTGGTGGACGACCATCCCATGTTCCGTGAGGGCCTCGCCGGCCTCCTGGCGACCGCACCGGAAGTGACCTTGCTGGGCTCGGCGGGCGACGGGCGGACGGCGATCGAAATGGCCGCTGAGCTGCGGCCGGACGTCGTGTTCATGGACTTGAACATGCCGGGGATGTCCGGCATCGAGGCGACGCGGGCATTGATCGCGGCTCGTGCGGAGATCGCCGTTCTGATCGTGACGATGGTCGATGACGACGCGACCGTCGTCGCGGCGTTGCAAGCGGGTGCCCGAGGGTACGTCCTAAAGGGCGCCGACCAGGAAGAGTTGCTCGGCGCGCTGCGGACGGTCGCGGCCGGAGGAGCGGTTTTCGGCGCCGGCGTGGCCGCTCAGGTCCTCGCGCAGGTGCGCACCGTCGGCGCCGCGGTCACGCCGCAGCTGTCGACCGAAGACCTGACTACTCGCGAACGAGAAGTGCTCCAACTGATTTCGGCAGGTCAGAGCAGTGCGCAGATCGCTCGGGCGCTGGGCGTAAGCGTCAAGACCGTCCAGAACTATGTTTCTCGCGTGCTCTTGAAGTTGCAGGTATCGGATCGGACGCAGGCTGCACTGCGAGCCCGCGGCCTGCATTGACGACCGGTACGAAAAAGGCGGCGAGCCCCCCGTTGAGCCCGCCGCCTTTCTTCGCTACACGTATTAACTAGTACGCAGCCACACGCACGTGTCCGACGGCAGCAGATTTCCGTCCAACGGCGTGCTCGCGAGCAGCACCGTTCCGGTGACCGGCATCTCGACGGCGGTTGCCGCGTAGTTGACGACACAGACGAAGTCGCCGCGCCGGAACGCGATCACGTGCGGCTCGGCCTCGATCCACGTCAGGGTCTCCGGCAGCCCGATCAGCTCGGCTCGCCGGATCGCGAGCGCATCCCGGTACAACGAGAGCGTCGAGTTCGCGTCCTCGGACTGGATCGCGACCGTGGAGTCCTTCCACTCCAGCGGTTGCGGCAGCCACGGTTCGGCACTTCCGGCCGTCGCGAAGCCGAACGGCGGCTCCTCGCCACTCCACGGCAGCGGTACGCGGCAGCCGTCCCGACCTTTGTCGGTGAAGCCGGAGCGTGCCCAGGTCGGATCCGCGATCATCGCGGTCGGGACGTCGACTTCGGCCAGCGCGAGTTCATCGCCCTGGTAGACGTACACGCCGCCGGGCAGACCGAACGTCAGCATCGCGGCCGCACGAGCCCGGCGTACGCCGAGGTCGAGGTCGCTGAACGCATTGTGCCGCTTGTTGCCCATGTCGAACGCGGTGTCCTCGCGACCGTAGCGGGTCACGTGCCGGATCGTGTCGTGGTTCGACAGCACCCAGGTCGGCGGTGCGGCGACCAGCGCGTGCGTAGCCAGCGTGTCGATGATGACGTTACGCATCGCCTCCGGCTCCCATGCACAGCACAGGAACTCGAAGTTGAACGCGGAGTGCAGTTCGTCGGGTCGGAGATACCGGGTGAACTGGCCCGGGGTAGGCAGCCATACCTCGCCCACGAAAATCCGCTCGCCCTCGTACGCGTCGGAGATCCGACGCCACGAACGGTAAATCTCGTGTACGCGCGGCAGATCCTGGTACGGCAGCGCGGTGTTGATCGGTGTCGGGCCGAGATCCGGGAGGCCATCGGCCTTGATCAGACCGTGTGCGACGTCGATCCGGAATCCGTCCACGCCGCGGTCCAGCCAGAATCGGAGGATGTCCTCGAATTCCGCCCGAACCTTGTCGCTCTCCCAGTTCAGGTCTGGCTGCTCGGGCGTGAACATGTGCAGGTACCAGTCGCCGGGCGTACCGTCCGGGTTGGTCGTCCGGGTCCAGGCCGAACCGCCGAAGTAGCCCTGCCAGTCGTTCGGCGGCTCGTTGCCGTCGACGCCCGTGCCCGGCAGGAACCAGAAGAGGTCGCGCTCCGGCGCATCCGGGTCCGCGATGGCGGCCTGGAACCACGGATGCATGTTCGAGCAGTGATTCGGGACGAGGTCGACGATCAACCGCAGGTTGTGTTCGTGCGCTGCTTCGATCAGCGCCTGGGCCTGTTCGAGGTCGCCGAAGATCGGGTCGATGTCGCGGTAGTCGGCCACGTCGTACCCGGCGTCGGCCATCGGGGACACGTACCACGGAGTGAGCCAGAGCGCGTCGACTCCCAGATCCCGCAGGTACGGCAGCCGGCTCCGGATCCCGGCGAGGTCGCCGATCCCGTCGCCGTTGTCGTCGGCGAAGCTGCGTACATAGATCTGATAAATCGATGCGGTACGCCACCAGGCGGTCGAAGACGGGCCGATGGTGGATTGAGGCAACAAGGGAACTCTCCTGACTTGTAATTGCGTTTCCTATGGGCCTGGGTGCCCCGTCCGCTCCACGGGGCACCCAGGTGTTTGTAGTCGCCGGCAGTTCCGGCTGGATTACCAGCCGGTGTCGCCAGCTCCACGGTTGATCGTGTAACCGTTGATGTCGTTCAAGCCGCCGGTACCGGCACCCGTCACCGTCACGTAGTTGGCGGTCAGGCTGCCCGTGACGTCGTAGATGTCGATGCCGTACGTACCCGGGGACACGATCGTGTCGTGATCCAGCAGCAAGCCAGAGATCTGCTTCGCGTAGCTCAGCTCGATGCCCTGGTACGTGGCGTTGTTGATGGTGTTATAGGAGACGGTGACCGGGGTGGTGATGTCATAGATATCGGCGAAGATCCAGATCGCGCCGATGTTGGTCGCCCAGTCCTTGTGGTACGAGCCGGCGCGGTCGAGCACGTTGCCGGTCACCGTGATCGGACCCGCGAACGGGATGCCGAAGTAGGTGCTGACCGTGATGCCCGAGCCGTTGACCACGATGTCGGAGACGTGGTTGTTGGCCGCCGTGTCGTTGTTGCCGCCGTAGATGCCGATGCCGTTGGCGAGCATCGGGTCCTGGACGTTGTTGCGCGTGAACGACGAGTTCGTAACGGAGACTCCGTCGGAGAACATCGCGAGTCCGTCATCACCGGTGTTGCGGATCGCCGAGTTGTCGATCCGGGTGTTCTGGACGTTCGCGTGCAGGTTGATGCCGTCCGCCCACATGTCCCGGACCCGAGCGCCTTCGACATAGAGGCCGTTGGTGCCGTTGTTCGGCCACATGCCGACCTTGTCGTGCTCCATCCAGACGTCGTACACCAGGGAGCCGGTGCCGAAGTTGCCTTCGATCGCCGGGTTGGTGCCACCGTCGTTGCGGACGAACGCCGCGTTGTCGATCGTCATGTCGGCGACCGTGACATTGTTGCCGGTCGCGTTGAAGCCGCCGAGACCGTTGACACCCTGCATCTTCGTGTACCACATACCGGCACCGCGGATGCTGACGTTCGCGACGTTCTGGATCTGGCCGTTCACGTTGAACGTACCGGCCGGGAACCAGACGCCCTTACCCTGCGACTCGGCCTGCGAGATCGTGGTGTTGATGGCGTTGGTGTCGTCGGTACCGTCGTTCGCGGTGGCGCCGTTGGTGGCGATCGAGATGTAGTTCGCCGGGCTGGAGAACGCGGCGTCGACCTGCTCGGTGTCGATCAGGTTGACGTTGATGTACGCCAGCGTGGAGCTGTCCTTCTGCAGCTTCAGCACGGTGCCGGTCGGCCAGCTGCCGATCAGCGCGTGTGCTTCGTCGAAGTAGTGGTGCGGCGTGCCATCGCCCGGGTTGTTCGTGTACGGGTAGGCACCGTACGTCCAGGAGGTGGCCGACGTCAGCGTGATGTCCTGTACCTTCGTGCCGTTCGCGTAGAGCGCGAGCGGTCCGGTGAGGCCGTTACCATCCGAGCTGTCCGGGATGTTGAACCGGACGTCGATGCTGTTCGTCGGTGCCGTCGTCGTCCACTGCACGTACTGGCCGGTGGAGGTGAGCGACACGTACTGGCGACCCACCGCCTCGGCGGCGACCGTGCCGAACGTGCGGTTCGCGGCAACCAGCGAGGCGTTGGTGCTGCCGCTGCTGGCCAGGTACTCGGTGTACGGCACCGTGGCGCCGTTCGCCGCCATCGCGACGCCACCGGTGACGGTGATGTTGTCGATGAAGACCGCACCGCTGTCGCCGCTGTCGAACTGGTAGCCGATCAGGTTCACGCCGCTGCGCAGCGCGACCGTCGAGCTGCTCGTCAACCAGCCGGAGCCGGCCGCGAGGGTGAGCTGCGAGCTCTTCAGACCGTTGACGTACATCGAGATGGTCTTCGACGCACCGGTCGTGTTCGCGTAGCGCAGCGCGACCGCGTAGTTTCCGGCGGACGCCACGTTTGCCGTGATGATCACGCGGGCGCCGGTCGTGGTGAAGCCGGTCAGGTAACCGGTGCCGGTGTAGCCGCTGGTCGCGGTCGCCACGCTCGGGCCGCCGGAGAAGAACGACGTCTCCGCCTCGTACGTGCTCGGGCTCGGCGGCGGCGTCGTACCCGTGCTGGACGGAGTCGGCGTCGGCGTCGGTGTGGGGGACGGGCTGGCCGTCGTGCCCATGTTGATCCGGTCCAGGTTCACGTTGCCGGTGTCGGTCGTGTCGAACTTGTACGAGATCGTGTTGCTGCCCGAGTTCAACGTGACGCTCTCGGTCTCGGTGCCCCACGTGTTCCAGTCGGCCGTCGCGGCGAGCGAGATCTGCTTGATCTTCGTGCCGTTGACGTACAGCGAGAGCGTCATCGCGACGCCGTTGCCGTCCGCGTACCGGAGCGTGACGTTGGCCGTACCGGCGATCGACGAGGGCACCGTGAACGTGGTGTTCGCGTTGCCCTTGTTCGTGTCGGTGTAGCCCTCGACGAATCCGGTGCCGCTGTAGCCGGTGTGGTCGGTGCCGGCCACGGCGCCGCCTGCGAGTGCGGCCGCCTCGGCCTCGTACTGGCCGGCCGGGGACGTCGGGGTGCTGGTCGGCGTCGGGCTCGGCGTGGTCGTGGTCGCGGTGACCACGATGTTGTCGATGTTGACGTTGCCGGAGTCACCGGTGTCGTACTTGTAACCGATCGTGTTGCTGCCGGAGTGCAGCGTCAGCGACTCGGTCTCGGTCGCCCAGGTGTTCCAGTCGGCAGTCGCGGTCAGCGAGATCTGCTTGACCTTCGTGCCGTTCAGGTAGAGCGAGAGCGTCTTCGTCGCGCCGAGGCCGTTCGCGTAGCGCAGTGCGACGTTGGCCGTACCGGCCGCGGACGCGCTGACCGTGAACGTCGCCGTTGCGTTACCGGCGTTGGCGTCGATGAAGCCGCCGACGAATCCGCTGCCGGTGTAGCCGGTGTGGTCGGATTCGACAGCGGCGCCGCCGGACAGTGCGGCCGACTCCGCCTCGTACTGGTTCGCGGGCGGTGCGGCAACTGCTGTGACCAGGACGTTGTCCACGTTCACGTTGCCCGTATCGGTCGTGTCGAACTTGTACGCGACGGTGTTACTGCCGGAGTGCAGCGTGACCGTCTCGGTCTCGGTCGTCCACGTGTTCCAGTCGGTCGTCGCGTTGAGCGTGATCTGGCGGAGTTTAGTGCCGTTGACGTAGAGCGAGAGGGTCTTCGAGGCGCCGTTGCCGTTTGCGTACCGAAGGGCGAGCGTGTCGCTGCCGGCCGCGGACGCGCTGACCGTGAAGGTGGTGTTCGCGTTGCCCTTGTTTCCGTCGACGTATCCACCGACGAAGCCGGTGCCGGTGTAGCCGGTGTGGTCGGTCTGGACGACGGTGCCGCCGGTCAATGAGGCCGATTCAGCCTCATATGTAGTGCCGGCCGCGGCGGCGGGCAGAGCCTCCGCGACGACGATGACGGCTGCTGCGGCGACGGTGGCCGCGAGTAAAGAAACGATCGTTCGGGCCCTGTTATGGGCTGGTTTGGGAACCACGCTGTTGTGGACCATGGACGACTCCTTGACTCCTGGTTGCGCTGGGGGCGCGTGGGAGCGAGCACGGGGGCCTGGAGGGAGGCACGGCGGCTGACGCAGATACGGGTGAGGTACTGATTCGGTGCCGAACTGTTTCGCGAACATTGCACGGGGATTGCCTAAAGGTGACCCGCGGTACTTAGCGGGACAGTACAACTGGCGCCCAGAGAAGTCCATAGTTCAATGCAGGAACCGAACTGAAAACGTTGATCCACTTGCATGAAATTCGCGAGCGGAAACGTGACTGATTTAATAGCTATTGCCGGTTATCGCGCGACGAAATCTGGCAAGCGAACGGTCTCCGGAGCGCCTTCAAGTGACACCGAACGCCCTGATTGACGGCTTGTCGATTTCTTGCACCCAGATTGATTTCGTTCTGCGCCCAGTTGTGCAACCGGCTCGCAAGCGAGTTTGCGGCGCGTGCACGGACCGACAGATTTCCGCTGCAAGGGCATAGTTTCCGGGTCGGCCGACGGTTGCGCTCAGCGTAGGTCACTCAAGGCGCTCGATGATGCCGGCGAGCGTCTCAACACGGCGACGACGGCGATTCGCGGCGCCACCACGTGCGGACCGTGTCTAACGACGGCGCATACCGGTGGAACTCCGGACGATCAACTCAGGCTCGAACACGCTCTGGTCGGTCGGGATGCGGTTTCCGTTGATCTGCGCGTTCAGCGACTCGACCGCTGCGGAGCTCATCGCTTCGATCGGTTGGCGCAGCGTGGTCAGCGCCGGGTCGGTCGCGATCATGTAAATAGAGTCATCGAATCCGACCACCGACAGATCGCCCGGAACGGTCAATCCGCGTCGCCTCGCAGCCCGGATCGCGCCCAGGGCGAGTGCGTCACTGGCACAGACGATCGCGGTCACACCCTCGGCGAGCAGCCGCGTTGCCGCCTGAGCGCCACCCTCCATGGAGAAGCTTGTGTGCGCGACAAGGCTGCGCCACGATCCGCCCTCGCGGTCGGCGTCGGACCCGGAACCGCTGGTAGCACCGCCGGTGACCGGCACTCCGTACGCCGTACTCCCCGGATTTGCCCGCTCCTGGGCGGCGCGGTAAGCGGCGAGTTTGCGGGCCGAAGGGACGTGGCCGATCGGGCCGAGGATGAGCCCGATCTGTTCGTGGCCCAGCGCGCTGAGGTGCAGCATCGCCTGGTCGACCGCGGCTTCGTCGTCGACGCTCACGGTCGAGACGCCCTCGTTGACGTCGGCCGGGTTGATCAGCACGATCGGAATTTTGCGTTCCCGCAGCTCACGGCCATACTCAGGGCCCGCGTCCGCGTAGCTGGCGCCGACGAAGATGATGCCGGCGACGTTGTGTTTGAGAAGGAGCTTGATGTAGTGAGCCTCGGAGACAGCGTCGGCCGTACGCGTGCAAAGCACCGGCATGAGACCGGTCTTCACCAGGCGAAGCGACACCGCTTCGGCGAACGCCGGGAAGATCGGATTCTGCAGATCCGGCATCACGAGGCCGACCAGGCCCGCGGTTTCGGCGCGGAAGCGAACCGGCCGCTCGAATCCGAACACGTCGAGTGCGGTGAGGACCGCGTCACGGGTCTCTGCGGCGATGCCGCTCTTGCCGTTGAGCACCCGGCCAACCGTTGCGGTGCTGACGCCGGCGAACTCGGCAACCTCAGAGAGCCTGGTCTTCATAACCACCGATCCTACATGGTGAGTCGCAAGAAGCGAAGCCGAGTTTGCAAGAAATGAACAATATTGAACTAGACCTATATAATGCAAGTAATTGCGGATCTTCATCCGGGATTTACCGACAAACTGACCGTCTAAGCGGTCGTCCCGAGAGCCAGGTAAGCCTCGGCCGAACGTCGGATACCGTAAACATACTGGTCACGGCTGCAACTGCAAGAGCAGGGTCTGAGCGCTCAACAGGCATCCGTCGTAACAAAGCCGTGTTGTTGCAAATGTCGTCGACATCTTGCGGAAAAGATGTCGACGACCTTACGGTGGGCCAACCCACGCCGGATCTGGCCGCTCCCAGATCGGGAGTTACGAAGAAATTAAGACTCTGTAACAGGGCATCGCCGCGGTGAAGGTCACCGCAGCGTCAGCACCCCCGCTTTGGGAAAGGATGGACTAGATGTCCACTCGGCACTACCGGAAAGCTGCGGCGCTTGCGCTCGTAGCTGCGGTCGGCCTGAGCGTTGCCGCCTGCTCCAGCAGCAAGGGCAACAGCTCGGCGCCGGGCCACACCACCATTACGGTCGACTGCCCGCCGGCCAAGACGGCTGACAAGGGCGCCGACCTGGCGCACTGGAACGCTGACATCGCTGCGTTCGAGAAGCTGAACCCGACGATCACGATCGACACGGTCTCGGTCGGCGCTCAGTGCGACAACCCGCCGGACTTCACCGCTCGCCTCGCTGGTAACACCGAGACGAACATGTTCTACGGATACATGACGGACACGTCCCAGGTCCTGCAGCAGGGCCAGGCCATGGACATCACCAGCTACGTCTCGTCGATCCCCGAGTGGTCGCAGATGTCGGACCTGGTCAAGGCTCCGTTCACGGTCGGCGGCAAGGTCTACGGTGTCGGTTACGCCGGTTACACCATGGGTCTCGTCTACAACACCAAGATCTTCGCTTCGGCCGGCATCACCACGCCGCCGACCACGTGGGCGGACGTTGCCGCTGACGCGAAGAAGATCACGGCATTCGACCCGACCATCGCGGGCTACGAGGACTACAGCGCGCAGAACACCGGTGGTTGGCACTTCACCGCTGAGCTCTACTCGCTCGGCGGCAAGATGGTTTCGGACGACGGCAAGACCGCCGCGTTCAACTCGCCCGAGGGCGTGCAGGTTCTGACCCAGCTCAAGAACATGCGCTTCACGGACAACTCGATGGGTTCGAAGCAGCTTCTCGGCTGGGGCGACCTCCTCGGCAACGCCGGTGCCGGCAAGGTCGGCATGTTCATCGGCGCGCCGGACACCATCCCGACGATCCAGGCGACGTTCAAGGGTCAGTCCTCGGACTGGGCCATGACGGCGATGCCGGGCGCGACCGGACACGGTGTTGGCACCCTCGGTGGCGGTAGCGGTTACTTCTTCAAGACCGGCGACACCCCGGACCAGATCAAGGCTGGCCTGGCGTGGCTCCGTTACGAGGACCTGACCCCGGGTCAGGGACAGTTCGACTTCGCGTTCGCGAAGGCGAACGGCCAGGCCGTTGGTCTGCCCGAGCCGATCATCTTCAACCAGGGCACGCCGCTGCAGGCCGCTCTGGACAAGGCAAAGACGGCGAACGCCACCGTCTCGCTCGACCAGTTCAAGGACTTCGTCGCCAACCCGGTCCCGATCGTGGTTGAGCCGCCGGACGCGCAGGAGATCTACGCGGTTCTCGACAAGGCCATGTCGGCAGTGCTGACCCAGCCGAACGCGGACCCGCAGGCACTTCTCGCCACTGCGTCGGCCTCGGTGAACACGATCCTCGCCGGAACGGGTTCCTGATTTAGGAGAGGTACGGGAGCCGGTTCGCCGGCTCCCGTACCTCTGCGTTTGTGATCTTCGAATTTTTCACGGCCAACCTCCCGGGAGTTCGACATGGCGGCGACGACCGTCCTTGCACCGCCCGCGAAAACAAGCGGATCCAAGGGTACGGGTGGGCAACGCCGCCCACGTGGCAAGCGTCGCCTGGTCGACCATCTGACCGGCCACGCATTCATCATCGGCGCGGCTGTCTGCTTCGCGATGTTCTCGTGGTGGCCGATGGTCCACGAGTTCATCATGAGTTTCCAGGCCAAGCACTTCGACCTCACCACCGGCACGTCAGTGACGAACTGGGTGGGTTGGAAGAACTATATCCGCATCATCCACGACCCGTCGTTCAAGCAGGCGTGGGAGACCACCGGCCTCTTCACGCTGTTCGCACTGGTCATCGGCTACGCGGTCCCGTTCTTCCTGGCGGTCCTCATCAACGAGTTCCGGCATGCGCAGGGTTACCTTCGGGCCCTGGTGTATCTGCCGGTCATGCTCCCGCCGACCGCGGGTCTGTTCCTCTTCAAGGTCGCGTACTACCCGGACAACTCCGGCATCTTCAACTACATCCTGCATAGCCTGCACTTGCCGACGTCGCAGTGGGTTCAGTCGACCTCGGCGGTCATCCCATCCCTGGTCATCGCGTCAACGTGGCTGAACATGGGCGCCACGACGCTGATCTACCTGGCCGCGCTGCAGGACATCCCGGGTGAGCTCTACGAAGCGTCCGAACTCGATGGCGCCAACATCTTCAAGCGGATCTGGCACGTGACGATCCCGCAGACCCGCATGATCCTGTCGTTGATGTTCCTGCTCCAGGTGATCGGCACGATGCAGCTGTTTATCGAGCCGTTCATCCTGGCCGGTGGCGAAGGCCCGAACGGCTCCGCTACGTCGCTGGTCTATCTGATGTATCAGCACGCGTTCCGGTTCGGCGACCTCAACGGTGGTGCCGCACTCGGCGTGATGTTGATGGTCGTACTGATCGTGTTTGCCGCGATCTACCAGTGGCTTTCCCCCAAGCAGGATTAAGAAGGGTACGGACAATGGCTAAGCAAAAGGCATTTGAATCAGCGACCCGTACCCTGGTTTCTCCATCGCGGCTGAACCGGCCCGGGGGCAAGCGGACGTACTGGATCGTCCTCGCGGTTGTGGTCCTGCTGTTCTCGATCGTGTTCCTGGGTCCGCTCTACTGGATGGTGACCGGCGGTCTGAAGACGCCGACCGAGATGGCGGCGGTTCCGCCGGATCTGTTCCCGCTCCACCCGAGCATCGGCCCGTACAAGGACGCATGGACGGCGCTCAACATCGGTCAGCTGCTACTGAACACGATCTACTATGCGTTCGGCGCCTTGGCGTTCCAGTTGGTCTTCGACGTCGCCGCCGCGTTCGCGTTCTCGAAGTTGAAGCCCGCCGGCAGCAAGTACATCCTCGGTCTGATGCTCGGAACGCTGATGATCCCGTCCACCGTGCTGATCATCCCGCAGTACGTGAACGTGATCGACCTGCCGATCTTCCACTGGCACATGCTGAACTCTCCGTTCGCGATCTGGCTGCCCGCCGTCACGAGCGCGTTCAGCATCCTGGTGCTGAAGCGGTTCTTCGACTCGATCCCGGACGACCTGATGCAGGCCGCCGCGATCGACGGTGCCGGACCGTTCCGGCAGCTGTGGTCGATCATCCTGCCGATGTCGCGCCCGATCATCGGCGTCGTGTCGATCTTCACGATCACGTCGGTGTGGAAGGACTTCCTCTGGCCGCTGCTGGTCGAGCCGGCCGCGAACAAGAGCACGATCAATGTGGGCATCTACGCGTTCTCCGGCAACCTGCCGCCGAACATCGTGATCGCGGCCGCGGTGATGGCGGCGATCCCGACGATCGTGTTCTTCCTGATCTTCCAGCGGAACATCATGTCCGGTCTCACCACCGGCGGTATCAAGGGGTGACGTTGCGCGAATCGGCCGTCCGACACCTCGTGTCGGGCGGCCGATTCGCGTTCTGAGCTGGGTGTACGGCCAGCAAACGCGGCATGGAATAGTGGTGATCGTGCAAAACCTGGCGCTGTCGTGGCAGCAATCGTCCGAGGTCGCCGGCGCTCTCGCGGTGGTCGGACTGGGCTTGCGTTTCGCACCGGCGCCGAGGCTGCGCAAAGCGTCATCGTTCGTGCTCGAGGCGTTCGTGATTGCGGTGCTCTACTCGATCTGGCAGCTAGCCGGCACGATCTCGGTCCTCGGTGCGGATGACGCCATGCGCCGTGCGTCATGGATCGAACGGTTCGAACACGACATCGGCCTGCCCTCCGAACGAAGCGTCCAGAATCTCGTCCTCGGCCACCCGTGGATCGTGCAGGCGGAGAACCTCTACTACGCGTCCATGCACTTCGGCGTGCTGTTCCTCTTCCTGCTGTGGTTGTTCACCCGGCACCGGGACCGGTATCGCGCGATCCGTACCACGATGGCGCTCACGACGCTCGTCTGCCTCGTGATCCAGTTGGTCCCGGTCGCTCCGCCTCGCCTGCTGCCCGGGTACGTCGACACCGCCTCGGAGTACGGGCAGTCCGTCTACAACGGCGGGTTCGGGGCCGATTCGCTGTCCGCGATGCCATCCGTACACGTGGCGTGGGCCGTGCTGGTCGCCTGGTACGTCGTTCGGGTAACCGACAGCCGGTGGCGTTGGATCGCGGTCGCGCACGCCGTGATCACCGTGTTTGTCGTGGTAAGTACCGGCAATCACTGGTGGCTGGACGGGATCGTCGGCGTCGCGGTGCTGGTCGCGTGTGCATGGGCCCGGGTGGGATTGGCAGCGGGTCTGGCTTATGGCTGGCGCCGGATCAGATCGGGAACGAGCAAGTCCCCGGCCATTGCCGAACCGGCGCTCGCGAACGCCCCAGACGTCAGAGTCGGCTAGATCACCCTCAGGTATGACGGTCAACTTCGTCCCTGTACGCAATCATCGGATAACTTTGGGTACTTCTGCCTGAGCGAGCGCATGATTCGTCCGCGCTCACCCCCTGGTACGGAGGACATTGTGAAGATCCGATTGAAGCAGGCGTACGGCGCCGGCGCGCTGGTTGTGCTCGCGCTCGCCGTAAGCGCATGTCAGACCGAGACAAAGGCATCGTCGTCGGCGCCGATCGTGTCGGCGTCGCCCTCGCGCACTCCGGTGGCGCCGGCCGACGCGCTGTCCGCCGGCGTGGCGAAGCTCGCTACCGCCAGCTACAACGTCAAGGGCACCGGCAGCGATCTCACCGCGAGCGGATCGGTGGACGCGACGGCGAGAGCCGCGTTCCTCAACATGTCGACGCCGATCGGCTCCGGGCAGACGCTGAAGATGGACACGGTTGTCGCTGGTGGCTCTGTCTATCTGAAGATGGATGCCGGGATCGCGAACAAGTCGCTGCACCTCAATCCGAAGACCTGGATGCTGATCGACATGTCGAAGATCGGCAAGAATGTGGCGATGCCGCTGGACAGTGCCGATCTGAGCGACCCGCTCGACGTCGCCGGACTCGACCAGGGCATCACCAATGTCATCCGAATGGACGGGACGCACTACGCCGGCACGATCGACCTGACCCAGACCGGTGGAACGTCGTCACCCGACCTGGACGACCTCGCGAAGGTCGGCGCCAAGGCGAAGGCTGTGCCGTTCACCGCGACGCTCGATGCCCAGGGGCGCCTGCTTACGTTCACCGTCAATGGCTCGAAGATCTCGAAGGCGCTGCAGTTCGGCCTGGTGTTCTCGAACTACGGTGCGGCAGCGAAGACGGTCGCGCCGGCCGCCGGGTCGACCGTCAAGGCATCGTCGAGCATCTACTCACTGCTCAACGGATAGCGACCGGTCGGAAAGCGGCATGCGAAGCGTCGGAGGGCGCCAGTAGGCTCGCGCGCATGGCCTTTCCGACGATCGTCCCGCACGTCACCGCATCCGGCTCACTTCACTACGAGGGTGTGGTGTACGCCGAGTTGGAGGGCTTCCGGCCGCTGCTGCTGGACCTGCACGTTCCGGCGCCGCGCGACGGTGTGTTGCCACCGGTGGTGATCTACGTGCACGGCGGCGGGTTCATGTCCGGCGACCGGCGCTACCTGCCGGAGAACATGGTGCAAGGCAGCCACTTCGCCGCCCTCAATGCGGCCGGTTTCGCGTGCGCGACGGTCGACTACCGGCTGCTGGGCGAGGCCAAGATGCCGGCCGCGATCGACGACATGCTGACAGCGATCGCGTTCCTCGCCGAGCACGGCAAGGAGTACGGCATCGATGGCGGCCGGATCGGCACCTGGGGCGAGTCCGCCGGAGCTCGCTTGGCGGTGCTGGCCGGGCTGACCGATCCGCGCGTCGCTGCGGTCGTCGGGTGGTACACGCCGACGGACATGTGGGACGGTGGCGGTGCCGACGATCCTTGGGACTTGATCACGTACGGGGCGCCGGCCTCCGAGGTGCCCGACGCGGTTCGGCGAAATAGCGTGTTCCCGAACATCACGCCTTCGGCGCCGCCGTTCCTGCTCGTGCACGGCGACGCGGACGACATGGTCCCGGCGGTGCACAGCGAGCGGCTGCACGAACTGCTCCTGGAAGCCGGGACGTCGAGCACCTACCGGGCGGTGCCGGGCGCCGGGCACTGCTTCACCGGGTACGGCGACGTGGCCGGCCTCATCGACGACGTCGTGGCGTTCTTCGCGACCGAGATGCCGGCCGGAGCCTAGGTCTTCTCGTCGAGGCCGCTCTCGATCGCGTACCGGACGAGTTCGGCTCGGTTGTGGAGCTGCAGCTTCTGGAGCGTGTTCTGCACGTGATTCTGGACGGTACGGTGCGACAGGACGAGGCGTTCGGCGATCTGCTTGTACGACAGCCCTTTGGCCACCTGTCGCAGCACCTCGGTCTCGCGGTCGGTCAGACGAGGCGCGAGGGTGCCGCCGACGACGGGACCGACCGACGCCAAGCGCCGATACTCGCCGAGCACGAGTCCGGCCAGGCCGGGCGTGAACACGGCGTCGCCGACCGCCGTTCCGGCAACGGCGGCCAGGAAGTCGGTCTGGCTGGCGGACTTCACGAGGTACCCGGCGGCGCCCGCGGTTACAGCATTCAATACATCCTGCTGCTCGCCGCTGGCCGACAGCACGAGGATCTTCACGGTCGGGACGGCGGCGAGCAGGCCGCGGATCACATCGACGCCGGACAGGTCAGGTAGTTGCAGGTCCAGAACGACAACGTCCGGCCGGGAGGCCGGTGCGATCCGGACCGCCTGGGCGCCCTCGCCAACCGTCGCGACCACCTCGTACCCGGCCTCGGTCAGGTCGCGCTCGATGCTCGTCCGCCACATCGGGTGATCGTCGACGACCATCACGCGTACGGTCATGACGAGATCCGGGGGCTCGCGGTCACGGCTGACTCGGTACGCACGGACTAGATCGTAGCTACCGGATGCGTGTCATGGCTCCGGCGTTTAGCGTGGTTCTATGCTCACCGAACCTTCGATCGCGGATCGCCCGGCCCAGCCGTACGTCTCGATTACCGAACGCGTCTCGATGCAGGACATCGGCGAAGTTCTGCCGCAGTTGCATCCCGAGGTCGGCCTGTGGCTTCGGGAACACGGTATTCGGCAGGCCGGCGCGCCGTTCTGGAAGTACGACGTGATCGATATGACGGGCACGATGGAGGTCGAGGTCGGTGCCCCGATCGCCGAGCCGGCCGAGGGCGACGAACGCGTACGCGCAAGTGTCATTCCGGCCGGGCGGTTCGTGACGGCGACGTACACGGGTCATCCGAGAGGTCTGGAGACCGCCACCGCCGAGCTGCTCGCGTGGGGCGAGGACCAGGCATTGACCTGGGACATGTCGCCCACCGACGTCGGCGACGTCTGGGGTGCGCGGCTGGAGATCTACGAGACCGATCCGGCGGATGAGCCGGACATGTCGAACTGGGTCACGACGCTCGCGTTCCGTCTCGCCGACTGAGTCGCTAAATCGTCGTGTCCACGACCACCGGTGCATGGTCCGACGGCAGCTTGCCCTTGCGCGCCTCCCGGTCGATGTACGCCTTCGTGACACCGTCCGCCACCGTCTTGGTCGCGTAGAACAAATCGATCCGCATGCCCATGTCCTTGTGGAACATGCCGGCGCGATAGTCCCAGTACGTGAACGGGTTCGGGCCTTTCATCGGCTCCGGCACAACGTCGGTCAGCCCGAGGTCTCGGAGTGCGCCGAGCGCGGTCCGCTCCGGCTCGGTGACGTGGGTGGAACCGACGAAGGCGGCCGGATCCCACACGTCGGCGTCGGTCGGTGCGACGTTGAAGTCGCCGCAGATCACCAGCGGCGTGCCGGTCGCGATCTGCGGCACGAGCGCGTCACGCAGACGGGCCAGCCACTCCAGCTTGTACTGGTAGTGCGGATCGTCGATGGTCCGGCCGTTCGGCACGTAGAGCGACCAGATCCGGACGCCTCCGCAGGTCGCGCCAAGCGCCCGTGGTTCGGGATCGGGGAATCCGGGCTGGCCGTTGAAGCCCGGAGACACGTCCGCGATGCCGATCCGCGACAGGATCGCGACGCCATTCCAGCGGCCGTCGCCATGCGCGGCGACCTCATATCCGAGTTTCTCGCACTCGGCGGCCGGGAACTCCGCGGTCTTCGTCTCCTGCAGGCAGAGTACGTCCGGCTGGGCGAGCGTCAGCCACTCCAGCAGCCGTGGCAGTCGCGAAGCGACGGAGTTGACGTTCCACGTGGCAATCCGCATGTCCTCCACGTTAGTGGAGCCGCCCGATCCGTACCCGCACCCGCCGCATGATCAACGCAACTTGCGCAAACGGGGCGGCGTTTGCGACGGTCACCGGGTGTGCACAGTTCTTCTCCGGTTCGATCCGGATGCCGCGTGGCCGCTGCTGGTCGCCGCGGTCCGGGACGAGTTCATGGGCCGCGCTTGGGATCCGCCGGCACGACATTGGCCGGATCAACCAAGCCTGATCGGCGGTCGCGACCGAGTGGCCGGCGGGACCTGGATGGCCGTCGACACATCGGCTCGCCCGGCGGTGGCCGCGCTGCTCAACGGCGTACGCCTCGAGCCGGTGCCGGGCCGCCCGACGCGAGGACGCCTCGTGCTCGCAGCGCTCGGTTATGAGGACGGGCCGGTGCCCGGCATCGCGAGCGTCGAGGAACTGGCGAAATACGATGGATTCCACCTGCTGCGGGCCGACGCCGACCAGGTTGAGATCTGGTCTTGGGACGGCATCGAGTACGTGCATCGGCGCCTCGGTCCGGGCGACCACATCATCGTCAATCTCGGTGCCGACCGCGATGACGACCCGCTCGTACCACATTTTCGTCCGCTCTTCGCGGCGACCGCGACGCCGCCACTGACTGAATCGGCGACCGGCGCATCCGCGGAGGCGTGGGCCGGTTGGATCGAGCTGTTGCGTGGTGACGGCCTCGCGCCGGACGACCCACGTGGACTGATCATTGCGCATGACCACGAAACCGGCCGCTACGGTTCGACATCGGCCAGCCTGGTTGCGATCGGCCACGACGGGCAGGTCCGGTACGACTTCACCGCATCGCCGGATCGTCCCAGCTGGGACCGGGTCGGAATGTCTGATTAGCCCCGCTATCTGAAGTTCGCTGGATACGCTGGCAACGTGCCGCCGACGATGATCAAGCAAGTCGATGACCCGTCAGTCAACACCGGCGCGGGCGCCGAACTGCTCTGTCTCCTCGGCGTGCTGGTCATCGTTGCGCTTGCGATTTGGCTCTTCACGCGACATCGTTCGCGTTCGAAGCGCGGCGGCGTCAACAGATCGTCACCGGACCCGAGCGACCCGTACGGCACGGTCACGACCGAACAGCTCGGCAACGACGCGAACGCGTTGCTCGTTGCAGCGGACGACTCCCTCAAGACGAGCGAGCAGGAACTCACGTTCGCCACCGCCCAGTACGGCGCCGCCGCGACCGCCGCGTTCACCGCCGCGCTCGAGGAATCGCATGCCGATGTGACGGCGGCATTCCATCGGCGGCAACTCCTCGACGACGAGATCCCGGATGACGAACCGACCCAGCGGGCCTGGTACGTGGAGATCATCGAGCGTTGCCGAGCCGCCGATGCCCGATTGGATGACCAGGTCGAGGAGTTCGACAAGCTGCGCAATTTGGAAGCGAACATCGAGACGTTGCTGCCCGAGCTGGCCGTACGCCGGGATGCCGCGGCCGGGAAACTGCCGCAGACCCAGGCTACGTACGCGCTGATGCAGGATCGCTACGCGCCGGTCGCGGTGATGTCGGTTTCGAACAGCGCTGCGCAGATCCAGGAGCGGATCGATTTCGCCGATCAGACGCTCAGCCAAGCGCGTGAGGCGATCGATGCGGACAATCGCCCGTACGCGGCGCTGGCCGTTCGCGCCGTCGAGGAGTCACTCGGCCAGGTCGACCTGATCCATCACGGCGTCATGCAGCTCTCGGCGAATCTGGATGCCGCACTGGCTTCGGTCACCGCGACGTTGGCCGAGGTCGAGACGGATATCGCGGCAGGTCAAGCCGCGGTGGCGACGCTCAACGTAAATCCGGGCGGCGGCGCGGCGGCGGCCACCGTGGATCTGGCCGCCGCGGTTGCGTCGGCGCAGCAGGTCGCGGGCACCGTACGCACGGAGTTGGCCCAGTCGCTGCCGGATCCGTTCGACGCGCTGCGGCGCCTGGAGGTGGTGGACGCCCGGCTGGACACGGCGCTCGCCGGCATTCGGAACGCGGCCAGCCGGGCCGAGCGCGCACGTGCCCTGTTGGATCAGGCGATCCCCGCCGCGCGGGCCGAGATCGCCGCGGTGACGAACTTCATCACGACGCGCCGTGGCGCGATCGGTTCCGAGGCACGTACCCGCCTGAACGAGGCCGAACGGTTCCTCGATCAGGCGCTCGCAATGTCGAGCGCGGATCCGGTCGCGGCACTGTCGGCGGCCCAACAGGCGGACGCGCTCGCGGAGCAGGCCGGACAGCTCGCGAACGAAGACGTCAACGGATGGCACTCGCCATCGTTCGGGGGCTACGGCGGCGGCGTGGGTGCGGGTGGCATTTCGATGGGCGGGCTCGGCGGAGCCGTACTCGGCGGGATCCTGCTGGAGAGCGTCCTGAGCGGCGGTGGTCGGAGCAGCGGGCGTGGTGGTGGCGCTTCTTTCGGCTGGGGAAGCCGCATGCCCGGAAGTTTTGGTGGTCCTGGAACGCGCGTCCGCTATCGGATCTAGTTCAACAATCAGAGAGGCACGAAATGTCACAGCAATCGATCATCGGGCGGATCACGTCGCTGGCCCGCGCCAACATCAACGCTCTGCTCGACCAGGCCGAGGACCCGCAGAAGATGCTTGATCAGATGGTCCGCGACTACACCAGCGCAATCAGCGATGCGGAGGGCGCGGTGGCTCAGACCATCGGCAGCCTCCGGATGATGGAAGAGGACGCTCGCGAAGAGCAGGCCGCCGCCGGTCAGTGGGGTGTAAAAGCGGCCGCGGCCAGCAAAAAGGCGGACGAACTCAGAGTCTCCGGCGACGAGGACGCGGCCGTCGAGGCGGATCGGTTCGACAACCTGGCCCGGATCGCGCTGCGTAATCAGCTCGGCGACGAGGCCGACGCGCGAACGCTGGCTATCACGATCGCGGATCAGTGCGCGGTGGTCGAGCGGCTCAAGGACGGGCTGGAGCAAATGCGTCTCAAACTGGATGAGCTGCGCCGAAAGCGCGACGAGTTGGTCGGTCGCGCCAAGAACGTCGAAGCCCAGACGCGTGTACGCGAAGCCGCCCGTACCGTCGACATCCTCGACCCGACCAGCGAGATCGCACGCTTCGAAGAGAAGATCCGGCGCGAAGAGGCACGCATTCGCGGCTACGAGGAGCTGGCCGCCTCATCGCTGGACGCGCAGTGGGAGTCCCTGGATGCCGATGCCATGTCGGAGGACGTGGAGTCCCGCCTAAAGCGCCTGAAATCCCGCTGACCCCTTGTGGACAAACCAAGTTGATCCTGGTTAGAGCAGTGCCAGCGTGGCCTCGATCGCCCGGTGGAACGTCGGGTACGCGAAGATCATGTTGCGCAGTGACGAGATCGGCACCCGGGCGTGTACAGCGACCGCCAGCCACCCCAGCACCTCGCCACCGGTCGGACCGGCCGAGGTTGCGCCCACGAGTACATCGTCGACGGCGACGAGCTTGATGAAGCCGTCGTTGCCGGTCTTGTGGATCCAGCCACGGGTGGAGCTCGGGAGCGGGTACACGGCTGTGCGTACCGTCAAGCCTTTGGCTTTTGCCTCTGCCTCGGTCAACCCGACGCAGCCGATTTCCGGATCGGTGAACGTGACACGCGAACTTGCGTGATACATCGCGGGCGCGCTCTCCTCGCCCATGATGTCGCGCCTGGCGTGCTCGGCCTGGTACATCGAGATGTGCGTGAACGCGCCGTGGCCGGTGACGTCGCCGATCGCCCAGAGATCGCTCGCACCGATGACGCGCATGCGCTCGTCGACCTCGATCGTCCGCAGATTCGGGTCGAGGCCGACATTCTCCAGGCCGACGCCGGCAAAGTTTCCCTTGCGGCCGGTCGCGACCAGCAGTTTCTCGCCGCTGACCGAATCGCCGCCGGCCAGGTGGACGGTGAAGTTCGCGCCGTCGTACTCGACGCGCTCGGCCCGCATACCCACTTTGATCGTCGCCCCTTCGCGGGTGAGCACCTCACTCGCCAACGCGGACGACTCCGGCTCCTCGTGAGCCAGCACGCGCTCGCCGGCCTCAACAATCGTCACCTGTACGCCGAACCGCAGCACCACCTGTGCCATCTCGAACCCGATGGCGCCGCCACCGAGCACGATAAGCGAGGCCGGTAGCGTCTCGGCTTCGATGATTTCCTTATTCGTCCAGTACGGCGTTCCGGCGAGGCCCTCGATCGGGGGAATTACCGCGGACGTACCGAGGTCGAGCAGGATGCCCCGGCGCCCGACGTACGACTCGCCGTCTACCTCGATGGTCTTCGGACCGGTCAGGCGGCCGGATCCGCGGACGAAAATGCCGCCCTTGTCGGTGAACCGCTTGACCGCGACGATGTCGTCCCAGTTGTCGGTCGCCTCTTCCCGAATTCGCTTCGCGATTGGCGCCCAATCCGGCGTCACAGTGGCCTGACCTGCAAGTTCATGAACACGTCGAGTCTCGGCGATCGCATTCGAACCGCGAATCATCATCTTGCTCGGCACACATCCCCAGTACGGGCATTCGCCACCAACAAGACGGCGCTCGATGCCGACGACGGAAAGGCCGGCTTCGGCGAGTTTCTCGGCCGCGTCCTCGCCGCCGACGCCGAGTCCCATGACGATGATGTCCACCTCACGTGCCATGACTGCTCCTCACGAGATCGTGACGGGGATCGCAACTCCGACTTATTAGACTGCCGACGATAGTTTCGGCGCGTATGCCTACCCCTTGGTCGACACGCGCCGCACGGGGACTATTCTCGCGTCCGAGGTACGGCGACAGATCATCTCTGGCACTGTGTGTTTTGGATCGTAAGGTTCGCCGCTTGTAGCGCGCCAGAGCCGGTGATCATGTACAGGAGGGCACCACGTGGACAACATCGTTCCCCAGCCGATCGTGACGCGGCCGTATCCGGTCCGGAACCCTCTGCCGGGCTCGGCGTTCGCGCGTTTGATCCGTACGACGGATGCGAAGCAGATCGGCCTGATGTACCTCGTTACGTCCTTCATATTCTTCCTGGTCGGCGGCCTTCTCGCGCTGCTTATGCGCGCGGAGTTGGCCCGGCCGGGTCTGCAGTTCCTTTCGCTTGAGCAGTACAACCAGCTGTTCACGATGCACGGCACGATCATGCTGCTGTTCTTCGCGACGCCGATCGTGTTCGCGTTCGCGAACTACATCGTGCCGTTGCAGATCGGCGCACCGGACGTCTCGTTCCCGCGGCTGAACGCGTTCGCGTACTGGCTGTACGCGTTCGGTGGCACGCTCGCCGTGCTCGGCTTCGCGACGCCGGGCGGTGCGGCGGACTTCGGCTGGTTCGCGTACCAGCCGCTGGCGAACGTGCATGAACTCGCCCGGCCTCGGCGGCGACATGTGGATCATGGGCTTGGTGCTCTCCGGCCTCGGTACGATCCTCGGCGCCGTCAACATGATCACGACCACGCTGACGCTGCGCGCGCCCGGCATGACGATGTTCCGGATGCCGATCTTCACCTGGAACATCATGGTGACGTCGCTGCTCGTCCTGCTGGTCTTCCCGATCCTCGCGGCCGCGCTGCTGGCCGCTGAAGCCGACCGTCACCTCGGCGCGCACGTGTACGACTCGGACACCGGTGGCGCACTGCTGTGGCAGCACCTCTTCTGGTTCTTCGGCCACCCCGAGGTGTACATCGTCGCGCTGCCGTTCTTCGGCATCATCTCGGAAATCATCCCGGTGTTCAGTCGCAAGCCGATCTTCGGCTACAAAGGACTGGTCGCCGCGACCCTCGGTATCGCCGCTCTGTCGATGAGCGTGTGGGCGCACCACATGTTCGCGACCGGCCAGGTGCTGCTGCCGTTCTTCTCGTTCCTGAGCTTCCTGATCGCCGTACCGACCGGCATCAAGTTCTTCAACTGGATCGGCACGATGTGGCGAGGCCAGATCACGTTCGAGACGCCGATGCTGTTCGCGATCGGCTTCCTGATCACGTTCCTCCTCGGTGGTCTGTCCGGCGTCATGCTGGCGGCTCCGCCGATCGACTGGCACGTCTCGGACACGTACTTCGTCGTCGCCCACTTCCACTACGTGCTGTTCGGCACGATCGTGTTCGCGGTGTACGGCGGCGTCTACTTCTGGTTCCCGAAGATGACCGGCCGGATGCTCGACGAAAAGCTCGGCAAGGTGCACTTCTGGCTGACATTCATCGGCTTCCACACGACGTTCCTGGTGCAGCACTGGCTGGGTGCCGAGGGCATGCCCCGCCGGTACGGTGACTACCTGGCTACCGACGGATTCACGACGCTGAACACAGTCTCGACCGTGGGTGCGTTCATCCTCGGAGCATCCACGCTGCCGTTCCTCTACAACGTGTGGCACTCGTACAAGGCCGGACCGATCGTCGAGGTGGACGATCCATGGGGCCACGGCATGTCGCTGGAGTGGGCGACGTCGTGTCCGCCGCCGCTGCGAAACTTCGACCGCATGCCGCGTATTCGATCCGAGCGACCGGCGTTCGACCTGCACTTCCCGCATCTGGCGCCGGGCGCGAATCCGATTCCGCTGGAACCCGTCAAGGCAGGTTCGTCGAGCGAGAGCAATCACTGACGCAGCACGTCCAAAAGTCGCGCGGCCCGCTCGGGTCCGCGCGACTTTTGCTTGCCTCAGTGGTACGCACAACCACGTGATCACAAATCTTGGCGCGGGGCGCGACACCGGCTGGGACACCGGCCTCGGGCGCGGAAGCGTGGGCGATCGCGAATCTTGGCCGACCGGCGTCAACGATCGCGAATCTTGGCGGGCATGAGCGTTAGCGTGACACCGGTCCCCGTCCCGGTCCCGGTCGCGTGGGCGTGAGCGATCGCGAATCTTGGCCGACCGGCGTCAGCGATCGCGAATCTTGGTGCCCCGGCGTGAGCGATCGCGAATCTTGGTGCCCCGGCGTGAGCGATCGCGAATCTTGGTGCCCCGGCGTGAGCGATCGCGAATCTTGGTGCCCCGGCGTGAGCGATCGCGAATCTTGGCCGACCGGCGTCAGCGATCGCGAATCTTGGTGCCCCGGCGTCAGCGATCGCGAATCTTGGTAGCCCGGCGTCAGCGATCGCGAATCTTGGTAGCCCGGCGTCAGCGATCGCGAATCTTGGCCGGCGGCCGTCAGCGATCGCGAATCTTGGCACCGGTGGATATCCAGTGCTGGGATCTTGGCGATTTGATCTCCTTGAGTCGCCAAGATCCGAGATCACGCGCATATCCACATCCACCCTCGCTGTCCACAGATTGCCGATCATGCGTCGGCAGGCGCATGACGACGGCGTGATGATGCCGACATGTCTCGATCCGCCCATATTCCACATGCACTTCGATTCTTGCCATTCCGCGGATCCACCGCCGTCGCGGCCGGCCTTCTGACGTCGGCGCAACTTCGCGGGCCGGCGTGGCGACGACTGTTTCCGGACGTTTACATCGCATCTGAGGTCGTACTCGATCATCGTGTGTGGTGTGAGGCTGCGGTGATCTACGCCGATCGGAAGTTGGCGGCGGTGAGCGGCTTGAGTGCCGCGTACCTGATGGGTGTTGATCTTCTCCCGCTCGGTGAGCCACCGGTCACGATCACGGTGCCTCGTGAGTTGCGTCTGGCTGCTGGAGGCCGTCGTCTGGTCGTCGTTCGCTCCGAACTCACGCCCGACGAGATCTCCGACGATCGCTTTGCGGTTACCAATCCGCTGCGTACGGGATTCGACCTCGCTCGCCAGTTGGCATTTCGCGAGGCGGTCGTTGCCGTCGACGCGATGCTCTACCGTCGCATGTTCACGGTTGCGGACCTTCGGGCGTTCGCCTTGGCGGCAAACCGTTGCCACGGCATCCGGCGGATTCCGAACGTACTGGCGGCAACCGATCCTCAGTCGGGCTCACCGATGGAGACGGTCCTGCGCCTGACGTTGGTCGCGGCTGGGCTGCCCCGGCCCGAGGCGCAGGTGAACGTCTATTCACGGGACGGCAGGCTGCTCGGGCGTGTAGACCTCGCGTACCGCGCGGCGAAGGTTGCTCTCGAGTACGAGGGTGATGGTCATCGTGATCGCGGGACGTTTCGTCGGGACATCTGGCGGTACAACGCGATGCGGGAAGCGGGCTGGACGGTCATTCGGGTGACCGCGGACGACCTGCGTGATCCCGACACCATGCTCCGGCAGGTCCGCGCGGCTCTCGGGGCGATCTGAGATCTTGGCGGGCAGGGGAGATCAAATCGCCAAGATCCCAGCACTGGACCTCCACCGGTGCCAAGATTCGCGATCTTTGGCGCGCGTCGGCCAAGATTCGCGATCTTTGGCGCGCGCCGGCCAAGATTCGCGATCTTTGGCGCGCGCCGGCCAAGATTCGCGATCTTTGGCGCGCGCCGGCCAAGATTCGCGATCTTTGGCGCGCGCCGGCCAAGATTCGCGATCTTTGGCGCGCGCCGGCCAAGATTCGCGACCTTGGCGCGCGCCGGCCAAGATTCGCGATCGTCCGCGCCAGACCGCCAAGATTCGCGATCACCCTTAGCGGCGCAGCCGGCGGCACAGGGTGGTGGTTGTCAGGCTACGTAAGGGGTTCCGGACAGTGTTGCGCCGGCAGACGTCAAGGCGTCCAGCGCACGGTCGGTGGTTTCCTGGGCCACACCCGCCGTCAGGTCCAGGAGCACCGTCGTCGCGAAGCCCTCGGTGATCGCGTCGAGCGCCGTCGCCCGTACGCAATGGTCGGTCGCGATCCCGACCACGTCCACATCCGTCACGTCGTGCATCCGGAGCCACGCCGCGAGCGTGAACGATCCACTGTGCCCCTGGAACCCGGAGTAAGCCGCCTCGTGCTCACCCTTCGTGAACGTCGCCTCGATCCGGTCGGTGTCCAGCGTCAGGGTGGAATTCCGTCCCGGGCGTACCGACGACGCAATGCGCGGGCCACGAGTCCACGAAGTCCGGCGGATTGCCGAAATGCGCACCCGGATCGATGTGGAAGTCTTTCGTAGCGACCACGTGATCCCATGGACCGTCCGCCAGCGCACGAGAGATGCCGGATGCCACGGCGGCGCCGCCGGCCACCGCGAGCGATCCGCCTTCGCAGAAGTCGTTCTGCACGTCCACGATGATCAACGCACGAGTCACTCCAGGCAAGATCCTAAACAGAGGGAATAACGGTGACCGGGATGGCCGGATCGCCGGCGGACAGCTTCAAGCCCTCCCACGGGATCGAGATCAGCGCGTCCCGCAGGTGTTCGCGAGACTCGGTCAGCGGCACGGCCGCTGCAGCCACCCCAGCGGTCACGAAGTCGCGTTGCAGCAGCCGGTCGCCGGACGTGGAAGTCCGGTACGCCCTGCGACACGACGATCTCCTCGATCGCCGTACCGGTCGGCTTGTGCCGGCGCACCGCGGTTTTCCGGCCGCCGACCGTGGCCTTGTTCTCGCTGCGCTTCACGACCGGGCGACCTTCGACCTCGACGAGCTTGTAGACCAGGCCCGCGGTCGATGCACCGGAGCCGGTCACGACGGCCGTACCGGCGCCGTAGATGTCGACCGGTTCGGCGGCGAGCGCGGCGATCGCGTACTCGTCGAGGTCGCCGGAGACGACGATCTTCGTGTCGGTGGCGCCGAGACGAGTCGAGCAGCTGGCGGGCGTGCGACGGCGAGCACGGACAGGTCGCCCGAGTCGATCCGGATCGCCCGCAGTTCGGGCCCGGCCACCGCGATCGCGTTGCGGATACCCTGCGCGATGTCGTACGTGTCGACCAGCAACGTGGTCTGCTTGCCGAGCGCGGCCACCTGCGATGCGAACGCCGTCTGCTCGTCCGTCGTGCAGAAGCGTGAACGCGTGGGCGGCCGTACCGGTGGTCGGGTATGCCGTATGCGCGACCCGCGGCGAGGTTCGACGTGTACGCGAACCCGGCGAGGTAGGCCGACCGCGCTGCCGCAACGGCCGCGGCCTCTCCTGTGCCCGGCGCGAGCCCATCTCGATCAGCGGGCGACCGCGCGCGGCCGTGACCATCCGGGCGGCGGCGGCGGCGATCGCGCAGTCGTAGTTGAAGATCGACAGGATCAGCGTCTCCAGCACGACGCACTCGGCGAAGCTGCCGGACACCGTCAGGATCGGCGAGCCCGGGAAGAACAGCTCGCCTTCCGCGTATCCGCTGATGTCGCCGGCGAACCGATAGTCGGCCAGCCATGCCGCAGTTGTCTCGTCAACGACCGCCGCCGGCCAGCAGGAACTCGATGTCGTCCGGGCTGAATCGGAACGCCGCGACCGCCTCGACGACGCGAGCGGTGCCGGCCACCACGCCGTACCGCCGGCCGGTCGGGAGTCGCCGCGCGAACACCTCGAACACGCACGGTCGATCGGCCGTACCGTCGTGCAGCGCGGCGTTGACCATGGTCAGCTCGTAGTGGTCGGTCATCAGCGGCGTGCGAACCGTGACGTGCCGGTTTGAGTGATCGTCACCCGCCCGGCCTAAGGCGAGGGCGGATGCCGACTCGGCCCGGGCGTGGCACGATGGACGCTATGGCCGCGCCCTTCGTCCTCCCCGTCGAGTTGCCGGAGGTCGGACACCGAGACGGACGAGCACGGCGAATCCGCCAGATCGGCCGTGGGTCACGATCGTCTGGAACGATCCGGTGAACCTGATGTCCTACGTGACGTACGTGCTGCAGAAACTGTTCGGCTTCAGCCGGAGAAAGGCCGAGAAACTGATGCTCGACGTGCACCACAAGGGCAAGGCGATCGTGTCCGTCCGGCGCTCGCGAGCGGATGGAGTACGACGCGTCGCGGCTGCACGAGTACGGCCTGTGGGCCACGGTGGACAAGCAATGAACGTCACTGAATGACATGTTCCGCCGTATTGATGATCACTACGTGGCGCGTTTCGCGAGCGACGAGGTGAGCGTGCTCCGCCAGGTCGCCGGCGAGGTGATCGCGCTGCTCACCGACGGCTTCGACCGGGACGATCCGGTGGTCGAACGTCTGTTCCCGGACATCTATCCGGACGACGACCGAGAGACCGCCGATTCCGCGCAAGTACACCGAAGGCGACCTCAAGACCGGCAAGATCGATCAGGCCGGCGCGATCCTGGCGGCGTTGCCGTCGACCGGCGGCGGTGGTGCGGACTCGACGCGGAGTCCGCCGAGGCATGGCTGCGAGGCGCTCAACGACGTCCGGCTCGCGATCGGCACCCGGCTCGACATCCGCGACGACACCGTCCTCGAAGACGAGTTGGACGACGCGGTGCTCAAGGACCCGACGTCCGCGCGCGTCGGGCAGTTGTCGCTCTACGCGTACCTCGGATTGCTGCTCGAATCACTGCTCTACGCCATGACCGGCTGATCGCACCGCGTAGAGCGCAGCCTGCGTTCGATCGGCCACACCGAGCTTCATCAGCACGTTCGACACGTGCGTCTTCACGGTCTTTTCGGCGAGCGACAGCGCCTTCGCGATCTCGCGATTCGACCGGCCGCGCGCCAACTCCGCGAGCACCTCGCGCTCGCGGGCGGTGAGCGAGGCCAGCCGGTCGGTCCCGGCGGCAGGTGCCATCAGCGCCGCCGCCACGTCCGGTTGCAACAGCACATGACCAGCGTGTACGGATCGGATGGCGCTCGCCAGATCGCTCGGATCGATGTCCTTGAACACGATTCCGGTCGCACCCGCGCGTACCGCCGGCGTCACGACGGCCGGATCGGTGAAGCTCGTGACGACCAGCACCCGAGCCGGATTTCCGGCGGCACGCAGCGAGTGCAGCGTGTCGATGCCACCCATCCCCGGCATCGCGAGGTCGAGCAGGATCACGTCGGGCCGCAGCGTCGAGGCGAGCGCGAGACATTCCTCGCCGTTGCCCGCTTCGCCGACCACATCGATATCGTCCAGCACGTCGAGGAACGTGCGCAGCCCTCGTCGTACCATCTCGTGATCGTCCACGATCAGCACCCGGATCTGATCAGCCACCGGGCACCTCCAGGCGCACCACGGTGCCGTTACCGGCGGCGGAGCGGATGGAGAGATGGCCGCGTACCGATCGGGACCGCTCGCGCATCGACGCGAGCCCGAGCCGGTTCGAACCGCGCGATCGATCCGCGTCGGCCGATTTCATCGGGTCAAATCCCGCGCCATCGTCCACGATCTCCAGCGTGGCGCCGGTGCTGGTGCCGGTCAGCGTCACCGACACGTGCTTGGCGGCGGCATGGCGCAACGCGTTGTGCAGGGCCTCCTCCGCGACGCGCAGCACCGCCTCCTCGGTCTTCGGCTGGAGGGACGACGACCAAGATCGAAGATCAAAAGATACTTGCGCACCGTGTACGCGATCCAGCAACGCGATCCGCGTACGCAAAGTCTCGGCGAGCCCATCGTGTACGAGTTCCGACGGCCGTAGCTCAGCGACGATCTGGCGGAGTTCGTCGGCTGCATTCGCGGCGAGTTCCGCGACCGTGGCCATCTCCGCGGCGGCGCGATCCGGATCGCGATGCACGAGCGTGGCCGCTGCCTGCGCGGTGAGTCGCAGGCTGAACAACGTCTGCGCGACCGCGTCGTGCAACTCCCGGGCGATCCGCTGCCGCTCCTGGACCAGCGTCAGTTCACGACCCTGCTCGAACAGGCGGGCATTCGTCAACGCGATCGCGGCGTGCGCCGCCAGTACGCCCACCAGCCGCTCGTCATCTGCCGTGAACTCAGCGCGGCGGTGCGGGTTCGTAAGATAGATCGCGCCCAGAATCTCAACGTCCTGCGTCGGATCGGGTACGTCCTCGTCCGGCGACGGCAGCCCCAGGATCGGCATACCGAGGAACGCACCCATCTGCGGATGCGCGGCCGGCCACCAGCCGAATCGCGGATCGGAACGCAGGTCGGGCAACCGTTGCGGATGCGGGTCGGAGAGCATCACGCCGAGCATGCCGTGCTGGCGGGGGAGCGGCCCGATCGCGTCCCACTGGTCGTCGCTGATGCCATCGACCACGAACTCGCCGAAACCACCCTGGTCGTCAGGGACGCCGAGGGCCGCGTACTCCGCGTCGAGCAGAGCTCTGGCCGTACTCACAATGGTTTGCAAGACGTCGCGGACCGATCGTCGGGCCGCGACCGCGAGCACTGCGGCGCTGAGCTCTTCGAGGGTGGCTTCTTGCGACACGGCTTCCACGCTAGTCGGCCCGGGCCGGTCGCGGCATGAGGCCTGCGACCTAGGTCGAAGGTCCCATGCCGAGCACGGCTCGCGCCCGATTCGGATCCGCCGGTGCCGCCATAGCTTCGAAGCATGACAACGGCAATCATCACCGGAGCCTCACGTGGGCTCGGATTCGCGCTCGCAGCCCAGCTCGCCGACGCCGGCTGGAACCTGATCATCGATGCTCGCGACGCGTCGGCGTTGCACGAGGCTGCTGACGAACTGCGACGCATCGGCTCGGCCGCGTGCCGGGACGCGCCTTCGGGGCAGGGCGACCGGATCGTGGTCGAGCCGATCGCGGGTGACATCACCGACCCGGCGCACCGAGCCGCGTTGATCCGCGCTGCGGCGTCGCACGGGCGGTTGGACTTGTTGATCAACAACGCCGGTACGCTCGGGCCCAGCCCGCTTCCGTCGGTCGCCGCGTTCGATGCGGCGGCGCTGCGCGAGACGTTCGAGGTGAACACGATCGCGCCGCTCGCGTTGACGCAGCTCGCGCTGCCCCAGCTCCGTACGTCCGGCGGCATCGTGATCGACGTGACGTCGGATGCGGCCGTGGAGGCGTACGCCGGTTGGGGCGGTTATGGCGCGTCGAAGGCGGCGACCGAGCAGCTCCGCAACGTGCTCGCTACCGAGGAGGCGGCCGGCGGATCAGGTGTGACCGTTTGGCGCATCGACCCTGGCGACCTTCGGACTCAAATGCACCAGGACGCGTTCCCGGGTGAGGACATCAGCGACCGGCCGCTCCCGTCCGAGGTTGCGCCCGCGTTGCTGGACCTGCTAGCCGCATCGCCGCCGTCGGGCCGAATCCGGCTCGCCGACTTCCGCACTCCCGCGCCGCCGCGTCTGTGGTCGGTCACCGTGGTGGACGCCTATCCGCAGGTACGGGCGTTCTACACCGAGACGCTCGGACTGACCGAGGTTGATTGGTGGGCGGACGGCGTCGTGTACGGGCTCGGTGACAGCGGCCGGCTCGAGATCGCCCGGGCGACATCGATCGAGCCGGAGCGCGGGTTCGGGATGGCTTTGGAATACCCCGATGCCACGGCGCTCGGGTCCGTCCACGCCCGCCTCGTTGCCGCCGGTGCGTCGCCGAAGCCGATCGCGGTGCATCCACGTGGCCACTCGGGCTTCACGGTGACCGATCCGGCCGGCGGCGAGCTGTACGTCTGGAATCCGGCCACGCCATCAACCGACGTGGCGGAGGTGGCCCGATGACCGCCGCTCTCGACGCTTTTCGGTTGGAAGACTTTCATCTGCCGAGCCGCCTGGAGGCGCACGAACCGCCCGAAGCCCGGGGCATCGCACGGGACCAGGTCCGGCTGCTGGTCGGCCGGGGCGATGCCGTGACGCATCATCGGTTCGACGAGTTGCCGTCGATTCTCGAACCCGGTGACGTGCTCGTGATAAACACGTCCGGCACCATGCCCGCCGCGCTCGACGTGATTGCATCGCCGCTGGTGGTTCACGTTTCGACCCAGCTGCCGGACGGCGAGTGGGTGGTCGAGTTGCGACGCCGGGTCGGCAACGCGACCGAGCCGTTCGCGGCCGGTGTCGCATGCGAGTCGCTCCCGGTCCTCGGCGGGGCTCGGGTACGGCTGGTCCGCCCGTACACGCGCGGCCGGCTGTGGGTGGCACAGATCAGCGTGTCCGATGTGCCGGCGTACCTGGCGGAATTCGGACGCGCGATCCGGTACTCCTATGTGGACCGGGATTGGCCGATCGACGCGTACCGGAGCGTGTTCGCAACCGTGACGGGTAGCGCGGAGATGCCGAGCGCGAGCCGGCCGTTCACCGAGGCGCTGGTGACCCGGTTGGCCAGCCGGGGCGTCGTGTTCGCGCCGATCACGTTGCACACCGGCGTGGCGTCGCCGGAGGCGCACGAGCGGCCTTATCCGGAGCGGTTCAACGTACCGGCGTCGACCGCCCGGCTGGTCAACGAAGCGCGGGCGGCCGGCCGGCGGATCATCGCGGTGGGGACGACGGCCGTACGGGCGCTGGAATCGGCGACGAACGATGGCGGCACTGTACGTGCGGCCGGCGGTTGGACGTCGCTGGTGATCGCGGGCGACCGCCCGGTACGCGCAATCGACGGCCTGATCACCGGCTTCCACGAGCCCCGGGCGTCGCACCTCGACATGCTCCGAGCCATAGCCGGCGAGCCGCTGCTGGCCCGTTGCTACCAGGAGGCCCTGGACCACAGCTACCTGTGGCACGAATTCGGAGACCTAAATCTCCTGCTCCCTTGAACAACGAAGTTGATCCTGGAGTTACTGATGCGACACACCGTCGATGCGTCAACCAACTCCAGGATCAACTGGGGTTTTAGGGGCGGGCGTAGACCTCTTCGCCTTCGATGAAGGTGTGGTCCACCCGGGCCTCGGGCAAGGGGCCGACGTCCGGGGCGAAGATGTCTCGGTCCAGGATCGCCAGGTCGGCGTACTTGCCTGGGATGATCGACCCGGTCATGTCGTCCTGGTGGTTCGCGTGGGCCGAACCCATCGTGTACGCGTACATCGCCTGCGTGAGCGTCAGCCGCTCGGACGGCAGGAACGGTTCGGTCGGTTCGTCCGGCGCGGTGCGGGTGACCGCCACGTGCATGATCTCCATCGGATTCGGGCTGGACACCGGCCAGTCGGAGCCGAGCGCCAATCGTCCGCCGGTCCTCGTGATCGAGCCGAACGGGTACTGCCACTCGGCCCGCTCGGACCCGAGGTACGGGATGGTCAACTCGGTCATCTGCGGCTCCGCGCAGGCCCACAAAGCCTGGGCGTTCGCGGTCGCGTCGAGCGCCCCGAAGCGCGGTACGTCGTCCGGGTGTACGACCTGCAGGTGTGCGAGTTGATGCCGGTGATCAGACCGGCCGTTGGCACGCTGGGCGGCCTCCACAGCGTCCAGCGCATCACGAACGCTCCGATCACCGAGCGCATGCATGTGTACCTGGAATCCATCGGCATCGAGCGCGGTGACGATCTCCGCGAGCGCGTCGGCCGGAATGAACGACAGGCCGGTATTGCCGGTCTCGTGCCCGTGGCCGTCGAGGTACGGCGTGAGCATCGCGGCTGTGAACGTCTCACAGACCCCGTCCAACATGATCTTGACGGCGGTCGGTCGGAAGCGCCCGAACGAACCCCGACGCGCTCGCATGCCGGCGATCTGCCCGATGTCCTCCGAGCGTTCCCACCACTGGCAGCCCACGACGCGCGCGGTGAGGTCGCCGGTCGAAACCAGATCGAGGTACGTCGCGTACTCGCGAGCGGTGACCCACGCGTCCTGCCAGGCGGTGATCCCAAGCGATTGCAGGTATGCCTGGCCGACCAGCAGGCCGTTGCGCAACTCGGCCGCGCTCGGCGCCGCGATCTTTGACTCGACCAGCGTCATCGCCCCCTCGTGCAGCGCACCGCTGGGCGTTCCGTCCGGCCGCCGTTCGATCCGGCCGTCGACCGGATCCGGCGTCGCCGCCGTGATGCCGGCGAGCGCGAGCGCGGCCGAGTTTGCCCAGCCGCTGTGGTGATCACGGTTCGGGAAGTACACCGGCCGCGCACCGACCGAGGCGATGCCGTCGAGCAGCTCGGCGGTCGGGCAACCGCCGGGGAACACCTCCATCGCCCAACCACCGCCGAGGATCCACGGCGCGTCCGTACCGGCGGCGAACGACGAGATGATCTCGATGTACCCGGGCAGCGTACGAACCGGCGTCAGGTCGCATCGGGTGCGCTCCAGGCCGCCCTGTGGCGGATGGGCGTGTGCGTCCTGGAACCCCGGTACGACCAGTCGGCCGTCGAGCGCGATGCTTTCGGTACGCGTACCGGACAGGGCTTGGATCTCCGAGTCCGATCCGACCGCGACGATGCGCCCTCCGCGCACCGCAACCGCGGTCGGAGCAGGGCCTTCCACCGGAGTGACCGGGTGCACACGTCCACCATGCAGGATGAGATCGGCGTCCATTCCGAGCACGATAGGCTATGAGGCGTGCTCACCATTGACCGCGAGTTAGTCGACGCGATGGTGGCTCACGCGCGCCGCGATCACCCCGAGGAAGCCTGCGGTGTGATCGCCGGGCCGGCTGGAGGTGACCTTCCCGTCCGGCATATCCCGATGGACAACGCCGAGCGCTCGATGACGTTCTACCGGTTTGATCCGATGGAACAACTACGCGTCTGGCGCGAGATGGACAATCGCGACGAGGAACCGGTCGTGATTTACCACTCGCATACCGCGACCGAGGCATACCCGTCGAGGACGGACATCTCGTTCGCGGGCGAGCCGGATGCGCACTATGTGCTGGTGTCGACCCGCGATCCGGAGACCAATGAGGTCCGGTCGTTCCGCATCGTGGACGGGGTCGTTACCGAAGAGCGGGTCCGGGTCGTTGATGGCAGTGTGGACACCGTGACGACCTACATGTTCGGACAGACGGAAGCAGACGTCGACTACGAGTGTTATCCGTAGCGCAGCCGTCCCAGCTTTCCCACCCGAACCTTGAAATGTAGGAGAAAACAATCATGGCTATCACCGTCGGCATCCCCACCATCCTGCGCAGCCACACCGGCGGCGCGAAGACCGTCGAGGGCTCCGGTGACACGCTCTCCGAGCTGCTCACCGATCTTGAGTCGCGGCACAAGGGCCTGAGCGACAAGCTGCTCAAGGAAGGCTCGCTCAACCGCTTCGTGAACATCTACGTCAACGACGAGGACGTACGGTTCCTCGGATCGCTGGACACGAAGCTGGCCGATGGCGACACCGTGACGATCCTGCCCGCCGTCGCGGGTGGAGCGTTCGCGTTCGCGGCGATCGCGGCGATCAACGGCCAGCCCGTGAACGCCGGCCGCTTCCCGACCCTGCGGGGCTAGTCGTGGCGAGGTTCGACAGCCTCCTGTCCGCCTGCGGAGGCACTCCTCTCGTCGGACTGCCGAGGCTGTCGCCCTCGGAGGACGTACGGCTCTGGGCGAAGCTCGAGGATCGCAATCCGACCGGCAGCGTGAAGGATCGCGCCGCGTTGTACATGGTGCGCGCGGCCGAAGAATCCGGGCGCCTGCGGCCGGGTGACACGATCCTCGAGCCGACCAGCGGCAACACCGGGATCGCGCTGGCCATGGTCGCGAAGCTGCGCGGCTATCGGCTGGTCTGCGTGATGCCGGAGAACGTGTCGGCCGAACGCTCACAGATCCTCCGGATGTACGGCGCGGAGATCATCTTCTCGCCGGCCGCCGGTGGATCGAATCAGGCCGTCGTGAAGGCCCGCCAGATCGCCGAGGACCATCCCGACTGGGTGATGCTGTTCCAGTACGGGAACGAGGCGAACGCACGTGCCCACTACGAGACGACCGGTCCCGAGCTGTTGCTCGATCTGCCGACGATCACGCACTTCGTGGCGGGCCTGGGCACGACCGGCACGCTCATGGGTACCGGCCGTTTCCTACGCGAGAAGCTGCCCGAAATCGAGATCATCGCGGCCGAGCCACGATACGGCGAGATCGTGTACGGGCTACGCAATATCGACGAGGGCTACGTCCCGGAGCTGTACGACGCGACCGTTCTGACCCGCCGGTTCTCGGTCGGTACGCAGGATGCCGTGCTTCGTACGCGTCAGCTGGTCGAGGTCGAGGGCATCTTCGCCGGATTCTCGACCGGCGCCGTCCTGCATGCGGCGCTCGCGATCGCGCACCAGTGCGTGAAGGCGGGCCGGAAGGCCGACATCGCTTTCCTGGTCGCCGACGGCGGCTGGAAATACCTGTCGACCGGCGCGTACGGCGGGACGCTCGCGGACGCCGAGGCGGCGCTCGAAGGCCAGCTCTGGGCCTGACCGCCGCCCACCCCTCCGGCTACGGCAGCGCGGTCATCGTTGCGATCAGCGCACCACCGAGCGTGCACGTCGCGAGCCCCATCAACGTCCACGGAAGCACGCGGGCGCGCGCCGTCAGGAACCCACCCATGGTGAGCGCGACGCCCACGATGCCGAGGATTGCGATGAGCGGCAAGAAATAGTGCGGTGCGCCGACCAGAATGCCGATCGCGTCGCGAATGGCGAGAATCACACCCAGGATGCCGAGCGCGGCGGCCCAGAGGGACAAGCCGATCAGGCGCCGGGGGGCGGGTGAATCGGGACGGGCCGGCGTACGCATGGCCATCGTCACCCGGGCTAGTCCGGCCGGTTCGCCGTCGTGCGCGAGCGCGAACGTGCCGCCCATCGTCATCGCGATGTCGCCGGTGAAGCTGTCCGCAACGTACGTGCCGCGGGACCCCGGCGCGTCGGGGCCGATCGTCTCGATCGGGACACGCTGGTCAACCGGCGTCGCGGACACCGGCCGGGCCACGCCCACTCCTCGTTGCGCCACCGGTACGCGTGCCGCCGCCGTGCGTTGGGCGTTCGTGCCGTCCGTCGTCGTCTCCACGCTTCCACCATTTCGTCGTCGATCTATGTGTCGTCTTTGGCCCCAACGAATTTGTGGCCAAAACGGACAGGTACCCAGCAGGTGCAACGTCTAACCTAACGGGGCGTAACGCAACGCGCGAAACACGGTCCATCGTTCGGGCACCCATCGGCCGGTTGTCACGTTGGCGACAACGGGTAGGCGTCTTCCCCTGCAGCCCCCGGTCGGCGGCGTAGGCTGCGCAGCGTGACGGATGCGCCGATTGGGATCTTCGACTCGGGCGTCGGCGGTCTGACCGTAGCCCGAGCCATTCTTGATCAACTGCCACATGAGCAAGTGGTCTATCTGGGTGATTCGGCTCACCTGCCGTACGGCAACCGGCCGATCGCCGAGGTTCGCTCGCTTGCGTTGTCCTGCCTCGACCAGCTCGTCGAACAGGGTGTCAAGCTGCTCGTGATCGCGTGCAACAGCGCCTCGGCCGCGTGTTTGCACGATGCCCGGGAGCGCTACTCGGTGCCGGTGGTCGAGGTGATCCGGCCGGCCGTACGGCGGGCGGTCGCGGCCACCCGCAACGGCCGTGTCGGCGTGATCGGTACGAACGCGACCATCACCAGCGGCGCGTACCAGGACGCTTTTGCGGCGGCGCCGCAGGTTGACGTAGCGGCCACGGCGTGCCCGCAGTTCGTCGATTTCATCGAGCGCGGCGTCACGTCCGGGCGCGCGCTGCTCGGCCTCGCGAACGGCTACCTGGAACCGCTCCAGCGTGCCGACGTCGACACGTTGATTCTCGGCTGCACGCACTACCCACTCCTGGCCGGCTTGATCGGGCTCGTGATGGGGGAGAACGTGACGCTCGTGTCGAGCGCCGACGAGACCGCTCGCGAGGTCTACCGGCTGCTCACCGCGAAGGACATGTTCCGGCCGGACGAAGCGCCGCCGCCGGTACACGCGTTCACCAGTACCGGCGACCCGGCCGCGTTCGCTCGGCTTGCCCTCCGGTTCCTCGGTCCCGAAGCTGCGGTCGGTGCGGCGTTGGATCATGCCGAGGTATCGGCATGAGATTGACGGTTCTCGGCTGCGCCGGAAGCTTTCCCGGACCGGATTCAGCCTGCTCCGCGTACCTGATCGAGGCGGATGGGTTCCGGCTGTTGGTCGACTTCGGTCCCGGCTCACTGTCGGCGCTGCAGCGGTACGCCGGACTGACCAGCGTGGACGCGATCCTGCTGTCGCACCTGCACTTGGACCACATGAGCGACGCGTGCTCGTACGTCGTGGTGCGGCGGTACGCGCCGGACGGACCGTACCCTCGGTTGCCACTGTTCGGGCCGGCGGGTGCGCGGGATCGGCTCGCGGCCGCGTACGGCAGCGACGAGGGGCCGCTCGACGACGTGTACACGTTCTACGCACTGGAACCGGGCACGTTTCCGATCGGCCCGATGCGTGTGATGGTGGATCGCGTGGATCATCCGGTCGAGACGTACGGGGTCCGGATCGAGCACGCGGGACGGGCGTTGGCATATTCGGCGGATACCGCGCCGTGCGAGGCGCTGGTCCGCTTGGCCGAGGGCGCCGACGCGTTCTTGTGCGAGGCGAGCTATCTCGCCTCCGAGGACAACCCGCCCGGACTCCACATGACCGGGCGTGATGCCGGTATGGCGGCCACCAAGGCGGGAGTCGGGCGGCTTCTGCTGACCCACCTCGTGCACGCCTGGGGGAGCGAGATCGCCACTGTGGACGAGGCAACATCGACGTACGGCGGACCGATCGACGTCGTGCGCCCGGGTGCCCGGTACGACATCTAAGATTCACTCATGGCCCGACCTGATGGACGTACTCCAGACCAACTCCGCCCGGTGACGATGACCCGCGATTGGAGCATGCACTCCGAAGGCTCCGTCCTCGTCGCATTCGGTGGCACGAAGGTGCTGTGCACGGCGAGCGTCACGCCCGGCGTGCCGCGCTGGCGGAAAGGCTCCGGCCTCGGCTGGGTCACGTCCGAATACGCGATGCTGCCGCGCGCCACGACGACCCGCAACGACCGGGAGAGCGTCAAGGGCCGGATCGGCGGCCGTACGCACGAGATCTCCCGCCTGATCGGCCGCAGCCTCCGCGCCTGCATCGACCTCAGCGCGCTCGGCGAGAACTCGCTTGTGATCGACTGCGACGTGCTCCAGGCCGACGGCGGTACCCGCACCGCATCGATCACCGGCGGATACGTCGCTCTGGTCGACGCGGTGTCCTGGATGGCCGCGAACAAGATGCTGTCGGCACCTCCGGAGAAGGTGATTTACCGGTCGGTCTGCGCGGTCAGCGTCGGCGTGATCGATGGCGAACCCCGACTTGATCTGGACTACGTCGAAGACAGCAGCGCCGACGTCGACATGAACATTGTTTGTACGGGCGACGGCGAGTTCGTCGAAGTCCAGGGCACCGGCGAGAACGACGTGTTCGACCGGAACCGTCTGAACACGCTCCTCGACCTCGGGCTGGCCGGTTGTGCATCGCTGACCGCCGCGCAGAATGAAGCCCTGGGCCGATGAACCTTCTGCTGGCCACGCGTAACGGCAAGAAGCTCGTGGAGTTGCAGCGAATCATCGATGCGGCCGCGCTTCCACACCACATCGTGGGAATGTCCGATGTCGACGATTACGTCGAGGTACCCGAATCCGGACTGACATTCGCCGAGAACGCGCTGCTGAAGGCCATCGAAGGCGTCAAGTACACCGGCCTGCCGTCGATCGCGGACGACTCCGGCCTGGCCGTCGAGGTGCTCGGCGGCATGCCCGGGATCTTCAGCGCCCGGTGGTCCGGCAAGCACGGCGACGACGAAGCGAACCTGGACCTCGTCCTGGCACAGATCGCCGATCTACCCGACACGGCGCGATCGGCCGCGTTCGTCTGCGCGGCGGCGCTCGCGCTGCCGGACGGCCGTACGTTCGTGTCCGAGGGCCTGATGCCCGGGCGCCTGATCCGGGAGCGCCGAGGCACGAACGGTTTCGGCTACGACCCGATCTTCGTGCCGGACGGGTACACGCAAACGAGCGCCGAACTGTCGCCCGCGGAGAAGGACGCGATCAGCCACCGCGGCCAGGCGTTCCGGTCCCTCGCCGAGATCATCGGGACCGAACTCGGCTAGGTGGTTTCTGTCGTTTCGCGCCCGGTGCTGGTCACGACCACCAACGCGCACATGACTACGACGATGACGGTCTTCGAGCCGGGTAGCAGCGGTGCGAGCATGATCAGCAACGCGCCCAGCGGGAACGCCGTGTCCCGGACGTTCGCTGGTCCCGGTAGGCGCTGGAGCCACCACACACCGAGGAGATACACCGCGACCGGGATCGCAACCGCGTACGCGGCGCTGCGCGCAGACAGGTGCGCCGCGTGTTCGGCGACGTCGACGTTCGCTGCGATGCCGGCGCCGAGCGCACCCGCCGCCGCGAAGATGAAGTAGTGGCCGTAGCCCCAGAGGAATCCGGACGACGCGATCAGGGCTTCCTCGCCCGGACGGTCGAAGTAGACCCACCACATGCCATAGATGATCACGAGGCCGGTCGCCGTCAGCGTGAACAGGCGTCCGCGTTCGTTTCCGACATCGAAGGCGACCTGGATCGCGGTCGTCGCGGCCAGAACCGATTCGCCCAACACGATCAGCGTGAAACACCCGTACCGTTCGGCGATGTGTTGCGGGTGCCACGTGGTGGGTGCGGCCCGTTCGGCGATCCGGGGGACCGCCAGTTCCGCGACCGCGAGCACCAGAAAGCTGACGAGCCCGAGACTGTTCGGCAGCCATAGCCGGGCGACCCAGGCGATCTGGACGAGCGTGACGCCGGCCGCGAACCGGAGCGCGGTTCTGCGGTGCGCCGGATCCGACCACGCCGCACGTAGCCATTGGGTGACCAGCGCCAGACGCATCACGACGTACCCGACGACGACAACCGCGAAGTCGTCGTGGTCGAATGCGGCCGGAACGCCGGCGGCGAGGATGAGTGCCCCCGTGATCTGGACGAGCGTGGTCAGGCGGTAGAGCACGTCGTCGTTGTCGTACGCGGAGGCGAACCAGGTGAAGTTCACCCAAGCCCACCAGATCGCGAAGAACACCAGCAGATAGCTGACCAGACCGTGACCTATCTGGCCGCTCGTGAGTGAGTGGTGTAATCGATTGCTCGCCTGCGCGACGCCGACCACGAAACACAGGTCGAAGAACAATTCGAGTGGCGTCGAGGCGCGGTGGGGCTGGCCGGTGTCACGCGGCTTCATAGGTCGATATCTCGCTACCGGCACCTCGTCATTCTCGACCACCGGCGACCGCCATTCATGGCAAAGCGGTCGAGGCCACCTCGCGTTCACACTCGATGCTGGGAGTCTTCGTCGCGTAACGCACAGCTTGTGTGACGGACATCGATGTACGCGAGGAACGCTGTCCGGCGGAGGTGGAATTCGTGCCGATGACCGTGACGAATCCGTTCGCTTTTGGCGCCGTCAACCCGATCGTCGCGTTCGCGATGGCGCTGGTGGGGGCGTTGTTCGGCCTATCCTGCCTGGTGCGGGCGGGAAAGACGGCGTCGCGCCGGTACGGCGTTCGCTGGCTGCTGTTCGGCGCATCCGCGCTGTCCGTGGTCGGTGTGTGGCTCACCCATTTCATCGCGGTGCTGGGATTCGATGTGCCGGACAGCCCGATCCGGTACAACGTCGCCGAGACCATTCTCAGCCTGTTCATCTCGGTGCTGGTGACCGTGGTCGCGTTGCAGGTGGTGGGCGTACGCCGGCCGTCGGTCCTCCGGGTCGTCTCCGGCGGCGTGCTGATCGGCGGCGGTGTCGCGGCCATGCACTACTACGGCGTCGCGGCCAGCCACGTCGAGGGCTTCTACACGTACGACGCCCATCTGGTCGAGGCATCGGTACTGATCGCCGTGGTCGGTTCGATCATCGCGCTGGCGCTCACCGTATGGGTCGACAGTTACGCCGCCGTCGGTGCCGGCGCGGTCGTGTTCGCGTTCATGGTCGCCGCGACGCACTACACCGGCATGGCCGCCCTGCAGGTGCATCTCGCGCCGGACGGCCGGATGCCGGATGGCGTGGAAGCTGTCTCGATCATCATTCCGGTCACCATCGGTGGAATCTTCACGCTGCTGGCGATGTTGTTCGCCGCGCTCGGCATGATGTCCGACGACGGCGCCGGACTGACCGTCGACCGAACCATCCTGGACGCCGCGGCGAGCCCGACTCGCTCCACCTGGCACATTCCCGCACAGCCTCCGCGTGAACCCCGTTCGCCCGTCGAGGACGACCACCCGACGACGGTGATAACGATGACCCGCCTGCGCCGCCCTCACTAATCCAAGATCCACGCAACGTCACCGATGATGTTGCGCTGATCTTGCGGTAATGCGCTCGCTTGGGGTGGCGGGCGCGGCTAGCGTCGGCTGGATGTTGCGACAGCTTGCGCTGATTGGGCGCGTACAGGAACTCTGCCTCGCCGACGCGTTGCTCGACGCCGCTCTGATGTACGGATCATTCGCGCAAGGCGTGGGGGACAGGTACAGCGACGTCGAGTTCTGGTTCTTTCACTGCGCACCTGTGGACGGAAGAGCGTGGTGCGAGCGGATCGGACCCACCAACGCGATCGTGGTCAACGAGTTCGGCGCGCACGTCGTGTTCTTCCCCGGCCTGATTCGTGGCGAGTTCCATTTCGCTTCGACCGCTGAGATGGCACAGGTCGCGGCGTGGCCGTCGGACGGCGCCTCGGTCGACGACATGATCGTGCACGACCGTACCGGCGAGCTTCGCGAACTGCTGCTTCGACGCCGCCCGCCGGACGTACCGTCGTCGGCCGCCGATATCGAGCAACTCTGTCTCCGCTTTGCCAACTGGCTCGTGCTCGGCTTGCACGTCTTGGCCCGCGGCGAGGTCCTCCGGGCACACGATGCGCTGTCGCACGTACACCGGCATCTATTGTGGATGGCGCGAGTGGACGCGGACCAGACGCGCACGTGGTTGACGCCGTCGCGGCGTGCGGAACGCGAGTTGCCGCCGGCGAGTGCGGCGCAGTTGCGCATGGCAATGGCCGGCGATGCGATCGCCCAATTCGCGAATTCGTGGAAGGCCGGGCAACAACTGTGGCGACGGCTGGCCGTTCTGCACGGATTCGCGATTGCAGATGTGCTTTGGCACGAAATTGATGATCGAGTCGTGCAAATTATTGCGGATCATCATACCGATGTTGCAAGACCAAATGGCAAATCGGAAGCCCCAGAAAGCGAATAGGAGCAAGGCGGCTACCGCCCGGCAACTCGCTCGAAACAAAGTAATTGCGGCCAGATACGGTCTGACCTGCCGAGACGAGAAGAATTGTCGCCTGGAGTTACGTCATTGTTTTGCAAAGTTACACCGACATCTTGCGGAAACAATGTCGTGATCGCTACGGTGAGCCCACTCATATCTGAGTTGCAACTCACATATGAGTCCCTCAGGCGTCTATACGGCTCACTCGAAAGAAGACAAGCCACGATGAAGCCCCGTCTTATCCCTATTTCGATCGCGGTAGCTGCGGCGCTCGCGACGTCGGCAATTCTGGCCGCGCCCGCCGTGGCGAGCCACCCGCAGCTCCCCACAATCCCGTCGCTGCCGGGCACCGCGCTGCCGCTGCCGAACCTGACCGGCGCCGGCGCCAACGTGCCGTTCACCGAGTACGAGGCGGAGAACGCGCAGACCACCGGTACGGTGCTCGCGGCGAGCCGCGCGTTCACCTCGCTGGCCGCTGAGGCATCCGGTCGCAAGGCCGTTTCCCTCGCTCCCGGTCAGGTCGTCGACTTCGTGCTCGCCAAGGCGGCAAACGCGGTTGACGTGCGTTACTCGATTCCGGACGGCCCTGATGCCCCGCTCGGTGTGAGCCTCAACGGCAAGGCGTCGAGCAGCCTGACGCTCACCGCGGCGTACTCGCACTTCTACGGCAACTATCCGTTCACGAAGAACGTTGCCGAGGGCGGCGAGCACCACTACTTCGATGATGTACGCACGATGTTCGGCAAGACGCTCCCGGCCGGTACGGTCGTCGAGTTCAAGGCGACCGCGGCGAACACGGTGATCGACCTCGCCGATTTCGAAAACGTGGCGGCGGCAAAGACGGCTCCGGCCGGCTTCCTGGACGTCGCCACGGTCGGCGCGGACCCGACCGGCGTCAACGACTCCAGTGACGCGATCCAGAACGCGATCAACACGGCCGAGGCCGCTCACCAGGGCGTCTGGATTCCGGCCGGTACGTTCAAGGTGACCCGCCAACTGCTCGTCAACAACGTCACCGTGGACGGTGCCGGACCGTGGTACTCGGTCCTGTCCGGCGCCGGTGTCGGCGTGTTCGGCAACGGCCCGACCAACCCTAGCCCGAGCCTCGGCGTGCACCTCGCCGACTTCGCGGTCTTTGGGGACACCCGGATCCGAAACGACTCGCTCTCCGACAGCGGCCTCGGCGGCGCGATGGGCGGCGGCTCGACCGTCAATAACCTCTGGATCCAGCACACCAAGGTCGGTGCCTGGTTCGACGGTCCGATGGACGGTCTGACCATCACGAACACCCGGATTCAGGACACCAACGCGGACGGCATCAACCTGCACAACGGCATCAGCCACGTGACGGTCTCCAACACGTTCATCCGTAACACCGGTGACGACGGCATGGCGATGTGGTCGGACACGAACGCCGACAACAACAACTCGTTCACACACGACACGGTCTCCGTGCCGGTCCTTGCGAACGGCTTCGCCGTCTACGGGGGCCACGACAACACGGTGAGCGACGACATCGCATCGGACACGGTCAACCAGGGCGGCGGCGTCCAGGTGGCCAACCGGTTCGGATCGGTGCCGCTGTCCGGTGTCACGACGGTCAAGGGCAACCTGCTCGTACGCGACGGTCAGCTGCTTCCGAACGACCCGACCGAGGCGCCCGCACTGTGGCTGTGGGCCGGCGACGAGGCCATGGACGGCACGATCAACATCACCAGCAACACGATCCTGAGCAGCTCGTTCGCTGCGGTCGGCTTCTACGGCAAGGCGATCACGAACGTGCACGTTGACCAGCTCGCGATCATCGGAGCGGGCACGTTCGCGCTGCAGCTGCAGTCGCCCGGCTCGGCGACGTTCTCGCACGTCGTCGCGGCCGGTCTGGGTGCCGCGGGCATCTACGACTGCAACAGCGGGTTCACCGTCACCAAGGGCGCGGGCAACCTCGGTTGGTCGACCACGAAGTGCGGCTTCCCGCCGGCCGGTCAGCTGACCATCGCTCAGGCGCTCGGCATCAGCTACGGCTTCCAGACGCTCGGCTCGACCACGGTGAAGTCGATCGACATCACGAACGCTGGCCCGAATTCGGTAACCATCACGGCGGTGCAGGCCCCGGCCGGTTTCACGATCCCGAACACCTGCGCGACCATCGCGGCCGGCGCGACCTGCTCGCTGACCGCGACGTTCAACCCGACCACGTCGGCGAACTACTCCGGCCTGGTCACGATCGACAGCACGTCGCCGGCCGGCCCGTACCTGGTCGCGCTCAGCGGCGTCGGCTTCGACCCGAACGGTGACCTGGCGCTGGGCCGCACCGCGACGTCGAGCTCTGAGGTGAACGACTACTACGGCGCGTACAAGCTCGTCGACGGCGATCAGGGCACGTACTACGAGAGCCTGGACGCTCAGGGCTTCCCGCAGACGGTCACGATCGACCTGGGCGAGAAGTTCTCGGTCGACCGAGTCGTGCTGGCGCTGCCGCCGGGCTGGGGTACGCGTACCGAGACGCTGTCGATCGCTGCCGACGGCTCGCCGCTGGTGGCCTCGGCCGACTACACGCTCGACCCGGGCGTGGACAACAACACGGTGACGATCACGTTCCCGGCCACGATGGTGCAGACGCTCACGTTCACCGTCACGAACAACACCGGCTGGATCGCCGCGCAGTTCTCCGAGATCTCGGTGTACGCGCACTGATCCACCCAGCACCACCGAGATAACGCCGTGCGGCGTCCGCGACTTCGCGGGCGCCGCACGCCGCATCTCGCGATCACCACCCGCGGGACGCTACGAGAGCACGCCGATCGCGTTCTCGATTTCCGCCCGCAGCGAGGGGCCCGCCACCGTGGCCCGCGCGTGCTCCAGTACCGGCGCCAGGAAGATGTCCGGTCCCGGTTGTCCAGCGAACGCGGTCACCGCGGCCACTGCCGCCCGCCCGGCCGGCGACGGTACGAGCGGCTGACGGAGCTGCAGGCCTCGTACGCCGGCGAGCAACTCGACCGCGAGCAGGCTGGTCAGGTTGTCCAGCACCGTACGCAGCTTCCGAGCCGCCGCCCACCCCATCGAGACGTGGTCTTCCTGCATGCCACTCGTCGGTACGGAGTCCACGCTCGCGGGCGACGCCAGGCGCCGGTTCTCGGCCACGATCCCAGCGGCCGTGTACTGCGCGATCATCAGACCGGAGTTCACACCGGGATCGGGCGTGAGGAACGCCGGCAGATCCCGCGAGCGGGCCACGTCAAGCAGCCGGTCGACCCGTCGCTCCGAGATCGACCCGACCTCCGCCGCCGCGATCGCCAGGAAGTCGGCCGCGAAGCCGAGCGGAGCGCCGTGGAAGTTGCCGGTCGATACGACGCGGCCATCCGGCAGTACAACCGGGTTGTCCACAATGGAGATGAGTTCACGTCCGGCGGTCTGACGTACGAACGCGAGCGTGTCCCGAGCCGCGCCCGCGACCTGCGGCGCGCACCGGATCGAGTACGCGTCCTGTACCGCGTGCTCGTAGTCGTCCCGATGGCTGTCCATCACGCCGGAGTTCTGCAGGAGCCGGTGGATGTTCGCGGCGGAAACGGCCTGGCCGGGGTGCGGCCGGATCGCGTGGATCTCGGGTGCGAACGGCCGGTCCGAACCCAGCATCGCCTCGATTGACAGCGCGGCCGTGACGTCGGCCATCGCGAACAAATGTGCCGCGTCCGCGATCGCGAGGATCAGCATGCCGAGCATGCCGTCGGTGCCGTTGATCAGCGCCAGGCCCTCTTTCGACGACAGGTCGATCGGCGTCAGACCGGCATGCGTCAACGCGTCGGCAGCCGCGATCCGGCCGCCGTCCTTCGCGAGCACCCAACCCTCGCCGAGCAGCACCAACGCGCAGTGCGCGAGCGGCGCCAGGTCACCGGACGCGCCGAGCGAGCCGTGCTCCGGCGTCCACGGCGTGATGTCGTGGTTGAGCAGGTCGACCAGCGACTGCGCGACGAGTGGCCGGACGCCGGAGTGGCCGAGCGCGAGTGAACGTACGCGGAGCAGCATCATCGCGCGGACCACCTCGCGCGGCATCGGTGCGCCGATTCCCGCCGCATGCGATCGGATCAGCGCGTGCTGCAGTTCGGCGCGGCGCTCCGGGGGGATAAACGTGTTGGCGAGCGCACCGAAACCGGTGGTCACGCCGTATACCGGCCGTCCCTGGCGCTCGATGTCGTCGACGATCTCGCGGCTCGTCGCCATCGCGGCGATCGCATCCGGCGAGATCACGACGCGTTCGGTGCCGCGTGCTACCGCGATCACGTCGGAGGCGGTGACGCCGGTACGGGTAACGGTGACGGTCATGATGTTTCCTCAATCTGTTGCTGGATAACCGATGCGATGAGCGGCACGCCCGGCCGGTACGCGAGGTGCAGGTAGGAGGGTGCGTCGAGCAACGCGATATGAGCGCGCGCGCCGACGCCCAGGTGGCCGACGCCCGCGCGCCGCAGCGCCCGCGCGCCACCAGCGGTCGCCGACCACAGCGCCTCGGCCGGCGTCATCCGCATCTCGCGCACCGCGAGCGCAAGACAGAACGGCATTGATGAGGTGTACGACGAGCCGGGGTTGCAGTCGGTCGCGAGCGCAACCGTGGCACCGGCGGAAAGTAGTGCCCGTGCATCCGGGTACCGCGAACGGGTCGAGAACTCGGCTCCCGGCAACAACGTCGCCACGGTCTGCGAGCCGGCCAGCGCATCGATGTCCTGATCGGACAGGTGCGTACAGTGGTCGGCGCTCGCGCATCCGAGATCGACCGCGAGTTGCACGCCACCTCCGGCGTTCAGTTGGTTCGCGTGGATACGTGGCCGTAGGCCGGCGGCAATTCCGGCGGTGAGCACCGCGCGCGACTGGTCCTCGTCGAACGCGCCGCGCTCGCAGAACACATCAACCCACTTCGCGTACGGGCGGGCCGCGTCGAGCATCTCGCCACACACCAACTCCGTGTACGCGTCGGCATCCACCCCCTCGGGCACGGTATGCGCACCCAGAAACGTCGTCTCGGTGGTGAACTCGGATGCGATCCGTAGCGAGCGGGCTTCGTCGGCGACGGTCAGCCCGTACCCACTTTTGATCTCGATCGTGGTGGTTCCCTGGCGCAGCGCTTCCCGGTGCAAGCGCTCGACGTTCCGGCGGAGTTCCTCGTCGCTCGCGCCGCGCGTCGCCGCGACGGTCGTTCGGATTCCGCCCCCGGTGTACGGCGCTCCGCCCATCCGCGCCGCGAACTCGCCCGCCCGATCCCCGGCGAAGACCAGGTGAGCGTGGCTGTCCACGAATCCCGGTATCGCGGCTCGGCCTTCGGCGTCGATCCGCTCGTCCGCGTCCGGTGCGTCGGCGGCGGCACCGACCCACGCAATCCGACCACGGTCAACGACCAGCGCAGCATCCCCAAGGATGCCGAGCGGCGAGCCGTCCCCGAGCGCAGGATCATTCGTGACCAGCTCACCGATGTTCGTGATGACGGTGCTCATGCGTGCGTCCAACCCTGCGGCCGCCGACCAACGATCGCAGATCTTGGCGTGGGTGGCCGCTCGCTGCGGCAAGCGATGATCGCGGATCTTGGAGTGAGTGGCGCGCGGTGAGCGATGATCGCGGATCTTGGCGTGAGTGGCGCGCGGCGAGCAATGATCGCGGATCTTGGAGTGAGTGGCGCGCGGCGAGCAATGATCGCGGATCTTGGCGCGCGGTTGCCGATGATCGCGAATCTTGGCGTGGGTGGCGCCTGAGTGCTGTGATCATGACGAAATGGCAGCCCTGACCCGCCAAGATTCGCAATCACGTCACGTTTCCGATCGCCTCAACCAGCGCGGCGCCCACATCGATTGAGGTGTGCTGTCCGTTCTTGACCGTGATCTTCCCGTCCACAACGACATGGGTCACGTCGGAAGCCGTCGCCGCGAAGACCGGTGCCGCGAACGGATCGGTCCCTGCCGTACGCGGACTGTCCATTCGCAGCGTGACCATGTCCGCTCGGCATCCGACCGCGATCTCGCCTGCGTCGTGCCAGCCGAGCGCGCGATGTCCGTTCACGGTGGCGGCGGCCATCAGGTCGGCCGCGCTGAAGTGGCCACGCGTCTCGGTCCGCAGACGTTCGTGCATCTCGACCGCCCTCGCCTCTTCGAACAGGTCGATGATCGCGTGGCTGTCCGAGCCGAGACACAGCGGCGATCCGCCGTCGACCAGCGCGCGGGCCGGTCCGATTCCGTCCGCGAGATCGCGTTCGGTAGTCGGACAGAAGCACACCGCCGTGTCCGAGTCACCGAGCGCGGCCCGATCATCATCGGTCAGGTGCGTCGCGTGTACGGCCGTCGTGGTCGGCCCGAGAACTCCGTAGTCGGACAGCAGCTCGGTCGGCGTCCGGCCGTGTTCGGCCAGGCAGGCCGCGTTTTCGGCGCGCTGCTCGGACAGGTGCAGATGCAGTGGCCGTCCTCCGGCGACGGTGACGACCGTGGCGAGCGCGGATGGCGGCACCGCCCGTACGGAATGAGCGGCCACGCCGATCCGAGCATGCGGCTGGGCGACCAGCGTGGCGACCCGATGCGCCCACCTGTCGGCATCGCCGTCGGAGAAGCGGCGCTGCGTCGGCGACAACGCGGAGCCGTCCACGGCCGCGGTCAGGTAGAGCGTGTCCAGCAACGTGATCCGGATGCCCACGTCGCGAGCGGCGTAGATCATTGCCTGGCCCATCGCATTCGGGTCGTCGTACGGCGTGCCGTCCGGCCCGTGGTGCAGGTAGTGGAACTCGCCGACCGTGGTGATGCCGGCCAGCGCCATCTCGGCGTATACGGCGCGGGCCAGGTAGTAATAGGTATCCGGGTTGAGTCGCTCGGCCAGCGTGTACATCGCGTCCCGCCAGGTCCAGAACGTGCCCAGACCGGCGTGCGTACGCCCTCGCAGTGCTCGATGGAACGCGTGCGAGTGTGCGTTCGCCAGGCCGGGAATCGTGAGCCCGGGCAGCCGGATCGCGCCGTCCGCTGCGGCCACGCCGTTCGGTACGCCCGGCGTGATCGTGGTGAACCGCCCGTCGGTCGTCTCGATCAGTACGTCGCTCAGCACGCGAGGGGCGAGAACGGCGGTCTCTTCGGTGTCGGCGAGTGTCTGGGACGGCAGGACCGCCATCTCGGCGTGGAACCTCGTGATCACCGGCATGCGAGTTCCGTCAGTACGTCGGCGAGCGCGGTGACACCGGCCGCACAGTCGTCGTCGGTCGCGTACTCGGCCGGTGCGTGCGAGACGCCGCTCGGATTCCGGACAAACAGCATCGCGGTCGGTACGTGCCCGGCCAGCACGCCGGCATCGTGCCCGGCGCCGGTCGGAAGTACCGGCGCGGTCGGTAACACTGCCTGCAGACGGGAGATCAGCGCGTCGGAGAACGTGGTCTCGGCGGACGTCGATTCGGCGGTCACCGACAACGAAGTGCCGTCCCGGCCGGCTCGCTCGGCCACCTTCGCGCCGATCGTCTCGACGAGCTTCCCGAGCGTCGCTTCGTCCGCGGCGCGTACGTCCAGCCACGCCGTCACCGACGAGGCGATCGCGTTCGTCGCGTTCGGTGCGACCGCGGCGCGGCCGATCGTGGCGTGGGCACCGGCCTGCCGGGCCTCCTTGTTCGCCGCCAGCACCGCGTACGCAAACGTCAGCATCGGATCGTGCCGGTCCTCCATTCGGGTCGTACCGGCGTGGTTGCCCTCGCCCTCGAAGTTGAGCCGCCAGCGACCGTGCGGCCAGATCGCGCTCGCGATGCCGACCGGACCATCCATGGCTCGACCCTGTTCGACGTGTAGCTCGATGAACGCTTCGATGCCGGCGACGCGTTCCGGATCGGCACCCACGCCGTCGAGTTCCAGTCCGGCCTGGGTCATCGCGTCGGCCAGCGTGACGCCGTCGCGATCGGTCAACGCCAGCGCCTTCGTCCGGCCGATTCCGCCGGTGAGCAGCCGTGATCCGAGGCAGGCGAGCCCGAAGCGGGAACCCTCCTCTTCGGTGAACACGACGACCTTGACCGGTTTGATCGGCGTGACACCGCGATCGCGCATCTCGTCGATCGCGAGCAGTGCCGAGACGATGCCCAGCGGCCCGTCGTACGCGCCACCGTGCGGTACCGAATCGAGGTGGCTTCCGGTCACGATCGCTTTTGTCGCCGGGTCGACGCCGGCCGGCAGCCAGGTCGCCCAGATGTTGCCGTTGCCGTCCTCCTCGATGTCGAGGTCGCGATCGAGCGCTTCCTCGGTGAACCATTCGCGGCAGTCGAGGTCGGCGGCGGTCCACGCATACCGCAGGTATCCACCTCCGTCGGCTCGCCCGATCGGCGAGAGCGAGGCCCAGAGCGCGGCGAACCGCTCCGTCAAGGTCATGACGCGGACTCTCGCATCGGCACCCGGACGCCCTTCTCGGTCGCCACGTCGTCGGCGATGTCGTAACCCGCGTCCACGTGCCGGATGACGCCCATGCCCGGATCGTTCGTCAGCACGCGCTCGATCTTCTGACCCGCGAGCGCGGTACCGTCCGCGACGCAGACCTGCCCGGCGTGGATCGACCGGCCGATGCCGACGCCACCACCATGGTGGATCGACACCCAGGACGCGCCGGATGCGGTGTTGACCAGAGCGTTCAGTAGCGGCCAGTCGGCGATGGCGTCCGATCCGTCCGCCATCGACTCCGTCTCCCGGTACGGCGACGCGACCGAGCCCGCGTCGAGGTGATCCCGGCCGATCACGAGCGGCGCGGAGACCTCGCCGGACGCGACCATGTCGTTGAAGCGGACGCCGGCCTTGTCCCGCTCGCCGTACCCGAGCCAGCAGATCCGGGCGGGCAGGCCCTGGAACGCGACCCGTTCGCCGGCCATCTTGATCCAGCGATGCAGCGATTCGTTCTCCGGGAACAGGTCGAGGATCGCTTTGTCGGTCTTATGAATGTCGGCCGGGTCGCCGGAGAGCGCCGCCCACCGGAACGGGCCTTTGCCCTCGCAGAACAACGGCCGGATGTACGCCGGTACGAAGCCGGGGAATGCGAACGCCCGGTTGTACCCGCCGGCCGCGGCCTCGCCACGGATCGAGTTGCCGTAGTCGAAGACTTCCGCGCCCGCATCCATGAAGCCGACCATCGCCTCGACGTGCTTCGCCATCGAGACGCGCGCGCGATCGGTGAACTCCTCCGGCTTCTTCGCCGCGTAGTCGGGCGCGTCCGCCGGATCGATGCCCTCGGGAATGTACGCGAGCGGATCGTGGGCACTCGTCTGGTCAGTGACGATGTCGACCGGTACGCCGCGACGCAAGATCTCCGGTACGAGTGTCGCCGCGTTGCCGACCACGCCGATCGACAGCGGCTTGCGGTCTCGCTTCGCGGCCAGTGCCAACTCGATGGCGTGATCGAGTGAGTCGGCGACCATGTCGAGGTAGCGAGTCTCGACCCGCCTCGCCAACCGCGTCGCGTCGATGTCGATGATCAGGCAGACGCCGTCGTTCATCGTGACGGCGAGCGGCTGCGCGCCACCCATGCCGCCGCATCCGGCGGTCAGCGTCAACGTGCCGGCCAGCGTGTTGTTGAAGCGCTTGGCGGCGATCGCGGCGAACGTCTCGTATGTGCCCTGCAGAATCCCCTGCGTACCGATGTAGATCCACGAACCGGCGGTCATCTGCCCGTACATGGTGAGGCCGAGCTTCTCCAGTCGGCGGAATTCCGGCCAGGTCGCCCAGTCGGGCACCAGGTTTGAGTTCGCGAGCAGGACACGCGGGGCCCACTCGTGCGTCCGGAACACGCCAACCGGCCGCCCGGACTGCACGAGCATCGTCTCGTCGTCCTTCAGCGTGGTGAGCGTCCGGATCAACGCGTGGTAGCTCGGCCAGTCGCGCGCGGCTTTGCCGGTCCCGCCGTACACGACCAGGTCCTCGGGGCGCTCCGCCACGTCGGGGTCGAGGTTGTTCTGCAGCATCCGCATCGCGGCCTCTTGCGGCCAGCCCTGTGCGGTGATCGTCGTGCCGCGTGCGGCCCGGATCGAGTCCACTCTCACTCCCTGCTGTCTATGCGAAGACGCCGCGGCGGTTCGCCGAGGCCTCGAATTCTTCAAGTCTTGTCTGAGTTTGCACCGGTATGGCGTCGCACACCGCCTGCAGCAGCACCATCGCAAGTGCCATCGGCGCGGCATGCAGATCGAACACGAGCCGCGAACTGACTCCGGCCCGCAACGTGACATCGGCGAGGTCGGCCACCTCCCCGATCGGCGAATCGGTCAACGCGACCACGGCGAGGCCGGCCGCTCGCGCTTCGCGCAGCGCATCCAGCGCCTCACGCGGATAACGCGGTAACACAATCCCCAGCATCGCGGTCGCACCGGCCGCGCGCGCCTGTTCCAGCCGATCGGCGAGAAGGCTTCCACCGTGATCGAATACGCGTACGTCCGGCAATACCTTCGCTGCGAAGTACCCGAAGTACGCCGCGACCGGCGCCGCGGACCGGAGCCCGATCACCGGCAGTGGCTTCGTGGCCGCGAGCAGTCGAGCGGCGGCGGTGACCGCGGCCAGATCCGGTGAGCCGTCGGCGAGCTGGTCCACGAGCCGATTGAGGTTGGCCACCTCGGCGGCGACGCCATGTTGAAGATCGTTGCGATCATCACCGATCGGATCCACGGTGGCGGCCGGTTGCCGGATCGCGCGCCGTAACGCCGGATATCCGTCGAAGTTCAACGCCATCGCAAACCGCGTCACCGACGGTTGCGAGACACCGGCCAGATCGGCCACTTCGGCCGCGCTGAGATACGCGACCTGGTCGGCGTGCTCCAGGAGACACTGCGCGATGCGACGTTGAGTAGGCGTCAGCCGTACGCCGTCGACAAGTCCCAGTAACTCTTCATGCACCCCAACACCATAATGCAACTTCTCATTCACCCAACAAGGCGACCGCCTAACTGGGGTTGGAGGTTGGGGGAGTGAGTAATCTCTTGAGATGCGTGTTGCGTCGCTACATACGTACCCGATCAAAGGGTGTTACCGCACTGACCACCGTGAGCTGGTCGTTGAGCCCTGGGGGCCGGTGGGGGATCGACGTTGGGTGATCGTCGACGCCGACGGCGTGATGGTCACGCAGCGCCAGATCCCGGACCTTGTGCGGATCAAGCCAACCGCGGACGGTACGCGGTTGAACCTGCACGCCTACGGCCATCCGGACATCACGGTCGAATCGGAGCCGAGCGAACTCGTCCAGATGAAGGTGTTCTCCGACCCGGTGATGACCAGCCCGGTCGGTGAGGCGGCGGACGCATGGCTGACGCAGGTGCTCAACCACAAGGTACGTCTGCTGTGGCTCGACGACCCGACTCGTCGCCCGCTGCGACCCAACTACGTCGAGGCGCTCCCGGACGTCCGGGTCAGTCTGGCGGACGAGTTCCCGGTGCTGATCACGAACATCGCGTCGCTGAACTGGTTGAATGACGAACTGTTGGCGTCCGGCTCGGACGAGGGGCCGCTGCCGATGACCCGATTCCGGCCCAACATCGTGGTGGAGGGCTCGACGCCGTGGGCCGAGGACGATTGGCGAGGGCGGCGCCTGGAGATCGGTGACGTGGTGTTCGACGTGATCCAGGGCCACGGCCGCTGCGTCGTCACGACCACCGACCAAGACACCGGCGTACGGGGCCGGGAGCCGCTACGCGTGCTGGGGCGGCACCGCAACTTCGACCAGAGCCTGGACTTCGGTGTCGTGCTGGTTCCGGTCCAGGTCGGTACCGTGACCGTAGGAGACGACATCGTCGTTCGGTAAGGTCTACCCAGGTTCAAACAATGGGGCCGTAGCCCAATGGCAGAGGCACGCGGTTTAGGTCCGCGCCAGTGTGAGTTCGAATCTCATCGGCCCTACTCGGTTATTCATCGATGCCCAGGTCACGTCGCAGCTTGGCGACGTGACCTGTCGCTTTCACGTTGTAGAGCGCCCGCTCGATCGCGCCGTTCTCGTCGATCACGAACGTCGACCGAATGACGCCGGTCACGGTCTTGCCGTACAGCTGCTTCTCGCCGTACGCGCCGTACGCGGTCAGGACCGTCTTATCGGGATCGGACACCAGTGGGAACGTGATCGCATCCCGCTCGCGGAACTGCGCCAGCTTGGCGGGCTTGTCCGGCGAGATGCCGACGACCTGATATCCGTGCGCGCCAAGCGACGCGAGCGAGTCGCGGAAATCGCACGCCTGCTTCGTGCACCCGGGCGTCATCGCGGCCGGGTACGCGTACAGGATGACCTTCTTGCCGCGCAGGTCGGCGAGCTTGAGTGTGCTTCCCTCGTCGGTAGGCAGCGTGAAGTCGGGGGCCGGGTCGCCGGGGCTCAGGCGCGCAGAATCCGTCATACCCGAAACACTAGCCAATCGCGGCCGTGAGTTCCGCTAGCGTCGGCACGGTTCCGCGCGGAGCGATCGGTACGCCGTTCACCAGCACCGTCGGCGCCGTGGTGATGTGTGCCTGGGCGGCGATCTTGTTCTCGTTCGCGACCCACTTGTCGTACTTGCCGGCTCGGAGGCACTCCGCGAAGTCCGGATTGATGATGCCCGCCGCGCCACCCACTTGCACGAGCTGATCGTCGCTGAGCCCGGTGGGGGATGCGGCCGGCTTCGGCTTCACCGGTGCGGCCGCTTTCGGCGTGGCTTTCGGCGTGGCCTTGTGCGTCGATCTGCTTGTCGACTTGTGCGTTGCCTTGGTGGTCGGCTTGGTGGTCGGCTTCGTGGCGGGTTTCGGGTTCGCCGCGGCCGGAGCGGCCGTCGAGGCTGCCGGCACCGGCTCAGAAGCGAAGAGCAGATTGCTGTACGCCATGAACGCACCGAGATCCGATGCGCACGCCGCCGACGCCGCGGCCCGCGTGGAGTACTGCGAAGCGGCCGCAGCGCCGTTCAACGTCAGCGGGTGGTAGATCAACGTGATCTTGTTGGCCGCCACCGCGTTGGTCAGCAGCGGCGCGGCCGACGTCTCGAACGTCTTGCACGCGGCGCACTCGTAGTCGACGTACATGTCGACCTTCACCGGGCCGGTTCCGCCGGCGACGAGCCCGTCGGTTTTCACGGTCGCGTGCTTCGGCACGACGTACGACGGCTTGTTGTGAGTCGTCCAATAGCCGAATCCGACCAGGCCGAGCGCGATGATCGCGACGCCGCCGAACGCGGACCAGACCGCGATCCGGCCATTGCGCCGGTCTCGTCGGGCGACCTGGCGACGCAACTCCTCCACGGCGGTCGAGGCGGTGATCGTGCCCGCGCTCTCCGTCGGGCTCCCCAGCGGGCCTGCAGCCTGGCTCTCGGTCGAGCTCATCGGCTCGCCATCATCATCGACGGTAGACGGATGGTTCGATGAACTGCTCATTATGGAAGCCCCTGTACGTTCTGCGCCTAGGCCGTCAGACTACGTGAAAACGGGGCATAGCGACCGGACCTTGAGAGAACGCGCCACAGCCGTTTCGTGCTCACAATTTCATAGGCCACTATGGGTGCATGACGATGTCCACCAGCCCGCGTACGCGTGCCCTGACGCTGTTGGCGGGTCTGCTCGTCGGCTTGGTGGGCTTCTTTCTGATCCCGGCCGGTGCCGCTGATGCGCACGCCGCGCTGATCAGTACGAACCCGGTAGCCGGCTCGATTCTGCCGGCCGGCCAGGCCCCGTCCGTCGTCATCATTACGTTTTCCGAGCACGTCCAGCCCGAGGCCGCCAAGATTTCGGTGATCGGCCCGGACCGGAAGAAGATCGACGTCGGCCCGCCGACCTCGGTCGGGGATGAGCTGCGCATCCCGGTCCGATCCGACGTGGAGAACGGCACGTACCTGGTGAGCTACCGCGTGATCTCGGCGGACAGTCATCCGGTCGCGAGCGGCTTCTATTACTCGATCGGCGCACCGTCGGCGGGCGGCGCGCCCGCGCCACTCGCGAGCAACGCGACCGACCCGGTCGTGTCGACCGCCGTTTCGATCATGCAGTTCCTCGGATTCGCCGGACTGTGCCTGATCGTCGGGCCGGCCCTCGTACTGATCGCGCTCTGGCCACGGCGGCTCGATCGGACCGGTCCGACCCGGCTCGCGTACACGGGCATTGGGCTGGTCGGGTTCGCGGCGCTCGCCGGGCTCTATCTCCAGGCGCCGTACGCGAGCGGCAACGGCCTTTTCGACGTCAGCGGCGCGGACATCTCGAGCGTGCTGGACACAACGTACGGCCGGTCGATCATGGTGCGGCTGGCCGCGCTCGTCGTCTGTACGCTCTTGCTGCGACCGGTGCTCGCCGGTCGCAGCGTCAAGTCGGACCGAATCCTGCTTGGCGCGATCGGCCTGATCGGCATCGCGACCTGGCCGTTCGAGGGCCATCCGGCGGCTTCGAGCGTGCCGCCGCTGACCATCATCGCGGACGCCGCGCACCTGGTGAGCGTCTCGATCTGGATCGGCGGCCTGGTCATGCTCGTCGCGTTCCTGCTCCGCCGAGCGAACGCCCGCGAACTCGGTGCCATCTTGCCGGTCTGGTCGAACTGGGCGACGCTCGCCATCACGGTGCTGGTGCTCGGCGGTACCGCGCAAGCGCTGATCGAGATCGGGTCAATCCACGCACTGCTTTATACGACGTACGGCCAACTGGTCCTGGTCAAGGTCGGCATCCTCATCGTGATCATTGCGTTCGCGGCCGGTGCCCGAAAGCTCGTCCAGAAGCATGCCGTGGTGTCCGAGATCGCAATCGTGGCCAACGCGGACCTGAAGGTTCCGGTTGCGGTCGGCGCCGGCTCGCGGAGCTACGTCAACAGCACGGTGGACGACGCGGCCGAACAGCACGGCAGCGCCGAGCCGGGCGGCGATACCGGCACCGGCACCGATGAGGCCAACGACCGTGGCCACGGCGGCGGTGACGCCCACGACCGTGCCGAGAACGAGAGTGACGACGAAAGTAATGGCGACGAAGAGTACGACCACGAAGGCGAAGAAGACTTCGACGAAGAGGACGATGGCGCGGAGCCGGAGCCGACCGGCATGTTCGAACCGCAGGTCAAACGGCTTCGACGCTCGGTGCTGATCGAGCTCGCGCTGGCCGTCTGCGTCCTGGTCGCGACGTCGATCCTGGTCCAGTCGTCGCCGGCGTTGAACGCGGCCGGCGTCAACGCGAACGGCGGCGGGACAATTTCGCTGACGTCGACTCCGCCGCTGTACACGCTGCAGGTCGACTTCGAAGCGAACGCCGCCGGTGGTACCGACATTCACATGTTCTTCTTCAACTCGGCCGGGGGACCGCAGCCGGTCCAGGCGCTGACCGTGGTTGCCACGCTGCCATCGCAGAGTCTGACCACAGATCTCGGGGTCACGAAGGTGGCCGACTCGCATTGGACGTCCACCGCGATTCTCCCCGTATCCGGGGTATGGACGTTCACGTTCACGGTGCAGACATCGCCAACCGATGCCGCTACCGTCCATACCACACAGAACATCAACTAACGGCGCCACAACTAACGGCGCCACAACTAACGGCACCACGCTCGAAGAGGTCCCAGCGATGGCCCATGGCGTCGGCGAGGCGATGCCACGTACCCGGAGGTTGAGAGCACTACATGGCCCGACGACGGCAAGATTGGACCTCGCGCGTCCCGGGCTTCTTCGCCGTCGGACTGGCCGCGCTCGCTGTGTTGTGCGCGCTGTCCGCGATCAGCCTCGCGGTGTTCGCACGCAGCCAGCCGTTCCGTGAGGCGATCGACGACGTACTGGTCCCGGCACCGGCCAACCTCGCGTACGCCGCGTTCGTCGGAGTGCTGGCCGCCAGTGTGTCCGGCCGGAAGCGCCGGGCGCTGACCGTACTATTCACGTACTTCGGCCTTCAGGTCGTCCTTGACCTGGGCTTTCTGACGCTGATCAGCACAACGCGCCTCGGCGCGGTCGGTCACGTCGTGGAGAACCTCCGCCGCCCGTCATGGTGGATCCCGGGCGCGACCTCGCTGAACCTCGCGATCTCGATCGCCGCGATCGTCGTGCTGTGGCTGGCCCGAGACCAGTTCTACGCGAAGGCGCAGCGGGCCAGCATCCGCAAGGCCGCCGTGGTATTCGCGGCGACGATCGTGCTCGCGACGCTCGGCGGCTGGCTGCTCGTCGAGGCGTTTCCCGGCACGCTCCAACGCGGCCAGAAGGGCCTGTACGCGTTTCAACGCGTCCTCGGTGGCGCGTTCGACTTCGACGTGACTCGCCGCGGCCACGCGCCCGGCTGGGTCAATCTACTGCTGGGCCTGGGCGGCGCGATCGCGATCTTCGCGGCGCTGTGGGCGTTGTTCGCGTCGCAGCGAATCAACGCGGCGATGCCGGCATCCGACGAGCAACGCGTACGCGAACTGCTGGCCGCCCACGGCGAGCGTGACTCACTCGGCTACTTCGCGACTCGGCGGGACAAGTCCGTGCTGTTCTCGTCGACCGGGAAGGCGGCGATCACGTACCGGGTGGTGGCCGGTGTCAGCCTGGCCAGCGGTGACCCGCTCGGTGACGCGGAAGCATGGGCGCCCGCGATCGATGCGTGGCTCGCGGTGAGCGAGAGCTACGGCTGGACGCCGGCCGTGATGGGTGCGAGCGAGGACGGCGCGACCGCGTACGCGCGGGCCGGCCTGCGAGTGCTCGAACTCGGCGACGAGGCGATCCTCGAGGTGAGCGCGTTCACGTTGGACGGCCGGGAGATGCGTCCGATCCGGCAGGCGGTCAACCGGATCCGCCGCGCCGGGTATTCGGTGCGAATCCGGCGCCACGCCGAAATCCCTCCGGACGAGATGTCCCGGATCATCGACCTCGCGGCGAAGTGGCGGGACACCGAGACCGAGCGCGGGTTCTCGATGGCGCTCGGCCGCCTCGGTGACCCGGCCGACGGCCGCTGCGTCCTGGTCGAGGCGCTCGACGAGCAGGGCCGCGAGGCGGCGATCCTGTCGTTCGTACCGTGGGGCTCGGACGGCATCTCGCTGGATCTGATGCGCCGGGACCGATCCAGCGACAACGGTCTGATCGAGTTCATGGTTGCCGAGCTGGTCGCCGCCGCTCCTCGGTTGGCCGTCGTCCGGATCTCGCTGAACTTCGCGGTGTTCCGGTCGGTGTTCGAGGAAGGCGCTCGGATCGGGGCCGGACCGGTCCTGCGTACGTGGCGGAGCATGCTGCTGTTCGCGTCGCGCTGGTTCCAGCTCGAGTCGCTCTACCGATCGAACGTGAAGTACCGCCCCATGTGGGTGCCCCGGTTCCTGTGCTTCGAGGATCGGCGGGATCTCGCGAAGGTCGCGATGGCCTCCGGTATCGCGGAGGGCTTCGTCGTCGTTCCGAGCCTTCGTACGCTGTTGCGACGTGGCCTGCGCCGCGGCCGAGGCGCCGTGGTCGCGCCCGCGCAGACGATCGCCGATGTCGCACCCGTGGCGGCGAACACGGTCGCGCTGGTCACCGCCGGGCGCAACGAGCAGCAGCTGATCCGCATTGCGAAGGTCGACACGCTCGGCGGGACCGGTGTCGAGGCGTACCCGGTGGCGGTCGACCGTACCCACGCCTGTTCGGCCGTCCGGGACAGCTATCCGGGGCTCGCGGCGGATGAGCGTACCGGGCGGAGCGTTTCGGTTGCCGGGCGACTGATGTTGTTGCGCGACCACGGCGGCGTCTGCTTCGCGACGCTTCGGGACGACAGCGGCGACCTGCAGGTGATCGTGGACGAGGAGCACACCGGCGCGGACGCCCTGACGGCGTGGCGGTCCACCGTCGACCTCGGCGATCAGGTCGCGGTCGCGGGCGAGGTGGTCGCGTCGCGTCTCGGCGAGGTGTCGGTGCTCGCGTCGTCGTGGACGATGGCGGCGAAGTGCCTACGCCCGATGCCGGACAAGCATCGCGGTCTGGCCGATCCGGAGGCGCGGGTCCGGCAGCGGTACCTCGATCTCGTCTTGCGATCCGAACGCCCGTCGCCTGCTCGAAGTACGCGGTGCCGTGCTGCACGCGCTGCGATGCGACGCTGGTCGGCGAGCGGTTCCTCGAAGTCGAGACGCCGATCCTGCAACGTACCCACGGCGGCGCGAACGCTCGGCCGTTCGTCACCCACATCAACGCGTACGACATGCGGCTGTACCTGCGGATCGCGCCCGAGCTGTACCTCAAGCGGCTGGCCATCGGCGGCATCGAACGGATCTTCGAGCTCGGCCGGACGTTCCGCAACGAGGGTGTCGACGCGTCGCACAACCCCGAGTTCACGATGCTCGAGGCGTACCAGGCGTACGCCGACTACACCGACATGCGCCACCTGACCCAGGCCCTGATCGTCGCGGCGGCCACCGCCGCGTACGGGTTGCCGGTCGCCCGCCGTCCCGAGGGCGACGTGGACCTGTCCGGCGAGTGGCCGGTCGTGACGGTGCACGACGCCGTGGCGGCTGCGTTGAGTGATCGCGTACCCGCGGCGAAATTGACCGTGGACACACCGGCCGATGCGCTTGCCGGCTGGGCTCGCGCCGCGGGCGTGCGCCTCGACCCGACCTGGAATCGTGGCCAAGTCCTGCTCGAGTGCTACGAGCATCTGGTGGAGGCGACGACCGTCGCGCCCACGTTCTACACCGACTTCCCGGTCGAGGTGTCGCCGCTGACCCGCGCGCATCGCAACGATCCGCGGCTGGCCGAGCGATGGGATCTGGTCGCGTTCGGGATGGAGATCGGTACCGCCTACTCCGAACTGGTCGATCCGTTGGAACAGCGCCGCCGCTTGACCGCGCAGTCGCTGCTGGCCGCCGGCGGCGATGCCGAGGCGATGGAGCTCGACGAGGACTTCCTGCAGGCGCTCGAGTACGGCATGCCGCCGACCGGCGGTCTCGGCTTGGGTGTCGACCGCATCGTGATGGCGTTGACCGGCCGGTCGATCCGGGAAACTGTGGCATTTCCGGTGGTCCGACCGCATAAGTAGCCGTGTCAACATGATCGCGAGTTTTGCGTCGAATGCGTCTTTTGGCCGTTATATCGTGATCCACAGCGGCGGAAGGTATGGCCATGCGCGTTGCTCGGATCCTGGTGGGAATCGTTCTGGTCGCCATAGCGGTGCTGGCGAATCTCTGCGGCGGTGCGATGTGGACGGCGACGCAACACGAGAGCGCGGACGGCAGTTTCGGGGGAGCGTCGGTGGGTACGCACTTTCTGTTGTGGCCGCTACGACGGCGGGACATCGTGTACGTGGTCGAGCCCAGCCAGCTTCCGGACGTAGCGGAGAGGCTCGGCATGACAATCGTTGCTTCGCCTACTGCCTCGCCCAATGCCTTGTCCTTTGCTTCGGCTGCCGGTGATTCGCAGGAGTCGTCGCGTTTGTCAGCGCTGCCGGAACCGTTGCCGGCCGAGGTGATCGCGGCGCTCGCCGTTCACGATGGCGCGGAGTCGCATCCGTTCGCAGCGTTGTCCGCGACGGCCCGCGCCGCCCGGCGCGCCGGCGTTGCCGCTCCGGCAGCGGCTGCCCACGCGGCGGCCGCTCCGACGGCGACCGCGCGGGCGAAAGCCAGGGCTTCGGTCCCGAAGGCGTCTCGCCGGCGAAAGAGGTGCCGCCGGTTTTTCGGATCCGTTGCTGCGGCCGCACTCGTTGCGTACCGCGATGTTGCTGGAGCCTGACGGCCCGGCGCGGCCCGCGCCCACGCGGACGAACGAAGCCGGTACGTATCGCGTCTTCGGTACGCCGCCTCAGGTCACGCCTTCATTCCTCTGGAATGTGGCAGCCGAGGAGGAGCCGGTGGCGCACGAGGAGACCTCAGCGCCGTAAGGCGTCGCCTCCCGGGAATTATTTGCTTACGCAAGTGTTTTGGTATGGTGTTCGCTACTAGGCATTCAGTCCAGGAGGTTCCCATGCCAGCGGTAACCGTCTCCGATATCACCGTTCTTCCGCGGATCGTCGGGTTCGACCCGGGCTCCACGCACGAGCGCCACGTCAAGCGCATCACGACGGCACCCTCCGGCTTCGAGGGCGAAGGATTCCCGGTCCGGCGCGCGTTCGCCGGAGTCGATCTTTCGGACCTCGACCCGTTCGTGCACATGGATCAGATGGGCGAGGTCGAGTACGCGCCGGGTGAGCCGAAGGGCACTCCGTGGCACCCACACCGTGGATTCGAGACGGTCACGTACATCATGGACGGCACGTTCATCCACCAGGACTCGAACGGTGGTGGCGGCGTGATCACGAACGGCGATACGCAGTGGATGACGGCGGGTGCCGGCATTTTGCACATCGAGACGCCGCCCGAGTCGCTCGTCCTCAGCGGTGGCCTGTTCCACGGCATCCAGCTCTGGGTGAACCTGCCCCGCGCGCAGAAGTTCGTGCCGCCGCGCTACCAGGACATCGGATCACACGACGCCGCACTGGTCACCACCGAAGACGGTGGAACGCTGATACGTGTGATCGCGGGTGATTTGGACGGGCACGTCGGGTCCGGAACGACGTACACGCCGATGACCATGATCCACGCGACGCTGAGCCCGGGCGCCAAGATGACGATCCCGTGGAACAAGGAGTTCAATGCGCTCGCGTACGGGCTGGCCGGTCACGGCAGTGTCGGCAGCGAGCGGCGGCCGTTCCAGATGGGACAACTCGCCGTGTTCGGCGCCGGCGACACGCTGACCATCACCGCTGACGCCCAGCAGGAGTCGCGCTCACCGAATCTCGACGTGCTGCTGCTCGGCGGCAAGCCGATTCGCGAGCCGATCGCGTTCATGGGCCCGTTCGTGATGAACACGAAGGCCGAGGTGCTCGCCGCGTTCGAGGACTACCAGGCCGGTCGGCTCGGTTCCATCCCGGCCGTACACGGAACTCCGACCCACGTGATCGAGTCGTCCGGCGAGTAACCGCCCGTCACCGGAGCGGACTGCAACATTTCTGCAACGCGCATGCGAGACGCTGTTATCTGTAAGTGGTCTTACCTGTACGTTGCGGAGCTCCGGAGCCGCCCGAACCTCGGTGCGGCTCAACGGAGGCGGGGCATCTCGCAACGTACAACGAGGGCCGCGCCGCGCCAGGCACACGGACCAACCGGTCCTGAGATCTTGGAATGAACACGCCGCTCGCTGTTCATTCCAAGATCTTTTGTGTCGGCGCGCATGATTGTGTGGCGCTGGCACGCTATGGCGTGCGCATCACTACCCAATCAAGCGGCGGCGCTGGCGTGCCGTCTCGTACAGGGCCACCGTCGCCGCACTGGCGGCGTTAAGCGAGCTGGCCGTACCGGTCATCGGGATGCTCGCGGTCACGTCGGCCGCCGCTCGCCACGCCGCCGACAGGCCGACCGTCTCGTTGCCGACCAAAAGTACGGTCGGCCCGGACAGGTCGACGTCGGCGATCTCCACCGCACCAGTTTCGTCGGTCGCGACCAGCAACGGCCGCACGTCCAGCACGTCGAGCCACCCGAGCACCTCGGCGTGCGACGGCACCCGGACGATCGGGACGGCGAACAGCGAGCCTGCCGAAGCACGCACCGAACGTGGGTCGTACGGGTCGGCGGCATGCCCGGTGACCAGCACGAATGTGGCTCCGAAGGCGTCGGCTGAGCGTACCAATGTGCCGATGTTCCCGGGGTTTGTCGGTCGATCGAACACGACGCCAAGCGGCTGGGCGGCCGGCGGTTCGGTGGACCGCGACAATCGCGCCAGGTCGTCGGCGGGCAGTGTCGCGACCGCGATCAGCTCGGGCGCCTCGTCGGTCTTCTCGCCGAGCTCGTGCATCAGCTCGCCGGACATCGCAATCTGCTCGGCCGATACGCCGTCGAGCATCGACCGCGCCCACGCCGACAACGCATGATCGCCGTTGTGGAGCAGCGTCCGGATCGGCCAGCCGGCCTCGATGGCGAGCGTGATCGGGCGCACACCGTGGACCAGAAAGGAGCCCTCACGCTGGCGCTTCTGCCTGTTGGTCAGCAATGACTGCCAGACCTGAAAGCGGGCGTTGCGGCTGGTGATGCGCATTCCCTACCCTCCAGTAACCGCGGGAATGAGCCCGCCTACGGTAAGGACCGTAGTCGACGATGAAGTCAGGGAGCCGCACATGACCACGCAGACCAGCCGAGAGATCCGTCTCGCGAGCCGACCGCACGGATGGCCGACCGCCGAGAACTTCGAGTTCGCCGAGGTCGAGCTGGACGAACCAGGACCGGATCAAGTGTTGGTACGCAATACCTTCATGTCGGTCGACCCGTACATGCGTGGCCGGATGAACGACGTGCCGAGCTACGTCCCGCCGTTCAAGGTCGGCCACGCGCTCGAAGGCGGTGCGATCGGCGAGGTGATCGCGTCCGGCAGCGCGGACGTACCGGTCGGCTCGACCGTGCTGCACATGGGTGGCTGGCGCGATCTCGCACTGGTGAAGGCGAAGCACGTCACGGTCGTCGATCCGCGCATCGTCGAGACGCCGTCGGTCTATCTGGGCGCGCTCGGTACGACCGGCTTCACCGCCTGGATCGGCCTGTTCGACATCGCACAGTTCAAGCCGGGCGACACCGTGTTCGTCTCGGGCGCGGCCGGTGCGGTCGGATCCGTGGTCGGCCAGCTCGCGAAGCTCCGGGGCGCCGGGCGCGTGATCGGTAGCGCCGGGTCGGACGAGAAGGTCGCCACGTGCATCGAGAAGTACGGCTACGACGCGGCCTTCAACTACAAGAGCGGCAAGGTACGCGACCTGCTCCGCGAAGCCGCACCGGACGGGATCGACGTCTACTTCGACAACGTCGGCGGCGATCACCTGACGGCCGCGATCTACTCGTTGAAGCCGTTCGGGCGGGCCGCGATCTGTGGCGCGATCGATCAATACAACGCGACGTCGGCGGCACCGGGTCCGACGAACATGGCGATGATCATCGGCAAGCGGCTGACGCTGCGCGGATTCATCGTCACCGACCACATGGCACAGATGCCGCAGTTCATCGCCGAGGTCGGTGCCGCGTTGCGGGACGGTCGCATCACGTGTGACGAGACAATCGTCGACGGCCTGGAGAACACGCCTGACGCATTCCTGGGCGTACTGCGCGGCGACAACACCGGCAAAATGATCGTCCGCCTCTAGCCCGGCTCGCTCCAGCCCCATGATCCACGCAACATCACGGATGTTGTCGTCTTATCGGATCTCCAACCCCGCAGCATCCGTGATGTTGCGGGGTTGATGGGTCACGCGGGGAGTAGCGGGGCGGCCAGGATGCCGGTGGGGACTACGCCGGCCAGAAGTTCGGCTGCCGCGGTTGCACATGCCGTTGAGGCGCCGTACGTCGAGATCTGGTTCGCGGCCACCGGCGTCCCCGGTACGCCCATCTCCACCACGATCGCGTCCGGGCGCGTGGCCAGCGCCTGCCGTACCGCGGCGGACATCCATCCATGCCGGTGCGCGTCCCGGACGCCGAGCACCAGCGGTCGACCCGCCGCCGCCCGCAGAGCGGCATCGATCGCGGCGCCGACCGCCGAGTCGCCTTCGAATTCGGGAGCCGGTACGCGTACGCCGTCGGTCCCGGGCATCAGGTCGCGCAGCGGTGCCAGGACGCCCCAGGGCGTCTCGGGCGCAATCGCCATGTTCATGTCCGGTGACAGCTCGACCACGTACGCCGGACTGGTCAACGGCCACGGCGCCGTGGCGGCCGCGTGCGCGCGCAGTGCACGGCGCGCCGCCGGGAGACCCGGGTGCGATCCGCCCAGCGGTGCCCTCGGCAGGCTGCGTTGCTGGCGTGACCAGGCGCCGAGCGCGGCGACGCGGCTCGCGGCATCGGCGAGACGTTCTTCGGGAAGCAGGCCGGACCGGACCGCCTCAACGATCGCGTCGCGCAACCCGGCAGCGGTCTCCTCGCCGGCCAATTCGCCGCCGACACACACCAGGTCGGCACCTGCGGCGACCGCGGCCACGGTCGCGCCGGCCAGGCCGTACTGGCGGGCCACCGCCTGCATCTCGATCGCATCCGTCACGATCAGACCGTCGTAGCCGAGTTCGCCGCGCAGGAGATCGGTCAGGATGGCCCGGGAAAGGGTCGCCGGACGATCCGGGTCGATCGCCGGGACGACCAGGTGGCCGGTCATGATCGCTTTGACACCGGCGGCAATGGCGGCCCGAAAGGGCGGCAGCTCGCACGCGTCGAGCGCGGCGCGATCGGCGGTGATCACCGGTACGTCATGGTGCGAGTCGACTCCGGTGTCCCCGTGACCGGGGAAATGCTTCGCGCACGCGGCTACGCCGGCCGACTGGAGACCACGAATCCACGCGGCGGTATGCCGTGCGACCAGCTCGGAGTCCGAGCCGAATGCGCGTACGCCGATCACCGGGTTGTTCGGGTTTGAATTGACGTCGGCGTCCGGCGCGAAGTCGAGCGTCACGCCCAGCGACGCGAGCTCCAGGCCGAGGTGGCGGGCGACCGAGGCGGTGAGTTCGACGTCGTCGGCGGTGCCGAGCGCGAGATTGCCGGGCCGAGAGCTACCGGTGTGCGCTTCGAGCCTGGTGACGTCGCCCGCTTCCTCGTCGATCGCGATGATCACGTCGGCGGATTCCGCCCGCAGCGCGGCGTTAAGCGACGCAATCTGTGCGGGATCGACGATGTTCCGCGCATACAGCGTGACCGATCCGAGTCCTTCGCTCACCCGGCGATTGATCCAGTCGGGCGGGGTGATCCCCACGAAGCCGGGCGACAACACGGCGTCAGCCAGACGGTACAGACGTCGGTCCATCGCTGGCTTCCTCCACGATCGCGTAAATGAGCGGCCCCCCGTAAACGGCCGGCAACAGAAAACATTGTTGACAGTGCGAAGGTTAATAGTCAAGAAACCTTGCAGTTATTTCCTGAACCGCGCGCGCGTGTCGAGATGTGACCATGCTCGAACGTGTGTTCTAATACGCAGCGTGGAACGGCGTAAACACTGGTGTATAGCGGAATCCGGCGCGGCCGTCCTGCTGTACGAAGACGGAGGTCAGTGGTGGATGGAGATCCGCCTCGGGGGAAGCCCGCCCCGGAGCCACTGGCGCGAGTTCGACGACGAGGACGCGGCGATGGATCGCGTCCGGGCACTCCTCTCCGGCCCGCATCGCTGGCGCCAACTCATCTAGTTCATTAACAGATCGCCGCCACCTCGGCCGACTACGCAATGATTCACCACATAGGCGCATGATCTGCCCCTGCTCTCGCGGGTCTTCACCGAATAACGTCGAGCAATACCGACAGTTACTTCAGTGCGGTACCTCAGCGCGACCCGAGTGGAGGCTTCATGAGCCGGCATTACCTGATGTGCCGACCGACGTATTTCGCGGTGGACTACGCCATCAACCCGTGGATGGACCCGGCCGCACCGGTAGACGCGGACCTCGCGATCAGCCAGTGGACGAAACTCGTCGAGACGTACCAGTCGCTCGGGCACACGGTTGAGTTCATCGACCCGATCCCCGGGCTGCCGGACATGGTTTTCGCCGCCAACGGCGCCACGATGGTGGACGGTACCGTGCTCGGCGTCTCGTTCACGTTCGCGGAGCGTGCGGCCGAAGGGCCGGCCTATCTCGATTGGTTCGCGCGTGCGGGCTACCGGACGCAGGCCGCCAAGGCAACCAACGAGGGCGAGGGCGACATGCTCCTCACCACCGATTACCTGCTCGCCGGTACGGGCTTCCGGACCGACCTCGCGGCGCACGCCGAGGCGCAGGAACTGTTCGGCCGGCCCGTGATCACGCTGCAGCTCGTCGACCCGAGGTTCTACCACCTCGACACGGCGCTGTGTGTCCTGCACCGAGACCCGGACAGCGAGCGACCGCAGATCGCGTACCTGCCGGAGGCGTTCTCCGCGGGTAGCCAGCAAGTGCTGGCCCGGCTTTTCCCGGACGCGATCCACGCATCGATCGAGGACGCCACCGTCCTCGGTCTCAATGCGGCCTCCGACGGCCGACGGGTCGTCCTGCCCGTACAGGCCGCCGGTCTCGCGGCTCAACTAACCTCTAAGGGGTACGAGCCGGTGCCCGTCGACATGTCTGAACTGCTCAAGGCCGGCGGCGGCCCGAAGTGCTGCACCCTGGAGGTACGACCGTGACGACGACTGTGAACCCGGCAACGACCGATCTCACCACCCCTGCGCTGGAAGAGGCCGAGGCGTACACGGCGCACAACTATCACCCGTTGCCGGTCGTGATCGCCGAGGCCGACGGCGTCTGGGTCACCGACGTGGACGGGCGGCGGTACCTCGACTGCCTGGCCGGCTATTCGGCGCTGAACTTCGGCCACCGGCACCCGCAGCTGATCGCGGCCGCGCACGAGCAGCTCGACCGGGTCACGTTGACCAGCCGGGCCTTCGTACACGACCAGTTCGGGCCGTTCTGCCACGAGTTGGCGACGCTCTGCGGCACCGATCTCGTGCTCCCGATGAACACCGGCGCGGAAGCCGTCGAGACCGCGATCAAGCTGGCCCGGAAGTGGGGCTACCTGGTCAAGGGCGTACCAGACGGGCAGGCGAAGATCATTGTCGCGGCGGACAACTTCCATGGCCGTACCACCACGATCATCAGCTTCTCCACCGATCCGGACGCGCGGGACGACTTCGGCCCGTACACCCCGGGGTTCGTGGTTGTGCCCTATGGCGACCTGGACGCGCTCACCGACGCGATCGACGCGCACACCGTCGCGGTGATGATCGAACCGATCCAGGGCGAGGCCGGCGTGATCGTGCCGCCGGCCGGCTACCTGGCCGGCGTCCGAGCCGTGACCGCCGAGCGCAACGTGCTCTTCATCGCCGATGAGATCCAGTCCGGCCTCGGCCGGACCGGCAAGAACTTCGCGGTCGAGCACGAGGGCGTGGTGCCGGACATGTACATCCTGGGCAAGGCGCTCGGTGGCGGCGTCGTTCCGGTGTCGGCGGTGGCCGGCTCGATTGAGGTTCTCGGCGTACTGAAGCCGGGCGAGCACGGTTCCACGTTCGGCGGGAACCCGCTCGCCTGCGCCGTGGCACGTTCCGTGATCGCGCTGCTGAACACCGGCGAGTACCAAGCGCAGGCAGCAGAAATGGGTGAGCGCTTGCACGCGCGGCTGAACGCGCTGATCGGCCACGGAGTCACCGCCGTACGCGGGCGCGGCCTCTGGGCCGGCGTGGATATCGACCCGGCCATCATGAGCGGCCGCGAGGCGAGCAAGCGGCTGATGGCGCTCGGCGTCCTGGCGAAGGACACGCACGGCTCCACGATCCGCCTGGCGCCGCCGCTGTCCATTACCGCGGACGAGGTCGACTGGGCGGTCGATCGTCTCGCACAGGTGCTCTCAGAGGCATAACCGCCGCGCTTAGCGAAAGGCCCGGGCGAACCCGCCCGGGCCTTTCGTCGTTCAAATCCTCTAACGGATCCGGCGGAACTGGATGTTGTGGCTCCAGATCTTCACGAGCCGAACGCTGGCACCGGCGTGCGGCGCCTCCCACCACATGCCGTTGCCGGCGTAGATCGCGACGTGGTGCGCGAACGAGCCGCTGAACACGAAGACCAGGTCGCCGGGCTTCGCGTTCTTCGCCGAGACCGGCGTGCCGTAGTGCTTCATGTCGTTGGCGTGGTGCGGCAGGTTGATGCCGAACTTCGAGAACACGTACTTCACGAGTCCCGAGCAGTCGAAGTACTTCGGACCCACCGCCCCGAACACGTACGGGTGGCCCTTCTCCTTGGCCGCCGCCGCCACGATCGCCGCGCCGATGTCCTTCGGCTTTGCCTGGATCGTGACGGTCTTCGTCTCGGCTGCGGCGACCTGGGCGAGAGCCGGTGCGGTCGTGGCATCCGCCGGCACGTCCGCCGTGGTCGTCGTACCCGCAACGAAGTCGACCTTGTACGTTTCGGTGGAAGCCACTCGGAACGCGAATACGGCGTTGCCGTCTGCGCCGGTCTTTACCGACCGGACCGGCTTCCAGCCCTTCACCGTGTGGACGAAGAACTCGGCGGTATTGCCGGCGACCGGACGGGCGTCCGGAGTCTTCTCGGACGCGGTGAGCGTGACGACGTCACCGACCTTGAGGCTTGTGTGGTTGGTGGCCAGCCCGACGGTCGGAGTGACCAAGGGGAGACTGCTGACGCCGGTGATCGGGTCAACCAGCGGGCCGGAATGGACAGCCGTGTTGCTGCTTCCAGCCGGAGCCGGAGCCGGAGGCGGGGATGACGCGCTGGCCGGACCTGCGCCGAGCGTCGTTCCGAGGACCGCGACCGAGGCCAGCGAGACCGTCGCCGTGCGTCGGCCGGTACGGGTCGGGACGCGGCGATGCTTACCGTGGGTACTCACAGGTGTTTCCCTTCGGTACGCCTGCGAGGTGAGCTGTCGGGTTCGGGACGAAGGTGTGGCCCGGCCGGTTTCCGTGGGGTACGGATTCCGGCTTCACCCCAAGGCCACCGCCGGGGAGGCGATGGCCGAAAGTGGGTTCCCCGCTTCTGCCCGTTGCCCGGAATTACGAGGGGTGTTGACGGCGACCCGGGCGGGCAGAACTCGGCGTGACCCGAGTGCGACGTCAGCCGGCGTTCGTCACCGGCCCATCTGTTTACCGCAGGTCAGGCCGTCTGCGCTCGGTGCGAGGACCAAGACCTTCTGGGGTAGGGCCGTCAATATCCGAACGCCTCGACCCGCTTGTCCGAATCGATTTCACGCTCCGTAGTCAGTGCCGTGCGAACGGTCGCGACGATGGATCGACAGAGAGTGATGGGGGTCACGAAACCGAACCGACCCGAGTTGATCTGGATGAGCACGGTTTGTCGGCATGAGAGGAAATTATTACGAAATGGCGTGACCTGCGACACACGTGTATGGACAAAATGCCTGGTCACACGCTGTGATAGACGAGCGTCTCAGGGTGTTTCCGGCTGCCACACAGGAAGTTCCCAGCGTCGTTTGCGAACGTATTTGTGCGGGTAGCCGTCTATCTAAGTAGCAGAAACGAATACCTGCCAGGAAAAGTGACCGCAACTACGTTTTGATGCGGAATCTCTGGGGTCTGTCCCCTGTTGTGAAGGGGGCAGGGCAAGCCGGGGTCATTACCCAGGCGCGGTGTGCCGCCATGTCGTAGGCGCATCGACCAGTGCTCTGCATGATCTACAGCTCGTCGTTACCGACGGGGAGGGGCCCAAAGCGTGAAAGACTCGACTGTGACAGTACTACGAACCGACCAGGTTGCCGAAGAGCGTGACCTTGTCGGCGTCTACCTACACGAGATTTCCAGGACTCCACTACTCGACGCTGAGCAGGAAGTGAACCTGTCCCGCGACATTGAGGCCGGCTTGTACGCCGAGTACCTGCTCGATCAGGACGAGATTCCGGAGCGATGGAACCCGGCCGACCTGCGGGGCATGGTTCGCCGCGGCGAGACCGCGAAGGACCTGTTCATTCGTGCCAACCTGCGACTAGTGGTGTCGATCGCGCGGCGGTACGTCCGCAGCGGTATGCCGATGCTGGATCTGATCCAGGAAGGCAACACCGGCCTGGTCCGCGCGGTGGAGAAGTTCGACTATGAGCGCGGGTTCAAGTTCTCGACGTACGCGACGTGGTGGATTCGTCAGGCGATCAGCCGGGCGATTGCCCAGCAGGAGCGGACCGTTCGCCTTCCGGTGCACCTCGTCGAGGACGTGAACCGGATGCGTAACGTCGTTCGTCAGCTCACCCGCGAGATCGGTGCGGACCCGGAGCCGGCGCAGGTTGCAGAGGCGCTCGGCGTCACGGTCGAGCGGATCGGCGAACTCAAGCGCTGGTCGCAGGACACCGTTTCGCTCGACACGCCGGTTGGCGACGACGGCGACACGCGCCTCGGCGACCTGGTGTCCGATTCGGACGCGCCGTCGCCGGAGGACCTCGTTCTCGCGGCCATGGAGCGCAACCGCATCGCCGGGCTCCTCGGGCACCTCGACGACCGGTCCGCGGGCATCATGCGCGCCCGCTACGGGCTGGAAGACGGTCGGGAGCACTCGCTGACCGAAGTGGCGTCGCGGTTCTCGCTCTCGCGTGAGCGGATCCGTCAGCTCGAAATTCAGGCGCTCGGCCGGCTCCGTGAGCTGGCCCGCGCGGAAGGCCTCAAGGCCGCGTAAGTCCCCCTGGCTCGACCCGTTGATCTCCGCCGGCACCGTCGCCGGCGGAGATCTTGGCGTCTAGGCAGCTTTGGCCAATGCATTCTTGAGTTCCACCAGCTCCTGGTGCAGTTGTTTGTGGTCGAGCTGCAGCTGGTCGAGGTTGTTGCACAGTGACTCGATCAGCTTCTCGGCCCGGCTGTCCGTCTCATAGTCGTGCTGGGCCAACTCCGCCGAAATCTGATCGCTGCGCTTCGCCGCGATCAACAGGATCGCTCCCTGCATCGCGGCGAGACAGCTCAGAACCAAGTTCAGAAGGATGAAGGGGTACGCGTCAAAAGCCGACTTCCCCTGTAGCCCGTTGTAGGCCATCCAGAGCGCCAGGAACGCGAGTGCGGCGAATACGAATCCCCATGAACCCATGCCGTTACGCATGCGGTCGGCCGCGCGTTCGCCCGCCGTGAGCTGATCCCTGCTGCGTACCGACGGGTGCGTGTGCCAGGAGGGAATGAGTTTGGATCGCTGGGCGGGGGTCTTCATCGTCATGGCAACAACATGACATGACACGTTGTAGCGCGCCACTGGAACATTTGCGAGTCCCTCCCGCGTCGCGGCGACGCTACCGGGACCCGCTATCGCGTTTGCGAGTCGATCTGCCGCGTGCCGTAAGAATTGCGCTATATTTTCGGTCATATGACTTGTATTTGCTAGGCCATAGGATGGGTCTCGTGACGCGATTCCGGATCAGCGAAGCGGCTGAACTACTCGGCGTCAGCGCGGATACCGTCCGGCGTTGGGCGGATTCCGGCAAGTTGACCGCCGCTCGGGACCCCAACGGCCATCGCCTCGTCGAAGGTACGGACCTGGCGGCGTTTCTGGCCGCCAACGGCCGTACTGGCGAGGGGCGTCCGGGCGACGGAGCGTCGACTTCGTCGGCTCGGAACCGGTTCGTCGGCTTGGTTACCGCGGTCAAGAAGGACACCGTGATGGCCCAGGTGGAGATCCAGGCCGGTCCGCACCGAATCGTGTCGTTATTGAGTCGCGAGGCGCTGGACGACCTCGGACTCGAGGTCGGCTCCGTTGCCGTCGCGGTCGTCAAGTCCACCACCGTGATCGTCGAGACACCCGCACACAACCCCTAACCCAATGGAGTTACCTATGTGGAAATCTCGTGGCCCCGTGGTTGCCGCCGTCGGCGCCGTAGTCGCTGCCCTCGCACTCGCCGGCTGCTCGAGTAGCGCGGCGAAACCGAGCAGTCCCACCAGCACCGCGGCAGCCGCCGCCCCGGTCACGCTCAACGTGCTCGCGGCCTCATCCCTGACCGAGACGTTCACGAAACTCGGTAACGAATTCCATGCCGCGCACCCGAACGTGACGGTCAAGCTGGAATTCGGCGGCAGCGCCACGCTGGCCACCCAGATCACTCAGGGCGCTCCGGCCGACGTGTTCGCAGCCGCCTCGCCGGCCACCATGAAGCAGGTCACCGACGCGAATCTGGCCGACGGTACGCCCGCGAACTTCGTCAGCAACAAGCTCGTGATCGCGGTGCCGCCCGGTAACCCGAAGAACATCCAGTCACTGGCCGATCTCACGAAGCCCGGTCTCAAGGTCGTGCTCTGCGAGGCCAGCCAGCCGTGCGGGTCAGCCGCGACCAAGGCGCTCGCCGCGAGCAACGTCAAGCTGACCCCGGTCTCGCTTGCGCCGGACGTGAAGTCGGCTCTGAACACGGTCGAACTCAACGAAGCCGACGCGGCGCTGGTCTACCAGACCGATGCGCTGGCGGCGACCGGCAAGGTGGACGGCGTGCATTTCCCGGAGGCGGACAAGGCGATCAACGAGTACCCGATCGCTGCGATCTCGTCCTCGAAGGACCTCACCGACGCCCGCGCGTTCGTGACATTCATCGAGTCGCCTGCGGCACAGTCCGAGCTGCAGGCCGCCGGATTCCTCGCACCGTAATTCGTCCAGTAGGCGCCCGGCCGGTCGTACACCATGGCTCGTAAAAGTACTGAGCAGCACCGCGGTCCCACCGTGGTGCTGCTCGTTCCGGCCATCATCGGTTTGCTATTTCTGGTTCTGCCGCTGTTCGGCCTGCTCTGGCGGGCGCCGTGGGGCACGATCGGCCAGCGGCTGTCGCAACCCGGCGCGTTGACCGCGCTGTGGCTTTCGTTGGAGACCGGCGCGATCACCACGGCCATCTGCCTTGTGCTCGGGGTACCGATCGCGTTTCTGCTGGCCCGGACGGTGTTTCCGGGGCAGCGGCTGGTCCGGGCACTCGTCCTGTTGCCGGTGATCCTGCCGCCGGTGGTCGGTGGCGTGGCGCTGCTGACCGCGTTCGGTCGAGCCGGCCTGATCGGGCAGTACGCGTACCGGTGGTGGGGGTTCTCGCTGCCGTTCACGACGCCGGCCGTGGTGCTGGCACAGACGTTCGTCGCGATGCCGTTCCTGATCCTTGCGGTCGAAGGTGCGTTGCGAGGAGCGGACGCGCGCTACGAGGAGGCGGCCGCGACGCTCGGTGCAACTCGCTGGACCGCGTTTCGCCGAGTGACGTTACCGCTGGTACTGCCCGGGGTCGGTGCGGGCGCGGTGCTGTGCTTCGCCCGGGCGCTCGGCGAATTCGGCGCCACGATCACGTTCGCCGGCAACTTCCCCGGTACGACCCAGACCATGCCGCTCGCCGTCTACCAGACTCTGGAGGACGACCCGTTCACCGCGATCGTGCTGAGCCTGATGCTGGTCGTCGTCTCGCTCGTGATCCTGGTCAGCCTGCGTGGCAAGTGGCTGGATCGAGTCGTATGAGTACCGGGCTCGAGGCGCGCATCGTCGCCGTACGGGGTGGCTTCCGGCTCGACGTCGCGCTCGACGTGGCACCGGGCGAGGTCGTGGCGCTTCTCGGCCCTAACGGCGCGGGCAAGACGACGGCGCTGCGGGTGCTCGCCGGACTCGTACCGCTGACCGACGGCACGATCACGCTGGACGGCGACTCGGTAGCGATGTTGCCGCCCGAACGCCGGGGCGTCGGCGTCGTGTTCCAGGACTATCTGCTGTTCCCGCACCTGTCCGCGCTCGACAACGTCGCGTTCGGACCGCGGTGCGCCGGTGCGTCGCGTTCTTCGTCACGCCTCGTCGCGGCCGGGTGGCTGGAGCGAATGGGACTCACCGAGATCGGCCGGCTCAAGCCGTCCAGCCTGTCCGGCGGGCAGGCGCAGCGAGTTGCTCTCGCTCGCGCGCTTGCGACCACGCCGACGCTGCTGTTGCTCGACGAACCGCTGGCGGCGCTCGACGCGCGTACCCGCTTGACGGTTCGATCGGATCTGCGCCGGCATCTGGCCGAGTTCGCCGGTGCGACCGTGCTGGTCACGCACGATCCGCTGGACGCGATGGTGCTTGCCGACCGGATCGTGGTGATCGAGGACGGGCGAGTCGTCCAGGCCGGTGTACCGGCCGAGATCGTACGGCGACCGCGTACCGACTACGTGGCGCGCTTGGCCGGCCTGAACCTGTACCGAGGGATTGCCTCGCCGGACGGTGTGGTGCTGGCCGATGGGGGTCGACTCATCGTCAGCGACCCGTCTTTGGGGGATGTGTTCGTTGCGTTCTCACCGAGCGCGGTGTCGATCCATCGGAAGCGTCCGGAGGGCAGCCCGCGGAATGTATGGCCGGTCGTCGTGGTGGGTGTCGAACAGTACGGCGACCACGTCCGGGTCGAGTTCACCGGTACGCCGCCGGTCGCCGCCGAGATCACGACAGCCGCCGCGGCCGAGCTGGATCTCGTACCGGGCCAGGATGCGTGGGTCTCCGTCAAGGCCACCGAAACCCATGCGTATCCCGCATAAGTTCGGGCCTAGAACGGCTCGGGGAGTACGTCCCGGCAGATCTTGATGGCCCGGATGGTTTCGTCAAGCGGTCGCTCGATCCGCGCACACGTGCGTGGCTCCTCAGACAAAGTTGATCCTGGAGTTAGTAGCGCGACACACCGTCGCTCTGCGACATTTGCTGCTGTCGCAGCGGGTGCCAACTAACTCCAGGATCAACTGGGAATTCGGGGTTTGGTGCGGCTATTTGATTCGGCCGTAGCCGTAGGCCGACATCATGCCGATACTGGCGATCTTGACGACTTCACCCGGCTGTGGAGCGTGGATGACCTGGTTGTTGCCGATGTAGATGGCGACGTGATGCAGATCCCCACGTTCATAGAACACGAGGTCACCAGGGCTGAGTTGGCTGCGGGAGATGTGTACCGAGTCTTTGTACTGCACTTCCGCTTCGTGATACAGCGAGATCCCGACGCTTCGGTACGCGGCGAGCACGAGGCCGGAGCAGTCGTAGGAGCCCGGACCGTCGGCGCCCCACGAGTACGGCTTGCCAAGCTGCTTGTACGCGAATGCCACGATCTTGCCGCCCCGACCGGGGATGTACGGCGGAACGACGTGCGACGTGGTAGCCGTCTCGGTGGAGGTGCCGTATGCCTTGGCGCGCAGTGCGTACAGGCTGGTCAGCTGCTTGTTGATCGTGGCCTTTTGGGCCGTGAGGCTTGCCTTTTGGCTGTTTTCGACCGAGATCAGGCCGTCCAGCTTCTTCTTCTGCGCGTTGTAGGCGTCAACCGTCGCCTGGTACGACGCGACGTCTTCCTTCGCGGCTTTGGCCAGTTCGTTGAGCGTGCCCAAGGTGTCCAGCATGTCGGACGTGTTGTCGGACGCGACGAGTGTCGAGAGCGTGCCGGCGGAGCCCCGCATGTACGCCGCTGCGGCCAAGTCGCCGACGTGATCGCGGGCGGCCTGCGATGCGGCGAGCGCCGGTCCCATTTGCGCCTTCAACTTCGCCGAAGCCGCCGTGTTGTTGGTGAGTTGCTGCGTTACGCCGTCGTACTGTTCAACGATCTTTTCCAGCGCATTGGCCTGTGAATCGATCTGCTGTTGGATGGACTTCGTCGTCGATGGGGCTGCGCTCGCCGGTGTTCCCGTAGCGATAACGCCGACGGCGGTCAGCACGGTGGCGCCGAGAACGATGACGCGCAGCATCCTTCGCGCGTTGCGCAAATGCAAAACACTCCCTCTTCCCACCTGCCGCCTACCGGGTTAGCTGACGGATTCGGGCGGGAAGAACGCCCTACCGTGAGCCTCGATTTAGCAACCGCGGCTCGCGGATTCACCCCGACTACCTGGGTCCCCGATTCGCTGCCCTACTGTCGGTCTTCGGGTCGTAGCGCGATTCAGCGGCGCCGCGTCAGAGTCGGTCGGAGGTAACCGGCATGTGGCCGATGCGGCTCAATCAACCTAGCTTGGTCGCCGGAATACTGAAAGTTTGTCAAGGTGATGTGCCAGAGTCTCACCCATATTAAGGAAATGTCGGGATCACCCAATGTCATGAAGTGGTCTCGCTTCGTTATTCGGCCGTATTGAGTCGCCTCCTTCGTACCGAAGGAACGTATCGGTCCAATTCGGATAGATCGGTCAGGTCGCCCGCCAGGCGATGCCGGACGTTTTGATGGTGGTTCGGCCGACTCCCCAAAATGCGAAAAGTCCGTGATGATGTCCGAGTGACTGACGCGTCTGCATTGGCAGTAGCCCCGCAACCCCAAGACCCGGCTCCGGAATCGACCCAGGAACGCGCCGCCGATGCCGTACATCGCGCCGATGGTGTGCTCCGGATCGGGCGCAACCATGACAACGACATCGTCCTGCCGGACCTTCGGTCCTCCGCGTTCCACGCCGAGGTGCACAAGGTCGGCGATGCCTGGCACGTGCACGAACTCGGCGGAGCGGTCGGTCTGCACGTCAATGGCCAGCGCGTCAAGCGGGCCCAGTTGGAGAACGGCGACCGGCTCTCGGTTGGCCGCCACGACCTGGTCTTCAACGAGGGCCGTCTACACGAATATGTCGACCGCGGCCCGGCGTCGCTGTTTGCCGACGACCTCACCGTGCAGGTGAAGGACCACACGCTGCTCGATGACGTGACGTTCGCGGTGCAGCAGGGTTCACTCGTCGGCGTGATCGGCCCGAGCGGTTGCGGCAAGTCGACCCTGATCAAGGCGGTCACCGGGTTGCGGCCCGCGAATCAGGGCAAGGTGCAGTACGACGGCCGAAGCCTCTACGACGAGTACGCCGAGCTCCGCTACCGCATCGGCATGGTTCCGCAGGACGACGTGCTGCACCGGCAGCTGACCGTGCGTACGGCGCTGCGCTTCGCCGCGGCGCTGCGGTTCGCGCACGACGTTCCGCGCAAGCAGCGCCACGAGCGTGTCGACGAGGTGATCGCGATGCTGGGCCTCGCCGAGCGCGCGAACCAGCGGATCGACACGCTCTCCGGCGGTCAGCGCAAACGGACTTCGGTCGCGCTCGAACTCCTCACCGAGCCGTCGCTGCTGTGCCTCGACGAGCCCACTTCGGGGCTTGATCCGGCGCTCGATCGCGACGTGATGCGCGAGTTGCGGCGTCTCGCCGACAACGGCCGTACGGTCGTCGTTGTCACGCACAGCGTGCTGCATCTGTCCATGTGCGACCGGGTGCTGGTGATGTGCCTGGGCGGCCGGATGGGCTTCTTCGGGCCGCCGGAGGAGGTGCTCGAATTCTTCGGCGCGGAGGACTACGCCGACGTGTTCGAGATGATCACCAGCGACGCGAACGCCTGGGCGCAGCGTTACCGGAACTCGGACGCGTACCGGCAGCATGTCGGAGACGTCGTACTCGCCATGATCCCGAGCGTTCCGGCGCGCCCGACAATTCCGGCGCAGCGTACGGGCTCCGAGCCGGCCGTGGTCGCTCTTGAGCTGCCAACAGCCCACGCGGATGCGGCCGCCGACGCCGACGCGGCTTCGGTCGAAACGGTCGCACCCACTGACGTCGCGGAGTCCGTCGCGGACGGGGAGGCACCCGCTACGTCAAGCGCCCCTCCGACTCCTGCCCCAACCGCTGTCCCCACCGCGGCCGCCTCCGCGCCCGCCCCCGCGGTTCCGGTTGTCATACCGAGCAAACCGGCCGCACCGGTTGCACGTCCGAGAATCAAGGCGAGCAGCCGTACCGCCGTGGCCGGCTTCCGGCAATTTGTCACGCTGTCCGCCCGGATGATCGCGGTGATCTGCTCCGACCGCGGATACGCGGCGTTCCTGCTCGGTCTTCCGCTCATCCTGGCGCTGCTCACGCACTCGGTGCCGGGCGATCGCGGCCTCGGGCCGGATCCGACGTACAGCCTGGAGGCCCAGCGGCTGCTCGTTGTGTTCATCGTCGGCGCCGCGTTCATGGGCATCGCGCTCGCGATTCGCGAGATCGTCAGCGAAGGCCCGATCTACGCCCGCGAGCGCGCGGTCGGCGTGTCCGCCAATGCATACCTGGGTTCCAAGCTGCTGGTCTTCTTGATCATCGACGCGCTGCAGGTACTGCTGTTCGTCTGGCTCGCGCTGCTGGGGCGCAGCGGCCCCACGGTGCCGTTGATCATCCACTGGTGGCCGCTGCTGGAGGTCATCATCCCGGTCGTACTGGTCGCGTTCGGGTCAACCGTGCTCGGCCTTGCCGTGAGCGCGCTGGTCAAGACCGTTGAGCAGACCACACCGGTCCTGGTCGTCACGGTGATGGCGCAGCTCGTCCTGTCCGGCGGCCTGTTCCAGATCGCCGGGCAGCCGATCCTGCAGCAGATCGCGTGGCTCGCACCGGCGCGATGGGGCTTCGCGGCCACCGCATCGACGGTCAATCTGCTGCCCGAGGTGCCACCGATCATCCAGGACCCACTCTGGGCCCACACGGTCTCAGCGTGGTGGCGTTCGATCGCTTACCTGCTGATTCAGGCCGTCGTACTTGCGGTGCTCGCCCGGCTCGCGCTCCGCCGTTACGAACCGGGACGCAAGAACTGACAGCAGCTAGTTGGTACGCGCAACCGACTCCCGCTCCGGCTCGACTTCGGCCGTGGCAGGAGCCGTTGTGTGTTGCGTGAAGAGGCGTGCCCGCAGGTAGGCGCCTCCGTCGTAGACACCAAGGCCGAGCAGTACGAGCAGGCCGCCGGCGATCGCGTCGGACCAATAATGGTTGCCCGTGACCACGACGACGAGCACGGTTACGACCGCGTGCACCGGCCCGATCCAGCGCCACCGGCTCTTCGCAACGCAGAAGATCGCGGCGCCGGTCGTGATCGCCCACACGCAGTGCAACGACGGCATCGCGGCGAGCTGCGGCGCGAAACCGGCGCCGTCGGACGAGTAGACCTGCGGGCCGTACACGTGCATCGTGTCCACGATGTCGACCATCGTGAGCCGCGGTGGCGCCACCGGGATGATCTGGATCAGCTCGCCAATGATGCTGCCGACCGCGAGCGTGGTGAGCCAGCGCGGGAATTCGGACCGATGCCGGACGTACAGCCAGACCAGGAAGATGCCCATGATCGGCGCGTGGCCGATGATGTAGTACCAGTTCGCGAACTTGATGATCAAATGGCTGTGCAGCGCGATCTGCTGAATCCAGACCTCGCTCGGAATGTGGACCGCGTGCTCGAAGCGCACGATCGCGGCGCCCCGCGTGACCGCGCGCGAGGTGTCGCCGGTGCTCTGGTGGCCGATGAACTGCCACGTCGCGTACAGGATCGCGAAGATCGCGCTCTCCTGGGCAAGGTCACGAACCCACAGCCACCGCTTCGATGGGATCAGGACGCGCATTCCGATCGTCAAGATCGCGAGCGCCACGGCGAGCCAGACCGCGTCCTGCCAGGGTAACCACATGTGACATGTGTACCCGGTGGTGATCCGGCCGCCGCCGCTGGGCCGTTACAGATACATGCCGGTCGGTACGGTCGTGTCCGGCGCGTACGCGGGGTCGCCGTCCTGCAGCGCGTACAGCTCGGCGAGCGTCGCTCCGGCCGGCCCGATACGGTCGCGAAGGTCGCCGTTCCCGTTGCAGTTGCCGGCCGCGCTCAACCATGCGATGGATTCCGCGCGGGTGAGCGGCCCGACCTCGATCTGCGCCAGGCAGCGTCCCGGTCGTACGGTCGCCGGGTGTAGGCGCGACAGATCCTCGTACGTCGTGATCGCCACGATGATCCGGTAACCCTGGCCGAGCAGGCCGTCGGTCAGGTTGAGCAGCCGGGACAGCGACTGGCCGGATGTACTCTTCGCGTCCGTTCGGATCAACTCGTCACAGTCTTCGAGCAGGAGCAACTGCCAGCGCTGGGGCTCCGAACTCGCGTCGTCGCTGTCGTCGTCTCCGTGGCTGTGCCCGGACTCGTCGCCGAGCACGGCCTCCATCAGGTAGGCGGGTTCCTAGAACATCCGCTCCGGATCGAGTACGCAGTCGAGCCGGCACCACGCCTGCCATTCGGTGGCCACGGCTCGTAGGGCCGTCGTCTTGCCGGTACCGGGTGCGCCATGAAGGAGGAGCAAGCGTCCACGGACATCCGCGGGCGTCAGTACAGCGAATATTCCTCCATCCAGCCGGCGCTGCAGGTCTGGACGGGCCGGTAGACCCTATGTAGGATTCCGCGCATGCCCAATGAGGTACGTATGACCTCGGCCGTCGCGAAGGTTGCCGCGGCATTCCTGTCCGATCCGGCGACCGATCGATACGGGCTGGACCTGATTCGTACGACGGGTCTGCCGAGCGGGACGCTCTATCCGATCCTCGTGCGCCTCGAGCGCGCCGGATGGCTTACGACGCTGTGGGAGGAGATCGATCCGGCAGCCGAGGGTCGGCCCGCGCGGCGCTATTACCGACTGACGCCGGAGGGAATCGTCGAAGCGCGTCGTGAGCTGGCCGCGTTGCACCAGCAGATTGCCATCGCCGCCGCCGGATCGATCGGGCCCATCGGCGGAGTGAGCCCGGCATGAGCGCCGGCAGGTCGTACGGGCCGGCTGACGCGATCGTCCGCCGGGCGGCGGCACGCTGGCCGGTCGAGATGCGGGACGACATGGCGGCCGAGTGGCTCGCCGAACTGGCGGCGATGCGCCGCGAAAACGTGTCCCGATGGCGCCGGATCACGTACGCGGTGAGCCTGCTTGTCTCGGCGCCGGTCGAGGAGCCGGGACGTCCGCCACGTGTCTGGCGCGAGGAGTTCCCGTCCATCGGGCGCGCAGCGGCACAGCTTCTCGCGCTCGCCGCGGTCGCCTTTGGCGCCGTGTTCGCCGCATCCGAAGTGCCGACGTTCGCGAGGTTCCTGCTGCTGCAGGCGCAAGACGAATATCCGGGCGGCAATTACTACATCGGAGAGCCGACCACGATTCAGTGGGCCGCGAACGGTGTGTCCATCGCGGCACTCGTCCTCACGTGCGCAGGGTTCGTCTGGCTCGGGCGCCGTCTTGGGCGGGTCATGCCACTGCGCTGGGCACGATACATCGGCGTCAGTTCGGCCGGTCCGGGCGTGATCGCGGCGCTCTCGGTCGGCGCTGCGCTTGCTGCGGCGTTCGTCGCCGGTGTCGATTCCCTGAGTATCAACGGCGGCCCGACGCCTGTCGGTAGGACACATGCGATACCGGCGGTGGCAGCATGGACCGTTCTTGCGATGGTGACCGCGGGTTTCGCGGTGCGTTTCGCGGTACGCCGTCGGACTATCGCGGTGACAGTGGGCGTCTTCGGGAGCCTCGTAGCACTCGATATCGTCAGTCTGATCACGGTCGGCGGGTCGCCACTGTGGTTCCCGCTGTCACTGCTCGACCTGGAACGCAGCGGCATCCCGTACGCGGATCCGATTACCTATTTCGGCAATGTCAACGCGGTCGCCGCCGTGGTGCGGCCGATGCTCGTGTGCGCTGCGTTCCTACTCGCGTACGCGCTCCGCGCCGCGCAAGTGAGGCCGGTCGAGCCGAAGTTGCGTCCGGTAGCCGTACCGGTCGGCCGACAGCTGTCAGCGTCGGTGTTCGCGCCGATCCGGCATTCTGTCTCCGTCGGGCTGATGATCGCCGGACTCGCGCTCTGGGCGTACTCGGCCGCGATCGTGACGCCTGCGATCGAGGCAATCAACGAGGCCGACAGCGACAACGGCGAGTTGCGCCTGTGGATCCAGGAGCAGCGGGAACTCGCGATCTGGCTGATCGTCGTAGCGCTCATCCTGGCGATGCTCCGACGTGGCCCGATCGCGCTGCCCGCCACGATCGCGTACATCGGGATGTTCGTTACCGATTGCGTCGTCGACTACCACGGTTTCGGCGGCCAACATACGTTCGTGGCGATGGTCCTGATCGGAGTCGCCCTGCTCGCCGGCGCCTGGTGGCTGTGCGCTCGAATCTCGCTCCGCCCGGCCGATCCGATCGAGACGCGTCGAGTCGCGACCGCGATCGCAATCATGGCCGCGCTTACCTCGCCGGTGTTGTCCATTAACTTCTCGGAGACGGCGGACTTCCATCACGTCCCGTCCGGCCTTATCCCGGCCGCCTGCGCGATCATGGGGCTGGTCGCGTTTGGTGCGGTCGCGATGGCCTGCTCGGTCGGGCGGGTCACAGCGGCGCCGAGGCGGGTAGTGATGGCGTACACACTGGGGCCGTTGGTTTTGGTGTTGTTCCTGATTTTTGGGCGGACCGGCCAGGACGAGGGTGTGCCATTGGTGCTGGCGCCCGTGCTGTGCCTGCTCGTTCTTGCCGCGGTGAGCGGTCGCGGACGTATTACGCCGTGGCGCTGGATCGTATTCGGGATCGCGAGCGTCCCAGCCGCCGTCGTCTATTTCTTCGGCTCGATCATCGTCGCGATGCCGATCGCCGGCGGGTTGATGGCGGCGGCCGGCTTTGAATATCCGTCCGACGGGGTGCCGATGTTCCCGGGCGCACTGCTAGTCGGGCATCGGGATCGGATCCGCGCTCGCATGGACCGTGATCCGGCAACCGCGACCGCAACCACAACCGGTGCCGATCGAGTCCACGGTCTCGGATGCGACCGCCATTTTGCTCGACGGCATGCTGCGCGGCATCGAATAGACGTGCAATAACCTGCCAGGTCACCTGTCGCTTGATTGTTGAGCAGAGCCCGTTCGCGGGGCCTGCCGCCCAGCCGCGCTGGTGGAGTCGGCTTATGCGGCGACAGAGATAGCGGGCAGTTGGCCGATGTCGCTTACTTGACCAGGATGCAGAACGGGTGACCGGACGGGTCGGCCAAGACGTAGAGCGGCTCGTCGGGGTCGTCGGTCCGATCCAGCAGGATCTCCGCGCCCAAAGCCTCAGCGCGGCGTCGATGTGTCTGCAATTCGGCGACGCTGGAGACGGTGAACTCGACATGCAGCTGCATCGGTACGTCATGCCGCGGCCACGTGGTCCTGGTCAGGTGATCAACCTGCTGGAATGCGAGCTTGCGTACGCCGGTCGAATCGACGAGTACGAGCCAGTCCGCATCGTCCACCGAACCGTCGGCGGGAGCCTCGTCGCCCGGTCGATAGTGGAGTCCGAGCAACTCGCGGTAGAACTCGGCAAGATCGCGCGGCTTCGTAGTGTCGAGCACGGTGTGCAGCATCTGCGGATACTCAGTCATGATCCTCCTTATATTCCGTCGTACTGAAGCCTGCCCCACGTGAGCCTGCTAGCGATTGCCTACGGGTCTGCCCGGCGTAGGCGCTTAGTTGTTGGGCAAGCGGCCGAGCATCGGCGCGAGCATCGGCCATTGTGTGAGCGCCGAGAGTTCACCGCCTGCTGGTGGTGTGATGTCCGAGCAGCGCGGTTGGTCCTATGTGCGCAGGTGGTAGGGGTTGCGCCGAGGTGCTTGGCCGGAGTCGATGTTTGCGGGCGGAATGAATGTCGGACGTCGATCCTCGTCGAGGATGACGGTCCAGGCATCGTTGTGGATGAGTCGATGGTGGTGGCCGCAGAGGGCAACGCCGTTGTCCCGATCGGTCGGTCCGCCATCAATCCATGATCGAATATGATGGATATCGCACCATTTGGGCGGTCGATCGCAGCCGGGGAATGCGCAGCCGTGGTCGCGCAGTAGGACGGCAGCTCGGGCGGCGCCGGTGTAGAGCCGGCGCATCCGGCCGACGTCGATGGGAATGCCGGCGCCGCCGAGGACGACGGGCAGGATCCCGGCGTCGCAGGCCATCCGGCGCACGACGGTGGCGGAGAGGTATTCGCCGGTGTCCAGAATGCCGGTGGCGTAGGCGATGCCGTTGGCGCCGGCGCATCCGGCGGAGGAGTAGGCGTTGCCGTCGCGGACCGCCGAGGCAAGGGCGGTGTAGTCGATCGTGACGTTCAACTGTGCCGGTTGCCCGCCATCGGCTGGAAGTTCCCCGGTACGTAAGGCGAGCCGACAGACCTCCAACAAGGCGTCCGCACGCCGTGCGGCCGGCGTGCGAAGGTCGGGGCCGGCCGGCCCATTGGGGACCGGCTTCATCAACGGCTCGAGAGCCGACCGCACCGTAGCCGCGGCTTCGTTGTCCAGGATGCCGTAGAGCCGTACGCGTCCGTTGCCGTCGGGAGTAAGGGACAGTGTCCGGTCCCGGGCGGCCTGACGTTCGTCGCGTTCGAGGCGGCGGCGCAGCAGTTCATCGGCGAGATCCGGCGCGACATGGTGCAACACGCGATCGCCGAGCTGCCGCAGGTATGCGGGGTCGAGGTTTCGTGCATGGCCGAGCAAGGCAGCGACGACGGCATCTGCGACGGCCGGATCGCATTCAGTGGGCAGCTCTGCGAGTGTGCGGCCGATGGCCAGGGCTTGTTCGGCGGTGGCGGTGCCTTCGGCAACCGCGGCCGCGATATCGGGCCGGGTGTCCAGGAGGGCACCGAACGCGGTTATCTTATGGGCTTCCGCAATCGAGATATGCAGCCGATCACGCAGCCACGTCGATGCATTGGTCGATCCGGCCGCACGAACGATGCCGCGGGTATCGGCCTCCCTGGCGAGCGTTGCCTGGACCGCGAGGAGGCGACCGATGAAGGTTTGGGTTGCGTCGAGTGCGGTGGTGAGTTGGGCGTCGGTCAGGCCGTAGGGACGACGCTCGGACAGAGTCCGGGTATCCCCTTCGAGGCATGCCAGCAGCTCATTCACATCGATAGATTCGCACACGTGTACGACATTTTCGGGCCGCCGATGCCGCAGCGGTGCGCTATATCCAGGTGGATCCCGGGGTCGGCCACGGCTCCCAAGGAGGCATTCTGATCGGGCGGGTGCTGATTCCGGCGATGTCGTCGTCGACCGGCGGGAGTCTGATCGCAGCTCTACGGCGATCGATTTCACCGATGTGCAGACCGGCCGTCAGCGCTGCACGACCGTCCAGATCCCGATAGGCCGTTGACAGGACCGCAAACAACGGCCGGCCTCCTTCGACCTCCTGGATCCCATCAACAACGTGGGCGAGATGTCTCGGGTGCGCTTCGCCGGCCAAAACCGCTCGTTCGATGAGCGGTACGCAGAGCCGCCGAAACGCATGATTCTCGGGGGTGCCGATCGTTGTGACTCCTGAACCGGCGTGCTGAAGGACCAGCCACGCCGCAGTCGCCCCATCTTCGCCCACCACGCTGCGCCCCGGCCAGCCGTGTTCGGCAACGACGGCCATAAGGCGCGTTGTGTTGCGTCGAATGATCGCGAGTGCCCGCTGGACTTCCGGTGGTGCGTGGTCCGGCGGCGACCATTCGAAGATCGCAAACGGCCAGGGCGTTGCGCTGATTGAATGAGTTCGATCGAACACCGCACGATGACTGTCGGCCGCGTCGTAGACCGCCGCTACCGCTGACTGATCGTCGTCAAACATGGAGACCAGCTCTACCCTCAATGCGTCATCCACGCCGACATCCTGGCACGATCGCAGTTTGATCGTGTCCGCCAGATCTTGAGCCGGCTGGGTCCGGTTGGAGGGGTTCCGCGCGGCGGCGTCGAGGGCCGTTACTGGTTAGCGAGGCCGTGGTTTGCGGCTCCGGCTCGACTTCCCAATCTCCCGCACGATCAGCGACGTCAGCATGAATACGCCCCTGATCATGTAGGTGATCAGCATGACAAATCCACGGATGAGCGCGATCACGATGCCCGCCATGCCGACAACGTACGCGCGAGTGGCCGGCAAGGCGATCACTCGGACGTGGTCCTCTGGCTGGAATCCGTAGGTGTGTCGAGCGGTGGCCGGCCGCCCGCAGTGTGTCTGATCTGGGTCTGAGCTGGGTGCGCCCGGTTGGATTCGAACCAACGGCCTTAGGATTAGAAGTCCTCTGCTCTATCCACTGAGCTACGGGCGCTCGCACGCCGAGGGTACCGGCAAGCGTCGAGTGTAGGCCGGTTCGGTCCGGTTGGGCACGCATATAAATCGGACAATTCCCCACGTCGCACGGCGAGAATCACCGTACCCGGCATACTTCGATCATGACCAAAGGACCGCGGACGGCGGACGGCGGCGAACCTAACGCCAGCGCGCCGGACGCGACCGAGCCGGCCGCCACCGAGCTGGATTTTGGTCCTCGCGATGGTCTGGCAGATCTTGTATCAATCCGTCGCGCCTAGGATCACGGCTCGGCGAGGAACTGCTTCACCAGCCGTTTCGGTGCCTTGATCAGCCACGCCTCGGTGATGAGTTCGTTCAACTCGACTTCGTCAATTTTGGCGAGCCGTACGAGAATGGCCGGATAGCCGGTGAAGTGCGGCGTCGTGAAGTAGACGCCCGGCTCCTCCGCGATCAACGCGAACTTCGCACCCTCGTCCGGCACCCTCGCGCCGAGGATGTCGCCGTCCGGCGCGTCGTCGCCGAGCGCATCGAGGTCGCTCTTTCGCAGCGGCCGTTCCCACACGAATAATCCACGGTTGGCGACCGTCCACTTGACCGCGCCGGACTCGCCGTGTTCCTCGGTTTCCGGCAACGCCAGCGCGATCCGGCGCACGTCATCCCAGGTAGCCATACCGACACCATAAGCCCAGCGGCTGACGGTTCAGCCGAGTCGGCGAACGGCCAGCTCGGCAAGCATGGCCGCGCCATCGCCGAGCACGCGGTCGTCGAACGCGGCGCGAGGTGAGTGGTTGCTCGGCGCGTGCACCAGGTCATCTGTCGGGCACGCACCCAGGAATACATAACAACCAGGAACCTCAGCGAGTACGCGCGAAAAGTCCTCTGAACCGGTCACCGGCGTCGGCAGCTCGATGTACCGCTCGGGTCCGAAGGCATCCGCAATCGAGGCGGCCACGAAATCATGCTCGGCGGCGTTGTTTACGGTCACCGGGTACTCCTGCTCGTACCGTGCTTCGACCCGCAGGCCGTGCGCCACCGCGATGCCTTCGCAGAGCTGGATCGCGTACAGGCCGACCTGCTCGCGGATCGCCGGGTTGAACGTCCTGATGGTGGCCTCGAACGTGGCCTCATCCGGGATGATGTTGCGAAGCGTGCCGCCGTGGAAGCTGCCGATCGTGATGACGACCGGATCGAATACGTCGAATCGGCGGGTCACCATCGTCTGTAGCGCGGTCACCATCTCGGCGGCGACCTGAATTGGGTCGAGCGCCGCGTGCGGCCGTGAACCGTGGCCACCAGCGCCCATTACCCGGACGAAGAGTCCGTCGGCCGCGGCCATCAGTGGTCCGCGGCGGGACGCGAACACGCTGCGCGGCAGGACGGACGACAGCACATGCAGCCCGTACGCATAGTCGACCGGCCGGCCGGCGGCGTCCAGAACACCCTCCTCGATCATGTAACGGGCGCCGTCGAATCCTTCTTCGCCGGGCTGGAACATGAAGACGACATCGCCAGCGAGCTCATCGCGCCGCGCGGACAGAAGACGAGCGGCGCCGACCAGTCCGGCGGTGTGCAGGTCGTGCCCGCACGCGTGCATCGCGCCGTCGGTGCCGGACACGAACGCCTCGTCGGAGATCTCGGTGACCGGTAATGCATCCATGTCGCCGCGCAGAAGGACAACGGGACCGGGCTTTGCGCCACGAAGCACGGCCGTGATCGACGACAGTTGGCGCCCGGTCGTCACTTCCAGCGGAAGCGGATGGAGTGCGTCGAGTACGCGCTGTTGCGTACGCGGGAGGTCGAGACCGATTTCTGGAATCTGATGAAGTTCCCGTCGCAATTCGGCGAGTTCACCCTGTATGGCAACGGCATCCGATCGAAGGCTCACTCCGGGAACGTACTCCGCCTGTCTAGCGCCCGTATCGGGTGTGGTGCGCTAACTGTGCGTACAACTAATCTTGCGGTCGGTAGAACCTCCAAAAAAGTTGCACGAAAAGTCTTTTCACCTTGTGCTTCCGGCCACTAAGTTGCTGGCCATGCAGGTGATGAACGCCACGTTCTTGCCGGTGGTGGTCTCGGTCAACGATCCGGCGTACAACGGTCGGCACGTCTTTGATGTGCTCTTTGACGATCTTGTCGTCGGCTATTCGATGGGGCGCCCGCACGGCGAACGTCTCATGACGCGAGCCGATTTCGATCGGCTGGAAATGCCGCGTCGCGAATTGCGTCGCCGCGCCGCCGATTACCTGGATTGGTCGATGCGCGGGCTCGCCATTCACGGCCAGCCGCCCGCACTGATGCCCTCGTTTGATGGCCTGGAATCCAGCCTGCTGCTCGCGGACGATTTCTGGAACAGCATGGAGGGCGCGGTCCCGGGCGCGATCGTGATCGGTATGCCCGCTCGGGACGCCATGATCATTACCGGCTCGCGCTCACCGGCCGGCCTCGCCAAGGTCCGGCGCGCGATCGACCGGATGTTCCTGGCGGGGAACCGCCACCTGCTCACGCCGCACATGCTCGTTCGCAACCGCGGACGGTGGCAGCGTTTCAGCTGACTATGCAGCGGGCGGTGCGGCCGGAAGGTAGGCGCCGATCCACGCGGTCAGTTCGGCGAAGACCTTCTCGCGTACGGGTTTGCGGGACAGGATGAGATCGTGGCGCGCGCCGGCAAACCGTACGAGCGTCACGTGCCGTCCGATAGACGTCGCCCACCTGCTCATATGTGCCGGATCGAGCACATCGTCGGCGTTGTGCGCCTCCTCGCTCCAGGTCGTTCCGCGGAACGTCGCGTCGGATGAGCCGATCAGTACCGGCGCCGCGATCTCAAGGCCGCGATGCAGCCGTGCCTGCGCCGATCGGATCGCGGTCAGCCATCCGGCGCGTACCGGGAATCCCCCGAGCGGCTTCCACTCCAGGTTGTAGTCCCATTCGCCTTCGTGATCGCGGTGGATGCTCCGCCCGTACACCTCGTTGAGGCCGGTCGGCAGCAGCGCGTACGGCCTGGCCTTGGCGATCGCCGCGAACGTCGGGCCGATCGTCCGGCGAACCGCCGGCGGCACGTTGAACTCGAAGAACGGGCTGTTCAGGAACAGGCCGTCGATCACCGCGTCGTCGCGGCGCTGATGCGCCCACAGGGACGCCGTCAGGCCGCCGGTCGAATGACCGTTGACCAGGACACGGGAATGCCCGTCCTGCTCCCGAATGATCTTGAGGGCGGCGTTGAGCTCGAGGAAATAGTCCGGAATGTTGTCGATGTAATTCGGTGTCTGCGTGGAACGCAGACTGCGGCCGTGCTTCCGGAGGTCGATCGCGTAGAAGTCGATCCCGAGATCGCAGTAGAAGTCGGCCAGATGCGTCTGGAAGAAGTAGTCGGTGAAGCCGTGGATGTAAAGAACGGCACGGCCGTCCGGATGATCGGAAAGCCTCCGTACGAGAGTTGCGGTCAGCGGTCCCTCGGCGTCCGAGCCCAGCTCAATAGCCATTTGCTCGTACGGCGCACCCAGCACATCGATCTCCACAGAGCGAGGCTACCGCCCGATCCGGTTATCCACATCCACCCTCGCTGTCCACAGATTCGCACCGTGGCTTTCGCGTTCGAGTCATAAATCGATGAGTGTGGCGGGTGTTCCAGTCGCTCATTCATAGGGAGAGCACATGAACGACACCGCCATCACGATGTGCGGCAACGTCCTCACCACGCCTGAGTGGCGGCGGACGTCGAACACCGGTACGTACGTCATGACGTTCCGGTTCGCGTCGACGTCGCGCCGGCTCGATCGCAACACGAATCAGTGGGTCGACGGCGACTCGCTGCGAGTGAAGGTCGCGTGCTGGCGCACGCTCGGCCAGAACGCGTTCGAGTCGATCCAGCTCGGCGATCCGCTGATCGTCCATGGGCGGCTCTACAGCCGCGATTGGATGGACAGCGAGCAGAAGCGCCGGACGTCGTACGAGCTCGATGCGATCAGCGTCGGCCACGACATCTCGCGGGGCGTCTCACATTTCGCCCGACGGAAACCGGCCGGTGCGGTCGACTCGATCGACGACGCAGAGGCGCGTTCGGCGATCGGCGGCGAGGCCTCGGAGCTGGTCGACCCGCCGTCCGGGCCGCCGCCCATGACCGGCGTGTTCGCCGGCTTCGATGCGGAGCGCTTCGACACCCAACCCGTCCTCCCCGACGGGTACGGGATCGAGGACCGCATCGGCGGTGGCGACTCGGATGACCTCGATGCCGACGATCTCGACGACGAGACCGACGAGACCGACGACATCGAGGCCGAGCTGGCCGTCGCGGCCTGACCCTCCGTACCGCGGCGGACGGCGGCGGTGGCTGGCTATAGGGGTGGTCAGCCATCGCGTTGGGAGGCAGCGGGACGACACGGAGTGGTGCCGTCCCGCTGCCTCCGCTATCGGATCCGCGTCAGGTGTTTGCGCGGCCGTCGAGCATCAATTGGAGGAGCGGGTTAGCGTGAGTCAGGGCGATTGGATGGGGACTGCGATGGGTCGGCGAATGATGATTGCGCGGCCCCGTTGATGACACACGGTGGAGTGCTACTCGTCGCGGGTACGAATTCGGACGCGGGAAAGAGCACGATCGTGGCCGGCATCTGTCGTTGGCTGCATCGTCGTGGCATCCGAGTCGCGCCGTTCAAGGCGCAGAACATGTCGAACAACTCCGTCGTCGTGCTCGACGATCTCGATCGGGCCGGTGAGATCGGCCGCGCTCAAGCATTTCAGGCGACGGCATGTGGTCTTGCGCCGAGCGTGCGATTCAATCCGGTCCTGGTGAAGCCGGGTAGCGACATGACCAGCCAGGTCATCGTGAACGGGCAGGTGCTCTTCCGCGTCACCGCCGACGCGTTTCCCGAGGCGCGACCGATTCTGGCCGACGCGGCGTATGCGGCGTTTGACGATCTGCGTGCCGAGTTCGACGTCGTGATCTGCGAAGGCGCCGGCAGCCCGACCGAAATCAACCTACGCGAGGGCGACTTCGTCAATATGGGGCTCGCGCAGTACGGCGAGATTCCGGTGATCGTCGCCGGGGACATCGACCGGGGTGGCGTCTTCGCGTCTTTGCACGGCACGCTCGCGCTGCTGTCGGCGAATGATCAGCGGCTGCTTTCCGGTTTCGTGATCAACAAATTCCGAGGCGACGTGCGGCAGTTGCAGCCCGGGATCGACACGCTCGGAGCGATGACCGGTCGGTCGACGCTCGGCGTACTTCCATGGAATGCCGATCTCTGGGTCGACTCCGAAGATTCACTGTCCTACGCGGACGGGCGTGTCGTCGGCCGTCCGGCGCCGCCTCGCGGGACGCAGTGGTTGCGCGTTGCCGTCGTACGCCTGCCGAGGATTTCGAATGCGACCGACGTCGAGGCGCTCGCGGGTGAACCGGGGGTGGTGGTCCGGCTCACGACGTCCCCTGCCGAGCTCGCCGACGTCGATCTCATCGTGATCCCGGGTACGAAATCGACCGTCGCGGACCTCGATTGGCTGCGTGCGAACGGTCTTGCGCGAGTGATCGAGGATCATGCCAATGCGGGACGGCCGGTCCTCGGGATCTGCGGTGGATTCCAGATGCTCGGCCGGACAATCGAGGACTCGGTCGAAAGTGGGCTCGGTCAGGTCGACGGGCTCGGTCTGCTGCCGATCGAGGTGAAATTCGCGCTGGAGAAGACCCTGCGGCACGTGACCGGTGTCGCGTTGAGGGCAGACGTCAGTGGGTACGAGATCCACCACGGATACGTTTCGGCAGCCGATCCCGGGCTGCCGCACTTGATCACGTTGCCCGACGGCAGCGGCGAGGGGGCGGCCGATCGTACGGGCGTGTATGGCACGCACTGGCACGGCGCGTTCGAGTCGGATGCGTTCCGACGAGCCTTCCTGGTCGAGGTCGCGCGTCAAGCCGGCCGTACGGGTTTCGTGCCGGCCGGCGAGACTGCGTTCGCTTCACGTCGCGAACGTACGATCGAGCTCCTGGCCGATTTGATGGACGAGAACCTCGATATGACGGCGATTTGGCGGCTGATCCAGGACGGCGCGCCGAGCGACCTTCCGTTCGTGCCGCCCGGGCTCGAACGTTGGCGCTAGAACGTTGGCGCGAGAACGTTGGCGCTGGAGCGGCGAGCATCCGCGGGCTAACTGTGCTGTGCTGGACGCAGCCCGGGATGTGGTGCACCATCCGGGGCAAGGCGTGGTCGTGTGGCCATGGCCAGCACGCACGTATCGGGGAGGTTCGGCGATGGCGAAGGACGAGTCGGGCAAGAAGAAGCGAGCCCACGAGGAGAGTGACGCCACCCCACCGGTGCGCCGCCGCACGGTGCTGACCGGCATCAGCTCCCGAGCCTGGGAACATCCGGCCGATCGCGGCGCGTTGACCGCGCTGCGCGAGCTGCGCGGATTCGACGAAGTGCTCAAGGCGATGTCCGGCATCTGGAATGAGCGCGCATATCGCATGCAGTACCTCGGAAGCGCGATCCGGGTCGACCACCGGCAGCACCCGCGCGTCTATCGACTGTTTGCCGAGGCCGCAGCGTCTCTCGACATCGCGACGCTCCCGGAGCTGTACATCGAGCTGTCGCCGAATCTGAACGCGAGCTGCGTCGGAATGTCGAAGCCGTTCATCGTGACGACCAGCCGCGCGATCGAGGTGCTGGACGACGACGAACTCCGCTACATCCTCGGCCACGAACTCGGTCATCTGCAGAGCGGCCATGCCGTCTACCGGACCATGATGGCAATCCTCACCCGGATGTCGGCCAATCTCGCGTGGCTGCCGGCCGGCTCGATCGTGCTGCGCGGCATCATCGTCGCTCTGCACGAATGGTGGCGTAAGGCGGAACTCTCCGCCGACCGCGCCGGTCTCCTCGCCGGACAGGATCCGGCCGCCGCACTCCGGGCGCACATGAAGCTCGCCGGCGGCGGCGACCTTTCAGAGATCGATACGGCCGCGTTCCTCGAGCAGGCTGCCGAGTTCGACAGCACCGGGGATCTCCGGGAGAGCTTCATCAAGGTGCAGCTCACGATGTTCCTCACGCATCCGTTGCCGGTCGCACGCGCCGCCGATCTCCGGCGCTGGATCGATGACGGGCACTACGCGCGGATTCTGGCCGGCGACTACCCCCGCCGCGACGGGGACCGGGATGCGTCGGTCGGGGGTGATGCGAAGGCGGCGGCTGAGTCGTACCGGGAGGCGTTCAATCGATCGCAGGACCCGCTGGTTGGATTGCTACGCAAGCTCGGAGACGGCGCTAATGGCGTTGGCGATGTCGTGGGCGCCGGTGCGAATCGCGTACGCGGGTGGATGGGCGGACCCCCTAACGGCTCGGGCACCGGACCGAGGCAGCCCGGACCACGCAACGACGACCACGAATAGCCTCAAACCCCTGCATTCGGTACGGTGGCGAGGGCGCCTACGATCTTTCGCATGACCGAATCTGACCTTCGCGCCGCCGTTGCCGCCGCCCTCCCGGGCGTACGGGCAGATCTTGAACGCCTTGTCGCCATACCCGGTGTGGCATTCGAAGGCTTTGACCACTCGCACGTCGAAGCGTCCGCGGAGGCGACCGCTGCGCTACTGCGTGATGCCGGCCTGCCGGACGTACGGATCGTTCGGGCCGGCGGCCAACCGGCCGTGATCGGACGCCGCCCGGCACCCGACGGTGCGCCAACCGTTCTCCTGTACGCGCACCACGACGTCCAGCCGATCGGCGACGCGACGCAGTGGCAAACCGAGCCGTTCGTCGCGACCGAGCGGGACGGTCGCCTGTACGGCCGAGGTGCCGCCGACGACAAAGCCGGCATCATGGCGCACGTCGCAGCGCTTCGCGCATTCGGTGACGATCTGCCGGTCGGCGTCGTGCTGTTCATCGAGGGCGAAGAGGAGTACGGGTCGGCATCGCTCGAGCGGTTGCTCGCCGAGAATCGCGAGGAACTTCAGGCCGATGTGATCGTGATCGCTGATTCCGGTAACTGGGACATCGGCGTCCCGGCGCTGACCACGAGCCTGCGCGGCATCGTGAACCTCTTCGTGGACGTACGTACGCTCGACCACGCGGTGCACAGCGGCATGTTCGGTGGCGCGGTGCCGGATGCGCTGACCTCGCTTGTTCGGCTGCTGGCCACGCTTCATGACGATGCCGGTGACGTCGCGATTCCCGGACTCGTACGCAATGACGCAACGCCGCTCGACTATCCGATCGACCGGTTCCGGCAGGAGGCCGGCATGCTCGATGGCGTCGAGTTCATGGGTACCGGCCGGATCGTGGACCGGACCTGGACGAAGCCGTCGCTGTCGGTTCTCGGCATCGATGCACCGCCGACGAATGCGGCGCCGAACGCGCTCGTGCCCTCCGCGCGGGCGAAGCTGTCCGTTCGGATCGCGCCCGGTGACAATCCGAAGAAGGCGTACGACGCCGTGAAGGCGCACCTGGAAGCGCACGCTCCCTGGGGTGCCAAGATTTCGGTCTCGTTGGAGCACGACGGCGATGCGTGCGTGATCGATGCGACCGGGCCGTATTTCGACGCCGCCCGAGCCGCGTTCCGCGAGGCATGGGACGGCACGGAGCCGGTCGATATCGGCATCGGCGGCTCAATCCCGTTCATCGCGACGTTCCAGGAGATGTTCCCGGACGCGGCGATTCTGGTCACCGGCGTGGAAGACCCACACGCGCGTGCGCACGGCCCGAACGAGAGCCTCCACTTGGGAGAGTTCGCGAAGGTATGCCTGGCCGAAGCGTTCCTGCTCCGGAACGTCGCGAACGCCGATCACACCTGATCGGCGCCCCCGCTACCGGTTCGGGTTGCCGACAGTCGGGTGGCCGAGCCGATGAAGATCAGCAGCGGAACGGCAAGGAGAACCGGCCTTCGGTTCGCCGGTTCTCCTTGCCATCCTGATGTGGTTCTGATTGGCGCGTAGGAGCGGTGGATTCGGAACGCTGGATGCGATAGTGTTCGAACATGCGTACGAACGACGGAATTTATCTGATCGAGCGGCTGGATGCCGCTGCTACCGCGCTGGCAACCGTGGATCTCAGCGGACTCCCCGACGTTGCGATCGAAGAAAGCGTGTCCGTGCTGTCCATCGCGCTGTGCCGGGTCGACGTGCTGTTGGCACGACTCGCGGACGAGACCCGAGCGCGGGGCTACGCGCCGTTCGACTTTCCGTGGTTTGGCGTCAACCCGGCCGACGTACGCCGAGCCGACGCCGAGGTGGCGCGCCTCGACGCGTTGCCGCTCGCGAGCTGATCCGGCCTCGATGATCCCGTGAGGCGGGCCTGGACGTAATGCCCGGACCCGTAAGGCCGGATCAACGAGCCCGAATCGATTCGCAGTCCAGTCCGGAGATTAGGTGGCTCGATCTGGCGGGTGGCTATGAGCCCGGCCGGGCGTGGCCAGCACGAGATCGACGATCTTGCTCCGATGGCAGCGTTTGCGTGCTAGGCGAGAGGGGTGTGGCAGTTTCGGCGGTAGACGCGCATGGATGCCACGCCATCAAGATCAGAGAATCGTGCTGCCACTTCCCCCAAGATCTGCATCGGTGGTTGCAGTCTCGGCCGGCGCGAGGATGGCTCGGACGATGCCGGCCGCGTCCCAGGTGTGGCTGTGCACGACGTCGGCCCCGGCGCACGCAAGATCTGCGTCGGTCGTTCCGTCTTCGCATGGCACGACTGCGCAGGTCGTTCGTCTCCGCATGGCAAGATCCGCGCCGGCTGCCTCGGCATGCGCTGGGCGAGATCCGCTCTGGTCGTCTATGCCTCCGCCCGGCAAGATCCAAAGGACGACCTCAGCACGCCAATCCAACCTGCGTTCGCCAACGCGTCGACAAGGTCCAGAGCCTACGTGCGTCCATGATCGTGAAGGATTTGTGGGCTGGACGCTCAAATCCTTCACGATCTTTCTAGCCGCTTTGAATATCCGCAGCTCACCGTTCTGTGAGTCGATCATCGGCGCCGCCCGGCGCGCCCCATTCCGTGATCCTGAAACCGAAACGGCGCCAGGACGCAGAAATCGTTCCGCTTCCTGAAGGGCGGTGCTTGACCTTCGAACGGACGACGAGAAAGGCCAGCTCACAGCGGTACCGTCGATGCCCGGCCGTACAAGGTGAAGACTTTGCGCGACCCGACCCACGCACACTTCCTCATAACTCCAGGATCAACTTGGGGCTTGGGCTTGGCGCGGTTGAGCTGGGGGATTGTCGGTCGTGGCTGGCACGATGACAGGGTGAGATTTGCGGACATCGCGGCTACGTCGGTGGCAGTCGCGGCCACCACGAAGCGGCTTCGGAAAGTCGAACTCCTCGCCGATGCCCTTCGGGAGTTGGGCGCTGACGAAATCGCGGCCGGAGCCGCCTACCTCGCGGGCGAGATCCGGCAGCGGCAGATCGGTGTCGGATGGGCGGCGCTCCGCGATCGTCCGGAGCCGGCCGCCGAACCTACGCTGACTGTCGCTAGCGTCGATGCGACGCTCGCGGAGATCGGAGCTCAGTCCGGCCCGGGATCGCAGGGCCGACGCCGTGACCTCCTGGTCGGTCTGTTCGCCGCCGCGACCGCGCCGGAGCAAGCCACGCTTCGCGGGTTGATCAGCGGCGAACTTCGGCAGGGCGCTCAAGCCGGGCTACTGACCGATGCGATCGCAAAGGCCGCGGGCGTCGATCTGCCGAGCGTACGGCGTGCCCTGCTGCTCAGCGGTGATCTGAAGTCGGTCGCCGTCGCCGCGCTCACCGGCGGTCACGACGCGCTGGTCGGCATCGGCCTGGAGGTCGGGCGCCCATTGACTCCGATGCTCGCACAGGCCGCACCGACCGTCGCCGAGGCGCTGGACGCTACCGGACTGCCCGCCGTGGTCGACGCGAAACTCGACGGCATCCGGATCCAAGTGCACCGCCGTGGCGACTCGGTATCGGTGTTCACGCGCAGCCTCGACGACATCACGCTTCGATTGCCGGAGGTCGTTCGGGCGACGCTGACGTTGCCGGTCGAGACGATCGTGTTGGACGGCGAGGCGATCGCGCTTGCCGCTGACGGACGGCCGCGACCTTTTCAGGAGACCTCGTCGACCGCCGCACGCCGAGAAGCGACCGGCAAACAGTCAGCCGATGCACACGTCGGGCGCGTCGCCGGCGGAGACGTAACGCACGGGGTGGCAGGGGACGACTCCAACGACGTACCCGCTGGACAAGCCGCCGGCGAAGGTAGCGAGCAGCTGGTCGACGCTGTCCGGAACCTGGTCGCGGGCATCGACTCTGGTGATGCGGCAGGGGGCGTACTCCGGCCGTATTTCTTTGATCTTCTTCATCTCGACGGCCGGGACCTTTTCGACGAGCCCGGCCATCGGCGGTGGCAGGTGTTGGCCGAGGTTGTTCCGGCTGATCTGCTCGTCGACCGCATCACGGTGGAAGACGTTGAGGCAGCCCAGATCGCCAATGATGCGGCGCTGGCGGCGGGGCACGAAGGCGTGGTCGTGAAGGCGCTGGATGCACCCTACGACGTCGGTCGCCGGGGCAACGCGTGGGTGAAGGTCAAGCCCCGGCACACGCTCGACCTCGTCGTGCTCGCGGTCGAGTGGGGTCATGGGCGCCGCGAGGGCCTGCTGTCCAATCTCCATCTCGGTGCGCGCGATCCGGAGACCGGCGGCTTCGTGATGTTGGGCAAGACGTTCAAGGGGATGACCGACGAGATGCTGCGCTGGCAGACGCGTCGGCTCGCGGAGTTGGCGATCGACGGGAAGACCGACGATTGGGTGGTCCGGGTGCGGCCGGAGTTGGTGGTGGAGATCGCGTTCGACGGAGTGCAGACCTCGCCGCGCTACCCCGGTGGGGTCGCGCTCCGCTTCGCGCGGGTGCTGCGATATCGCGAGGACAAGCGGGCCGACGACGCCGACACGATCGATGCGGTACGCGCGATCAGAGGCTAACCGAGGGCGAGGAGCCGTACGTGGTTCACGCGGTCGTAGATCTCCTGCACTTCGGCGGGCGTCGTGACCTCCATCCGGGCGGTGTGAAAGAGCTGGCCGCCGAGTACGGAGATCGACACGCTCGCCCGGTACGTCTCTTCCTTGACCAGCAGCAGAAGCAGCGAGAGCAACGCCGTGAAGCAGATACCGGCGTACGCGACGACGCGGGCCCATTGGGGCGTGCGGCGTTCGGTGATCCACTGGTCGACGGCGGTCCACTGTGAGCCGCGCAGCGGCGTGGAGCCGGCCGGCGTATGTACGGTGGTCGACGTGACGGTGATGTCGCCGATCTGCGCGATCACGGCTGACGGGTCCGATGGGGGACCGGCGGGTACGGCCGTGGGTACGCGTGGGGGCGGGATTGAGGGATCGGTCACATCGTTCAGTGTGGCTGGGTCGGGATGGTCACGGCCAGTCGGTCTCGATCAACGGCTATGCCGTCATCCGCCAGGCGATCGCGCGACTTCGTTTTGCCCGGATGGTTGATCGTCGCCCGGACGTTGCCGTCCCGGCGCTCGCGGGCCTCCTTGCGCGCGGCCCAGCCGAAACCGAGCAACGCGAGCGCCGCAAACGCCCACCACTGGATTGTGTAGCCGGCGTTCATCCAGGCGGGCTGCGTGTCGGCGGGGATCGAGGTGAAGCCGGGTGAGGCAGGAGTCTGCTGGTCGAGCAGTACGTAATCCGGATACACCGCGCTGAGACGCAGGTCACCGGCGACCGTGGCCGGCGAGATCCGGCGTACGGCGAGGTGGCCGTCGAGGGTGATCGGTTTGTCCGGCTCGCTCTCCGTCAGGTGTACGCGACCGGTAACGCTGACCACGCCGGACGGCACCGGCGGCACCTTGGGCAGCAGGTTTGACGCGTCATCGCCGGCCACGAAACCGCGATCGATCATGACGGCGGAACCATCGGCCAGGACGAGCGGCGTGACGATTTCGAAGCCGATCGTGCTGTTGACCGTACGTTCGCGGGCGATCACGGTCTTGTCCTGGGCGTACGTGCCGGTGGCCGTGACGCGTACCCACTCCTGGTCGGACGGCAACGGGTGATCCAGGCTGAGCGTGCTCGTGAGCGGGACCGGCGCGGCGATTTTCGCTGCGGTGATCCGCAGGTTGATTCCGTGCCGCAGGTGATACCGGTGCAGCTGCCAGTCACCAAGGCCGACCATCACCACGGACAGAAAGATCATCAACGTGGCGAAGCCGATCCATTTCGGTGTGGCGAGGAACCGGTACACAGAACGTGACGCTACCGCAGCATCCTGGCGATCCGTTCCCAGGCTTGTGGGATGTGACTCGAAAAGTCATGCAACCTCTCACGGCTTTCCGAGGTCATCCAAAAGTGCGGATGATTTCCTTGCAGTGGATCTCCGCTGCACGGATCCTTGGTGTCAATGTTGGACGTCGATGTCTAGCGAGGAGCGCATGTGGTTCCGCTTGGAGTCTCGGTCGAGGAAGAACTTCCCGATCTCATCCCGCCTCAGCGCCGCCCGGACGGCGTGTTCGTTGGGCAGCGCTTCCCGAGTCTGCTGATTGCCACGCCGCGTCTGCTCGTGCGACCGCTGACGGTGGCCGACGCGGATCCGGTCAACGAGATCTTCTCGGATCGTCTGACCCGGCGCTGGCTTCCGTTCCCGGCCGACTTCGGCCCGATCGACGGTCGTTCGTGGTGCACCGAGATGGCGTCCGAGCGGCGCGCGCTCGGTTCCGGTGATCACTACGGGGTGATCCGCCGGGACGACGAGCAGTTGATCGGCACGGCGTGGACGAAGCGTACGGACTGGCCGGCCCGGTCGACCGAGGTTTCATTCGCGATCGCGGCCGACGCGCGTGGTTTCGGATTCGCGGCGGAGGCGATTGACGGCCTCGCGATCGAGCTGATCATGCGGCACGGGTTCCACCGGATCGAGATGCGGGTCGCGGCCGGCAATGTCGCGTCGAAGCGAGTCGCGGAAAAGGCCGGCTTCGCGTATGAAGGGCTCCTACGCGATGCCGGCCATGTCCACAACGGTCGGGTCGATCTTCAGGTTTGGTCACTCGTCGCCGGTGACCTCAAATAACGTCCGCTACTTGTAGACGACCGCTCCCGGCGGGTACACGATCTCGTGCGGATGGGCGGCGCCGACCATTGCGTTCGACGGTGGTGTGAAGCCCTCCACCGGCATGCCTTCCATCGCATCGTGCATCGTGCGGCCGACCGTCGCCATCGGCTTCGGGTGCTGCCCGCCGCCTGCGATGTCAGCGGCACTGTCCGGATCGGCGACGAATGCCGAGGCGGCGAGCTGTGGCGTGAAGCACGAGAACCACGCGGTGCGGTTCTGGTCGGTCGTACCGGTCTTGCCGGCGATCGGGCGGCCCACCACGCCAAAGATCTGGCTGGCCGTACCGGCGCCGCCACACGAGCCGCGGGCCGCGCCGTATCCGGTCGGGCAGCGGGCCGCGTCGGTCGCGGCGCGTGCCACATCCTGGGAGAACACGCGGTGGCACCGAGGTGCGGCCACCGCGACCTGCTTGCCGTTCGACGTCATCATCGCGGGCTTGCCGTCCGGTCCGGTGATCGACGAGACCGGCAGCGGCTCACAGTAAACGCCACCGTTGGCGATCGTCGCGAAGACGTTCGCGACCTCGAGCGGTGTGGTGTTCGCGACGCCGAGCGTGAACGCGCCCCAGCCGTTGCGCTTTTCCGGCGTGGCTTCCAGCTGGTCGATCGGGGTCCGGAACTTGATGCCGAGGTGCTGCGCCATCTGGACCACGTTGCCGGCGCCGACCCTCTCCTCGACCTGCACCCAGTACGTGTTGACCGACTTGCCGAAGCCGGACCACATGTTCTGTTCACCGGTATCGCCGCCGCCCGCGTTACCCGGGCACCAGCGTCCTCCGCAGGATGCCGGGCCGGATGCGAGGTACTCCGTACGGATCTTGGGCGGCGCGTAGTACGACATATTCAGCGTGTAGCCCATGCTCAGTGCGGTCAGCATCGTGAACGTCTTGAACGTCGATCCGGCCTGATAACCCGGTAGATCACCGCCGCCGTCCAGAGCCGCCACCGTATTCGGATAGTTGCCGGGAATACCCATTTTTCGTTTGAGCGCGTCGCTATTCGGCTTGTTGTGCGATTGATCAAGCGAATACGTCCGATTCACCGCCATCGCCTTGACCTCGCCGGTGCCTGGCTGGACGAGTACCTCGCCAACCGCGAACTTGCTGTCCTTGCTTTCATTTGCGAGGACCGCGTCTTGGGCGTCCTTCTGGATCTTCGGGTCGATCGAGGTGACGATCTTCCAGCCACCTTGTTCGAGCGAGTCGAGCCGATCCGATTGGGTCTTGCCGAACGCGGGTTGGGACAGCCACCACGTTTTGAACATGTCGCAGAAGAAGCCCCAGTCGTTGTGCGCGCTCGAAATCGAGACGCAGTCGTTCGGCGGCGTGGACAGCTTCAGGTTGATCGGCTGGGCCTCATCGGACTTCGCGGTCTGCGGCGAGATGTAGCCGAGGCTCGCCATCCGCTCGATCACGTAGTTACGACGGGTGAGCGCTGCGCCCTTGTCCGAGCCGGTCGGGTCGTACGTGGTGGGCGCCTGCACGATGCCCGCGATCATGGCGGCCTGCGGCAGCGTCAGCTTGTCCGGCGTGGTCGAGAAGTAGATCTCCGAGGCGGCGTTGATGCCGTACGCGCGGTGGCCGAAGTACGCGACGTTGAGGTAGCCCTCAAGGATCTGCGTCTTCGTCATCTTGTGCTCGAGTTCCAGGGCGAGCTTCATCTCGCGGACCTTGCGGGCGTCGGTCTGCTCGGTCGCCTGCAGCGCATCCTCGGGCGATTCGGCGCCGTCGCGCAGCGCGTTGCGTACGTACTGCATGGTGAGCGTCGAAGCACCCTGGGAAACCGAGCCGGCCTGATCGTTCGCGACGAAGGCACGCGCGACGCCACGGAGATCGACGCCGTTGTGGTCGTAGAACCGGCTGTCCTCGGACGAGACGATCGCCTCTTGGATGAACGGCGACATCTTCGTGATCGGGGTGTAGGTCCGATCCTCTTGGTAGAACTCGGTGAGCAGAGTCTTGCCGTCGCTGGCATAGACGTACGTCGTCTGGGCGAGTGGCGGGATCACCAGATCGGTGGGGAGCGAGTCGATCGCATTCGCGCCGGCCTTGGCGGAGAGGCCTCCGACCGCGGCGATCGGGTAACTGGCTGCGGCGACGACGACGCCGGCGATGAGGCCGGCGCGAATGAGGGGAACAATGCGGGTGCTGGCAGAGAGTGCGCGCTTCATCACTCCACCAAGGTAGGACAAAGTAGTAATTAATATGATTCGAAGCGCTCAACCCACAGGAAAAAGAACAGATCCCTCAGTGGTCGACGGCCGCGCGGCTGATGGCTACCGGAGTCCGGCAGTATCAACACCATGAAACGGTACGGATCGGCTCAACCGCTGGACTTTCGCGGTGATCGCGCTGGATCGGGGGAGTAGCCGTGTCGTCGCCGTATCCGATCGGTCTCGTCCTCTCCGGCCGCCGCGTACTGGTTGTCGGCGGCGGAGCCGTGGCCACCCGGCGCGTACCGGCGTTGCTCGAGGCCGGCGCGGACGTCGTACTGGTCTCGCCGTCACTGACTCCCGCGCTCCAGGCGCTCGTCGATGGCGGACGCCTGACGTGGCAGGCTCGCGCGTTCGAGCCGTCCGATGTGGAGGGCGCCTGGCTCGTCCACGCGGCTCTCGATGATCGCGCGGCGGCGGATCTGGTGAGCGCGGCGGCGGCGGACCAACGGATCTTCTGCGTACGCGCGGATGATCGTGACGCGGCCTCGGCGTGGACCCCGGCGGTCACCCGGCACGGCGGCGTCACGGTGGCCGTATTGAGCGGCGGCCAGCCGAGACGCTCGATGGCGGTACGGGATCGGATCGCCAGCGGACTGGCGGCAGGCGAACTGGACCGGCCCGCGGGCGACGACGCCGGTCTTGCCGGGACGGTCGCGCTGGTCGGTGCCGGCCCGGGAGATCCGGAGCTGATCACCGTACGGGGTCGCCGGCTGCTGGCCGCGGCAACCGTGGTGATCGCTGATCATCTGGCTCCCGGCCTGTTGCTGGACGAGTTGGGGCCGGACGTCGAAGTGATCGATGCGTCCAAGTTGCCGTACGGCCCGCAGGCCACCCAGGACGAGATCAACCGGCTGCTGATCGATCGAGCCCGGGCCGGTGCGTTCGTCGTCCGGCTCAAGGGCGGCGACCCGTACGTATTCGGTCGTGGTGGCGAGGAAGTGCTCGCGTGCGCTGCGGCCGGCGTACCGGTGACGGTGGTGCCCGGCGTGACGAGCGCGATCGCGGCACCGGCGGCCGCCGGCATCCCGGTCACGCACCGCGGCGTGGCGCACGAATTCGTGGTTGTCTCTGGACACGTACCGCCGGACTCTCCGGCCTCGCTCGTCGACTGGGCCGCGTTGGGTCGCCTGCGCGGCACGATCTGCGTCCTGATGGGCATGAGGAACATCGATGCAATCGCGACCGTATTGATTGCCGGTGGACGTGCCGGGAGTACGCAAACTGCTGTCGTACAGGAGGGTGCGACCGTACGGCAACGCGTGGTCCGCGCTCGCCTTGATCAGATCGCAGCCGAGGTAAAACGCCGTGATATTCGTGCTCCCGCACTATTTGTCATCGGCGCCGTGACGTCTGTACTCCACCATCCGGACATACTTGCGTAGGCCGGTAAGTTGGTGCAACCACTTGCATGGGTGTGCACTACACTTGCAAATATGACACGAAGACTCGCTGAGGTGGCGAAGTATGTCGGCGTGAGCGAGGCAACGGTCTCCCGTGTGCTGAACAGCAAGCCAGGCATCTCTGACTCCACCCGCGCTGCGGTATTGACGGCGCTCGACGTTCTCGGGTACGACAGGCCGGCAAAGCTGCGCGGCGAGCGTGCCCGACTCGTCGGCCTGATTCTGCCCGAACTAGCCAACCCGATCTTCCCGGCGTTCGCCGAGGTGGTCGCCGGTGATCTTGCCAAGCGTGGATTCACACCGGTGCTCTGCACCCGGACCGCGAACGGCGTCGCCGAATCCGACTACGTCGACATGTTGCTGGAACAGCACGTCTCCGGCGTCCTGTTCTGCGGCGGCCTCTACATGGAGGGCGACGCCGACCATGAGCACTACCGTCGGCTGCGCGAGCGCGGACTCCCGGCCGTGCTGGTCAACGCGGCCGTCGATGATCTCGGCTTCCCCCGGGTCTCGGTGGACGACGCGCACGCCGTCGACCAGGCGTACGGGCATCTTGCCTCGCTCGGGCACGAGCGCATCGGTCTGGTTCTCGGCCCGGCCGACCACGTGCCGTCGGCTCGCAAGTACACCGGTTTCCGGGCCGCGGTGAAGTCGCGTCCGGAGACGGCGGCGAGCGCCGAACTGGTCGAGCGGACGATGTTCTCGATGGAGGGTGGCCACGCCGCGGCGGCCCGACTCGTCAAGCGCGGCGTGACCGCGATGATCTGCGCCAGTGATCTTCTGGCGCTGGGTGCGATCCGAGCCGTACGTCGCCTCGGTGCGTCCGTGCCGGGCGACTTCTCCATCGTCGGTTTCGACGATTCCGCGTTCATGAACTGCACCGACCCGCCGCTGACCACGGTCCGGCAGCCGATCGAAGCGATGGGACAGGCCGCGGTGGCGCTGCTGGTGAACCAGATCGCCGGCCAGAGCGCCACCAGCGACGAGCTGCTGTTCGAGCCGGAGCTGGTGGTTCGTGGCTCGACCGGCCCGGTGTCGACCCGGATCCCGTCCCAGGCCTCAAAGGTAGCGGCCGAGGTCTGAGCTGTTCGGCGAGTCCCGCCCGCGGCGACGCTGACGGGACTCGCGGAACCGCGGCCAACGCACCTTGCGGTTGCTGCCGGAAACACCGATATCTGCCCGACCACCACGTGGTCGGGCAGAAGTCGTTTTACGGTGGAGATTGGCCGCTCGGATGAACTTGGCAGGTAGATGACCCCTCCTTGCATGGGAAACGGACTGGGTCTCGAATGCGCGGTTAATTTTTTGCAACAAGGCATGGACTTCTTGCGGCGCCTGGTCGTAGTCTCTTGCCAACGTCGAGGAGAAACCCGGACGCGATGCGGTGGAAATGAAACCGAAACGCGTCAGGACTTCGAGCAGGTCGAGGGCGGGAGCACTGAAACGGATGACGTAACGCGGGGCCGCTGCTGGTGCAAAATCTTGCAGTGGTGAAATATTGCCTGGCTGACTGCTACGTGAGGTTCTTTCAGGATATTCGTCAGCCGGGCACGATCACATTGCATCGATAGACTTCGAATACTGGAGAGTTTTCCGTGACTGACTCCGCACCTGCGACCAAAGCCGGACCCTGGTGGCGTAACGCAGCGATCTACCAGGTCTACCCCCGCAGTTTCGCGGACGGTAACGGCGATGGAATCGGTGACCTCGCTGGGGTCCGCGCACGGCTCCCGTACCTCGCGGCTCTCGGCATCGATGCGATCTGGTTCAACCCGTGGTATGTGTCGCCCCAGGCCGACGCCGGCTACGACGTCGCGGACTACCGCGACATCGACCCACTGTTCGGCTCGCTGACCGAGGCGGTCGAGCTGATCAGCGAAGCACATGCCCTCGGCATCCGCGTGATCGCCGACATCGTGCCGAACCACTGCTCGGACCAGCACGTCTGGTTCCAAGCCGCGCTCGCGGCCGGCCCGGGCAGCCCGGAGCGGGCCCGCTTCCTGTTCCAGCCCGGCAAGGGCCCGAACGGCGACGAGCCGCCGAACAACTGGCGCTCCAACTTCCACGGCTCGTCCTGGACCCGGATCACCGAGGCCGACGGCACGCCGGGCGAGTACTACATGCATCAGTTCGCGGCCGAACAACCCGACTTCAACTGGGCGAACCCCGAGGTGCACGCCGAGTTCGAGTCGATCCTGCGATTCTGGTTGGACCGCGGCATCGACGGATTCCGCATCGACGTCGCCCACGGCCTGGTCAAGGCCGACGGTCTGCCGGACGCGACCGAGGACGTGCTCGGCTTCGGCGGCGGCAAGCTGCCGTACGAGGACCAGGAAGGCGTCCACGACATCTGGCGCGAATGGCGTCGTATCTCCGATTCGTACCCGGGCGAGCGCGTCCTGGTCGGCGAGATCTGGGTGCCGGATCCGGCCCGCTTCGCGCTCTACCTGCGCCCGGACGAGTTGCACTCGGCGTTCAACTTCGACTTCCTGGCCTGCGCGTTCACGGCCGATGCGATGCGTTCGGTGATCAATTCGACGCTGGCCGCACACGCGCCGGTCGGTGCGCCGACCACCTGGGTGCTCGCGAATCACGACGTCACGCGGCACGTCACGCGGTACGGCCGTGAGGACACCACGTTCAGCTTCGGCGACCGTCAGCTCGGTGCCACCGCCGACCTCGACCTCGGTACCCGTCGGGCTCGCGCTGCCGCTCTCTTGACGTTGGCGCTGCCCGGCGGCGTCTACGTCTACCAGGGCGACGAGCTGGGCCTCTGGGAGGTCGAGGACATCCCCGACGAGCTGCTGCAGGACCCGGTCTTCGAGCGCTCCGGCGGAGCCGACCGCGGCCGTGACGGCTGCCGCGTGCCGATTCCGTGGGAAGGCGAAGCACCGCCGTTCGGGTTCAGCCCGGAGAACGCGGCCGTAGCGCCGTGGCTGCCGCAGCCGCCCGCGTGGAAGGACTTCACGGCGGCCGTACAGACCGGGGATCCGCGGTCGATGCTCGAGCTGTACCGGGAAGCCCTGCACATCCGGCGCAACACCGCGAGCCTCGGTGACGGCCCGATGGAGTGGATCGAGATGGACGAGAACGTCCTCGCGTTCACCCGTGGCGGCGGCACGTTCGCCTGCGTAGTGAACCTGTCGAGCGGTCCGGTCGAGCTTCCGGCGCACGACATGGTGCTGTTGACCAGCGGTCCGCTCGACGAGGGTCTACTGCCGCCGGACACGGCGGCCTGGCTCGCAGCGGCTCGCTGACCAAGACCCCCGGGGGAGGTGCGAGCGGCGCCTCCCCCGGGTTAATCCGCAACAACCGCTCCCCACGACCCCGCACCGCCGCGACGGAAGACCGGCGCGGCGCTGCGGCCGTGTATGCCCAATCGGCCGTGAAGCCCGGCCATGAGAATGCGGATCGTTCGATCAGACCGCGTAGTCGATCATCGTGTCGCGCCGGTTCTGCACCTCGTTGACCGGAGCCCATGCTTCGTAGATGCCGCGTTCCACGCAGGCCGCACCGGTCGCCTCAAGGCTCTCCGGGTTCGGCCGCCGAAGTCGCATCCGCATCCACTCTTCGGTCTCGCGGATGACCGTACATTCGACGCCCCGCCAGGTCGCTCGGGGCGACAGACGGGCCGGCTCGGTCACCGCGTGGCGCAGCGAGCGAACTTTCGCCAGCACGATGAACTCGTTTTCCCGAGGATCGGCGACCGCCTCGTACGGGCTGCCGTTGTGCAGGCCCATGATCCGGGTCGGTGCCTCGGGGATCGGAAAGTACTCCTGGTCGGCCGCGAGCCCGTCGATGCCGTCGAGCAGCCCGCGCCACTGCTTGCCGGCCAAGCGGCCCCAGGCGCGCTGTTCCGCGATGTAGCGGTAGAGCAGGACCTCGGTGCCGTCATCGGTGAAGCCGACCAGTTCGGCATTGGCGGCCAACGGCAGATCACCGAGGTCCGCGGTGACGAACTCGGGAATGATGTGCCGGTTGGTCGGCGCGAAGCCGGTACCGAGGACGGGAGCCCCGACGCGCTGGTGCGGCGACATCAACGTCAGGCCGGCGAAGTCGTCGTCTCCGCTCGCGTACGGGACGTTGTAGTCGGATCCGTCGACCGCGCGCCACCGCAACGCGAAGACGGCGTCATTGGCCTGATCGCGACCGCTGCCGTGGTCGGTGGCGAGTATCGCCAGATCGGTCGGCGTACGCAGGTGGGCGACGTCGAATTCACGGTGGCAGAAGCCCTGCGGTAGCCAGCCACGCAGCGTACCGGCGAGTTGCCGCCCGGACAGGATCTTGACCATCCGGGTACCGCGACGAATCCGTACGCTGTCGCGCATCGCCCGGAGGCCGGATGTCGGGGATGCGGCGGCGCTGTTCGACTGGCTCAGTCGGTGCGCCTCGGCCCAGCACATCGAGGCCGTGAGCGGCATGAACAGCGGCGCATCATCGGGGATCGGCGGCGTACCGCGGACCACGTCGACTTCGGTCGAGTGCACGAACCGCCGGAACGGCGGCGCCGAACCCGCAGACGTGTCCGGCCGGGGATTCGACATGAATCCCTCGGCCGGAACGCTCGAATAGATCTCGTACGCGGCGCCCTTCGCGACCGGCTCTGCCAGGTACGTCAACCCGGCGTAGCTGATCGTGACGTTGCCGGGACCAGGGGACTGGTCAGGTGGCCGGACTTCCCGCGCAGTCAGCATGGGTAGTCAACGTAATGATCGACAGTGGCGGACGGATGAAGCCCGGGTTAACCGCGCATGGACGTCGTGAAAGTAGTTCGGCCTGGGTCAGCTCCGGGCAAGGAGCGTCGCACAGCGGATCAACCCCAGGTGGCTGTACGCCTGCGGATGGTTGCCGAGCCCGCGTTCGGTGTCCGGGTCGTACTGCTCGGAGCAGCAGCCCGGTCGGGCCGGCGCAGTCGAGCATCTGCTCGAACAACTCCTCGGCGTCGGCGCGTCGGCCGGTGCGCAGGTACGCCTCGATCAGCCACGCCGTGCAGATGTGGAAGCCGCCCTCGCGGCCCGGCAGACCGTCGTCCCACCGGTAGCGGTAGACGGTCGGACCGCTGCGCAACTCCGCCTCGATCTTCAGTGCGGTCGCAAGGAACCGTGGATCGTCGTCGGCCAGCAGCCCGGACAGGCCGATCCACAGCGATGCGGCGTCCATGTCCGCGTCCCCGTACGCGACCGTGTAGGCGCCGACCTTCTCGTGCCAGCCGTGCTCGAGCACGTTCTCGGCGATCCGGTCGCGCAGCTCGCGCCACTCCGGCCGGTCGCCGTTCCCGTCGCCGTCACCGTGCGCCGCGACGATCGCGAGCGCCCGGTCGACGGTCAGCCAGCACATCACCTTCGAGTACACGTGGTGCCGCGGTGCGATACGGGCCTCCCACAGACCGTGGTCCGGCTCGTGCCAGCGCCGGTCGACCGCTTCGACCATCGCCTCGATGACCCGCCACTCGCTCGGCAGGACGTGGCCCCGCGGATCGGCGACGCGCGGCGATGCAGGTCGGCGATCGGACCGAACACGTCCAGTTGGACCTGGCGGTTCGCCGCGTTGCCGACGCGTACCGGCCGCGACCCGGCGTAGCCGGGCAGCGTCTCGATCACGGCCTCCGGGCCGAGGTCCTGGCCGTCCACGGTGTACAGCGGGTGCAGCCGCTCGGGGTGGCCGCCGGTGCGGTCGATCGCACCGGTCGACCCAGCGCAGGAACGCCGTCGGCCTCGTCGAGCGAGCCGAGGTCGACCAGCGCCCGAGCGCTCATCGCGGCATCGCGCAGCCAGCAGTAGCGGTAGTCCCAGTTGCGGACGCCACCCATCTCCTCCGGGCAGCGACGTGGTCGCCGCGGCGAGGATCGAGCCGTTCGGCTGTGTGGCAGAGGCCGCGCAGCGTCAGCGCGCTGCGCAGCACCTGCTCCCGGGCGACCGTCGGCAGTTTGCAGCGAGGCCGCCCAGTCTCGCCAGGCCGGTCTCGGTGGCCTCTTGACGAGCCGCGACCGACGTGGCCGGCGGCTCCAGGCTCTTGCGTACCGAAGCGCAGCTCCAGCACGCACTGGCCGCCGATCGCGTCCAGATCGATCACCGCGCGGGCCGTGTCGTGCGCCGCCGTCGTCGTAGACGTTCCACTCGACGCCGGGGGAGTACAGCGCGATCGGCTCGTTCGGAGCCGAGCACGAGCAGGCCGTCGCCGAGCGGCTGCAGGCGACGCTGACCTGCCCGAACTCCGGCCGCGGCGCGAACTCGACGCGAGCCCGGCCGGAGCCGGTCAGCACTCGCATCAGCGACATCCGGTCGTCGTCGACGTCCGCGACGTCGGTCGAATCGGATCCGGGCATCGTCCAGCCAGTCGGTGACGGTCAGGCCCGGACCAGCGGGTCTCGACCGTCATCGTGCCGGACCGGTAGCGCTGGCCCAGCGGGAGGCCGTCTCGGTCGGCCGGGCGACCGTGAAGTGACCGGCCGGCGGGCCGCCGAGCAGGTCGGCGAAGACCGCCGACGAGTCCGGCGTCGGGTGGCACAGCCAGGTGATCGTGGAGTCCGGTGCGACGAGCGCGACGGTCCGGCCGTTGGACAGCATCGAGTGCCGCTCGATCGGCACCGACCGCTCGCCGTACAGCCACTTGCGGCGCGCCTCCAGGAGCAGCGCCAGAGCCCGTACCGCCTCGATCGGCTCCTCGACCCGGTACGCCGCGGCGGTGTCGCCCGGGCCGATCTTGATGCCGACGTCGGGGCCGTGCAGGTCGGCGAACGCGTTCTCGTCGGTCACGTCGTCGCCGAGGAACATCACGGCGCTGGCCGACGACTGCACGCGCAGCGCATCGACGGCGGTGCCCTTGTTCGTGGCCATCACCGAAAGCTCGATGACCTGCTTGCCATGCGTGACGAAGATGTCCGGCCAGGTGGCCGGACCGGCCTTGACCGCGTCCATCACGGCGTCGGCCACGTCCGGAGCGGCGGTGCGAACGTGCACGGCGACGGCGGCGGGCTTGCGCTCCAGGCGTACCCCTGGGTGATCTTTGGTCAGCTCGAACCAGCACCATGTCGAGGCGGTCGCGGAGCAGGAGCGCCTCCGGCGTCAGCCGCTCGACGAACCCGACGTCGAACTCGCTGCCGTGCGATCCGACGAGGTGCACCTCGCTCGGTAGTCGGGACAGCGTGGCCAGGTCGCGCAGCGAGCGGCCGGACACGACCGCGACGGTCGTCTGCGGCAGCGCGGCGAGCGACCGCAGCGCGGCCACCGCCTCCGGCAGCGGGACGGCCTTCGTCGGATCTTCCACGATCGGTGCGAGTGTGCCGTCGTAATCGCAGCACACCAGCAGTTGCGGCACTCGGGCGAGGCGGACGATCGCTTCGCGGAGAGTGGCGTCATTCGTCACTGTTGCATCCCGGTTATTCGGTGCCCATCGAGCTGGTGTCAGGACCTGTACTGGCAGGAGCCGTGCTGGCGGAAGCTTTACTGACAGGAGCGGTGCTGGCAGGAGCCGTGCTGGCAGAAGATGGCGTGGCAAAGGGTATTGAGGCAATCGTGGGTATTGAGGCAATCGTGGGTATTGAGGCGGTTGAAGGTGTTGAGGCGGTAGGTGGAGCGGGTGTTGCTTCGATCGGCGCGTGCGGCAAGTGGTGCTGGTTCGACTTGGGTCGTACCGATGCTGCCCAGCGCGTCGAGGAACGAGTTGGCCCAATGCGAGACGTCGTGCGCGCGCAGGTGCCGTCGCATCGCGCGCATCCGCCTGGCCCCCTCGGTCGGGTCCAGGTTGATCGCGCGCAGCAGCATTTCCTTCATGCCGTCGAGGTCGTACGGATTGACAAGGAACGCCTGCCGTAGATCACCGGCGGCGCCGGCGAACTCGGAGAGCACGAGCGCGCCTCCAAGATCGACCCGTGCGGCCACATACTCCTTGGCGACGAGGTTCATGCCGTCCCGCAGAGGCGTGACCATCATGACGTCGGCCGCGCAGAACAATGCGGCCAGCTCACTGCGACTGTACGACTGGTGTAGGTAATGCACGGCAGGCACGCCGACACGTCCGAAATCACCATTAATGCGACCGACCTCACGCTCGACGTCGATCCGTAGTGCTTGGTACTGCTCGACCCGTTCGCGGCTGGGTGTCGCCACCTGGACCATCACACGTCTCCGGCACCGTGAGTCGGCCTTCGGCCAAAAGTTCCCGGAAGGCCTTGATCCGGCCCTCAATCCCCTTCGTGTAGTCGAGCCTATCGACACCAAGGATGACGGTCTTCGGCTCCCCCAGCTCCGCTCGAATCTTGGACGCGCGGTCCCGAACCATGCGGGCTGGCGGCAAGTTTCTCGATCTCGGCGACGTCGATCGAGATCGGGAACGCGTCCGCGCGTACCTCTCGGCCGTCGACCTCGACCACGTTGCCGCGCGGACGCAGGCCGAGCAGATGGCGCGTCAGACGCAGGAAATTCTGAGCTCCGAGTGGCCGCTGGAAGCCGACCAGGTCGGCGCCGAGCAGGCCGCGCAGGATCTCGGCCCGCCTCGGCAGCTGCATGAACAGCTCGACCGGCGGGAACGGAATGTGCAGGAAGAAGCCGATCCGCAGATCGGGTCGCATCTCGCGGAGCATCTGCGGTACGAGCTGTAGCTGATAGTCCTGCACCCAGACGGTCGCACCAACGGCTGAGACCTTCGCGGTGGCATCCGCGAACCGCTGGTTCACGCGAAGGTAGGCATCCCACCACTTGCGTTTGTAGACCGGCGTCTCGACGGCGTCGTGGTAGAGCGGCCACAGGCTGGCGTTGGAGAAGCCCTCGTAGTAGCATCTCGATTTCCGCGGCCGACAGGTCCACCGGGACGCAGCTGAATGCCGTCCACATCGAAGATTCATGACCACCTGGTACGCCCGGCTCGCCATCGGATCCGTCGCGGCCGGATCCGTGGTCTCCCGGCCCATCACCTGGCGCATCGCCTGGCCCGGTCGCGGCGCCCTTACCGGGTAGCGCGTCCAGGCCCGGGCTGACCGCCCCGGACCAGCCCACCCATGTCCCGCGCTGCTCAACCAGTACCGGGTGCAACGCTGTGACGAGGCCGCCCGGACTTCGGCGCCAAGCGCGTCCATCCATGGTGTCGACCGCGTCGACGGGCAAGCGGTTCGCGACGACCACGAAGGAGCTGTCCACCTCGACCCCTCTCGGATTGTGATCATCAAGTTGTGTTGATCATGATTTAAATCTACCGCCTACGCCTGAATCGCAGGTCGCAACTGTTCAACGACTACCCTTCGGAATGTGACGCCTAAACCGAAAAGTTGCCTTCGTCGCTGGTAGCAGCGTTGCGGACATTCCGCCGACGCTGGCGGAAAGAGCTCAGTCAGTACGTAATCGTCGCGCCCATCCTCACAGCGCTTCACCTCGATTGGGTAAGCGGGGGCATACCTGGGAAGATTGCCCTGCTGCACCTTGAGACTTCGAAACGCTGGAACTCCGAGACGCTAAGAGGTACGAACACCGTGGCTCAGTTCATCTACACGCTGGAAAAGGCGCGCAAGGCGCACGGCGACAAGGTCGTCCTTGACAATGTCACGCTGAGCTTCCTGCCCGGCGCAAAGATCGGCGTACTCGGACCGAATGGTGCCGGTAAGTCGAGCCTTCTGCGAATCATGTCGGGTCTCGACACGGTGAGCAATGGCGAGGCGCGACTGATGCCCGGCAATACCGTCGGGATGCTTGCGCAGGAACCGCCGCTTAACGACGCGAAGACCGTGCTCGGCAACATCGAGGAAGCGGTCGCCGAGACGAAGTCGAAATTGGAGCGATTCAACAAGATCGCCGAGCAGATGGCGACCGACTACTCAGACGAGCTGATGAACGAGATGGGTCAACTCCAGGAGGAGTTGGACCATCTCGATGCGTGGGACGTCGATTCGAAACTCGAACTGGCGATGGACGCGCTGCGCTGCCCGCCGCCGGATGCCGACGTGGTCAATCTGTCCGGTGGTGAGCGCCGCCGAGTCGCGCTCTGCAAGCTGCTGCTCGAGGCGCCTGACCTGCTGCTTCTCGACGAACCGACGAACCACCTGGACGCGGAGAGCGTGCAGTGGCTGGAGCAGCACCTCGCGAAGTACGCCGGTACGGTGATCGCGATCACCCACGATCGGTACTTCCTGGACAACGTCGCGCAGTGGATTCTCGAACTCGACCGCGGTCGCGCGTACCCGTACGAGGGCAACTACTCCACCTACCTGGAGAAGAAGCAGGCCCGAATGACCAGCGAGGGCCGCAAAGACACGAAGATGAAGAAGCGGCTGGCCGAAGAGCTGGAATGGGTCCGGTCGAACGCCCGCGCGCGGCAGACGAAGTCCCGCTCCCGCCTCGACCGGTACGAGGAGATGGCGAGCGAGGCCGAGAAGACTCGCAAGCTGGACTTCGAGGAGATCCAGATTCCGCCGGGCCCACGCCTGGGTAGCACCGTGATCGAGTCGAAGGACCTCAACAAGGGCTTCGACGGACGCGTACTGATCAAGGACCTCGACTTCTCGCTGCCGCGCAACGGCATCGTCGGCATCATCGGCCCGAACGGCGTCGGAAAGACGACACTTTTCAAGACGATCGTCGGCCTGGAACAGCCAGACTCTGGGACGGTCCGGGTCGGTGACACGGTCAAGCCTGTCGTACGTGGACCAGAGCCGCTCCGGCCTCGACCCGAACAAGTCGGTGTGGGAGGTCGTCTCCGACGGGCTTGACTATCTGATGGTCGGCAAGGTGGAGATGCCGTCTCGCGCGTACATCGCGGCGTTCGGTTTCAAGGGCCCGGACCAGCAGAAGCCGACCGGCGTGCTGTCCGGTGGCGAGCGCAACCGGCTCAACCTCGCGCTGACGCTCAAGATCGGCGGCAACGTGATCCTGCTCGACGAGCCGACGAACGACCTCGACACCGAAACGCTGTCGTCGCTGGAGAACGCGTTGCTCGAGTTCCCCGGGTGCGCCGTGGTGATCTCGCACGACCGGATGTTCCTGGACCGGGTGGCGACACACATCCTGGCCTGGGAAGGGACCGACGAGGACCCGAGCAACTGGTTCTGGTTCGAGGGCAACTACGAGTCGTACGAGAAGAACAAGGTGGACCGTCTCGGTGCCGAAGCCGCCCGCCCGCACCGGGTCACGTACCGCAAGCTGACCCGTGACTGACGTCTACCACGCACAGGTCCGCTGGTCGGACGACGACCGGATGGGTCACGTGAATCACGCGCGCTATCTGTCGTACTTCGAGGACGCCCGGATGACGCTGCTCGCGGCGTCACCGGCCGGCCTCGCGGGCGCCGCGGGCGAACGGGGATACATCGCGGCCCGGGTGGCCGTGGACTACGAGTTCCCGGCCACGTTTCGGCCGGGCCTGATGCTGCGCGTGGAGACCACGATCTCGCGCATCGGTACCACCTCGTGGACGTTCGACCAGCGCATGTACGACGGCGCCACGTTGATCGCCCGATGCGAGTGCGTACTCGTCGGCTACTCGTACGAGGATCGGAAACCGCGACCGCTGGCAGCCGATGAGCGGGCGTTCTGGGCAGCGGTGTGATGACTGGCGCTGTGATGAAGCGATTCGTCTACGACTGCCCGGTGCGCTGGTCGGACATGGACGCGTACGGGCACATCAACAACGTCCGGTTCCTCACGTACTACGAGGAGGCGCGCGTTGCGCTCATGTTCGTCGGCGCCCGCGATGCCGGGGTCACGTCGCTGGAAGACGGCATTGTGATCTCCCGGCACGAGGTCGATTACCTGCGGCCGGTCGACTACGGCACGCCGGTACGCATCGAGATGTGGATCGAGGAGCTACGGCCGTCGCGATTCACGGTCGCGTACGAACTGTTCGCCGGCGACGTGCTGGCCAGCCGGGCGCGCTCGGTCTGCGTACCGTTTGATCTCGCTCATCAGCGACCGCGACGGCTGGCCGACGCCGAGCGCGCGTACCTGACACCGTGGCTCGTGCCGACGGCATGACTCACCTGGAATCCGCGATGAACCCTTCGACCGGTGACTTCCTGGCTCGGCTCGTGCGACTGGACCCGCAGAGCCTCGTGCGCGTACGCGGGACGCAGCTGTGGTCGAGGGTGCCGTGGAACGCTCTCGTGACCCGTCCGGCCACGATCGAGAGCGACGACCGAACCGTACGCGCAGCCGACTGGCTGGCGCTCGGCACGGATGACCCGTCCACGTTGGAGCGTCTGGATGCACAGTGGCGAGCCGGTATGCCCGGCAACGCGCTTGTGGTTCGCGAAACGCTGCCGGTCGCCGTCGTACGCCGGATGAGCGAGGCGGCAGCGGAGACGCTCCGTGAGACCGAGGCGACCGGACTGCGCGGCCGAGCGGTCGGCGCGCGCGTGCTCCGCGACGCGTTGCTCGACCACGTTCCGATCACCGTGGCGGCCGATGCCGACCACCCGACCGACGTACAGGTACCCCAGCGTCTCGTGCAAGCGTTGGTACGAATGGGATTCGCGGTAGACGGACCCGATGACCAAACTGCCCGGATCGTGACGTCCGGTCCGTGGATCGGGATCGCGACCGTCCGCGGGGCCGCGTGGTGGCGCGGTCCGTCCGGATTGGTCGTCAATGCGGGCCTCCACGCACACCGAGCGTGAAGATACAGTCTCAACGCGTGCGGATCTAGCCCTATTTTCGTCGGTTCCCCGGTTGTAACGTGACGAGTCAGGCTCACCAATTTCACAGCAAGTTGCACAGTGCGTGCTCATTGAACTGTGCTGCATGCTGTGGTGCTCCGCGACCGACATGGCCACGTGTGCACGGTGATCCTGGCTAAGGGACCTGGGGGAACTAGAGGAGCGTGGCCATGCAGTGGTGGCCAAAGCGTGAATCCGGAACGAGTCTGACGACAGCTGATGTGGAACGACCGAGCGCGCGGCAACGGACCACAATCGAGCAAGTCCGGCCTGATCGTCAGAGCGGGAGCGTGCGCCGCCAATCCGCGCGCGAACAGAATCGCAGCAGCACCGACGGGGAGCCAAGCGTCGCAGCGCCGCAGCAGCGGACGTGCGATGAAGATCTACGGGCGGACGCGGTCCACCCGGTGACTACGGCGCGGTTGTGTGCGGCGCTCGACCGTATGGAGGTGCGTTACCTGACCGATGGAGACGGCGGTGTCCTGGCGATGTGGGAGCGGCATGGCGTCCTGATCGCGTTGGAGGGTCCCGATGACGAGATCCTCATGATGCGAACACGGCCGCATGCGACGGTCCCGCGAGACTGGGCCGATCGTGCGTACCGGGCGGTCAACGAATGGAACCACACGCAGCGATTCTGCAAGGCCTACGTCGGTGATCCAAGTGACCGCGGCCAGTTGCCGATCTATGCGGAAGTGCAGGTGCCGCTGGAAGCCGGTGCACACGAGGCACTGTTGGTCGAGTTGCTCGACTGCGGAGTGACCGGTTCGAAGGCGTTCGTCGAATGGCTGCATGACGAGGCTTGTCTGCTGTAACAAAACGGGGGCCCTCGGGCCCCCGTTTTGTCTGCCGTGCGATCAGTTCAGCGGGACTCAGCTCAACGGGAACATGCCCAGGCGGGCGTGGAACTGGTGTCCAAGCTCGGTCGTGTCGCTGCCAACCAGCAGCCCGGTCGGGGTCGCCACGAGCGCCTCGACGCCCACGCCGCGCGTACGGGTGGGGTTCCAGGCCAACGCCTTGCCGGTGGTCGGGTCGATCGCGCCGATACCGGGGCGGGCGCCGGTCGCGACCGAGAGCTGCGTGATGCCACGCTCCCTGGTCGTCCCGACGGTCTTGAAGGCGCCACCGACGTACACGGTGTTGTTGGGGCCGGCGGCCAGCGCCAGTACGTCGCCGTCGAGCGTCGCGGTGAACGCGGTGTTCACGGCGCCGGTGGCGTAGTCGTACGTGAAGAGGTTCGCCTTCTTGTAGGTGACGGTCCGAGCGGAGTTCTCCACCGCGGTGAACTCGCCACCGACGACGACCGTGGTGCCGACGACCGCGATCGCGTACACGGTGCCGTCCATGACGTCCGGGGTGTTCGCGGCCGGGGTAGCCGAAACGACGCTGGACTGGGGGCTGTGGAGGCCAGGGCCGGGATTGCGCCGATGGCGGCGGTGGCCGCGAGTGCGACCCCCAGGATGATGCGACGTCGCATGGAGTGGAGCTCCCCGATGGCAGGCTCGTCGATCGACGGGCTGGGCATGTCATCAGGAGCAACGATCAACGATGTCCACTGTTGCTGTTATTACGATGAAATAGCCGTTCAGACAGTGAATGTCCGAATTAAGCTAATCCAAGGTATTCACCATGAAGTGAGCTGCCCGCTCGAGGTAGTCCCAAAGCGTGTTTTCCTCGTCCTCGGGCAGGTCGAGTGACTTCACGGCAGCCCGCATGTGCGTCAGCCAGGCGTCACGTTCACGTGGACCGACATGGAACGGCGCATGCCGCATGCGTAGACGTGGGTGTCCGCGCTCGGACGAGTACGTGTTCGGGCCGCCCCAGTACTGGATCAGGAACAGCCGGAGCCGATCGGCGGCCGGGCCGAGATCGTCTTCCGGATACATCGGGCGGAGGAGTTCGTCGGTCGCGACTCCGGCATAGAACGCGTCGACGAGCTTGCGGAATGTCGGTTCGCCGCCGATCGTCTCGTAGAACGTCACCAGGGAACCGTACACACCAGCGGGCTCGTCACTGCGCCTCGCCCGGGCACCCGGTGGGGGACGTGGAGTTCATCCGAGCAGTTGCGTCGTCCGCGATCGATGGAAGACGGCGTCGTTGCTGCGGCTGTGAATTGAGATCAACAGCGTGGCGCCGCACGCCTGGCATTCGGCGCTGGGAGACCGGAGCGGGCGCCGGGGAACTCGGCTCGGTCGCGGCGGCAGATTCAGCCGCAACCTGGGTGAGCGACTTCGCTTGGTCCAAGGCGGCGTCGATCTGGTCGTCGGCGGGCCATTGCCGAACCGCCGCGCTGATCAGCACGATGCCCATCAGGCCCCAGCAGCCGACGATTACATGCAGCGGGAAGTGGTCGGACAACACGCCGGTCACGATCAGGCCGAGCGCTTGGACGAACTGTGCTCCGAATTGGAAGACGCCGAACGCCCGTGCGCGGAACTCGGTCGGCAACGCCTTCGCGTAGAGCCCGTTTGTCGGCAGGAACAGACCGCTCACGCAGATGCCGATGACGAACGTGATCACCGCCGCGCCGATCACATCCGGGTTCAGTAGCGCCAGCGCGAGCGTGATCGGGACCGCGATTGCGAACGGCCGGATCAACCGTCGGCGGAGGGCCGCGTTCATGAGGCGACCGACCACGATCGCACCGACGATCAGGCCGATCGGGCCGGCCATCATGATCAAGGCTTGATCGATGCCCTGGTCGGAGGGGTTGCGAGTGAGTTTCGCGGCCCAGGCTGCAGCGAGCCCTTCCGGCACGATCGCGAGCAGCGTGACACCGAGGGAAAGGATGGCAATGGCCCGCAGCAACCGGTGGCCGGCGACGAAACGGAAACCCGCGGCGGTCTCGCGGAGCAGGCCGGTACGTTGCGCGACCGATAGCGCGGGCGGTCGGACGCTGATGCCGTAGCGGATCAGGAGAGCCGACATCACGAACGTCGCAGCGTCGATCGCGAGGGTCAGGTGCGGATACGTCGGAGCGGCGACGCCACCGGCCAGATAGCCGAGCACCATCGCGAAATTGATCGTCGTGTTCTGTGCCGAGGCGGCGACGATGTAGCGGTCGCCGCTCAGGATCTGCGCCAGCAGCGCCGATCGCGACGCGTCGAACGGTGCGTTCAGTAGCGCCGCCGCGAACAACAGGACGAACAGCGCCGCGACCGGGACGCCGGGGATCGCCACGGTCGCCAGCAGACATGCCCGAACCGCATCGCAGAAGATCATCACGGTCCGGCGCGGGTATCGCTCGGCCAGCGCCGCGAGCAGCGGACCAGCGGTGAGACCGGGGAGGTAGCTGATTGCGAACGACGCCGCCGACAACAACACCGAACGCGTCGTGCCGTAGATCAGCGCGGCCACCGCCGCTCGAGCCAAGTAATCGCCGGTCCAGGACAACGCGCTGGCGGAGTAGAGGGCCCGAAATTCACCCACGCCGAACACGTCGCCGAAAGTGGCCGTTTTCTCGGCACTCCCCTTCGGCTGTGACACGTGTGTCTCCTGTAATCGCCGGACCTGTTTGCCTGGTAGCGGGCGTAACTGACGCAGAACGCCCGTTTAGCTGGACGAAAGGACGATATATGAATCAGCCGTGCTACGCGACCCTCACTACCCTTCCGGTTAATGCCGTGGCGAACCGGCTACGTTTACACCGCTGATGCATAAAAAGGTGTTACTTCACGAACTTGGGCAAATAGCCGCTAGCGAGCCTCGATAATTTTGGGCAGGACCGATCGGGACTGAGTTGGAGGCGATTCATCGTGGTGCGGAGGCTTCGCATCGGCTTCGCGTCGGTCGTATCCCTACTGGCACTGGCGGCCTGCGTACCCGCGAACGCATCGGGTACATCCGTCCTGGTTCTCAGTCCGAGTTCGATCCGGGCCGGCTTCCAGATCGAGGTCGACGCGACGTGCGTCGACAATCTGAACTCGGCGACGGTGACGTCAACGGTGTTCGGCAAGTTGACGCTGACGCCGAATCACGGGCTGCTGATGGCGGACGTGACGATCCCGTTGGACACGGTTTCCGGTACGTACACCGTGTTTCTGTCCTGTGCCAGCGGCGGTAACAGTTCGGCGAAGCTCACCGTGCTGAACGGTGCGCGCCCGAACCCGAACCCGAACCCGAACCAGAACCACGGCCCGGATACCGGCGGCGGCGAGATGGGTTCGACCAGTCCGGCGCACCTGGCCCTCTTCGGCGGTCTCGGCACGATCGTGGCCGGCCTCGGCATCTGGCTCGTCATGGCGCTACGGCGTCGCTCCTCGATCCGCGTCTAGTTCCGTGACCGAGCATGCACCGAGTGAGGGACCGCAAAGCGACGACACCGTCGAGTTCAAGGCGGTCGCGCAGCCGTTGCGTGCGCGCTTCGGTTTGCCCGCATGGGTACGGCCGAACCGCACGCTCAGCGGCATCGCGGGCGCGTTGTTCGTGCTGTGCGGCCTGTTCGGGATCGGCGCCGGTCTCGGGCTCGTGGTCGGGGCACCGTCGCTGCCCAGCCTGAGCTTCGCGCATCCGAACGCGACCGGACCGGCGGGGCATGCGATGTCCCGATCGACCCCCACCAAGATCAGCATTCCGTCGATCAACGTCACCGCGCCGATCATGCCGGTCGGCCTCGCGAGCGACGGCACGATCGGCACGCCACCGCTGTCGGACAGCAATCTGGCCGGTTGGTACTCCGGCGGCCCGGCGCCCGGGCAGAACGGCCCCGCTGTCGTCGTCGGTCACGTCGACGGCCCGAACGGCGAATCGATCTTCTACAACCTCGGAAAGCTCAAGCCCGGCGACACCGTGCAACTGACGCTGGCGAATCACAAGGTGGCGATCTTCTCGATCTACTCGGTCGAGTCGTACCCGAAGAGCGAGTTTCCCGGCAACCGCATCTACGGCGACTACACCCGACCGGGCCTGCGGCTGATCACCTGCGGCGGTCAGTTCGTCGGCGGCTCGACCGGGTACGCGGACAACGTCGTCGTGTACGCATCACTCAAGTACCGAGGCTGACCGCAATCGGCTCGGTCAGGCCGCTTCCGGCAGATCGAGCCAGTCCGACCAGCGCGGATCCGGCGTACGGTGACCGAGCACGCGCCACGCCTGTCCTTTCGGCGTGCTCGGCGTCGCGTGCAGCGCCCACCCAAGCTCGGCGACGGTCTTGTCGCCCTTCTTGTGATTGCACTTCGCGCAGGCCGCTACGACGTTGTCCCAGGCGTGATCGCCGCCGCGGCTGCGCGGGAGGACGTGATCGATCGTCTCGGCCGGCCCGCGACAGTACGCACACCGGCTCCCGTCCCGCGCGAAGATCGCCCGGCGGGAAAGTCCGACGTGCGTCCGGTACGGGACCCGGACGTAACGGTTGAGCCGGACGACGCTCGGCACCGGCAGTTGTTCCCGGGCGCTGTGGAGTATGCCCTCGCCATCGGCGACGCAGACGGCCTTGGCGGTGAGGACGAGAATGGCGGCGCGCCTGACGGACACGACACACAGCGGCTCATAGGTCTGGTTCAAGACCAGCGTGGAGGCGGCTGCGCGTCGTATGTCAGGCATCTTCTCGATCCCTCCCGTGAGGTATTAAGCCTCGTGCGCCTATCGTCCCTGATGAGAGCCGCTAATGCACGTACTATTCTGCCCCTCATGCCTCTGCTGTTTCTTGATCCGGTCAATGCGGTCAAAACGCTCGTGCCGCCGGACTGCGTCAAGACCAGTGCGCTGTGCAAGCTGGTCTGGGATCACACCCACGACGACTGGCTCGCGTCGAGTAGCTTCTGGCTGCTGATCAAGCCGTTCCGGATCATCCTGATCATTCTGGTCGCCGTCATCATCCGATGGCTGCTGCAGAGAGCGATCCGGCGCCTGATCCGGCGGACGGCCCAAGGCTCGATGGCGCAGGTGTTCCGCTCGCAGGCATCAACGGCGGCACGTGCGGTCGGCGTACCGATCGCGGTGACCGAGACGCCCGCAGCGGCACCGGTCTCGCCCGCGCCCGGCGCCATCCCGCAACGTCGCCAGCAACGTGCCGAGGCGATCGGTTCGGTGCTGCTCAGCTCCGCGACCGTGGTGGTCTTCTCGATCGCCGGCCTGATGATCCTGGCGGAGCTCGGGATTCAGCTCGCACCGCTGCTCGCCAGCGCGGGCATCGCCGGTATCGCGCTCGGTTTCGGCGCACAGACGCTGGTCAAGGATCTGCTTGCCGGGCTGTTCATTCTCATGGAGGACCAGTACGGCGTCGGCGATGCGGTCGACGTCGGCGAGGCAAGCGGCGTGGTGGAATCAGTCGGCCTGCGGATCACGTCGATCCGGGACGTACGCGGGGTGCTCTGGCACGTACGCAACGGGGAGATCGTCCGAGTCGGGAACAAGAGTCAGGGCTGGTCGCTCGGCATCATGGACGTCCCGGTCGGATTCACCCGGGTCGAAGATGCCACGAAGGTGCTGCAGGACGCGGGCGAAGCGTTCGCGAACGACCCGGAGTGGTCGAAGGATCTGATCGATCCGCCGGCCGTACTCGGCGTCGAACGCGTCGGCGTGGACGGCGCGGTCCTTCGCGTCACGGTGAAAACGACCACGGAGTCGGCGCCGCTGGTGGCCCGAGAACTGCGTACGCGCCTGACGACCGCGCTGCTCGACAGTGGCATCACCGATGCGATGACCAGCAATCGGGTCTACATCCGGCCGTCCGACCCGGACGATCCGGCGACCGGCACTCCTTAGATCACGTGACCCGCGAGCGCTCCTCCGGGAACGACTGCCAGGCGCCGGTCGCCATGATGTCGCGCAGGCGGGACATGCCCTCGTGGACGTCGGCGAAACGGGTGTAGAGCGGTGCCATGCCCAGGCGTAGCCGGTCCGGCGTACGGAAGTCGGGGATGACGTGCGCCGCGGTCAGTGCCTGACAGATCTGCCACGCGCTCGGGTGGTACGCGGTGATCTGCGCACCCCGGCGAGTGGCATCGGCCGGCGATGCGAGCACGAACCCGTACGGCGCCATCCACGTCGTGAACAACTCGATCGCGTACGACGTCAGGGCCCGGCCCTTCGCCGCGATGGCGTCGATGCCGGCCTCGGCGGAGATGCGGGCACCTTCCAGTGCGCCGTAGGCACCGAGCACGCCGGGCGTACCGACGAGGAAGCGTTCGATGCCGTCGACCGGCTCATACGTACCCGCCATCGCGAATTGGTTCTTTTGTGAGAACCAACCCCACAGCGGCTGACGTAGCTGTGGTTGCAGATCCGCCCGCACGTACAGGAATGCCGGAGCGCCCGGGCCGCCATTGAGGTGCTTGTACGTGCAGCCCACCGCCAGATCGACGCCGGCGCTGCCGAGACCGACCGGCACCGATCCGGCCGAATGGCAGAGGTCCCACAACATCAGTGCGCCGACGTCGTGCACGGCTGCCGTGATGCCGGCCAGGTCGGCGATCGCGCCTGACCGGTACGCCACGTGCGAGAGGCTGACCAGCGCGGTGTCGGTGCCGATCGCGGCGACCACGTCGGCGAGCGTGACGCCGGCGTCGATATCCGTCTTGATCACACGCAACTCGTAGCCACGAGCGGCGGCGAGACCGGCCAGAATGTATTGGTCGGTGGGGAAGTTGTCATCGTCGGTGACGATGACGCGCCGATCGGGCCGGGCATCGAGCGCGGCGGCCGCCAGCTTGTAGAGGTTCACGCTGGTCGAGTCGGAGAGGATCACTTCGCCGGGCTTTGCGCCGATCAACGCGGCGAGCAGGTCACCGGCGTCGCGCCCGATGTCGATCCAGCGGTCCCAGGCGCGAATGAGATCGGCACCCCATTCGCGGTCAATGGCGGTAATCAGACGTGCCCGTGTCGATTTCGGCAATCGGCCGAGCGAATTGCCGTCAAGATAGATCACATCGGGGTCGTCGATGACGAACCGATCGCGAAATTCGGCCAACGGGTCCGCGGCGTCTCGCTCACGTGCCATGGTCAGGGCAAGCGCGTCGGTCATGCGGTCACCTTAACGCCTTCTCAAAAGACGGACCGTACAGGTTGTGGCACCCGACGCAGGCGTGGCTCGGTCGCTCCGCTACCGTTGGCGCGAAGATTGAATACGTCTTTCAAATACCTCAGTAAGCAGTGCCGTAGTCCTTGGGGGCTGGTTTGACCATCACAGAAACGGTGCTCGTCTTCGTTTGCATCCCGCTGGCGGTTATCGGCGTGGTGTACGCGATCGTCTTCGGCACCAGCGCCGCCCGCAGCAAGCGTTACCGTCCCGGACGGCCGTTCGCCACCGCGCCGGTCTGGTTCCTGGCGGAGAACGACCCGACGGCGCAGCGTTTGCCGCTCGCGCCGAAGGCACACGAGCCGCATGCCGCGCTGGTCGGCGCAACCGAAGCGGACGAGGACGCGACCGAAATCGTTCGAGGCGAGGTTGGAGGCGCAAGTGACAGCTGGTAACGACACCCACGGCGCCCCGGGCAAGACGGCCCTCGCGGCCCGCCCGGAGGTGCTGAACGGCCCGTTCACGACGCCGCAGTTGCTGCGTCTCGCGAGCGCTCTCAAGCTGGCCGACGACTCGACCGGCCTGACGTTCAGCGTGTACGTCGGCGATCTCGACTCGCCGCCGCGCGGTCACGCCGAGAAGCTCCACGGCCAGCTTGCCGAGCCCTCGGTCAGCGTGCTCGTCGCGGTCTCGCCGAACCAGCGGGTCCTCGAGATCGTGACCGGTGAGATTGCTCGCCGCCGGATCCTGGATCGTTCGTCGAAGCTCGCGGCGCTGTCGATGTCGGCCGCGTTCGCCGGCGGCGACCTCGCCGGTGGCCTGGTCACCGGTCTCGCGCAGCTGGCTGAGGCAGCCGGGCGCTCCTAGCGTGACCGCTACGCGACGCACGACCCTTTAGGCTGTCGTGCGTCGCGGTCGTGCGGTGTAGTTGCGGCGTGATCGCGAATCTTGGACGGCCAGCGCTCTCATTTCGCCATGATCACGACCGTGAGTGTCCACTCACGCCAAGATCTCCGATCTCGCAACGCCCGTTACTGACGCCCGTTAGTGGGGACGCCCGTTAGCGGGGACGCCCGTTACTGGGCACGATCGGAGAAGCCTCCGAAGCGAGGGCGCCGCTAACGTAGCGGCATGACGAAGAGTTCGCCGCATGCCGCAGACAGCCACGACTTGATCCGCGTGCACGGCGCGCGTGAGAACAATCTCAAGAATGTGTCGGTCGAACTACCGAAGCGTCGGCTGACCGTGTTCACCGGCGTCTCCGGCTCGGGCAAGAGTTCGCTGGTGTTCGACACCATCGCCGCCGAGTCACAGCGGATGATCAATGAGACGTACAGCGCGTTCGTGCAGGGCTTCATGCCGAACCTCGGCCGCCCGGACGTCGACCTGCTCGACGGCCTGACCACCGCGATCATCGTGGACCAGCAGCGGATCGGTTCGGACCCGCGCTCCACGGTCGGCACCGCCACCGACGCCAACGCGATGCTCCGGATCGTGTTCAGCCGACTCGGAAAGCCGCATATCGGCTCGCCGCAGGCGTTCTCCTTCAACGTGGCGTCGATCAGCGGCGCGGGTGCGGTCACGTTGGAACGCGGCGGCCAGACCACCAAGGAGCGGCGGAGTTTCAGCATCTTGGGCGGCATGTGCCCGCGGTGCGAAGGACGCGGTTCGGTCACCGACTTCGACCTCACCCAGATGTACGACGACTCCAAATCGCTCAACGAGGGCGCGTTGACGATCCCGGGGTACAGCGTCGATGGTTGGTTCGGCCGCATCTACGGCGGCTCCGGCTTCCTCGACCCGGACAAGCCGATCCGCAAGTACACGAAGAAGGAACTCAACGACCTTCTCTACAAAGAGCCCACCAAGATCAAAGTCGACAACATCAATTTAACGTACGAGGGCCTGATCCCCAAGATCCAGAAGTCCATGCTGTCCAAGGACGTCGATTCGTTGCAGCCGCACATCCGTGCGTTCGTCGAGCGCGCGGTGGTGTTCACGACGTGCCCGGACTGCGGCGGCACACGGCTTTCCGAGTCGGCCCGCTCGTCGAAGATCGACGGGGTCAACATCGCCGACGCCTGCGCAATGCAGATCAGCGACCTGGCCACGTGGGTACGAGGCCTACGCGAACCATCGGTCGCACCGCTACTGGAGGCTCTGGGGGACACACTCGACTCATTCGTCGACATCGGACTGGGATATCTGAGCCTGGATCGGCCGACCGGCACGCTGTCCGGCGGCGAGGCGCAGCGTACGAAGATGATCCGGCATCTCGGATCGTCACTCACCGACGTCACGTACGTGTTCGACGAGCCCTCGATCGGCCTGCACCCGCACGACATCGTCCGGATGAACGACCTACTGCTGCAACTACGGGACAAGGGCAACACAGTGCTGGTCGTCGAGCACAAGCCGGAGATGATCGCGATTGCGGACCACGTTGTCGATCTCGGGCCCGGTGCCGGCGCGGGCGGTGGCGAGGTGATGTTCGAGGGTACGTTCGCCGGTCTGCGAAAGACCAGCACGCTCACCGGCCGGCATCTAGACGATCGCGTGGCGACCAAGCCGTCCGTGCGTACGGCGTCGGAAGTGCTCCAGATCCGCGGGGCGAACGCCAACAATCTGCAGGACGTGGATGTCGACGTTCCGCTGGGCGTACTGACCGTGATCACCGGTGTGGCGGGCTCGGGCAAGAGTTCGCTGGTCCACGGCTCGGTGTCCGGCCTGGACGGCGTGGTGTCGGTTGATCAGACCCCGATCCGCGGATCGCGCCGGAGCAACCCGGCGACGTACACCGGGCTGCTAGAGCCGATCCGCAAAGCGTTCGCCAAGGCCAACGGCGTGAAGCCGGCCTTGTTCAGCGCGAACTCCGAGGGCGCGTGCCCGAACTGCAATGGTGCCGGAGTGATCTACACCGACCTGGCGATGATGGCCGGCGTCGCGGCGCCGTGCGAGGTGTGCGAAGGAAAGCGGTTCCAGGCCGAGGTGCTCAAGTACAAGTTGGGTGGGCGGGACATCAGCGAGGTGCTGGCGATGTCGGTGACCGACGCGGAAGCGTTCTTCGGCGACGCGGACGCGGGAAATCTCCCGGCGGCGCACAAGATCCTGGAGCGTCTCGCGCAGGTCGGCCTCGGCTACCTCACGATCGGACAGCCGCTCACCACGCTGTCCGGCGGCGAACGTCAACGACTGAAGCTCGCGACGCACATGGGCGAGAAAGGCGACGTGTACGTACTCGACGAACCCACCACCGGCCTGCACCTGGCCGATGTCGAGCGACTCCTCGGTCTGCTCGACCGGTTGGTCGACGCGGGCAAGTCGGTGATCGTGATCGAGCACCACCAGGCCGTCATGGCACACGCCGACTGGTTGATCGACCTAGGCCCCGGAGCAGGACACGACGGTGGGCGGATCGTTTTCGAAGGCACCCCCGCCGACCTGGTAACAAAGCGCAACACCCTGACCGGCGAACACCTAGCGCTGTACGTAGGCGCCGTCTAGCCCGCGCCCAACCTGCACAAAAACCCAGTTGATCCTGTCAACTAACTCCAGGATCAACTGGGTCTTGCGGGCCGGCAGCTAGGCGGCGGAGGCATCCTTTGCTCGGCCGTTCAGTGCGCGAGCGATGCCGTCGCGCCCTTCGCCGATCAGGCGGCGAAGCGCCGAAGCGTGTCCGTCGCCCGCTAGCCAAGCATCGGTCGCTTCAACGGTTTCGGCGTTGACCTGGAACGCCGGGTACGCCATCTCGATCACCTCTTGCGCGGGCTCGCTCTCGCGAGTTGCCCAGATGTGATCGGCCACCGCGAAGTACTTCTCGACGTACGGCTTGGTCAGCTCGACCTGCGCCGGGTGCTGGAATCCGGTGAGCAGCGCCCGCTGGAGCCAGTTCGAGAGGGGCTCGCCCTCGGTGAGGCGACGCCACGTCTCCTCCTTCGCGGCGGCGGTCGGAATCAACGCGGTCGCGATCGCGGCCTGACGCTCGCCGGAGGCGGTACGGTCGTTGCTCAACTCCGCCTCGATCTCGTCCGCCCCGGCGCCGCCGTTCGCGACCAGACTCTGCAGGATCGACCAGCGCAGTTCGGTGCCGATCGGCAGCCCATCGGGTACGCCGGCGCCGGAAAGCCAGCTCTTGAGCCGATCGACCTGGGCGGGCGTACGGGTCGTGCTCACCACCGTACGGGCCCAGGTCAGTTGCTCGCCGCTGCCCGGCTTGGCGGCGGCCAGCGTGGCTGTCGCGAGATCGTTGAGCTTTCCGATGCCGGTCGCGATCCACGAGGGGTCCGTGTAGAACGACACCGCCGAGAGTGCCTGCGACAGCGTCGCGGTGACCAGATTCGTGTCGGTCTCGGCCGGCAATCCGTTGCACACCAGCGCGATGTAGTCGCGGGCGGCGAGTTCGGCATCGCGAACCATGTCCCATGCGGCCGACCAGGCGAGCGCTCGGGCCAGGCTGTTGTCGAAGTCGCCGATGTGGGCGACGACGTTGCTCATCGAGGCCTGGTCGAGCCGGATCTTCGCGTACGTGTGGTCCTCGTCGTTCAGCAGCAGCACGTCGGCCACCGGTCGGCCGGCGAGTTCGGTGAGATCGGTCGACGCGCCGGACACCGTGACGAAGACGGTTTCCCGACGGACCAGCTTGTCGCCGGAAAGGTCGTACAGGCCGACGCCGATCCGGTGCGTACGCAGGGTCGGGTACGCCGCCGGTGCCTCCTGCTCCACGACGACGCTCGCGTACGTGCCGTCGCCGGCCAGCGTGATGACCGGCCGAAGCGTGTTGACCTGCGCGGTCTCCAGCCACTGGGCGGCGAACTCGTGCAGCTCCTTGCCGGTCTCGGCTTCCAGCGACGACAGCAGGTCACCGAACGTCGCGTTGCCCCATGCGTGCTTCGCGAAGTAGTCCCGCAGACCGGCGACGAACGATTCGATCCCGACGTACGCGACGAGCTGCTTGATCACGCTCGCGCCCTTCGCGTACGTGATGCCGTCGAAGTTGACCTCGACCGCGTGCATGTCCGGCATGTCGCAGTAGACCGGGTGGGTCGAGGACAGCTGGTCCTGGCGGTAGCCCCAGTTCTTGCGGACCGACAGGAACGTGGTCCACGCGTCGGTGAACCGGGTCGCGTTGACGTTGCACCAGTGGCTCGCCCACTCGGCGAACGACTCGTTCAGCCACAAGTCGTCCCACCAGCGCATGGTGACCAGGTCACCGAACCACATGTGCGCCATCTCGTGCAGGATCGTGTTCGCACGCTGCTCGTACTCGTACGCGGTCACCGCCGACCGATAGATGTAGTACTGCTCACCGTGTACGACGCAGCCGAAGTTCTCCATCGCGCCCGCGTTGAACTCGGGTACGTAGAGCTGGTCGTACTTCGGGAGCGGGTAGCGCACGCCGAACTGCTCGTGGAAGAAGTCGAAGCCCTGCTCGGTGAGCAGGAAGATGTCGTCCGCGTCGAGGTACTGCTTCATCGACTGGCGGCACATCACGCCCATGTCGATCCCGTCGTGCGTACGCCGAACCTCGTGGTAGGGCCCGGCGCAGACCGCCGTGACGTACGTCGACATGCGTACCGACTGCTCGAAGTGAACGGTCTTGACCCCCTCCACCTCGCCGTTCTCGACTCGCTCGACCGGTGAATTGGAGAAGACCGACCAATGCGCCGGCACCGTGACGTGCCAGGTGTAGACGCTCTTGAGGTCCGGCTGATCGAAGCTCGTGAAGACCCTCTGCGCGTCCTGCGTCTCGAACTGGCTGTAGAGGTAAACCTCCTTGTCCACCGGGTCGAACGAACGGTGCAGACCTTGTCCGGCGGTCGAATAGTCGCCTTCGGCGTCGACGACGAGCGTGTTCTCTGCGGCAAGATCGGTCAGCGGCAGGCCGGTCTCGGCGCTCCACGTGGCCAGGTCGATCGGCTTGCCGTTCAGCGTCGCGCTGTGGATGTGCGCCATCGCCGACTCGGCCCACGTGCTCGCCCCGGGCTCGCTGCAGACGAACGTCACCGTTGTGGTCGAGCGGAACGTGAGTTCGCCGGGCCCACCCGTGCCGTCGGTTAGGTCAAGGACAATGTCGTACGCGGTGACGTCCAGAATTCGCGCGCGCTCGGCGGCCTCGATCTGGGTCAGGTTGCGGACTCCGGCCACGCTGCCAACTCCTTATGAATGTGCGCTGAGTATGTGTGGTGCTCAGGGTCGAAATAAACACGATATGAGGCGAGTCTTTCACGTCGACCTGCGTCGACGGGCCAGGCCTCGCACCACATCGGGTTAGCGGTGGGGTGATACGCGGGTATGGTTGCCGACGCAAGGACTTCAACGAAGGGATGCTGATGAGTGACGAGCGCGTCAAAGCAGACATGTGGTTCGACCCGCTGTGCCCATGGGCCTGGATCACGTCACGATGGCTCCTGGAAGTCGAACAGGTCCGCCCGGTGCACATCGACTTCCACGTGATGAGTCTCTCGGTGCTGAATGAGGGCCGCGATGAGCTGCCCGACCAGTACAAGGAACTGCTCAGCCAGGGCTGGGGCGGCGTTCGCGTCGCGATTGCGGTCGAGGAGAAGTACGGCAATGCCGCCCTCCGGGATCTCTACACCGCCATGGGTACGCGCATTCACCTCGGCAAGGAGCCGCAGGGCCGGGAACTGTTCGAGAACGCGTTGAAGGACTGCGGTCTCGATGTGGCGCTCGCCGATGCGGCCAGCTCCGAGCAGTACGACGAGCGGCTGCGCGAGAGCCACAACGAGGGCATGAAGCCGGTCGGGATGGACGTCGGTACGCCGGTCATTCATGCACCCGGGCCGGACGGCAACAAGATCGCGTTCTTCGGCCCGGTCATCACACCACGCCCGAAGGGCGAGGCCGCCGGTCGCTTGTGGGACGGCGTGCTTCTGGTTGCCGGTACGCCCGGCTTCTACGAAATCAAGCGGACTCGCGACGTGGGGCCGGTCTTCGAGTAGAGCGACCAATTGACGGTCGCTCTTTGTCCGCTTTGGGAGAGTGCGCGTCACCCGATCGTTGCGTCGGCCCGGATCTGCGTCACCGGGCCGACGTACGCGTCGTTTGCATCGATAGGAGCAACGACACGTCGATTGTGGAGGGGACCGCGGTGGCCACGCAGGAACTTGAATCGCAGTGCAGCTCGGAGTCATCGTGGTCGGTTGCGGAATGCGGGTGGAAGCAGATCCTTCCCGACCTTCCGGATGAGGTGATCGAGCTGCTGGCGACGCCGGTCGTGGTGACCACGTCGGCGTGGACGGCGCACGTACCGCAGCGCCGTACGCCGGCCGAGGTGATCGCACCGGTGATCGAAGCCTGTACGCCGACGTTCCTCGCACCCGCGCCGTCGCGCCGCGCGGCACGAGCCAACCGTCCCCGCTTCGCCTGATCCTCCGCAATTTCTCAGTTGATCCTGGAGTTAGTGGACACTCGCTGCGATAGCGGCAAATGCTGCAGAGCGACAGCGTTTCGTGCGAATAACTCCAGGATCAACTTCGCAATTCGGCGGGGCCGGACAGCCAGCCGTAGATCTCGCGATACACGTCGGCTCCGGGCACGTGGCCACCGCTGTAAATGTGGCTCTGCGCCGTCGGTATGTGTTCGAGCAGGTAATCAGCGTGTTCGGCGGCGACCTCGGCGTCTGCGGTTCCTCGCCAGAGGCCGACGGGGACGGAAATTGTCGCTAGATCGAATCCCCACGGCTGATCAAACGCCAGGCTGTCGTCGACCCAACCGTCCATGCTGTCGATAAACGTTGCCCGAAGCCGCGCCATCGCGTCCGGATCATCTCGGGCCGGCGCCCCCGGCTCGGACGGCATTTCCGGGCCGCCGTCGGCAATACGTCCCATAATCTCCGCGGCGACATCGGCCAATCGTGATCGCAGCTGGGCCTCATCACGCGGCACCGGCTCGGAATCGCTGGGCTTGCTGCCGGTATCGCGTGGTTTGATGCCCGACAGCACAGCGCACCGGCTGACTCGGTCGGCCAGCAATCCAGCGCAGGCGAGCGCGTGCGGGCCGCCGCCCGAGCCGCCGAATACCGCGAACCGATTCAAGCCGTGCGCGTCCGCGAGCGCACGGACATCGTCGGCTGCGTCGGCGACGGTACGTCGGGGCCGACGGGTTGACCCGCCGTAGCCGGGTCGGTCGTACACCAGGAAGCGCAGACCGCTTTGATTCATGGACTCGATCAAGGTCGGCCACTTCCAGCGACTGCTGGGCGATCCATTGAGGGAGATGACCGGCGGCCCGTCCGGGCTGCCGTAGCGGCAATACCGCAGGACTCCTCCGTCGGCGCGGATCAATTCCAAGGTGTCCGGCAAGGTCATAGGTCATCCTGTACCAACGGCAGGTTGATCCTGGAATTACCAGAGTGACACGCCGTCGACGCGTCAACTAACTCGAGGATCAACAAGGGGTTGCGGGTTTGGGACGCGCCCACCCGGCACCGACATACACCGGGGCCGCCGGTAGCGTTTTGGGCATGACGATCGCTCATCCGCTCGCGCACGCCTGGCTCTCCACCGGCGGGACCGGAGCGCAGAATTACGACGAGTTCGCCGACGATGCGGAGATCACCGCGATCATCGAAGCGAACCCGACCAGCGCTCTCGCGATCGAGATGCCGCACCGCGCGCCGGACAGCGTCGGCCATACGTTCGCCGACTCCCTTGACGCCGCGGTCGAGCGCCTCGATGCCGCGAAGAGCAGTGGCCACTACGCGGCGTTCGACGATGTCGCGGTCGTCTACCGGATCACCGGGCCGGGCGGCAGCGGCGGTGAGGTCGGCTATGGCCTCTGGTGCATGGTCGATACCAGCGAGATCTCCACGTCGGCGGACGAGCCCGGTCTGATTATCCGTAACGAGGACGTGTTCATCGCGAAGGTCCGGGAGCGGGTCGCGCTCGCCGAGAAGATCGGCCACCTGCTGTCGCCGGTGCTATTGATGGCCACCGACAAGCCCGAGCACCTGCAGGAAGCGCTGGCCAACGCCGCCGACGCGCTGGGCGAGCCGCAGGTGCGCGACGTGGACCCGGCTGGGCGTACGCATGAGATCTGGCCCGTCCCGGCCGGCCCGCGGCGCGACGAGCTTCTGGCGCTCGCGGGGAGCGGCGAACTCGTCGTCGCGGACGGCAACCACCGCAGCCTCGCCGCGCAGACGGCCGGCTATCCGCGATTCCTCGCGGTGATCACCACGCCCGCGTCGGTCGCGATCCAGCCGTACAACCGCCTGGTCAGCGCGTCGCCGTTGACATCGGCTGAGCTCCTGGCCCGCCTGAACGCGGCGGGTGCGGTGGTCGAGGCGCTCGCGGCGCCGCCGCCGGTCCCGCTCACCGGCGGAACCATTCACGTGTACGCCGATGGCCACGCCTATGCCGTCACGCTGCCCCGCGGCGAGGGAATTTCGGCGGTCGACAACCTCGATCACGCGCTGGTTGAGCGACTCGTCTTCGGCGATGCGCTCGGGCTTGCGCCGGACGACAAGCGGATCACCTATGTGGGCGGCGACTACGGCGCCGAATGGCTCGCCGGAGAGGTCGATGCCGGCCGCGCGGACCTGGCCATCCTGATCGCACCGGTGACCGTGGACGACTTCGTCGCGGTCAATCTGAACCGCGAGAAATTGCCACGCAAGAGCACGTGGTTCACGCCGAAGGCGCGTGCCGGACTCGTCGTCGCGGAACTCCGATAGGGTCGATGGCATGCGCGTCTACATTGGTTCCGATCATGCCGGATTCGAGCTGAAGAACCACCTCGTCACGGAGTTGGGCAAGCTGGGCCACGATGTCGTGGACATCGGCCCGAAGGCGTACGACCCCGAGGACGACTACCCGGCGTACTGCATCGCGACCGGCGCCGCGGTCGTCGCGGATCCCGGCAGCCTCGGCGTCGTGATCGGCGGCTCCGGCAACGGCGAGCAGATCGCGGCGAACAAGGTCCCCGGTGTACGGGCCGCGCTCGCTTGGAACGAGAACACGGCGACACTCTCGCGGCAACACAACAATGCGAACGTGGTCGGCATCGGCGCTCGCGAGCACACGCTCGATGTAGCGACCGCGCTGGTGGCGGCGTTCGTGGCGACGCCGTTCTCCGGCATCGAGCGGCACGCTCGGCGCATCGACGAGGTCAGCGCGTACGAGCAGTCGCACGTCGTACCGCCACTACCGAACTGACCGGGATCAACTTCCGGCGACGTCCCGCGGTACCCAGCCGCGATGCACGATCGTCAGCGTCGCTTCCGCCTCGACCAGCTCAGCCTCGGTCGGCCTGGCCGCGTCGCGGGCCCGCATCGCGGCGCTCACGCTGACTTGGGTGGCACCGCTGCCGATCAGGCCACGCAGGCCACGCTCGCCGTCCCGCTCCTCATTGATCGGGTGCGCGGTGTGCGCGTCGAACGGCAGGTGCCGGTCGTCGGCGCCGCGCTCGGGGCGGGTACGGGCGCGGACGGTGGGCAGCTCGGTCGTCGGCGACTCCAACGGGCTATCGGACGGCGCAGAGGTGGCTCGCTCGGCGATGTCGGCCGGCGTCACGCCGACGGCCCGCGCGGCAGGTTCGCCCGCGACGTCGGCGCCGTCCTGCCGGTCGTACGGGTGATCCGTCGATCGTCCGGAGCGCGTACGCCTGCGCCGGTGCTCGACCTCGTCCATTCGAGTGACGTTACCGCTCGTCAGCGGGAATGAGTATCAACTGCCCTCAGAAGATCTCCAGCGACGACGGCGGCCGGTGCCAGCCGAGCGCCACCGAGGCTGCCGCAAGCGTGCCGGCGTGGATCTCGCGGACCGCGCCTCCGGCTGCCAGCGTGGCGAGCGCCGTCCCACCCAGGTACGCCGAACCCAGCGCGTGAATGTCCATCGCGAGGTCGGCCGGCGCCTCGGTGGGCTCGCAAGTGGCGTGACCGGCCGATCCGACCAGATGCCAGCGGCCCTGATTCGCCGGAATTCGGACATCGGCCACCTCGAGCACGACATCGACCGGCGCGGCGTACCGGCGGGCGGTCAGCGCGGCCGGCAGGTCGAGGATGCGTACCCAGAGCGAGTCGCCCAATCGCGCCGTGATCGCCCGAGGCTCGGTGGCCAGGAACAGGATCGGCTCGTCCACCGAGCCGCAGTCGCAGGACACGTTGCGGGTCAGATCGACCGAGAGCGCGAACTGCCAGAGCGCCTGGTACGCGGCCGGCGTCGTGGTGATCAGCTCGTGGATCCGGACTTGGCCGTTCGGACCGTTGTGGGTCCAGTCGGCCTTGACACGCCACAGGAGGTAGCCGTCCCGATGGCCGGACGCGTCCTCGTGAACCACGGCCCGAAGCGTCGTCGCGCCTGCCCGCCGATCGGGGATGTCGCTCAGCCGGTACGCCCACCATCGCTCGTCCCGTGACGACCAGCCCGGCCGGTCCGCCGCAGCGGCATCGAAGATCGGGCCGAAGACCTCGGTCGACGTGATCGGCGCCGCGATGACACGGCCACCATCGTCGGCCGGCGGCCGCCGCAGCACGATGTCCGCGCTCCGGCCGTCCAGGAACGCGCGTTGCGCGGCAAGCCCGTACCCGTACCGCTGATAGATCTTTCCCTCACTGGCCCAAAGCACCGCGAGCGGTTCGCCACGGTCGATCGCCTGCGCGTGAATCTCGGTGATCATGCGGGTGAGCAGGCCTTGACGTCGGTGCGTAGCGCCGACGCTGACCATCGTGACGTGCGAGGCCGGGACCGACGCACCGGGCACGGCGAGGTTGCGCGTGAACGCCGCCGCATGGCCCGCGATCGCGCCGTCGAGTTCGGCGACGAAGCTGCGTTCGGCCTCCCAGACGCCGTGCTCCTCGGCGCTGTTTCCCTCATCGCCGCTGTCGTTGAAAGCGTCGGCGATGATCTGGTAGATCTCGTCCCACTCGCTGTCTTTGGCCGTGCGAATCAGGTAGGTCACACCTGTCTGTCTAGCCGATCAACGCGATTCCGGCGAGGCTTTTTCACCACGGCGTTACGCCACTGGCACGGATGTCGGGGCGTTTCGCTACCCTCGGTATCAGCCGGCGATGATCCCTGGTCGCCCCCGAGACATGAATTAGGCGGTGCGACGTGGCCGGCGCCCCTCATCTTGCAGGTCAGGCCCGTGTCGATGGCGCGCCGGGGGGCCAGGGGCTCGTTGATCTCGTTTGCGGTCCGGCCAGCCCGCTGCCGGAGACCTATCAGCGCTACCGCCTCGTGGCCCGGCTCGGCTCCGGCGGTCAAGCCGATGTGTACCGTGGTGTCCGGTTATGCGGTGGCGTGACCAGTGCACCGATCACGGTCAAGGTATTTCGGATCGATCCGCGCAGACCACTCGCCGACGAGCTTCGGTCGTGGGACAAAGGCGACGCCGCACTGATGGATCTCAATAACCGGGGAGTGCCTGGCATCTGCCGGCGCGCCGACGGTTTCTACGGGCCGCCGCCGCACGCCACCGGCGCGCCCGCGAACATGCGCGACGCCGTGCCGTACCAGATCTACGACTATCTGCACGGCATCAACCTCCGGGAATACATCACCGGGCGGGCTGGGCTGTCCGCCGGGCCGCGGCTCGTCGCCGCGACCGCGCTGCACCAACTGGCCGACACGGTGACCGCGTTGCATCACCCGGCCGACGTAGGCGCGTGCCCGGTGCTGCACATGGACATCAAGCCGTCGAACATCATGGCGTTGACGAACGGCGAGACTCGGCTGATCGACTTCACCGGCGCGCGGTACTGGCGGCATGAGGAGATCACGCAGATCGCGTACACGCCGGAGTCCGGTGGTCCGGAGGCGCTCGACGGGCTGGTCGGACCGTCGTACGACGTGCACGGCTTCGGCTCGGTCGCGTTCTTCATGCTCGCGGGTTCGCCGCCGCGCGGGCATCAGGCACCGCCGATGGCTCGCCATCCGCTGTTCGAGGGACGCCCAGCCCTCCGCGATCATCTGCTCGCGCCGCTCGCCGATCGTCCATCGGATCGCCCGAACACGAGCGAGTTGAGCGGCTGGGTCGATCGCCTGGTGAAGCTCGTACGCGCCACCGGCGTCCCGGATCTCGGCCTGGACTGGTCGGATCCGGTCGGCCTGCAGGTGGAGGCGAATCGGGTCGTCGGCCGGGCTCGACCCGTGCTGGCCGGCACCGAGACCGATGCGTTCTCGCGGATCGAGATGCTCGAACGCGAGCTGGTCGCGTTGCGCGCGAACGGCCCGACCGAGCCCGACACTCAGCTCGGTCTGCTGCCTTTCGGTGCACCGGTCCAGCCCGACGGAGCTCGGGTCGCCGACAGCGCCCGGCCGGCCGATGCCGTCCGGAATGCTGACGCCGTCCGAAGCGCTGATGCCGTCCGAAGCGCCGACGCCGTTCGGAATGCTGATGCCGTCCGAAGTGCTGACAGTGCTCGGAACGCCGATTCCGGGCGGAACGCGGACAGCTTGCGGAAGGCCGACAGCGTCCGGACGCCCGACGGTGATCGGTCGATGCTGGTCGGACGCGCCTCCGTGGTGCCCCGCCCGCAGACCGACCCGCCCGGTGGTTACACCGGCGGCGGATCCGCGCCCAACCCCGCGGCCGACCGAGCCCTGGCCGCACGCGTACGGGGGGATCGTCGCCGGCGCCTCAAGAAGGGCGGCACCTGGTCCGTTGTCGGGGCGTCGTTCTCACTGGTGTGTTGGGTGATCTGGGCGGCGTCGAACCGGGGCCGCGACGGCATCTACGTGGCACCGAGCGCCTACCTCGGTACGCTCGCGGTCGCCGTCGGCGTGTTCGTCGTACTCAGACTGCTCGGACAACTCGTGATCGAGGGTTGGATGCACCGTACGCGTCGCGGTGCCACCGGCGCCCACCTCGGTACGGCCGTGTTCCTGGTCGCGGTCGGCATCACGTACTTGGAACAGACGTCCTGGGTCGCGAAGCTGATCGGCTGGATGTAAACGCCCACCACCACTCTGAGGAGACCTGTGTCCGAGCTAGGCCAGCGGATCCACGCGACCGCGTTGATTCACGGCACCTTCGTGTTGCGTTCCGGCGCAACCAGCCATCACTACTTCGACAAGTACCGGTTCGAGGCGGACCCGACGATGCTGCGCGACGTCGCGGCCGCGATGGTGCCGCTGCTGCCGGTCGACACCGAGATGCTCGCCGGGCTCGAGCTGGGCGGCATCCCGATCGCGACGATCATCGGGCAGATCACCGGGCTGCCGGTGCGCTTCGTCCGAAAGGCCGCGAAGGAGTACGGCACGATGCAGCTCGTCGAGGGCGGTCCGATCGACGGCCTGCGCCTGACGATCATCGAGGATGTCGTGACCTCGGGTGGCGCGATCACGCAGGCGGTGCCGGAGTTGCGCAAGCTCGGCGCGACCGTCACGACCGCGGTCTGTGCGATCGATCGCGAATCCGGCGGCACCGAAGCGCTCGCGGCCGATGGCATCGAACTGCGCTCGGCATTCCGCGCCTCCGACTTGATGGGACCGCATTGAGCACTCGGATCTTCGACGGCCTCGTCAACTTCCGTGATCTGGGCGGCCTGTCGGCCGATGGCGGGATCACGGTTGGCGGTCGGCTCTTCCGCAGCGATGCGCTGAGCTACGGCACCTCGGCCGACGCACTTCATCTCGTTGACGTCCTACACATTGCCACCGTCGTGGATCTGCGCGAGGCGCGCGAGGTCGCCGACTTCGGGCGCGGGCCGCTCGGTCAGCACGGTCTCCGGTACATCGAGGTGCCGATCGGCGACGCGCCGGCCGCGGCGACGCGAGCCGAGTTCTACGTGCGTGTGCTCGATGCGTACGGGCCGGCCATCGCCGATCTGCTGCGCTTACTTCCCGACGCCCTACCCGCGGTGGTTCATTGCCACGTCGGGTGTGACCGTACCGGTGTCGTCAGCGCTGCGATCCTGTCGTTGATCGGCGTCGACGAGGCCACGGTTGCCGCGGACTACGCGCTCAGCCGCCGTGCGAACGATGTCGTTCGGCAACGTGCCCGCGACCGTCGTGACGTGCTCGGCCTTCCGCGGATGGATGACGCTTACTACGCGGCCTGGGATCCACGCGCCGACATCATGCTCGGCACGCTCCGGCTCGTGCGCGAGCGCTGGGGCGATATGCGGGGGTGGGCGGCCGAGATGGGCCTGTCCGATGCGGATATCGCCGCGCTGCGAGACGCGTTGGTTCAGCCGAGCTGACCGTCGCCGGACGTCTCCTTCAACTGCGCGGCACGACGGTGATATTCGTCGATCGCCTCTTGCAGCGAAACGTCCTTCGTGCTGCGAATTCCGGCGATCGCACCGATCGTGTTACCTTCGCGTACCAGTTGGTTGATCTGGTCTTCGGTCATGTCCCTATCTCCTTACCACCGCGGTACGCGAAGAATATCCACGTTGATTCGCGCGATGGAGTCGGGCCATGGCTCTTCCTAGCGTTTGACCGCCTGCTTCATCAGCGTCCGTCCGAAGTCCCAGATCAGACCGCCGCCGCTGTGGGCTTCGTCCATCACGTCGACGAACGCGTCCACGAATCGGTCCACCTCGCGGTCCCCGATGATCAGCGGCGGGATCAGCTTGATCACCTCGGTGTGATCGCCGGACACCTGGGTGAGGATCCGGTGCTTGTGGAACAGTCCGTGCACGATCGTCTGCGCGAACAGGCCCTTGCGTGCGGTCTGCAGCGCGGTCCACGCCGGCTTGAGCTTCCACGACGACGGACGATCGAACTCGATGCCGATCATCAGGCCTCGACCGCGTACATCGGAGAGCATTTCGTATTTCTCGGTGAGCGCAGCGAGCCGCGACTGGAGTGCATCGCCGACGCGCCGCGCGTTCGCGACCACCTGTTCTTCCTCGAACACGTGCAGCGTTGCCAGACCGGCGGCCATCGCCTGCGAGTTCGAGCCGAACGTCGAGTCGTGGACGAGTACGCGGTCGATCGTGGAGTACACCTTCTCGAACACGTCGTTGCGGGCCATCGTGGCGCCGACCGGCACGTAGCCGCCGGAGAGTGCCTTCGCGGCCGCGACGATGTCCGGCTGTACGCCGTCGTGCTCGTACGCGAAGAAGTCGCCGGTCCGGCCGATGCCGCTCTGTACTTCGTCGGCGATCAGCAACGCCTTGTACCGGTGGACGAGATCAAGTGCGGCCGCGAGGAAGCCCGGGGGAGCGATCGCGACTCCCTTGCCCTGGATCGGCTCAACCAGGAACGCGGCGACGTCGCCCTTGCGCAGCTCGCGTTCCAGCGCGGCCAGGTCGCCGAACGGGATCATGGTGTCCGGCAGCAGCGGGTCGAAGCCCTTCCGGAACTCGGCCGCACCGTTGACCGACAAGGACCCCGTGGTGAGCCCGTGGAACGCGTGGTCACAGTAGATGATGCGACGGCGACCGGTCGCGTACCGGGCGAACTTCAGGGCCGCTTCCACCGCCTCGGTGCCGCTGTTGCTGAAGTAGACGCGATCGAGGTGTGGAACCTTCGCCAGCAACCGCTCCGCCAGGACGCCGGCCAGTGGGGGAGCGTCGAACTGGGTCAGCTCGGCCAGTTCCAGATCGACGACGTCGTGCATCGCCTTCTTGACCACCGGGTGGTGTCGGCCGAGCGCGAAGACGCCGAAACCGGCCAGCATGTCGAGGTAATCGCGACCCTCGTCGTCGTACAGGTACGCGCCTTCGCCCCGGGTGTAGATCCGGTCGAAACCGATTGTGTGCAACATGCGCGTGAGTTGCGGATTCAGATATCTCGACTGGAGTTCGTAGCGCTCGCCGCCACGCGTCGCGAGCAGCTCGGTCAGGTCGAGGGGTGTGCCCGTCGGGGCGTAGCCGGGCGCCAGAACGGCAGGCTTGGCGTCGGCGTCTACGAATTCGGTTTCCACGTAATCAGCGTCCACGCTCCGAGCGTACTGGTCGACTCTGGGCGATGATCGACCGTAGTTCCGATTACTCGCCGACAATGTCGCGATCATGGCCTTGAGCAGAGGCGATATGCCTCGCAGTGGGCCGGTTGGCTCGTAGAGTCGGAGATTGATTTCGCTTCAATCATCCCGATCCACCGAACAAAGCAGGCGATCATGCGATCTCAACGATTCGCGATCGGCGCCTTGATATTCGTGGTGGCGCTGACGGTGACAGGCATCTTCTTCGCGACGAACCGGCCGAGCCCGGCCGCGTACGCGGCGAATCCGCAGGCGTTGCCGCCGACGGGCGAGCCGACGCACATCCAAACGCTGCATCCGCCAACCTATATCCCACCGACCACCCACAAACCGATCCCGTACCCGTCGCGGATCCGGCCGTCGTACATCTACCCGTTCCCGGTCAGCCCGGGGTCGTCGAGCGGTGCGCCGTCATCGCCGACCACCGCGAGCCCATCGAACTCACCGTCGACATCGCCGTCTTCGCCGCTGCCGACACCGACCACGGCGCCGACTACCCAGGCTCCGCCGGTCGCTCCGGTTCCCGCGCCGGCGCCGGTACCGACCCGGTCGACCATCGTGCAGATCGGCACCGTGAATGGTCACCAGGTCCTGGTGGATGGGCAGGGGCGCTCGCTCTACCTGTTCACCGCGGACAGCGTCAACGTCAGCACCTGTACCGGTGCCTGTGCCACCACCTGGCCCGCGCTGGGCGCTCCGGCCCGCGCCGGTGCCGGTGTGGACCCGAGCAACCTCAAGATGATCACCAACCCGGCCGGGCAGGCACAGGTCACGTACTTCGGCCACCCGCTGTACTACTTCGCCGGCGACCAGCAGCCAGGCCAGGCGAATGGCGAGGGCATAGGCGGGACGTTCTTCCTGGTCGACGCCGTGGGCAACCCGGTCAAGACCTGATCCTCACCTAAGGCCCAGCCGATAACGTGTACTCGTGACAGATGTTCACCCACCCGATCACGTCGCCATCGGCCCCGGTGAGCGCGCTCGCGTCGATGCGCAGGTCAACAAGCGCCCTGTCCTTGCGGATCCGCCTGGTGGCGAAGGAGATCTGGCCGCCGCCGCGCACCCGCTCGAGCACCGCGCTGTGCTCCGCGGCGACCTCCTCGGGAATGTTGGGCGGCTCGGTCCCCAGTACCTCCTCGCTGGTCCAGCCGAACATCCGCTCCGCGGCCGGATTCCACAGCATGACCGTGCGATCAGTGTCGAAGGCAACGATCGCGGCCGGCGCGCTCTCGATGACCGCGCGCGCCGTCGCGTCGACCCGGGCCAGCGATGACTGCCTGGACACTGTGTTGTCAACAGCTGTGTCGTCAACCACTGTGTCGTCAACCCCCGGGTAGGGTTCGGCCTGTTCCGCTACCACACCTTCATGGTGCCACTGGTCAGCGAACCGGGCAGGGAAAGGCGTTACTTATTTTCCGAACGTGCCGTCGCAAGTCTTCCGGAATCTCAGCAACATGCGGGGTTGTGTACGTTTTAAGTGACCAGAGTCACGCCTGAGTCACGCGACAGGCCCGTTGCCGCCGGCCGTTGCGACAATTTGACCATCCCGCGACCCCGCGACCCGGCGGCCCGCGACCCGACGGCCCCGCAACCCGCAACCCGCGACCCGGCGACCCGCGACCGACGGCCCCGCGACCGGCGGTCCACGACCCGGCGCGAGGCCGGGGCGCGAGGCAGGGGAAAGCGGGCGCGGGGAAGCGCGGGGTGGAACTGCGGGAAATCCGACCGCGACGGGTACTTCCCCGACCCCGCAGGCTTCTTCTATAGTTCTCGCGATCGACTTCAGCAGAAAGCCAGGAATGACCGTTTTGTCCATGGGTATCACGTGAGGTATGTACGACCCGCCTACCCGTGGGTACGTTGGTTGTTAAAACAGAACTATCGGTAACGTGCGGCCGCGAGGGCGCGGAGATGAACCAGCCTTACTCCGAAGGCGAACCGGAACGGCGACGACCCGAACAGGGCCGCCCCCGGGAACGGCCGCGTGCCGATAAAGACCATTCCGACAAGGAGCAGGTCCAGCGGTCAGCGCGGCCGATCAGCGTCGTCCACCCCGTCGTGGCCGGATATGACGGCTCAGGGTCCGCGCGCAACGCGCTCGCCTATGCGGCCGGGATGGCCCGCCGCATGAGTCCGCCCGCTTCTCATCGTCTACGTCTCGTCGCCCGGGGTGTACTGCGAACCGCTCACCGGCCAGATCGTCGGCCTCGCCCGGGACGCGGAGTCGCTAGAGCGGTGGCTACTCACCGAGCTCGACCAGGTCACCGACCCTGAGGAGCTAGAGGTCCACGTGCGGACGCGGCGCGGCAGCGCGGCGCGGGAACTCGCGGCGGTCGCCACGGAGTTCAGCGCCGACGCCCTGGTGATCGGGGCGCCGCGGCACTTCTGGCACCAGTTGGGCGGCTCGGTCTCCGGCTGGCTGGCCAGGCACGCAAGCTGCCCCGTCATCGTGGTGCCGTAACGTTGACAGGTGGAATGCTGGCCAGTGGAGCGTTGGCCCGAGACTGGGGTCACCGTCGCCGACGGCGGCCTGGCGACCGAGCTTGAGGAGCAGGGCCACGACCTGTCGGACAACCTGTGGTCGGCGCGGCTCCTAGCCGATGCCCCCGAGGCGATCAGGGCCGCCCACCTCGCCTACTTCCGTGCCGGTGCCATGATCGCGACGACGGCGAGCTACCAGGCGTCGTTCGAGGGCTTCGCCGCCCGCGGGCATCGACTCCGCCGAGGCCGCACGCCTCCTGCGCCGCAGCGTGACCCTGGCCCAGGGAGGCACGCGCCGAGCTCGCGCGGCGACGGCCGCCAGCGATGGGTGGCGGCATCCGTCGGCCCATACGGGGCGATGCTGGCGAACGGCGCGGAGTACACCGGGCGCTACGGGTCTCAGCGTCCGGCAGTTGCGCGACTGGCACCGCCCGCGCGCCGAGGTCCTCGCCGAGGCCGGTGCCGACCTGCTCGCCGTCGAGACGATACCGGACGTCGATGAGGCGCGGGCGCTCGTCTCGGTCATCAGCGACCTCGGCGTGCCCGCCTGGCTGTCGTACACGATCTCCGGGGATACGCACTCGCGCCGGGCAGCCACTGCGCGACGCCTTCGCCGTGGCGGCCGGCGTGCCGCGGATCGTCGCGGTCGGCGTCAACTGCTGCGCGCCGTCCGACGTGGCCGCGGCGGTATCGCTGGCCGCGCAGGTCACCGGCAAGCCCGTGATCGCCTACCCCAACAGCGGCGAGGCCTGGGACCGCCGCCGCCGGGCGTATGGCTGGGCAGCGAGCAGCCCCCACTGCCAGGCCTGGTGGCCCAATGGGTCGCCAGCGGCGCCCGCGTCATTGGCGGCTGCTGCCGGGTAACCCCGTCCGACATCGCGAAGATCAGCCAGGCACTAACCGGAACGGGCCACTTTCGTGTCAATGGGTGACGGATATCAGGCGCGCAGCCCGGGCGAGACGGTCGCGTATCCCGCCTCGGCCGCCGGGATGACGGCGTCGAGCTCGACGGGCAGGTGGCGGGGGCCGCGCAGCTCCGGGTTGGGCCGGTACGGCGGCGGGTCGGCGACGAGCCGGGGATTGACCAGCCGCCGTGCCAGCAGGGGCAGCGCCACCTGCGCCTCCACCCTGGCCAGCGGGGCGCCGAAGCAGTAGTGGACACCGCTGTTGAAGGCGATGTGCTGGTTGTCGGCACGGTCGGGGTCGAAGCGGTCGGGGTCGGCGAAGCGGCGAGGGTCGCGGTTGCCGGCCGCGTGCACCAGCGCGAGTGGCGAGCCGGCCGGGATGGTGGTCCCGGCGATCTCGATGTCGGCCAGCGTGGCCCGGTTGGTCCGCATCTGGACTGGCGGCTCGTAGCGCAGCAGCTCCTCGACCAGCCTGGTGGTCAGGCCGGGCTCGCGGCGCAGCCGGTCGAGAACGTCCGGGTGGCGCAGCAGCGTCAGCATGCCGTTGGTGATCAGGTTGACGGTGGTCTCGTGGCCGGCGACGAGCAGCAGCGCGGAGGTGGCCAGCAGGTCCCCGCGTTCCATCGGCCCGCCCGGGCCGCCGTCGGTGATCATCCCGGAGATCAGGTCGTCGCGCGGCTCGCGGGCACGGGCATCGGCCAGCCCGTTCAGGTACTCGCCCATCTCGGCGAACACGTGCTCACGCCGCTCTATCCGCTGCTCGAACGTCCCGGTGGTGGGGTCGATGTTCTCGATGAGCCGCGTCGGCCCACACCCGGAAGCGCGGCTGGTCCTCAAGCGGGACGCCGAGCAGCTCGCAGATGGCCGTCACCGGCAGCGGATAGGAGAAGTCCTCGACGATGTCGACGCGGTTCTTGCCGGCCATCTTGTCGATGAGCCCGTTGGCGATCCCGGTCAGCCTGGAGCGCATGCCCTCGATCCGCCCCGGAGTGCCGCGGCGGCCCGAACGGCCGCATCGCCAGCTCGCGGAGCCGGTCATGCTCGGGCGGGTCGCGGTTGATGAACGCCATCGGCAGGCCGGATTCGCCCGCCAGGGACGCGGCGCCGCCCTCGCCAAGCCCGGGGTGGCTGCGCGGGTCGGAGCTGACCCGCCGGTCGTGCAGCAGCGCGACGATCTCGTCGTAGGTGCTGACGACGTACATGCCGTCGGCCTGGCGCGTCACCGGGACCTTGCGCAGCTCGGCGTACAGCGGGTAAGGGTTGGCCCGGTTGGCCGGGTCGAGGATCTGGTCAAAGATGCTGGCCTCTGCCATCGCAATGTCTCCCGTCAGCGCCCGGATCGCGGGTGGTCGTACACGAGCGCCGCGCGGCGCTCGCTCGGGTCGTGCCCGGTCACCATGACGGTCGCGTCGGACAGCGCGCTGGTCCTGGGATCGGGCAGGCCGGCCGGCCGTGGATCCCAGGCGTCGCGCTCGTCGACCTCGCGGAACGGGGGCGGGAACGGCTCGGCCGCGTCGATCATCTTCTGGTAGGACTCCAGCCACTTGCCCTGGTCGAAGCCGACCGCGGCGGTCACCCGGCCCCGGTAGCCGTAGGCGGCGACGAACCGGCGCGTCGGCCACCGATCCCTGGGCGATGACGACCTGGTCGGCGAAGGTCGGCACGCCCACCGACTTGATGTTGGTGCCGAACTGGACGGACCAGAACACCGGGTTGGGGACGTACGGCCAGCGGTCGGCCGCGGCGTTGATCATGTTGTGCGCGGCCACCCTGGCCTGGGCGACCGCGTTGCCCCAGTGCTCGACCGCGAGGAACTGGTAGTCGTAGACCGGGTGCGGGCTGCGCGCCACGTCGCCCGCCACGAACACGTCGTCGGTGACCAGGCCGTTGGCGTCGAACGCGCGGCAGCCGGCGTCGCAGGCCACGCCCCAGGGGCCGACCGCCAGGCCGGAGCCGAGCAGCCATTCCACGTTGCGGATGGCGCCGAGCGCCACCACCGCGACGTCGGCGTCGATCGTGGCGCCGTCGGACAGATGGGCGCGGCGCAGCCGGCCGTCGCCGTCGCCCTCCATGCCGGTGACGGTGACGCCGCAGCGCAGGTCGACCCCGTGCTCGCGCTGGATGCCGGCCGCGATCGCGCCGATCACCTCGCCGAGCGCGCCGCGCAGGGGCACCGCCCCCCGCTCGGCGACGGTGACCGGGAGATCCTGGTCACGGCAGGCCGAGGCGACCTCCGAGCCCGTGAATCCCGCGCCGATGACCAGGACCCGCCGCGGCCGGCCGGCCAGCCGCCGCCGCAGCCCGGCGGCGTCGTCGCGGGTACGCAACGCGAACATCCCGTCGAGCGCGGCCTCGGCCTCGTTCGGCCAGGGCCGGGCGCGGGCCCCGGTGGCGATCAGCAGCCGGTCGTACTCGACCATGCCGCCGTCGCCGAGCCGTACCTGCTTGCCCGCCAGGTCCAGTTCGATGGCGGGGCTTCCGAGCAGCCAGCGCGCGTTGCAGCTCGTCGCTGCGCGGCAGCGCCGTCCGCTCCGGGGCGACGAATCCCTCCAGTACCTGCTTGGACAGCGGCGGCCGGTCATAGGGCTTGTACGGCTCGTCCCCGATGATGGTCAGCGAGCCGGTGAAGCCCTCATCGCGCAGGACCGCCGCCGCCTGCAGCCCGGCCAGCGACGCGCCCACGATCACGATGCGGCCGCTGCGCCGGAACGCCTCGACCATGGCCAGTGATGCCCCTGCGCGAGGTCCGCTGGGCCGGCACGGCCGCCGCCCCCGCGAAGACGCCCCTCGCCCCCGCGGAAGCCGCGGCGGCGGCCGCCGCCGAGGTCGCCGCCGCGCCCGCCCGGGCGAACCCGTCGGCCTTGATGGCCTGCACCGGGCAAGCCGCCTCGGCCCGCAATATCGCCTCGCGCTGCGCGTCGTCCGGCTCCGCCTCATACGTCAGGGCCTCGTCGCTGCGCATGCGGAAGACGTCAGGCGCGAGGAAGGCGCACTGCCCGTACCCCTCGCACCGGGTGAGATCCACGACTACTTTCATGGCCAGCCGTCGCCCCCCGTCGAGCCCACTAAGCCACGCTGTTTGCGCTTCGTTCCCGCCCAGTCCCGCCCGCAAACTTCAGCCGCTTGCCCACCAGGTGCCCCGCGACGTGCATTAATTGCCCCACGGGCGGTGCGGCACGCCGAAAGGAACGCTTACCGAACCCCCAAACCCTGAATCGGTTAGACCCGTCGAGCATTGTCGACTAAACGGCGAAGGCACCGTGCGGACGAATGCAACCTCTGGGTTTCCTCATGGTTCAACCAGGTCCCATTGCCAGGCCTATACAACGCGAGAACCCCGGTGCGTCAGCACGGGGCCCTCAGTTCTGCCGGGGGGTTCCGGGGGGCCGCCCCCCCGGGGTATATAACGCGAGAACCCCGGTGCGTCAGCACGGGGTCCTCAGTTCTCGTGTGGGCGAGGAGGGATTTGAACCCTCACACCCTTCCGGGCACACGGACCTGAACCGTGCGCGTCTGCCGTTCCGCCACTCGCCCTGAGCGACACGTCAGGTTAGCACGCCTTCGGGACCTCTCGTGCCACGGATAGCATCAATGTGTACGACCGGCGAAGGGAGACCGCACGGATGGGAGTTCTGCAGCGTTTTGAGCGCCGGCTCGAGGGCATGGTCGAGGGCGCCTTCGCACGTGCCTTCAAATCGGAGTTGCAGCCAGTCGAGGTGGCCAGCGCCATCCAGCGAGAGATGGATGACCGTGCCGCGATCGTGGCACGGGGGCGCACCCTGGTCCCGAACGACTTCGTCGTCGAGGTCTCCCAGAGTGACCTGGCACGGCTGGACGTCTACGCCGAGAACCTTGGCCTCGAGCTTGCCACGCTCGCCCGCGAGTATGCCAAGGAGCAGGGATACTCGTTTGTCGGGCCAGTCCGCATGCGCTTCGAGGGACTCCCGGACCTGGCCACCGGCCTGTTCCGGATAAGGTCAGGAGTCATCAGGGGCCACACCGTGGAGGCGGGCGAGGTCCGCCAGCCGGTCAGCGACCTGCCTCGGTCGGAGGGGGCCACGTTCTATGGCAATCCGCGCCTCGTGGTCGCCGGGTCCGGCCCGGGCACCGGTCTGCAGACCGGCAGCACTTACCCGCTGTCGACCCCGGTTACCCTGCTCGGCCGGGGCACGGACTGCGACCTGCGGCTCGTTGACACCGGCGTCTCGCGGCACCACGCGGAGCTGCGCGTTGAGGACAACCAGGTTGTGCTAGTGGATCTAGGATCCACGAATGGAACCTTCGTCAACGGGCAGCCTGTCCGTCGGGTCGTCCTGACCGACGGCACAAGCGTCACTCTGGGTCGCACCACGCTCGTGTTCCGGCAGGACGATAGGTACTGATCTGCTCGCCGGATACCCTTGATGGCCAACAGCCGAAAGCGACGAAGGACCCGAGGACACCAGACGGGATGAATGCCCTAACCCTCACTCTGATCAGGGTGGCCTTCCTGGCCGTCCTGTGGCTCTTCGTCGTCGCCGCCATCGGCGTCGTGCGAACCGACATGTTCGGCACGACGGCCGCTAAGGTGCGCAACCGGGTACGCCCGGCCCTGCAGACGCCACGGCAGCCCCAGCGCGCTGCCCGGTCCTCCAGAGGCGCTCCGCGTTATCTCCTTGTCACCGGAGGCCCGCTGAGCGGAATGACGATCAACCTGGCGGATCAGCAAATTACTATGGGCCGAGCGAATGATGCCACACTCGTTCTGAATGACGACTACGCTTCAAGCCGACATGCCCGGATATTTCCGCAGGACGGACAGTGGATCGTTGAGGATCTCGGTTCGACTAACGGCACCTACCTGGACCGCCAGAAGGTGACACGGCCAACTCCGGTGCCCGTAGGCGTGCCGATCCGCATTGGCAAGACCGTTCTGGAACTGCGCAGATGACACTTGCACTCCGCTACGCGGTACGCTCCGACGTCGGTCTCCTCCGCGAGGGGAACGAGGATTCGGCGTACGCAGGCCCCCACTTGCTCGCGGTCGCCGACGGCATGGGTGGCCATGCCGCCGGCGAGGTCGCCAGCGCCGCGACGATCGAGGCGATTTCCGCCCTTGACGCTCGACGAGCCGACCGGTGACCTTATGGGCGCTCTGGCCAACGCGGTGGCCACCGCCAACATGCGCCTGCAGGAAATGATCCTGTCCGATCCCGCCACCGAGGGCATGGGCACCACGCTGACCGCCTTGCTGTGGGCGGATGGCCAGGCGGCGCTGTGCCACATTGGCGACTCGCGCGCGTACCTGCTGCGGGACGGCCAGTTCTACCAGATCACGCACGACCACACGCTCGTGCAGTCGCTGGTGGACGAGGGCCGGATCACCGAGGACGACGTGGCGACCCATCCGCAGCGCTCGCTCCTGCTGCGGGCGCTCGATGGCCGGACGCTCGCCGATCCCGACCTGTCGACGCACGAGACGATGGTGGGCGACCGCTATCTGCTGTGCTCTGACGGGCTGTCCGGCGTGGTAACCGAGCAGACCCTGCATCAGGCGCTCAGCTCGGTACGCGATCCCGACAAGGCGGCCCTGCAACTGGTCGAGCTGGCCCTCAAGGGCGGCGGTCCCGACAACATCACGTGCATCGTGGCCGACGTCATCGACTTGCAGAGCGCGTCCCTGCCGCCGACCCAGGTCCCGGTGATGGCAGGCGCCGCGTCGACCGGCGCCCCGCAGCCCAAGGCGCCGGCCCGGACGAGCTCGCCCGCCACCCGGGCCGTCCGGGTGCGCAAGACCGCGCCCCAGCCTGCCCTGCACTCCGACGGGGAGGACCGGGCGGGCGGCGACCACGCCGACGTGACCGGGCGCTTCCAGCGCACCGACGCGGCCGCCGACGCGCCTCCCGCCCAGCGCGGTAGTCATCGCGCCCCGTCGCGGCCTGACGACGATGACGACTATGGCGGCCGCGCCAGGCACGGCACCAGGCGCCGCTGGCCGATCGTCAGCACGCTGCTCGTGGTGCTGGTCGTCGCGCTCGCGGGCGGTGCCTTCGCCAGCTGGCAGTGGGTGCAGGGCAAGTACTACATCGGCGCGGACGGCGACGATGTCGCCATCTACCACGGCATCAACTCGAGCATCTTCGGGCTGAGCCTGTCGAGCCTTCAGAAGAACACCGGCCTTCCGGTGGCCAGGCTCTCGGTCCCCGACCAGGGAGCGGTCCGGGCGACGGTCTCCTATGACAGCCTGGCCGCCGCGCAGCAGGGCTTCACCCAGGTCCAGAGCCAGGTGAACAGCTGCGAGGCCCAGTGGAACAGCCTCGTGGACTGGAAGAGCGAGAACGACGCCTACCAGGCCAAGCTCCGCGCCTACAACCTGGCGAAGGCCCACCTTCGGCCCGGCCAGCACCCGAGCACCGCCCCGCCGACCCCGCCCGGCCCGCAGCCGGCCACCCCGTCGGCCACGGACTGCGCCGCCGCGACGGCCTTCGGGATCCCGTCCTCGCAGCTGCCCGCGGGAGTGTCCGGGTCGACTGCCCCGGCCTCCACGGCCGGCTCCACCTCCCCGACCGCCAGCCCCACCCCCTCCGCTACCAAGACGAGTGTGAAGCCGACCGCGTCGCCGTCGGCCAGCAAGAAGGCCTAATCGCCCATGAGCTTGACCATGCCCACCCCGGCGCTGAACGAGCCCGTCGAGGTTCCCGAACCCCGACGGAACTCCGAGCTGTCCATGCTCCTGTTCGCCTACGGCGTGGTCGCGTTCGCCTTCCTCAACGTCGCGCTCTCACTCAAGGGCCAGCACTTCTCGACCATCGCCGTCGACATGATCGCGTTCATGCTGGTCACGTTCGCCGGCCACCTGGCGATGCGCCGCTGGGCGCCGTACGCCGACCCGCTGCTGCTGCCGCTCGCCACGATCATCAACGGCATCGGCATCGTGTTCATCTACCGGCTCTCGCAGGTAGGCAAGTTCGGCAACCCGGGCAACACCTTCCTGAAGAGCGGCACCCTGTCCGTGCCGGTGAGCTCGTCGGCCCCGATGTACCAGATCGTGTACACGCTGATCGGCATCGGCTGCTTCGTCGCGGTGCTGAAGTTCATCACCGAGCCCCGGGTCCTGCAGCGCTACACCTACATCCTCGGCCTCGTCGGGCGTGGTCCTCATCGCCCTCCCGGCCTTCCTGCCCTCGAGCATCAGCGGGGTCGCCAACACCGGCGCGAAGATCGAGATCGCCATCGGCGGGTTCAGCCTGCAGCCGGGCGAGTTCGGGCGGCTCGGCCTGGCGATGTTCTTCGCCGGCTACCTGGTCACCCACCGGGACGTGCTCACGCTGGCCGGCAAGCGCGTGCTGGGCATCGACCTGCCCCGCACGCGTGACCTCGGCCCGATCGTGACCGTGTGGCTGATCAGCCTGCTGCTCCTCGTCTTCGAAAGCGACGTGGGCATGAGCGCGGTGCTCATGGGCCTGTTCGTCGCGATGCTCTACATCGCGACCTCGCGGACGAGCTGGCTGCTGATCGGCTTCCTCATGTTCATCGCGGGCGCGTGGATGGCCAGCCAGCTGTTCGCCCACGTCGGCCAGCGGTTCACCTGCTGGCTGCACCCCTTCACCCAGGCCAACATCGCCAACTGCTACCAGCCGGCCCAGGGCCTGTACGGCCTGGCGAACGGCGGGCTGCTCGGCAAGGGCCTGGGCGCCGGGCAGCCGTTCTGGACCCCGCTGGTGCAAAGCGACTTCATCTTCACCGGCCTGGGCGAGGAGATCGGCCTGGCGGGCCTGATGGCCCTCCTGCTGATGTACGGCCTGATCGTGCAGCGCGGCCTGCGCACCGCGATGATGGTCAAGGACCCCTACTCCAAGCTGCTGGCGGGCGGGCTGTCGTTCATGCTCGCGCTGCAGGTCTTCGTGATCGTCGGCGGCGTCACCCGGCTGATCCCGCTAACCGGCATCACCACCCCGCTCATGTCGCAGGGCGGGTCGAGCCTCATCGCGAACTGGGCGATGATCGGCGTCCTGGCGCGGCTGAGCGACACGGCCCGTCGCCCGGCGCCGCGCCCGATCCAGGATGAGGGGCTGACTCAGGTGGTGTCGCTGAAGTGAACCGGGCGCTGAAGAGGATCTCGATCGCCGTCCTCGTGATGTTCCTGGCCCTGCTGGTTAACCTGAACTATTTGCAGGGGTTCGAGACGGCCGGCCTGTCCAGCCGCCCGGACAACATCCGCGGCCTGGAGGGAAGCTACCAGTACGAGCGGGGCGACATCCTGACCTCCGACGGAGTCAAGATCGCGGGCACCGTGCCCGAGCAATGACTTCTACAACTACAAGCGCGTCTACAACGACGCGAGCGTCTACGCCCCGGTGACCGGCTATGACACGCTCTACAGCCAGACCGGCGTGGAGGCGGCGGAGAACGGGCTGCTGTCGGGCAACAGCGACCAGCTCAGCTTCCGCAACTTCATCGACGTGATCACCAACAAGCCCCGCAAGGGCGCGACGGTGGAACTGACGATCAACTCCAAGATCCAGCAGGCCGCCTACGACAGCCTGCAGTCCGTCCTGCAGGGCACGAAGAACACCGGCGCCCTGGTCGCCATTAACCCGAAGACCGGCGCCATCCTCGCGATGGCCTCCTGGCCGAGCTACGACACCAACCTGCTCGCCACCCACGACGGGACCCAGCTGAACAAGAACGACCATGCGCTGCTCACGCAGTTCCCCAGCCCGCTGCTGAACTACGGGACCCAGGCGGTCTACCCGCCCGGCTCCACGTTCAAGATCATCACCAGCTCCACGTGGTTCACCCAGAACGCGGCCAACACCCCGCAGACGCTCCTCACCTCACCGCAGCCGCTCAGGTTGCCCAACGGCAACTTCCTCAACAACGACAACGACGAGAAGTGCGGCAACGGCTCTGGCCAGACCCCCGCCATCGACGCGTTCGCGCTGTCGTGCAACACCCCGTTCGCCGAGCTCGGGGTCCAGCTCGGCGGCACCGCGCTCAAGTCCATGGCCAACGGCTTCGGCTTCAACCAGAAACTGAGCATCCCCGGCGTCACGGCCTCGGCGAGCAACTTCACCGCCGAACCGGACAAGTCGCTGACCGCCTTCGACGCGATCGGCCAGCACGACACGACCGAGACGCCCCTTGAGGAGGCCATGGTCGCCGCGACCATCGCGAACAACGGCACTCTCATGAAGCCGTACCTGGTCCAGCAGGTCACCGCCTCCGACCTGTCGATCGTGAGCCAGGCGACGCCGCAGGTCCTGAGCCAGCCGGTCACCCAGGGCGTTGCCGGCAACCTGAAGCAGATGATGATCGCCGTGGTCAACAGCGGCACCGCCACCGCTCCCGTGGCCGCCGCCGGCGCGCAGAACCTGCAGATCGCCGGGAAGACCGGCACGGCGCAGACGAGTACCGGCAGCCAGCCCGATTCCGTTTTCACCGCTTTTGCCCCGGCGGACAACCCGCGGATCGCCGTTGGCGTCATAGTTCAAGGTGGTGGCTATGGTGCCACCACGGCTGCGCCGATCGCCATCGCAGCCATCAAGGCAGCCCTGGGGTAATGGTGACCGATTACGTCCTCGACGGCCGCTACCAGCTTGACTACCGCATCGCCTCGGGCGGCATGGGGGAAGTCTGGGCGGGCACCGACATCACGCTCAACCGTCCCGTCGCGATCAAGATGCTGTCCACTCAGCACGCGGGCGACGAGCAGTTCCGTGCCCGGTTCCGCGCCGAGGCACGGTACGCGGCGTCCCTGTCGCACCCCAATATCACGCGCGTCTTCAACTACGGCGAGAACAGCCCGCTCGGCGGCCCCTACCTGATCATGGAGCTGGTGAACGGCGAGCCGCTGTCCGCCATCCTTGAGCGGGTCGGCCGGCTGTCGGCGTACAACACGATGGACGTCGTGGCCCAGGCGGCCCGCGCCCTCGACGTCGCCCACCAGGCGGGCATCGTGCACCGTGACATCAAGCCGGGCAACCTGCTGATCATGGGCGACGGGACGACGAAGATCACCGACTTCGGCATCGCCAAGGCCCGCGAGTGGGGGGACCCGCAGCTCACCGCCACCGGGATCGTGATGGGCACGGCGATGTACGTCTCGCCCGAGCAGGCGACGGGCGCCCTCGTGACCGGCTCGTCCGACATCTACTCGCTCGGCGTGGTCGCCTACGAGTGCCTCGCGGGCGAGCCCCCGTTCGTCGCCGAGCAGCCGCTGGCGATCGCGATCATGCACAAGCATGATCCGGTGCCGCCGCTGCCCTCCGACGTGCCGCGCCAGGTCAGCGACCTCGTCATGGCGATGCTCGCGAAGACGCCCGGACGACCGGCCGGAGTCCGCCCTGCACGTCGCGGACCGGGCCGAGGTCCTCATGTCCGCGATGCGCCGCGGCAGCGGCGGCATGCGAGATATCCGAGACCTCCGGCCTCCCCATCGTCCCCGACTTCCCTACTTCCACCGCCCCTTATTATGAAGACGAAGGGGATCCCCTAGACCCTGGGACCGAACGGACCACCGGTTCCCCTTTCACCAAGCGAAGGCTCGTAGCCGGTAGCGCGGGCCTCGCGGTCTGCGGCGTCGTGGCGGTGGTGGTATTGCTGCTGAGTTCCGGCGGCCAGCCGCCGACACTGACCGGGATCACCGTCGGCCCCTCCCAGTCCGCCAGCCAGGTAGGCCCGGCCGCCACGGCATCGGAGACGGGAACCGCGGCGAGTTCAAGCGCGTCAGGAGCTAATGTAGGACCAGTGCCCTCGTCCACGGCGCCGCAATCGCCGCAGCCGACCACGCGCCAGCCGACGAGCACCGGCACCGACAAAACCGGCACCGACAACTCCGGCGCCGCCAAGCCACACATCAACAACACCCGCGTCCACGGCGACGGCTACCGCGACCCAGACTCCCACGCCGACGGCGTACGCCAACCGACACGCCGACTGGCGGCGGCACGCAGGCACCGGCAGCCACCCGGGGCGGCTGATCGAGATGACACCTAGATTGCAGGGCGGTTAGAAAAATTGCGAGACATGACTCAGCCCACGTTGCTTGGTGACCGCTATGAACTCGAGGGTGTCGTCGGCCGGGGCGGCATGGCGGAGGTCTACCGCGCGAGGGACCTCCGGCTGGACCGGATCGTGGCGATCAAGACGCTGCGCCCGGATCTTGCCCGCGACCAGACGTTCCAGGCCCGGTTCCGCCGCGAGGCGCAGTCGGCCGCGTCGCTGAACCACCCGTCCATCGTCGCCGTGTACGACACCGGCGAGGACATGGCAACGGGAACTCCGATGCCGTACATCGTCATGGAGTACGTGGACGGCCGGACCGTTCGCGACCTGCTGATCGAGGGCCACCGGCTGCTGCCGGAGCGGTCACTGGAGATCGTCAGCGGCGTGCTGCGCGCCCTTGAGTACAGTCACCAGGCCGGCATCGTGCACCGCGACATCAAGCCGGGCAACGTGATGGTGACCCGCAACGGCGACATCAAGGTCATGGACTTCGGCATCGCCCGCGCGATGAGCGACGCGCAGGCCACGATGACCCAGACCGCCCAGGTCATCGGGACCGCGCAGTACCTGTCGCCGGAGCAGGCCCGCGGCGAGCGGGTGGACGCCCGCTCCGACCTGTACTCGACCGGGTGCCTCATGTACGAGCTGCTGACCGGCCGGCCGCCGTTCACCGGGGACTCCCCGGTCGCGATCGCCTACCAGCACGTGCGGGAGAACCCGATCCCGCCGTCGCGGCTGGACCCGGACCTGCCGCCGTGGGCGGACGCGATCGTGCTCAAGGCGATGGCGAAGGCGCCGGGCGACCGTTACCAGTCAGCGGCGGAGATGCAGGCCGACATCCAGCGCGCCGCCTCCGGCATGCAGGTGGCCGCGATGTCGGCCGCGCCGACCCGCGCCGACTACTACGGCGAATACGACGACTATCCGCAGGACCGGACCCAGCGGATGGGCCAGAACACGATGATGTCCGGGGCGGCCACCGGGATGCAGCAGTACCCGCCGCGCACCGGCGGCTTCAACGCGCAGACCTACGGCGGTGACGGCGGCTACCCGCCGGAGCGCAAGAGCTGGGCGCGCCGCTGGCTGCCGTGGCTGATCCCGGCCGTGGTGATCATCGCCGTGATCGCGGTGGCCGCGTCCATGCTGACGAGCCACGGCAAGACGTACTACGTGCCGTCCGTGGACGGCCAGACGCAGGCCGCCGCCATCGCCCAGATGAAGCAGGCAGGCCTCGATAACTACCAGATCGTCGAGCAGAGCAACGGCACGGTCCCCAAGGGCGACGTGATCAGCACCAACCCGCCGAACGGCCAGAGCGTGTCCTCGCCGAACACGCAGATCACGATCAACGTGTCCGCCGGGGTGGGCAAGGTCGCCGTCCCCGGCGTGGTGAACCAGAACCAGAACGCCGCCACCTCCGCGCTTCAGAAGGCCAACCTGAACGTCAACGTCCAGCCCGACCCGAAGTCCACCCTCGCGCAGGGCACGGTGACCAAGCAGGACCCGGCCGGCGGGCACCGAGGTCAGCCCCGGCTCGACCGTCACCATCTACGTCTCAGGCGGCGGGGTCACGGTGCCCTCGGTGCTCGGGATGAACTACATCCAGGCGCAGCAAGAGCTGCAAAACGATCACCTCACCGTCACGGTGACCCCGGGGAACGACCCGGCGAACCCGCCGGCCAACGCCGGCGACGTGTGGCAGCAGAGCGTCCAGCCCAACACCGTGGTGGCCCAGGGCACGGCGATCACCCTTACCTACCAGCAGGCGGCCACGGCGACCCCGACGCCCTCGGTCACGCCCAGCAACTCGGCCAGCGCCTCGCCGCCCGCCTCCCCGTCCCCGACCGCGAGCGGCAGCGCCTCGCAGGGCGGCGGGAACGGCGTAACGGCGGGAACGGGTTCAGCAACCCGGGTGGTACCGGGTTCGACACCCCGGCCACCGGGCCGGGTGGGGCCGGGTTCGCCGGGCCGTAACGGGTTTCGCCCGCATCGCATGACGGTGGCCCGTCACGCCTCGGCGTGACGGGCCGCTCGTGTCACGGCCAACCGCAAATCATGTCACGGCGAACTACGGCGAAACCGCGTGCCCGGACCGATAGGCTTACGCCCAGCACTGAGCGACACGAGCAGGAGGTGCGCGGTGCCCAAGTCCCGCGTCCGGAAGAAGCCGGTCTACACGCCGCCCCCGGCGAAGACGTCCGCGAGGCGCAAGGTCAGCCCCCCATGGCTAGTACCGACCATGCTCGTATGCTTCGTGGTCGGCCTGGTATGGATCGCGCTGTATTACGTTACTCAGGCCAACATGCCTGGCCTGCGGACGCTCGGCTCATGGAACCTGGTGGGCGGCTTCGGCCTCATCGTCGCGGGCGTCGTGCTCGCCACGAACTGGCGTTAAGCCGCGGTAGCGCCCGGCCAGCCGGCCCGGCGCTACCGCGAGTGTCTTATTGAGCGACCGTGGCTGCCTCAGCGGCCGCGGCTAACTGAGCTGCCCGTTGCGGATGATCACCGCTACGGCGAGGACCGCCACCACCGCGATGGTCGCGGCAATCTGGACGGCCTGCCTGTTGGCCCGCGGCGCGTACGCATAGGCCGCCGCGACCAGCGCCCCGGTCGCCAGCCCGCCTAGGTGATCTTGCCAGGCGATGTTCGGCACCACGAAGCCGAAGACGAGGTTGATCACGATCAGCGCCACGATGCCCCGGCTGTCCAGCCGCAGTCGCCGCGCCACGACGAACCAGGCGCCGAACAGCCCGAACACGGCGCCGGACGCCCCGGCGGCGAGGGAATCTGGCTGCAGGTAGTAGTAGAGGACGGCGCCGCCAACGGCACTCAGCAGGTAGAGCGCCAGGTAGCGGAAGTGGCCGAGCAGGCGCTCCAGTTCCGGGCCGACGATGTACAGCGCGTACATGTTGAACCCGATGTCCAGCAGCCCCAGGCCGCTGAAGCTCGTGCCCGGCGCGGTGAACGCCGACGACACGAGCCGGTACCACTGGCCATTGGCCACTTCCGCGCCGTACATGGCCCAGTCGTAGAGCAGGCCGGGCCTGGCCACCTCGGCGAGGAAGGCGACCACGTTGATGGCGATGAGGCTCCAGGTGACGACCGCGGAGCGGGAGGGGCGGCCGCCGAGCGCGGTCCGTGCCGGGCGCATCGTCCGGTCGCCCTCCCGCACGCAGTCGACGCACTGCTGGCCCACGGACGCCGCGCGCAGGCAGTCCGGACAGGCGGGGCGGCCGCACCGGACGCAGGACACGTACGTCTCACGGCCCGGGTGCCGGTAACAGGACGGCGGGGCACTGCCATCGCCGGGAAAAGGCTGCTGCGGGGCGGTCATAGGGGCTGCGCTCAGGGTCTTTCGCTTGCTTGCCGATTATTGCCGGTTGATCGTGACGGACTGCAGCACCACGTCGGTGACGGGGCGGTTGCCGGGCCTGGTCGCCGCGCTGGCGATCGCGTCCACGACCTCCTTGCCCGAGATGACCTCGCCGAAGATCGTGTGCTTGCCGTTGAGCCAGTAGGTCGGGACGACGGTGATGAAGAACTGCGACCCGTTGGTGCCGCGCCCGCCCCGGATCCCCGAGTTGGCCATCGCCAGCAGGTACGGCCGGTCGAACGTCAGGTCGGGGTGGATCTCGTCGTCGAACTGGTAGCCGGGGCCGCCAGTGCCGGCGCGCTGCGGGTCATGACTGAGTGGGTCACCGCCCTGGATCATGAACTGCGGGATCACGCGGTGGAAGACGGTGCCGTCGTAGAGCTTGCCCTTGGTCACCTGCCCGGTGCTCGGGTCGGTCCACTCCCTGCCGCCCTCGGCCAGTTCGACGAAGTTCCGCACGGTCTTCGGCGCGTGGTCCGGGAGCAGCCGGATGGTGATCGTCCCCTGGCTGGTCGTCAGCGTCGCGGTCAGGGTTTCCGTCATGCCAATGGACTCCGGTTCGTTGGGTGGCCGGCTGACAGTTCCGGCCACGCACTTGTTTACAACTCACCGTACCGGCTCGCTGCTTCCCACGCGGTCGGCATCCCGGGCCGCGGGCCGCGGGCCGCCGGGGCCGCGCCCGGCACCTGCCTGTACGTGCTTGAACGATGACTACATGATTGAAGTGGCCCACGCTGGGAAACTGTGGCAGGAGGAACCGCAGAACGGGAGGCTCATGTGGTTGACACCAAGGCTCAACTCCGCAAGGGGACGACGAAGATCCCGCGGCAGGCGGCCACCGCCGCCACGGGGGTCAGCACCGCCGCCCAGTCGGCGGCGCAGGGAATGCAGCAGGCCGCCGAGGGCGTGGCCGCGGGCCTGCGGGCCGGCACCGACAGCGTTCGCGGCTGGATGGCGCCCCGGCTGGAGAGCGCGGCCGACTACACCACGTCCACCGCGGCGCCGGCGGTCTCCAAGGCGGTAGTCAAGAAGGCAGCGCCGCGGATCTCCGCCGCCCTGCGGACCACGGCCAAGCAGGTCCGCCCGGCCTCGCGGCGGCCAGCGATCCGGCCCGCCCTGGCCTGGTCCGCGCTGGCCGCTACCGTGCTGGCCAGCGCCGGGGCGGTAGCGGCGCTGCTGTGGCGCCGGCGCCGCGGCGCCAGCGCCGACGGCAGGCTGGACGGCGTGAGCTACCCCGACCCCGCGGCGAACACCGACGGGATGGCGGCGCGCGCCACCCCCTCCGAGGACGAGGTGACCCCGCCAGTGCCCGACCCGGCCCCCACGTCCTGGTAGCCCCACGGGCCTGAGGGGCGGTTGTGATTAATAACTGTGCACAGCACTGTGGGCAGCATTGTGGATAACCCGCACGCCATGTGCGGGTTATCCACCCTGTCCTGGGTTGTCCCTCAGGGTCCCTGGTCGAGCAGGAGCCGCAGGGCGATCATGCCCCTGGCGGCATGGCCGCGGAACGCGGCCCGGGTAACCCCCATCGCGTCCGCCGCCGCTGGCTCGGGCAGGTCCGCGTAGTAGCGCAGCACGAGGGCCTCGCGCTGCCGTCCGGGCAGCCGTCGCAGGGCCGCGAGCACGACCGTGCTCATGGCGGACAGGCCGCCGTCATTGCCGATGGCCGCGTCGGCGCCCTGGCCCGGGCCTGGTCCCGGTGACCGGCCCTGGGCGCGCGCCTCGTTGACGACGACGCGGCGCAGGTAGGCAACCGCCCGCTCGGCGTCGCGCAGCCGGTGCCACTCGCGGTGCATCGCCGCCAGGGCGTCATGCACGATTTCCTTCGCTATTTCCCCGATAGCGCCCGGAATCGCCCCTGCCCCCGCATCCCCTGCAATATTTCCTTTTTCCGGCCCAGCCGCGGGAGAAAGTCCGGGAAATGCCCCCGTGTTAAGCGCGCCGCCCGTGACGGGCGAGGTCGCCGGAGGGCGGGTCGCCGCCCAGATGAGCAGCGCTGCCAGTCCCGTGAGGGGGCCATACTGTTCTTCATATATCTTGGCCAAGGCCTCGTCGGCCCGGCTTTCCGTACGCTGGGCCGGGACGGAGGCTCCCCGTCATACGGCCCAAGTGGCGTGATCAGTGTCCCCGCCTGGAACCGGTAAACGCCGGCGAAGGGCAGTCGATCGGTCATGGCGTTTGATTCCCCCCGGGATCATCCACACTCCCCAGCGATTGTCCTATCCGAGGGACTGGCCGGACAAGAAACAAAAACTGTCGCTGACCCCAACGATATCTAACGCGCGGCTATCCGCCCAGCACCTGCTCCAGGTAGGCATTGGTGAACCGGCGCTCGGGGTCTACCTGGTCACGGACCCGGCGGAAATCGGCGAACCTCGGGTAGAGCTCGCCGAGCCGCTCGGCGTCCAGCGTATGCATCTTGCCCCAGTGGGGGCGGCCGCCCACGCCGGCCGCGATCGACTCGAACACGGCGAAGTACTCCTGGTACGGCATCCCGGCGTACTGGTGGATCGCGATGTAGGCGGTGTCGCGACCGTAGGCGGTAGACAGCCAGATGTCATCGGCGGCGGCGACCCGGACCTCGACGGGGAACATGACCGGCCGGGCGAGCCTCGGCACGGCGGCCCGCAGTTCGGCCAGGACGTCGAGTACCGACTCACGGGGCAGCGCGTATTCGGACTCGACGAAGCGGACCCGCCGCGGCGTCACGAAGACCTGATGCGAGCCGGCCGAGTACGAGCGCGGCGACAAGGTAGCCGCCGCCATCCGGCCGAGCGGCCTGACCATGGCGGGAACGGCGCGGCCCGTCCGGCACAGCGCGCCGAACGCGGCGTTCTCCATGACCTCGTACTCCAGGAACCGCCGCCAGCCCGGCATGGCGGGCGGGATGGGGCGGGGCGGGTGGGCGTGGATGGGGCGGGCGGGCGGATGGGGCGGGTGGGCGGGGAAAAGGTAAGCGTCGCGTCAACCCGGTTGTTCCGCTTCACCAGCGCGTTGCGCCCGTAGGGGAACCAGTAGAACTCGAAGTGGTCGTTGCCGGCGGCGAACTCGTCGAACCTCTCGATGACCTCCTCCAGCGGCATGGGCCGCTCGTCGGCGGCGAGCCGGAACGCCGGCACGCAGCGCAGCGTGACGGTGGCGATCAGGCCCAGCGCGCCGATGCTGATCCTGGCCGCCGCGAACAGGTCAGGGCTCTCCGCGGCGGAGACGGTGACGAGCGACCCGTCCGCGGTGACCAGCTCGAGGGCCTCGACCTGGGTGGCGATCCCGCCCAGGCCCGCACCGGTGCCGTGCGTTCCCGTGGAGATGGCGCCCGAGATCGTCTGCGCGTCGATGTCGCCCAGGTTCGGCATGGCCAGGCCGAGCGCGTCCAGGCCGGCGTTGAGCTGGCGCAGGGTGGTCCCCGATCGCACCGTCACCAGCCCCGTCTGCGCGTCCGCGGCGACGATCCCGGTCCAGCTGGGACAGGTCGACCGCCACCCCGTCGGTGGCGGCGGCCGGGGTGAAGGAATGACCGCTGCCCAGCGCGCGCACCGTAAGGCCCGCCTTGCCGGCGTCAAGGACGGCGTCCGCGATCGCGTCCGCCGTTCGCGGCCAGTAGCGGCGTGCCGGGTTGGCCGTTGCCGTACCCGCCCAGTTCTGCCAGGTCATCGGTCTCCCAGGGAAGCGTAAATTTTCCTGCCGAAGATCCACATTCTTGCCGGTTCGGTCTAGTGTGCCACCATGCCAGGCTTTTTCTCGCGGCCGCTCGCCGGGCTTGACCGCGTCAAACTCTGTGATCAGGCGACCTCGGACCTCGACCCGCCGCTAGCGGTGGTTGACCTGGACGCGTTCGACGCGAACGCCGACGACCTGGTGCGCCGGGCCAGCGGGACCCCCATCCGGGTGGTCAGCAAGTCGCTCCGCTGCCGGTTCCTGATCGAGCGGGCCCTGGCCCGGCCCGGCTACCAGGGGGTGATGTGCTACTCACTGGCCGAGGCGCTGTGGCTGCACGGCGACGCCGCCCGGCGCGACCTGGGCCGGGGGCTGGACGCCGACCTGCTGGTCGCCTACCCGACCGTCGACAGGTCCGCCCTGCGTGCCCTGGCCGCGAGCGAGTCGGCGCGGCGGTCCGTCACCATCACGATCGACTCCGTCGAGCACCTCGACTTCATCGACGCGGTCCTGGGCGACGGGCATCCGCAGGTCCGGGTCTGCCTGGAGATCGACGTGGCCTGGCTGCCGGTGGGCAGCGTCCGGGTGGGCACGCTGCGCTCCCCGCTGCGCTCACCCGAGGATGCCGCGCGGTTCGCCGCGGCGATCCTCGCCCGGCCGGGCTTCGCGCTGGTCGGGGTCATGGGCTACGAGGGGCAGATCGCCGGCCTGGGCGACGCGCCGCGCGGGGCCCCGCTGAAGGCCGCCGTGCTGCGGGTGGCGCAGTCCCGCTCGGCGGCCGAGCTGAACGCGCGGCGCGCCGAGGCGGTGCGCCGTATCCGCGAGCTGACCGCGCTTGAGTTCGTGAACGGCGGCGGCACCGGCTCGCTGGAGTCCACCGCCGCCGACAAGTCCGTCACCGAGATCGCCGCCGGCTCCGGCCTCGTGGGCCCGACGTTGTTCGACTCCTACCGGAAATTCCGGCCGCAGCCGGCCCTGCTGTACGCGCTTCCGGTGGTCCGCAGGCCAGGACCCGGGGTGGTCACCCTGTACAGCGGCGGCTACGTGGCCTCGGGGACCGGGACGCCGGACAGGCTGCCGGCGCCGTACGGGCCGGACGGGCCTGCGGCTGACCCGCACGGAGGGAGCCGGCGAGGTGCAGACGCCGGTTGCTCGGGGCGGCGGCGGACCGCCTCCGGCTCGGCGACCGGGTCTGGATGCGGCACGCGAAGGGCGGTGAGCTGGCCGAGCGCTTCAACCACTACCACGTGGTCGAGTCGGGCGCTGGCAGCGGTTCAGCGACGGCCCGGCCGGTGCCCACCTACCGTGGCGAAGGCCAGTGCTTCAGGTAAAAGCCTGAACTTCTGAGGATGATCTAGCCGCAGCGAAACCTATACCAAATCGATATGTGGCGGCATACTTAGCTACAACGGCGAATTGGTGGAGGTCGTCCCTTGACGAACAAGGCCTTCCGCTCGACAAGAGGCCTCGTCGGGGGGTTGGTACTCCTCGTCGCGACTGGCCTCACCGTGGTTGGGCTAAGTGGCTGCGGCGCCCCGGCGTACACATACGTCGCCGACTCAGCGAACAGCACCTATTACAAGGTCCCCACTGACTGGCACTCGATTTCCCGGACTTCCCTGGACCAGCTCCTCACCTCGGCGGGCGGATCGACCACCGGCGTCTGGCTCTCCGGCTTCGACGCGGGCAAGTCGCCCTCGGCGAATAACGTCCTTTCCTACAGCCCGTCGAACCCCGTCGTCTTCTCCGAGGTCATCCCGCTGTCCCAGACCGCCAGCAACAGCCTGTCCTATGACGGCCTGCGTGACTTCGTGCTCCCGGTGAGCTCGTCCGGGCGGTCAGACCTACCCGCGGGCGGCGGCACTCAGTTCAGCGGCTTCGCCCAGTCCCGGGACGACACGATCACGGCCTCCAACGGCGTGCACGGCGTGCGGGAAACCTTCCAGTACACGGTCAGCGGGGTGCGGGACACCTTTGACGAGGTCGCGCTGACCAACGCGGCCGAGACC
>CAWHRE010000004.1:0-100554 GCA_963831705.1 uncultured Actinomycetota bacterium | reverse complement strand
GGATCTTGTTCCGGGGTCAGCTTCTGCGGCTGAACCGGCAGGCACTCGACGGCATCCGCGACCTTCTGCTCAACAACGGCCAGGTCGGCCGGAACACGGTTCGCAAGAAGGCGGCCGGACACGTCCTGAACGCGCTCTGGCTGCAGGCCCGCGAGCTGCTCGGACCCGGCTGGAAGGATCCGCGCGAGGACTTCGCCGAAACGATCGCGGAGCGCCGCGAATTCATCACGTTCATGAACGCCTGGTGGCCGATGGTCGCCCCGGTCGACGTTCTGCGGTGGCTGGCCGATCCGGGCGTACTTCGCGGGTACGCGAACGGGCTGCTCGATCGACGCGAGATCGACGTCCTGGCGATCGCGATGGCCCAACTGCCCGAAGCGGACGCGCGTGGCCGGTTCGATCTGTCGGTCGAGGACATCGCGCTGATCGACGAACTCGATGAGCTTCTCGGCCAACCACCTCGCAAGCGGAAGGCGGTCGACCCGTATTCGGTCGGTGGCGTGCAGGAGCTCACCACGCAGTTCCAGCGGCAGGCCGATGCCCGGCGCGCCGCGATCGAGCGCCCGGCCGACTATCGCGAGTACGCACACATCGTCGTGGACGAGTCGCAGGACGTGTCGCCGATGCAGTGGCGCATGATCGGGCGCCGGGCCGCGCTCGCGAGCTGGACGATCGTCGGCGACCCGGCGCAGTCGGCCTGGCAGGGCGATCCGGGCGAGGCGCGAAGGGCCCGCGACGCCGCGCTGCGCGGCCGCAAGCGCAACGACTACGTGCTGACCACGAACTACCGAAACTCGGTCGAGATCTTCGACGTGGCGAAGGCCGTGGTTCGGCGGGCGCTGCCGGACATCGCGCTGCCCACCGCGGTGCGCTCCAGCGGCGTCGACCCGGTGCATGTCGTCGTGTCCCAGGCCGATGTGCCGGGTGCGGTGGTGTCGGCCGTCAAGGACCTGCTGTCCGGTGTGGACGGTACGGTCGGCGTGATCGCCACGCAGTCGTCCCGATCGCTGGTCGCGTCGTGGCTCGCGGCCATCGACGAGCCGCGCTTGCAGGTGGTGACGAGCTTGGAAGCCAAGGGCATGGAGTACGACGGCGTGCTGGTCGTCGATCCGGACGCGATCGTGGCTGAGTCCCGGTCCGGTGTGCGTACGCTCTACGTCGCGCTGTCGCGGGCCACGCAGCGGCTGACGACGGTGGCGACATCGAATCGTTGGCTGGCCGGTTAGCCGCAATGCCGCGTAGTTAAGGCCCTGGGTTGGCTGTCAAGCCGGATTGTGTTGGGTGACATGGGAACGGGGCTCCTGTAGAACGGGTGTCGACGAAGATCACCTATGTTCTGCCGGGAGCCCCGTTGCCGGATAATTCTGTCATTGCCCGCACGATCACGGTAGCCGGTGGCCGGTTCGCGCCCGGTCATCTCGGCGAGCTGACCCAGATCGTTCCGTTCGAGATGGTTGACGCGGTCCTCACGGCGACGCGCCGTGTCCAGGTCCGTGTTCGGGATCTGCCCTCGCGAGTGGTGGTGTATCTGCTGCTGGCCGGGGCGTTGTTCGCCGATCGGGCTATCGGCAGGTGTGGTCCCGGCTGGTCGCGGGCCTGTCGGGCCTGCCGGTGGCGGATCCGGGCTCCTCCGCGTTGGCGAAGGCCCGCCGCCGGGTCGGGGCCGCGCCGTTGCGGGCGTTGTTCGAACTGCTCGCGGGCCCGGCCGCGGGGGTGGCCCGATGGCGGGGCCTGTTGGTCTGCGCGATCGACGGGACCAGCATGTTCGTCCCGGACAGCGCGCCGAATCTGGCTGTCTATGGTGGCCAGAGCGGTTCGCACGGCGGGTCGGGATATCCGATGCTGCGGCTCCTGGCCGTTGTGGCGTGCGGCACCCGGACCGTCATCGACGTCGTGTTCGGGCCCTACCGGGTCGGGGAAACCAGCTACGCCCCCGGCCTGCTGCGTTGTCTGCGGCCCGGGATGCTGCTGCTGGCCGACCGTAACTTCGCCGTGGCGGCCCTGGCCGCGCAGATCCACACCGCCGGCGCGGGGTTGCTGATCCGGGCCAAGAACAGCCGCCGCCTGCCCCGGACCGGGTCACTGCCGGACGGTTCCTGGCTCTCGATCATCGGCACGGTCCCGATCCGGGTGATCGACGCCGACATCGTGGTGACGACGGCCGGCGCCGGGACTCGCCATCACGGCCGCTACCGGCTGCTGACCACCCTGACCGACCACCGGACATTCCCGGCCCGTGACCTCGTCGAGCTCTACCACCAGCGGTGGGAGATCGAAACAACCTACCTGCAACTGAAAGCGACCATGCTCGGCGGGCGGGTCCTGCGCGCCCAAACCCCGCCGGGCGTCGACCAGGAGGTCTACGCACTGTTGTGCACCTACCAGGCCCTACGGCTGGCGATGGCCGACGCCACCGACAGCCGACCCGGCCTCGACGCGGACCGGGCCAGCTTCACCGTCGCCCTGCACGCCGCCCGAGACCAGGTCATCCACGCCGCAGGCGTCATCGCCACAACCACCATCGACCTGGTCGGCGCGATCGGCCGAGCAGTCCTCGCCGATCTGCTCCCACCGCGCCGCGACCGCCGCAGCCCCCGCGTCGTCAAACGCGCGATCTCCAAACACCGCGCCAAAGGCGCCATCGACCGCACCAACTACCAGATCACCATCACTACCAAGATCCTCAGCCCAGAAGAGTTGACAGCCGCCCCAGGACCTTAACTACGCGGCATTGCGGTTAGCCGCTCACACGCAAGATCCCCGCGTTGTGGTGCGGACTAACCGGCGAGGGTTGCGGCGGTTACTACGTGACGCAGCAACAGCGCCGTGGTCACCGAACCGACCCCACCAGGTACGGGCGTAAGTGCCCCCGCGACCTCGGAGGCGCTGGCGGCATCCACGTCGCCGATGAGGCCACCGTCCGGCGTCGGATTCGTGCCGACGTCGATCACGACGGCGCCCGGCTTGATGTGCTCGGCCGTGATCAGACCTGGTCGACCCACCGCCGCGACCAACACGTCGGCGTGGCGACATGCATCGACCAGGTCACGCGTACGGCTGTGGCAGATCGTCACGGTGGCGTGCTGCGCCAGAAGAAGCAACGCGGCCGGCTTTCCGACGACCGTACTGCGGCCGACGACGGTCACCGGTGTTCCGCCGAGTTCGATGTTCTCGCGCTGCAGAACCTCCAGAACGGCGGCGGCGGTGGCCGGCGCGTACGCGGGCAGCCCGGCCGCGAGCCGTCCGAGGCTGGTCGGATTCGCTCCGTCCACGTCCTTGGCCGGCGTGATGTGTGCCGCGACCTCGGCGAGCGTGAGGCCGTCCGGCAGCGGCGTCTGGCAGATGATGCCGTGCACCGTCGGATCGGCGCTGAACGCGTCCAGCCGCTGCGCAATGCCGGTCGCGTCCGATACGCGCTCGACCCGAACGGTGACTCCGATCTTCGCGGCGTTGCGTTCGATGTTCCGGACGTACCAGTCGGAGGCGCCGTCGTCCGTCGGTACGAGCACGGCCAACGTGGGCGTCACACCATCGAGCGCGGCGACGGTCCCGGCGAGTTCGGCCATGACGGCGGCCGCATGGGCGCGCCCATCGATCATGCGGGCGGTCACGCGGTCACCGCCGCGCGTACCAGGGCAATGATGTCTTCCGCCTCGCCGGCGGCCGGAAGGTACGCCGACAACCGCTCGCGCAGCGGGCCGGGGTCGTGTAGGGCCGAGGCGTTGATCTCGACGTTGACCACCGCGGACTCCAGCGCCGCCCGTGCCGACGAAGCGGCGACCGAGACGTCGGACAGCAGGTTGACGTTCGCTCCGGGACGGATCCGCCCGGCCAGCGCGATCACGGCGGCGGCGAGTTCGGCGGCGGCCAACGGTGGTTCGGCGGCAGCGGCGGTCGCGTCCTGAATCGCCGACGAGCGCGCCGGATCGTCTTTCGCTATGCGATAGGCCGCGACCACGGCGTTGAACGCCTGCTCGTCCTCGTCGGCCAGCGCGAGCGCGCGCCTTCGAATGCGTTGCGCTTCGGTCCGTGCATCGAGCATCAGCGCCTCGTGCTCAGCGTAGCGCGGCTTGCCGATCGTCAGGTTGGTGACCATCTCGACCAGCGCCGCGCCGATCGCGACGAGCATCGCGGCCGCCGCGCCGCCACCGGGTGCCGGTTTGGATGAGCCAAGATCGTCGAGCCAGTCGCCGATGGTGTGATCGTGCATGGCGTCCCCCGCCTACTTCTTCTTTCCGAACATGGCGCGGACCGCAGCCCACAGCAGCAGGGTACCGATGACGACGCCGGTCAGGACGACACCGGGCACATGGTTCGCGTCGCGGTTTCCCTGATTTCCGGTGGCGAGATGAACAACGCTTCCGATCATCGTGCTTACTCTGCCAGGGCTCAGCGGGCGTGACCAGAGTTGCTGCTCGCGTGGGGCGGCACCGGTGTCGCATGTGGAGCAACCGGCTGTTTCGGATTGGCGCAGCTGATCAGGTTGCGGGGCTCATCGCCGCGCTAAGCGTTACGTCCTAATTACGGAATATATGCATCAATATCCTGACAAAACTTGCTTGTGGGGTTTTCATGTTCACGTGATCCCCGTTGCCGGGCAGTAAGTGATCGAGGAGATTAGTCTGACGGCATGGATAGCAGCGATGAGCCGATCTGCGGGAACGCGTACTTCACCAATCTCGGCGGCGAACTGACGAACATGATCTGCGATCTTCCGCCGGGCCACGAGGGTGACCACGTCGATCACCGCCATGGAGCGCCGGTGACCTGGGAAGCGCTCGGCGCCGACGCGTTCTCGTCGGCGGAGGCCGCGGAGGGCGACGGCGCAGAGGTCTAGCGCTTCTCGGTCCATTTGAAGTGGACGAAGATCCGGCCGAAGTTCTTCGAATCTTTCTCGACGCGGTGGTAGATCGCCTTCACCTCTTTTTGGTCGAGATACTTCAAGACGTGCTTCTTGAGCGCGCCTGAGCCCTTGCCCGGAATGATCTCGACCAGCGTGGCCTTCTTCTGCACGGCTTCATCCATGATGTCGCGCAGCGCGCGATCGATGTCGCGTCCTTTGTTGAAAATCTCGTGCAGGTCGAGTTTCAGCTTCATGCCTACGAGTATCTCGCGTCTATCCCGAGTCGACGTGAGCGCTATGCGGGCTCGGTCGCGGCGACCGCATGTTCCGGCTCGCCGAAGCGGGCCAGCATGATCGCACCGGCGATTGCCACGATGAAGCCCAGGATCGCGACCGGGATGAATCCCGAACGGGTCCGGTCCCCCAACACGATCACGCCGACCAGGGCCGGAAGCAGCGTTTCGCCGATGATCACGGCGGCCGTCACGGTCGTCACGCCGGACCGCTGCAGAGCGGTCGTGTAGAACAGGAACGACGTGAAGCCGCCGATCCCCATCGCATACACGGCGGGATTCGTCAGCAGATGAACGATGTTGAGATCGGTGGTCACCCTCGCACCGAGCGCGACCACGCCGAATCCGAGACCGGCGACGAACCCGAGCGCGACCGGTGCCCACCGGACCTTCCACCGTCCGACCATCGCGCCGATCGCACCGACCACGACCGACGCGATCAAGATGCCCCATTTCACCGCGTCGCCGACCGGCGCCACCCGCTCCGAACCCGCGGCGACGGCAAGCAGCACGAGGCCGACGCAGACAGCGGCGACAGCGGCCCACTCGCGCCCGGCCAGCCGTACGCCGAGGAGCGGGATCGAGACGATCGCGGTGACCGCGAGGTTGCCCGCCTGGACGGCTTGCACGACGAACACAGCCAGATATCGCAGCGCGACGAACTGAGCGAGAAACGCGATCAGGTCCAGGGCGACGCCGGCGATAAACGCGCCGTTGTGGGCCAGCCTGGCCAGCAGTCGCGCGTCAACGCCGCCGGTATCCTCCTGCTGGCGCGCGGCGGATGCCTGCAGCACGGAGGCGACGCCGTAGCAGATGGCCGACAGCGCGGCGGCGACGAGGCCGATGATCATGTGTCGACTCTACGGTCCTGAGCGCAGGCATCGCCGGGTAACCTACCTGTTACCAAGCAAACGAGGCTTCCATGATCGAGCTCCTGCGCACTCCGTTTCGTAGACGCAGCTTCATCGAGCTTCTCTATGCCTTGATCGGCTTGCCGCTGGCCGTACCCGGCTTCCTGTACGTGCTGGTCGCGCCGGTGGTCAGCATTGCGCTCACCGTGACGCTGCTCGGCATTCCACTGTTCATCCTGGTCATGCAAGGCGCCCGGGGCCTCGGTGGGATGTACCGCTGGGTCGCCCGAAACGTACTTGATCTGCGCGTCGACGCACCGCCGCACCGTCGCCACCGACCGGGTTTGCTGGGCGCGTGGACGTCCGCCTGGTCGGACTCGGTCGGCTGGCGCGCAGTTCTGTACCTGCTGATCAAGTTCCCGCTGGCGCTCGTCACGTTCATTTGCGCCGCCGCGTTCTGGCTGTACGGAATCGCTCTGATCACCTATCCGCTGTGGCGGCTGCTGCCGATCGGGGGCGGCTCTTCGGTCGTCCCGCATCGAAGCCTCAGCGGCGACAAGAGCTTCCTGCTCGACACGCTCCCGAGCCTCCTGACCACCGTGATCGTCGGATGCGTCGTGGTCGTATCCGCCCCGTGGGTCGTCCGAGGCCTGGTCACGCTTGATCGGCTGCTGGTCAGCGGCATGCTCGGGGCGACGACGCTGACCGAACGCGTACGCGACCTCGAACACATCCGTAATCAGACCGTCGACGACGCGGCCGCACGACTGCGCCGAATCGAGCGCGACCTGCACGATGGCACGCAGGCCCGGCTCGTCGCCCTGGCCATGAAGATCGGCCTGGCCAAAGAGGAGCTCGCCGGCGTGAACGGGCCGGTCGATCTCGCATCCGCCCGGATCGCGGTCGATGCCGCACACCAGAGCGCCAAGGCGGCCCTCGTCGAGGTACGCGACCTGGCCCGCGGCATCCATCCCCCGGCGCTGGATCGTGGCCTCGACGCTGCGCTCGCGACGCTGGCGGCCCGGTCGCCGGTACCGGTGATGTTGGATGTCGATCTTGTGACGCGGCCGTCGCCCGCGGTCGAGACGATCGCGTACTACTGCGTCGCGGAACTTCTCACGAACATCGCCAAGCACAGTGGCGCACATCAGGCCCGCGTCACGGTCGGTCAGAGCGGGGAGCGCATGCGGGTACGCGTCATCGACGACGGCGACGGCGGCGCCACCCAGCAGGGCGGCACCGGGCTGTTCGGGCTGGCCGAGCGCGTACGGACAGTAGACGGCCGGCTCGATGTCGAGAGCCCGCTCGGTGGGCCGACCGTGATCGAGATCGAGATGCCGACCCATGTCTGAGCCGATGATGCGGCGGAAGATGCGCATCGCAATCGCCGAGGATTCGGTGATCCTGCGGGACGGCCTGGTCGAGTTGTTGACGAGCCGGGGGCACGAGGTGATCGCGGCGGTCGGCGACGGTGACGCGCTGCTGGTGGCGGTCGCGATCGATCCGCCCGATGTCGCGGTCGTGGACATCCGCATGCCGCCGACGCACACCGACGAGGGCCTGCGGGCGGCGATCGAGATCCGGCGAAAGTATCCGCTGGTCGGCGTGCTCGTGTTCTCGCAGTACATCGAGACCAGGTACGCGGCGGAGTTGCTGGGCGGCCGTTCCGACCGGGTCGGCTACCTCCTGAAAGACCGGATCGCCGACGTCACCGACTTCATCGACGCGCTCGGGCGAATCGCTGCCGGGGGAACCGTCCTGGACCCTGAGGTGATCACGCAGATGCTCGGCGCATCGCGGAAGACCGACGTGGTCGCGGCGCTGACCGCTCGCGAACGGGCGGTGCTGGAGCTGATGGCCGAGGGCCGGACGAATGCCGCGATCGCGAAGACGTTGTTCGTCGGCGAAGGCTCGATCGAGAAGCACGTGACCAGCATCTTCGCAAAGTTCGGCCTCCCGCCGAGCGACGCGAACCATCGCCGAGTCCTGGCCGTCCTGCGTTACCTGGACTCCTGACGCGGAGTCCTGGCGCGAGGTGATCTCGGTGTCTGGTCACTGACGGACGGCGCATCGGCCGACGGACCGCCATCGGCGACCGGGCGTCGCGATCATGCGAACTCGGTGAGAGTGTCGGTCGCGCGTGCGAGCATCCGGTTATGCCTACTGAGATCTATTTGGAGGTCGGGTCCAAGAAGGTCTTCGCCTGTGCGGTGGACTGGCCCGGATGGTCGCGTTCCGGCAAGACCGACGAAGCGGCGATCGAGGCCCTCGCCGAGTACGCCGAGCGGTACGCCCCCGTCGCCAAGACCGCGGGCATCGCCTGGCCGAAACACATCGCGGACGACTTTCGGGTGGTCGAACGCATCCCGGGGAACATGACCACCGACTTCGGGGCGCCCGGTGAGATCGGCGAAATCGACCGTACCGACCTGACGCCGACCGCCCGGAAACGCATCGCCAAGCTGGTCGGCGCATCCTGGTCGGTCTTCGACGACGTCGTCGCGAAAACCGGCCCAGAGCTGCGCAAAGGACCTCGTGGCGGCGGCCGAGACCGGGACAAGATGATCGACCACGTGTACGGCGCGGAGGCCTCCTACGCGCGCAAGTTCGGCGTGAAGCACAAGCAACCGGCGATCGATGATCGAGTCGCGATCGACGCGATGCACGCCGACATTCTGGCCGCGATCGAAGCGGGCGACGCCGACGCCGCGTGGCCGGTGCGATATCTGGCCAGACGCATCGCGTGGCATGTCCTCGACCACGCCTGGGAGATGGAAGACAAACGCGACCTATAGCAGCGTCAACTGCTCGTGTACCGGCGCTGGCGTCGGATCCGCTCGGACCGTCCGGACTTGGCGCGCACCCGACGTACCGATGCCGTACCGCCGGGATGCCATCCGGACGCGGGCGGTGATCTCGCGTTGTTCGGCCGCCGGCAGATAGGCACCGGACCGGAACAGCTTCAGATAGCGCTCGTGCAGCGCAGGATCGTGGCGTTCAAGAAAGGCCAGGTACCACTCGCGAGCGCCGGACCGTAGATGCAATGGCAGCGGCGTGACGCTGACCGCGCCGCTCGCCGCGATCGCGCGAACCGTGGCGTCGATCGACTCGTCGGTATCGGTCAGGCCAGGCAGGATCGGCGCCATCAGTACGGCGACGTCGAAGCCCGCATCCGTGAACGCCCGCACCGCATCGAGACGGCGCCGTGGCGAGGGTGTTCCGGGCTCGACCGCACGCCACACCGCCTCGTCCACGAAGCCGACCGAGAACGCGAGGTTGACGTCGGTGACGTCGGCGGCCTGGCGGAGTAAGTCGAGGTCGCGCAGGATCAGCGTGCCCTTGGTGAGGATCGAGAACGGATTCGCGAAGTCGCGCAGCGCGGCGATGATCTCCGGCATGAGCTTGTAGCGGCCCTCGGCACGCTGGTAGACGTCGACGTTCGTCCCCATCGCGATCGACGCACCGCGCCACCGTGGCGCGGACAGTTCGCGTCGCAGCAGCTCGCCGGCGTTGACCTTCACGACCACCTGGGTATCGAAGTCGTGTCCGGAGTCGAACTCCAGATATTCGTGCGTACGTCGAGCGAAACAGTTGTGACTGACCACGCCGTCGGCGATGAAGTCGCCGGTGCCGGTGGTGATGTCGAACATCGGCAGCGTGATGCCGAGCGACTCGATCGCGACGATGCGCGGCGGCGGATCGGACCTGACCGCTGCACCGGTGATGTCCCACTTGCGGGAGATCGCCGGGCCGGTGAGGTGATAGAAGCGCAGGTGCTCCCGCAGGCCGCCGACGATCTGGATGGTCATCAGACCGTTCGCCCGCGGAATGTCACGAGCGATCTCGAACCCGAACTCGTCACAGGCCACGACGACTCGATCGATCACTTCACGGTCATTGCTGAAGATCCGCAACACTCCTCTGCTACGGCTGCCCTCGGCGTCGAAGATGCCGGCCAGAAAGCCGCGTCGCCAGTCGCCGGTTGACTCGACCGGCCACGCGATCAGGTCGGCGATCCTCGCCACGTCTGTATCGTCAACGGTCGTGAGCGCCCACGTGGGCATACGGACGCTGGTGGCCGGCGACAGCTGGAACCGGCTCGTCGCGATCTCGAATGCTTCCAGGAACTCGCTTGCCCGGGCCAGCGCCTCCGGATCCGCGAGCGCCAGCCGGAAGCGGGGCACGCCGCGGATCGGACGGGTCGGATTCAGGTTCGCGTCGCCGCGCACCAAGCCGCACAGGTAGCCGACGCGATAGTCCTCGTTAATCTTCGAGGGAGGTCCGAAGCCTCCGGTGCCGACGAGTTTCATCCCGACGGTCAGGTCCGAAACGTGCTTCCAGCCGCGATTGGTGAGGAACCGATGATCGGCACTCGCGACCAGGCCGGTGTTGTCGTCGAGGCGCACCCGATACGCAGGCTTGAGCGTCTGCCAATGCGCGAGCACCCGAGTCGGGACGTAGCGCCGATATCGCCCGCGCACCTCGGTGCCGTAGATGCGATCGCCGACCTGGACGTCGGCCAGCGGCTTCGTCCGGCCGTCGGCCATCAGAATCGGGGTATCGCCGGCCAGGCAGTAGACGCAGGCATGTGAGCAGCCACGGTAGGGATTGATCGTCCAGGAGAACGGCACCTGCGACTGACCAGACACCTTGTTGATGATCGATTTGGCCTGGACCTCGTGGAAGACCATCCCGGCGAACTCCGGTGTATCGAACGTCCGCCGGACGGCCTTGTCGAAACCGATCCCGGCCGGTGCGAGCGGCAGGGGTGGGGCCGCTCGCACCGATCCGTTGGATGCGCTGGTCACGCCATCCGACTGCTCTGCTTGGCCAGAACCATCGGCTTTCAGCTTGTCCCAACGCACTCAATGATTAGAACACATGTTCCAAGAGAGTTCAACGACTCGGATGGATGACCTCACCGTCGTGGCACATCCGCACGAACTTGGCGATGCGGGCGGCCCGGGTCTCCGCCTTCTTCGCATCCTCGATGCGATACAGGATCGCGTAGCGATTCGCGCCGGTCAGCGTCGCGAAGAACGAGCGCGCGGCCGGATCTTCGTCGAGCGCGGCGGCTAAATCTGCCGGTACCTCGGCGGATTTGGCACCGGCGTAGGCGGCCTCCCACCGGCCGTCGGCCCGGGCCGCGTCGATCGCGCGCTGGCCGGTCGGGCGCATCTCACCGGCCGCGACCAGCACTTCCGCCTTGTCGCGGTTGATCTTCGACCACTTGCTACGGGGGCCGCGAGGCGTGAACCGCTGAACCCAATACTCGTCGTCGAGCGCGCGCTTGTGCCCGTCGATCCAGCCGAAACAGAGCGCGACGGTCAGCACGTCCTGGTATCCGATGGTCGTCGACGCGGCCGCACCCTTGCCGATCTTGCAGAGAAACGCGGTCGTGTCAGCGTGGTGCGCCTCGAACCACGCAACGCACTCGTCAACGGTCGCGAACGCGACGATCTCCTCGGTCACCAGACGAAACTACTCGTCGGCACCGACATTCAGCCGGTTCCGCAGGGCCGCGACGCCCGCGTCGTCGTCTGGTTCGTCCGCGAGGTCACCGATGAATGCGACCAGTCCGGCGCCGCGCCGGTCGGGCTCACCGCGGACCGCGCGCAGCGCCGCGAGATTCGGATGTTCCATCATGGTCGCGCCCGCGGCCGGCTCGAGCAGCGTGATCGCACGATCAAGTTCCTCAATCGTCAGCCGGTACGAGCGACTGCCCCGCACGTGTCCGACGACGCTCCCGACCACGACCGCGGGCAGGAAGCCAAAGGCCGCGTTGGTGTGGACGAACTCGATGACTCCGTCGCCGTGGACGAATCCGATGCCCCAGGCCGCGGGTCGTTGCCAGCCCGGGATCGCCAACTCGAAGCGATCGCGGGCGGCGTCGAGTTCCGCCTGGTTATGCCACAGCTCAGCCATCCACACATCTTCGCAGAGCAGCTCAGCTGCGCGCTCCCCCGAGGCCCAGCAGCGCGGCGAGTCCCAGGGCGGACCGTGGGGCGTACGGTGCCCGCCACAGCCCGCCGTGCGCCGCCGCGTACGCCTCGTCCATCCACGGATGCTCCCGAGGCGCGACCGCCGCGGGATTACGCAGGTCGTGTACGAGCAGGATGGCCATCAACGTGTTGCTCGTCGCCGGTTCGAACGCCTCGACCCCGAATCGGTGTGCCCCGGCGTACGCCGCCGCGAGTGCTCGATTCTTCAGCACCGAACGCGTACGGGTGGGCGGTGCGACCTTGAAACTGACCGTCGTACCCGCGGCTCTCGCCACCGTCGCCCGCCAGCGTTGCAGCCGCTTGGCCAACGCGTAGTTCGGCCCCTGCTGCGGCACCAGGCTGTCGCAGACACCGGGATCGGACCCGGGCGCGTAGTTCCGACGGAGGAGCCGCCCAGCCGACAGCGCACGCAACGGCGCGCGTACCCGACTGATGCCGGTCGCCTCCGCGTACGCGTGGCCGGCCTGTTCGACCGCGTCGCCCGGCACCGCGAACACGTCGGTCGGCGTGGCCAGGAACGCGAGTGCGGTCTCCGGCCGCTCCGTCAGCAGGTGATCGGTCAGCACGTCGACCGCCATCGATACGCGCGTGTTCGTGGCACCGTCGGCGTACACGTAGTTGCCGAGGACGAGACGCCCGTCGTGCGCCCGGAGCCACGCCGCGACGTCGGGCAGGTCGTGCAGCAAATCGGCACCGGCACGTTCGGCCAGCGGCCCGGTACCGGTCCGAACCGGTACGTGCAACCGTCCGCCGTACCGGGAGTTGAGCTCCAGCAGCCGGGTCCAGATCGCCGGTCGTGGCAGGTCGATGGCGATCACATCGGCGCCCCAGCGCAGCAACGAGTGCACCGGACCCATTTCGGCACCGGCGCCGAGCACGACGATCCGCTGATCGGCCAGGTCCAGCCAGGACGGGTTCTCGGCCACGAGCCGGATCGCCTCGGCGCAGCTCGGCTCGATCACGCCGTTCGTCACCCAGGCATCGAGCTGACGAGCCAGACCGTCGCCGATCAGCCTCGTTCCCCGGTACGGCACGGAGACGTCCCGATCGGGCGTACCGGTGCCGACGACGGTTTCGGTGGCGAGCGTCGATCGGTCGGCGGTGCAAACGGCCGACAGTGCGACCTCGGCTCCGTCCGGGCGTGCGAAGCGCATGCGTTGATGCAGCGAGGCGAGACCGTCGGTGGCGATCGTGGCCGCCGCATCCGGACTGCTCAGACCCGCTTCGAGAACGCGCCGGAAGTGCCCGACGTACTCGCGCCGCCAGTTCGTTTCGCCGGCCGCCGCGCGGGCCCCGATGGGATCGACCGCGCGGAGCGCGTCACCGACCACCGCCCGGCCAATCGCGGATGTCGAACGATCGCCTTCGAGATTCGAGACCGGGAAAACCAGGCCCTCCATCAGGACCACAGTTCCTTCGTGGCCCACGCGCCGGTGATCGCGACATCGGGGTTCTGGCCACGCACGGCCGCGTACCACTCGGCGAGCAGCTGTAACCGTACGGTGAGCGGGATCTGGCCGAGCACCGGGCCGAGCGCGACATCGCCGGGCAACTCGGAGACCGGGATGCCCTCGGAGCGAGCGGCCGCACCGAGGGCCGCGACCAGACCGTCCGGATCCGCGTCCGGTGCGAGCAGCACAAGCCCGTCCGCCGCCGTGTACGGGACCGCGTTGCCATGCAGGAAACGCTCGGCGTCGAAGCCTTCGGCCAGCATGCGGGCCGCCTCGCGGATCTTCAGGGCACCCTCACGCGCGGCGACGCCCCACGGCCCGCTGCCGATCAACGCGAGCGACCGCGCCGGTACCGGTACGCCCTCGATCAACGGATCGTCCATCGCGTCGCGGACCGCGGCCACCGTACCGGCGAGGTCGCGGTCCGGGCCGCCGAGCGCACCGGCGAGGCGGGCGAGCACCGCGACGGCGGCCGTGTAGCTGACGGTGTACGTCTCGGACCGTTCCGGCGCGACGGTCTCGATGGCATCGGGCCAGGTCGTGCGGCCTACGCCGGTGATCGACACGACCGGTACGCCGGCGGCGAGCGCGGCTGCGCGGGTGCGAATCGCGTAAACGGTCTCGGCGGTGTGCGTGATGACGATGACCGCATCTCCCGGATGGAATGCCGTATGTGCACCCGCCCAGCTGGTCAGCCAGCGGGCATCGCGTCCGGCTCGCTGGAACGCGAGAGCGCCCAGCTCGGCGGCGTGCTGACTGGTGCCGGTGCCGACGCAGACGATCCGGGACGCTCCGGCGAGAGAGTCCACCGCCCGCGTGAGATCGCGCGAGGCCATCTCCTCGATCGCCGCCTCCTGGGAAGCGATCATTTCTGCGAGTGCAGTCACTCTTTACCCCTCCGTCTCCGGGGCCGCTCTGCTCCGCAGCCGCCAGATCGTGGTACGCATCGTGGACACATCTTCAACCACGGAACGTACAGGTACGTCGTACACGGCCACCTCGTCGAATCGGTCCGGCAGCAGGAAACCCCGGCCCGGGTCGCCGACCAGGCACGTCGCACCACTGCGCCGCAGGAACCGCATCACCCGATTCGTCATCGACGGTCCATAGAACATGTCCCCGACCAGGATCACGTCGCAGCCTTGCGCGTCGCCGCTCAACGCGTCGCCGACGATGGCGGTCACGGCGACGCCGTTCGCGTCCGCGTTCCGCGCGACCGCCGCGATCGCCTCGGCGTCGGAGTCGCAAGCGAGCACGCGACCGGCTCCGGCCCTGGCCGCGGCGATGGCGACGAGACCCGAGCCGGTACCGAGATCGAGCACGTCCCGCCCGGCCACGACTTCGGGATGTTCGCCGAGGTATCGGGCGAGGCCCTGACCCCCGGCCCACGGAAACGCCCAGAACGGCGGCGGTTGATCGCTGTGGTACGCGCCGTCGGCCGAATCCCACAGCCCGACATCCGGCTTGGCCTGGTACATCAGGATGTCCGGAGCCGCCGGTACGGGCAGCAGGACGAGATCTTCGACCATCATCGACCCGCGACGATCTCGCCGGACCAGTTTTCCGTCACCGCGTCGCTATTCGTCGCGTCGTTGACGATCACGGCGTGCAACGTGTACCCGACCATCGAACCGGATCCCGTGCTGGACGCCACCGTGAACGACGTACGCCGTCCGCACAATTCGCCGCTCGCGGTGAACGAGAGGATGCCGGTGCCATTCGTCAGGGCGCCGGCCGTGGCCGCGTTCACGCAGCCGGCCGGTGGACTCGCCGTACCGACGCCGACCACGTCGGTCCGGGTAAGCGATACCGGGCCGAGGTTGGGCAGAGCGGCGCTCCCGGTCATCGTGTAACAGGCGGCCGTCGGGTACGCGGCCGGGCACTTCGCGTTGACGACCTTGACGCCCTGCCACGTCGCGGTGAACTGCCCCGGCCCGTCGAACAGCTCGGAATCTGACGGAGATGGCGCCGGCGGCGCTACCGAAGGCTGCGACGAGGACGGCATCACCGTGGCGACCGGCGCTCGCGTCGTAGGTGGGTTCGCGGTCGGCGTCGACGAAGATCCACACGCAGCCGATCCGCTGATCACGAGCAACGCGGTGGCCAGAACGAGCCCGAACCGCCGATTACCTCCCATAGCTTCCCAGTCTGCCCTTCCATTCAAGATCACACCATGCCAACCGGGCATGATCGAGAACGGCGCAACGCCGGCTAAGTCGTCTGGAGTGGTCTCAGACGTTAGGACACCATATTTACCTAAAGCCGCATTTAAGTGTGTGTAAGACCCGAAACGGCGTATAAGCTCCAAATCACCACATCTCGTGAAAATGATGCACAGGTCCATGGCCGCCGCCGACGTCCAATCGGGACGATGCGGCGAGCGCTCCGGTGAGGTACGCCTTCGCATCCCTCACCGCCGGCAGCCAGCCGTCACGCTGCGGGCGCAGCGCGGCGATCGCGGCCGAGAGCGTACAGCCGGTGCCGTGATCGTTCGTCGTCTCGATCCGCGGTGCCACCAGGCGTACCGGCTCGTCGTCGTCGCTTTCCGCGAACAGATCCGGCGACTCGGGTCCGCCGAGATGCCCGCCCTTGAGCAGCACCGCTGGGCCGAGCTTGCAAAGCGTGCCGAGTTGCGCGTACATCGAGGATTCGTCGGTGGCCTCCTCGAGACCGAGGATGTCGGCCGCCTCCGGAAGATTCGGTGTGATCAGATCGACCAGCGGCAGCAGCTCTTTGCGCAGCGTCGCCACGGCGTCGACGGTCAGCAGCCGGTCGCCGCTCTTCGCGACCATCACCGGGTCGAGCACGACGTACGGCGGCTTGCGCGCGTACAGCACCTTCGCGACAGCTTCGATCACCTTCGTGTTGGCGAGCATGCCGATCTTCACGGCGTCCACGCGTACGTCGTCGAAGACCGCGTCGAGCTGCTCGGTGATGAACGTCGGCGGCACGTCGTGCAGGGATCGCACGCCTCGCGTGTTCTGCGCGACAAGCGCGGTGACGACGCTCATCCCGTACGCGCCGAGCGCCGAAAACGTCTTCAGGTCCGCCTGGATGCCGGCGCCGCCGGTCGGGTCGGTGCCGGCAATGGTGAGAACGTTCGGAATCAACTCCGCCCCCTGACTGGAATCGCGAGCGTGACCAGGAAGGCCACGACGAACGAAATGATGGAAGCACTCATCCAGGACGCAGGAGTGAAGTGCAGCCACGCCTGGATGTGCGTCCACAACGCAGCCCAATGCGTGACCAGGCCGGGATTGATGAGCTGATACGTGATGAATCCGAGGATCCACGGCACCAGCAGCGGCCAACGCGACGGCGCGGAATCGGACGTGTCCCACGTACGGTCGTCCCGACGCACGAAGTAGCGCACGACGAACACCGCGAACATCGGAATGAAGATCGAACCGATCAACGACAGGAAATTCTGGTACACCGCCTGAAACGACGAGTGGTCCAGCCAGAACGCGCCGGCCGTGGCGACCGCGCCGATCGTGACCGCGAGGATCCGTCGGTCCCAGCGTGGTCGGAGATTCTGCGTAGAGACCGCGGTCGAATAGACGTTCGCGAACGACTCGTCGAGCTCACGCAGCACCAGTACGCCGAACGCGAGCCAGCCGACCGGGACCGCGATGAACGCGCCGAACATGCCGTGCTGCGACGGATCCTTCGACGCGACGGTGGCGAGCGCCAACAGACCCAGCCCGTAGCAGAAGACCTGGGTCACCCCGTACCCCATAAAGGATCCACCGAACGCGGCGCGCGACGTCCGCGAGTGCCGTGAGTAGTCCGCGGCCAGAGGTATCCACGAGACCGACACCGCGATGACCAGGTCGGTGCCGATCCAGAAGCCGTTCCAGCCGCCGTGCGTGAACGATGGCAGCGGCTGGCGGAACAGCTGAATCGTCAGGTAACCCATCGCCAAGAGCACGGCGATCAGCGCGTACCGGCGTAGCAGCCGCACCGAGCCGAGCGGCCGGATCGCCATCAGAGTGGTGAGCACGCCCGCGATCAGGATGTACGGCCAGTGCGCGTGCCAGGGCAGAAGCTGGGATGCGGCCTGTGAGATCACCACGATCTCGAAGATCGCCCAGCCGAGCACCTGCACGACGTTGAGTACGGTCGGCAGGTAGGACAGCTTCGCCCCGAACAGCCCGCGCAGCAGCACCATCGCCGGTTTGCCGGTCTGCGCACCGGCCACGTTCGCGAGCGCCAGCCCGGCCGTTCCGACCAGCGTCCCGACCACGACCGCGGTGAACGCGGCCAAAAACGACATGCCCGGCGCGACCACGTATACCGCGGTGACCGGTCCCAGCAGGCTGATGCCGAGGTTGCCCCACAGCGCGGTCTGGTCGAGAAAACCCAGGGTCCGCGGTTGCGGATCTTCCAGTGTCCGTCCCGGTTCGCTGGTTTTCGGGGGTACGGCCAGCAGTGTGCTCACGTGATATCTCCCTACGCCGGCATTACCCGGTCAGGTTCATGCGGTCGACGACGCTGGTCGTCCTCTCAGCCCGGCATGTGCTCCGAGCTCCCGCTGCTTGAGTTATAAGACAGCCATACCCGTCGTCGGCGACGACGCCTGCGCGTACATGCGTTTCGGAATCCGCCCGGCGTTGCGTGCCAGACGCCCGGCCGTGACCGCGTTGCTCATCGCGGCCGCCATCATCGCCGGCTCCTGCGCTCGCGTGACCGCCGATGCCAGCAACACGGCGTCGCAGCCGAGCTCCATCGCGAGTGCCGCGTCCGACGCGGTACCGATGCCGGCGTCGAGCACCACCGGCACCGTGGCCTCGGCGACGATCAGCTCGATGTTGTGCGGGTTGAGGATGCCGAGCCCGCTGCCGATCGGAGCACCGAGCGGCATCACCGCGACGACGCCCGCCCGTTGCAGGCGGCGGGCCAGGATCGGATCGTCATTCGTGTACGCGAACACCTGAAAACCCGCGTTGACCAGCTGTTCGGTCGCGTCCAGCAACTCGATCGCGTCCGGCAGCAGCGTGTCGTCGTCGGCGACGACTTCGAGCTTGACCCAGTCGGTCTCCAGCGCCTCCCGTGCGAGTTGAGCGGTCAGCACCGCTTCCCGAGCGGTACGGCAACCGGCTGTGTTCGGCAGCAGCCGTACGTCATGCTCGCGAAGCACGTCCAGGATGGACCCGGTGACGGTCGGGTCCGCGCGACGCATCGAGACCGTGCACAGCGCCGTACCCGATGCTGCGAGTACCTCTTCCACGACCTGGAGGCTCGGTGCGCCTCCGGTGCCCAGGATCAACCGTGATCCCAGCTTCTCCCCCGCGATGACCAGCATGTCTTCCATGTCAGCCGCCCTGGACCGCGGTGAGGAGTTCGATCGCCTGACCGTCTCGCAGCACGAGCTGTGACCACGTGGTCTTTGGGGCGACCTCGCCGTCGACCGCGGCCGCCACACCCTTGTCCGTACGCAGCGTCGCAGCCACGACGTCGGCCAGCGTGGCTCCCTCGTCGAATGCTGTCGCCTCGCCGTTGAGCGTCACATTCATGTGCGTACCTCCGTCTTTTCATCCGTCTTCTCGTGCGCCGCGTCGCGTGGCTTCTCGTGGGTGAACCGACGCGGATCGAACGGTGCGACGACGTCGCTCGTGGTGCCGTCGACGATCAGCGCGACAATCTCGTCGGCGGTGATCGGCGTGAGCAGGATTCCGTTGCGGTAGTGCCCGGTGGCGATCACGAGACCGTCGACTCCGGACGGTCCGATCAGCGGAGCGTTGTCCGGCGATCCGGGCCGCAGACTCGTGCTGACCTCGACGAATTCGGCCTCGGTCAACTCCGGTACGAGCGTCGCCGCGTCGCGCAGCAGCTCGTACACGGCGCCGGCCCGCGGCCGCACGTCGAATCCGGCTTCCTCGCTGGACGCGCCGACGACGATCTCGCCATCGGCGCGCGGTACCAGGTAGACCGAGTTGCCCTTCACCGAGCCGCGGACCACGTGGCCGATCGTGCCGGGCTCGGCTCGCAGCCGTACCGTCTGGCCCTTGACCGGCCGTACCGGCACGTCGACGCCGAGATCATCGATCTGCCGCGACCAGGAACCGGCGGCCAGAACGATCACGTCGCCGTCGTACCGCTGGCCTGACTCGGTGAGAACGCCGGTTACCCGACCGGCGCCGCCCTGCCGCGCCTCGTGCTCGACGGACGCGCGTCGATCGTCCGCCGCGCCGGACCGGACAACGGCGGCGACCCGCTGCGGGATCGTCCGGCCGCCGGCCTGTTCGACCGCGGTCAGCAATGCGGCGTGCAACTTGCGATTGTCCACCTGATGATCGTTTTCCGCCCACAGTCCGCCCGGGAGGCCGGCCGCGAGTGCGGGCTCCAGCTCGCGCAGCTCGCGGCTCGTCAGGACGGTCGATGCCACGCCCAGCGAGCGCTGGAAGGCCTCGAGTTGGCGCATTCCGGCGAGATCGGCGGCATCCCAGGCCACGGCGACCGTGCCGCACCGCTGAAAGCCGACGTCGATGCCGGTCAGATCGGCGAGTTCGGCGGCGAACGAGGGGTAGCGCGCAGCGGACGCGAGGTTGAGCGAAAGCAGCTCTCGACCCTCGAAGTGCAGCTCGGTGACTGGTGCGAGCATGCCGGCCGCGGTCGAGGAGGCGCCGGCGCCCGGGCGGGGGTCGAAGATCACGACGTCGAGTCCGCGCTGGGCCGCACGCCAGGCGATGGACAGGCCGATGACGCCGCCACCGATGATGAGAACCCTCATCGCACCCTCCCAGCCAGCATTACCGTGCGGCTGGGGGAAGATCTCGATACGCGCTCCCTGCGCCGGCATTACCCGGATCAGGTTCTACGGTCGGCGGCTCCCAGCGCGCCCTCTCAGCCCGGTTTACCGGGCTCCCGTGCGGTGGAAACGATACCCCGCGTGCGGCGCAGAAAACATCGGGTAGCGTCCGCCGATATGTCGACCATAACGCGAACGGCGTTGGCGCAGGCCAGGCTCTATCTCTGTACGGACGCCCGGGAGCACCAGGGTGACCTCGCCGAATTCCTGGACGCCGTACTGGCCAATGGCGTGGACATCGTCCAACTCCGACAAAAGGGACTTGAGGCGCGTGACGAGCTTCGGTTCCTGGAAATCTTCGCGGATGCGGCGGCTCGGCACGGCAAGCTGTTCGCGGTCAATGATCGGGCCGACATCGCGTACGCGTCCGGTGCTCCGGTGCTGCATCTCGGCCAAGACGATCTTCCGGTACCGGTCGCGCGCCGGATCGTCGGCGACGATGTGATCATCGGACGGTCGACGCACTCGCCCGAGCAGTTCGACGCCGCGTACGCCGAGACCGGCGTCGACTACGTCGTCGCCGGGCCGACCTGGATCACTCCGACGAAGCCGGGCCGCCCGGCCGCTGGACCCGCATTGCTATCGCACGCGGCGTCTGTGGCAACCGATCGCCAGTGGTGGGCGATCGGCGGCATCGAAAGCCTGGAGCGACTGGATCAGGTAATCGCGCTGGGCGCCACGCGAGCCGTGGTAGTCCGTGCCATTACCGAGGCCTCGGATCCAGGCGCAGCTGCACAAGCATTCGCATCCCGCCTCCACTCCACCACCCAACCCCCGGTTGATCCTGGAGTTAGTTAACGCATCAACGGCGTGTAGTCGTGATACTCCAGGATCAACTTGGCCATCATGGCGAGTTTTCAAGTGCATCCCGGACTTTTGCGGCCACGCCCGCGCACCGGGCTCCATCCGGATGCAAGATCCTTGAGACTTCGCGGGCTAGGCGCTCAAACTTTTCAAGGTCTTTCCAGCCACTTTCCGTATCCGCAGGTCAAGGCCACACAGAACAACCGTCGATGGCGCCCGAGGCGCTCCGCCGCATGATCCTCAAGGCGAAACGGCGCTCTGACGCAGAAATCCTTCCGCATCGCCGACCGTGACGCCATCGATGCGTCAACCAACTCCAGGATCAACTGGGGTTGAGGGGTTAGTAGGTTGGGTGCATGGGACACGAATTTGAGCTCAGCGAAGAGATCTCCCTCGACGCGACGCCGGATCAGGTTTGGGCCGCCATCGCGAGCGGCCCCGGGATCGACTCGTGGTTCATGGGTCGCAACGAGGTCGCCGGTCATGAGGGCGGCCGCAACGCGATGTCGCTGTTCGGCTTCGACAACGCGTCCACAACGACCGCATGGGAGCCCGGTAAGCGCTACGCGATCCGGACCGACGAAGGCCCGAACGGCACGTTCATGGCGTTCGAATACTTGATCGAGGGTCGCGAAGGCGGCAGCACCGTGCTGCGATACGTGCACCACGGCATGCTCGGCGACGATTGGGAGGCCGAGTACGACGGACTGCGCAAGGGCACCCGGATGTACTTGGAGAAGCTCGCCCAGTATCTGCGGCACTTCGAGGGGCAGATCGCGACGTACAACTCGTTTCTCGTCGGCCCGGTGGTCGCCGACAAACAAGCGGTGTGGGCCTCGTTCCGTGACGTCTTCGGCGTCGACACCGTCCCCGGGCCCCGCGCACCTGGAGATCGACGGACTTCCGCCGGTCGACGGAGTTTGCGACTTCGCGGCCGAGCCGATCTACCTCGAAGCCCGTACGGCCGGCGGCATGTACGCGCTGATCCACGGCCACCTGGGCAACGTGGTCGTGCAGTACCACGACTTCGACAGCGGCCTCGCCGAGAAGGATGTCGAAGCAGCATGGCAGCGATGGATGTCGGAGACGTTCGCATGAACGACGACTTCCTCGATGCCGTCTACCGGGTTTGATCCGGCGAGCGTCAAGCGTCGCCGAATCAAAGCACCGCGCTAAATCAGATCCCAGGTCAACGCCGTTCCTCGCGTCGCGTCGATGCGGAACGTTCGGCCGAGAACCAGATCGATCAGTTCCGGCGCGAGCCCTCCGGCCGGACGGATCGACCGGACGTTCTCGGCCGTGACGCGGTCGCCGGCCCGTACGTTCTCGACCACGCACAACGACCGCCGGAACCGCAGCCCGTCGCGCTCGGCTTCGGTCGGGCCGATGTTCGACGTCCCGAGGCCACGCCAGCCGCGCTCGCTGTCCGCCACGAGCAGCGCCAACTCGGTCGGGTCGGCCGAGAACGCGGCATCCACACCACCCTCGGTGCGCGACAGGGTGACGTGCTTCTCGATCAGGCTGGCGCCGAGCCCGACCGCCGCGAGCGGTACGCCGACGCCGATCGTGTGATCGGAGAGCCCGACGGGTACGCCGAACAGCTCGGACAACAGCGGGATCCGGCGCAGATTGCTGTCCTCGGGCGGTGCCGGATACGACGCCGTACAGGCCAGCAGCATCAACTGCTCGGCGCCGGCCCGCCGCGCCGCATCAACGGCCGCGTGGATCTCGGGCAGCGACGCCATACCGGTGGAGATGATGACCGGCTTGCCGGTCGCGGCTACGAGCCGGATCAGCGGCAGGTCGACGATCTCGGACGACGCGATCTTGTACGCGGGTACGTCGAGGCTCTCCAGCAGTTCCACGGCGGTCGGATCGAACGGTGCCGAGAACGCGATCAACCCGTGGCTCCGGGCGCGGTCGAAGATCGCCTCGTGCCAGTCGTACGGGGTGTGGGCGGTGCGGTAGAGCGAGTACAGCGTCTCGCCGGCCCACAGTGCGTGCCCGTCCGAAATGCGGAAGCGGGGCGAGTCGTCGTCGATCGTGATGGTGTCCGGCGTGTACGTCTGGATCTTGAGTGCATGAGCGCCGGACGCCGCGACCGCGTCGACGATCGACAGTGCGCGATCCAGGGAGCCGTTGTGGTTACCGGACATCTCAGCGACCACGAACGGCGGGTGACCGGGTCCGATGGTGTGCTTTCCAATGGTGATCGATGGCATGGCATGACTCTGCGCCACGCTGAGTGAGACCGTCCAAGACATCGTCTCGACGCGGTGACAGGATTCGGTTATGACGACTGGTCAGGACGGTGCTTGGACGGGCTCCGGGATCGACGTACGGCTGCTGCGCTACTTCCTGGCCGTCGCGGACGAGCTGCATTTCACCCGGGCCGCGCAACGGCTCTACGTGTCCCAGCCGGCGCTGAGCAACCAGATCAAGCGGCTCGAACACCAACTCGGTGTCGCATTGTTCCGGCGTTCCCAACACGGCGTGGCGTTGACCGCCGCCGGTGCCGCGTTCCGCCCGTACGCGCGAGAGGCGCTCGCGTCACTCCAGACCGGCATCGCCCGAGCGGCCGAAGCGGCCGGCCGTGCGACGGTGCTGCGGATCGACGTGATCGACACCGCGCTCGCCATGCCCCGTACCGTGTTGAGCCGTCTCCGCAGCCAGCACCCGGACCTTCCGTTGCACGTCACCGCGCTCGGTAGCGCCGGACAGCGACAGCGCATCCTGGCCGGCGATCTCGACGTCGGCTTCTGCGGGGCCGGCGCGGTCACCGGGGAGCACATCGATCACGAAGTGGTTCGGTACGAGCCGATCGACGTGGTGCTGCCGGCCGGACATCCGCTGGCCTCGGCGGATGCGGTTCCGCTCCGCGCGCTCGCCGACGACGTGTTCTCGCTGCCGCACGACGACGTAGCGCCCGAATGGAACGACCACATCCTGCGCGCCTGCCACGACGCCGGTTTCGCGCCGCGCCGCCACCCGACCTCGACCGACGGCGCGGACACCGCCCTCGACCTGGTACGCGAGGGTGGTTGCGTCGCGCTCGGCCTGCGCTCGACATCGCACCCGGACGGAACCGTGGTGCGGCCGCTGGCCGAGCCCGGCCTGACGTACCCGTGGGCGATCATCTGGCGCCGTGATGATCCCGGCGTCGGAATCTCCCACCTGCGACAAGCCGCGCGCGAGGTGGCCGCGATGTCCGCGAATGAGGTTGCGGCGGTTGGGTAGCCTCCCTGCCCAAGTGGCATCCCACGCCTCTAGGCAGGACGGTCAGCGCGTAGCCGCGTCTGACGGTCGAACACACGACGGATGGACCGGCGCATTTCGTGGACGACATCAAGATCGATGAAGAGCTCGTCCGGTCTCTGTTACGGGATCAGCATCCGGACCTTGCCGAACTGGAGATCCGCGAGGTGATCGGCGGCTGGGGCAACATGATGTGGCGTCTGGGCGAGGAACTCGCGGTACGCATGCCGCGGACGGCGCCAAGCTTCCGACCTTCTACGCATGGAACAACATTGGCTGCCGCTGTTGGCGCCGCGTCTCCCGCTTCCGATTCCGGTGCCGGTCCGGGTCGGCAAGCCCTCGACTCTCTTCCCGTCGACCTGGTCGGTGACCCAGTGGGTAGCCGGCGTTCCGGCGGACCATGCGCCGATCAGCCACCCGGAAGCGGCCGACGTTCTCGCGGAGTTCCTGCTCGCGCTACACCGTCCGGCACCGGACGACGCGCCCGCCAATCGCGACCGTGGCATCGCGATGAAGCCGATCAGGCACTACCTCGACGCGTGGTTTCCGCTTGTCGAATCCACCGACCAGGCGGCCGACGTACGCCGAATTTGGGAAGACGCGTGCGCTGCGCCGGAGTGGGATCAAGCGCCGGTATGGATGCACGGCGACCTACATCCGGCGAACGTCATCGTGGCCGACGGAACACTCGCGGGTGTGATCGATTTCGAAGAGATTTGTGGCGGAGACCCGGCCGGCGACATTGCGGCCGCCTGGGTACTGCTGCCCGCCGGCGCGGCGCCACGATTCTTCGACTCGTACGGGCCCACGGACGATGCGACACTCCGGCGCGCCCGAGGCTGGGCGGTGCTGCGCTCGCTGGTACTCATCGGGATCGGTCAGATGTGGGAACGGGGGGAACCCGGCGGCAAGCAGACCTGGGGACCGGCCGGTCGAGCCGCACTGGAGCGCGTACTGGCCGGTTGATCCCGGAGTGAATGACGCCGCACCCCTTCGGGGCGTTAACTGACTCCAGGATCAACGAGACGAGTTGGGGCGCGATGAACGAGTATTGGCCGATTTTCGGAATTCGGCTTCGTGCCGGAGACGTCGAACTACGACCTACGGTCGACGACGACCTGCGGTTCCTTGCCGAACTTCAGCCGGGCGACCTGGAACTCGATCCGGCCCGCACGATGTACGGACGAGGGGCCGTCGATCGCGGCACGTGGTCGTACCAGTCCTACTGGCGCAGCATCGGAAACTGGCGCCCGGACTCCTGGAACCTCCAGTTCTCGGTGTTCGAGGACGGCGTGCTGCGGGGCGTACAGACGCTGGAGGGCGACGACTTCGCCCGACTGCGTACGGTGGACACCTCGTCCTGGCTGATCCCCGAGGCACGTGGCCGGGGGCTCGGCAAAGCGATGCGGCTGGCCGTCCTGGCGTTGGCGTTCGAGGGCCTGCATGCCGAACTCGCGATCACCGAGGCGTGGCAGGACAACCACGCGTCGCTCGGCGTTTCGCACGCGCTCGGATATGTCGACAATGGCTGGTACCTGCACGCCAAGGAACCCGACGAGGTGGCCACGATGGTCCGCATGCGGCTGGCTCGCGGCCGGTTCGAGGAACACAACCCGGATCACGGCGTACGGATCGACGCTCTGGAGCCGTGCCTACCGTTCTTCGGTCTGGGGTAGCAGCGCGGCAAGGCCCCGGGTCAGGTCGCGCGCCGACGGCGCACGTTCAGGATCGATCAACCACTGCACGAGTACGCCACTGAGCAGCGCCTGGTGGATCGAGCCCAGCGCATACGCGGTCTCCTCGTCGAGATTCGGTGCCCCGAACAACGAGGCCCACAACATCCGGCCGTCGTGCATGCCCGCAGCGAGCGCGGCCCGTACGGCCGGCTCCCGCTCCCCCACGCCGAAGACGTCGAACGTGGCGAGCCAGACCTGACGGTTCTCCTCGAACGAAGCGATCACCCGGGTCCAGAACTGCTCGAACCGCTCCAGCACGGACGCAGCCGGATCCACGCCGGACGCCGTGGCCACCTGCTCGCCGAAGTCGCTCATCGCCTTCATCACGGCCGCCGTCATCAGCGCGGACACCGAGCCGTAGTGGTAGCCGATCGAGCCGAGATTCGTGTTCGACGCGGCCACGATGTCGCGCGCCGTGGTGTGCGCGTACCCCTTCTCACGCAGGCAGCGCACAGCGCCGTCGAGAAGATCTTCGCGGTGTCCCATGGTCGAGATCCTAACCTTCTATACAGATGTATAAAACATTTGTATAGTTGCCTCATGGACATCCTGATCTCGGGCGCGAGCGTCGCCGGTCCCGCGCTGGCGTACTGGCTCAACCGCCACGGACACACCACGTCAATCGTCGAGCGGGCACCGCACCTGCGTGGTGGCGGGTACGCGGTCGATTTCCGAGGACACGTCCACCTCGGCGTGCTCGAGAAGATGGGGATCCTCGACGCGATCCGCGCTCGGCAGACGCATATGGGCGACCTCGCGTACGTCGATGAGCGCGGCCGGCGGACCGCCACGATGCCGAGCGCGGTGTTCTCCGGTGACGTCGAGATCCTTCGCGGCGATCTGGCGACCGTTCTCTACGACGCGACCCGCGACCGTACCGAGTACGTGTTCGGCGACCACATCACCGCGCTCGACGGCGGCGACGTCACGTTCGCGTCCGGCCGGCAAGGCCGGTTCGACCTGGTGATCGGCGCAGACGGAGTCCACTCCGGAGTTCGGCGGCTCGCGTTCGGCGAGGAGCACCGATTCCTCCGCGACCTCGGCATGTACGTCGCGATTTACCCGGTTCCGGCCCCGTATGCGCTGGCCGGCACCGGCGAGCTCTACTCGCTGCCCGGGCCGTACCGCGAGCATCATGGGCGACGTCGCGGTGTTCTACTTCCGCTCGTCCGCGCCGATGCCCGATACGGTAGAGGCTCAGAAGTCGTTGCTACGTAACGAATTCAAGGACGCCGGTTGGCACTGCGATGCGCTGCTCGCCGGCCTGGACGACACGCCCGAGTTCTACTTCGACACCACTAGCCAGGTGGTCATGGACCGCTGGTCGGCCGGGCGAGTGGCGCTGATCGGCGATGCCGGCTATGCGGCCGGGCCGGGCGGCAACGGCACTGGTACGGCCATCGTCGCCGCATACGTCTTGGCCGGCGAGCTGGCGGTCAATCCGGGTGACGCGTTCGGCGCGTACGAACGACGGATGCGTCCGTACGTGGCGCAGGGCCAGAAGCAGGCCGCAGGCGGAGCCGATTTCCTGGCGCCGGCCACCTGGAAAAAGATCAAGCAACGGAACCGCTTCTTCCGGATGATGCCGTACCTGCCGATCAGCGGCCTGATAACGAGGGCCGCCACCAAGACCGCGACCGCAATCGAATTGCCCTCCTATGAATCGGCTACGCCTGCTATAAACCAAGCGTGACCAGATTCGCCGTGGGTGAGATCGTCTTCCTGCGTTGGTTCCGGCACTCTGACCGCTCGCAGCTCAGCCACGGCCGGCCCGGCCGGGTCCTGTCCGACGACGACCACGGTCTGATGCTGTGGACGCCGGGTGGCTCGCTCACGCGACGCATGATCGCGACGGTGGGTGAGGCATACCCGCGAACCCTCGCGGCGCAGGAGAACGTTCAGTGGCGGATGGACACCGCGCCGTGGCGGCCGCCGGGTTTGCTGACGTTGATTCCGCCGGCGTCCGAGCACAGCGTGTGGTGGTTCTTCCACGAAGACGGCGAGTTCGATTGCTGGTACGTCAACCTGGAAGAGCGACACGTCCGCTGGTCGGCCGACGGGCACAACGGCGTGGACACCGGCGATAACGCACTGGACATCGTGGCTCGGCCGGCACCCAGCGGCAATACCTGGGTGTGGAAGGACGAGGACGAGTTCGACGAGCGGATCGGCCATCCGTGGTACTGGAACGTCACCGAGGCCGCCGGGATCCGAGCCGAGGGAGAGCGCGTCGCCGCACAAATCGAGGCGGGCGAATTCCCGTTCGACGGGAGCTTCCGAGACTTCCGTCCCGATCCGGCGTGGACGCCGATTACGGACACCAGCGGGTACGCACTTCCGCGCGTACCCGCTGGTGTTGATGGTTAGTTCTGGTTGAAGAACTGGTAGGCGGCGTCCGGCGCCGCGGTGACGTCCCCGGTCGGAGCGGTGATCGCGCTCGGCGATCCCCAGTTCGAGAACGTCCAGGAGAAGCCCATCGTCGGGTCGTAGCCGGACGTGTCGATGACTACCGACGTGACGTGGCCCGAGCCGTCCAGCTTGATCGTGAACGGCGTGGTCTTCGCCTTCGCACCGGCCTTGCTCAGGCTGTCACTGCCCGGCGTGTTGTCACCGGTCGCGGCGGAGAGGTCGGTGTTGCCGGTGATCGTGGATGCGTCGGGCATCTGCAGGTTGCTGACGCTGGCCAGCAGACCGGCGATGTCGAAGACGTCCGAGCCGGTGAAGTCGAACGGCGTGTTGCCCTGAGTGATCTTGGAAAGGTCGACCTTCATCCACGTGTTCGGGACGTTGAGCTGAGCGTTGAGCGGGCCGAGGTCAACCTTCGCCCAGAGCTGCGTACCGATTTGAGTGGCGTCGATCTCGGCACTGATGCCTTGCTCAATGCCCTTTTGGGTCAACGATGCGGACTGCGTCGCCGGGTTGTACGTGCCCGGACCGGTCGCTCCGGCGGTCGCCGTCCCCTGGGTTTCCACGAAATCGAAGCCGGTGCCCTTAAGGCTGGCCAGCGCCGCGGTGAGGGCCGCGGTCGGGTTCGACGCGGACGCCGGAGCGGATGGGCTGGAGCTACCCGCCGGTGCGGCGGCACCGGTTGATTCACACGCGGACATGGCAAGGCTGGCTGCGGCGAGCACGGCAAGGCCGGCTACCGCGACGCGGCGGTTGAACACGAAATTCCTCCTGGGGGTGACGCGCCCGAGGGTCCCCGTGTCGGCCAACGGGACGCGATCACCAAATGTAGGGGGCGTATGCCGCCGCGCGCAAAGCGATCCACGGACATTAACCCGACCGACACATTGACATTTATCTCCGTTATTTTTGCGAACCCAGATTGGCGGCAGCGGCCTGCAGGGACTCGGCCATCGGGCGCGGCGTCAGACCGAGAACGGCCGTGGTCTCACTGGAATCCATGATGAACGGCCGGGCGAATTGGTAATGCGTTGTGCGCAATTCCTTCACGTCCTTCGAAAAGATGCCGGACGTCCACAGAATCGGATACGGCATGCCGGTCACCTTCGCGGCCGGCAGCGCATTGGCCTCGGTGAACGCGGATGCGAATGCACGGACCGTCATCGGCGCATGGGTCGGCGACATCCACGCGCGGCCCCAGGCGCGTTCCTCGTGCGCCACCGTGGCCAACGCACGAGCCAGATCAGCGATCGACGACCAGCTGTGCGGGACATCCGTCGGCACGATCGAGAAGGCCCGCTTGCCGGCCAGTAAAGGCTTGCCGAGGCCCCACGAGAGCACACCGTTTGCCTCGATGTAGTCGCTCGCACGGACCTCGGTGGCGCGGATCCGACCGGCCTCGTGGGCAGCGAGCGCGGCACGCCACATGTCGGCGCGGATCCGCAGCTTCGGGTGAGTCGCGGCGAGCGGTGTCGTCGCGGTCATCACACCGCTGCCGGGGCCGTAGCCGTAGAGCGGCGCGGCGGTGACCAGCGTCGCGCCGCTGCGCTCGGCGGCCGCAAGCAGCGACGCAGCCAGCGGCGGCCAGTCGGTGAGCCAGGTGTGGTACTGCGGATTCGCGCAGTTGAACAACGCGTCGGCGCCTGCGGTCAGCTCGCTCAGCCGGTCGGCATCGTTCGCGTCGGCGGCAACCAGCTCGATCCCCTCGTGGGCCGGGCCGGTGCCCCGGCGGGTGACAAGGCGGACGCTCTCGCCGCGCTTGACCAGCTCCATCGCGGTGGCCGTGCCAACCGGTCCGGCCCCTACGATCACGTTCTTCGCCATGATGATCTCCTCGATTCCAGTATTTGGAGAGCACTGCTCTCTTTCAAGAACGATAGTCGCATACGTCGGCACGTGCATGCAAGAGCAGTGCTCTCGATTGTGTGCAACAATCTAAAAATGCCAGATCAATCAGAGCCCGGACCATCCGGATCGATCCGGGCACGCGTACGCGCCGAGATGATCCAGGAGATCAAGACGATCGCCCGGCGACATCTGGAGACCGACGGTGCCAACCTCTCGCTGCGCGCCGTCGCCCGTGACATGGGGATGGTGTCGTCCGCGCTATACCGGTACTTCGGATCCAGAGACGACCTGCTCACTGCCTTGATCATCGACGCCTACAACGAGGTGGGCGAGGCGGTCGAAACGGCGGACGCAGCCGTTGCCGAGCGATCCGACCTGCGCGAACGACTGTTGGCGGTCGGGCGCGGCGTACGAGAATGGGCCCTCCGGAAACCCGCCGAGTATGCGTTGATCTACGGCAGTCCGGTCCCCGGGTACGCGGCACCGGCCGACACGATCGTGGCGGCCGGCCGTACACCCGTGGTGCTTGTAAAGATCTTGGCGGACGGCGTCTCCACCGGCGTGATCACCGATGCCGGTGCGGGCATGTCCGGGCCGTTGCGCGCGGACCTGATTCGTGCACGTGACGTTGTGTCGCCCGGCCTGCCGGAGGCGGTGATGTTTCTCGGCATGATCGCCTGGATCCATCTGTTCGGTGCGGTCAGTTTCGAGCTGTTCGGGCAGCTGAACAACGTGATCGAAGCCCGCGAAGAATTCTTCGATCGGCAGATGGGCGTGATGGCCGACGTGATCGGCCTTTATTGAGCAGCCGGCTCCAGCAGCATCTCGAGCCAGCCGGTCACGCTGTCGCCGTACTCGGCTCGGTCGGCCTCGGTGGCCAGTGCACGGTTCCAGGCCAGAGCCCGGCCGATCTTGCCGACCTCGGTCGCGACGTATGCGTGCCGTCGCAACTCCTCGCCGGTCGCGAGATCGCTCCACACGTCGAGATAGGCATCGCGGATGCGGTCGAGCGCGACGGCGTCGAGCCGCTGGGCAGCGACTCGCATCGCAACGAGCAGCACCGAGAATGGGTGGCCGACGTTCGCGTCGCCCCAGTCGAAGAACCGCCCGGACGCGAACACGTTCCCGTCATGCAGGTCGTCATGCTGCAGCGAGGCCGGGATCGGGCTCGCGGCCAGTTCATCGCACAGGTCTGACCAACGCGGCCGCAATTTCGCCACCGCAGCCGGTACGGGCAGCCGGTCGAACTGCGCCATGATGGCGTGCGGACGATGATCGGGGACGCCGAACGCGAGCATGTCCAATACGCGTCCGGCCAATCGCCGTTGAAGGTCCGCGTGACCGGCCAACATCCGCTCCCAGTGCGCGGCATCGGGCCTGGGATCCAAATCCCTCAGCGGCGCTCCACCGTCCGGCAGCAGCGACCAGCCACGAGCTGCATCAACCGCGATCGGCGTGATGACGTCGTCGGGCGCCCAGCGGGCCAGCGCGCAAAGCAGGCCGGCCTCGAATCGCGTACCCGCCCGATTCTCCTTGAACCACAGCGTTCCGTCGGCAGTCGGCACCTTCGCCACCATCGACCACGGCCGATCCTTGATCACATCGATCGGGCCGGTCTGCGGCGACGGTGCCACGCGAGAGATCCAGTCGGAGAACATCGGCCGAGCATAGGACCGACCTGCGTCACGCGCCCCTCAATTTTGGAGTGACCAGCCGATCGACCAGCGCTGATCGGGCTGGTACAGATCGGCAACCGTCCATGGCGGCGCGGCGGTGTCCGTGTAGTCGACGGCGAGCCGCAGGCGATCGAGTTCCGGCCGGCCCGCCTCCTCCCACGCGTCGGCGACCCCGCGAAGCTCGGTGCCGAGGGCCTCAGCGTCGCCGTACAGCTCGATGTCGTCGAAGACGATCTCCTCGGTGGCCGGTCGGATGTACGCGAGCGCGGCCGCGCCGGACGCGTTGACGATGCCGAAGCGGGTACCGGCAACGCGGTCGTAGATGACGATCTGACGGTCGGCCGGCAACGTCATCACGGCCTGCCAGATGATCGCGCGGATCCGATATTGCGGGGCCGGAATCCGTCGTGGTGTGGTGAGCAGGTTGCCGATCAACGCGCCGCGCTGATCCGGGGTCAGTGCGGCGAGGCCGCCGCCGGTGACCGACCACGAGGTGGAAGTGCCGTCGCCATGGTTGACATCGATCGCGATGTTCGGACCCGAGCTGCTCGGTGCGTCCGCGCCGGCCCGCATCGGCATGAAACCACCGGGAATGACCTGGGTCGAGACGAATCCGGTAGGGGTCGGCCGGAGTACGACGACGAGCTGCATCGCGCCGAAGCGCAGCGGAACGACCAGAATGCCGTCCGGCTTCAGCTGCTGGTACCACGCGTGCGGAATGCGGTCGGCGGAGGCGGTGACGATGAGCCGGTCGTACGGGCTCGAGGGCTCGTAGCCGTGCTCGCCGCGGCCGATGATCGTCTCGACCCGGATGCCGGCGCTTGCCAGCGCGATCTCGGCCTCCGCGACTACGTCCGGCGCAATGTCGATGCTGGTCACCGAGCCGGACGAGCCCACGATCGTCTTGAGGATCGCGGCGTTGTACCCGGTACCGAGACCGATTTCCAGCACGCGGTGTCCCGGCCGGACGTCGAGCGCCTCGAGCATCAGCGCCATGATGGTGGGCTGGCTGGACGAGCTGGTCGGGAGACCGTCGCGTTCGTGCGTGACGAGTGCGTCGTCCGCGTACGCCGCTTCGATGCCTCTCGCAGCGACGATCTGTGGCACGAACGTCTCGCGCGGGATCGCCAGGAACGCATCACGTATCGCCGGCGTACGGACGGATCCGCCGCGCTCCAGCACTTCCACCATACGTGCGCGGAGATCGCGCGCCCGGCTCACATACCAACTGTACTTCGACACCCCGTTGCCGAGCCTCCGGCAAGATCAGCGTGTCAGACGCGCTGCGCACTCGCGATGGCCGGTGTGTAGAAGTGGCCGTGGAGGATGTTCAGCAGCAACGCGCCGGCCAGCAGAGCGCCGAGGCTGACCACGACATAGGTGAAGAGCCACAATCCAGCGGGTACGTGCGTGAGGTCCGCCAACTGGTCGACGTCGGAATCCTGGGACGTCCCCCGGCGTCGCTGGCCGGCCAGCTCGAACACGGGCCGGACACCACCGATCAGAAGGAGCCACACTCCGAGGTAGGCGAACGCGGCCTGCACCTGCACCGGCGTCCACCACGAAACGGCGAACACGATCGCGCCGGTGACGACGACGGCGAGGAAGCCGTAGAAGTTGCGGGTCATGATGAGGATCGGGATCAGCAGCGCGATGCAGATCCACAGCGTCAGCCGGATCCGGCCGGACGAAAGCAGCCATGCTCCCCCGATGCCCATCAGCGACGGCATCGCGTACCCGACGACGAGCGTGAGGAACATCCCCAGCCCGCGCGGCTTGCCTTTCGTGACCGTCAGCCCGGACGTGTCCGCGCGTAGCGAGATGCCCTGCAGGCGCCGTCCACAAAGGATTGCCACGAGCGCATGGCCACCTTCGTGCGCGATCGTTATGGCATTCCGGACAATCTTCCAAATTGGCCGATAGAAGACCGCAATGAGGGCCAGAACCCCAGTAATGGCAACGATAAGGTACGCCGGGGACTGTTGCCGAGCGCCAATGTCATGCAGGAGCGTATTGATCACAGACGCGAGCTTCTCATATCCGCGATCGGTTGGCTCGGGACGGATTTCGGACAGCTCTGACCTGGGACGGCTCGGCTTCGCGTACCGGTTTATGATCGCCAACCATGACCACCCCCGGCACCTTCAACCTTCCGTTGCGCCAGCGCAGAATAGATATCTTCTTCGCCGTCGTTTTCGCGGCTTTTACGGTTACTTCGGTAATTAGCGACCTACTCCCGACGATTGGCGTGAAGTTCAATCACCCTTCGTCGAACTTCTTCGTCAACAGCAATTACTGGTACGCGCACGATGCCGATGCGCTGTTCATGAACCCGCCGGACTGGATGCGGATCGTCACCGGGCTGTCCGCGTTCGTCTACATGCCGTTCTACATCGTCCTGGTGTACTCGCTGATCACCGCGCGCAACTGGGTGCAGCTCCCGGCCGTCATCTACGCCACGATGATCGTCACGCTGACCGGCATCGTGGTGTTCGGCGTCGAGTTCTGGGGCGAGGCGGCACTGCGTACCGGCAACCCGGCGAAGTTCCTGGCGTTCAACCTGCCGTATGTACTGGTGCCGCTGCTGCTCCTGATCCGCATGCGCAAACCGCTGCCGTTCGCGCGCCGGTTCTAGTTCTGTTCGGCGCAAGATCGCGCGCCATGCGGATGTCCGACCCGGTGGCTAGGCTCGACCTATGTCTGACCGCGAGTATCGGGAGCGGCGCTCGCGCGTGCCCGGCGCCGTGATTTGGACGCTCGGGCCCACCCCGCCGGGCAGCGGCCGGGTGCTTCCCGACGGATGCATGGATCTCATGTGGGCCGATGGCACACTGCTGGTCGCCGGGCCGGACACGGTCGCCACGTCGGGCGGCGGCCCGGTGAGTTACATCGGGCTTCGGTTCGCGCCCGGGCGACGCTCCGGCGATTCTCGGCGTACCTGCATCGGAGCTGCGTGACCAGCGCGTACCGCTGAATGATCTGTGGCCGAACGCGCGAGACGCTTGCCGATCGGGTGACCGCAGCCGCGGATCGGGCCGTTGCTCTGGAGGAATTGGCCCTGGAGCGATGGCTCTCGGCGGACCCCACGGTCGCCGGCATCGTCACGTCGCTGTCCGCCGGTGCCACCGTCGCGGACACCGCCGACGCCGTCGGAATCGGCGAGCGCCGCTTGCATCGGCGGTGCCTGGACGCGTTCGGGTATGGGCCGAAGACACTCGCCCGGATCCTCCGGTTGCAGCGCGCGGTGCGGCTGGCCCGGGACGGCACACCGTTCGCGACGGTCGCCGCCACCTCCGGCTACGCCGACCAGGCCCACCTGTCGCGCGAGGTCAAGGAGCTGGCCGGCGTGCCGCTTCGGACGCTACTGAGCGTCTAACGGCGCGAACAGGTCGACACCGTTGCCGTCCGGGTCGCGGAGCAGCGCGTACCTCTGGCCCCAGAACGCGTCCCACGGCTCTTTGTGGCCGTCGTAACCCGCGGCAATCAGCTTGCGGTACACCCCGTCGACATCGGCCGGGCTGTCGCACAAGAACGCGAGAGAGACCCGAGGGCTGCCTGCCGGTGGCGTCCAGTCGGAGTCGAACGACCGGATCACGTCGACCTCGTCCCAGGCCATGCGCATGCCGTTGGGCAGCGTCATGTCGACGTGCGGCTCCTTCTCGGCGTCCGCCGGGATGTCCAGGCCGAGCAGCCGGTAGAACGCCAGTGACTTGGTCATGTCGGCGACCGTGAGGCCGACCATGTCAAATTTCAATGTCATGCCGTCAGCCTACGAACGCCGCGGGCGGACGTCTTGAAGAAATCAGACGGCCGCCATCACCAATTCGAGCGTCCGCTCGCGGGCTGGATACCGGCGCAGATCGTCATCGGGGTACGCGGCGGCACCCGGCGAGATCATCACCTCGTCGGTGCCGTACCGGTCCGCGAACTCGTGCAGCCGCTTCGCCGCGTCGTCCGGGTTCGCAATGATCCACGCCCGGCGCATGTCGTCGATGAGCTGGTCTTCGGCGGCGGTGGTGGCCGTGGCGGCGGCTTCCGGGACGGTGGACAGCGGTGCCATCGGCCGTCCGCTGCGCATGAACGCCATCCGCTGCAGCGTCGGCAGCGCGAGCGCTTCCGCCTCTTCGGTCGTGTCGGCGACGACGGCGTTCGCGGTCACCAGTACGCGCGGCTCGGCGAGCTTCTCCGACGGCGTGAACTGGCCTCGGTAGAGATCCAGCGCCCGCTCGGTCCCGGCGCCACCGAAGAAATGTGACGCGAACACGTACGGCAGGCCGAGCGCCGCGGCCAGCGACGCCGAATAGTCCGACGATCCGAGCAGCCAGATGTCCGGCATCGATGCGGCGGCGGGCGTGGCCTTGAGGCTGTAGTCCTTGCCGCCGGCGAGCTGAACCTCGGCACCGTGCGGCGACATCATGCTCGCGATCGCGCCGATGTTGCTCGGGAAGTCGTCCACGGAGCTGCCATATCCGGCCCGGCCGGCCCCGAGGACGGCGGATACCACCGGATCGCTGCCCGGCGCCCGGCCGATGCCGAGATCGATGCGCCCGGGCGCGTACGCCTCCAGCAGCGCAAACTGTTCCGCCACGATCAACGGCGCGTGGTTCGGCAGCATCACGCCGCCGGACCCGATCCGGATGCGCTCGGTGTTCGCGGCGAGCAGCGCGATCAGGACCGGCGGATTCGTCGAACCGACCGAAGCCATGTTGTGGTGTTCGGCCACCCAGTATCGGTTGAAGCCAAGCTGGTCGGCCCGTTTGACCAGCGCAATCGAGGCGGCAAGGGCATCGGAAGTGGTCTGGCCGGTGCGTACGGTCATCAGATCGAGTACGGAGAGCTTCACCTTTCCGGACCTTACGCCGTCGTGATGGGATCGCCCACCATCGGGGCTGTGATGTACGTTCGTCGCGCGGTACCCCCTGACGAGTCGCAACGGAGACGAAGATGCCCTGGATCGCCCCGGATGTGGAGCGCGTGGACCCACCATCGGTCGCCGATGAACGGACAAGCCTCGAAGGCTGGCTGGAATTCCACCGGGCCACGCTGCTCTGGAAGTGCCAGGGCCTGACCGCCGAGCAACTCGTACAGCGGCCGGTCGCCACCTCGAAGTTGTCCCTGATCGGGCTGATCCGGCACATGGCCGAGGTCGAGCGGATCTGGTTTCGATTCCGGTTCGCCGGCGAGGACGTCGAACCGTTGTTCTGGCGTGCAGACTCGGCGGACGCCGAGTTCGACGAGGCCTCAATAGAGACCGTCCCGGCCGACTACGCGAAGCTGTCCGGCGAAGTCGATGCGGTACGCCAGACGGTGCAAGGACATTCGCTCGACGAGACGTTCACGTTCGGCAAAGATCATAACGACCGCGACCTGCGCTGGATATATGTGCACATGATCGAGGAGTACGCCCGCCACAACGGCCACGCCGACCTCATCCGCGAACTCGTCGACGGCTCGGTCGGAGACTGAGTTGCAGGTCGCTCTGAGCCTCGATGTACGGGCGAGCGTGCTGATCTAACACCGGCTGGATTGTCAGACCGCTGTTTTAGCTTTACGGCATGGGGAAACCATTCGATTTTCAGGTGACGTTCGATGCCACTGATCCGCACGCGCAAGCCGATTGGTGGGCCGAGACGCTGGGCTGGACGGTCGATCCGTCCGACGAGACGTTCATCCAGCGGATGATCGCCGAAGGCCACGCTGTCGAATCCGACACGCTCCGATTCCGCGGCGTCCTGGTGTGGGCCGACGGCGTAGCCATCTCCCGGACCGGACGGCCGCCGGATCTACTTCCAGCGAGTGCCCGAGGCGAAGTCGGTCAAGAACCGTGTACATCTCGATGTCCGGGTCGGCACCGAGGACAGCGACGCTCAGGTGGCCGATCTGGTCATGCGCGGTGCCACCGTCGTCGGTACCAACGCTCAGGGTCCGCACCACTGGACGGTGATGGCGGACCCGGAGGGCAACGAGTTCTGCGTTTCCTAGCCTTCAGTCGAACAGTTCGTTGATCACGGACTTGCCACGGACGCTCAGTTGGGCGTACCCGTACGTGCCCTTGGTGAGTAGTTCGTCGGCGGCCGTGACCAGCTCGCCCAGCGCGGCGAACGCGAACGCCCCGCCGACCGAGATCCGTGCCACTCCGAGCGCGGCCAGTTCGGCGACCGGTGGCACGCCGGGCATCGCGAGCACGTTGACCGGCCGGTCGACGGACGTGACGACCGCGCGGATCTCCTCGGCGGTACGGATTCCGGGCGCGTAGAGCACATCCGCGCCGGCCTCCTGGTACGCCTGCAGGCGCGCGATCGTGTCGGCGAGGTCGGGCCGGTCCCATAGGAAGTTCTCGGCCCGCGCGGTCAGCACGATCCGGCCGTCGGCGGCCTCCGCGGCGGCCCGGATCCGGTCGGCCGCGAGTTCGCGATCGTAGATCGGCTCCTCGGGCCGTCCGGTGGAGTCCTCGATCGAGCATCCGGCGAGGCCGGTGTCGATCGCGTCGCGGACGAGTGCGGCCACGCCGGCCGGCTCGTCCGCGAAGCCGTGCTCCAGGTCTGCCGAGACCGGCAGATCGGTCGCCGCGACGATCTCGGCCGCGTGCCGCAGCGCCTCCGCCCGGGTTACGCCGTAGTCGCGACGGCCGAGCGATGCGGCGAAGCCGCTGCTGGTCGTCGCGAGCGCGCGGAACCCGAGGTGCGCGAGGATGCGTGCGGATCCGACGTCCCACGGGTTCGGGATCAACAGCGGCGCACCCGGTACGTGCAACTCCCGGAACGTGGTCACGGCTGGTAGGTCCCCGGCGTCCAGGCCCTCGTGCTGACGGCGATCGCGTTCCATGCGTTGATCGTAACGATCAGGCTGATCAGGGCGGCGATTTCGGCGGCCGAGAATTGTTCCGCCACGGCCTCGTAGGCGGCCAGCGGCACGTGGCCGTCGGCGAGCAGCGTGACGCTCTCGGTGAACGCCAGCGCGGCGCGTTCGCGGTCGGAGAAGTACGGCGTCTCACGCCACGCCGGCAGCGCGTAGATCCGCTGTTCGGTCTCGTCGATCGCGCGTGCGTCCTTCGTGTGCATGTCGATGCAGTACGCGCAGCCGTTGATCTGAGAGGCCCGGATGCGGACGAGTTCGCGTAGCTTGTGGTCGAAGTCGACACGGTCGAGTTCCTTCGTCGCGGCCTTGTCGAGGTGGCTCATCGCTTTCGCGAACAGTGCGGCGTGAGCGTCGAAGTCGATCCGGGCGTTGTTTTCGGTTGCCGCCGTTGTCGTTGTCATGTGGTCAACGTTAGGCGCGAATCGGCCCTGTATTAAGGTCCATTCTGATGTCTACATCATGGGCCACTTCCGTGGATATTCATCTCGATATCGGCACCGGCCGAGGTCGAGCCGCGATCGAACGAGCGCTACGGGATGCCGTCCAGGGTGGCCGGCTGCCGCCGGGGACGCGTCTGCCGTCCTCGCGGGCACTGGCCGCGGATCTCGGTATCGCCCGCAACACGATCGTCGACGCGTACGGCCAACTGGTCGCCGAGGGCTGGCTGACCGCCGTCACCGGCTCCGGTACGCAGGTCGCCGATCGGCCGGTCGACCCGATCGCGGCGCCGGCGACCCGGCCACCGAATCCACCGGCGCGCTACGACCTGCGGCCGGGCCATCCGGACGTGTCCTCGTTCCCCCGAGCCGCCTGGCTGACCTCGGCGAAACGCGCACTCCATCAAGCACCGTCGGAGGCGTTCGGGTACGGCGATCCACGTGGGCGTACGGAGTTGCGTCAGGCGCTCGCCGGATATCTGTCCCGCGCTCGGGGCGTACGCGCGGAACCCGAACGCATCCTCGTCTGCAACGGATTCGCGCAGGCACTCTCGCTGCTGTGCGAGGTACTGATCGATCGTGGCGCGGACGTGATGGCCATCGAGGCGTACGGGCACCGGGCCTACCACGACCTGGTCGCGCGGCGAGGCCTGCGAATCCGCGATGTCGCGCTCGATCCGTCCGGCGCAGTCGTGGACGACTTCGGCGACGCCGGAGCGGCACTCGTCACGCCGGCACATCAGTTCCCGCTCGGCATGGCGATGGCTCCGCATCGGCGCACGGATGCGATCCGATGGGCGCGCACCGGCGGTGGCCTGGTCATCGAGGACGACTACGACGGCGAGTTCCGATACGACCGTCAGGCGGTGGGTGCGATGCAGGCGCTGGCGCCGGAGAGCGTCGTGTACGCGGGGACGGTCAGCAAGACGCTAGCGCCGGGCGTACGGCTCGGGTGGCTCGTGCTCCCGACCCATCTCGTTGACGACGTGGCGACCGCGAAAGCGATGGCCGACCGGCAGACCAGCGCGATCGATCAACTGACGTTCGCCGACTTCATCACGTCCGGCGCGTACGACCGGCATGTGCGGCGCTGCCGGCTCGCGTACCGGCGACGGCGTGATCGTCTCGTCGCTCTTGTCCGCGAACAAGCGCCGGAGATCCGGATCAGCGGCGTGGCCGCCGGCATGCACGCGGTGCTCGATCTTCCTCGCGGGTCTACAGAGGACGACATCATCAAACGCGCGGCGGCACGCGGACTGGCGCTTGAGGGCCTGGGTTCGTTCACGTCGCAATCGCCACCGACACCGGGACTGGTGATCGGATACGGCACGCCGCCCCCGCACGCGTTCACGGCAGCGCTCGCGCGCCTACTCGCGGCGCTGTCCTAACCGAACTCAGGAAGGAGCCACCGGATTGCACCGCCGTGCGGCGCCGTGACCGCGACCGGGACGGCATCGCACGCCATCACGAAGTTGTTGCGGGCCACCGTTTCGTCGGCAGGCGTCGCGCGAGCGACCACGTGCGGCGCCTCCTGCGAGAGCCAGTGGCCGCGGGTGGCGAGCGCGAGGTCGGCGAACGCCTCCCGTATCTCGACCGGCACGTAGGTCAGTACCGCGGAGTGGAAAACAACGAGCGTCGCGTCCGCCGGCGCCTGAGCGGCCAGCGCCGCGAACTCGCCCAGAAGGTCGCCCGCCACGATCCGAGGAGGATCGGTACGCGCGATCGCCACCGCCGCCCGAAGCCGTGCCTCGCGTACCGCGCTGCCTTCCGTACCGGTGCTATCGAGGCCGCTCGCGGGCATCGGTTCACCCGGCCAGATCAACGTTTCCAGCCAACCCATGTCGTCGTCGCTGTTCACATCGAGCGGATTGAGGTCGATACCGGCGCGCCAGACGACGTCGATCGGTTTATCGACGGCGGGACCGTCTCCGATGACGTCACACCCGATTGTCAGCGGGCTCGTCGGATCACCGGAGATCGTGGTCGTCCCGTCGTGCCGGTACTCGTATCGGTACCGGTCGGGATAGAGGCACAGCCCCGCCGACGCGCCGACTTCGATCAACGCGAGCGGTTGCCGGAACGACGCCAGCAGCGGGTAGAACGCCGCGCACCTGGCGGGCTCGTTCGTCTGCGTACGCTTCGTGCGCATGATCGCCGACACGTCCGCCCATCGGTCGCAGACCGTCGATCGGAAGTCCGCGAACCCCTCGGGCGTACCGGCGACGAAACGGGCCGCCGCGAACAGCAGATTCGGTTGCTGCTTCGCCTCCGGCAGTGTCCCGAGCAGCGCGATCACCTCGGGATCGGCGGCGACACCGGCGGCCAGTTGGGCGTACAACGGCGAACTGTCTCTCGCCTCGACCTCGGCGAACCGTGCGTATCGTGTGGCGATCACGTCACTCATGAACCGACGTTAAGTTACGGCCGCATGCAGCGGAAGATGATCGAGACGAGCGACACACCGGCGTCGCGTTCGGGCCGGCCTAACCGATAAGGCGGACGCTCAGCGTTTGGGTGGCATCCTCTGTTCGGCGGTCACCAACGACGGGCGAAGATCCTGCAACCGACCGCGCTCATCGAAGAGCGGGTGGATGCTGCCCAGGGCCAGATTTCCGGGCGGTACCAATCCTCGCGTGGCAAGCGCGGCCCAGACGTCGGCGGCGGCGAGCGTGGCCACATCGGCGAGTCGGTCTTTGTCGATCCGACCATCGCCGTCGACCTGAAGGAGGCTGTCGAGCGGTGTGACCGTGATGCACGGCCACGGTGCGTTCGCGACGGCCGCATCCAGCGCGTCTCGCAGTTCGAACATGTCAGCCGCGTCGACGCCCCAGACTTCGCCGCCACGCTCCAGCAGTCGATCCTCGCTGCGAACATAGATCGCGCATGCGACGGCGGCCTCGCCCAGACTTTCGATCACGTTCGGTATGACGCGATGATCCGTAATTGACCAGACGTGCCTGGACGTTGCGTGATCATCGTCCATCAGCGTTTTCGTGAAGTTCGTGCGCGCGTCGGTGACCGCGGCGTCGGTTGGCGATCGATCCAGCGGCAACGTGACGCTGTACCGCACGTCGTGATAGCCGTAGCCCAAGGATTCCGCCAAGAGCGCGCCGACGAACTCCGCGTGCGCGTACGGACATCCGAGCATCAAGAAGTTCGGTGCCGCGGACAGCCGTCGCTCCGACGGAGGCCGTGGGCGCTCATGCTGAGGCACGTTCAGGATCAGCCGCGGACGCGGGGGCTCCCAGTCATGCGCATCCTGTTCTCTCCACCGCGCGCCGAAAGCCGTCGATGAATCACCGACGATCTTCGTGACATCCTTGCGCAGATCTTCGATCTCGGCGCGCCGATGATCGCCGAAGTCGTCGATCCCGACGTAGGTACTCAAGTGGATCGGGTATCGGCGTCCGCGGGACGCCCGCCGGAGCGTGACCTGCATACCCTGCCCACGGGACAGGAGGACCCCGGCGAGCCGGGCGCCGGCATCGGTAAATGCGAGTTCGGATGCCCGATGAACGACCTGGTCGAGCGTGCCGACCACGGCGCGCAACTCTTCGGCCACCTGGATGGTATGAGCATCGGCGTGGAGCGATTCCGGCAGCACGCCGCCGAGCGACAGCTGAAGAAGGTGGCTGATCCCGGTCAACTGGGCGATCGCGGGCAGGACGTCCAACCGGGGTGGCACCAGACCATCGAGCCACTTGCCGAGGGTCGTATTGCGAATCCCCAGTTGCGCGGCGGCCGCGTTGACTGTCAGATTGCGCGCCGTCAGCGCGTCTCCGACCGCCTTTCCCCATCCGGACCAGCCGCGCTCGGGACCTTGGGCCTCGGTCAACAACGCCCCTTAGGAGCTAGAGATCGACTCAATGTGCGCGACGCACGTTACCGAGATGCGAAGGAACGCGTCAATCGATCTCCACAGTTCTCGCCCGTTCGGCGGACCGAATGAGCCGCTGGAGTTCATCGAAGTTGCCGCGTGTGCCGGCGATCAGCAATTCGTCGTCCGTACCCTCGATCCGCCAGCGCTTGACGACTCCGCCCGCTTCTCGTACGAGCAAGGCTCCGGCCGCGTAGTCCCACGGCGACAGTCCGATTTCCCAGAACCCGTCCAGCCGGCCAGCGGCCACCCACGCCAACGCCACCGCAGCGGATCCAGGACGTCGCAGATCCGCAATGTACGGAAGCACCGCGTGCACCGTCGCCCCTTGACGTTCCCGCAGTCCACGACCGTATCCGAAGCCGGTTCCGATCAACGATGACGCGGTGCTCGCCGCACCGGACGTGTCGAGAGCGCCTCCGTTCAGCACTGCCCCCCTCGACTCGGTGGCGACATATGTTTCGTCGGCCGTCGGATCAGATACCGCGCCCGCAATGCACCGACCATTCTGGATGACCGCGACGGACACCGAATAGTGCGGCAATCGACGTAAATAATTTGTCGTGCCGTCGATCGGATCGATGCACCACGTGAACCCGGATTGAGAGTCGAGCGCATCTCCCTCTTCGAGCAGAAAGCCATCGTTCGGACGCTCACGCCGGATCGATTCCACGATGAACGCTTCCACCTCGCGGTCCATGCTGGTGACGAAGTCCGTCTCGGTGGACTTGGTACCGACGAACGTGACACGTTCGCGTCCGTCGTAGGCCATCCGTCCGGCTCGCTCCGCAACGCGACGTGCCAGTTCGGTGAGCTCCTCGACCAACTCCACGCTCATGCGCCACCCCTCCGGCCTCCGCGTTGACCGCGCAAACGCTAATCCCACGGAATCAACATATCTCGGCAGCGAATTGCCGACTTCCGTCATCGATCCGCAATTCGGAGTGCCGTCGATCGGCACGTTCGTGCCGCCGGTGGAGTGCCTTGGTCCACTCAGGATGCACGATTCGGCAGTGCCGACAAGTGCTCGTCAACGATCAAGACGCTGATCAAATTACGCCGTAGCGTTTACCTCAGATTCATATAAATACGGTCCTTGAATGATGCAGACGATCGGGCATCACGACAACAGAGCGCCACCACAGGGAGGTCATGATGTTCGGATTCGACGCGCGTCCACCGCGCCTGTCGCCTACACGTCCGCTCAGCCGGGCGTCCCGATACCTCGGGCGCAACGACCGCGGTGACGACTTCAACGTCGTCATCGCTGCGCCGCTGGCCGCTAACAGCGAGGTTGCCGCGGCGCGCAGTAGCGCCGGACTCGCCAATCAGCTGACCGACGTCGATGCCGAGATCGCCGCGAAGCAGGAGGAGGTCGCACGGCTCCAGCGAGCGCTGGACGAGGCCGTGACGACGGCGGACGGTGTGACGGCGGCGGCGCATCGAGTCGCCGACGTCGTCGGCGGGTCCACGGACACCGAGTCGGGCAAGGAATCCGGTACGGACGGCGACGAGCTGTCGGGCGTGCTCCGACGTCTCGTCAGCAACCCGCTGGGCCAAATCGGCATGCGCGCGGCACCCGTGCTCGGCGGTGTCGTCGACGTGGTCAACTTCAAGCCGGTGGTCGGCACGCTGTGGAGCGATCTCAGCGATCGGACGCTACTCGGTCTGCTCGTCGCCATCACCTTCCTCGCACTGATGCTGCTCTGGGCCGCGGGCTACAGTCTCCGGCACGACGGCGCCTACGAAGGCCATGCGCTGCGCCCGCTGTGGATCGTCTGCGGCGGGGGTTGGTTGGCCTGGGGTCTGACCGCGTTCGCGATCCGGCTGATCGTCGGCATCCCGACCGACGGCGGTGGCATCGGTGATCCAGGCTCGGTGGGTGCCAGCGCGGGCGACCTGTCGAGTCTGCAAGCACGGCTGCTGCCGGCCATCGCGCTCTTGGTCCTCTACCTGATGAGCGGCGCCGTCGCGATTGCCGCGATCGTGCTGCGCGACCGGGCCGTGCTCGCCGTTCTGTCTGCGCGCAAGGCCGTACGGGACGCCCGGACTGATCACGCCGAGGCATGCCACGCACTCGAGTCACTCATCCGCCGCCAGAAGCGGCTGAGCGGCGCGATCAAGCGCGGGGAGCGGATGGCCGAGCTTCGCCTCCAGGCGGACATGGCCTCGGCCCGCGCCGAAATGACCTTGTTCAGCTCGCGCTCGGACGCGCCGGTCAGCCCGGCCGACGTCATTGCGTCAACCGTGGAGGGAGCACCGCAGTGGTACGCACCGGTCAATCCTTGATCGTTCTATCGGTGGCCGTGCTGGGATTGGCAGCCGTCACGAGCTGTACCAGCAGCCACCAGAGCACACCAGCGACACCCTCGTGTCTGACGGACGGCGACGTGCAAGGCGGCATCGCGGTGGTTTACGGCGTACACGGCAACAGCCCCGCCCCGGTCGCGCCCGGAGAAGTGAAAGACCGCATCACCGCGGTGGCAAGCGGCGGCGGCACCGTGACGATCATCGCGGCCGATGGCGCACCGTACATCTCCTGGACGCAAGCCACGCCGTTCGTTGCGGCGGGTGCCAATTCCGGGGCGAAGTCACGGGAGCTGACCAGCCATCTGAACGCTATTACCGCGGGTATCGAGCAGGCCAGGGCGAAGACTCCGGAAGCCGATCTGCTCACCGCGCTCGACATGGCATCCCATGCGGTGCCCACCGGCGGAACCATCGTCGTGCTCGACTCCGGACTGTCCACGGTCGCTCCGCTCGACTTCACGAAGGGTGACCTCGTCGACGCGGAACCGGACGACATCACGCGGTACATCAAGTCGTCCGGCTACCTCCCCGTGCTGACCGGCGATCACGTGGTCTTCGACGGCATCGGCGGGACCACCGCACCGCAGCAGCGTCTCAGCCCGGCCGAGTTCACCAACCTCAAGGCGATCTGGACGTCGATCTCGACCAGCGCCGGCGCCACCTGCACGGACGCGATCGACGCGGAGAACACCCGCGCACCGCTGAGCACTCTCAAGGTGAGCCTCGTACCGGTGACCCGTCCGAGCAATCCTCCAACGCCGGCACCGTGTCACGACATCATTCTGGCCAACACCGGTGCGGTCGGCTTCCAACCGAGTCTCGCCACGTTCCGGGATTCCGCTGCGGCGAAGAACGTCCTGAAGGTTTACGCGAGTCAGATCGCCGCCGGACCATACAGCGTCGTCGTGACCGGCATGACCGCCACCTGGGGCACCGATGCCGATCAGCGCCACCTCGCCAAGGAACGGGCCAACGCCGTCGCCGCCGTTCTGCACGAGTATCGGCGTCCCCACCCCGGACATCACGACGGTGGGCGCCGGCATCCACTCCCGCTACCACATCAACGACCTCGACCAGCACGGCAACCTGGTACCCACACTGGCTCAACGCAACCGAGCCGTGATCTTGAGCCTGAGCTGTCCGAACCTCAGCTAACCGGCCACACCGTGGTGGCGGGCGGCGCCCGCCACCACGCGGCCACGAACAGGTACACCGCGAGATCGAAGACATCTATGTGGCTGGTCCCCATTGACGTGGTCTCCGCGAGCCGTGAGCGGGGTTCCGGCCGGCCCGGCTCCAACCGGTCTAATCGCGCCCTTCCATTCCGAGCCGGAGGGCGTCCTCCGCTTGCAGGCGCGCCCGAATCAGATCGGTACGCGAGCCGGGATCGGCCGACCCCCACATCTCGTAGGCGGTGGACGAAACCACCCACCTCGGTTCGAGTGGCGGTTGGATCTGTTGGTCTTCGACGAGGTGTGCAACATGATCGGAGGCTTCTTCGCTAAGCAACCCTAATCCAGTCACGATCATGGAGTACGCATCGAGATCGAGGAAGGCGGCAACATTCTGACGCAGCGTTCGTCGAGGATTGAACAGCAAACCATCACCGAACTCGTCATCGTCATCGTCGCCGAAGATGCGGAGATCGATCATTGTCTGTATAGCGTCATCGAGCCTAAGATCTGGCTGCTCCGTAACGCGCAGTAGACATAGATCAGAGAACTGAACGAACGCGACGGCCACAAGCTCCCGTCGTAGCCAGCGCCGCATCCGCACCTCCAGCAGCGGAAGCACCTCGACGCTAACGGCCTCAGACTCTTCGTCTACCGGGAAGGACTTGCAAATCTGCTGAACTGCCTTTATCGCATTGCGTATGTCGATCCGGAAGAATTCACGAGCCCGGTTCACGCGCGACGCGGCGAGAAGTTCATGGATCGCGGCCTCAGCGCGATCCGCATCGGAGACGATCTCGTCGTAAATGATCTCGAATTCGTCCGGAACGCCGGTCGCGCGCGACAGCTCTCGCGCCCTTACCTCAGGGCTTCGCGTCGTCAGGCCGATCTTTACGAGACCCGGCATGTACTGGTTGGCCAGTACGTAGATGACTCCTCGACGGGCGCTCACGCTGCTATTGCCCTCCACTTGACGCGCCGGCCAACACAGCCGCGGCCCACCTGCCACGAGTGCACCGTATCGTGCTGGCCGGCACCCGCGCCCACGCCCACAAACCTGTCCGGGACCGGCAACATCACAACCTGCGATCGACGGGATTCGAACCTTTTAACGTTCTGATCCCCGGCTAGAACGCGGAGATGTTGTCCGGTGCTCGTTCCGTTCGGCTGAGTGCTCGCAGAACCGGCATCGCGCCCCGGCGACGGATCGCGATCCGCGTCAGTAGCGCGACGACCGGCTCGATCACTGCATCGGGCAGCTCGGGCGTCGCGATGCCCACGCTGACCGCGAGATCATCGCTGTGTACCGCGATCTCCATCATCCGCGTCAACAGGTGATCGTCGAGCGTAAGCGTCCAATTTCCGGACGGCGGCGAGACGCGTCGCACCTCAGGTACCTGCGGCAACGTCACCTTCAGCGAGGCGAGCGCATCATTGACGGCATCGGTGATTTCGGCCGAGCCGGCGGCCGCGGCGTTCTCACCGCCGGCGCGGATCGCGACGTTCGCGTCCGCGTCGAGATCGGCACCGAGCCACGCCGCACGCGAATAGTGCTCTGGCAGCGTGAGGAGTTCGCCGGACGGCTCCGGGATCGCGAGCGCGCGAACCGGATACAGCACCTGCGTCGACAAGTGTGCGGCCAGGCCGCCGACCGAGAATCCGTCGAGCGCGCTCGGATCGGACCACGCCGACGCCACGGTCGGATCGGCCAGCAGCGCGGCAGCGGACGCTGCTGCCTGAAGATATGCGTCGCGAATTGGAGTCACCGTGAGCCTCCTTCGAATTCGAAGTTGATCCTGAAGTGTACAGTTGCACGACACACCGTCCCGTTCGCTGCACGCGCTAACCAACTCCAGGATCAACCGGGGTCTTGGTGGACTCGACCCACTGCTGAAGCTTGGCGGCGGCCGCGCCGCTGTCGATCGCGTCAGCGCACTGGGCGAGTCCAGCGGCGATTCGGTCGTCGAGGTCGCCGTCTCCGCTCGTCGTCGCGAGCGCGGCGGCCGCGTTGAGAACGACCGCGTCCCGGATCGCGCCGCGTTCCCCGGCCAGCACCGCGCGCACGATCGCGGCGTTCGCGGCCGCATGGCCGCCACGCAACGCTTCCGGCTCGGACAACGCGATGCCAAACCGTCGAGGATCCACCGTGGTACGCGCAACCGAGCCACCCCGTACCTCGAAGACCTGCGTTGTCGTGGTCGTCGTGACCTTGTCCAGACCGTCGTCGCCCCTTACGACGAGCGCCTCGCAGCTTCGAGCGGCGAGCACGTCGGCGATGACCGGCAGGAATCGGCGATCTGCGACGCCAACAAGTTGATGCGTTGGGCGAGCCGGATTGATCAGCGGGCCGAGCACGTTGAAGATCGTCGGTACGCCCAGCTCTCGCCGTACCGGGGCGGCATGTCGCATGCCGGCGTGGAACCGTGGCGCGAACAGGTACACGATGCCGGCCTCGGCGGCGACCTCGGCCGCGCGTGCCGGCGTCAGATCGAGCGGGATGCCGAGCGCCTCGACCACGTCGCCGGACCCGGCGGCGGTCGACGACGCGGCCCGCCCACCGTGTTTGACGACGGTCAGTCCGGTCGCGGCGACCACGATCGCGGCCATCGTGGAGATGTTGACGGCACCGGTGCGATCGCCGCCCGTACCCACGATGTCGATCCTCGGCGCCGTCACCGCGATCGCGGGTGCGAGCGCGAGCAACGCGTCCGCCGCGCCCCTTACCTCGGCGGCGGTCTCACCCTTGGCGCGTAGGGCGATCAACAGCGCGGCCAGTTGCGCGGGCGTAACCTCGCCGCCCATAACCTCGGCCATCGCCCATCCGGCGATGTCGGCGGTGAGGTCGTCGCCGGCGATCAGCGCCTGGAGGATCGTGGGCCAGGTTCGTGTGTCGGTCATGTTGTCGCGTCTCCGAGGGGGTCGAGGCGACCGGCCGAGACGGGAGTCATGTGACGGCCGCCTGGTCGGGCGGCCGATGGATGCACGTCGGGAGGGCCGCCTAGAAGGCGTGCCACCATCCCTGTACGCGCGAAGTCACGAAAGTGACCGTACCACCGGTTATCCGAGACGTTGCGCGGTGTAGACGACGGTCCTGCGCGGATCGTCAACCTGGCCGCCGAGCGACTCGACCAGGCCACCGAGCCTTGTCAGGAACTCCTGCCGTGCTGCTGGTTCCAACTCGGTGATGTTCGGGAACGTCGACCAGAGCGACTGCGCGCTGCTCGGCGTCAACGTGTGCGTCCACGCGAAATCGTCAACTCCCGGATCCCCGAACCACCCGCCGTCGGTCAATGTGGCACGCCAGCGTTCGGTGTCCAACGCGTACGGCCGGTCGTCCCGATACGACGGTTCGCCGGGAAGTAGATCCCGGTAGACCTCGTCGAGTCGGTCCCGGAACTCCGTCGGCCGGTTCGGATCGCCGAAGACGGTCCACCAGGCGGCGAGCCATCCGCCGGGCCGGATCAGCGAGCCGAGCTTCGCAATTGCGGCGACCGGGTCGAGCCAGTGCAGCGACGTCGCCGCAACCGCCACATCGAAGCCGGGCGGGATCTCAGCCGACTCGAAGTCGGCGATCGTCACTTCCAGGCGATCCCCGGCTTCGCGGCCGAGTTCGGCCAGCAGGATCGCGGCCAATTCGGCGCCCGGTTCGACGGCCACCACGGAGGCACCGGCGTCCAGGATCGGGCCGGTGGCCAGACCTGCGCCGGCGCCGATATCGAGGACCCGTACGCCAGGCGCCAGGCCGCATCGCGCGGAGAGCAGCTCGAACACTTCGTCGGGATACGGCGGCCGACCTCGGCGATAGGTCTCGGCTGCTCGGTTGAACGACAAGCGACGATCCTCGTGTACCGGCATTCGATCATGGTGGCATATGTGGGCTGATCGTCGCGCTGATGATTTGCGCCGGCGGGCCGGGCACGGTTCCGCACTCATCTATCCGGACGGCCATATCGTCAGACGGTCGTGACATCGTGAACCAAGATCGCACTCGACCCGGGGGAGAATGCATGCGGGATGACGTCGAAAATCAGAGCGCGCGACGTCGGCTCGCCGCCACCGTCGCCGCAACCCCGATCAGTGACGAACTCGGACGTACACACCGCCAGGACGCGCTCAACTGGATCGCATCCGGCGTCCCTCTCTGGCGAATCGAGAAACCGGCAACACCGAACACACATCTTGTCTCGTACTTCGTCCCACGCGATCCCGTGACCAAGCGATATCTGCTCGTCGAACACCGTCTGGCCGGCCTGCTGCTACCGCCGGGCGGTCATGTCGAGCCGGGCGAAGATCCCTGGGCGACGGTGGTGCGCGAGTGCGGCGAGGAATTGCGCTACACGCCAACAGGGCCGCCGCGACGACCGACTTTCCTAACCGTCACCGAGACCAGAGGACCGAACACCCATACCGATGTCTCGCTCTGGTATGTGCTCGATGTCGCCGAATCGGCGATCACCTGGTACGACCGGCGAGAATTCACCGCTATCCGATGGCTGACCGCCGACGACATCCAGACGATGCCGATCGAGCAGCTCGATCCGCATTTCCACCGCTTCCTCGCCCATCTGTCTACGATGGCCGGATGACCCGAAGGGCAATCGTGACCGGCGGTGGTACGGGCATCGGCAAGGCCATCGCGGCACATCTTGCCGCCGCCGGAGATGACGTTGTCATCGTCGGACGCCGCCCGGACGTCCTGGCCGAGGCCGCGGCGGCGTTGGGACCATTGGTCTCCACGGCCGTCTGCGACCTTACCGATCCGGCGGCGGTCGAGGCGCTCGCCACATCGCTGGCCGGTGGCGGGCCAATCGACGTACTGGTCAACAACGCCGGTGGCAACTTCGGCGTGGACGGTCCGAGCCTCGCGGACACGGCCGCGGCGTGGGAGGCCGACTACCGCGGCAACGTGTTGACGGCCGTTCTGCTGACCGAGGCGCTGCTGCCGCACATGTCCCGACCGGGCGGACGAATCATCGGTTTGAGCTCGATCGCCGGGCTGCGTGGTGCCGGCTCGTACGGAGCCGCCAAAGCAGCGTTGCACGCATGGGCGATGTCGTTGGCCACCGCGCTCGCGTCGGATGGCATCACGGTGAACATCGTTGCGCCGGGTTTCGTTCCGGACACGGAGTTCTGGAGCACCCGGATGACCGACGAGTTGATGCGGTCTCGCCTCGCTCAGATTCCGGCGGGGCGGCCCGGCACGCCGGACGAGATCGCGGCGGCGGTCGGATATCTGGCGTCGCCGCAGGCGGGCTGGACCACCGGACAGATCCTCCAGGTCAACGGCGGAGCGCTCCTCGGCCGAGGCTGAGCTTCCAGACCAGCAGGTGATGCCGTACGCGGACGGGTAGGGTCCGAATCATGGCCACGATGACTCGCGACGAAGCGATCGCATTCCTTTCCAGCGGTACGCACACCGGGAAACTGGCCACCGCGTCGCTCGCCGGAGTTCCGCACGTCGCACCCGTGTGGTTTGTCATCGACGAAACATCCGACGGCGTGGATCTTGTCTTCAATACCGGCTCGACGACTATCAAGGGTCGTCATCTCACCGCGAACCCGCGGGCGTCGTTGACGGTGGACGTCGAGGAGTACCCGTACAGTTTCGTGATCGTCCACGGCACGGTCACGATCGACGCCCACGCCGGCGACATGCTGCAATGGTCGACCGCGATCGCCGAACGGTACGTGCCGTCAGGGCAAGCCGGCGAGTACGGCCGACGCAACGCGGTCGACGGCGAGCTGCTGGTACGCCTTCGTGCCGAACGCATCATCGGCGAGCGCGATATCGCACTCTGAATTTCATCCGCCGTCCATTTTCATGGCTCACGCTAGAGGCATGAGTGCTGGGGACGCGGGAGTCGGAGCGATGAGTACGGCCGGCATGGACGCCGTGATCTGGTTGCGCGACACGTTCGCCGGCGCCGGCGGCCAGGACTATCTCGGCGAACCGGTCACGGTCGCGGAACACATGCTGCAGTGCGCGGCGCTCGCTCGCGCGGCCGGTGCGCCCAACAATCTGGTCGTGGCGGCGCTCGTCCACGATGTCGGCCACTTCGTCGGGTTGATCTCCGGCCGGGACGAGATCGTCGCCGGCGCCAACCCGATCAGCGGCCGCGCCTTGATGAGCGGCTCGAACAATCATCACGACGAGTCCGGTGCGGCGTGGCTGGCGCAATGGTTCGGCCCCGACGTGACCGAACCGGTCCGGATGCACGTCAACGCGAAGCGGTACCTCTGCGCGACCGAACCCGCCTACTTCGACATCCTGTCCGACGCCTCGAAGTTCACGCTGGCCGTCCAGGGTGGCCCGATGTCCGCCACGGAGATCGCCGAGTTCGAGACGTCGCCGTACGCACACGATGCCGTCGCCGTGCGGCGGTGGGATGACGAGGCGAAAGACCCGGTTGGGCGTACACCCTCGTTTGAGGAGTTCGTCCCTGCCATCACCACCGCGACACGACGACGACCGGAACCGGCGTCGGCGTCTACCTGGTTTAGGCGTCGGACCGCGGACGACGCAGCGTAAACGTCTCGAACGGCTGCATCGCGCCCTCGGCTCCGACGATGTCGTAGTACGTCACCGTGATCGTCGTGACGCCACCGTGGTGCGTGCCGGGATCGACCGTGAATGCCGCGAACCCGTACGAGTGAGCGGCGTCGCGGACCGCCGACCAGGGCGCGTCCTCGTGCGTGTAGACCGGCGGGCGCTTGTTCGTGGTCGGATCGGGCGCGCCGACCGACGTGATCACCCGGCAGGCCGGCGGGTTGAAGAACAGGCCGTTCGACGGCGCCGACGTGCCACCGCCGCCGAGCACCATGTGCACCGTGCCCTTCGTCGTGTCGATCACCTGCGTGTCGGTGGCGGCCGGGATCGGCGTCAGCGTCGCGTTCTGCTGCTGGCCGCGGATCGGGTGCGAGCGCTCGTAGTGGTGCTCGTGACCGCATACCACCAGGTCTACGCCGTACCGGTCGAACAGCGGCAGCCACTCCTGGCGAATGCCCAGGTCAGCGCCGTTGAACTGATCGGCCGTGCTGATCGCGACCTGGTGCATGCAGACGACGACCCAGTCGATGCCGCGATCCGAGCGCGCCCGCTGCAACTCGTGCTCGAGCCACGCCTTCTGCGCGCCGCCGGAGTACCCGTGGACGTAGCTGTCGCCGCCGTCCTGCAGGCAGACGTCGTCGTTCGCGAGCACGATCACGCGCACACCGCCGACCGTGAACGAGTACCACAGACCACGCGTCTCATCGGTCTGGCCGGGCTGGGTGGGCGTCGCGAAGTACGTCTGGAACGCCGCGTAGCCGATCGGTCCGTTGCCGCGCTCGTTCTCGTGGTTGCCCGGCGCCGGCATCCACGGGCGAAAACGAGCGCTCCGCGAGTTGTTCTCCCAGAAATCGGACCACGTGCGCACCCGGTCGGTGGCAAGGTTCGCGTAACACAGGTCGCCGTTGAAGAGATGAAACAGCGGTTGTACGCGTTCCACGCCGGCCGGCAGGTCACCGGCGGTCGGCGAACCGAGGTTGTCGTTGACGAACGGCGGGTTCGCGATCGTGACACCGGCCGGCGGCGTGTAGACCTTGCCGGTCGTCGGCGTGCCCTGGTCGCCGAAGCTGGTGAACGTGAACGCGGCCCGGCCGGTCGGCGCGGTCCGGAACGATCCGAATTCCGCCTGCGCACCCTCATGCACCGCCACGTAGACGTACTCGGTGTCGGCCCGCAGGCCGCTGATGTGGGCGTGTTGGGCGTACACGACGGTGCCGGACTTGGCGTCGGTGTAGCTGACGGTGTCGGCGGCGAAACTCCGCTCGTACCGGCCGTCGGCGCCGCCGAGCAGGACGCGCCCCTTCGTGACCGGCTGGCGGGTGTGCCAGGAGACTACGACCTCGTGCGCGGAGTCGGCGCCGAACTGCAGGTGAAGGCCGTTCACCCGAGGCGTGGTAACCGGGTCGCCGACGACATCGACCGCCTGGACAGTGAGGGCACCGGATGCGGAAGCCGCGGCGGCGGGCGTGGCCAGTAGTGGAGCCGCTGCCACACCGGCGCCTACCGCGACGGTTGCGCTGAGCAGGCCGCGCCGCGACAGCGCGTTCGCGAAGATCTGCTCGTCAGTTGACTGCTTGAGATTCGACATAGGTTCAGCCTCACGACGCGCTCGGACCCCTCCCCGACCACTGAGTGAACAAGAAATCAACGATGGTCGAAGCTCCTGCTCTCCCACTAGCTACTCGCTACGCGCGCGTACCCTGCCTGCGTGTCCATTTCCGATGCCACAACCCGCCTGGCCGACGCATTGATCCACCACTACGACGATTCGGCCGAGGCCGCCTTCCAGGACTTCGAACGCGAACTGCCGACCGCCGACGATCCGGCCGATCTCGCCGCCGCGATCGAGGTGGTTGCTACGCGCTTGGCCACGGCCGGCCTGGGCGTCGGCGATCAACTCGCCGTGGTCGGGGCGATGCTGGTCGGGCAGGGTGCACCGGCGGCACCGCTCGTACGGGTGGTGGAGCCGCAGGTCATCACCGGTCTGGTGTGGGCCGCGGCGTTTCCCGGGTCGTGGGACCTCGGGAGTTACGGTTCGCCCCTGCCGGACCCCACCGACGTGGACTTACTCGACGACGTGCTCGATCAGATGAAACGGAATCTGAACCGTGCGCAGATTCCGGCCGAGGAGGCCGACGCGCTCGCCGTCGCATGGTTCTCGGTGACGCCGTGGCTCGAGACCCTGGTCGTTGCGGCTCAGCCGACCGACGGTCGCGTCGCGCTCTCGGCACGCGACGAGTTGATGGAGGCGCTCGCCACGATCAACGAGGACTATGCCGACCAGTTTCCGCTGGCGTACTGGCTCGACGGCATCCTGCGCGTACTCGAGGACGAACCGCTCGTGGTGATCCATCGGTCGAGTGGTCGCGGATACCGGCTGACGATCGGCGGCATCGGTGACAACTTTCAGCTCCACACGCTGCTCGCCGATCGGCTGATCGGAAACGCGGGCGACGGGCTTATCTATGACGTAGCGCCCGATCCGGCATGGGTGGCCGCGGCCAGCACCGGTGACATCGAGGTTGCCGGCGGCATCAAGGCCCAGTTCGAGCTGGCCGACGCGTACGGGGACCTGCTCTCTTACGAAGAACGGCCGACCGACATCCCGAAGCTCGATGGCGTCCGGGTCGTCGTCCTCGACCGGCTGCAGCATCCGCAAACCTGGAACGCGGGCCGCCTGTACGCGCAGATGCCGCCGACCGTGCGACTCGACGCAGTCATGTCGGCAGAAGACTCGGCGCGTTGGATGGAACGCATCCAACCGGTCTCGACCGTCGTCTGACCGGCGTCAGGCCGCCAGGCGCGTAATGAATGCGGGCGGTACGGCGTCGGCCAGCCAGACACCGTTCGCGCTGCGGTAGAACAGGTAGCCTGAGTCGGTCATCGCGGCCGCCGCGATCTGCAGGATCGCGACCTCGGCTGGTCGCCGTCGCAGCCCGACGTTGCGCGCCGTCGCCACGTCAACAGACAGGTGTACGTGCTGCCGCCGGCCCTTGCGCAGCCCGTCGCGCATGATCGAGGCAAGGTTCTCGGCGGGCGTGCCGTGGAAGAGTTCGACCGGCGGCGGCACCGGATCGAGGCCGAGATCGATCGCCACGGTGTGGCCCTGGCTGGCCCGGATGTGTTCACTGCCGTCGGGCCGGACGTCGATCGCGAAGCGCTGCTTGTCGTTGCCGGCCACGATGGCGTCCAACGTCGAGCGGTCGATGTGCAGCGCGGTGAGCAATTCGGGTACGCCGACCCATCCGCTCTCGTCGAGCGTGATACCGACGGCGTCCGGGCGGTGTCGCAGCGCGTACGACATGCGTTTGCTGATCCGTACTACGTCTTGGTTGTTCGCTGTTTTCATATTGCTCGTCAGCGTGACAGAACCGCCGATCGACCGCGACCGACATTTCGGCCGACTAGATTAGGGTTTATGTCCGATATCAACGTGCTGGCCGATCAGGGACAAACCCCGTCGTTCGGGTACCGGATCGACTACCGGCCAGCGTTCGCGCTGGCCACGCTCTCTCTCGCCGCCGAGCAGCCGATCAAGGCGCAGGGCGGCGCGATGGTGAGCATGTCGGGCAACGTCGAACTCGAGTCGAAGATGGAGGGCGGTGTCTGGAGCGCGCTCAAACGCAGCGTCGGCGGGCGGACCGCGTTCGTCTCGACGTACACCGCGCGGGGCGGGCCGGGCGAGTTGACGCTGGCGCCGAGTACGCCCGGTGACGTGGTGCCGCTGGCGCTGGCCGGTGAGGCGTACAACATCGCGGCCTCCTCGTATCTGGCCAGCGAGTCGAGCATCGAGATCAACACCGGTTGGGGCGGTGCGAAGTCGTTCTTCGCCAGCGACAGTCTGTTCATCCTGCAGGCGACCGGGACCGGAGCCGCGTTCGTGACCTCGTTCGGTGCGCTGCACGCGCGTACGCTCGGCCCCGGCGAGACCTATGTCGTGGACACCGGGCACCTGGTCGCGTGGCACGCGTCGATGGCGTACGAGATCCGCAAAGCGACCAAGAGCCTGTTCCGGTCGCTGACCTCGGGCGAGGCGTTCGTCGCGGCGTTCACCGGTCCCGGCACGCTGCTGTTGCAGACGCGCAACCTGCGCGACTTTGCCGAGTCGCTGGTGCCGTTCCTGCCCCAGCCGACGAGCAGTTCCAATACCTAGATCAGGTACGGGATCAGCGCCTTTCGGTCCGGATAGTCGATGAACTGCTGCTCGTACCAGCGATGATTTTGCAGTGCTCTGGGCGCGAGGTTCGCGATCGTGTAGACCGCGAATGCGAGCCCGCCCACCGACCAGGTCGCGATTGCCCAGCCGGTCCATTCGAGAATCTCGCCCAGGTAGTTCGGGCATGATACCCACCGGTACGCGCCGCCCTGCGGGATCTTGTAGCCCGTTTCCCCAGGTCGGCGCAGGTGCCGCAGGGTCCGATCGGACCTGAGGTTGAGGATGAAACCACCCGCGAACAGCGCAAGCCCGCCGATGAAGCGTGGACCGGCCAACCATTCGTGGTGATAACTGCCCAAACTGCTGATCCACCGCGCGTTGACGTACGCGTTGAGCACATTGAACGCAATCGCCATCGACATGATCGCGACGGGCATCCGCCCACCGCCATGCATGAGAAACGGATACACGAATGCGCGCTGCACATAGTGGATCTGCCAGAGCGAGAGCAGCACGATCGGGACCAACTCGGCGCGGTGCGCCCCGAGCAGATACAACGCCAGGAACAGCAGCGACGCCGGGCTCTCCATGACCAGCCAGCCGACGCGCGCCGGCACGGTCGGTCCCCAGCCGGCACGGTTGTGGCGGCCGTACGGCGCGACGACGAAGCGCAGGCCCACGACGGTGAGCGCGGCGAGGGCAAATTCCAGGAACACGAACCAGCGGTACGGGCTAGGCAGCACAACCCGGCAGTGTAATGCCGAGCGTAGGTGCCGCGCTCCGGCCAAATAAGTGTGGCCAATCAGCTGAAAACGACCATTTACCGCAAAATGTGCATCGAATCTTGGCCCGCGGATGGCACCCTGTCCAAGTCCGGTGGTCCTGTGTCCAACAGAGCCGGACGAACGCCCGGAAGGAATCACCGTCCATGCGCAACAGACTCGCAGCCCTGATCGGCACGTCGGCGCTCGTCGCCGTCGGTGCCTTCGGGATGACGGCTGTGCTCCCGACGGCGAGCGCGTTCGGCGCCGAGGGTGCGGCGTGCACGACGATCGTCCACCACGATCTCAGCGGTGTGAAGATCGACAACGACGCCGACGGTACGACCACCTCGGCCACCACCGAGTTGCTCGATCGCGGCGTCAAGGTGACCACTCCGGACAATGGCGCGCAGGCACACGTGAGCTTCCCGACCGTGTTCGCGCTGTCCGATGTGACCACGATGAGCTTCGGCACGTACCGGTACGCGACGTCGCCCGACACCGCGTCGGTGCCGACGTACGAGATCGACGTGCTGCTTTCCGGGCATGCGAACACGAGCGCCGACCCACTCCCGGATGGCTGGACCGGCCCGTGGTCGACGACGCTGGTGTACACGCCCGACCCCGGTACGGTGTCCAACGGCACGTGGCAGACCTGGGACGCCGACGCAGACGGTGCCGCGAAGTGGTCGTCGACGACGCCACTTGCCGCCATACCCGGCGATGCCGGCGCTTCGACGCCCGAGACCTGGTCCTCGATCCTTGCCGCGTACCCGAACGCGGTCGGCAGCGATTATTCGATCCAGCAGCCGCCGCAGAGCAACGGTGCGGTGACGGCGTTCGACGACGTCACGTTCGGTACCTCCGCCGGTTGTACGACCCAGAACTGGGCCGCCGACGTACCAGCCACCGCGGACCCGTCCCCCGCGTTCGTACCGCCGACCATAGCCACGCGCATGATCGCGCCGAACGCGTCGGCGACACCCGTTTCGCACTCGACGACGAGTGCATCCCAGCCGACTCTCGGCACGGTCAATCCGCTGGTCGTCACGGCCCCGACGCCGTCGCCGTCCACGGCGGCCAGCGCCCGCGCGAACGCGGACGTGAGCACCGGTGGATTGGCCCTCACCGGCCCGGACTTCATCGTCCCGGCCGGATTCGGCCTGACCCTCGTCGTGGCCGGCGCCATCCTCTACGGCATAGCTCGCCGTAGACGACAGTCGTTGTACTGATCTCCGGCTCGAACACGGCGCGGAGTTCGGTTAAGTTGGGGCTATGACTGCCCAGCCGAGCGAACCCCGTCGAGACCGAGTCCCGGAGTCCGAAATCCGCGCCTCGAACCCGGATCGCGAAGCGACGCTGGCGATTCTCCACGATGCGCTCGCCCAGGGCCGGATCACCGCGGACGAGTTCGCCGAGCGCTCGGAGGCGGCGTTGGCAGCCCGGACGATGGGCGATCTTCAACCGCTCGTCTCGGATTTACCGGTCGAGTTCATGCAGTCCGGCCTGGAACCGCTCGCGTACGGCGCGACCAACGGTACCGACGTGGTCGAGTGGCGCGGCTCGCTGAGTTCCTTGAAGCGCAAGGGTGCCTGGCAGGTGCCGCGACGGATCGTGCTGCAGCGCCGACTCGGCTCGGTCGAGCTGGACTTCACCGAGGCCCAGTTCACATCCGATGTCGTCGACATTCAGCTCGATATCGTCGGCGGTTCGCTGGAGATGCGCCTACCCGAGGGTGCCGGTGCGTCGCTGGACGAGGTCGAGGTGGTCGGCGGCAGCGTCGAGGATCACCGCAAGGGCCTCAAGACGACGGGACGTCCGCTGATCCGGCTCACCGGCACGCTGCGCTGGGGTTCGGTTGAGATCCGCGGCCCGCGCAAGCGCCTGTTCAAGGGTTGATGTCCAGAACTACCTTGACGTCGTCCGGCTGCCGATCGAACCCTTCGGCGTACTTCGCCAGCGGCACCCGTCGCGTGATCAGCCGTTCCAACCAGGACCGATCGGCGAGTCGTAACGCCGCCGCACCGGCTTCGTAGTGACGGCGATTCGCGTTGACCGTGCCGAAAACGACATCGTTCTGCAGGACCGCCTCGCGATTCATCGCGCCCACGTCCAACGGGATCGACGACCCGGTGGCGGAGACGCCGGTCAGGCAGACGATCCCATCCGCGGCGTTGTACGTCATCGCGTCCACGACCACCGACGGCACACCGGTGCACTCGATCACGATGTCGGGATTGACACCGCTTTCCGGCAACGTCGAGTGGTGATAGGTCGCGCCGAGGTCGGCCACCAGGTCCGGCTTCGGGCCATCGGTGACCAGGTCAAAAACATGAACATCAAATCCACGTTGTACGGCCAGCAGCGCGGCGAGCAGCCCGATCGGCCCGGCACCGGTGATCGCGACCAGCTTCGGGTCGAAGTACGCCCGTGCACCGATCCGCTCGATCTGTTCCCATGCCTTCGCGACGATCGTCGTCGGTTCCAGCAGTACGCCAACCTGCGCGAGCGCCGGATCGAGCCGGACGAGCGCGTTCGGTTGAGTCCGCCAGCGATCCCGGGCGAAGCCATGGAGTCCTTTGATGCCGTGTTCGGTGTACTCGCCGTTGCGGCACATGTCCCACTCGCCGACCGCGCACGCTCCGCACGGCACCGGATCGGGACGACGGACGAACGCGACCACCAGATCTCCCGGTGCGAACGTCCCGTCCGGCGCCTCGAGCACCCGGCCGAGATTTTCGTGGCCGAGAATGAGGCAGCTCGCTGCCTTCCGGCGCGTCGCCGTAGTCGCCGTGCACGATCTCCGCGTCCGTGCCACACAAACCGATGGCGACCGCCTCGACCAGGACCGGACCATCGGAATCGGGCGGTTCCGGAACGTCGGTGAGGGCGAGCGAATCCTGTACACCCGGCCGCACGGTCAAGGCACGCACCGAAACATCCCCCCGACATGATCCCGGACAACCGCACAAACAGTATCAAACGGACGTATGTCGGCGCGGATCTTGGACATGTATGCCGAGCATCGCGAGCATCTCCGGCAGCCGTGGTGTCGATTTCCGGGCATTCGATCCGACCTATGGTCATGACCGAGACCATGAAAGAGACGAAGGACAGGACGCCGGTCCGCGCGCGCACGGTCGTCCTCGGCGGTGCGGCCGCCGCGGTGGTCGGCGCCACCATCATGTACGGGTACGGGGCACTCGTACGCTCGGCGGGCGTCGCGATGCACGCGGGTGAGATCGGCGCCTCGCACGCGGATCCGGTGACACCCGGGAACTTCTCCTCCGGCGTCGTGTTCTGCACGTTCATCGGCACCGTGATCGCGGTCGGCTTGGCGCGCTGGGCGAAGCGACCGGCACGCACGTTCATCCGTACGGCAATCGTGCTGGTGGCGATCTCGCTCGTGTTCCCACTGGCGGCGAGCCATACGACGACCGCGACCCGGCTTGCCCTGGCCGGCGCGCACGTCCTTGCTGCCGCGATCGTGATTCCGATCATGGCCGCAGCCCTGCGTCGCAGCCATGTCTAGGGCCTTCGACCGACGTCGCCGATCGACATTTCAGCACGTCAACATGGCTGCGGGCGTAGCGTGTTGGGCAAGACCAGCTCCGGGGGGCGAGTTCTGTGTGCGCTCAGATGACGGTTGTGGCCGACGAGGTCGAGGACCTGTCGCACCATGTGCTCGGGCCGGTGCTCACGGCCACCGACTCCCAGTACGAAGCGGAGTGCACGGGCTTCGACCTGTCGACGCCGCAGCGCCCGCCCATCGTGATCGGCGCCTCCGGGCGCGGTGACGTGCTCGCGGCCGTCCGGTTCGCCCGCGACCACGAGATGCCGGTCGGCGTGATCGCCACGGGTCACGGCGTCACGGCGCCCGCGAATACCGGCGTACTGATCAACACCGGCCGGGCCCAGGCGATCCAGATCGATCCGGCGCACCGGATGGCCCGCCTGCAACCGGGGGTCACGTGGGGTTCGGTTCTCAAGGCTGCGGCACCGTACGGTCTCGCTCCGCTCTGCGGCTCGTCGCCCGGAGTCGGGACGGTCGGTTACACACTGGGCGGCGGTCTCGGAGCGCTCGGTCGCCTGTACGGGTTCGCCGCCGATCATGTCCGCCGCGTCGAGATCGTGACCGCCGACGGCGAACTGCGCAACGTCACGTCGGTGCAGGAGCCGTACCTGTTCTGGGCGGTACGCGGCGGCGGCGGCAACTTCGGCGTGGTGACCGAACTCGACATCGAACTGATGCCGTTGACCGCGTTCTACGGCGGCAGTCTGTTCTACCGCGGCGAGGACGCGGCCCACGTGCTCGAAGCGTTCATGGACTGCACCGACGACGCACCGGATGACCTGACGCTGTCGGTCGCGATCATCACGTTTCCGAATCTGCCGGCGCTCCCGGAGCCGCTCCGCGGCCGGTTCTGCGTCCAGGTCCGCGTCGAGTGCGCCGGACTTCCGGACGTAGCCGAAGACGTCATCGGTCCGCTCCGAACCGTTGCCGATGTCCTGATGGACACGGTCGCACCGATGCCGTTCGCCGACATCGGCACCATCCACAATGATCCGACCGACCCGATGCCGGAAAACGTCCGTACGGTCGTGCTGCGGGAATTCGACGCCGGGACGATCGCCGTCATCATGCGCCACGCGCACGCCACGACGCCGTACATGATCGAGCTTCGACACCTTGGCGGCGCGCTCTCTCGGCAGGCGCGCGTTCCCAACGCGGTCGGGCACCGTGGCGGCTTGTTCAATTTCTTCACGTCCGCATATCCATCCCCGGCCGGCTTCGAAGCGGCCGACATCGATCAGCGGCGCCTCATCGACGACCTGCGACCGTGGAGCGACGGCGGACCGCTGTACACGTTCCTGATGCGATCGGACGCCACCGGCGCGGATGTGAAATCCGCGTTCGGCGAGGCCGACTTCACCCGGCTACGCCGGATCAAGGCAGCGTGGGACCCGCAGAACATGTTCCGCTTCAACCTCAACATCCCGCCGATCTGATCCCCCATCGAGGGCGCGCGCCGCGCGAGAATGCGGCATGGATGTCGTCACTCAATACGGCTACCGCGTACTTACGACCGAGGTGCTCGTCGACCGCCCGGGACGTTTCGTCGCCAAGGTGACGACCGATCGTGGGGCGCTCGCGGTGAAAATCGACCCGGGTCCGAACGCGTTCACGCCCGAACTCGCCGCAATCGCGCGTCTGGGAGCGGCCGGATTGCCGGTACCCGTCGTCGTTGAATCCGGACACGACCATCTTCTGATCGCGTGGATCGACGGCGAGCCGCTGTCCTCTTCCAGTCCGCGTGCGGCCCAACATCGGGTCGGGCAGTTGCTGCGTCGCGTGCACGCGCTTCCGGCAGGCCCGCCGTACGCCGGGAACGACACGATGGACGCGTGGATCGCCGGTTGGCTCAATCAGGCGCTGCCGTGGTGGGAGGCGTACGCAACGCCGGCCCGGATCGCGTCGGTATGGGACTGGTTTCACGAAATCCGACCGGTGCTCGCCCGTCGAGGCGGCCAGACGATGCTGTTCGACGGGCGACCCGAACACTTCATCACGCGCGGCGACGACGTGGTCGGCATGATCGACCTACACGACGTGTGCGCCGGCGATGCCGCGATGGACCTCGCCGTCCTCGCCGTCTCGGACCCGGATCTGCTGGCCGGCGTCATGTCCGGTTACGCACCGACGCCAACCGAGCAGGTCGCGTTCGACGTACTCATTCCGTTCTATGTATTTCTGCGACGGCTGGCCGGTGCGCAGTGGCAACTCGGGTACGGAGATCCGCGCGAGACATCGAAACTTCTCGCTTTGATCGATCGAGAACCACAACCGTAGATATCTCGATTAGAACGTGTGTACGATAACCCCGGGGTGATCGGACTTCGGGAAGGTTGGTTATGGCATTAGCTAGACACGACAGATCATCAGCACCGATTCAGTGGCTTGAGCAGCGAACACCGGCATCCCCGCCGTCGTCGAGCACGATCGTCTGGGCGGTACGCCGGGATTGGGCCATCGACGGTACGCACGAGTTCGTCTGTCCACGCACCGGCGAACGCGCGGCGAGACGGCAGCTTGCGAAGGACCGGGCGTACTGGCGGCGTGGACCGATCCGGCCCAGGCTTTCGCTCGTACAGATGAGTGCACACGAGTTCGCGCTGCACGGCTGGGCACGCCGAGAATGCCTGGCACCGGATTGCGCCACGGCACCGCTGTCGCCGACAACGACGGACGTCACGGCGGTCGAAATCCGATAGACGACGTGTACCGGGCAGGCGCTCGCCGACCGAGCGCCGGCCCGGTACGTCGCCTCGTAATGTCGGACCGAGCACGTACGCTCCGGGCGTTGGAATGGTTCGCGATCCTTGGGGGCGACATGGCTGAAGTGCTGTTGTTTCACCACGCGCAGGGCCTGACGGCGGGCGTCCTCGCATTCGCCGACACGCTGCGGGCGGCCGGACACACCGTACACACGCCGGATCTTTACGACGGCAATACGTTCGAGAGCCTCGACGACGGCCTGGCGTACGCCGGCAGTATCGGCTTCGGAAACATCCTCGATCTCGGCGTACGGGCTGCCGACGATCTGCCTGAAGCGCTCGTCTATGCGGGTTTCTCGCTCGGCGTGATGCCGGCGCAGAAGCTGGCGCAGACGCGGGCGGGTGCTCGTGGCGCGTTGTTGTTCCACTCGTGCATTCCGGTCTCGGAGTTCGGATCGTCATGGCCGCAGGGCGTTCCGGTGCAGGTCCACGGGATGGAGGCCGACCCGTTCTTCGTCGACGAGGGCGACATCGACGCAGCGCGCGAGCTGGTCGCGTCGACACCCGATGCGGAGCTCTTCGTGTACCCGGGCGGCCAACACCTCTTCGTTGACTCCAGCCTTCCGGCGTACGACGCGGATGCATCCGCCCTGCTTCAGCAGCGAGTGATCGACTTCCTGTCCACCCGCTGATCAAGTCGGCTGTAGCGGAGGTACACGTGACGGCCGGTCGGGGTGACCCGATCGTCAAGCTGGGCGGCAGTTCTGGCACGGGCCGGTCACTTTGGCGTGGGCTGGCCGGCAGGCGCCGGCTTGATCGCGGATCTTGGAACTAGTGGATGTCCAGTGGTTGATCTTGGAGATTGGCGTTGTTGAGTGTCCAAGATTTGTGATCTTGTCCGAGGTTCTTGGTACAGGAAAATGCCCGGCTGCGACGTCTTCGTCGCGGCCGGGCATTTTCGTGGGGGGTGTGGCTGGTTGGTGCTGTCTGTGCTGGGTTGGGTTAGGCGGCGTTGTAGACGGCCTTGACGAGGTTGGCGGCCTGGTTTTCCCACTGGGCGTAGCGGTCGCCGAATGCGGAGACCTGGACCTTCTGCGCGGCGACGGTCAGCGGGAGGGTCTTCCAGTTGTGGACCTGGACCAGGCGGGACAGGAACGCCTTGGCGGCGTGGTCGGGGTTGACGATCTGGGACGGGGTGCCCCAGCCGCAGGACGGCCGCTGCTGGAACAGGCCCAGCGAGTCGTGGTCGTTGCGGTTGCCGAGGTTGCCGTAGTTCTTGAGCTTGGACTCCTGCAGCGACGTGGCGACGGCGATGACGGCGGCCCGCGGCGGGAGGTGCATTTCCTTGCTGGCCTTCACGATCGCCTTGACGTTGGCCATCTGGCTGGCGTTGGTCGGGGTGGAGACCTGGCCGTGGCGGGCGTGGCCGTGCGGCAGCAGGGCTGCGTCGCTCGGCGCGGCCTTCGCGGCGGGCTTGGTGGCGGGCTTCGCGGCGGTCTTCGGCGCGGCAGCGGCCTTCGCGGTGGCGGTGGTGCCGGTAATGGTCTTGATCGCGTCGCTGCTGGCGCTGTGGCCGGCGGCGGCGGTGAGCTCGTTGGCGGAGACCGAGACGGCGGCGGGCTTGCCGGCGGCCGTGGCGGTGGAGGTGGCGGCGAGGACCGGGGTGGCGATGCCGGCCATCATGGCCACGCCCAGACCCACGGTCGCGGTCCGGCGGATCATGGAGCTGGTCATGCGGTTGGTGACGCGGTCGGTGATCCGTGCGGTGAGGTTATGGAATGCGCTGATGCGCGAAGTCGTGTTCATTTCGGTGTTCATGTCGGTGGTTGCACCCATCGTCGTGTCGTCGTATGCCCGGGGGGTCGTGCGATCCACGGTGAATTCCTCTCGGTTAGCGAACGTACGGGAAGCATAACCAAGTCCGACAGTTCCGTCATCCCGGATTTATCCCTTTTGTGGGCCCGGTCTCGGCAATTATCTAAATTGTCAACAGAGGGTATTAGCGCAATTACTGTGCGTATAAGAATTGGGCTGTTTCGGCCGTGTGGATCTCCAACTTTTTTCTCGCGCCGGCCCGCCGGCGAGACCGGATGGGCAGGTCAAACGGCTCACCGGGTCGGTTCGGGGCAGGTTTCACCGCACCGCGGGAGGGTTGCTGTGTGTGAGACTCCGACGGCCCTATGTAACCGCCCAAGCGGCGGAACCGGCACGAATGCAGGCTGCGGGAAGCAATTCCGGAGGCGATATTCGACGCCTGGCGCCGCGCATTCCTGCGCCGATAAACGCCGTAGCAGCGCTCAAATTCAGCGGAAATTACGCTATGCCTGCCACGCATGCACACAACGTAATAGCACGATTCCACAGCATTATCACTCTCCGCCTATTGCGCATGCACGACGAGTGACATCGACCGTCCTACGTGTTGATCCTGAAGTTAGTTAGCGTCTCGACAGCGTTTCGCGCTATTAACTCCAGGATCAACTCCTCGGCGAGGGCGCAACGGCGCTGGCGCAGAGAGGCAGGACGCGCTTCGTGCGCCTTCAAAGACTTTCAGCCGTCCCGAATGGGAGTTTTGTCGTCATCTACGTGGCAAGTGATGATGGGCAGCGAGCAACGCCGTCAAGGCGATCATGTGCACCAGGGCACGCCAGTTGAACTGAGTTCAGGGCGGAGGAACGCACTGTGACAGGCGCACACTAACAGGCTCTGCCACCACACCTCCAACGGTCGGATAAGACCTCACCGCACATCCAACCGCCGTGACCGCGGGCGAACCCTTCCTGACTGGAGGGCTACTTCTCGCGTAGGGTCTCGATTTCGGCCGCCAGCACAGCCATGTCGCGCACGTGCGTGTAGTACCTGGTCGCGTACTCGTCGTCGATCACTGGGAGTACCCCTTCGAAGACTGCCGTCAGCCGGATCAAGCCTCTGCCGCGCTGTTCGTCGAGCGGACCCTTGAGAACGCCCAGGCAGTAGCCGGAGGTGTCGGCGCCCAGCATCATCATGTCCTGGTCCTCGATGTCCAGGCCACGGAAGCCTGGCGGGAACGGCATGGCCGTGTGGTCGGCCATCATCTGCGAGAGCGCGTCGAGCTTCTCTTCGAGCATGAGCGAGATCCTGCCGGATCACACCCGGTGAACCAGTGCGGTCCGCTAGAGAAGGCCAGCCAGCTTGTAGAGGACAAGAGAGCCGGCCACCGCAACGTTGAGGCTTAAGCCCGTACCGATCATGGGGATCTCGACACAAGCATCGAGAAGATCGAGAGCCTCCGCAGGGATCCCGGTCTGTTCGTGGCCAAGCACCGCGATCGTTCGCGAGCGCGCAGCAGGTAGGTCTCCGAGTCTGATCGCTTCATCGGCGAGTTCAACGCCGACGATGTGGCTTCCCGCGTCGCGTTCGGTGGCAAGCCAAGCAAGCGGGTCACGCACGCGATGAGTGCACGTCGGACGACGCAGCGTATTGCCCCGAGCCAGCGCTTCGTCGATCCACGGAAACGGCGGCACTGCGAGGCACGCGCCGACGGCATCGCACGTACGGAGCAAAGTCCCTAGGTTGGCGCCATGCAGCGGCCAGAGCGGCGCAGCGATCAGATGTCCCCAGCACCGGTGGGCCCGACGGCGGCGACTTGCCTGAAGCTCGCGTCGCGGTCGAACCCGAATCGCCGGGCTCATTGAAGACGGGCGACTCCGCCCAGAAGAACAAAAATCATGTTGTACGTGCTTCGCGGCGCACGCCGGCCATCGACAGAAGTAAGACGTCCAGTGTAGCCAGACGCAACGCCATTTGCCGACACCGGCGATATCCGGCCAGCCGATGCCGCCAAAGCGCCTCCGCCGCGCGGATCGTAGACACTCGGTACGGCACTGGTGGCCACTCCGGCGCCGTCGGTCCGAACACGGCGATCGCACTGCACGTTGGCGGTCGTGGCGGCGTTCCGTCCAGCGGCGCATCGCTGTCGTTCTCAACGTGACCGAGACGAGCGCCAGGACCGGCGGATTTGTCACGGTCTACCCATCGAGCGGCGTACGTTCCACCGCTTCGAATCTGAACTACTCCGCCGGCGTGACCCAGGCCAATTCGGTCACGGTCACGCTGGGCAGCGACGGTGTCGTCGATTTTTACAACAGCGGCCGCCGCAATGTGACCCCCGCCGGGCTATCGCCGAGCGCGGCGTGATGCCCCGACGTCTACGACATCTCTCGCCGATCGACGCCGTTCAGCGATGATCTCCGAGCCCCCGTGGCGGAAGAATAATCCCCCAGGAAGGGAATGTCGCGTTTCTCATCCGACGTGGATCAAGGCGTGGACCAGGGATGTTGGTCGGTTTCTGGCCCAAAACCGGGTAGCGGGTTTGCCTGGGGGGTAACCCGCCTGCCGGCCCTCCCCCACACCTGTCCTCCCACCCCGCTCTCTCGGATTTCCGTCGAACCAACCGACGGTCACCCACCGGAATGCCCATCGCATCGGCGACGGACTGCGGGAGATCCGTCGACGGACGCACCTTCGCCATGGAGGCTCCTCGAGTGCGCCGTGCCGGTCGACGGATCCGGTTCGAGCCGAAGATCCACGGACCGCAGATGGACATGGCCGCGCCGCCGCCGAAGGCTGCGCCGCCGGATGAACGACTCTCGGTCAATCACGCCACTGGTCATGACGGCGTGTCATGCGCTCGCGGCATCGGCATCGGCACGGCTCGGCACTCGACATCGACGCCGGCCGCATGTCCGCTGAGTCTCGCGCGCGGTTGGTTCTCCGTTGGGTTCGGGTCCTCCGCAGGCGGTCTTCCGTTGGCGGAGTTGCCCGTCGCACATTCACTCACAGCATCCACACCAGGTCGGTGTCGGCGTGGGCGGGCGACGAACCGTCCCACGTGTCGTCGCCGCGCCGCAGATGCCGCCACTGGGTCGGCATGCTGGTCAACAGGCGTATCCACAGACGATGGACGGTCCGGACCGATCGCGGCGCCGACGGCAATCTCCGCGGATTTGGGCCCCACAGCCCTACTCGACGAAAAGAACTCGGCCACGCTCGGCGCTCCTCGTCGAGGCGCAGCGGCTGGTATCGCTGTGGGTCGGCGCTCATCACCAGGATGACCTTGCATGGACGGGTTTGACCGGCCGACAGAGTCCGGCGGAGGTCCTTGCTCCGGCTCAGAGCGTCGGCACCATGTCGGCGGTCGCGTCCTCCGGAGCGGCCATTCCCCGCGCGACGCCGTCACCGCGCGGCTGGTGTCGCCATGGTGTCGGCATGCTCGTCACCGGCCGTCTTCCACACGCGATGAACGGTCCGTTCGGAGCACCGCGCCAACACGGCAATCTCTGTGGCCGCGGCGCCGGGAGTGATTGCCGTGAAGTGGCGGACCCTCGCCGAGGCTGTCGTCAGCGTGACCGGCATGACCACCGGCGCTACCGCCGGTGTCGGCGTGGTGTCGGGCGTGTCACCGCCGCCCTCGACTACGGGCTGCGTCGCGCTCGTTGGATGTCGACCGTCCTGACCGGAGCGCGCCAGGATCTCGACGGTCAGCAGCAAGGCCACGGCCGGCCATGCCGAGACCAGTCGTGACAACGTGTTCGGCTCGGCAGCCATGACGTTGGCGGCCAGGGATGCGGCAACACCGGTCATGAACGCGGCCCACGCCGAGCCGGTACGGCGGCGTCCGTCTCCGATCGCCGCAGTTCCGACGAGTACCAGGCCGTCGACGGACAGCGGCAGAAGGGCGGCGAGGATCGGAGGCTGGCCGGCCATCTCGGCGAGTTTGCGTGTGTGGTCGTAGGACGCCGCGGCCGCGATCACCGTGACAGCGACAGTGCCGGCGAGGCTCGCAAATCTGCGGACGTTCATCCAACCCATCCTCGGGAGCCGGCAGTGACAGCAGGCGATTGGTGAGAGACCTCGTACACGGATCGATCGCTCGGCGCGATCTGACTGGGGCGCGGTGCGCACCCACGTCACGGGGGCGGTGCGCTGATGTACGTCTTTCGCCGCCGCGCCTCTGCCTGCCCGGCGGCGGAAGGCCGTCGCTGTTTAGCGGCCGAATATCAGCTGCGCGTAGTTGGGCTTGGGGTACGCGAAGTAGGGCGCGCTGATCCACCAATGTCCTCGCGCGCAGTCGTACCGGTACCAGCGTCCGTCGACGGGAACGCCGTCCCACGGAAGGTCGACGCGGCGATGCTTGCCGTCGTTCCACGGCAGGTGCGCCCACCGGATCGGCGGCCTGCCGCACGTAGGACAGGAATCGGCGCGTATCGCCCGAGGCAAATCCCAGTCGTCGAGCTCTTGGCTGAAGCCCGAGGCATGGCAGTCGTGACAGCGTCCGGGATCGATCGGGCTGACGGCGCCGATGATGTCGCCGGGCTGCGGAGCAGGCCCGCATCCGGCACCACCCCGGAGGGTCCAGGTGACGTTCTGGCTGCAGCACACCGGGCAGCAGTCGACGTCGAGGTTGATCCAGTCCGCGGAGAACGGAATAGGTTCCCGATCAAGAAACTTGCGCGCGAGGTTGTACGACAGGCCCAGCTCACGCTGAATCTCGCGGATGATTTCCTTGCGGGCGGCATCTTTGGGCACAGAAGGTCTCCAACCGGGGCCCACGCTCCCACAGGTGGGAGTGACAGAGGCACGGCCTTACGGGGAGACCTTGGCCGACATAGCCGTCGCGGCGTGGGTCGCGTCGGGCTCGGCACAGGCAGGTGCTGCTGCCTTCGACAGCAATCTACACCGATGATCCGCTCCAACGATAGATGTCTATGTAACTTCACTTGAACCGCCTACTCGCCGGAGGTCTTCGCGCGACGGATGGAGCGCACCGGCGCCGGGCGGACCACTTGGCGATTGCCCGGTTGGTTCTCGGTTGGTTCTCGGTTGGTTCTCGGTTGGTTCCGCCGCTACGCCGTTGGCTCCTGGCGACCATCGACGTGCCTTCCGCCGGCCGCGCTTTCGGCGGCGGCCGCGACGAGTCGTACCGCCTCGCCCGCGAAGGACGCTTCCCAGTGCCGGTCCTACGTCTCGGACGATACCTGCGCGTCACGCGCGCAGCCGTCCCTCACCGCACTCGTATCGGCGAGCACTTCGCCAGCCAACACCGACAACTACCGCACCGCCGCCTCGGCCACCTCCTCCACCTTGTCGATCTGCGTCGCCACCGCATTACCCGGATGCTCATCGACATCCGCACCGAACACGACGAACGCATCTCGGCCGCGAAAGAGGCCAATGCGAATCGGCCGGCAACCATGTCGGCAGAAGGGATTCAATGGACATCAATCTCTGGGTGTAGTCGATAAGGAGCGTGAGCCATGTCGCGAGCACGAGGCCATTGGCGTCGGGTCGCCGGCGCGTCGACGATGTTCCTTGGTGTAGCGCTCGCGGCATCCAACTGCACGTCAGGTCATCGGTTGCCTCCGGCAGCGACGACCCCACCGCCGATGCCGACGGCGGTATCGATGCCGAGCTCAGGGTCCAGCACGGCGCTCGATGTTCCGGTGCGGCTCATCGACGGGGGTACCGGCCCGGCAAGCCTCACAGCATCCGTTATCTCCGTGCGTTACATCGTGCGCGCCCAGCCCGGCGACCTCAATGGCGTCGAGGTGATTCGACGGTCAGATCACAGCGTCGTACTGCGGCACACGCCAGCGCATGAAGGGCGATTCGTGACGACCTTCGCCGGGCTGGCGGGCGATCGGCTGGTGCTTCTGGACGCAGACACATCGGACAATAGCGTTCCCGACATCGGCTACATCTACGATCTGTCGAGCGGACGCGAGACGGCAGTGAGTTCGATCCGTTCCGCGCCCACCGTGTCGCCGTTCGGGGCGCAGGGAACCGTTGACTCGGACGGTTCCTGGTACTACAGCGCCCAGACCCACGGCGCCTTCGCAAACTGCGTCGGCGAAATTAACCTGAACACCTTGCAGGCCCGAACCGTCGAATGCGCTCCGGGCAACGGAGTGATTTTCTATGTGAACACCACCGACACCGGCGCAACCTGGGATACGTTCGCAGCTCCGTCCTACTCGTCGTGTCGGACTGGACGCGGATCGAGCAATGGCAGGCTATTCAGCGTTGGACCCGCAACCGATTGCGACATCTTTGATACCGCGGTCATCGATGGCTGGCATTTGTGGAGTGACCAGAGCCGCGGCACGCTACAGCCATACATTCCCCTCTGGGCGAGCGACGGCAACACGGCTACACCACTCGGGCTGGTCAAGCCGCAGTCAGTCGTCGTTTGCGGCGGCTACGCATACTGGAAGGCCGGTGCGGCGACGAAACGCAGCCACGACACGGTCATCCATTGGCGGCCGGGCCCGGCGCAGCCACAGACCATCCTCACCGTGACAGCGGTGGCGGGCAGCTCCGAAGACGACGAGACCCTCTGGCTCGAAGGATGTAACGACAACGTCCTGACGATCTCAGTGCACCGGGACTATCTGTCCACCGGCAACGCCACTGTCCAGCTCCTTGCAGTCCAGCCAGCCACGAACTAGATGTCGTGCAATCGGTCCACGAACGTTTGTCCCGCTGGTTGAGAAGGTTGGGGTTTCGTGAAGCACCCAAACAACGCGATCCTCGCGCTAGCGTCCACATCGATGATCTTTCTGTCGGCCTGCGCCGCGAAGGCCGATTCGAACGAGCTTCAGCTCCAGTTACGCGCAGTTGCGTGTTCAACTGAAACGAAAGCCTGCGTCGATCTGCCGGTCCCAGACGCAGCGATCGTGGTGACCCAAGGAAGTCTCGGCATCGTCGGCCGTGGCACTACCGATAAGGTTGGCACCGCTCAAATCAATCTGGCCCATGCCGAGGGCATCGTTCACGTTTCAATCTCATCGCCCGCGATCAAGTCAGGACAGCAAGACCTAGACATCAACATCGACGGCTCACTTGTCGCGTCCACTATCAATGTGCCGCTTGCCGCCGACCTGCAACCCGGCCCGTAGTGTCACGACCTGTGTTGGACTACCGAGGGCCAGCTGATGCGAGTCAGAACGTCGTGGTGGGCCGGGCGGGGTTCAAATCCGCGGCCGAGGGATTCCCGGCGATGAAGCCTGACCCGGCCTGGCACGAGGTCAGAGAGCCTGATGCCCCGGGATCCGGCGTCCTGCCGCCGGATCCCGGTGGCGAGCCCTCTCATGGCCCCTACCGCGAGAGAGCCCGCCTGCTCAGGGCAGCCCGTGACTTCGTCCGACAGGTTCGGAGCAGCCATCTCCGTCGACGTCGGGTAGCGCTTCAGGCTGCATAGGCCCTATCGAGACGTTCCGGACGGGCCGGGCTGCGCCTCTATTTGCCAATTTCCTCGTGGGCCTGCCCGCGCGTGCTGCGTTCCGGATGCCCGTTGATCGAGTCCGTCGGCGCGGATTGCCTCGGTCTTTGTTTGCGTCGACTTGATGGTGTCCGCGGTTCCGGCCGGCAGAAGTGCACGTAGATAGTCGATCGCACGGCTTTTGACTTCGATCGCGTGCGCGGCGGCTGGCCAACCGGGGTTATCGTGTGGAATTTTTTGCAGATCGGTGATCTCGTCTGTCATGACGTCGACGTGCAGGCCGATGGTGTTGTAGAACTCGGTGTCGACGTCATCGCTGTGGCCGCCGCTGTTCATGGCCAACGCGCCTGGTTGCGGGGTCGGGCCAGGACATCGGCGGTGCGCCGGTAGCCGCCGAACGGCACCGAGTCTCCATCAGGCAGGCGACTATCGCCCGCTGATGTCGGCATCGGGTGCCACGCCGGTCGACCGCAGGAGCATCGCCATATTCCGAGGCGCCACCAGGAGCGCCGCGGTGCGTGTTCGGCCATTAGGACCACAGCCCGAACTCGGTCGGCAGGCCGATAGCGTTGCACTGACAGATATGGGTCCGGTGACCCAGGCCTCGCCGACAGACGTGCCGGCCGTCGGGCTCGACGATGCACGGATCGCCACTGACCCATCGTTGTCCGCAGGCCGCCGATTGCGCGGCTCGGCAGTCATGGGGCGGGGGCTGGGTTACCGGCGCCGAATTGCCCGCATCTGAACGTTGCAATCGGGTGGCGAGGGTGGGCTGAAGGCCCGAGTTGCTACTCGTCATGATGGTCCGCGACCTCCCGATGATGGTCTACCGCAGGTGCGGTCGGCGTGCTGGTCGTCACCACATGGGATAGATCTGCTTGTATCCGGTCGGCGGCGGCCAGCGCGTGCTCCAGCAGCGTACGCAGCGGCGAGTAGGCAACCCTCACGCCCAGGTTGCGGGCGCGGTCGGCTTGGTCCGCGCCGGCGAAGTATGCGGCGGCCTCGCCGAGCGCCTGGACGACTCGGTCGAGTTCGAGGGCGAGTTCTGCAGGTGACGCCTTCACCATGACTCCCCTTTGCGGGTGACTAGGAATACTTAAAACATTGGAAAGGTACCAACGTTTTAAGTGTGAAGCTTTCATGAGGACCGCGTCAAGCCCTGGACGAAAATGGTTGGTACCATTTTTTGGGAAGGGGGATCATGGCCTCACTGCAGGAACGCATCGCCGCTGAACTCCGCGCCGCGATCACCGATGGCACCTATCAGCCGGGCGGCAAACTCCCGACCGAGATTCAGCTCATGGACCGCTACGACGTCTCGCGCAACACGGTCCGCGGCGCCACCGACGAACTCGTCAACGAAGGACTCGTCCTGCGAGTCCCAGGTCGTTCCGGTGGTGTCTACGTCAGGGACACCGTCATGTTGACCTACCACGCCTCCAGCGCCGAGTTCCCGGAAGGCCTCTACAGCGAAAGCGACGCCTACTTCGGCAGCGTCATCGAACAGGGCTACACCCCGTCGCAGCGATTCAGCGTTGCCATCGAGTCCGCCGAGCGCGACGTCGCCGCCCGCCTCCAGGTGACTGCGGGTTCGGCGGTAACCGTGCGGCACTGCCTGCGGTTCGTCAACGGCCAGCCCGCCTCCACCCAGGTCACCTACTATCCGGAATGGCTCACCGACCAAGTCACCGAGCTGCTGTCCCCACGTGACATCCAGCAGGGCACCACCCGGTTGCTCGCCGACCGCGGCCATCAACAGACTGCGTTCGTCGACGAGATCACGGCCCGGATGCCCAGCCCGACCGATGCGACCAGCCTCGACATACCCGCCGGGACACCGATCCTCGTCTACATCCGCACCGGCTGGGCTCACAAACGAGCCGTACGCGTCACGGTCTGCACGTTCCCAGCCGACCGCAACCGGCTCGTCTACACCCTCGGCGACGCCACCGACATCCTGCGCGGCGAACCGCAATGATCGTCCGCCCCGCGAGCCTGACCGATATCGACACCATCCTCGACTGGCGCCGCCAACGCTCCCAATGGCTCGCGCAGCGCGGCGAGACACAATGGTCCGTGCCGTGGCCGCGACCCGCGATCGCCGCCGCCATCCAGACGGGCCAAACCTGGATGATCACCGAGGGCGATCGCCCTCACGCCTCCGTCACTCTCACCGCATGGATCGATGTCGACGGGCTGTGGAAACTCGACAAAGACTCAGGCTCCCTCTGGCACGCCGAAGACAACCCCACGGACGCGCTCTACGTCTCCAAACTCATGGTCCCCCTCGAACACGCCGGCAACGGACTCGGCGGTGAGATCCTCGACTGGGCCGGTGGCCGCGCCTACGACGCAGGGCTTACTTGGCTCCGCCTCGATGCATGGACCACAAACGACGGACTCCACCACTACTACCTCACCCATGGCTTCGGACACGTTCGCACCGTCCCCACCCGCACATCCGGCTGGTGCGCCCAACGCGCCAGCCAGCCCTATAACGGCGCCCGCTTGAAGACGGAGCATTGAGAGACGCCGGTCCTATTCGGCGGCCGATCTCGGCCGACAGACGCAGGTCCCCAATGCCGATCGGTTCTCGGCTGAAGAGGGCAAGCGTTCGATGAATGGATGTCACTGCCCACATGCAGCTCGCCACGGTCCAGAGGGGGTATCGGCCGGCTTCATTTCCAGATCAGCGCACGGGCGTCTTGATGCTTCCTCGCGGGACGATCCACGCGTGCGGTTGTCCGGTGGTGGCAGCGATGTGCTCGAAGTCGGCGTCGTAATGCAGTACGACCGCCCCATGATGTTCGGCCACTGCAGCGGTCAAGATATCGATGACGCCCGCGGCACGGTGGTGGCCTCGCGCAGCCATACGAACCTGAACGTCACGGGCTCGCTCAGCGATCGCTTCACTGATGGGGAGCGCAACGTAGAGTGCCCTGCGGCGTTCGGCGATAGCCCGCACATCGCCAAGATCCCGGCCGGAGTAACCGGCCTCAAGATCGACGGTCACGCAGGTGGCAGCGGCCCGGTCGGTGATGAGTCCGGCGATGACGTTGCGGACCTGCGGCAGATTGGTCCGCGCATGCGCTGAGGTATCGATCAGGTACAACTGCCCCGGGCCTACCGGGACGGTCACCGCCGAGCCTGCCGCATAACCTCCGCGTCGGTGATGTCCGGACCGACACCGAACGCGTACGGATCATCGAGGAGCTGCTCGATACGCCGGCGACGCTCGGCGACGAAGTCAAGCGCGGCGTTGACCGTGTCCTTCTTGGTCGTCGTGCCCAACTCCCTCGCTGCCAGCGCCAGCGCCTCATCATCAAGATCAATCATAGTCTTCATATATACGAGCGTACTGTCGTGTACATACTAATAGCAATATAGTCATGAACGTCGGCCAGATGACAGCGTTCCATGTTGCAGACGACCAGCGAGTCAGCCCACCACACCGAGCGACCGCCCGACTATTCCGCCACTACAGCGATCCGAACCAGCCTAGGGAGGCCATATCGCACTAGCGTCGTCGTCCGTGAGCGAGAAAAACACGGTGGTCCTCATTGTGCGGCTGCCTGATCTGCGCCGGGGCTCCACGGTCAAGATCGCCGAGGCCGGCACGCTCTAGGATGACGGCAACGTAATTGGCGGTCGGGTGTGGAACATGTTGCTTCAGATAGCCGTCGAGCGTGTCCGCGCTATTCCGGACATCCCGATTGGCGCCGACCAATGTCCGCCCGCGCCCTCGAAGGAACGCAGGTATTCCCTCATGGCACCGCCAGCTGAACACGGTCCGGGTGCTTCTCCCCCAGAAGGAGAAGGCGTTCCGCGAGGTGCGCAGGTGCTGGCGCTATAGCCGAACACAGTCAGTCAAGCAGGCTACGAATATCTGCGGCGGTCAACTCGGCCGAGGCGAATTCGCCGCCGTCGAGGACGCTGCTGAAGAGCTCGGCCTTCCTGGCCTGGAGTGCCATCACCTTCTGCTCGATGGTGTCCTTCGCGACGAGGCGGTAGACCATGACCTTGCGGGTCTGGCCGATGCGGTGGACACGATCCACGGCCTGCGCCTCCGTCGCCGGGTTCCACCACGGGTCGAGGAGGATGCAGTAGTCGGCCTCGGTCAGGTTCAGGCCGAAGCCGCCCGATTTCAGGCTGATCAGGAAGACCGGGGCGGTTCCGTTTTTGAAGTCGGCGATGACCCCGGCGCGCCGCTGTGTCTTGCCGTCCAGGTAACAGCAGGCGATGCCGGCGGCCTCGATCCGTTGCCGGGCGCTGCTCAGAAACCGGGTGAACTGGCTGAAGACGAGCACGCGATGTCCCTCGGCAACGAGGTCGGTGACCCGCTCGCCCAGCGCATCCAGCTTTGTCGACGCGATGCGCGCTGTGCGATGGATCGACCAGGCTCAGGTCGAGGCTGGCCTGACGCAGTAGCGTCAGCGAGCGGAAGATCTCGAAGCGGTTCTTTTGCAGGTCGCCGAGGAGACCGAGGACCTTCTGCCGCTCCCTTTGCAGGTAGGTCTGATACATCTTGCGATGTTTCGGATTCAGCTCGAGCTCGACGATCTGTTCTTGTTTGGCCGGGAGTTCGGCGACGACCTCCGACTTGCGGCGGCGCAGCATCAGCGGCCGGATTCGGCGGCGCAGTTGGGCCAGCCGGTCCTCGTCGTGGTCCTTCTCGATCGGCTTTCGGTAGTAGTCGGTGAAACGGTCGAGCCTGGGCAGCAGGCCGGGCGCCGTGATGGAGAGCAGTGCCCACAGCTCGGCCAGGTTGTTCTCCATCGGCGTGCCTGTGATAGCCAGCTTGAATGCGACGGGCAGCAGCTTCGCATACCGGTAGCTCTGCGACTGGGCGTTTTTGACGAACTGCGCTTCGTCGAGGATCAGCCCCGCCCACGGCAGGGCGGCATAGTCGTCATATTCAAGACGAAAAAGGGTGTACGACGTGACAACGATGTGTGCTCCGGCGACCGCTTGTGCCAACGTCTCGCCTCGGCGCGCCCGGTCTCCACGATCGAGTGGACCCGGAGCTCGGATGCGAACCGGCCCGCCTCGTACGACCAGTTGCTGACCACGCTGGCCGGAGCGACCACCAGGAAAGGCGCCTCGGCGCGGGACTGCTCGACGGCGTGGCAGATCAGCGCGAGCGCCTGCAGCGTCTTGCCCAGCCCCATGTCGTCGGCCAGCACCCCGCCGAGCTCATGCCGGTAGAGCGCGGCCAGCCACTGGAAACCCTCTACCTGATATGGCCGGAACGTGGCGGACAGTCCTTGCGGGAAGGTCGCCGCGGAGCCAGTTCCCGCGGCGCCAAGCGCGCGTACGGACTCCTGCCAGGTCGCGGCCTGACCGGTGATCTCGCCCAGTTCGGACAGTTCTTGCCACAGTCCGGCCTGAAAACGGCCGACCCGCAGGACGCCGGCCGGCGCATCGCCCAACTCGCGGGCCTCGGCGATCAGGCTCTGCAACTGCCGGAACTCGGGCTGGTCGAGCCGGAAATATCGGCCGCTCGGCAGGATCATGAATTCCTGCTCGGCCGCCAGCGCGACGAACAGCTCCTCGAAGCCCACGTCTTCGCCACCGACCGTGATCCGTACCGACAGGTCGAACCAGTCACGCTGTCCGGCGACCTCCTCGGCCGCACTCTTGAATGAGACGAGTGGGGCCTCCTCCAACTCGACATAGTCCGGCAGTTCTTCGTCCGGCCTGAAGACCACGTCCAGGCCGTCGGTCTCGGCAAGTTTGGGAAAGACATCGCGGACGAGCCGCAGCATGACATCACCGGCTACGACGGCATGGCTGCGCAGCTGCCGGCCGCCCGACAACGGCTCTATCAGCCCGTACGCCCGGTCCGCCAGCAGGTCCGTGGCCTTGCGGAGAGTCCCGGCACGGTCACCATTCCGGTCGACGCCGCTGTGCAACGGCTCGGTGAGGATATGCGTCCCGACCACGGAGACCCACTCCCAGTCCAGCGACGCGCGGTGCCCCGGCAGGCGTTGCACGTTCAGCGTCAGAGTCGCCGGCCTGATGTCCGGCAGAGCCGCGGACTCATCCGACACGACGTCGGCGCGCAGCATCAGCCCCGGGTAGTACTGCCGCAGGAACCGCGATTCGTCGGCGGCGGGAACGACGATCGCCGGGGCGGTCAATGCTTGGACAACCTGCGCGCTCACCGGCCGCGCCAAGGGCGCGATCCGCAACATCACCGGGTCCTTCGTGGACACCTGCCCCGTCGTTGCCCACCACGCGATCCCGTGGGCCGGACTACCGACCAAGATCGACGTGCCGGGATCGATTATCTCCGCGCCGTCGGCCAGCACCGGGCGCAGCCGCAGGCCGGTATCGTCCCGATCGGCCCGGACCGAGAATTGCACCGGCTGCGCCGCCACCGTCACGAGTGACGTCGCTCGGCTGCCCTGGACCATCGGCAGCCCCGCCTCCTGCGCGTCGGAAAGGATGTCCCACACTCGCGGGCTTCGGAACTCGTCCAGGTAGAGGACGCGCTGGGCCGACCCGTAATAGCGGTAGCCATAGGGGTCGTGTTTCTCCGCATCCGCCAGCGCAAGCAACTCCCGGAGGAGATCCACGTGGCCTCGCGTTCGAGGTGAGCCGGAACGAAAGGAGTAGGCGAGCGAGCTCCACGAAATGCCGGCGCGGACCCATCCTTTCTTGCCGGGAACAGCCGGCCGGAGCCCGATCCGCCGCTGCGACCGCCCGTCGACGCCCTCAACCTCGAACTGCAACGCCAGTTCGGGAGAGCCCGGAACGCTGGACGGACTATCGACGCCAAGAAGCGCGGTCAACGCCAGCTCCCACGACGCCACCGGCTGCGGCCGCAGGGTATCGGATGCGAAGGCAATGAGTACCAGGGCGCTCGGGTGGGCACAGTCGTGCGCCGCGTTGCACGTACACGAGCCGTTTATGCTCTTGATTGCATTGTCTGGGCCGACCACGACCGATGCCGTGACCTGGCCGGTCGCACCACGCACGACGGCCTGTCCCTGGGCCGCGTTTTGGTCCCACTGCACGTCGGTCAGGTCGCCGCGGGCGACCACCGCACGAGCCTGCACGAAAGCGCGGACACCGACCGCCTCGCACACCGTCGCCTCATCCGAGGTTAGGACCAGCTGTACCAACGAGTAGCCTCCGCCCGATTCGTGAGCGGCAATACTACCGAGGTGATCCGGCGGCTACACAGGGCGCAGGGAGTCGGACGACGTTGACGGTGGTGATTCCTTGATCACATCGCGGCACGTGCTGCTCGACGTCCGTCAGGTTTGGCATGGCAGCCAGCGCCGTTGTCGCGGCGGATGATGGTGCCATGGTGGCTGCCGAGCACACGGCGACGATCGATCGGCCTGCTGTGGATGTCTTCACCTATCTGGCCGACGCCACCAATGATCCGAGGTCGGCACCGACCAGCTCATCCATCGTGCGCGGGCCGAGGATCACGGAGGTGATGGCCGGGTGGGCTGCCACGAACGCCACGGCCAACCGTCGACGGCCACGTCCACCGGTCAAATCCCAGCAGCCGCACCACGCCGGTGAAAAGTTCGCAGGACCGGGTGTCGACGTATACAGGTCAACGGATTCGGCCTTACTGGTCTTCGCTCGCATACAGGCGCTGGAGACCATCCGCAATCTTCGAAACCTCGCTCACCGCGCCGGCAGCAACCGCCACAACGAACTCTTCCGCCCGATCGGTATTCAACATCCCGCAGAGACGTCCCGTTGAGCGCCAGGAACACACGAGCCGAAGCCCAGGCCGGCCCTTTGTTGCCGTCGGTCAGCGCACGGTTCATGCAGACCGAGTGCAGCAGCGCGGCCGCCTTGGTCCATACGTCGGTGTATGCCTTGACACCGAACGCCACCGTTGCGGAGACGGGCAGCAGCGGACGACAGCAGACCGTAGTCGCGGACAGCCGGCTGCCCGTCAACGACGATGGCGGCGATCTCGAGCAGATCGTCAACGTCCAGATATACGGTCACTGGCCGAGGCGACGAACCAGTTCCGCATCGCGTACAGCGACATCGAGAGCCAACTCACGCACGCGCGCTCGGTGGCTCCGGCTTTCCACATAGCGCTCCACCGCAACAAGGATGGTGGCGTTCATGGACCTGTGCTCCTCTTCCGCGAGCGCCTTAAGCTGCTCGTGGAGCCCGGAGCGGCTACAGCACTTTCGACGATGACGCTCGCACACCAATCCAGCTGAGTTACGTGTGCGGCCGCCCTGGGACCGATCTTGGTTTCGGGCGGCTTCGAGGTCGCCATCCACGCCCATGCCGCCCGAATGCGCGTGGTGATCAACGGCCAACAGCTGGCGTCCAGAATCGGACGGCGCGTACTCGACTGGCTGGGCGGGAAGGATCACAATCTTGGCCGAGCTACACGTCGAATAGGCGCGCATGCTGGCCTTCCTCGCCTTCGCCGTTATATACTCGCGTATATGAGCGACCGGTACGATGTCGAGCTTGAGTCCGAGGTTCGAGACCGGCTCGACGGCCTATCGCTCGCCGATTATCGCACCGTGGAGTACCACTCCGATCGGCTCGCCGAGACCCCGACGACCTTGAGCGAGCCCTACAGCAAGCATCTCCAGGGTGCCGTTCGCGAGCTGCGGTTCCATCTGGGTCGCTCAGCGTGGCGAATCACCTACTGGCTCGCGGCGGAACAACGGATCGAGCTGCTGACGGTCTTTCGCAAGGCCCGCGATCGGGAGACCAGCGAAGTCAACCGTGCGCTCGCCGCGCAGCGTACCTGCGAAGTGCGTCACCAGCCCGCAACGCACACGTACGACCGATGAAGGGAGGCAACGTGAAGGGTTACCACACACGGTGGGATATCCCGGATGAGCACCGCGAAAGCGCCGAGTACATCGAGGCCGGCGCACGCATCGCTCTCGGCCAGGCCGTGTACGACCGGCGTACCGCACTCGGGCTCAGCCAGGCCGAACTCGCATCCCGAGCCGGCACCACCCAGACGGTCATATCACGACTGGAGGGCGGCTCGAGTCACCCCGACATTGCCACTGCTGCACCGGCTGGCCGGCGCCCTAGAAGGCGAACTAGACCTCAAGATCACCGGCAACAGTACTCGAGCCGAATTCCCAGCGCTGGCATCCTGAACTCGTCCCATCGGTCGAATCCTTCATCCGCTGCAGCGCTACCGGACCTCAGCGCGCCGGACGCTGGCATATCTTTCAGTGGGCGTCGATCCATTCTTGATTGTGGAAAGGCCGGAGGGGTTGCCATGACTGTTACGCCCGCTCCCATCAGGGTCGACGTTGGCACCGACCGGCCGATCTTCCACGCCGCCCACTTCCTAGAGAAGGCCAAGAAGGATGTCGTCGATATCGCTGTGCGCGAGTACATCGAGGCCCATCGCAGCGAGATCAACGAGGGTATTCTGGTTGCGCTTGGCCATCTTGACGGATCGTCCAAGTCTGCCATTCCCCTGCTCGCCGACGTACCCGTTGATCAACTCGACGAGTACGGTGGCGTGGCCGACGTCAGCTCACCGAGTCTAAATTCGGCTTGATTAGGCTCTGGGATCGCCAAACGAGCCGTGAGGACAAGTCCGTCCGACGCGGGCTCGCCGGTCCACGTACTCATAGCCCGGTCGGATGCCCGACCAGCTTCACCCAACTTCCTCGGGATCGACCTCGACGAGTTCGCGTTCAACGCGGCTGCCCTTCTCTATCTCGGCCATACGGCGGCGCAATTCGCGTCCGTTCGCCCCGCGGGAGAGGTACTCGGTCTCCCGCCACACGTCGTAGTCGCTTTTGAGCATGACAACCAACGGCTCATGGCCGCTGCGCGCGACGACCAAGTCTTCGGCATCCGCCTCGATCGCGTCGAAGACGTTCGCCATGTTGGCGTGCAGGTCAGACGAAGTAATGACCTTCATAGTGCCTCCAATGGCTGTACGTCTTTCGTACAAGACCTTGTCCAGGGTGGGCTACGGCTGGGCATATCAACTCGATCTTGAAGCGCACACTACCGATGGCGCTACTCAGTAACCCGCGCCTGGTAGTTGTCGCGGTCCACACCCGGGTTCGAGGCACCGGAGGCGAACGGCAAGCAGCGCTCCATCAAGTCCGGTGGTGTCCCGTTGTACTCGGCAATGAACGCCACCCAGTCCGGCAGCAAAGCCACCAGCTGAGCGGAGTACTCATCGTCGTAGTAGTCCCGGATGCTAGCCACCTTCGCAGCGACCCGATGCGGTGAACACGCCGAGAATGCGATGCCACTCCCTGACGCCCACGACTCCATGAACTCCACCAGTAACTCGTCGACATCGTCAGGTTGCTGCACGTCCGGTCGATGCTCCGCCAGCCACGTCGCGAACAACGGCACCGCAGCCTCCGGGTCCAGCTTCTCGGCGAGTGTCTCCCGGACCTTTCGCATCCCAGCACGGACCGTGTCGGCCAAGCGCATGCCGCGATGGTATTCGGACAGTTGCTGCTCGCTCTCCCCGCCGATCCGCGTGATGCCCACGTCGGTCGGCAACAGCTCGTCTATCAGACCCGTGTCGTCAACAGTTCCGAACACCGCCGAACCGGCCGCGACCTCGCCAACGCCTGCCCGCCAGGCGTCGCCGGCCTGATCGGCGTCGGCGAAGTAGCCGCTGAACACGGTGAACACCTCAAATCCGCAGGCATCGACATCCCACAGATACCACCGCGTGACGCCCGAGACGTCGAACGGCGCGACGATCCCGAACCGACTGCCGTAGGCGTCCCGCGCCCACAGAACGTCACCGGCGAGCCGAGGACCCCGTGGCAGAGATGGAAGCATCCGACGACCTCGACGCAACTCCGCTGCGACCTGCGCGACGTGCTCGTCCAGCGGATGCGGGACGATAGCAGCCAGCGTGGCCAGCACGCGCCACAGACGAAGTCCCACTTCTGATTCGGTATCCCACCGATCCAGCACCTCGGTTAACTGACCAGCCACCGCGTGGACCAGGGCATCGATCGCATCGTTCGGATCGATCTGTTCCTCAAGGCTTGCGTCTTCGTCGACGAGCAGCCACGGACCGAGCCATCGACACAACGCATCCTCGAACTCCGCATCCGTGCCGGCAGCGGCGAGATCTGGCACATGCTCGGACACTGCGGCAGCAGCCCGCGCCGATGCGATCGCCGATCGAGCTTCACTCAGCTTGGCCTGATGCTCTCGGACATTCGCCCACGCCGCAGCCAAATCCCCGCCACCCGCGCCCACATCCATCGAGCGTCGTCCGGCGGAAACGACGCGACCTTTCTTCTTCCGGCGGCGAGAGACAGGCATCGCGGTAGCATATCCGACATCGGACTCCGACGATACGAGCGCCAGCACGTCCGCATTGCGTATGGCCTGACGGGCTCGTGAGGCCGGAGGGAATGATGACGAGGTGCTCATCGTGCGGGCGACGAAAAAGCTGCTCGACCGCGCCGGCCCGCCGACGCTGCAGGACGGCGAGGAATCGACCACGATCTTGGGAGAGTGGTACGGCACCGTGCTGTTCTGGAAGCCGCAATTGGTCCTCGCCGTCAACGAAACGACGCTGCTGCCGATCCTGATGCCTCTCGCGCCGGCGGCGACCCTGTCGGCCAGACTCCCTGAACAGGTTGCCGAGGCGCTCGCTGCCAACGGCGCGCTGTCTGCGGTCATTGACACGGAGCTGCGGAACATGCAGGAGTGGCGTACCGCCAAGACAGCCAACCGCAGCGTCGTCGGCATCATGACCGAGTTCACCCACCTTGCCGAGGTGTACCGGGAAGCCGACCCTCGCCCAAGCCTGCTCGACCTCTCGGCACGCCTGGCCACCACTCCATGCAGCCCTCTATACGGCAGGAACATCAGTCCCGATCGCGAACTCGCCGCGTTGCTTGGCTCCCTCGGCGTCTCACCAGGCAGCCGGTCGCCCGCTTGCATAGACCGATCACCACACTCATCGTCGCGCCTGGCGCATGGCGCTCGCGTCGGATATGTCGAACCGACCCCGAGCGCATGACGGTCGCGCAGAGCCGCTCGATGCGGTTGCGGCGCTCGGCGACGAGACCGCGTGCGCCGAACTGTCCGGCTCGTCCTTCACGGTCACCGCCCACTCCCTTCGCCAGGCTCCATGTTCACACGGGATCTCGACCACGGAGCTTCACCGCCCTCTCCTCGCCGCCGAGACACGGCGAGCCTCCCGCAGATCTTCCAGAACCGCGTCAAGATCACCTTCGCTGTCCAGCTCAATCGAACACGCGTCGAGTACCGCGTATTGCTCGACCGTCGTCATTCGCAGCAAAGAGGATGGCGGCCGGGACTTCGCTGGTCACGAGGCTGGCGTCGTCGGTGACGGCAATGTGATCCGGCTGGGCGACAGCCAGCCTTCGCGTGCCGCCCGAGTCGAACAGCGGCGATCGGCGACGGTATGTGCGTGACACGTGGTCACTGCCCCGTCGGCGGCTCGTCCGTATGTTCGGCCACTCGGCGATCACCCGACCACTACGCCGGTTCGAGGGCTGTGGGTGTCCCGCCACCCGACCACCTGGTCCAAGGATCGCCGAAGGCGACTGGTCGACGCTCACTTAGAAGCGGATGCCCTCGGCCGCGCCATCGACCAGAATACCCCAAGCTGGCCGGGAGCCAGCGCGTCGGGAACCGTCGTCGCCGGCCTCGCCCATCACTCGCGGCCACCGCGATATCGTCGAGCCAGCACGACGCTTCGACCTCGGCGCCCACCGCTTCGTACAGCGGCAGACGCCCTTGCCGCTCTCGGAGCACGGACGCTGCTTCGGTCAGCGCCGGGTCCAATATCAACACCTGTCCGATGCCATAGGGATTGAGCGAGTCTGGCCGAATCAGACGCGCCCGACGGGACGATCCACAGACGGAGTGGAATACATCGGTGGGCTGTCGCTCCGGTCGTCAACCGGCTACCCACTCAGTCTCTCATCTCAATCACGTCGTACTGCTTCTGCAATGCACGAGTACCTCGCGACCGTCCGGGAGCCGACCGACCGCGGATAGTCGGCCGCGTGGGCGTACTAGCGGTCGATTTCCCAGCGGTTTCCCGCTGTCACACGAGGGCCGGCGCCGCGTCGCAGAGAAACGTGGAACCGCCCACGGCGACACCACCACCTGGTCGAACCGGGGAGGGGGGGAGGGAAACGGGCGGCCCTGGAGCGGGCGCGCCGTGCCGTCGAGCAGCTTCTCCAATGGTGCAGCTGCCCACAACCTTGACGAGGGACCCATCGCGGTCCCAGGTAATTTAGCGACTGGGCAGTACCTTTTCGTAGGGATACGTTCAACCCGAACTCTACCTCGATCCTCAGCCTTTGTGATTGTGTCACGTGACGAGCGTAGAACTTCTAGGGTCCGGTGAATCAATCTGAGATCCCACAAATCGCTAAGGTGGCCATAGAGTTCCCTCTGCCTAGCCTCGAGACCCACTGGCGTCCATTCATCCGTTGCACCGTGTGGTCAAGGCGAACGGTCACACGCCTCCACTCGCGGAGAAGTAGCCCTTCTTCTTGCAGACGGTTTGTGCCAGCTTCTTGCGCCGGGTCAGCAGCATGCACAGTTCCCAGGCGGTGCACCCAGTAACATGCTCCACTTCGGTGAACGAGGCTCCCCAGACAAAACCGCTTTCGCCTGTGGTTGTTGTGGAAGGACGTGCTCGACGGAGAATTTAGCGGGTGGTCATAGCTGGCGCCACCCGATGACAGCGCAGAGTCCAGACGTAGCAGCACGTATAGCCGGACACGGTGTACGTATAGATGTCGGCACAGCTGCAGGCGGAGCATCGTTTCCACCTTCTCACTTGCAGCTAGACCTGCGGGAGAAGGTGGAAACGATGCTCCGCCTCAGTGCCGACATCTATACCGTCACCCGTGTCCGGCTATACGTGCTGCTACGTCTGGACTCTGCGCTGTCATCGGGTGGCGCCAGCTATGACCACCCGCTGATCACCGTCGAGCACGTCCTTCCACAACAACCACAGGCGAACAGTGTCTGGGGAGCCTCGTTCACCGAGTGGAGCATGCGTACTGGGTGCACCGCCTGGCCAATCTGGCGTTGCTGACCCGGCGCAAGAACTCGCAGGCGAGCAACTATGAATTCGATGTCAAGAAGAAGGGCTACTTCTCCGCGAGTGGAGGCGTGTCACCGTTCGCCTTGACCACACAGATCCTGGCAACGGATGAATGGACGCCAGTGGTTCTCGAGGCTAGGCAGAGGAACCTTCTGGCCACCTTTAGCGATTTGTGGGATCTCAAGTGATTCACCGGACCCTAGAAGTTCTACGCTCGTCACGTAGCGCGATGACCAACAAAGGCTGATACAAGGTGGGGCGAGTTCCGGTTGAACGTATCCCTACGAAAGGTACTGCCCAGTCGCTGATCTGGGACGGCGATGACCTCGTCGACGTTGTCGGCGGCTTCCGCCGTTGGAACCTCGACGGCACGCACTCCGGGCCACGGGTCGGCTGGGGATTCCCGTTCGACCAGGTGGTGGTGTCGCCGTCGGGGCGGTTCCACGTTCTGTACGCCGAGCGCGGCACGAAGGCCCTCGTGCTGGACGGCGGGAAGATCGCTCGGGAAATCAACCGCTCGTACGCCCACGCGGGCGATTTCGACTATCCCGTGGCGGTCGGTCGGCTCCCGGACGGTCGCGAGGTACTCGTGCATTGCCCGGAGCAGTACAACGTGATTGAGATCGAGGAGCTTGAGTCGGGCCGCCGGTTGACGACCGGAGAGCGACAGCCCACCGATGTATTCCACTCCCGTCTGTCGATCAGTCCGTCGGGGCGGCATCTGCTGATGGCCGGTTGGTACTGGCATCCCTATGGCATCGGACAGGTGTTTGATCTGGATGGGGCGCTGACGGACGCGTCCGTGCTCGACGGCAAGGGCATTCTGCCGCTGTACGAAGCGGTGGGCGCCGAGGTCGAAGCGGCGTGCTGGCTCGACGACGATCGAATCGCGGTGGCCGCGAGTGATGACGAGCCTCTCGGCGACGACGAACCCGACGCGCTGGCTCCCGGCCAGCTTGGTATCTGGTCGATCGCGGCCGAGGCGTGGCTGCTTAAAGTGAGCGTCGACCGTCCGTTCGGCAATCTGCTTGCCTGCGGGGACCAGGTCATCGCCATGTATGAGTATCCGCAGCTCCTCGATCCGGTGAGTGGTCGGGTGATCGCCGAGTGGCCGAACATACGGACGAGCCGCCGGCGGGGCAGTTACGGTGTCACGCACATACCGTCGCCGATCGCCGCTGTTCAACTCGGCACGCGACGGCTGGCTGTCGCCCAGCCGGATCACATTGCCGTCACCGACGTACCAGCCTCGTGACCAGCGAAGTCCCGGCCGCATCCTCTTTGCTGCGAATGACGACGGTCGAGCAATACGCGGTACTCGACGCGTGTTCGATTGAGCTGGACAGCGAAGGCTGATCTTGACGCGGTTCTGGAAGATCTGCGGGAGGCTCGCCGTGTAACGGCGGCGACGAGAGGGCGGTGAAGATCCGTGGTCAAGATCCCGTATGAACATGAAGCCTGGCGAAGGGAGTGGGCGGTGACCGTGAAGGACGAGCCGGGCAGTTCCGCAGTACGCGATCTCGTCGCCGAGCGCCGCAACCGCATCGAGCGGCTCCTGCGCGACCGGTATGCGCTCGGGGTCGGCCCGACATAACCGACGCGAGCATCATGCGCCAGGCGCGACGATGACTGTGGTGATCGGTCTATGCAAGCGGGCGACCGGCTGCCTGGTCAGGCGCCGAGGGAGCCAAGCAACGCGGCGAGTTCGCGATCGGGACTGATGTTCCTGCCGTATAGAGGGCTGCACGGAGTGGTGGCCAAGCGTGCCGAGAGGTCGAGCAGGCTTGGGCGAGGGTCGGCTTCACGGTAGACCTCGGCAAGGTGGGTGAACTCGGTCATGATGCCGACGACGCTGCGGTTGGCTGTCTTGGCGGTACGCCACTCCTGCATGTGTCCGCAGTTCCGTGTCAATGACCGCAGTCGGCGCGCCGTATGCAGCGAGCGCCTCGGCGACCTGGTGCAGGGATTCTGGCCGGCAGGGTCGCCGCCGGCGCGAGGGGCATCAGGATCGGCAGCAGCGTCGTTTCGTTGACGCGAGGACCGAGGACGACGTGCGGCTTCCAGAACAGCACGGTGGCGTACCACTCTCCCAAGATCGTGGTCGATTCCTCGCCGTCCTGCAGCGTCGGCGGGCCGGCGCGGTCGAGCAGCTTTTTCGTCGCCCGCACGATGAGCACCTCGTCATCATCCCCTCCGGCCTCACGAGCCCGTCCGGCCATACGCAATGCGAACGTGCTGGCGCTCGTATCGTCGGAGTCCGATGTCGGATACGCTACCGCGATGCCTGTGTCTCGCCGCCGGAAGAAGAAGGGTCGCGTCGTTTCCGCCGGACGACGCTCGATGGATGTAGGCGCGGGTGGCGGGGATTTGGCTGCGGCGTGGGCGAACGTCCGAGAGCATCAGGCCAAGCTCAGTGAAGCTCGATCGGCGATCGCATCGGCGCGGGCTGCTGCCGCAGTGTCCGAGCATCTGACCAGATCTCGCCGCTGCCGGCACGGATGCGGAGTTCGAGGACGCGTTGTGTCGGATGGCTCGGTCCGTGGCTGCTCGTCGACGGATGACGCAAGCCTCGAGGAACAGATCGATCCGAACGATGCGTTCGATGCCCTGGTCCACGCGGTGGCTGGTCAGTTGACCGAGGTGCTGGATCGGTGGGATACCGAATCAGAAGTGGGCCTTCGTCTGTGGCGCGTGCTGGCCACGCTGGCTGCCATCGCCCCGCATCCGCTGGACGAGCACGTCGCGCAGGTCGCAGCGGAGTTGCGTCGAGGTCGTCGGATGCTTCCATCTCTGCCACGGGGTCCTCGGCTCGCCGGTGACGTTCTGTGGGCGCGGGATGCCTACGGCAGCCGGTTCGGGATCGTCGCGCCGTTCGACGCTTCCGGCGTCACGCGGTGGTATCTGTGGGATGTCGATGCCTGCGGATTTGAGGTGTTCACCGTGTTCAGCGGCTACTTCGCCGACGCGGATCAGGCCGGTGACGCCTGGCGGGCCGGCGTTGGCGATGTCGCGGCCGGTTCGGCGGTGTTCGGACCTGTCGACGACACGGGTCTGATGGACGAGCTGTTGCCGGCCGACATGGGCATCATGCGGATCGGCGGGGAGAGCGAGCAGCAGCTGTCCGAATACCATCGCGGTATGCGTCTGGCCGACACGGTCCGTGCTAAAGCGCGAATGCGCCGAAAACCAGCCGCCGAGAAGCTGGACCCGGAGGCTGCGGCGCCGTTGTTCGCGACGTGGCTGGCCGAGCATCGACCGGACATGCAGCAACCTGACGATGTCGACGAGTTGCTCGTGGAGTTCATGGAGTCGTGGGCGTCCGGGAGTGGCATCGCATTCTCGGCGTGTTCACCGCATCGGGTCGCCGCGAAGGTGGCCAGCATCCGGGACTATTACGACGATGAGTACTCCGCTCAGCTGGTGGCTTTGCTGCCGGACTGGGTGGCGTTCATTGCCGAGTACAACGGGACACCACCGGACTTGATGGAGCGCTGCTTGCCGTTCGCCTCCGGTGCCTCGCACCCGGGTGTGGACCGCGACAACTACCAGGCGCGGGTTACTGAATAGCGCCGTCGGTAGCGTGCGCTTCAAGATCGAGTTGATAGGCCCGGCCGTAGCCCAACCCGGACAAGGTCTTGTACGAAAAGACGTACAGCCGTTGGAGGCACTATGAAGGTCATTACTTCGTCTGACCTGCGCGCCAACATGGCGAACGTCTTCGACGCGATCGAGGCGGATGCCGAAGACTTGGTCGTCGCGCGCAGCGGCCATGAGCCGTTGGTTGTCATGCTCAAAAGCGACTATGACGTGTGGCGGGAGACCGAGTACCTCTCCCGCGGGGCGAACGGACGCGAATTGCGCCGCCGTATGGCCGAGATGGAGAAGGGCAGCCGCGTTGAACGCGAACTCGTCGAGGGCGATGCCGAGGCCAGTTGCGTGAAGCTGTCGGGCATCCGGGCGGCTTCATGAGTACGTGGACCGGCGAGCCCGTGTCGGACGGACTTGGCCTCACGGCTCATTTGGCGATCCTTGAGTCTAAATCAAGCCGAATTTTAGACTCGGTTAGCTGACGTCGGCCACGCCGCCGTACTCGTCGAGTTGATCAGCGGGTACGGCGGTGAGCAGGGGAATGGCAGACTTGGATGATCCGTCAAGATGACCAAGCGCAACCAGAATTCCCTCGTTGATCTCGCTGCGATGGGCCTCGATGTACTCGCGCACAGCGATATCGATGACATCTTTCTTGGCCTTCTCTAGGAAGTAGGCGGCGTGGAAGATCGGCCGGTCGGTGCCAACGTCGACGTTGATGGGAGCGGGTGTAACAGTCATGGGACCCCTTCGGCCTTTCCATAATCAAGAACGGATCGACGTCCGCTGAAAGATGTGCCAGCGTCCGGCGCCCTGAACTCCGGTAACGCCGCAGCGGATGAAGGATTCGACCGGTGGGACGAGTTCAGGATGCCAGCGCTGGGAATTCGGCTCGAGTGCTGTTACCGGTAATCTTGAGGTCTAGTTCGCCTTCCAGAGCGCCGGCCAGTCGATGCAGCAGGGGCAGTGTCGGCGTGACAGACCCGCCTTCCAGCCGCGAGATCACTGTCTGTGTGGTGCCAGCTCGGGATGCGACCTCCGCTTGGCTGAGGCCGAGTGCGGTACGCCGGTCGTACACGGCCTGGCCGAGAGCGATGCGTGCGCCGGCCTCGATGTACTCGGCGCTTTCGCGGTGCTCATCCGGGATGTCCCACCGGGTGTGGTAACCCTTCACGTTGCCTCCCTTCATCGGTCGTACGTGTGCGTTGCGGGCTGGTGACGCAGTTCGCAGGTGCGCTGCGCGGCGAGCGCGCGGTTGACTTCGCTGGTCTCCCGATCGCGGGTCTTGCGAAAGACCGTCAGCAGCACGATCCGTTGTTCCGCCGCGAGCCAGTAGGTCACTCGCCACGCTGAGCGGCCCAGATGGAACCGCAGCTCGCGAACGGCACCCTGGAGATGCTTGCTGTAGGGCTCGCCCAAGGTCGTCGGGGTCTCGGCGAGCCGATCGGCGTGATACTCCACGGTGCGATAATCGGCGAGCGATAGGCCGTCGAGCCAGTCTCGAACCTCGGGCTCAAGCTCGACATCGTACCGGTCGCTCATATACGCGAGTATATAACGGCGGAGGCGAGGAAGGCCAGCATGCGTGCCCATTCGACGTGTAGCTCGGCCAAGATCGTGATCCTTCCTGCCCAGCCAGTTGAGTACACGCTGTCCGATTCTGGACGCCAGCTGTTGGCCGTTGATCACCACGCGCACTCGGGCGGCATGGGCGTGGATGGCGACCTCGAAGCTGCCGAAACCAAGATCGGTCCCAGGGCGGCCGCACACGTAACTCAGCTGGATTGGTGTGCGCGAGCGTCATCGTCGAAAGTGCTGTCGCTCCGGCGACCACGCCTTTTCGGCGAGGGAAAGTACGAGTTTCCGCCGTTCGGCCTGTTCGGTCTTGCCGAACCTGCCGTACGGCTTGAACGGCAGACCTTCACGGATGACGAATCCGTGGAACTGCGGCTGATGTTGGTAAGCAGCTGCCGTGAGGCTCGCGGCGTATAGGTTCTGCTTCGCGTTGTCGTCCCTGGGCCAGCGGGGCGGCTGATGCTCGGCGCCGGCACATCCCGCTTTCGGTGCCGGACGGTTACGGTGATGACGTGTTTGATCTGAACAGTATCGACCTGGAGGAGATCGCCACCGCGCTGGCCGATCAAAGCGCCTACGAGCATCGGTGGCTGATCGACCCCAACAGCGGAGCGGTGGTGTTCTGGACGTCCGATACCGGGATCGACGGTCGGACGCCGGTCGACCTCGACGAACTGGACCTCATAGCCATCGATCCGCTGCCATCACATGTCTGGTACGAGGACATGGCCGACTTCGCCGAACGGCTCAGTAACGAGAGGGCCGGGCAGAGACTGAGCCGCGCGATTGCGGGTCGAGGCGCTTTCCGCCGGTTCAAGGATGAACTACAACATGCAGGTGCTCGCGCACCAGGGGACTGAACTGAAACGGGACCCGATAGCGCTCGTGAACTGCAGGTCCGAGACCGAGCCCTCCACCTGCCGGGTCAGGGCCGTGCTCCTGGGAAAGCGCTCGGCATATACGGTGGCGAGGCGCATGAAGCCCAGACGTCGCCGGGCGGCGATCTCAGCGGGCGCGCCGTCAGCTGCGAAAAACCGCGGCTCGTCGTAGGCATAGTTCGGGACAGCGCGGCAAGCCGGCGCGCGAGACGTGCGTGACCGGTGAGCGAGCGGTGCTTGGCGAGCGACAGCAGCAGCCGCCGCCACAGCGCGCGCAGCACTACCAGCAAGAGCAACCCCGAGAGCATGTACCACAGCATGATTGATTCCGGTAACGAGGCAGGGGTTCGCACGCGCGCGCGACGCCCGCAAGACACGCCCCGGCGGCAAAGTATTTCGGTCTGTGACATTTCGATGACAGTCCGCTCGGCGATCGCCCGCATCACTCAGCAGGAGGACTCAACTTCCTGCTGACCAATCGTCTGCCGCGGCGCTGGCTGACCTTGTTTGTGGGGTGGCTGAGCCGCCTCGAGCAGCCGCTGGCTGCGGCATGTGCATTGCGATCTGGCGCTTGTTCTCCGAGCTCGATCTGAGCGAAGCCCGGACCACCCGCTTTCGCAGCCTGCAAGAGTTCTTTACGCGCCAGCTCAAGGAGGGTGCACGCCGCGTGGACCGGACCCGGCCGTGGTGGTGAGTCCGTGCGATGGCATCGTGGGTGCGATGGGTCAGGTGCGGCCGGCTCGGTGCTTCAGGCGAAGGGGTTCCCCTACACGCTGATGGATCTGCTGGGCGATGAGGAACTGGTGCGCGCCTACCTCAACGGCTCGTTCGTGACGCTGCGCCTGACCTCCGGCATGTATCACCGCTTCCACGCGCCCTACGACTGTCGCGTCGAGCAGGTGACCTACGTGTCCGGAGACACCTGGAACGTCAATCCCGATCGCGCTCAGACGCGTTGAGCGTCTGTTCTGCAAGAACGAGCGCGCCATCATCCGCTGCCGGCTGACGATCGGACAGCTCATCACGCTGGTGCCGGTCGCCGGCCATTCTGGTGGCGAGCATCCGACTGCACTGTGTGGACGTGCTGCTGCATCTGAAGTATCGCGGACCTAACGCCATTCCGTGCGATGCCATGCTGCGCAAAGGCGAGGAAATGGGCTGGTTCCAGCATGGCTCGACCATCATCGCGTTCGCGCCGCCGGCGTGGTGCTTGCTGCCGCGCTGCGCCAGGGGACGTGATCCGCATGGGCCAGCCGCTGTTGAGTTCGCGGCCGGGTGAGCCATGGCGAGCTCGCAGTCATCACCGGTACCACCCACGGTATCGGCGCGTCACCAGCCGCGAACTGGCGCGCGCCGGGCGAAAGGTCGTCATGCTGTGCCGCGACGTCACGGCCGAATGCGGTGCGCGATGAGATCATGCGGGCCTGCCGCGCGCCGTCCACGTGGCCGCTGCGATCTCGCCTCGCTCGCCTCGGTACGCGACGCCGCTCGGTACGCCGCGACTTCCCACCGCTCGGTCTGCTGATCAACAACGCAGGCATGGTGGGCCTCGCCACCGGATGTCGGTAGATGGGTTCGAGCTCACCTTCGCGACCAATCACCTGGGGCCGTTCCTGCTCACCAGCTTGCTTTGGAGCGCCTGGACGACGGCGCGCATCATCAACGTGGCATCGCGCGTCCATTATCGCGGTCGCATGGATCTTGGCCACGGTCGATCCGCGCGCCCGCTACAGGGCCATCGCGGCCTACGCGCGCTCGAAGCTGGCCAACGTGCTGCATACCTTCGCCCTGGCGCGCCGCCTGTCCGGCACGGCATCTGCGTCAACTGCCTGCATCCGGGCGTGGTCGCAACCAACCTGCTGCCGCGGTGGCTGCGCGTTGTCAAGCCGCTGCTCAGCCGGGTCATATTCGATGCCGAGCGCGGCGCGCGCACCACCCTGTACCTGGCGCTGTGATCGGAGTGTCGCAGGGGTCACCGGTCGCTATTTCGACGAGTACCAGCTTCCGCAGCCAGCGTCGCCGCTGGCGAACGACGACACTTGCAGGACGCGCTGTGGAAGATGGAGTGCCCGGTGGGCGGGCACGCCCGTGACTGTTGACCCACGGTGACATCCTGACAAAGAGCCTTGACATCCCGGAAGATTCTCCGGCTCACCCCTGTCGCGACTCGAGCCGCTCAGCGAAAGCCTGCTGTTCGCCGCAACTTTCTCCGCCATCCCTACATGCTCGGTTCGATCATCCCCAGTTCGCGCTTCCTGGTGAACCAGGTGCTGGAGCCGATCGACTGGGAGCGGGCCCGCGTCATCGTCGAGTACGGACCCGGCGTCGGCACCATCACCGGCGAGATCCTGCGCCGCATGCATCCCGACGCGCACCTGGTCGCCATCGAGACCAATAGGGCCTTCGTGCGTTTCCTGTCGACCTCCCTGCCGGATCCGCGCCTGCACGTCGTGCACGACTCCGCCGCCGAAGTGCAATCGGTGCTGCAGCGGCTGGGACTTCCCCGCGCCAGCTACATCATCTCCGGCATTCCACTCGGCAGCATGCCGGAGCGCGTGCGCGCCGACATCGTTGCCGATGACCGCGCTGCGCTCGAACCCGGCGGTGCATTCCTGGTCTACCAGTTCACCAGCCGCGTGCTGCCGGTGCTGCAGCGGACCTTCGGCGATGTGCGTCGCAGCTTCGAGCGCCGCAATCTTCCGCCAGCGCAACTGTTCGTGTGCGCGACACAGGAAAGCTGAGCGCCGTGCGCCGGCGGAACGGCGTTACCGTGCTTTGCTCATGAGCGCTCGGTAGGGTGTCATCCTGACCGAGCGGACGTCGTTGACGGGTATCCGGCGCAAGGGGTGGACCATCGCGGAGTGGGTGCCCTGGCAGCGCAATAGGTTCTTCACACCAGATGCGTACGATTGCTTCCGAGGTCGCAGCACTGGAAACAAATGGCGTTGCGTGAAACGGGAGCCTTCTGTCTTGCCCTGATCCTGTGCTTCAGCAGTCAGGCTGTGCCGGGGCAGTCTGCCTCTCCCGAGGCCTCTCCCCGCAACCGCCTGCGCGGTTGAGCGTCCAGCAGGAGTGTCTGCCGCACTGGCTGGAGGGGCATGATCCGACGCCCTGCGATCGTGTGATCATGAGAAGCGATGCTCTGCCGGCGCAGGGTGCGGCGGTGCTGGCCAATCGCAAGGGAGTCGCGCACTTTCTCCTGATCCCGACGCCGACGATCATCGGCATCGAAAGCCCCAAAGCGAAAGAGGTGATGCTCCAGCGCTCTCACATCCCCGAGGCACCCTGGTGGGTTGTACAGGCGGTCGACAAGAAGCGTGCGCGACTCGAATTGCATCGATCACCTGCTCAAGCAGTTTCCTTATATGGAAGTGCACAAGGAGCCGGTCCTGCTGCCCGCGCGCGAGCGCCGCGAGCACTATTCGCGCCAGGCAGTGCCGGCCGAGATGCTGGTGCCAGAGGTCTACTAGTTTTTTCGCTGGCGACGCTTGCTGGGACTGCCGCGACGACGACGGTGCCTTCGGCCAGTTGCAAGACAGCACCCTCTGCTACAGCCTCGAGGCTTGATGGTCTAATCCCGCAGGTCCACCCACGTCGGCGCGTGGTCGCTCGGCCTCTCCCAGCCGCGGACGTCGCGGTCGACGCCGGCAGCGGTCATGCGAGCCGCGACGGCCGGGTTCAGCAGCAGGTGGTCGATGCGGAGCCCCGCGTTGCGACCATACGCGTTGCGGAAGAAGTCCCAGAACGTGTAGACCCGCTTGTCCGGGTGCAGGTGGCGGATCGCGTCGGTCCACCCCTGGGCGAGCAGCCGGCGGTACGCCTCGCGCGACTCCGGACCCGGAACAGGGCGTCAGCCTCCCAGCCCGCCGGGCTTGTAGACGTCGAGCTCTTCCGGGATCACGTTGTAGTCGCCGGCCAGGACGACCGGCTCGGGCAGTGACACCAGCTCGGCGGCGTGGGCCGCGAGCCGCTCGAGCCAGCGGAGCTTGTAGTCGAACTTCGGGCCCGGTGCCGGGTTGCCGTTCGGCAGGTACAAGCACCCGACCTGGGCATCGCCGACCGGCCCTTCGAGGTAGCGGCTGTGCACGTCCTCCGGGTCGCCGGGCAGTCCCCGCCCCGTCTCGAGCGGCTCGCTCGCCCCGGGCCAGGATGGCGACGCCGTTCCAGGCCTTCTGCCCGTGCCAGATCGCGTCGTAGCCCGCCTCGCGGAGCGCCTCGTCGGGAAAGTTCTCCTGCGGGGCCTTGAGCTCCTGGAGGCACACGACGTCGGGCGAGCTCTCGGCGAGCCAGCGTAGCAGATTCGGCAGCCGCGCGCCATGCGCGTTGATGTTGTAGGTGACGATTTTCATCCCCGTCTTTCCTCAAGTGCAGTGCTGCTACCCTATCAAAGACCCGGACCGCGGTCGCCGGCGGCTCGAGTGCTCGCGATATACAAAGCACACGTCGAGGTAGTCATCAACGCCAGGTCTTGTATCGTTGACCCGACAGGAAAGGCACCGATGTCCCGTTACTTACGGATCGCGACGCTGCTTCTGCCAATGCTTTTGGTTGCAGGTCCGCTGCGCGCCCAGATGCCGTTCTACACGGACGATCCGGCGGTTACCGAGCCTCATAAGCTTCACATCGAGATCTTCGATGAAATCGACGGCCTGCAGTCCACCCAGTACCCCGACCGGCGCCAGAACACTGCCAATCTTAAGGTCAACTTCAGCCCGCTGCGCCACTTCGAACTGGATTTGGACGCGCCGTACATAACAATATCGCGCGCACCAGGATACGCGGCGGCCAGTGGCATCGGTGACACGAATCTGGGTGCCAAGTGGAACATGCGCGAAACGCCCCCGGGTGCAACCTCACCTGCGTTGGCCGTCAGCTTCTACGTTGAATTCCCGACGGGAGACCGGCAGCAGGAACTCGGATCGGGGCTCACCGACTACTGGCTGAACTTCATTGCGCAAAAGCCGTTATCGGCCAGTACGCGGATCAACCTCAACCTCGGAATTCTGTTCGCCGGCAACACGAGTACCGGCGCGGTGGGCATTCAGACCCGCCGCGGGTACGTCTACACCGGCGGAATCTCTTTGCTGCATGACGTGACCCCGCGACTGACACTGGGCGGTGAACTGTACGGAGGCGTTTCCGACAGGGCCGGTCTTGACGGGACGGCGCTCCAGGTTACGTTGGGGGGACAGTACGCCGTTCGCAACGGCATAACGCTGTGTCTGGGAATACTCGGCGGAAAGTACGGCGCGACACCGCGGATCGGTGGGCAGCTGGAGTCTCGATGGATTTTCCCGATGCGCTGCGCTAGTCGCGGGGCAGCTCGAGCGGTACTCCGAAGTACGGGCTGCGCCCCGCGCAATGTGTCCTTGGTCTGAAATGCGGTGCCCCGGTCACCTGGGTCGACGATGAATAAGCGGGGCCTTCGCCACAGCGGTCGAATTCAAGAACGGTTGCGGCCATTCACGATCCGCAGTCATGATGAGTCAGATCTTTTGCACGGCCGGCACGTTCACAACTGAGTTCAGCGGCCATCACGCCATGCATTTTACTAGAGCGCCATGAGCAGCCCAAACGTGAGCCCCCTGGCCGGAAAGCCAGCCACCGCAGATCTTCTGACCGACGTGCCGCGGCTGGTGACCGCCTACTTTGTGCTGCAGCCGGATCCGGCCGCCGCAGCGCAACGGGTTGCGTTTGGTACTTCCGGGCATCGGGGCAGTTCGCTCGCATGCTCGTTTAACGAGTGGCACGTGCTGGCGATCAGCCAGGCCATTTGCGAGTTCCGCCACAATGAAGGTATCGATGGCCCGGTGTTTCTCGGCATTGATACCCACGCGCTCTCGCAACCGGCGTTTGAAAGCGCGCTTCAAGTACTCGCGGCCCACGAGACGCGACACCCTGATCGCCCGCGGCGGGGAATTCACCCCCACCCCGGCCGTATCACACGCCATACTCGCGCACAACCGCGGCCGCACGTCTGGTCTGGCGGATGGGATTGTCGTGACGCCCTCCCACAACCCGCCCGACAACGGGGGATTCAAGTACAACACCCCCAACGGCGGGCCGGCGGACACTCGGGTCACAAGACTGGATTGAGAAGCGCGCGAATGCTTTGCTGGAAGGTCACCTTAAGGATGTGAAGCGCGTGCCGTATGCCATGGCACCCTGACGTGCCGCAGGCACGCGCGAATACGACTTCCTCGATTCCTACGTGAGCGACCTGGGCCGGAGTCGTCGACTTCGAGGTGATCCGCAGCGGCGGACTGCACCGCCTGGGGGTCGATCCGCTCGGCGGCGCAGGCGTGCACTACTGGTCAAGCGATCGCCGAGCGCTACCGGCTCACGCTGACGCGTGGTCGAGCGAGGTCGTAGATCCGCACGTTCGGATTCATGACACTCGACTGGGACGGACGCATCCGCATGGATCCGTCGTCCTCGTATGCGATGCAGCGCCTGATCGACCTGAAGGACCGCTACGACATCGCCTTCGCCTGCGATACCGATCACGACCGACACGGCATCGTGACCCGAGCGCCGGGCTGCTGCCGCCAACCACTACCTGGCGGTCCTACCGACTATCTCTTCCGTCACCGCGCGGCGTGGACCGCCACCGCTGCTGTCGGCAAGACCGTGGTCAGCACGGCCGCTCATCGATCGGGTGGCGCACGCGGCTCGGCCGCACCACTTTACGAGGTACCGGTCGGCTTTCAAGTGGTTCGTCGACGGACTGCTCAATGGGTCGCTCGGCTTCGGCGGCGAAGAGAGCGCCGGAGCCTCGTTCTTGCGCTCCAACGGCGCTGCCTGGACCACGGACAAGGACGGCAT
>CAWHRE010000003.1:0-9709 GCA_963831705.1 uncultured Actinomycetota bacterium | reverse complement strand
GGACGACAGGATTTGAACCTGCGACCCCTTGACCCCCAGTCAAGTGCGCTACCAAGCTGCGCTACGTCCCGATACCACCACGACCCACCGGTCACAGCAGCCGCTAAAGAGTAGCGCACCCCGAGTCCCGAGTCGCGCCGACCCACACGGTCGAACCGGCTACCGTCCCGGCTTCTTGCGCGGACGCACCGACACCTGGACCGGCGTACCGGCGAAGTCGAACTCTTCACGCAGCTTGCGCTCGATGAACCGCACGTACGCCGGGTCCAGCAAACCGGACGTGAAGAGTACGAACTTCGGTGGCGACACACCGGCCTGGGTGGCGAACAGGACCCGTACGGCGCGACCGCCCCGAACGGGGTGCGGCGTCGCCTGTGTCACCGTGGTGATCCACTGGTTCAGTTGCCCCGTCGGCACCCGTCGGGCCCAGTTGTTGAGCGCGGTGTCCAGCGCTGGTCCGAGGCGTTCGATAGCGCGACCGCTCTTCGCCGAGATGTTCACGCGCAGCGCCCACGGGATTCGCTTCAGCTCCCGATCGATCTCTTTGTCGAGGTAGTAGCGCCGATCGTCGTCGACTAGGTCCCATTTGTTGAATGCGATCACGAGCGCCCGACCGGCCTCGGCGACCATCGTCAGAATCCGCTGATCCTGCTCGCTGATCACTTCGTCTGCGGCGAGCAGCACGACCGCGACTTCGGCCGCGTCGATCGCGGCGGCGGTACGCAGAGACGCGTAATACTCCGTACCACTGGCTTGGTTGGCTTTTTTGCGCAGTCCGGCGGTGTCCACGAACTGCCACACTTCTCCGCCGAGTTCGACGAGTGAGTCGACCGGGTCGACCGTGGTGCCGGCCACCGAGTCGACGACCACGCGGTCTTCTTTCGCGAGGCGGTTGAGCAGGCTGGATTTGCCGACGTTGGGACGCCCGACGAGTGCGACCCGTCGCGGTCCGCGGGGGCGCGGCGCATCGCGCGGTGCCTGCTCCGGAAACGCAGCGAGTACGGCGTCGAGCAGATCGCCGGAACCACGTCCGTGCAGCGCGGAGACCGGCCACGGCTCACCGAGTCCGAGCCCCCACAGCGACGTGGCCTCGATTTCGAGCGCGGCGTTGTCGACCTTGTTCGCGACCAGGATGACCGGCTTGTTGGCGCGGCGGAGCATCTTGACCGCGGCTTCGTCCTCGTGGGTCGAGCCGGTGACGGTGTCGACCACGAACAAAACCACGTCGGCGATCTGTACGGCCATCTCCGCCTGCGCGGCAATCGCGGCAGCCCGATCCTTGGCGTCCGGCAGCCAACCTCCGGTGTCGATCACCTCGAAGCGGCGCCCGGCCCATTCGGCGTCGTACGACACCCGGTCGCGGGTCACGCCGGCGACATCCTCGACGACCGCCTGCCGCCGACCGATGATCCGGTTGACCAGCGTGGACTTGCCTACGTTGGGGCGGCCGACCACGGCCAGCTTCGGCGCGGGCGCCAATAGGCCGGCGTCTTCCTCGCCGTCGAATTCGGCGTCGTAGTCCTCGAAATCGTCGGGATCGAAATCGCTCTCGTCGAGCACCATGAAATCGCCGTCGTCGAACTCGGCTTCGGTCATTTACTTGCCTCTTCCGAATCAATAAATAGCATCGACCGCAGCACCGACACCACACCGTCGATGTCCAGGCCGGTCGTGTCGACCTCGATCGCGCCGTCGAGTCGCTCGCCCGCCGCCCGGGCGCGGGCAGTGTCGAGCGCGTCCCGGCGAGCCAGCGCGGCCTGAGTAGCCGCCAGGTCGGATGCGGTCAGCCCTGAAGTGCCGGCGTTCTCGACGCCGCGCCGCCGGGCCCGCTCCTCCTCGGATGCGGTCAGGTAAATCTTCAGTTCGGCCTGTGGCCAGACCACGGACGAGATGTCCCGGCCTTCGACGACGATCCGGCCGGCGGCTTCGATGATCTCCCGCTGGCGGGCAACGAGCGCGGCCCGTACGGACGGAACCGCCGCGACGATCGATACCGCGCCGGTGACATCGGCGCTGCGGATCTCGATGTCGACCGGGCGGCCGTCGACGCTGATGTGCGGTGCCTCCGGATCGGTACCGCTGGTAAGCGCGATCTTGTCGAGCACGGTAACGACGCCGTCGGAATCGTCCGGCGCGACGCCGGCATCCAGAACTGCCCAGGTCACAGCGCGGTACATCGCCCCGGTGTCGAGGTAGCTGGCGCCGATCGCGGTCGCGAGCCGGCGTGAGACGGTCGACTTGCCCGTTCCCGATGGTCCGTCGATCGCGACCACGCAGACGCTGTCGTCCGTTTGCTGCCCGTCCACCCGATGCCTCCACGTCCGTACACGATGTCAACCGCTTCCATCATGCCCGGTCGTCATGATCATCGTGTCATCGCGGTCGGATCCCCAGACGATCTTGTGACGGTAATGTTGGTCAAAAGCAGATTCGATCAACGTTACCGTCACAAGATCGAGAAAGGCTGTGGGGCTAGTTGTCGCCGCCGCTTTCGAGGTCGTCGTCGTCGTAGTAGTCCTCGTCCGCGGACACGTCCACGATGACGTCTTCGTACTCGACGGTCTCCTCGTCCTCTACGGCCCGGAACAGCGCCGCGATCTCCGGCCGGGTCAACCGTCGCGTACGGCCGACCTTCAGATCGCCGAGCTTGATCGGGCCGATCGATGTCCGGACGAGACGGCTGACCGGGTGACCGACCTCGGCCAGCATCCGCCGGACGATGTGTTTGCGGCCCTCGTGCAACGTGATCTCGACCAGGATGCGTTTGCCGAGCGAGTCGACCACGCGGAAGCCGTCGGCGCGCGCCGGACCGTCGTCGAGCTCGACGCCGTCCATCAGCCGCTGCCTGAGATTGCCCTTGATCGGACCCGGTACCTCGGCGAGATACGTCTTCGGCACACCGTACGACGGGTGCGTCAACCGGTGCGCCAACGCGCCGTCGTTCGTCATGATCAGCAGGCCTTCGCTGTCGGCGTCGAGCCGGCCGACGTGATAAACGCGCTGCCGTACGTTGCCGAGGTAGTCGCCGAGCGCCTCGCGGCCCTTCTCGTCCGACATCGTCGACACGACGCCGGCGGGCTTGTTGATCGCCAGGTACACCCGCTTCGCGTCGGTGATGACCCGCTCGCCGTCCACGTAGATCTCGGCGTTGACCGCGTCGACCTTGTCGCCGAGCGTCGCGATCTGGCCGTCCACCCGTACGCGACCGGCCGAAATCATGTCCTCGGCGACGCGGCGCGATCCGATTCCGGCGGTTGCCAGTACCTTCTGCAGGCGCTCCAGCTCGCCTGCGGCAGGGGCGGACCCGGGCTTCGGCGACGTGGCGCTCGTACGCGGCTTCCGGACCGGGGCGTTCGCGGTCGGCAGTGCCTTGCGACGCGGAGCTTCCTTGACCGGTCGCTCCGAACCGCCACCGATCGTGGCAACCCGGGGTCCGCCCGCCGAACGGGTGGGTTGGCGCGCCGGGCTCGCGCTAGAGCCTCGGGACGCGCCCCGGCCGACCGATGCGCCGGCGCTGCCCGCGGACGCGGCCCGACGGCCACCACCGGTCGCGGAACGCGCCTCGGCACGCGTGGCATACGCGGCAGCGGACGTCGATCGCTTCTTGTCGCCCGTACGCTTCGGGTCACCGGCACCGGCCAGCCGCTTGTCCACTTTGGACCTCGTGGGCGCCGGTGCGGACGCCGGGCTCGCCGTACGCGCCGAAGTCGCGGAGCGGCCGGTCGCAGCGCGGTCTCCGCCAGAACGAGATGACGTCGACCCCGAGCGTGACGATGCCGCGCTCGAAGAACGCGACGACGACCCGGCCGCGCCGGAGCGAGACGTCGAACCAGCGCCACGGGAATCAGACGAAGCCGAACGCGACGACGACCCGCCCGCCGACGAGGAGCGCGAAGACGACGCACCCGATCCGCGTACCGCCAAGGGCTTGTCCCTGTGGTTGGGGCGGCGGGGCGTACCGTCGGAGCGCAAACCGCCCGCGTCGGACTTAGGCATCAGCAAATCCATTCACATCATCGGGCAGGAACGGCGCAAGCGGCGGCAGCTCGTCTAGCGAATCGAGGCCGAGCTTCTCCAGGAACAGCGGTGTCGTGCGATAGAGGAACGCTCCGGAGTCCGGTTGCGTTCCGCACTCTTCGATGAGGCCGCGGTTCGCCAGCGTACGCACAACGCCGTCACAGTTCACACCGCGGATGGCGGACATTCGCGAACGTGTCACCGGCTGGGCGTAGGCGATCACCGCGAGCGTCTCCAGAGCGGCTTGTGTCAAGCGTACCGACTGTCCGTCGAGCACGAATCGCTCCACATAGGACGCGTACTCGTTTCGCGTATAGAGCCGCCATCCGCCGGCCGCCCGCCGCAGATCGAAGCCGCGTCCTTCGTCCGTGTAGCGCCCGGCCAGCCCGGCCAGCGCGGCGTTCGCCTCGTCGATCGAGACCGACAGCACCTCGGCCAGCACATCCGAGGAGACCGGCTCGTCGACCACGAGCAGGATCGCCTCCAACGCTCCCGCGAGGTTCGCGGGTCGCTCACTGTCTACTGATTCAGGGGTACGCCCGGCGCCCACTCCCCCACCCGGCGATGGTGCTTCCACCACAGCGCCTTCGGCGCCCGAAATTGCGACCGTGGCGAAGTCCGTCTCCGGCCGCTGAACATCTTCTTCTTCATCGTCTCCGCCGTCGACGGTCTCGTTCAGCCGATCCGTCTCGGGCTGCTGAACGTCCTCATCTTCGGCTTCGTCGTCGTCATCCCCGGCGGTCGCCAAGGCGGCGGCGACAGGCTCATCGAGCAGATCTGTCTCGGGCCGCTGCAACTCATCCTCGTCATCGAACGCGTCGTCGTCTGCGGGTTCCGTCAAGCGATCCGTCTCAGGCCGCTGATCGTCGTCCTCGTCCTCGTCATCGTCATCGTCGAACGCTTCGACGCTTGCAGGCTCGCTCAAACGATCCGTCTCGGGCCGCTGAACGTCGTCCTCATCCTCGTCATCGCCGAACGCTTCGACGCCCGCAGGCTCGCTCAAACGATCCGTCTCGGGCCGCTGAACGTCGTCCTCATCCTCGTCATCGTCGAACGCTTCGACGCCTGCGGGCTCGCTCAAGCGATCCGTCTCGGGCCGCTGAACGTCGTCCTCATCCTCGTCATCGCCGAACGCTTCGACGCCCGCGGGCTCGCTCAAACGATCCGTCTCGGGCCGCTGAACGTCGTCGTCATCGTCGGCTTCGTCGGGCTCCCGGTCGGCGGCATCCGGAACGGCCGCAGGCGGCACGGCGGGCGCCGTCGCGCGCTGCCACGGCGGAATCCACGCTGCCGCCTGATCAGCAAGCGAGCTCGGGTGGTCCTCGTCGTTCATTGCGATTCCCCCTGCAGATCGGCGTCGGCCGAATACCTCTGGGCCGGCGACCCCGCGCCGTACTCCGGCTCAGCAGCCGTTGCCCACTCTTCATCTTCGTCAACATCGTCGGCGCCGTCGGCGAAATCGTGGTCTTCGCGCTCGTTTCCGATGTCGGTGCCGACGGGCTCCAGGTCGAAGTCGTCCGGGCGCGCCTGCTGTTCGGTTGCGCCGCCTGTCACCACGTCGCCCAAGTCGACGTTCGCGTCGCTGGTGTCGTCAGCGCGGAACTCCACGTCCTCGAGCGCGACCCGCTCCTCCAGAGGTGCGTCTGACGCCTGCGATACATCAGATTCCGACCGCGCGTCGGCGTCAGATGCCGAGCGCGTGGCTGCGTCGATCCTGGCGGCCGCAGCGGCTTCGGCTGCCGAACCGGCGTACTCGTCGATGTCCAGCTCGACCGGTGCATCCGTCGGACCCGTCCAGCGTACGGTCAGCTCCCCCAGCGCCTGCACTTGATCGAACGAGACCAGACCCTCCCGGTACAGCTCCAGCAGCGCGAGGAAACGCGCTACGATTTCGAGCGTTGTCGTACAGTCTGAGCATAACGCCCTAAATGTACCGATCTGTTGCCGGAGCAGTACATCCCGGAGGTGAGCCGCGTGCTCGCGGACGCTGACCCGTTCGAGGTGCACGTGCGAGATACCCACGGTCGGCGGAACCTTCGGCGTCATCGCTTTGATGGCGAGATCGCGGAGCCGCTGTGGGCCGATGCCGAGCACGAGTTCCGGCAGCGCCTGCGCGAACGCCGCTTCCAGCGTGACCGCACGCGGCCAGCGCCGAGCGCCGGTGTGCTCCAGGCCGGACAGGAACGCGGCCGCCTCTTTATACGCCTTGTATTGCAACAGTCGCGCGAACAACAGGTCCCGCGCCTCCAGCAGAGCGAGATCCTCCTCGTCCTCGACGGCGGCGCTCGGCAGGAGCCGCGCTGCTTTCAGGTCGAGCAGAGTTGAGGCGATCACCAGGAATTCGCTGACCTCGTCAAGATCCCAGTCGTTGCCCATGGCCCGGATGTACGCGATGAACTCGTCGGTGACGGTGTGCAGCGCGACCTCGGTTACGTCCAGCTTGTGCTTGCCGATGAGTTGCAGCAGCAGATCGAACGGGCCGGTGAAGTTCGCGAGTTTGACCTTGAAGCCCGTACCCTCGTCCGTGGATGCGAGTTCCGGGGAAGCGGAGCCGGCGGCGACGTCTTCGCCATCGGGCGCGGACGCCCCGGGTTGGGCTGTGGACACACTCACTCCGTGACGTTAGCTCACGACCAGCCGCGATCCGCTATCGGCGGCGCCGCGCGGAGACGTGGAGCGCCTTGGTCAGCGCGCAGCGTCCCGCTCGGTCTGCTGGGCGATCACTTCGCGCGCGAGCTGCCGATAGTTGCGCGCGCCCGAGGACGCCGGGTCGAGCGACGTGATCGGCGCGCCGGCGACCGTGGACTCCGGGAACTTCACCGTCTTCGTGATGACGGTCTGGTAGACCTTGTCGCCGAACGCCTCGACCACACGCTGCAGCACCTGGCGGCAGTGCGTGGTACGTGAGTCGTACATGGTCGCAAGGATGCCTTCGAGTTCGAGGTCGAAGTTGAGGCGCTCGCGCACCTTGTCGATCGTGTCGAGCAGCAGCGCAACGCCACGGAGGCTGAAGAACTCGCACTCCAGCGGAATCAGCACGCCGTGCGCACAGGTCAGAGCGTTCAGCGCCAGCAAACCGAGCGACGGCTGGCAATCAATCAGAATGAAGTCATAGTCCTTGAGCACCGGCCGCAGCAACCGGGCCAGCGCCATTTCGCGCGCGACCTCGTTGACGAGCTGAATCTCGGCGGCGGAAAGGTCGATGTTCGCCGGCAACAAGTGCAGGCCATCGACGTTCGTCTTGACCAGAATATCGCTGATCGATACGTCGTCCTGCATGAGCAGGTTGTAGATGGAGAGGTCGAGAAGGTTCGCGTTGACGCCGAGGCCGACCGAGAGTGCGCCCTGAGGATCGAAGTCGACGAGCAGCACTCGGCGACCATATTCCGCGAGCGCAGCGCCCAGGTTGATGGTCGTCGTGGTCTTACCGACGCCACCCTTCTGATTCGCCATCGCGAGAATCCGGGCCGGGCCGTGCTTCTCCAGCGGCATCGGCGTTTCGATCGCCTTGCGAGCCGTGTACGCGGCCGGGTCAGCCGGACCCATTTCGGCGCCGAGGTCGAACGCCGACTGCTCGGCGCGCAGGGCATCCGTCCAGCTCGCAGCCCGCTGTTGGATCTCAGACATCTGTGGTACGCCCCTCCCTACGACAGTTCCCCCCGAGGATCGGTGGCGCCGACGATCGTATGTTCATTCGCAGGCCACCGGCTCGGGCCCGCGGCTGCGATTGTGGAGGACACGCCGAGCCTCCGACTGTACGCCACGCGGTGCGTTCGGCGCGGCAGACAAGTCGGCGTGTTGAGGCGTGATACGCCACTGTTGCGTCACGTTTGTGCACTCATCGATAAACGGCACGGATCGCCGCCGATCAGATGGTTCCGATATGGCCGATCGGTGACTGAGAGTAGGCCGACTGTTCCTGCCTTGCGCCGATAGGTGGCGGAAAGCCGTCACCGTACGCGACCGCCAATCGCGTTAATCCGTCCAGGCTGATACGGTCGGTCATTCCCACGACGTGTTGAGGCGGGGAACCACGACGATGCGTTCACGCAAGCTGATCTTAGCCATCCTGTCCGGTGCGCTAATCGGTCTTTCTTCGATCGGTGTGGCGACAGCCTCATCACAGACAGCGACTGGCCAAGTACCGGCAGTGTTGGATCCCACGGACTCCAGTTCACCGTCCGCATCCCCGTCGACACCGTCGTCCCCATCACCGACCGCGACCGCGACGACGAAGGCTCCGCCAACCTGCAAGCCGGGGATCGTTACGATCACCACCGTCAAGGGCACGAAGACGCTTGTCGGTGCCGGTTCGGCCACCGTGACGTACCAGATCAAGAACACGGCATCCGGAGGCGGCCTGCCGTCGGCGGAATTCGCATTCGCGTTCGGTCCGGCGATTACCTCGTCGACTCAGCCGCCGAAGCCGACGTTCGCGGTCAGTGTCAACAACGGTGCGAATTACGAGTCGCTCGACAACATGAATTGGGATTCTCCGGCCTGGGTCACCCCACCGATCGGGCTCCCGCTGACGGCCGGATTGACCCAGCCACTCACTTTCAAGGTGACGTTTGCCGCGACGAGCAAGGCCACGAGGTACCAAGCCGCGCTAGCGGTCAACCCCGGCTCCACGGGCTGTAACGTCGTCGAGAATGACGACGCATTTATCGCGTTCTCTCTGGTCGCGCCGTCTGCTTCGGCTTCCGTACCGCCGCCGAGCCCCGCGCCGACCTCCAGCAGTCTCGCCGCCGTGGCCGTTCCCACGGATAGCGGCTCGATCGATCCGGCGAACGTGTTCAGCCCGGTCAACGCCGACAGTGGCGGTACGCCAGCCTCGTCCAGCCACACGCTGCTGTACGCGTTTGTCGCGTTCGTACTTCTGCTGGCCGGGCTGCTTGCGTTCCTGCTGATCCGGCGCTCCCGATCGCGCGACGATGGCGACGCTCCGGACGATGCCACGAACACATATCCCGGTGGCGGTCTCGCTCCCGCGTCCGGCATGGGCTACGGCGGCGGCCCCAACGGGCCCGGCTACCAGGGCGGCTTCGCACCGGCGACGCAGGCGTTCCCGCGGTCGGGCGCGGCCTACGGCGCGGGCGGACCGGACTTCCCTCGATCCGGCGCCGCGTACGGTGCGGGTGGCCCGGCGTTCCCACGCGCCAACGGCTACGGGCCGGGCACCGAGTTCCCGCGTTCCGGTGCCGCGTACGGTGCCGGCGGAGCCGACTTCCCACGGCCCGGAGCGGGCGACTTCCCGCGCTCCGGTGCGGCGTACGGTGCGGCCGGCTCGCGTTACCCGGAGGCGTATCCGGGCGACGACCGCACCCAGCGCCGGGTGAACGACATCGGCCCCGGGCATGACGACGCGCCCGGTTACGGCGCACCGAACCAGGACTACGGCTACGGGGCACCCGCCCAGGGCGGTTATGGCGCACCCGCGCAGGGTGGGTACGACGCCGCACCGGGGTACGGCGCACCGAACCAGGACTACGGATACGGCACTCCCGCACCGGGCGGCTATGACGCGGCACCCGGCTACAGCGCGCCGAACCAGGACTACGGCTACGGCACTCCCGCACCGGGCGGCTACGACGCCGCGCCCGGCTACGGGCCTGCGCATGACGCACCGGCCTACGGGACCGATGGCTACGGCGATGCCGGAAACTATGGCGCCGCGCCCGGTTACAGCACG
>CAWHRE010000002.1:0-18511 GCA_963831705.1 uncultured Actinomycetota bacterium | reverse complement strand
GCAGAACGCCGAAACAGTCCGTGTCACCGGGAACGTGAGGAGATCTGAATGGCTCAGAAGGACGCATGGCGCGCTTACTACGAGCTGGCGCTCGGGCTGACCGAGACGTCGCGTAAGCAGGCCGCGAAGATCGCCGCGCGGGTCGCCGGCAAGGGCGGAGCCACCGCGGAGCAGCTTCAGCAGCTCGCCGAGGACTTCGTCAATTCGAGTCTCGCCAACCGCGAGGCGATGTCCCGGCTGGTGAAGGTGGAGATCGACCGCGCGCTCGGCCGGGTCGGACTCGCCACGATGGACGAGGTCGACGAGCTGACGAAGCGCGTACGCGAGCTTGAACTCGAGCTGGGCGAGTTGCGCGACGACGAGTCAGAGACCGTCGGATCGCGAGACATCGTGGCTGATCATGAAGCCGCGAAGGCTGTCGAAACGGTCGCCAAGAAGGCAGTTGCCAAGAAGGCGGTGGCGAAGAAGGCGGCAGCGCCGGAGGCCGTCACACCAAAGGCCGCCGAGGCAGCGCCCGCCGCAGCGACCGCACCGGCGAAGGTCGCGCCGGCCAAATCGGCTCCCGCGAAGTCGGCGCCGGCGAAGAGCGCAGCCGCCAAGACCGCAGCCGCGAAGACGACGGGTACGACCGGAACGAAGTCCACGGCGGCCAAGACCACCGCGGCGAAGTCGACTCCGGCGAAGAAGGCGACCACGCGCACCACGACGGTCCGGTCCTCCGCGACAAAGACGGCACCGGCCAAGACCGCACCGGCCAAGAAGACCGCTACCAAGGCCGCGACGAAGGCCACTCCGGCGAAGACCGCCGCCGCCAAGAAGACCACCGCGGCCCAGAAGACCACCGCCGCGAAGAAGGCGTCGTGACCGACTCCATCGAGTCCTACGGGGTCTCGGCTTCGGCCGATGACCCCGTGGACGAGGTTGATGTCTACGAAGACATCGAGGACGTTGCCCACTTCGATGCCGAGGAAGCGGACGGCACTGAGAACCTCGCCGAGAATCGCGTTGAGGACGACGCCGAGGAAGACGAGTACAAGGACGAAGACGAAGTCCAGCCAGACGAGCCCAGCGACATCGACGAGGCCGCGAAGGTTCGGCTCAACGCGGCGCTCGCCGAGATCGACGCTCGCATCGGCCGTCCGCCGGCCGAGCAGGTCGCCGCGTTCGCCGATGCCCACCAGATGTTGCAGTTGACGCTCAACCTCATCGACACCCACTGACCGCATGGCGAGACGTATCCGGCTCGACGCTGAGCTGGTCCGGCGAGGGTTAGCCCGCTCACGCGACCAGGCGGCCGAATTGGTCGCCGCCGGCCGGGTCGAGATTCGGGGCACGGTCGCGACGAAGGTCGCCGCGATGGTCGATCCGGCCGACCCGCTGGTTGTCCGCGGCGGCGACCCCACGACCGAGTACGTCTCCCGGGGCGGTCACAAGCTGGCCGGTGCGCTGGCGGCGTTCGTTCCGTCCGGCCTTGCCGTCGCGGGGCGCCGCTGTCTCGATGCCGGCGCGTCCACCGGCGGATTCACCGACGTGCTGCTGCGCGCCGGAGCCCGCGAGGTGGTCGCGGTCGACGTCGGGTACGGCCAACTGGCCTGGTCGATCCGGAGCGACGAACGGGTGCGCGTACACGATCGGACGAATGTCAGGTCGTTGTCTCCGGCGGACATCGACGGTCCGGCGGACCTGATCGTCGCGGATCTTTCGTTCATCTCGCTGCGACTGGTTCTGGACGCACTGACGAGCTGCCTGCGCCCAGACGGCGATTTGGTACCGATGGTGAAGCCACAGTTCGAGGTCGGCAAGGAGCGCGTCGGCACGGGCGGTGTCGTACGCGATCCGGCGTTGCGCGCCGATGCCGTGCTCGAGGTGGCCGAGCAGGCCCGGCTGCGCGGACTCGGCGTCGCGGGCGTGGTGACCAGCCCGCTGCCAGGCCCGTCGGGCAACGTGGAATTCTTCCTATGGCTGCGCCGCGAACCGTCCCGGGTCACTCCGGAGGAGATTCGGCGCGTGGTCGAGGCCGGTGTCGTAGCCGACCGAACCGGCCACATGACGGGCCAGGAAGGGGATGTCACGTCGTGACGCGTGAAGCGCTGCTGGTGACGCATACCGGCCGCAAGGACAGCCGTGACCACGCGCGGTCGACCGCGTACCAGATGATGGACGCCGGGCTCGCCGTGCGGGTGATGGCGGACGAGGCCGACGACCTTGCGATTGTCAACGCGGTTGCGGTCGCGGGGCCGGACGCTGCGGAGGGCTGCGAGATCGTATGCGCGCTCGGCGGCGACGGAACTCTGCTGCGCGCCGCGGATCTCGCACGCCCCGCGAAGATCCCGTTGTTCGGCATCAACCTGGGCAAGGTCGGCTTCCTCGCGGAAGCCGAAATTCAAGATCTTGACGATGCGGTACGCCATCTCGTGAACGCCGACTACGAGGTCGACGAGCGGATGACCGTGGACGTGTCGTTGGACCGGGACGGCGAGGTGCTCGCGCAGTCCTGGGCGCTCAACGAGGTCACGGTCGAGAAGGGTGACCGCGAACGGATGGTCGAGTTGCTCGTCGAGGTCGACGGCCGGCCGTTGTCGCGGTACGGATGCGACGGCGTGGTCTGCGCGACCCCGACCGGATCCACCGCGTACGCGTTCTCAGCCGGGGGCCCGGTCGTATGGCCCGAGGTGGAGGCGCTCGTCCTCGTACCGATCAGTGCGCACGGACTGTTTCACCGAGCGCTGGTCACCGCGCCGACATCGACAATCACCGTGACGCTCGATCCGTTTGGGCCGGGAGCTGTGGTGTGCTGCGACGGCCGCCGCGTGTTCGAGATCGCACCGGGAACGCGGGCGACCGTCCAACGCGGAGCGCTCCCCGTTCGCGTCGTACGGCTACGGCCGCGCTCGTTCACCGACCGTCTGGTCGCGAAGTTCGCGCTGCCGATCGACGGCTGGCGCAATCGGACAACCGGTACCAATTAACATAAGCCCAGCTCAGCTGGGGTGCTTCCGCTGGCGACTTTCCGTCTGTCGTACTCGGCGTCTAGTGTCTTGAGCTGTGCTTGAGGAGCTACGCATCACGGGACTCGGCGTTATCGAGGACACCACGCTGCCATTGACCCGCGGCATGAATGTCATCACGGGCGAGACCGGCGCCGGTAAGACGATGGTGGTCACCGGCTTGGGTCTGCTGTTCGGCGGCCGGGCCGACGCCGCGCGCGTCCGGGCTGATCCCGGGCGGGCCAGCGTTGAGGGCCGGGTCCGGTTGTCCGGAGACAAGGCGGCCGAAGTCAACGCGCGAGTGGTCGACGCCGGTGCCGAGGTCGACGCCGACGGCAGTTTGCTGCTCTCCCGTCTGGTGACGATCGAAGGCCGCTCCAGGGCGCACGTTGGCGGCCGTGCCGTGCCGGTCGCGATGCTGGCCGAACTCGGCGAGCATGTGCTGGCCGTGCACGGTCAGTCCGACCAGCTGCGGCTGTTGCGCCCGGCCGAGCAGCGCGGTTCGCTGGACCGGTTCGCGGGTGCGGATCATGAGAAGCTGCTCGGCGACCTGCGTGAGCGGTTTGCCGCTTGGCGCAAGGTCGCCGACGATCTCGATGACCGGCGCCGGCACGCTCGTGAGCGCAACCAGGAGTCCGACCTGCTGCGGCTCGGTCTCGAGGAGATCACCCGAGTCGACCCGCAGCCGAACGAGGATGACGATCTGAGGGACGAGGCGCAGCGCCTCGAACATGCCGAGGGTTTGCGTACGGCGGCGCAGGCCGCGTATTTCGCGCTTGGCGGCGCCTCGGACAGCGACGACACGCCGGCGGCCGGATCGCTGTTGACCACCGCACGACGCACGCTGGAGCAGCAGTCGACCGTCGACCCGCTGCTGGGCGAGCTGGCCGCGCGAATCGAGGATGCGTCGACCGCGGTCGCGGACATCACCGCGACGCTCGGCGGCTACCTGGCCAGTCTCGACGCCGATCCGGACCGGCTGCAGACGATCTACGAGCGCCGTGCCGCACTCCGAGCGCTCACGCGCAAATACGCCGAGGACGTCGACGGCGTGATTGCCTGGGCCGATCACGCTCGGACCCGGCTCGCCGAGCTGGACACGTCCGATGACCTGCTCGAGGAGCTGGATCGCGAGCGAATCCGGCTGGCCGGCGATGTCGCGTCGTTGGCTGCCGAGGTGTCGAAAGCGCGTACGCACGCGGCCATGCGGTTCTCCGACGAGGTGACGGTTGAGCTGGCCGGTCTGGCCATGCCGCACGCGCGGGTCGAGGTTGTCGTCTCGCCACGATCGCCCGGTCGCTCGGAGCCGGTGTTGACCGTCGCCGGTGTCGACTGCGGAGTCGGCCCCGACGGCGCCGACGAGGTCGAGTTGCGGCTCATCGCGCACCCCGGTGCACCGGCGCTGCCGCTGCAGAAGGGTGCGTCCGGTGGTGAACTCTCGCGGGTAATGCTCGCGATCGAAGTGGTGTTCGCGGGTTCGGGCGGTCCGCCCACGCTGGTCTTCGACGAGGTGGACGCGGGCGTCGGCGGCCAGGCTGCGGTGGAGATCGGCAAGCGGCTGGCCCGGCTGGCGCGATCCCATCAGGTGCTCGTCGTGACACACCTCCCACAGGTGGCGGCGTTCGCCGATAATCATCTGGTGGTCGCGAAGGATACGTCCGGAGCGGTGACGACGAGCGGCGTGCACGTGGTCGCGGATACCGAGCGCTCCCGGGAATTGGCTCGAATGTTGGCCGGCTTGCCGGATTCGGATCTGGGCATTGCTCACGCCGAGGAATTGATTGCGGTCGCAGATCGGGAGAAAAGGCAGAACTGACGTTTCCCGCCGCGCGGCGTCGATGAATGATCAACACGGAATTGGCATAATCCCGCTTATACGGAACAAATGATTCGAGCCGATACGTAAGGCATGTCGCGTCAATCGCAAATGCCAGACCGTGCCAGGATGGTTCACGATGCGTTTACTTACTTTGCGGCGTACGCGGGTCGCCGAACCGGGCACCGTCAGTGGTCCCGTGCGCCTTGATCGGCGTACGAAGCGGCTCGTCGGTCGCCTTCGCGCGGGCGATATCGCAGTTATTGACCATATCGACCTCGATCGGGTCGCGGCGGATTCGCTCGTGACCGTCGGGGTCGTCGCGGTGCTGAACGCGAAACCGTCGATCTCGGGTCGCTATCCGAATCTCGGGCCGGAAGCGTTGATCAAGGCGGGGATCACGCTGATCGACGATCTCGGCGAGGACGTGTTCCGTCAGCTACGCGAGGGCGAGCAGGTCCGGATCGAGGGCGACGGCGTCTTCGTGGGCGAGAACAAGATCGCCAGCGGCCAGCGGCACGACTTCGAGAGCGTCGAGCGGGCGATGACCGAGGCCCGCGAGGGGCTCTCGGTACAGATCGAGGCGTTCGCCGCGAACACCATGGAGTATCTGAAACACGAGAAGGATCTCCTTCTCGACGGCATCGGCGTTCCGGACGTGGTCACGAAGATCGCCGGAAAGCACGCGTTGATCGTGGTGCGCGGATACGACTACAAGGCCGACCTTGACGTGCTCCGGCCGTACATCCGGGAATTCAAGCCGGTGCTGATCGGTGTCGACGGCGGCGCGGACGCGTTGGTCGAGGCGGGATACACGCCTGACATGATCATCGGCGACATGGATTCGGTGACCGACGACGTACTGCGATGCGGCGCCGAAGTGATCGTCCACGCGTACCCGGACGGGCGTGCGCCGGGACTGGTCCGGGTGAACCAGCTGGGTGTGAATGCGATCACGTTCCCGGCGGCGGCGACGAGCGAAGACATCGCGATGCTGCTGGCCGATGAGCACGGTGCCACTATGATCGTCGCGGTAGGAACGCACGACACGCTCGTGGAGTTCCTCGACAAGGGTCGGGGCGGCATGGCCTCGACATTTCTCACCCGCCTGAAGATCGGCGGCAAGCTCGTCGATGCGAAGGGTGTGAGCCGGCTCTACCGGCAGAACATCTCCGGATCGTCGGTGCTGTTGCTGGTGCTCGCCGCGATTGCGGCGATGGGCGCGGCGGTCGCGGTTTCGACCGTCGGCCGGACCTACCTCGGGTTGCTCGCCGAGTGGTGGGACAACTTGATCTTCTCGATTCAAAGGCTGTTCTAGTGATCAATTTCCGGTATCACGTCGTGTCCCTGACGGCGGTCTTCCTGGCGCTCGCGATCGGGCTGATTGTTGGAACGGCCGCGCTGAACGGTCCCGCCGCGAACGATCTCCACGATCGCGTGAATCAGCTGTCGAAGTCCAACAGCCAGTACCGCGATCGTGTGACGAAGTTGACCGCAGACGTGAACAACAAGGAGTTGTTCGCCACCGAACTTGCGCCGGAGTTGCTGGCCGGCAAACTTGCCGACCGTACCGTCCTGGTGGTCTCCATGCCCGAGACCGCGACGCTGGTCCCGCAGGTCGACGCGATGCTCCAGCTGTCGGGTGTGAAGACCACCGGCCACCTCGAGATCGAGGACAGCTTCGTCGATCCGACCAACGAGCCGACGCTGCTGAGCCTCGCCACCGACGCGCAGACCCGCGCCGCGATCAACGATGTCGCGACGAACAGCGACGGCGTCGAGACATCCGCCGGCCTGCTGTCGGCGGTCCTCGTCGACCACGCCCAGACGGTCACGGCGGCGTCGCGTACGCAGATCCAGAGCACGTTCGAGAGCGCCGGCTACATCAAGACCAACGGCAAGTCCGACAACAGCAAGCTGATCACCAGTTCGGCCGAGTCGGTTGTGTTCCTGGCGCCGCAGCCGTACGCGGACGGCAACGCATCGGCCGAGAACACGGCGCTGTTCACCATCGCGACGCAGTTCGACCAGGCGATCCCGCTTTCGCCGACGCAGCCGGACCAGGTCGGCATGATCGTGGTCGGCGCGGCCGGTGCATCGGGTGCGGGGAACGTGATCGGCGCGATAGTCGGCGACGCGACGACGAACAAGACCGCATCCACGGTCGACAACGCCGACACGCCACAGGGGCAGATCGCGCTCGTCCTCGCGCTCGCCGAGCAGTTCTCCGGTCACTCGGGCCACTATGGGCTGTCCTCCAGCGCGACATCGATGCTGCCTAGTTACCCCACCGGATGACCGGCCCGGTGGCACGGATCGCGGGCCGGGCCGCGCTGGCGGGATTCGGCGCACTCGCGGCTGCGGCCGCGGTCCGCGCGTTGCGCGCAGCGCCGGTCAACGAGCGGCTGGAACGCACGAACTTCCACGGACGCACCGTGAGCCTCGCGGGTGGCCCTGCGCTCGCGGCCGCAGCCACTGCCACCGCGGCGCTCGGTGCACGTAGTCCCCGCGTCGCGGCCGCGGCGGTACTCGCCGGCGGCGGATCCGGTGCGGTCGGCTTCTACGACGACATCGTGGGCGCCCGACCCGATCAGAAAGCCTCCAAGGGCTTCCGCGGTCATCTTGCCGCGTTGCGCGCCGGGAAGATCACGAGCGGCATGGTCAAGATCGCGGGGGTTGGGGCGGCGGCGCTGAGCGCGGCCGTTCTTCTCGAAGCCGACACCCCCAGCCGGTACGGCCGTCTGGGCCGAGTCGCCAACGTCATGCTCGGTGCCGGTGTGATCGCCGGATCGGCAAATCTGCTGAACCTGCTCGACCTGCGCCCCGGTCGCGCACTGAAGGCGGGCGTGCTGCTGTCGGCTCCGCTGGTCTCCGGACCGGCGGGCGGTCTGGTGGCCGGGCCGGTCGGCGCCGCCGCCGGTCTGCTGCCGGACGATCTCGACGAGGAGATCATGCTCGGTGACGCCGGTGCGAACTCGTTCGGCGCGCTGATCGGGTTGGCGGCGACCGCGCGTACGGGCATGGCCGGCCGGGCCGTGCTGCTGAGCGTGATCACGGCGTTGACCGCGGCGAGCGAGAAGGTCAGCTTCACGAAGGTGATCGGTTCCACGCCGGGGCTACGCGAGCTTGACGCCCTCGGGCGGCGTACGGATCATGTGCCGGATGTCGCGTCCACCGAGCGTCCCCGCTTCTACGGCTGACCCGGCCGTGCCGAGCGGCTCGGGGTCCGACGCTGGCGCCGCATCGACGTCCGAGGGTGGCGTAAGCGGCCCTGAGCGAGCGGCTGAGCCCCGAGCGACGGCCGATGCTTACGGCGAGACGGCGACCGGCAATGCGACCGACGATCTGGCCGCTGAGGCCGGCGACCGAGCCGGTAACACGGCCGGCGGACGGGCCGGTACAAAGGCCGGGGCCGGATTTGCCGGCGCCGCGGCGCTGATCGCAAGCATCACGATCCTCAGCCGGATCATCGGGTTCGGCCGCACGCTCCTTCTCGGGCACGTCGCCGAGCCGATGCTCAACCAGGCGTACCTGACCGCGAACACGATTCCGAACATCATCTTCGAGATCGTCGCGGGCGGAGCGCTCGCGGCGCTGGTCGTGCCGCTCGTCGCCGGTGCGATCGCGCGTGGCGACCGGGGCACGATCGGCCGGACCACGTCTGCGCTGCTGACCTGGGTTCTGGCCATCCTCGTGCCGCTCGCGGTGATCGTCGCGGTAGCGGCTCGGCCGATCATCACGGTCGCGATCGGGCACGATTCCACTACCCCCGACACGATCAACGTCGCGGCCGGCATGCTCCGCGTGTTCGCACCGCAAATCCCGCTGTACGGCATCGGCATCGTGCTGGCCGGACTGCTGCAGGCGCACCGGAAGTTCGCCTGGCCGGTGCTCGCGCCGTTGCTGTCCAGCGTCGTGGTGATCGCGACCTACATCACGTACAAGGTGGTGGCGCCGCCGGTCGAGATTCCGGCAGGTGACGACCGGCGACTGGCTGATCCTCGCGATCGGTACGACGCTCGGCGTCGTCGCGTTGAGCCTCTGCCTGATCCTTCCGGCCGCTCGGCTGGGCCTCCGCTTCCGCCCGACGTTCCGGTTCACCGGCGACGCCCGCCGGACCGTCGGGAGCCTCGCCGGAGTCGCCGTGATCACGGTCGCGGCCCAGCAGATCGCGCTGTTCGTCGCGGTACGCCTCGCGAATGACACGCCCGCGAGCACGGTCGCGCTGTACACGTTCACGGTCGCCCAGACGGTCTATCTCGTGCCGTGGTCGGTGTTCGCGCTGCCGATCGCGACGTCGGCGTACCCGTCGCTGGCGACCAGCGCGGCGACCGGTGACGACGATGCGTACCGGCACACGCTCGCGTCGGCCACGCGTACCGTGACGCTCTTGTCGGCCTTCGGAGCCGCCGCCCTGATCGCGGCCGCAACCCCGCTCGGCCGCTTGTTCGCCGTGATCGCAAGCTCGACCAGGCCGGACGCGGGCGTCCTCGCGCTCGCGTTCGCGACGTTCGCACCCGGACTGATCGGCTACGGATTGTTCGCGCTGCACTCGCGAGCGCTCTACGCGAGGGCCCAAAACCGGTACGCGGCGTTCGCCACCGTGGCCGGTTGGGGCACCGTGATCGCGGCATCGTTCGTGCTCGCCGAGCTCATGGCGCCACGGCTGCGCCCGGTTGCGTTGACGACGGCGAATTCGGTCGGCATGACCGTGCTCGCGATCGTGCTCGGCGGGATCATCGCCGCCCGGACCGGCCGGGGATCGCTCGCTGGACTCACCCGCGCCGGGCTCGCCGCCGTCGTGGCCGGTATCGCTGCGGCGGTCGCCGGGATCGCGGTCCGGCAGCCGTTCGGCGACCACCCGGGTTGGCTCGCCGATGTCGGCCAAGGCATGCTGTCGGGAGCCGTTGCGGCGATCGTGTTCGGCGTGGTCGCGGCGCTGATCGACCGGCCGGACCTGGAGCCGATTGTGCGCCGGCTCGCCCGTCGGCGTGCACCGGGACGGCCCGGGAGCGGCGATAACGGCGATAACGTACATGTTCACGGCAAGAATGAAGATGTCGAGCGGGGGGTGTGATGGGCGGCGGGCTGGAGCGGACCGACGTCGCGCTCGTGCTCGCGTCCAGCACCGGTGGGATCGGCCGGCATGTCGCCTCGCTCGCGGCCGGTCTGGTCAGCGGTGGCCACAACGTCACGGTGTACGGGCCGGAGTCGGCCGGGCGCCAATTCGGGTTCACCGAGGCCGGTGCGGCGTTCGTCGCCGTCGAGATTCCGGCGAGCCCGCAGCCGGGTGATCTCCGTGCGGTACGCAGCCTGCGCCGGGCGCTGTCCGAGAACCCACCGGAGATCGTGCACGCGCACGGCCTTCGGGCCGGTCTCGTCGCCGGTTGGGCCCGGCCGACCGGCGTACCGCTTGTCGTCACCTGGCACAACGCGGTGCTCGCCGGTGGCCTTCGCGCCCGGGCCTATCACCTGCTGGAACGCCGTGTCGCCCGAATCGCCGACGTCACGCTGGGCGCGTCCGCCGATCTCGTCGACCGCGCGCGAGCGCTCGGTGCCACCGACGCCCGCCTCGGCGCGGTCGCGGCTCCGACGCTGCATGCCGCGCTGCGCCCACCCGCCGACGTACGGGCCGAACTCGGCCTCGAACCCGATGTGCCGCTCGTGCTGTCGGTCGGTCGGCTGCATCCGCAGAAGGGTTACGAGACGTTGATCGCGGCCGCTGCGAAATGGCGGGATCGCGTACCGGCACCGATGGTCGCGATCGCCGGCAGCGGTCCGGCGTACCTGACTCTCACCGCGCAGATCTCCGACAGCGTCGCGCCGGTGTTGCTGCTCGGTCACCGCAACGACGTTCCGGATCTGCTCGCCGCCGCGACGCTCGGGGTGGTGTCGAGCGTGTGGGAAGCCCGTCAACTGTTCGCTCAGGAAGCACTTCGCGCCGGCTTGCCGCTGGTCAGTACGGCCGTCGGCGGCTTGCCGGAACTGCTCGGTGATGCCGCGGTCTTCGTACAGGCGGGCGATGTCGGCGAACTACACGACGCGGTCCTCGAGTTGCTGGAAGATCCGGCCCGCCGGAGCGCGTTGACCGCCGCCGGGTATGCCCAGGCGGCTCGGTGGCCGACTGATGTGGACACGATCACTCAGGTCCTCGACGTGTACCGCGAGCTGATCACCGCACGCGGGACAGGTGCGATGCGCGGGCCTTCTTGATGGCACGCCCGCGTCCGCTCGGCTGGTGGCGTCGTGACGGGCTTCCGCACACGCTGCTGCACGTCGCGAAACGCATCGCCCCGTACGTGGTCGGGGTGGCCGTCGCGGTCGCCGCGATCGCCGGTGTCATGTGGCGGCCGACGACCGTTTCGAGCGCTCACCGGGCCGACTATGTGGTGATTGCCGGCGCCGCCGGTCTGCGCTGGGACGACGTGAATCCGACCGATACGCCGACGCTCTGGGCGCTGGCCAGCCGGGACTCGATCGGTGCGCTGTCGGTACGGTCGTCGCACTCGCCGACGTGCCCGCCGGACGGTTGGTTGACGCTCGGCGCCGGAAACTTCGCCCGCTACTCCGGTGGCCGTCTCGACAGCGGGACATGCCCGGTGGTCGTACCGACCGTCAGCAGCCCGGACGGCATCACGTCGACGGTCGAAGGGCAGGCCGCCCGAGCCGCCGCGAACAAGCAGTACAACGGCGTTGAACTCGGTGCGTTGCCGGACGCGGTCCGCTGCACGGTCGCGGTGGGGCCGAATGCCGCGCTCGGCGCCGCGCGCCCGTACGGCCGAGTTGACCGGTACGTCCCGGGGCTGCCCACGAATCCGGCCGCGCTGCTTTCGACGTGCACGCTGTCGATGGTCGACCTCGGGACGGTCAGCGGCCCGCTGCCGGCGCAGCGCGTGGCGCAGGCCAAGGCGGTGGACGCACAGCTGGCCCAGGTGCTCGCGGCCCGGCCGCCGAATTCGCTCGTGCTGATCGCGGGGCTGGCGCAGACGTACGACTCCGGGCGGTTGCACGTGGCGATCGCGGACGGTCCCGGTTATAACGGCGGCTGGCTCACCTCGTCGAGTACCGGTCGCCAGGGCTATCTCGAGCTCGTCGACCTCGCCCCGACCGCACTGGCCGCGCTCGGTCAACCGGCGCCGACGAAGTTGCTGGCGGGTGCGCAGGCGCAACGGGTCGGTGCCCGGCCGGCGAATCCGACCGCCGCGATCGCGGCGCTGGCCGACGCTGACAGTGAGGCATCGCTCCAGCACCGGGTGGCCGGATGGTTCTTCGCCGTGCTGCTGATCGGCGAACTTCTGCTGCTGATCGCGGCGATCCCGCTGCTGCGGAGGGCTCGGCGGTCGACCGAACTGCACGGCCCGGAGCCGGCCTCACCGCATCTGGTCCGCTGGCTTGAGGCGTTGTTGATCGCGGCGTCGCTGACCACCGTGGTGGCACTCCTGGCCGACATCGTGCCGTGGTGGCGGGCCGGCTCACCCGGTCTGCTGTTCACGGTGATCGGCGCGGTTCTTGCCGGGATCGCGGTCACGCTCGTACTCAGCGAGCCGTGGCGACGGCTGTCCCGCCGCCCACGGCGTCCATCGACCGGCGGCGTGCTCGGTCCGCTCGCGGCGGTCTCCGCCATCGTCGTCGCGATTCTCGGCATCGACGTTCTCACCGGCTCGCGGCTGCAACTCAACGGCGTCGCGGGCTACTCGGCGGCCGAAGGCACCCGCTACGCCGGGATCGGCGCGGTCGGCCTCGGTGCGTTCATCGTTGGAATTCTGGTGCTCGCGGCGTGCGTTGCGCAGAGCGTGCCGGACCGGCGGTGGCGGCCGTTCGTGGTAGCCGCGATCGGCGCGTTCGGCGTGATCCTGGTCGGCTCACCGCAGCTCGGCGCGGATGCGGGGGGTGCGCTCGCGTTGACCATCGGCGTCTGCGTAGCGGCCGCGATCGCGAGTGGCGGGTGGCTGACGTTCACGCGCCTGGGCTGGGCCACGCTCGCGGGTCTGGTGGTGCTGATCGGGTTCGCGGTGCTCGATCTGGGCCGGCCGGTCGCGCACCGGGGCCCGGTCGGCACAATGCTGACCCGACTGCACAACGGTACGGCCGGCCATGCCCTGCACGAGGCTGCCGTCTCGGATGTCACGTCGACGCTGACGAATCCGCTGAGTCTGCTCGTCCTGGTCGCGATCGTGTACACGCTGCTCGTGCTGGTCCGGCCGTGGGGCGGCCTGATGCGCCTGTTCGGCCTCTACCCGGCACTGCGCGGCGCGATGACCGGAATGAGTCTCGCCGCCGTCGTCGCGGGATTGCTGGATGGTGTCGGATTCACGACTGCCGGGGCCGCCGCATCGGTCGCGCTGCCGCTCGTTACGCTGGCCGCGTTACGCGTACTCGATCATGCCGACGACCGTACGGTGGGGCGGCTTCCGCTGGACGATCTGGCGGTCGACGCCCACGCGGCGACCGAAGCGGCGGAAGTGGCACGAACCGGCGTCGATCCGCCCACGGTCGAGCGCCGTGAAGAGACATTGGCGTGATGTACGGCATCTCACGGCGGTGTCGCAGACATAGCAGAGCCTCGACGTGTTAGCGTGAAATCCCGTGGAACACGTGATCAATTCTGTAGATCGCGCCGCAGCTGGCCGGATCGACGCTGGTCAGCCCGTAACGACCACGGGAGCATCCATTGGCGCCTTCGGCACGGACGACTAAGCACATCTTTGTCACCGGAGGCGTCGCCTCCTCGCTCGGCAAGGGCCTCACCGCCTCCAGCCTCGGCAGCCTCCTGACCGCTCGTGGCCTGCGTGTCGTGATGCAGAAGTTGGACCCTTACCTCAATGTTGATCCGGGCACGATGAACCCGTTCCAGCATGGCGAGGTGTTCGTCACCGAAGATGGCGCGGAGACCGACCTCGACGTCGGTCACTACGAGCGCTTCCTCGATCGGGACCTCTCCGGCAAGGCGAACGTCACGACCGGCCAGGTGTATTCGGAAGTGATCGCCAAGGAACGCCGCGGCGAGTACCTCGGCGATACCGTGCAGGTCATTCCGCACATCACGAACGAGATCAAGGCCCGCATCCGGGCGATGGCCGACGCCGACGACGACGGGCGCGCGCCCGACGTGGTGATCACCGAGGTCGGCGGTACGGTCGGCGACATCGAATCGCTGCCGTTCCTGGAGGCGATCCGCCAGGTCCGTCACGACATTGGCCGGGACAACTGCTTCTACCTGCACGTTTCGCTCGTGCCGTACCTTGCGCCGTCGGGTGAGTTGAAGACGAAGCCGACTCAGCACTCGGTCGCGGCGCTGCGCAACATCGGCATCCAGCCGGACGCGCTGGTCTGCCGCTCCGACCGGGAGATCCCGGAGCACCTCAAGCACAAGCTCGCGCTCTACTGCGACGTCGACCGTGAGGCCGTGGTGGCGGCGCCGGACGCACCGAGCATCTACGACATCCCGAAGGTGTTGCACCGCGAGGGCCTGGACGCCTACGTCGTACGCCGGCTTGGCCTCTCGTTCCGGGACGTCGATTGGACCCGTTGGGACGACTTGCTGGAGCGCGTCCACAACCCGAAGCACATGGTGCGGATCGCGATCGTCGGCAAGTACGTCGATCTGCCGGATGCCTACCTGTCGGTGTCCGAGGCGGTACGCGCCGCTTCGTTCACGCATCGCTCGAAGGTCGAGCTGGTCTGGGTGCCGAGCGACGAGTGCATCAGCCAGTCCGGTGCGGCCACGGCGCTCGCCGGTGTCGACGGCGTCGTGATTCCGGGTGGCTTCGGCGTACGTGGCATCGAAGGCAAAATCGGAGCGATCCGGTACGCGCGGGAGCACGCGATCCCGACCCTCGGCCTCTGCCTCGGCCTGCAATGCATGACGATCGAAGTGGCCCGGCATCTCGCCGGTCTGGAAGGCGCCAATTCGCTGGAGTTCGACGAGCACGCGGCGCACCCGATCATCGCGACGATGGCCGATCAGAAGGACATCGTGGCAGGCCTGGGCGACATGGGCGGCACGATGCGGCTCGGCTCGTACCCGGCGGTGCTCGAAGAGGGATCGATCGTCGCCGACGTGTACGGCAAGACCGACGTTGACGAACGGCACCGGCACCGCTTCGAGGTCAACAACTCGTACCGCGACGCACTGATGAAGGCGGGTCTGCGCATCTCCGGTACGTCGCCGGACGGCAAGCTGGTGGAATTCATCGAGCTGGACCGGGCGCTGCATCCGTACTTCGTCGCGACGCAGGCGCATCCGGAACTCAAGAGCCGTCCGACCCGCTCGCATCCGCTGTTCGACGGCCTGATCCAGGCTGCCCTGGCCTATAACGACGCGGACCGGCTTCCGGTCGAGATCGGAGTACACGCCGGATGACCACGACCTCGTACGACCTGGTCGAGCGCAAGGAGCAGTTCAAGGGCCGGATGTTCTCCATCGTGACCGACGAAGTGACGATGCCGGACGGAGGGCACGCGCAACGCGACTACATGCGCCACGTCGGCGCCGTCGGCGTGGTCGCGCTCGACGAGTCCGATCGAATCGTGCTCGTGTATCAGTACCGCGTACCGGTCGGCCGGCACCTCTGGGAGTTGCCGGCCGGCCTGATCGACATCCCGGGCGAGCCGCTGGAGCACGCGGCCGCGCGGGAGTTGGCCGAAGAGGTCGACCTGGTCGCCGGCTCGTGGCAACTGATCACCGATATCCACACCACGCCGGGCGCCTCCGATGAGGTGATCCGGCTGTTCCTCGCCCGCGAACTGACGCCGGTCCCGGAGGCCGAGCGCCATCACCGCGAGCACGAGGAGTCGGAGCTGACATCGCACCGCGTTCCATTGGACGAGGCGGTCGCGATGGTGTTGCGCGGCGAGATCTCGAACGCGGCCGCGGTTGTCGGCGTACTCGCCGCGGCCCGGTTGCGGGACGAGGGATGGCCGCCGACCCGGCCCCTTGCCACGCCGCGTCCGGCCCGGGAGGCCACGATCTAGGCCATCGGCGTTCACTCCGCGTCACTTCTGACTCACTGGTTACATTCTGTCAGGTAGTGCCGACGGCACCTTGCACTCTGCGAGTATCGACGACCTCGACCTGCGCCTAGACTTTTCTGCGAGCAGGCAACGTGGCCGCTGCGCGCGACGATGCGCCAGGCCATGGCGCGTAGCCGTCCAGCAGAGGGGTCACACAACGTGAAGGTCGGAATTCCCCGCGAGATCAAGAACCACGAGTACCGTGTCGCGATCACGCCGTCCGGTGTGCACGAATTCGTGCGTGCGGGCCACGACGTGTTCATCGAAGCCGGCGCCGGTCTTGGTTCATCGATCGCCGACGACGAGTACGAGAAGGCGGGTGCGAAGATCCTCGGCCACGCCGACGAGGTCTGGGGCGTCGCCGACCTGGTACTGAAGGTGAAAGAGCCGATCGCCGAGGAATACCACCGCATGCGCGAAGGCCAGACGCTCTTCACGTACCTGCACCTGGCCGCGTCGCGGGCCTGCACCGATGCGCTGATTGACCGCAAGGTGACCGGCATCGCGTACGAGACCGTCGAACTCGCGGACCGCAGCCTGCCGCTGCTCGCCCCGATGTCGGAGGTCGCCGGCCGGCTCGCTCCGCAGGTGGGCGCGTACCACTTGATGCGCCCGGCCGGTGGGCGTGGCGTGCTGATGGGCGGCGTCCCGGGCGTACGGCCCGCGAACGTCGTCGTTCTCGGCGGCGGTGTCTCCGGCCAGAACGCGACCACGATCGCGCTCGGCATGCAGGCCAACGTGACCCTGCTCGACCTGAGCATCAACAAGCTCCGCCAGCTCGACGCGATCTACCAGGGCAAGCTCACCACGATCGCATCGAACGCGTACGAGATCGAGAAGGCCGTTCTCGACGCCGACCTGGTCATCGGCGCGGTACTCGTGCCGGGTGCGAAGGCGCCGACGCTGGTCTCCAACGAGATGGTCTCCCGGATGAAGCCCGGCAGCGTCCTCGTCGACATCTCGATCGACCAGGGCGGGTGCTTCGAGGACTCGCACCCGACCACGCATGCGGATCCGGTCTACACCGTGCACAACAGCGTGTTCTACTGCGTCGCGAACATGCCCGGATCGGTGCCGCACACGAGCACGTACGCGCTGACGAACGTCACGCTTCCGTACGCTCTGTCGCTGGCGAACAACGGCTGGCGTGCCGCGCTCAAGAAGGACAAGGCGCTCGCACTCGGCCTGAACACGTACGACGGCCAGGTCGTCTACAAGCCGGTTGCGGACGCGCACGGCATGGCGCACCTGGAACTTGCCGAGGTGCTCGACTAGCTCTCCTAAGCTGTCTCGCATGACCGGAAGCGCGGCGCCCAACCTCCCCGTTGGCGCCGCGCTTTCGCGTGCGGTCAACACATACCTCGACCACTTGACGGTCGAGCGAGCGCTGTCGGCGAACACGCTGGCCGCGTACCGCCGCGATCTTGATCGTTATCTGGTGTGGCTCGCTGCCACCGGCATCGCTGCGCTCGCGGACATCGAGCCGCGCCAGGTCGCGGCATACCTGGCGTCGCTGCGGGAAGGTACCGCGACGCATCCGGCGCTCGCCGCCACGTCAGCGGCTCGGGCGATTAGCGCGGTTCGCGGCCTTCATCGATTTGCGGTGCGAGAAGGGCTCGTCACGGACGATCCGAGCCGCGACATCACGCCACCGACGCCGCCCAAACGGCTGCCGAAGGCGCTGTCCGTGCATGACGTGTCCGCGTTGCTCAACACGTTCGGTGATCTCGACGACCCGATCGGCATACGTGACCGGGCGTTGCTGGAATTCCTGTACGGCACCGGTGCGCGGATTTCCGAGGCGGTAGGCGCAGATCGCGACGATCTCGATCTCGAGGACGGCTCTGCGCTGCTGCACGGCAAGGGCGGAAAAACGCGTTTGGTTCCGGTCGGCACGTACGCTCTGGCCGCGCTCTCGGCTTACCTGGTACGCGTTCGGCCCGCTCTTGCCGCAGCGGGCCGAGGTACGCCGGCGATGTTCCTCAATGCCCGTGGCGGCCGGTTGTCTCGCCAGTCCGCGTGGACGATCCTGCGTCGCGCGGCCACGGCCGCGAACCTGGACGCGTCCCGGATGTCGCCGCATACGCTACGACACTCGTACGCGACGCATCTGCTCGACGGCGGCGCCGACGTCCGCGTCGTCCAGGAGTTGCTGGGCCACGCCTCGGTAACGACAACGCAGATCTACACGCTTGTGACGGTGGACCACCTAAGAGAGGTCTACGCCCTCTCCCATCCGCGAGCCCGCTAATCGGATCAGCGGCGGTAGCCCCACGCGGCGTCTTCTTCGCCGCCGTAGTTGTCGCCCTGCCAGCCGCCATACCCGTCACCGTGGCGTCCGGCCGGCGGTTCTTCGCCGGCTGGGTACCGGTGGCCGGCTCCCTGGTCGTCAGGCTGCCCCTGGTATCCCGGCGACTGTCGAGACGCCGGTGTGTAGCCGCCGCCCTGACGCGGGATATGCGGCGTACGCGTTCCAGGCGCTTCGCCGTAGCCGTTCCCGTACGCGGGGTCGGCCGGTGCGGAGTAGTCGGGCTGCTGGCCGTACGCGGCCGGATCGGCGCCGTACTGGCCGGGCGGGGGAGTGCCGTAGCCGGCCGCTCCGTAGCCCTGATCGGGGTAGCCCTGGTCGCCGTAGCCCGGTGCGGCGTCGTAGCCGCCCGGAGCGGGAGTGCCGTAGCCGTAGTCCTGGTTCGGC
>CAWHRE010000001.1:0-161292 GCA_963831705.1 uncultured Actinomycetota bacterium | reverse complement strand
AGGGCGCCGAGCAGCGCGCCGACGGTCTCGGCGGCGAGTACGACACTCCACAGACGCCGACCGACAGTGATGTCGGCGAAATGCAGACCGAGCACGCTGATGCCGCCGTCGAACGCGGCGTTGAACAGCATGAAGCCGAGCACGACGACCCATAGCCAGGTATGGCTGATGAACGCCGTCCAGCCTTCGCGCAGGCTCGTGAAGAGACCGGGCTGCTTTTCCTTGGGCGCCGTCTCCTCCACAACCGCGGCGTCTTCGGCAACGACGGCTTCCTGGACGACCGCGGTCTTCGGCCGAGTACGGATCGACGCGAAGAAGATTCCGGCCACGATGAACGTGGCGGCGTCGAAAGCGACGCACCAGCCGGAGCCGATCGTGGCCACCAGTGTGCCGGCTACTGCGAGCGAGCCGATATTGATCGCGTTCATGACCAGGCGGTTGAGGGCATTCGCCTGTTTGCGAATCGACGTCGGCACAGTCTGCGGCAACAGCGCGGCGGACGCCGGCATGGTGACCGCCGACGTCATGCCGTTGAGGCCGGCGAGCACGAGCAGCACGGGCAGCGTCGCGGAGTGAGTCAGAAACAGTGTCGCGGCAATACCCTGGCTGAGCCCCGACGTCACGCAGCCGCCGACCATCAGCAGATTGCGTGGCAGGCGGTCCGCGATCACGCCGCCGAACAGGATGAATATGACGTTCAGAATGGTCCGGGTCGCGACGATGTAACCGACATCGCTGACCGAGTGATTCATGTCGAGGACGGCGAATCCGAGCGCCAATCCGGCCACCGAGCCACCGAGCGAATTGATCGCCCGCCCGATGACCAACAGCCGGAACGGCACGTAGCGCAGCGGAGTGAACGTTCCTACGGCTGCGTCTTCAACGACGGCGGCATCGGCGGGCGCGGCTTCGACGGTCACGGGTCTCCTCACGATCTGCCCAGACCTTACGTGCGCGAGTAGACGGCTGTCGCTCCGGTTTCGGGTTACGGTTTCCTCATGGCAGATGACTGGAATGCGCAGATTATTAGTGAGTTTCACGAAAACGGCGGAAAGGTCGGTGGCAACTTCGAGGGCGCACCGATCCTGCTACTGCACACGAAGGGTGCGAAGACCGGCGAGGACCGCGTACACCCGATGATGTATCTGGCCGGCGACCACGAGCTGTACGTGTTCGCGTCCTACGCCGGCGCCCCGCAACATCCGGCGTGGTACCACAATCTCGTCGCCAACCCGCAGGTGGAGATAGAGGTCGGCACCGAACGCTACGCCGCCGCCGCGACGCCGGTGGCCGGCCCGAAGCGCGACAAGATCTACGCCGAGCAAGCGCGTCGTTACCCCGGATTCGCCGAGTACGAGCTGAAGACCGCCCGCAAAATCCCGGTCGTGGCGCTGGTCCGTTCCTGATTTTGTCGGCGGTCGATGACATCATCACTGGATGAAGCGCCTCCGCCGGCTGCGTGGCCGCAACGAGTGGATCTTCCTGGCCACGCTCCGGAAGGCCCACCGGGGATATGCCGTGGCGTGGTGGGCACTTTTGCTACTGCGTTCGGTTCTGCCGGCCGTGTTCGCGATCGTGATGGGCGTGCTGGTCAGCGCCGTGACCGGGCATCACTCACTGGTTGCCCCGTTGACCGCCGTCGGCGTGGTGTTCATCGCGATGCAGGTTCTCGTCCCGATCCACCGAGCGGTCAGCGGCGGAATCGGCGATCAGGTCTCGGCGTGGCTCTATGACCAGCTGACCGAGGCGTCGGTCGATCCACCGGGCATCGGGCACCTGGAGAGCGCGGAACTCGCGAAGGACATGGCCACGGCCCGCGACTTCGATCTCGGCATGCAGGGTCCGCCGCTGTCGCTGTCGATGGACTTCATCGCGGACGGACTGGTCGCGCTGCTCAGCGGCGTGGCCAGTGCCGCCGTCCTGTTCGGCTACACGTGGTGGGCGCCGTTCGTGCTGGCCGGAGCATGGTTGAGCACGCACTGGCTGCTACGCGAGAGCGGCGTTTGGAAAGACCGCCGAACCGATGAGGTACGCAGTGCGCAACAGGACGCCGACTATGCGTACCGTCTCGCGGTCGACCCGCCGGCGGCGAAAGAAGTCCGGATGTTCGGGCTGGCCGACTGGGTGATCGATCGATTCGTCGACCGGCGGCGCCGGTTGCACACGTTGCAATACGAAGCCACCAAGCTGCGTGAACGCCCGATCCTCACGTGCGTGGTGATCGTCCTGGCCGGAAACGCCGTGGTGTTCGGCACGCTCGGGCATGCGCTCGTCGCCGGTACGCTCGCGCTCGGCGCCACCGTCACGTTCGCGCAAGCCGCTATCGGCACATCCGCGATCGCGTTCGGCGGGCTCAACTGGGCACTCGACGGTTCGGCCGCGCCGGTCGCGGCGGTGCTGCGGCTCGGCCCATCCGCTGCCGAGGCCGGCGCACTGCCGACGCCGCCGCCGGCCGATCCGCACGACGCGACCGGCCGTCCCGTACGCGAGCTGCGGCTCCGCGATGTCACGTTCGCCTATCCAGGTTCGGATCAGCCGGTCCTGGAGGGATTCAACCTCACCGTTCCGGCCGGGACGTCACTCGCGATCGTCGGACGCAACGGCGCGGGCAAGACGACGCTCGCGAAGCTCATCTGCCGCCTGTACGACCCGCAGTCCGGAGCGATCGAGGCCGACGGCATCGACATCCGCAATTTCGACGTAGCCGCTTGGCGCAGCCGCGTGACCGCGGTCTTCCAGGATTTCCTGCGCTTCGAATGGCCGCTGCGGGACAACGTCGCTCCGCTCGGCGCACCGGACGACGTCATCACCGATGCGCTGCGGGCGGCCGGCGCCGACAACCTCGCCGACCTCGACACGATCCTCGCGAAGGGTTATCCCGGCGGGATCGACCTGTCCGGTGGTCAGTGGCAGCGCATCGCTCTCGCCCGTACGCTGACCGCGGTCCAGCAGGGCGCCGGTGTGGTGCTGCTCGATGAGCCCACGGCGCAGCTCGACGCGCGTGGCGAGGCGGAGATCTTCGCGCGCATCCTGGCCGCGACGCGCGGCGCCACGACGATTTTGGTCTCGCACCGATTCTCGACCGTACGGCAAGCCGACCGGATCTGCGTCGTCGAGCACGGCGCCGTGGTCGAGCTCGGCAGCCACGACGAGCTGATGGCGCTGGGCGGTCGCTACCGGACGATGTTCGATCTGCAGGCGCAGCGATTCGACGATGGGCTCGCCGATGCCGACGACGATGAGGAGGTGACGTATGACGTCCTTGACTGACGCTCCCCCGGTCGACGAGGTTGGCCGGCCGGCCGACCCACACGACGTACCGATGCCGCCGGCGCTTGCTTCGATGTGGCGGTTGTGCCGCCTCGGCTTCCGCAACGAACCGCGCCTGATGGCGATCGCGCTCGGCCTATCGCTCGCCGCCGCCGTCCCGGACGCGCTGTTCGCGCTGTGGCTGAAGCTGCTCAGCGACGGCGCGCTCGCCGGTGACCACACGAAGGTCTATGTCGCGGTGGCTGGGCTCGGCATCTCGGCGGCGCTGACGTGGTATCTCAGCGTGCTGTCCACCCGCGTACAGCGTCGCTTCCGCGACCGTGTCACGATCGCGCTCGAATCGCACGTCGCACGGCTCCAGGCAAAGGTCGAGACGATCGCCCATCACGAGCGGCCGGACTATCTCGATCGCCTGTCCGTCCTGCGCGAGCAGGTGTTCGTGCTCGATCACATGTACATGTCGGTGTTCTCGACGATCGGCTGGATCCTGCGGCTGGTGATCACGATCGTGCTGCTGATGTCGATCAACCCGCTGCTGATCCTGCTTGTGCTGTTTGCACTGCCGACCGTCTTCACGTCCGGCTGGCGCCCCGGCGTCGAACGGAAAGCGCAGGAGCGCGGCGCGGGCTCCAGCCGTCTGGCCCGCCATCTGTTCCTGACCGCGACGACCGCACCGCCGGGCAAGGAGGTCCGGGTCACCGGCATCGGCGATCGGCTCGTCCGCGATCGCAGGCAGGCGTGGTCCCGCTGGTACGCGGAGGTCTCGCGCGCACGCAACACATCGGCGATCTGGCACTCGGCCGCCTGGGCCGTCTTCGGAGTCGGGTACGTGCTCGCGATCGTGTACGTCGCGGCCGGTCTACACGCATCCCCCGGGGACGTGCTGCTCGTCCTGTCCGCCGGTGCACGACTGTCCGCGTATGTCGGCGCAACCGTCGGTGAGATCGGCTTCCTGCGTGGGATCTGGCTGGATGGATCACGGCGGCTCGCGTGGCTGGAGGATTATGTGGCGACGTTCGTCGCGCGGACCGACGCGGCCGTGCCCGAACGCTTGAGCGACGGCATCCGGTTCGACGGCGTGACGTTCGCTTACCCCGGAACGGCCGTACCGGTGCTTCGCGATGTTGATCTCTTCCTGCCGGCCGGCAGCGTCGTCGCCATCGTCGGCGAGAACGGCGCCGGTAAGAGCACGCTGGTCAAGCTGCTCTCGAAGTTCTACACGCCGACCGACGGCCGGATTCTGATCGACGGCGTAGACCTCGCGCGCATTCCGGCGGATGGATGGCGGAGCCGGTTGACCGGCGCGTACCAGGATTTCTTCCGCTTCGAATTGCGCGCCCAGCAGACCATCGGCGTCGGTGACCTGCCGTTCGCCGACGACGAACCGGTTGTTGTCGGCGCGGTTACCCGCGCGGGCGCCGACGACGTCGTCGATGCGCTCCCGGACCGGCTGTCCACACAACTCGGACGTGGTTGGCCCGATGGCGTGGACGTGTCGTTCGGGCAGTGGCAGAAGCTGGCTCTCGCCCGCGGCTTCATGCGGGAGGCACCGCTGCTGCTCGTACTGGACGAACCGACCGCGGCACTCGACGCCGAGACCGAGCACGCGTTGTTCGAGCGGTACTCGGCCGGTGCCCGGCGGCACAATCCAACCCGCGGCATCACGATCCTGGTGTCGCACCGCTTCTCCACCGCGAGGATGGCCGACCTCATCGTGGTGCTCGACGGCGCACGCGTGGTCGAGGTCGGTAGCCATCAGGATCTGATCGCTCGCGGCGGCCAATACGCCGAGCTGTACGACATCCAAGCCCGCGCCTACCAGTAATGCAGGCAGGTGACCACTAGCGGTGGGCGAGGGATTTCAGCGCGGTGATGAGACGGTCCACGTGCTCGACGGTCGTACCGAGGCCGATGCTCGCCCGTACCGCAGTGCCGGAAAACCATGTACCGGCACGTTTCGAGGCACCTTCGACGAGGTGGCGCGACAACGGATGAGCGCAGAACAGTCCGTCCCGGACGCTGATCCCGTATTGGTTCGCCAGGTACGCCGAGACCTCATCCGAGGCCACGCCGTCGACCACGAAGCTGACGATACCGACGCGATCCTGGTCGCCACCGAACGTCCGGAGTTCCACGATGCCGCCGATGTCGGCGAGCCCGCTGCGCAGCCGTCGTAGCAAAGCCTGTTCCCGGGCCTCCAGCGCAACTCGGTCGGCGCCGGCGATCGCGGTACACGCGGCGGCGAGCGCGACCGCGCCGAGCAGGTTGGGCGTACCGGCTTCGTGCCGGGCCGGGCCGATCTGCCAGCACACATCATCCGGCGTGTCACCGACGTACGCGGTCGCTCCCCCACCGGCGAGATACGGATCGGCGGCGTCCAGCCAGTCGGAACGCCCGGCGAGGACACCGATGCCGAACGGCGCGTACAGCTTGTGGCCGGAGAACGCGATGTAGTCGATGTCCAGTTCGGTCAGCGAGATCGGGCGGTGTGGTGCGAGTTGCGCGGCGTCGACCACGATCCGGGCACCGGCGCGATGCGCGATCTCGGTCAGTTCGCCGATCGGCCAGACCTCGCCGGTGACGTTGGACGCGCCGGTCACGGCGACCAGAATCGGTCCTCGTAATTGGGCGAGTGCCGTGGTCAGGGCCCGGGTGGCGGCGGTCGGCGATTCCGGTACCGGCAGGCGTACCACATCGGTCCACGGCAACAGGTTCGCGTGGTGTTCACCGGCCCAACCGACCACTGTGGTGTTCGGCGGCAACGCACGTGCCAGCAGGTTCAGCGCGTCGGTGGTGTTGCGCGTGAAGATCACGTGATCGTCGTCGCGCGCGCCGATGAAGTCGGTAATCGTCTCGCGCGCCCGCTCGTACGCGAGCGTGCACTTACGGGAGGCGAAGCCGGCGCCGCGGTGCACGCTGCCGTACCACGGAAGAAGTTCGGTGACCGCATCCGCCGCCGCGACCAGGCTGGGTGCCGTGGCGGCGTAATCGAAGTTCGCGTGCTCGACGGAACGGCCGTCGGCGAGCGTGATCGGAAGCTGCGCACCGACGATTTCCGGGGTGTCGGCGAACGGAACTGCGGGTGCCAGAATTGACAAGATCGACATAGTCGGAGCCCTCTGCGGTAGCGCTTGCCGCCCGGCGGCTGCCGTCGGCCCGGTCGTCACCCGAGGCACCCCACCGCTTACTACGAGGGTTGCCGGCCAGCAAGTCGGGGCTTAGCGCTGGCACTCATGACCTGCAAAGAACATACGACGACCGGCAGCACGTACGCAAAACCATTCCGCGATGCGAGACCGCTCTCGCCAAACAAAGTTGATCCTGGAGTTGGTAACGCGAAACGCCGTCGACCAACTCCAGGATCAACTGGGTTGAAGGGCTAGCGCGAGGAGCGGCGTCCGCCTCGGCTGGCAGCGGAGAAGGCCGCGATACCGCCGGACGAAGTTCCGCCGGACGACGACGATCCGCCCGAGGTCGGCGTGCTTGTCGAGTAGGTGGTCAGCGACCGTCCGCCGCCCGAGGACCGTCCGCTTCCGCCGGCGCGACCGCCGCTGCTCGCACCGCGACCCGACGCACCACGAGCGCCCGAACCGCGGCCCTCTCCGGAGCTCTGGCCGCTCGCTCCGGACGCCCCACGGCCCCCGGAGTTGCCACGGCCGGACGAACCGCCTGCGGCGCTTCCGCCGGCCCGAGCAGAGCGACCGGAGGCAGCACCGTCGCGACCTGAGCCGCCACCGGTACGGGCGGGACGTTGGCGACGGCCACGCCCGCTGTCGGACTCGCGCGTCTCCAGTTGAATGACCTCGGTCGTGGGCTCGACGAACGTACGCTCGCCGGGCGCCAACTCGGCAAGCAGCGCGTGACCGGGGCGCAGTTTCGTCGTGGTCGGCTTGATGCCGGCCTGGCGAGCCAGCGCGGCCACGTCGGCCACCTGGTCGTCGGTCATCAGGGTGATCACCGTGCCGGAGGCACCCGCTCGGGCCGTACGGCCGGAACGGTGCAGGTACGCCTTGTGCTCGGCCGGCGGATCGGCGTGGATCACCAGCGCTACATCGTCGACGTGGATGCCACGTGCCGCGATGTCCGTCGCGACCAGCGTCTTCGCCGTACCGTTCGAGAACGCTTCGAGGTTGCGCGTACGGGCGTTCTGCGCAAGGTTGCCGTGCAGTTCGACCGCCGGTACGCCAGATGCGATGAGCTGGCGGGTCAGCTGCTTCGTACGGTGCTTCGTACGCGTGAACACCAACGTGCGACCGGGCGCCGAGGCGAGTTCGACCAGGACCGGCAGCCGATCCTCGGTACGCACGTGCAGAACGTGGTGCGACATCGTGGTCACCGGCGACGCGGCCGAGTCGACGCTCTGCGTGACCGGATCAGTCAGGAACCGCTTGACCAGTACGTCGACGCCCGCGTCGAGCGTCGCCGAGAACAGCATCCGCTGGCCCTGGCGAGGCGTCTGGTCGAGCAGCCGCCGTACGACCGGCAGGAACCCGAGGTCGGCCATGTGATCGGCCTCATCGAGCACGGTGATCTCGATGCCGTCGAGGCTCGCGTTGCCATCGGCAATGATGTCGGCCAGCCGACCGGGGCACGCGACGACGATGTCGACACCGGCCCGGAGCGCGCTGACCTGGGGGCCGTAACCAACGCCGCCGAAGATCGTGATCGTACGCATGTTGAGTGCCGCGGCGAGCGGCGCGATCGTGGCCTCGATCTGCGTCACCAATTCGCGTGTGGGCGCGAGGATCAGTGCACGTGGGCGCAGCGGGCGCCGGGCTGCCTTCGACGCGGCAAGGCGCGCCACGACCGGGATCGCGAACGAATAGGTTTTTCCGGATCCGGTCCGGCCACGGCCGAGCACGTCGCGACCGGCCAGTGTGAATGGCAGCGTCGCGGTCTGGATCGGGAACGGCTCGGTGATGCCATTGCGGGTAAGCACATCAACGATGACCGGCGGAACGCCGAGCTCAGCAAAAGAGGGGACAGCAATAACGGGGCGGTTGACCGCCATGAAGGAACTCCGAACGTCGTCGTGGTCGTCCTGCCCGAGCGCGGATGGTCCGCTGCTACGTGGGGATCTACACCTCGCGCGCGGTGATGACCCGGATGCGCGATATGGCCGACTTCACAGAAGAATTGAACTGTACCGAAGGGCGACCCGAGGCAAGACTGTGCGGACCGCGATGCAAAGAGTACCCGATCGCCGCGTCGTGATCAAAAAACTATCCGCCAGATTCCGTCATTTCGGTCACACAACGAGTGGCGGAGAGAAGGCATAATGACGACCATTCGAATTCGTGTACCTTTGCTCGGTTCGCCCGGCTCCCCACCCCCGGAGTTGATATGTCCCATCGCAAGATCGGGCCGGCCCGCCGCAAGATCGGCTTGGCCGTCGCGCTCGTTGTGGCGTGCGCGCTCAGCGCGTGTACCGCCGGCCACCATGCAATCCGCAACGCGGCGTCGACCCCGACCGCCTCCGCTTCCTCGACGCCCAGCGGCGCACAGCCGTTGCCCAGCCCGTCGCACACACCGAGCCCGAAGCCCACGTCGACGCACAAGCCGAAGCCGGGCACGAGTTCGCATCCGTCGACGTCGCCGACGACCGAAGCCGCTCTGGTCAGCGCGTACCAACTGGGCGTCAAGGGTGCCGGCACGCTGAAGATCCCGGCGTGGCCAAACCAGCCCGGGATGCGATATCGCGGGCCGTTCGGTTCACAAGGCTCGACCGGCACGTCATCGGTCGCGTTGACGTTCGACGACGGCCCAGGCCCGTACACCTCACAGGTTCTTGATCTTCTCGACGCCTATCACGTGAAGGCGACGTTCTGCATGATCGGACGGCAGATCCACAACTATGCGGCCGTGGTCCGACGCATGATCAACGACGGAATGACGCTCTGCGACCACACCTGGGACCACGACGAGAAGTTGAATACGCGCTCGATTCCGTCGATTGCCTCGGACATCCAGCGCACGATCGACGCGGTGCACGCGATCGACCCGGAGGCTCAGGTCACCTACTTCCGCAACCCGGCCGGCAATTTCTCGCCCGTGACCGTCCGGGTCGGCGAACTGCTCGGCCTGGAGCCGCTCTACTGGACCGAAGACACCGACGACTGGACCCGGCCGGGCACGGCCGCGATCGAGAAAACGTTGACGACCAAGACGCATCGCGATTCGATCGTGCTGTTGCATGACGCGGGCGGCGATCGGACCGAGACGATTGCGGCGTTGACGGCCGTCATGACGCACCTGAAGTCGGAGTTTCACCTGATCGCACTGCCGGCCACCCGGACCGTGACGGTGAACCCGGGCCAGCCGGCGCCGCCGCCCGCGCCGCCGTCGTCGCCTCCAGCCACGCCGCCGTCGCCGGCTGCCGCGGCTTACGTGGTCGGCAAGCGGTAACGCAGGCCGTCCATCAACAGGTCGAGCAGCCGGCTCGCCTGTTCGCGCTGGGCGGCCTCTCCGGCCGCGAGCGAGATGCCGCTCAGCGTCGCAAGGACATCCGCCGGTTCGACGTCCGCACGGATCGAGCCGGCGTCACTGCCCGCGGTCAGCAGCGCGGTGATCGCCTCGATCAAACGATCACGGCTATGGGCGTACGGGTTACCGCCGGACGCGATCACGGCGCGCAATGCGTCAGCCATGCCCCGTTTCGTCGTCATATAGTCGACAAATCGATCCATCCACGCACGCAATGCCTGATCCGGCGACCGGCTCTCGAGTAACTCCGGCGCCGCGTCGCACAGTCGCGCCAACTCGTTTCGGTACGCCGCCTCGACCAGTGCTTCCCGCGTCGGGAAGTGCCGGTAGAGCGTGCCGATGCCAACGCCCGCCTCCTTCGCGATGGCGTCCAGCGTGGCGTCTGTCGCGTCGTACGCGAACGCGCGGACCGCCGCTTCGAGCAACCGATCCCGATTTCGCGCCGCATCCGCTCGCATGCCGCTTGCCGCCTTCCGTGTCACTTACAAAACCCCGTGTCACTTACAAAACCCCGTGTCGCTTACAAAACTCCGCGTTGCCGACAACTCCGTATTCCCTGCGGCATCCGTGTTTCGTACGACTTCCGCGTTCCTTGCAACCGGAGGAGACTCCGGTTAAAGTCGGTGTAGCGGAGCTTCCTCCGCTTAGCCACAGCCTAGTGCCTATTGCCGGATCTCTGAAACTGTGAGGCCAGGAACCATGCGCATCACCACGCCGTTCAACGCCGAATCCACCGCTGCCGACGTCATCGCCGGAGTCGATCTGTCCGGTCGCCGCGCGATCGTGACCGGCGGCGGCTCGGGTATCGGCATCGAAACCGCCCGAGCCCTGGCCGGTGCGGGCGCCGATGTCACGATCGCTGTCCGCAACCTCGACCAGGGTCGCGCCGCCGCAGCCGAGATAGGTCACGGCGTCGCGGTCGCCTACCTCGACCTGTCCGACCTCTCCACCGTGTCCGCTTTCGTCGACGCCTGGGACGAACCGCTGCACATTCTCGTCAACAACGCAGGCATGATGGCGTCACCGCTGATGCGCACGCCGCAGGGCTGGGAAATGCAGTTCGCGACGAACCACATCGGCCACTTCGCGCTGGCCACCGGTCTGCACGAGGCGCTCGCCGCAGCCGACGGTGCCCGGATCGTGTCGGTCAGTTCCAGCGCGCATCACCGCTCTCCGGTCGTGTTCGAGGACATCCACTTCAACCAGCGCGAGTACGAGCCCTGGTCGGCGTACGGGCAGTCGAAGACCGCCAACGTTCTGTTCGCCGTCGAAGCGACCAAACGATGGGCCGATGACCGGATCACCGTCAACGCGTTGATGCCGGGCGGCATCCGGACCAACCTCCAGCGGTACGTGTCCGAGGAGCAGCTCGATGCGATGCGCACGGCGGCCGGCGCCGGAGCGGCCTCGTGGAAGACCCCCGAGCAGGGCGCGGCCACATCGATTCTGGTTGCCGCATCACCGCTGCTCGACGGCGTCAGCGGACGGTATTTCGAAGACTGCAACGAAGCCGAGGTCGGCAACCTCAGCGCCCGGCACGGAGTCGCGTCGTACGCGCTCGATCCCGAAGCCGCGGCGCGCTTGTGGAAGGTCAGCGAGGACATGATCGGCTAAATCGCCCACCTTCGAGATCGTGTGTGCAGAGCACTCGATCTCGAAGGTCCCCATCCCGTACGTTGTTGCCTGTGTCCAGCTCCACGTCCAATCGCACCGGATCCGATAAGCCCGCGGTCCGCCGCCCGATCGCTCGCCGCCTGCCGCCGCGGCGCAGTCCGGCACTGCTGTCGACGATGCTGTTCCTGATCGCCGGCGGCGAGGCGCTGATCATCGTGATGCTGTTCCGGGAATTCGTACTGACCCGCGGCGGCCAGCTGGTCGAGACGATCGCGCTGGCGAGCAATACGCTCGGCAGCGCACGGATCGGCCAGCCGGTCAACAGCGTGCTGGACGCGATCTCGATCGTCGCCGTGGTGATCGTGATGCTCGTGGTCAGCTTTATCGCCCTGATCCGGAAACGCTTCGCGCTCGCGGTCACGTCGGTCGTGCTGATCGGCGGTGCGAATCTGAGCGCCGAACTGCTCAAGCGATACCTGGTCCGGCCGAATCTTGGCATTGACGAAGCGCGTGCCGCGGCCGGTAACAGCTTCCCTAGCGGTCACACCGCCATCGCGGCATCGGCCGTGGTCGCGTTCGTACTGGTCCTACCGCCACGACTGCGCGGCATCGGCGCGGTGTTCGGCAGCCTCTACGCGGCGGTGGTCGGCATCGCGACGCTGTCTGCCGGATGGCACCGGCCGAGCGACGCGGTCGCCGCGTTCCTGCTCGTCGGCGTGTGGGCCGCGCTCGCCGGCATTCTGCTGCGCTTCCTGCGCCGCCGGGACGAGACGGTGGTGGAAGCCGAATCCCACAAGGCGTCCGGCATCACGCTCTGGGTGATCGGGTTGATCATGCTGGTGGTGGCCGTGATCGGACTATGGGAGACGCACATGTTCGCCGATCCGACCGGGGCGTTGAGCCGCCATGATCGGGAGATCGCGTACGCCGGAAGCGCCGCCGGCATCACCGCGGCCGCCTGTCTGATGATGGCGGTCATCCTGCTGACCGTGCACCGGATCGTGCCGAGGCGTCCGGCGTCGGATTGATATCCACAACCGAGCCGAGTCCACAACCCGGTTGATCCTGGAGTTAGTCGCACGAAACGCCGTCGAGGCGCTAACTAACTCCAGGATCAACTGGTTTTGGTGGTGCTGGGTGGTACCGGTGGGATTAGGACTTCGGGGCCAGGCAGAGGACGTAGCCGCCGCTGCTGTCACCCTTGTAGAAGTCTGCCTGCGCGGCCGGCCACGGGTCGCAGTCCTTGCCGGCGGTGGCCGAGTCCGGCTCCGACTTCGTGGTGACCTTGCCGACCACGGTCCAGTTCGCGTTGGAGTTGGTGCAGTCGGTGATCTTCAGCGTGTCCGCGGTCTGACCGGTCATGCAGCTGCCGACGTTGGCGTTGTCGGGGTCGTTCTTTGTGAAGATGCTGACAACGATTCCGAGCACGATGAGGACGACGACTACGATCCCGCCGGTGAGCAGCAGACGCTTGGCCTTCGACTTCTTCGGCGGCGGCGGAACCTGCCCGTAGGGCGGCGGTCCTGCCGGGTACTGACCCGGTACCGGCTGACCCGGTGCCGGCGGGTATTGGCCAGGTGCGGGCGGGTACTGACCCGGGGCCGGCGGTGGGTACTGACCGGCCGGCGGCGTGGTCGGCGCAACTGGAGGGGTGGGATCCGTCATTTTGACTCCGTACAGGAAGCGGGGGGTTAACGACTGACCACTACGTTGGACAGCGTTACGGCGGCGCCAGCATAGACGGTTCGCAACATCGGCTGCCGACCGCCGAGGCAATCTGTGCCTGAAAGTACCGAGGTGGCCACCGACCAGGTGATCGGCGACCGCCCCCAGAGATCCACAAATCCGGCGAAACCACGTTTCAGCACCCGGAGTAGCAGCTCTCGATCGCGTGCTCGTGGCCGAGCGTCTGGTTGACCACGGCGAGGGTGAAATCAATCCCGGCGCTGGCCTCCTTCACCTCCACATAGGTGTGCCCGGCCGCACCGTCCGTCGTGGTCGTGTAGTCGAAGTCGGGCTTCGTCGACATCGCCGTGAATTGGCTCGTCAGTGACGTGCTAGACAGCAGCTTCATCCGGGCGGTGTTGCCGTTGATCCAGGCATCGACGAAATGCTTGACGTACGTCGCCGGATCGGTGGGAAATGTCATCTGGTCCCAGGCACTCACGCCCCCGGCGTGCCAGTGCTTCGCCGACGTCTCCTGATTCGTGGTGCGCAACGTCAGCCAGTCGCCCGCGGTGTTGAAGAACTGCTCATACGTTGAACCCGCCGCACCGTTGGCACCGGTGCCGGTCCAGGTCTGGTTGATGTTGCCGAAGCCGTAGAGCTGGCTCGCTGTCGACGCGTTTGTCAGCAGCGTCAGATACGCGGTGTCGTGAGCCTTCCACGCGGCGAGGATCGCGGCGAAGTAGTCCGACGGGTACGCCGGAGTGCCGGTCGCCGTCGGCGTCACGGTCGCCGTCACGGTGACCACCGGCGCTGGAGTCGTTGCGGTGGCGGTCACCACCGGGGACGCGGACGGACTACTCCCGGCCAGGCCACCCGCTCCGCCGGGGGCGGATGTGCTCCCGCATCCGGTAAGCGCCACGACCAGCGCCACACCGACCCCGAGGCTGGCAACGCGACGGTACGACATGGTGGAACTCCCTGCTGGCGATGTTGGGTAGGACGACCCGGCGGCGATTGCGCACACGGTAGTACCCGTGTCGGGCGGTCGCCATAAGCTGTCGTCATGTCGACCGATGTAGACGGCTCGTTCTACGAGGATCTCGGTGACGGCCTGTTCGGCTCGACCGAGCTCACTCGCGGGCCGTGGGACGAAAACGCCCAGCACGCCGGTCCCCCGGCCGCACTCCTCGGGTACGCGATCGAACACCGCACCGGCGCCCGTACGGACATGCGGGTGGCACGGATCGCGTACCAGATAGCTCGTCCGGTCCCGATCGCACCGATCACCGTGACGACCCGTGTGGTGCGGGCGGGCCGCGGCACCGAGGTGGTGGCCGCCGACCTCGCCGCCGACGGCCGCATTCTGATGTCGGCCGAGGCACTTCTGATCCGCGTTGCCGACGCGGCGGCCCCGCGCGTGGCGCTGCCGTTGACCGTCACGCCGCCGGAAGAGGTGGAGTCCACGTTGACTCCGTTCCGGTTCGCGGTCGGCTATCACACCGCGATGGAGACGCGGTACGCCGTCGGCAGCTTTGCCGTGCCGGGCCCGGCACGCGTCTGGTTCCGGATGCGCTGCCTGCTCGTCGCCGGTGCGCCGATCGATCCGCTCTCCCGCGTGCTTACCGCGGCCGACTCCGGCAACGGCGTCAGCCATGTGCTGGACATCGGTACGCACATCTTCACCAACCCGGATCTGACCGTGCACCTCGTGCGGTATCCGGTTGGCGAGTGGGTCTGTCTGGACGCGGTCACCACGATCGAACCGGACGGGATCGGCCTGGCCGACACACAGCTCAGCGACGCTGGCGGCCCGATCGGACGGGGCTCCCAGAGCCTCTACGTGACGCCTCGTAATTGAGTTGCGTACCGAGGTAACGTGGCCGTTATGACGTACATGCAGCGAGCTATCCCGGCGGACGGTTCTCCGCCGCCGATCGCTGCGTCCTAACCAGCGCTGATCGTCACTCGGGAGTCCGTCCGCCGAAGCCGGCCGACCAACCCGACGATCCGCGAAGGACAGTTCAGTGCGTACCCATGACATCTGGTCGACGTTCCGCGACCATTTCCAGCTCCTTGATCATCTATTGCTCCCCAGCGCACCGCTGCCGGTCGATGACCCGACCCTGCTGTTCGTGAGTGCGGGCATGGTGCCGTTCAAGCCGTACTTCCTCGGCGACGCGCCCCCGCCCGCGCCGCGCATCGTGAGTCTGCAGAAGTGCGTACGCACGACGGACATCGACGCGGTCGGTGTCTCGATGCGGTACAACACGTTCTTCCAGATGGCGGGCTCGTTCGCATTCGGGGACTACTTCAAGACCGAGGCCATCACGTACGCGTGGGCGTTGCTCGACAAGCTCGGCGTCGACCCGGATCGGATCTGGGTCACGGTGTACGAGGACGACGACGAGGCGTTCCGGCTGTGGCGCCGGATCGCGGGCCTGCCGCCCGAGCGGATCCAGCGACTCGGACGCGCGGACAACCTGTGGGACATGGGCGTACCGGGTCCGTGCGGCCCATCGTCGGAGATCTTCTTCGACCGAGGCCCGCGGTACGGGTCGGACGGTGGCCCGGCGGTCGACACCGATCGGTTCATGGAGATGTGGAACCTCGTCTTCATGAAGGACGTCCGGGGTGAAGGCATCGGCGACGACTACCCCATCGTCGGCGAACTTCCGTCCGCGAACATCGACACCGGCATGGGTCTGGAACGTACCGCGGTCGTCCTCCAAGATGTCGGTACGGTCTACGAAACTGATCTGGTCCGGCCGATCCTCGACCGGATCGCAACGCTCGCCACTCGCGGCTACGGAGTCGACCGCGACGACGACGTACGGATGCGCATTGTGGCCGACCACGTGCGGTCGGCCGTGATGCTCGTCAACGACGGTGTCACGCCGTCCACCGACGGTCGCGGCTACGTACTGCGCCGGCTTGTGCGCCGGGCGATGCGCTCGATCCGGCTGCTCGGCGTGGACGAACCCGTCCTCGGCGAGCTGACCACCGTGGTCCGCGATCTGATGGCGCCGACCTATCCGGTGCTCGTCGCCGAGTTCCCCCGAATCGACCAGGTGCTGCGCGACGAAGAGGAGGCGTTCCGGAGCACGCTCGCGACCGGTTCGCGCATCTTCGGCCTGGCCGTCGAGAAGGCGGCGTGCCGGTCCACCGGCGTGCTCTCCGGCGCGGACGCGTTCCGCCTGCACGACACGTACGGTTTCCCGATCGACCTCACGCTCGAGATGTCCGCCGAGGCGGGGCTCACCGTCGATGAGCCGGGATTCCGCGCGTTGATGGAAGAGCAGCGCTCGCGGGCGCGGCGCGCGCGGACCGGTGATCGCGGCGACAGCTCCGCGTACCGGTCACTGCCGCCGACCGTCTTTATCGGGTACGACCAGCTCACCACCGACGCGATCGTCACCGGTCTGGTTCGGGACGGCGTCGTCGTGCCGACCGCGGCGCCGGGAGATGTCGTCGAGGTCTTCCTCGATCGGACACCGTTCTACGCGGAGTCGGGCGGTCAGGCGCCCGATGTCGGCACGATGAGCGGCCCGTCGGTCTCGCTGGACGTACTCGACGTGCAGAAACTTCCCGGTGGCCGGTGGTCTCATCGCGTCCGTGTCATGGATGGGGTAGTGGCGACCGGCGGACGCGTGGTCGCGAACGTCGACCCGGACTGGCGGCTGGGTGCTCGACAGGCGCACTCCGGAACGCATGTCATCCACGCCGCGCTGCGGCAGGTGCTCGGCCCGACCGCGCTCCAAAGTGGCTCATCGAACCGGCCGGGCCAGTTGCGCCTGGACTTCGCGTGGTCGGGGCCGCTGTCCCCGGTGACGCTCGCGGAGGTGGAACTCGTCGCGAACCGCGCGGTACGCGAGGATCTGCCGGTACGCGTCTCGCACATGACGCTCATCGACGCGACGAAGCTCGGTGCGCTCGCGTTGTTCGGCGAGGCGTACGGCAGCGAGGTCCGCGTGGTGGAGATCGGTGGCGACTGGTCGCGTGAACTCTGCGGCGGCACGCACGTGACCGGTGCGGCGCAGATCGGTCCGATCGCCGTGATCGGCGAGTCGTCGGTCGGCTCTGGCGTACGGCGAATCGAAGCGCGCGTGGGCATCGAGGCGTTCACCCACCTCGCCATGGAACGCGACCTGGTCGTCCAACTCGGCACGCTGCTCGGCACCTCCGCAACGGATCTGCCCCGCCGGGTCGAGGAGTTGGTCGACCGGCTGCGTACGGCCGAGCGTCGCCTGGAACAGCTTCGGCGCGAACGGCTGTCCGTGCTCGCCACGACGCTCGCGACCGACGGCGATCGCTGCATCGCGCAGCAGATTGCCGAGGTGCTGACGCCTGCGGAGTTGCGGACGCTCGCGCTGGACGTACTCGGCCGGATCGGTTCCGGGACGGTCGCGATGTTCGCGCCGTCGGCTGATTCCCGGATCGGTTTCGTGCTGGCGAGCCGGGGCGACGGCAGATCCGCCCACCGGCTCGTCGATGTCGTGGCGCCATACATTGCGGGTCGAGGCGGCGGCACCGACGAGATCGCGCAAGGCGCGGGTACGAACCCGGACGGAGTCGACGCGGCGATCGCCGCACTGCGGCACCGCACATAAGACGCGATGTCGGTAGCTTCGAACTCTTCATGATCGCCGAGAAAGTCCGGCACTGATGTATCAGATCGGCGAGAACGCGCTCTGTTCATTCACGGGGTGTCGGCTAGCCGACACCCCGTCGCGGACGGCGGTCGATCGCACGGGGCCGAGCACCACGGGGGCTTACGATCCGGCCGCCGTCCACGATCAAATCGACGGGCGCTAGACGCGCGCAAACGGCCGGTCCGACCCTTGTGTCAGAACCGACCGCTGCTAGCCGAAGGGCTTTGTTAGCCTCTTAAATCAGATCGCGAAGAAAGCCTTCCGATGCATTTCTACCCGTGGATGTCCGGTCGCGCCAGTGGCCGTCCCGCCTTGTTACGAGGTTGTGTCGCTACCGATCTCATGGACGTCGATCTGACCTCGATCGAGAGCGATTACGCCCTCAATGTCGCATCGTGCGGCCGCCGGTCAACCCGACAAGTCTCAGCAGGACTGCGTCGTTTGAGCGGTCACGTGCGTACCGTCGTCGGCGGCCGCGATCACGGTGCTCACGTTGCCGACGCGCCACGAGATCCGGTCCGACGGAGACGTGAACACGGTCGCGCCGGCCGGGGGCAACTTCGCCAGACGTGCTGCGATGCCGTCGAGACTGATCGTGCCGCTCGCCGTACTGACCGTGACGATTTGGCCGCTGGTACATGCAACGGCGTCGCTGTGCCATGTCGTCGGTGCGGTGCCGAGCGAGCCGAGCGCCGATGTCAGACCCGGATCGGGCGACGCCGCCGCCGAGGACGATGCGGCGCCCGGGGCCCGGCAGTCCGTTGTCGCCGTCGCCGCGATCCATCCTTGGTCGAGCTGGAGAACCTGCAGCGTGCCACCGCCACCGAGGGTCGCGTTCAGGCTGGCCGCGCCGCCACCGAGTGAGGCGGTCCACGAGGGCGCCATCGCGGGCGGCAGCGCTTGCGCGATTCGGTGGATCACAGTCGCTTCAGAGCCCGGGTCGGTGTATAGGTCGGCGGTCCGGGTGTAGCGCGTACCGCCGTCGCACGATGTGGTCGGGACGAGCCCGCTGACGGTCACCGCGGCGTCGTCACCGGCACCCGCTACGACAACGTCGATCGCTTGGTCCAGTAGCGGCGTGGCCGGGCCGACGGATGGTCGCGTCGGCGTTCCCGGATTCAACTGATGCCAGGTCAGCACGGCTCCGGCGGCGATCAGCACGACCACCACGAGCCCGATCCACCACGTACGACGCCGAGTCACGCGGCTATTGTCGCCCATTCGACGGCACACATGACCCGCTGCCGAGACAACTCGTCCAAAACACGTAGGCTCGGACTCATGACCATGGACGTGACGAAGACGGATGCGTGGCAGGCACTCGGTGCCCATGCCGACAACGTACGCGCAGTCAAGCTGCGTGATCTGTTCGCCGGCGACTTGCAACGCGGCGCCCGGCTGACCGCTCAAGCCGGCGATCTCTACGTCGACTACAGCAAGAACCGGGTCACCGACGACACGCTCGCGCTACTCCGGCGCTCGCCGAGCAGGTCGGTCTGACCGACCGGATCGCGGCCATGTTCGCGGGCGAGCACATCAACACCAGCGAGGACCGGGCCGTGCTGCACACCGCGCTGCGGCTGCCCCGCGAACGCGACGCTCGTCGTCGACGGCCAGGACGTCGTCGCCGACGTCCACGAGGTGCTCGACAAGATGGCGATCTTCGCCGGCAAGGTCCGCTCGGGCGAGTGGCGCGGCCACACCGGCAAGGCGATCGAGACCGTCGTCAACATCGGCATCGGCGGCTCCGACCTCGGACCGGTGATGGCGTACGAGGCTCTGAAGGCGTACGCGGACGGTCCCGCTTGCCGATTCGTCTCCAACATCGATCCGACCGACGTGTACGAGAAGACGCACGACCTCGATCCGGAGACGACGCTGTTCGTGATCGTGTCGAAGACGTTCTCCACGCTGGAGACGTTGACGAACGCGACCGAGGCGCGCCGCTGGCTGCTGGAAGGCCTCGACACCCAAGACGAGGCCGCGGTCGCGAAGCACTTCGTCGCGGTCAGCACGAGCGAGAAGCGGGTCTCCGACTTCGGCATCGACACCGCGAACATGTTCGGCTTCTGGGACTGGGTCGGTGGCCGGTACTCGTTCGACTCCGCCGTCGGACTGTCCCTGATGCTCGCGATCGGCTCGGACGGATACGACGAGATGCTCGCCGGCTTCCACGCGATCGACGAGCACTTCCGCACGACGCCGGTCGAGAGCAACGTGCCGGCCCTGCTCGGGCTGATGAACGTCTGGTACAACAACTTCCTCGGTGCGCAGACGCACGCGGTGCTGCCGTACTCGCAGTACCTGCATCGCTTCCCGGCGTACCTGCAGCAGTTGACGATGGAGAGCAACGGCAAGTCGGTCCGCGCCGACGGAACTTCCGTGACGTACCAGACCGGTGAGATCTTCTGGGGCGAGCCGGGGACGAACGGCCAGCACGCGTTCTACCAGCTGATCCACCAGGGCACGAAGCTGATCCCGGCGGACTTCATCGCGTTCAGCGAGCCGAACCACGACATCGGCGACGATGCACGACCTGTTCATGTCGAACTTCTTCGCGCAGACCGCGGCGCTCGCGTTCGGCCGGACTGCCGAGGAGGTCGCCGCCGAAGGCACCGCCGCCGAACGTCGTGCCGCACAAGGTAATGCCGGGCGACCACCCGACCACGTCGATCCTCGCGCCGAAGTTGACGCCGCGCGTGCTCGGCCAGCTGGTCGCGCTCTACGAGCACATCGTGTTCACCGAGGGCACGATCTGGGGCATCGACTCGTTCGACCAGTGGGGCGTCGAGCTCGGCAAGGTGATGGCGAAGCAGCTCGCTCCGCTGCTGACCGACGCCGAGGCACCGGCCGGCGATCAGGATTCGTCGACGAACACGCTGATCGACCGGTACCGGTCACAGCGCGGGCGGCAGGTCTGACCAATGCCCGAAGGGCACACGATCCACCGGCTCGCCCGGCGCTATCACGATCTGTTCGTCGGGCAGCGCGTCGCCGTCGACAGTCCGCAGGGACGGTTCGACGGCGGCGCCGAGCTGCTCGACGGTACGCGACTCGGCGACACCGAGGCGGTCGGCAAGCATCTGTTGATGCATTTTGAGCACGATCGCACGTTGCACGTACACCTCGGGTTGTATGGGAAGTTCGCCGACGGCGCCTCGCCGCGACCCGCACCGATCGGCGAGCTTCGGCTGCGGATTACCTCGCCCGCTCATTGGCTGGAGTTACGTGGTCCGGCCGCTTGTGAGGTGTTCTCGCCCGGTGAGGTGTCCGCGCTGCGCGAACGCTTGGGTGCTGATCCGCTGCGGTCTGATGCGGACCCGTCGCGGGCGTTCGCTCGGATTCGGACCAGTCCTACGCCGATCTTGGCGCTGCTGATGAATCAGGAGATCGTGGCCGGGACCGGGTTGATCTTCGTGACCGAGGCGCTGTACCGGGCCGGTGTCGCGCCCACCATGCCCGGTAGTGATCTGCCTGCAGCTTTATGGCCCGCCCTTTGGGCGGACCTGACGTCGTTGATGGCCGCGGCGGTTGTGACCGGTCGGATCGATACGGTCCGGCCTGAGCAAACGCCGGAGGCGATGCGCCGCGCGCCACGGGTGGATCGACACGGCGGAGAGGTGTACGTGTACCGCCGTACCGGACAGCCGTGCCTGGTCTGCGGCACGCCGATCCAAAAGGGCCAGCTGGCGGGTCGGAACACGTATTGGTGCCCGACCTGCCAGCCATGATCCTCCGTGATCCCGTTGATCATGGGGTTGTGGCTGTCATGGCGCGCCTCGAAGCAGCAGAAACCCCATGATCGATGGGGGCGCCATTGCCGAAACGCGGTCATGCGAAATGTTTCGTATCGATAAATCCAGGCTCCCTGGGCGGTAATTGCTCAGCGTGGCGAGGTACCCTTTCGCCCGGTCAGCAAGTGGCGTCACCCCCGCCACTCCCCCGCAAGCTCAGGAGATCAGGCACGTGGACAACAGCTCCCAAACGCCCGGGCCGTCAGGGCGTAAGCCGACGCCGGCTGAAGCACGCCGTGCCGCGAAGAACGAGCGCCGGCGCGCCGGCCAGGAGCAGGCTCGTGCCGCTGCTGCTGCCCGCAAACGTCGTAACGCCGGTCTGTTTGCCGCAGTCGGCGTGATCGCGATCGTCGCGATCGTCGTGCTGGTTACGACGCTCAGCGGCTCATCGCCGAAGAAGACCAATGCGGCTTCGACCAACCCGTCAGCGTCTGCGTCCGCGCCCGCGTCTACCCCGGCCTCGGCCGCGCCGTCGCCGAGCGCAGGCTGCCCGAGCGCGTCCCCGAAGCCGCCGGTCGTCGGCCCGGCCGCGCCGAGCGCATCCGCTGACCCGGCCGATTTCCCGCCGCTGCTCGCCGGTCAGAGCAAGGCCCTCAAGACCCAGCCGGTCGTGAAGAAGGGCACCGGCACGATCACGAAACTGACCAGCAAGACGCTGATCCAAGGCACCGGGCCGGTCGTGAAGACGTGTGACTCGGTCACGGTCAACTACGTCGGTGCGACGTACAAGGACGGCAAGGTGTTCGACTCCTCGTGGAGCCGCAAGCAGACGTTCACCGTGGATCAGGTCGGCTATGGCCAGGTCATCGCGGGCTGGAACCAGGGCCTGGTCGGCGTCAAGGTCGGCAGCCGGATTCAGCTCGACATCCCGGCCAGCCTCGCCTACGGCGACACGCCGTCGGATGGTTCCCCGGCCGGCACGCTCCGCTTCGTCATCGACGTGCTGTCGACCACGCCGCAAAGCTGACGGCTAACTAACTCCAGGATCAACTTGGTATGAAGGGACCGGCCCGGCGCCGGTCCCTTCGTTTATTCGGTTCCGATTGCTACTTCGGTCGACTTCACGAGGACGGTGATCGGGTCGCCCGGGGCGAGTTCGAGATTCTCCGCCCCATCCTTCGTGATCGCAGCGGTGACCGTCTCGCCGCCTTCGATCGTCACCTTCACAACGCTCATGACCGAGCCATGATCGACTTCGAAGACCGTACCGGGGAACTGGTTGCGGATGCTCACACCGGCCACCTCGCCGGTGGCGACCGAGACCTCGGTCGACTTGATCAAGACGGTGACGGCCTGACCACGGGACAGGTCGAGGTCGTCGATCGCGTCCAGCGTGATCGCGGCAGTGACGTGCTGACCGCCGGTGAGGCGGGCCCGGACCGTACCCATGACTTCACCGCGCGTGACGGTGTCCACGACGCCGGGCAGCTGGTTTCGAATACTCAGTCGCATGCGTCCAGACTGTCATAGATCGGACGGGTCGGTGTTCGCGCCGCAGACGATGACCGCGACCCGCTCGCCGTCACGCGGCTGGTACGCGCCGGACATGATCGCGGCGAGCGCCGCCGCCCCGCCGGGCTCGACGGCGATCCGCGCCTCGTCCCACAGCCGCTGACGCGTGGCCGCGATCGCCTCATCCGACACAAGAACCGACCGGACGCCGGTACGCCGCGCTACGTCCAGTGCGGATGCGCTGAGCCGAGTCGCACCGAGCGAGTCGGCCGCGATGCCGGACACGTCCACGTCGACCGGCCGCCCGGCGGTCAGAGCCGTGGCAAGGGTCGGGATCTTCTCCGGTTCGACCGCGATCACCGTGCTGGACGGGGATGCGAACCAGGAGGCGACGCCGGCCAGCAGGCCACCGCCGCCGACCGCGACCACGACCGTGTCAAGATCCGGGCACTGCCGCGCCAACTCCTCGGCCACGGTGCCCTGCCCGGCCTGAACGTACGGATCGTCGTACGCGTGGACGGCGAGTGCCTCGGTCTCGGCGCCGCGGATCACGCTCGCGGCCAGGGCTTCGGAGTAGCGCGACCCGGTCTGCACCACGGTCGCCCCGTACCGGCGGAGTCGTTCGACCTTGACCGCAGAAGCGATCTCGGGCACAAAGATCTCGGCCCGAATGCCCAGCTCGCGGGCGGCGTAGGCGACGGCAAGACCGTGGTTGCCGCCGGACGCCGCGATCACTCCGGCCGCCGGCACCGGCCCGGACAACAGCCGGTGGAACGCGCCGCGGACCTTGAACGATCCGGTGTGCTGGAAGCATTCGAGCTTCAACGCAACCGGAGCACCGAACGCGGCCGCCTCGACGCTCATCACCGGCGTCACTCGGACATGCGCCGCGATCGACGCGGCCGCCGTACGGATCTCGTCATGGGTAGGCACGCGGTCTCCTGGATATCAGTCCGACCAGTCCTAAGACCGGCCTGTGACGGGCTTATTGCACTTACCTTGTCGGGCCGGGAACGCAACCTCATCATGTAGTCGCACACCCCGCCCACCGATGAGGACATCATGATCCGACCAGTTTCGATCGCCGCCGCGGCCGCGCTCACGTTTGCGCTTGCCGCCTGCGGATCCTCAACTCAGGCCCCGAGCGGCAACGGCGGGATCACCGGCACGCTACCGGCCTCCACTTCGACCGCGACGCCGGCCGGCTCCACGACCGCGCCCGCACCAGGGTCCACGTCGCCCACGTCGCCGAAACAGTACTTCGCCGACGGCAAGACGTATCAAGCCTGGATCCTGAGCGTGAAGGCGGACGGGACGCTCACGATCGATCTCCTTCACCACCTGACCGGCGACGACGCCAAGAACTATTTGACCTCGCACGGCGTCACGATCCCCCCGGATGGCATCCCGGACGACTACATCAACGTGGACACGTCGGTGAAGAAGACCGTACAGCTGTCGCCCACCGTCAAGGTCACCACGAACGAAGAGGGTGGCGGACCGCAGTCGATCTCGCACGACGAGTTCCTGACCTGGCTGACCGAGAATCAGGTGAAGCCGATCGCGGCGGCCGACCAGGACAAGTACGCCGGGGCGGCGAAGTTCTTCGGGCCGCTGTTCAACGTCACGTTCCAGGGCGACGTACTGGCCAGCGCGGATCAAATCTTCGAGCCGTAAAAATCGGACGCCGTGAGCGTCGTGACCATGCGATGCTCACGCCGTGCAGATCACCATCCCGAAGGCGCTTTCCGACAACGTCCGAGCAGCTTGGCCGGAGCGCGGCCCGATCTTCCTCGATGCGCTGCCAGGTCTGCTCGATACGATCGCCGAGGCATGGGATCTACGCATCGGTGACCCGTACTTGCTTAGCTTTCACTGGGTCTCTCGGGCCATCCGCGCCGACGGAACACCGGCGGTGCTGAAGTTGGGCGTACCGGCTGGGCATCTTGATCTTGAAGCTCTTGCTCTTCGTCTTTGGGACGGCCACGGCGTCGTGCGGCTGCTGGAGCACGACCCGGCCCGAGGCGCGTTGCTCCTCGAGCAGGCGGTTCCCGGTACGCCGGCGCGTGTGCTCGTCCCGCACGACGACGCCGCGGCCACGGCGGCGCTGATCGGCGCCGGTCGCAGGCTGCACCGGATCGCACCGGAAGACGCCGGCCTCGACCGGCTGGAGGACGAACGCACCGCGTTCGAGGCTCACCTCGCACGCTTCCCCGGCGACGACCCGATCCCCCGCCACCTGGTCGAGCGCGCCGTCCGCCTGTTCGATGAGCTGTGCGAGAGTTCGCCACGCCGGGTGCTCCTGCACGGTGACCTGCACCACGACAATGTCCTGCAAGCCGATCGCGAACCATGGCTCGCGATCGACTCGAAGGGCATCACCGGCGATGCCGGATTCGACTGCGGCGCAATGCTCTACAACCCAGATCCGTGGATCCGCGACGATGACCTGCTCCGGCTGGTACCGGCGCGGGTCGAACAGCTCACGGACGGCTTCGAGCTCCCGATCGAGCGGGTGATCGCCTGGGGCTTCGTGATGGCGGTGCTCTCCGAGGTCTGGAACGCCGAGGACAGCGCGTACGAGCCGGGACGACCGTTCGACGTCGCGACGATGCTGCTACCCCGGCTGCCCTAGAGCTCGGCGGCCGGCGCCGTCCAGGCGCCGTAATGGATCATCGAGGAGATGTCCCGACGCTTCGCCTTGAGGTTGCGCTTTTCAGCCTCGGCGTCATAGCCGATCGCGATCGCACCGATCGGCGTGAAGTCGTCCGGTACGTCGAACGCGTCCTTGAACGGCTGGACCTGCGGCGGGACGATCCCGAAGTACAGCGCGCCCAGACCCTCGTCGACGACCGTGAGCAGCTGCAACATCGCGGCCATGCCGGTGTCGATGTGCCAGAACGGCACCGGCCAGCGGGCCTCGTCCTGATCGGTCCAGCCCTTGTCCGGCTGCGCGTAGCGCTCAAGGTAGACGCGCTTGCACGAGAACGGCACGATCACCAGCGGCGCGGTCTGCACCGACTCGTTCACGGCGTCCAGACCGTACGTCCAGAATTTCGCCAGATCTTCGTCGCCTTGGATGACGAGCCACGCCTGGCCCTGCGAGAACCCGGCCGACGGAGCGCGGGTGCCGTTCCGGAGGATGCGCTCGAGCGCCTCCTCCGGAACCGGACGGTCCCGGTCGAACGTACGAACCATGCGGCGGGTGCGAATGCTGTCCTGAAGTTCCACGCGACGACCATACCCGCAGGTCATCCGGCTAGATGACCCCACCTGTCCTCAAGTTCGGCCCACGGACCGCACGCCAGAGCGCGACCCGCGACCAGTACGACGACCTTGTCCGCCTGGCGCAGCGCCGCTCGCTTCGACGTCGAGCCGATCACGGTCAGACCGTGCTCCCGCAGTGCCCGCCACAACGCCAACTCGGTGGTCACGTCGAGTGCCGACGAGACATCGTCGGCGATCAGCAACTCGGTACGCGGCGCCAGCGCCCGGGCCAGCGCGACCCGCTGGAGCTGACCGCCGGACAATCGGGTGCCCTTGTGGCCGATCAGCAGCGACAACCCGGATCCGGCGGCGGCCAGATCATGATCGAGCTGGGCAGCCGTCACCGCCGACTCGGCCTCTACCTCGTGACCGAGCTGGATGTTCTCCGCGATCGAACCGGAGAACACGCGCGGCAGCTGGCCGACGTACCCGACCTGGTTCGGTCGCAGGAACATTTCCGGCCGCGTCACCGGTTCACCGTTCCAGGACAGCGTGCCGGTGTGGTGCACGATGCCGGCGAGCGCTCGCAGCAGCGACGACTTGCCGGATCCGACCGGGCCGACGACCAGCACAAGTTCGCCGCGATCGACGGTGAGGTCCAGATCCTCGGCCGCGACCGTGCCGTCCTCGTGTACGGCGCTGAAGCCGGTCAGTTCGAGGCGCCGCAACGGGTTCCGCGGCAACTCGGCCGGCGCCGGTGCCGTACCGGCGGAGATGTCCACACCCTCGACCGACTTCGAATACTGGCCGACACCGGTCATCGCCACCGTACGGGCGGTCCACACCCGAGCCGACGGCAACTGCGAGATCAGCGACGCCGTCGTCCACGCGAACCAGCGAGCAGCGCCGAGCGTCGAGACCGCGACCAACGTCGCGCCGGCCGACATCGAACCGGCCAGGAACAGTCCCCACGCCACGATCGGCAGCAGACCGGAGAGGATCGTCGGTGTAGACCGAGCCCACACCTGCGTCGAGATCTCGCGGCGTTGGAGTTCGCTGCGCTCCGTGTCGAGGCGAGCCAGATGGCCGAGCACCGGTTGGGTCGCACCCGCGAGCTTCACGGTGCGGGCCGCCGTCAACGACGAGACGAGCGCGGTCGCGAACGCGGCCCGAGCTGCCACGCTCTTGCGGGCTGAGCGGGCGAGTTTCGGCGCGAACACGGTCGCGGCCAGGCCGGACAGCACGATGGTCCCGATGAAGAACAGCGCCGGAACAATCGTGCCGGAGATGACCGTCATCGCGACGATCGTCGTAACGACGGCGGTCTGGTCGACGACGTTGTCGGCGAGGATCACGACGCGTTCGGTGTCGCCGCCTTGCGCGATGACCGCGGCCGGGGTGTGTGAACTGACCCGACGCGGCCCGGTCTGGCCGTGAACCAGCCGCAGACTGATCCGGAGCATCTGGCGCACCCACCATTCCGGGAACCAGCGGCCGGTGTAATACGGCACCGGTGCGGTGACCAGCAGCGCGGCCGCGATGCCGACGGCCGGCCAGACCACGCTTCCGGCGCCGTCCACGAGGTCCGCGAACATCCACGGCAACGCCGCGCCGTCCAGGCCCAGCACCACCAGGATCAGGAAGAGACCCACCGACACGAGGCCGAACCGCGGGTCGTTCGTCGCGAGCCGGATGATCTCGCGTAGCGTCCTGGTCCTCGCCGGTTCGGGCAACGGCGGCGGTTCGGCCTTGGGCGGCCTGGGCATGTCCAGCGCCGCGCCGTCTTTTTGCGGATCGGCTTCGTCGAGCTCGTCAAGCACGTCAGACCACCCCGACCCGCCGCCGACCGCGACCGGTACGGCGGCATTGCTGTTCGCCAGCAGCTCCGCGAAGCGCTGCGATTCCCGCAACGGGCCGGCCTCGAGCACGCGACCGTCGGCCATCATGATCACGTTGTCGCATTGCTCGACCGAGGACAGCCGGTGCGCGATCACGATGCCGATCCGGTCCAGCAGCAGGCGTTCAGTGGCCCGCTGGACGGCCATTTCGGTAACCGGATCCAGCCGGGCGGTCGCCTCGTCGAGGATGACGACGTGCGGATCGCGTACCAGAATCCGGGCGAATGCCACCAGCTGCTCCTGGCCCGCGGATAGCACGTACCCGCCGTCGCCGAGCCGGGTCTCCACGCCGTCCGGCAATTCGGCGACCCAGGTGCTCAGGCCGAGTTCGTCGAGTGCGCGGGCGGCCTGGTCGATCAGGTGCGGTTCGAAGAGCGCGATGTTCTCGGCCAGCGTGCCGGCCAGGATGTCGGTCCGCTGCGGTACGACCGCGATCCACCGCCGCAGTTCCTCGACGTCGAGATCGATCAGGTCGGTACCGGCGAGGTAGACCGTGCCACGCGGCAGATCGACGGCTCGCGTCAGCACCTTGGCCAGCGTCGACTTGCCAGAGCCGGTACGGCCGACCAACGCGTACGAGCGGCCGCGTGCGAACGTCAGGTTCACGTCCGCAGTGCCGGCGGCCGGTCATCGTCGGGGTCGGCCGCGTTGCCGTACCCGAAGGTCAGGTGCCGCACCACGAGATCGCCCTCGGTCGGCTCGGCGCCGCCGCTCTTTTCCTGCACGGACTCGCGAAGCAGCAGCACGCGGCCCCAGGCACCGAGCGCGTACTGGAGTTCCGGCACCATTCGGCTGATCTGCTCGACCGTCCCGCCGTACGCGAGGGCGAGCAGCCAGACCGCGGTGAGCTGAGCACCATCGATGCTGCCGTTCACGAGTTCCCACGCACCGCCGATCACGATCGCGCGCGATACCGCTGCGGGTCGCGACGGATGCGGTCATCGTGACGCGGGCCGACATCGCCCACACCCGACGGCCCCGGGCCAGCACGACGGTCGACCGTTCGGCGAACAGCCGCAGCACGTACGGGCGGGCCATCGTCGTACGGACGTCGTCCTGGCCGTGGACCGACTCCTCCATGACGGCGGCGAGGTCCGACCAGGCCTCCTCCTCGCCCATCCGGATGGGCGTGATCGCCATCGCGGGCTTGCGCAGCCGGATGCCGAGGACTACCGAGAGTCCGAGCATGACAACGCCGGCCGGCCACCAGACGACGAGCGCGATGACTGCCGAAAGACCACCGACCGCGGCCATCTGGGCGATCCGGATGCCGCTGTCACGGATCTCGGAGGCGACCTGGTAGACGTCGCCGTCGATGCGGTCGAGCAGTTCGCCGACCGGGGTCGCGTCGAGCGTCGGGAGGTCCTGGCCGAACGCGACTCGGCACAGGTCGCGACGGACCTCGGCGGACCAGTCGGCGGTCAGGGCGGCGGCCAGCAGGCTGACCCATACGCCGCCGAGGACGCCTACGACGAGTGCGACCGCCATCACGATGAACAGCGTCAATGAGTGATACAGCAGGACCGGGCCGGCGAGCGCGGCGGCGAGTGCTTGACCGAGCGCGCCGATCGCGATCAGGGCGGCTACTAGCCCGGCACGCCGCGGCGAAGCGGCCCATAAGTCTCGAAACAGGCGCACAGCAATTCCCCCCGGCGGATTGGATGAGCCCCTAGAGTGCTCTCATCCGGCCGGATCCCACAAACGATTTACGACGAGATGCGGTAGTAGACCCCCACCAACCAGGAACCGCTTCGAAGGTTGTAGATCGGGTCGTAGTGGAAGGTGAGCACCACGGTCAGGCCGGTCGCGGCAGGTGCGTTGGGAAACGCATTTCCGAACGGCGTCTCGTTCGAGGGCACGCGCTCGACGCCGTCGCATGGCGTGCTGGCACCGATGTCGCCGTTGACGGTGAGATCCCACATCTCGTAGTTCTGCAAGCTGTACGCGCCGGCGAACGCGGACGAGCACGTGACGAGTACGCCCCAGGTCACCCCCTTGGGCACGGCGAACGTGACCGACTGCATCGGCCAAACTCCGACGTGGCTGGACTGCAACGCGTAGCCGTTCTGCCGGGCCGGCATCGGCGGAAGCGCCGGCGCCGGACGGAGTGCCGCGGGGACGTCCCAGACGTAGAACCCGAACGTCCAGACCGCGGGCAGGATCGACTCCGGTACGAGCGCCGTAATAGTGGGAGGCGTCGCGGACAACGTCACCGTCACGGATCCCTTGCCCTTCGCCACCGTCGTGACGTCGTAGTCGATGAGCTTCGGCTGGGATACGTCGCCGCACTCGATGCGCCGTTCCGGCGGTTGCGAGCCCAGCTGTACCGATATTTCAGGTAAATCGGGTGTGACCCCGATCGGTGGCGGTGTCGTCGCGAGCCCTGGCTCACAAGTTGCCAGAACGGCGATCGCCGTCGAGGAAGGCAGCGTGACCGTGATTGCTTTGCCGTCCGGCGTGTCCAACGTCGAAGCCGCGATGCGGCGATAGGTAACGCCGTCCTCGGCGACCCACGAGACCGGTGTCGCCTTCTCGGCCGCGGTCTCCGGCGCGTTCGGCCTGGCGAGCACGAGCCCGGCGGCAACGAGCAGCACCGCGACCGCACCGGCGACGGCGGCCCGGCGACGGCGTACGCGACGGATGCGCCGGTGCACGGCCTCGTGCCGACCGCTCGGCGAAACAAGGTCGTCGCCCAGGTCACGCATGAGTTCGACGAACGTCGCTTCGCTGATCATATCGGTCGCTCCGCTCCCGAACCGGTCGCCAAATTCGGCGAGATTGACGTATCTACCCGCAGCTTCACCAGCGCTTTCGAGCACTGGCTCTTCACCGTGCCGACTGAGCAGCGGAGTGCATCCGCCACCTGCGCCTCGGTCATATCCTCGAAATACCGCAGCACCACCACCGCGCGCTGACGCGCCGGTAATCGGCCCAGGGCCCGCCAGAGCGCGTCTCGCTCATCCAGCGTCGGGATTGCGTCGCTCGACCCGATGTCGAGGTCGGCCGACGGGGATTCGCGGAACCATCGGTGCCGTAGCTGCGACACGTACGAGGTCGCGATGATCCGGCGAACGTACGCATCGGGCTCGCCGGTGATACGTGGCCACGCGAACCACAGTTTCGTCAACGATTCCTGCAGCAGGTCCTCGGCGGCGGCGTGGTCGCGGGTCAACGCGTACGCGACGCGCAGCAGACGGTGTGAGCGCGCCGTCACGAACTCGTCGAATCCGGACCGATCGGCCATCGTCTCCCCCGAATGGATTGTGTCGACGCTATGACGCGAATCACGGGCGGGAAGGTTGCCCGTACCGAGAAAGTCGCATTTTGTTTCGGTCCGCTACTCAAAGACCGACTATCCCGACCTATCTCGTCAAGATAAGGCACCTGGAATTCGCCAATTGGCGGCTCGATTTTCGCCACGGGGAATCTCCGATTCCTCCTGTCGTTCATGATCCGGCAACGTCGGGCCCGCCTACTGACTCACGGCGCGGATGAGTGGTCCTCATCGACAGGCGCATCCGATCGAAATACCAATCAGGGAGATCACCATCGTGAACCGCAAGTTCAAGGCGGCCAGCATCGCGGGCATCACGCTCGCGCTGGCACTGAGCGCGGCGGCATGCTCGTCCAGCTCCGGTTCGAACAGCCCGTCCACCGGCTCCTCCGGCTCCACCGACTGGTCGACCGCGACGTCCGCCAGCGGCGGCGTCGACAACGCTGCTCTTGTTGCCGCGGCCAAGAAGGAAGGTGCGCTGACGGTCATCACACTGCCGCGCAACTGGGCCAACTACGGCAAGATCATGGATGACTTCCAGGCCAAGTACGGCATCAAGATCACCGACGAGAACCCGAACGGTTCCAGCGGCGACGAGATCACCGCGCTTCAGAAGGACAAGGGCCTGTCGAGCTCGCCGGACGTCGTCGACGTCGGCAACTCGCACGCAGTTCCGAACGTCGATCTGTTCGCGCCGTACAAGGTGGCGAGCTGGAGCGACATCCCGGACGCGGACAAGGACGTCAATGGCGCCTGGTACGGCGACTACGGAGGCTACATCACGATCTCCTGCGACGCCTCCAAGCTCGGCGGCGCCCCGTGCCCGAAGACGTTCGCCGACCTGGGCAACCCGGCCAACGCGGCGGCGTACAAGGGCAAGATCGCGCTCAACGGCGACCCGACGTCAGCCAACGCCGCGTTCTCTGCGGTTTACGCGGCGGCCCTGGCCAACGGTGGCTCGCTGGACAACATTCAGCCGGGCATCGACTTCTTCGCGAAGGTCAAGAAGGCCGGCGACTTCAACGCGACCCAGGGTGGCGAGACCACGATCGAGCAGGGCTCCACGCCGATCGTCCTGGACTGGGAGTTCAACAACTCGCAGTACGCCGCCGACCTCAAGCCGAAGGGCATCACGCTGACCGTCACGGTTCCGACCGACGGCGTGTACGCGGCCTTCTACGACCAGGCCATCAACAAGGACGCGCCGCACCCGGCCGCCGCCCGCCTGTGGGAGGAGTACCTCTACTCGGTCACCGGTCAGAACGACTTCATGGGTGGCTTCGCCCGTCCGGTCGAGTTCGACGCCATGCAGAAGGCGAACACGCTCGACCAGGCGGCGCTGGCGAACCTGCCGTCCGTCAACGGATCCGCCCAGGCGGCCACGATCGCACAGCAGACCGCGGCACAGAACCTGGTGACCAAGGGCTGGACGTCCGCGCTCAGCTAGTCACGATCGCTCGTCGCCCCGGCGCGTTCACCGTTGCTCCATGGTGGCGCGCCGGGGCCGTACCGCTTGAGGAGTTCGCGCATGACCACACTGACATCCACAGATGTCGAATCGCCGGCCACCACGACGCCGGCCCGGGCACGGCCCGCCGCCAACCGTCGCGGTCCGTCGTGGCTGGCGTTGTTGCCGTTCTATCTGTACGCGCTGATCTGCCTCGGCGGTCCCACGTACGCGCTGATCTATGAAGCGTTCCGGCGCACCGATCCGACCACGCACCTGACGAAGTGGACCGGCGCCAACTTCTCCGAGTCGTGGCACGGTGTCTACGCCGAAGCGCTGTGGGGCAGCGTGAAGCTGTCCCTGATCACCGGCGTCATCTCGGTGATCCTCGGGACCGTCGCCGGGTACGCGATCGTCACATCCCGCGGGCGAGTCCTCAAGGAAGTCACGCTCGCACTCTCCGGCGTACTGGCCAACTTCGGCGGCATTCCGCTCGCGTTCTGCTTCATCGCCACGGTGGGTACGGCCGGCGAGGTCGTCAACCTGATGGACAAGATCTGGCCGAGCTTCCAGTTGGACACGTTCGTCGGCGTGGCATTCGTCTACCCGTACTTCCTGATCCCGCTGATGGTGCTGGTCATCGTGCCGACGCTGGAAGGCCTTCGGCCGCAGTGGCGCGAGGCCTCTCGCAACCTGGGCGCGTCCACCGGGCAATTCTGGCGCCTGATCGGCTTCCCGGTCCTGTTCCCGTCGATCCTCGGTGGCTTCGTGCTCACGTTCGGCGCCGCCTTCGCCGCGTACGCGACCGCCAAGGCGCTGGCCGGCGGCACCATCCCGCTCATCACGCTACGCATCGCATCGGTCCTGTCCGGCAACGTCATCGCCGGCCAGGAGAACGTCGGCGCCGCGATGAGCATCAACATGATCCTGATCTGCGCCATCGTGATGGCGATCTATTATCCGTTGCGCGCAAGGAGTGCCAAGTGGCTCGAGTCCTGAAACGCGTACGCTGGTGGCGAGGCGGCGTGTTCCTCGTCCTGGGCCTCTACTTCTTCGGGCCACTAGCCTGCGCGCTGCTGTTCACCGTCTACAACCCGAACTTGAAGTCGTGGTCGTTCGCGCCGTACGGGCAGATCTTCGGCGCTCCGGGCTTCCTCGCCAGCGTACGAATGACGCTGTGGATCTCGCTGATCACCATCGCGATCGTGATGGTGATCATGGTGCCGACCATGCTGACGATTCATCTTCGCGTGCCACGCGCCCGACCGTACGTTGAGACGATCTGCATGATCCCGTTGGTGATCTCGCCGGTGGCGATCGCGTGGGGCCTGTCCACCGTGCTCGGCTGGGGACTGGACGGCCCGATGAACGGCTGGTTGTTCCGGCTGGATGCCGACCTTCGGCAACCGAATCTGCCGATCGAACTGCCGTTGATCTACGGGATCCTCGCGATGCCGTTCGTGTTCCGGGCGATCGACGCCGGTCTGCGATCCGTCGACCTCAAGACGCTCACCGAGGCGTCCCGCAATCTTGGCGGCAACTGGCTGGTCACCACGTGGCGGGTGGTCATTCCGAACCTCCGTACCTCGCTGCTGTCCGGCGCGATTCTCACGCTCGCGCTGGTCTTCGGCGAGTACACGATCGCCAGCATTCTGCTGGTTGAGCCGTTCTCGGTCTGGATCGTCGAGGACGGGCAGCAATCCGGCCAGCTGCAAATCGCCGTATCGCTGCTCAGCCTCTTCCTGTCCACGGTCATTTTGTTCGCCGTCTCGTTGCTCGGATCCCGGCGCGGCGGCCTGAGAGTACGGAGCGCCTGATGTCCTCCACCGTCCTGTCCACCGGTCCGGCGATCGGCACCCGCACCCAGGCCGTCGGCCTGCACCTGCAGAACCTCCGCCGCAACTACGGCGACGTACGCGCGCTCGACGGCCTGGACCTCGCCGTCGAGCCCGGCGAACTCGTGGCATTGCTAGGCCCGTCCGGCTGCGGAAAGACGACCGCGTTGCGGATCGTGGCCGGATTCGAGCACCCCGACTCCGGCAGCGTCCTGCTCGGCGGGCGCGACATCACGAATGTGCCGGCCGCCAAACGCGACATGGGCATGGTGTTCCAGTCGTACAGCCTGTTCCCGCACCTGACCGCAGCGGAGAACGTCGCGTTCGGACTCCGGATCCGCAAGGTGTCCGCGGCGGCCCGCCGGACCAAAGCGCTGGAACTCCTGGAAATGGTCGGCATGTCCGATCGCGCCGCTCGCTACCCGCATCAACTGTCCGGCGGACAGCAGCAGCGGGTCGCGCTGGCTCGTGCGCTGGCCGTACAGCCGACCGTGCTGTTGCTGGATGAACCACTGTCCGCATTGGACGCCAAGGTGCGGCTCAACCTACGGGACGAGATCCGGCGCATCCAGATCTCGCTTGGCACCACCACCGTCCTGGTGACGCACGACCAGGAAGAAGCACTCTCAATCGCAGATCGGGTAGCGGTCATGCGGGATGGTCGTCTCGAGCAGATGGCCCCGCCGGCCGAGCTGTACGCGCGACCGACCACCGCGTTCGTCGCCGAATTCGTCGGCACCATGAACCGGATGGCCGGCGTCATGAGCGGCGACGGCAGGGTGAGCGTCGGCGATCAGGAGCTGCCGGTCGACGGCGAACAACCGGCGGCCAACACCACGGTATGGGTGCTGACCAGGCCGGAAGCCGTACATGCGATGGCCGGTGAGGGCGCGGGCGCGTCGCTCGTTCAGGTCTCGACGTTCCTCGGCGCGATCACGCGAGTGACGTTCACGTTGCCGGACGGCACCGACATCAAAGCCGATCTGCCGAGCCACGAAGCCGGTCAGTTCCCAATCGGCTCGTACGCCAGGATCACCCTGGCCAACCGCCCGGTCCTGGTGGTCCCGCGGTAGCGGCTCAGCTCTCCGTCGATCATGGGCTTGATGCTGTCAAAAGCCGACCGGTAACGACATCAACCCCATGATCGACGCTATGGCACCTCTAGCTGTCGGCGCTGATTACGACTCTCAGCGCGGCTTCCGCCGAGTCCAGGGCGGACTCGCACTCCTTCGGCGTCGCCGCGACCGCGGTGACGTAGGCAAGACGCCCCCGCAGCGGATTTTGTGTGGCGAGCGGGCGGCGCTGTCCGGCCGCGGCAAGAACGACGATCTGGTCGACTTCGGCGGCCAGCGCCGCGGTGTCGAATCTGATCGACTCGATCAACCCGTTGTCCTCCGTCGTGCAGAAGAAACGGATCGCCGCGGCGAGCCGCCGATCCGATACCGGGTTGGGTGGCAGGCCGCACGCGACCCGCGTTGACGCCAGTCCGACATCCACACCTGTCGCACGAAGACCGAGATACGGGATCTGGTCCCCGCCGAGCCGACCGTTGACTTCGATAATCTTCGGTCCGGCCATCGTCATCCGGATTTCGGTGTGCGTGACGCCGTCCCGGAGGGCTATGGCGTCATGGACATCCTGCATCAGCGAGTGCATCCGAGGATCGGTAAGCAGAGGATCGGCACCGTCCGCCAGGTGGCCCGTCTCGATGAAGTACGGCGGGAAGCTCGTGGTCTTGTGCGCGATACACAGGATTTGGACATGACCCTTGTGGATCGCGCAATCCACACTGATCTCGGCTCCGTCGGCGTACTCCTCGACGAGCACATGGACGCGATACTCGGGCATGCCCGGGACCGGTATGGAACTCGTCACAGCGTAGGCGGCCTGCATCTCGTCCGGGCCGTCGACCTTGATCACGCCAAAGCTCACCGCGAGATCGCTAGGCTTGATGACGACCGGGTAACCGATCTCGGCGGCTGTCGTCAACGCCTCCTCAACCGAGTCCACCATGATCGACTTGGGTTGAGGAACGCCTGCGGCGTCCAGGGCCTGCCGGGTGAGGTGCTTGTCCCGGCATCGACCCATCGCCTGCTTGTCACCACCGGGCAGGCCGAGCGCCGCCGCGACGTGCGCGACCTGGGTCGTGTGCGTCTCCTGCCAGGTGAGTACGCCGTCAATCCGCTCCTGGTCGTTCACGCGGAGGGCGGCGACGAGAGTCTCGTCCTGCCCGGCCGCCTCGCTGATCACCGTGGAACCAACGATGTAGGGCGCCTCCCAGGTCGGCTCCTCGCCGGCGAAGATGTGCACCCGAAATTCGCCAGCCATCGTCTCGAGCAGATATTCCCGGAGTTCGCGACGGCCGGTGCACAGCAGCAGTACGTGCGGGCGCGGATCGGTCGGAGTCGCCATCGTTGAGGCCCTTCATTCGTGGGGCCGTGGACGGCGGTTGGCTCGCCCAGATATGGCCTTACGTCGATACTAGTAAGACTTGTTACATTGACAATCGTCAACCGGTTGATGCGAGTTTGACCGTACGACGATGGTGGATAGTCCGACAGGTCCACCGTCGTACGGCGGTGGACTCACCGCCGTACGACGGCCGGTAGTAACCGCGACCGGCCGGCGTCCTACGGCAGCAGGAACTTGAGCGGGACGTCATTCGCCATCGCCAGGTAACCCGCATCATTGGGGTGAATGCCGTCCCCGCTGTCCCAGCCCGCCTTCACCAGCGTCGGCGTCTCCGGATCACGCAACAGCTGGTCGAAGTCGATGTAACCGTCGAAATCGGCGCCGCTTCGGATGTAGGTGTTGACGGCAAGCCGTGTCTGATCGAGCTTCGACGTGAAATACGGTTTGTATCCACCCCAGGGCGAGACCGTCGACACGTAGACCTTCAAGCCGTGTTCGTGCACCTGGGTGGCGAGCTGCCTTAGCTCGGCGATGAGCTGGTCGGGACCGTCATGGTAGATCCAGATGTCGTTAATCGACAGCTCAACGATCACGACGCGTACGCCGGACTGTGCGAATACGTCGTCGTTGAGCCGGGCGGTGGAACTCGGGCCGAGCTGCGTTACACCGATCTCCGAGCCGTCGTGTCCTAGAGCAGATCCGGCGGTGCCGAGATCGAGGACGCCGGGCGCGTCGTCCTTGGCCGGCAATGCGCCCAGTCGATCGGCAAGCCGGTCCGGCCACCGATGATCGGCGTCAACGGTCGCGGTGTAACCCTCGCTGATCGAGTCGCCGAAGACGACGACCGTGCCGTCCGCCGTGCTGTTCTGTACATCGACCCCGGTCACGTAGTACCACGACGCGTCCTTGGTACGGAGTCCCGCGCCCGAGGTGTCTGCGGTGTGGTCACCCTTGCCGATCCACGTCGTCGAGCGAGCGTTCGCGTGGAAGGTCGCCGCTCCGGTCGCGGACGGCAGCCAGATGCTGATCGCGAGGTCGGAGTCGGCTTTGACGGTCATCGGGATGGGGTCGCTGAACAGATCGCCACCTTGCGGAATCGACGCCGTAGTCAGGCCGTTGAACAGGACGTTCTGCATGGTGCCCGGGACGATCATGCCGCTGCCGGAGGCCGTCGGCACCGCCACGGTGACGTGACCCACCACGAGCGCCTTGGTGCCGAACCGGTTCGACACGCGGATCCGCGCCGCGCTGCCGCCGATCGACGTGTGCACGGTCATGCGAATGGTCTGATTCGCGAATCCGGCCATCGATACGCTCGGCGCGGCCGGCGTGGTCGCCGTGGCCGCAGTGGGTAGGGCAGCGGCGGTGGGAGCCATCGCCCACGAGCCGATCCATCGAGTCGATCCGCCCGGGGCGGTCGAATGGGCGGCTCCGGCGATAAGAACCGTGGAAATGACAGCGATAACGACCGCGCCGGCGAGCAGCAGTTGCCGCCGTGGAGGAATGCCCATACTCGAGGCGACCTTTCAGCTTGCACACACGCGACTATTCATTTGCCGACGTTAATGAGAGCCTAGGCTGCGGAAATCGTCAAGAGCAAGTGATGCCGAGGACCGATTGCCCGATTCGTCTGTCTGGAAGTGAGCTATGTGGAGGATCCGATGACCAGTACTAGCAGCACAGACGCTGAGTCCGAGGCGCCCGGAGCCGCACGCCTGTCGGCGCAGACGATTGCCGCGACACTGGCCGGCGTGAGTACGAAAGTCTCCGGATTTGCCCTGTCACTTCTGATATTGGCGAATACCAATAGCATTTGGCGGACCGTGGCGGTGGCCGCGGCGATGGCGGTCTTCTACGCAGCGGCACGCCTGTCGCTGCGCGAATGGGTCGCGCGCCTCGGAGCGCGGCCCACCGCCGCGGGCGCCGATCTCGCCAGTGCGGTCGCCCTCGTCGGGTTCGCCGCGGCCTACCACAGTGCATTCGGCATCGTGCTCGCACTCGCCGCCGTCATCGGTGGATTGCGCGGCAGCGCCGATCTGGCGCACGACTCGCCGGTCCCCGCCGTGCAACTTGGCTCGGGTTCGCCCACCACGCTGTCGCTGATCGTGCCGTCGGTCTGCGGCGTCGTTGCCGGCGGAGTAGTGACGCTGGCGGGCGCCGTGGCAATGGTCTGGCTGCCGGCGATCGCCTTGGTGACCGCGGCGGCGGTCGTCTCATGGACGGCGCCGCAGACGAACGGCGGAATGTCGGCCGTTGTCCGGGCACTTGACGAGGACACGCAGGAGCTGGGTCTGTACCGGGCCGGCGCCGAGCGGCGGATCGGGATTAGCGCCGCCCTCGTCACGGTCGCGATCCAGAACGCGGCACAGGCCGGCGCCCTCGCGATCGTTTTGCTGTGGGTGCGCGGCCTTCTGCAGGCGCCGATGGCGCTGGGCATCGTCGCTGGTTCCTTCGTGACCGGCGCGCTCGTCGGAGGCGTCGCGGTCGCTGTGGGACACCGTGCGGTCCAGATCGGCGTCGCTGCTGCGATCGGCTTCGCGGTGGCCGCCGTGCCGGGCCTGGTCGTCGCGCATCTGCCCGGACTGTCGGCCGTCATCGCGTGCGCGGCGTTCGTGGCGGGGTCCGTATTCGCCGGTGGGCTCTCAACACCGGACGTGGTGGTCGACTACACCGGTCGGCCTCAGGAGCGTACGTGGACGATGAATCAGGCTGCCGCGGTTGCTTTCCTTGCCCTTCCGGCGGCCGCATTGGCAGGTGCCGCGATCGTCGATCGGCTCCCGCTGGTGGGTGGTCTGCTCGTTGGGGCGGCGCTCTACCTTGCCGCGGTCGGTGCGCCGATGATGCAGCGGGCGGCCGCAGTTCACGGCGAAGAAGTGCGCGAGGCAACGGTTCCCGCCGATCCGATCGCGGTGCGGCTGGCGGGCGTGGCGACCTGGGTTGCGGTGACGCTCATCTATGCCGAAGGCGGGTGGGCGGTCGAGGTGGAGCGGAAGGAAGGTGTGACAGCCGGAGGCCATGATGTCAAGTCGATCGATGCGCTACGGGCGATCGAGGCCTTGGATCTTCCCGGCCTCCGCGAGGAACTTGAACGCGCGATCGAAGATGATCAGAAACGTGCTGAGCAGGAGACACAGCGCCTCAAGGACGAACTCGGCGGAGTCGACGACCGGCTTTCGGCCATTCGGGAAATGGTTGAATGGTCAGAAATGTGGCGTACGAACCACTGAGGACTGCGACAAATTTGGCACAGTGAATATTTAGATACTTCACTTGAGACCGATCGAGCCGTTACGCTCTCCTCGCGCACACGGTGGCGCTCTGTCACACCCAGGATGGATGGAGGTGTCAATATGCGTTCCGTTGAGAAGTCCGTCGAGAAGTCGGTTGAGAAGTCCGTCGAGTCGGTCGAGTAGATCTGACCTGATCAGGTTCGCCTGCGCCACTTCGGCGAAGTGGCGCAGGCGAACGCCTCGTACCAGTGATCCTCACCCGTAACCGCAGACGTCAGCCGATGCTCGCTGCAGCGGCGCGCAGGGCCTCCACATCGCCGGTCATGATCGTGAGGGCATGCGCGGTGACCGCCTCGACCGGCCAGTTCCACCACGCAATCTCCAACAAATCCTCGATCTCGCGCTCGCTGAACCGGAGACGGATGGTGCGTGCCGGATTGCCGGCCACGACCGCGTACGGCGGAACATCGGACGCGACCACGGCGCGCGCACCGATGATGGCTCCGTCTCCGATGTGGACGCCCGGCATCACGATCGCGTCCTTGCCGAACCACACGTTGTTCCCGATCACGGTGTCGCCGCGACTCGGCAGCTCGATGTCCCGGGTCGCGTCGCCCCAGGCGCCGGCGAACATGCTGAACGGGAACGTCCCCACGCCGACCATCGGATGGTTCGCGGACGACATCATGAACTCGGTGCCGGTGGCGATGGCGCAATAGCGACCGATGATCAACCGTTCCGGACCGTATGCGTAGAGCACGTTGCGGGTCGCGAACTCGAGTGCGTGCGCATCATCGTGAAAGTACGTGAACTCGCCGATTTCGATATTTTCCAGTCCGTCGACCAACGGGCGGAGAAACACGAGATCCGGCGCGATTGGCTCCGGATGTACGACGTCCGGATCCGGTGCTCCGCCCGCGATGTGACGCCGCAGGAACGACGCGGCTCGGAGTTGGGCCTGACGGCCGGCCGGAAATTCGGACGGCATGCAGAAGAAGCCGTGAACCATCCCGTCGTACCGGGAGATCGTCGCCTTTCCGCCGCTGTCGATGAGCCGCTGTGCATAGGCTTCGGCCTGATCCCGGAGCGGGTCGTGCTCCGCCGTGATGATCAGAGCCGGCGGCAGGCCACTGAGATCTACGGCACGCAGCGGCGATGCCAGCGGATTGGCGCCGTCGGTCGGTTCCGCCAGGTAATGCGACCAGTACCACGCGACCGAGTGGCGGTTGAACATCCACTCTTCGTCGTACAGCTGTGCCGACGCGGTGTCCGAGTCGTAGTCGGTGTTCGGGTAGACCAGCACCTGGGCCCGGATCGGTACGTCGCCGGCGTCGCGAGCGAGCAGCGTCACGACCGCGGCGAGATTGCCACCGGCGCTGTCCCCGCCGACGGCGATACGGTCCCGCGCGATGCCGAGTGTGTCAGCGTGGTCGTGGACCCACCGTAGGGCAGCGATTGCGTCGTCGACCGCGGCCGGGAACGGGTGCTCGGGTGCCAGGCGGTACTCGGGGACGATGACCACGCAGAGGGCCGTGTTGGCGAGGCGGCGCGCGACCGCATCGGCCGTCTCGATCGATCCGAGAGTCCAGCCGCCACCGTAGAAGTACACCAGCGCGCCGAGGTCGGTCCGCGAGTTGGGCCGGTAGATGCGAATTCGCCGGTTGCCGACGTGGTCGTCGGCGACGCTGTGGACCGGCTCCGGTTCGTCGTTGCCGGCCTGGATGGCGGCGAGATCATCGGCACGCGCCTGCGCGAGTGTCAGCGTATAGAGCGGCGGTACGTTGTCGTTTTGTCGCCGGTCGCGCATCGCGGCAACTTCGGGAGCGAGCTTCACAGTGTCCTCCGGCGACGATATGTTCACCTCCGACCGACTCTCGCGTCGGAGATCTCGACGGGCAAGGATCGAGCACGGCTGATATGTCGATCGGTCCGGCTAGGTCGGGGTGTCCAGTCTCAGGCTGACGATGGTGCCGATCTTCGGGTGATGACCATTGCCGTTCACCTCGTATGGCGGCGGCGGATCGGTACCCGCCGCTCTCGCCATCCGGGCAAGGCGATCCTCGGCGGCCTGCAGTTGCCGGCGTAGCTCGTCGTTCCGGTCCCGCAACTGACGCTGCTCGTGAATCAGCATGGTGTCGACGGCGGACTCCAGACCGGGCGGGTTCATCAGTCCGAGCGCGATGGCCGCGCTGCCCGCATCGACCGCGTAATCCTCGACGAGCGACGTTCCGTCGCGGCCGCGAACCGTCGCGGTCCACTGGTGACGCGCAAGGACGAGCCGGACCGCGACCCGGTTGCCACTGGCGACGGCGCGCCTGGTGATGACGTCGATGACGCGCCAGGTCCGATGGCCCAGCAGGGGGGACAGGCTGGCAGCGAAGTAGATCCCGCCGGCGAGGAGAACGGCGTTGCGAAAGCCGAGGTTCTCGACGGTGAATCCGCCGACAAGGCCGCCGAGGGCGATCCCACTGAAGGAGATGCCGGTGGTGAGCGCTCCGACTCCGGCGAGCATACGGATGGGCACCAACCGATACATCACGGCGCCGATGGTCGGATTGGTCGACGCAAGCGCGAATCCGGACAGCGCCCAGACGACGGCGACCACGACGAGATTGTGACTGAGGGCCAGCACAAGAAATCGGGGGGCGCCCCCGATCAGATACCCTGCGGTGAAGGCTCGGTAGCGTGGAATCCTGGTGGCCAGCGCCGTGAATGTGGCGTTGCCGGAGATGCCGCCGAGCGCGAAGGCGCCACCGATCCAGCCGAGCGCGATCGGCGAGTGGTTCTCGTTGGTGCTGATCCAGAGCGGAATGAACGTGACGGTCGCGACCGTGCTGAACATGTTCGTCACGAAGAGCATGCGGACCATGTTCGCGATCAGCTTGTTCCCTCGCACGAACGTGAAGTTGGACTTGAGCTCAGACACGTACGACTCGGTCGGTGGCTTGGCCGACGCGGAGCGGTAGAGGCCATCGGCTCCCTCGAGTGACCGGGGCTCAGGCTTCGGCTCCTTTGGCACCTTGACGAGAGTGGACACGATCGCCCAACACACGAGGAATGAGCCGGCGTCGATCCAGATGGCGCCCCAGGGGTTGAAGAACGCAATGAGTACGCCGGCGACCGACCCTCCGGTCAGCATGGCCAGCTGTGCCACGCCGGTGTACGCCGATGTGAGCCGCAGCGTGTCGATGTTCGTCGCGTCCAGGAGCGGTTTGAGCATGGTGTTCTTCGCCCGGTCGCCGACACCGCGGAACGAGCCCTCCAGCCCGACCAGCAGGGCGAGCACAACAATGCTCGAATTGAAGCTCAACGCGACCATGGCCATCAACGCGGCGCTGGCGACATCGGAGATGTTGGACATCCGACGGGCGCCGATCCGGCCGACGAGCGGAGATGCGATGAACCCGTTCAGCACGTACGGCAGTGACGCCGAACCGGAGACGATGCCCATCCGAATCGGGTCGTGCGTCGTCACGAGGACCAGCCACGGCAGAGCGATGAACGCGATGCGAGTGCCGAGCGCCGACAGTCCCTCGGCGGCGATCAGCGCGATGACGGGAGCGCGGTTGCCGCGGGCCGCCGGGGTCGCGGTCACCGCCTGCGTCATGCCGTGCTGCTCTCCGAGGAACGCTTCTCCGCGGCGTGCCGTTCGCGGAGCTGCTTCTTGTCGATCTTCCCGGAGGCGGTCAGCGGCATGGCATCAATGAAGCCGAACGATGTCGGCGTCCATCGGGCGTTGAGCCGCCCGAAGGCATGCTCGCGCAACTCCTCGGCGGTCAGATCGGAGCCGGGTGCCGCCACGATGTAGGCGTGGACGGTCTCGCCCAACAGCGGGTCGGGTACGCCGATCAGGGCCGCGGCCCGCACCGACGGGTGCTCGATCAGGATGTCCTCGACCGGGCGGCAGAACACGTTCGACGACCCGATTCCCGTGATGATCATGTCTTTGGCGCGGTCCACGATATATAGGTAGCCGTCGTCGTCGAGCTTGCCCATGTCGCCGGTCTTGAGCCAGCCGTCGACCAGCACGGCCGCCGTGACATCCGGCGAGCCGTAGTACTCCGACATGTTCAGCGAACTCGACACCCAGATGTCGCCGACCTCGTGGGGCGGAAGCGGCTTGCCGTCGTCGTCGCGGATCTCGATGCTGGTGTCGCCGAACGGGAGCCCGCAGGAGGCCAGCCGGTCGGGGTGCGCCGGGTCGAAGGCGACGTTGGGCATCGCCGCGATCATCGGCGACTCGCTCATCCCGTACACGATCCGGATGACCGGGCCGAGCCGCTCGGCTGCGGCCTTGAGCCGTGTCGGGGCGGCGGCGCTGCCCGAGACGGTGAGCATCTGGAGCGAACTCACATCGGCGGAGTCCATCAGTTCGTGGTCGTCGAGCAGCGTGTACAGCCCCGGGGGTGCGAGGAACCCACTGTTGATGCGCTCGTCGCGGATCAGCGCTAGGTACGGTCCGTTGTCGATGCCCTCCTTCAGGAAGAGGGTGCCGCCGGAGAACAGCGTCATGAACGCTCCGACCTGCGAGCTGATGTGCCATGTGCCGCTCTGCAGCAGGTGACGCAGCGGCGGCGCGCCGCTCGCGACGTATGCGTCGGCCCAGGCGAGGAGCGTCGCGAAGAAGCCGTGCCGGTGGTGGACCAGTTTCGGGTAGCCGGTCGTGCCGCCGGTCTGCACGAGCGTTGACGGCTCGACCGTCACGTCGGTCGGGTCGAACGGGAGCGGCGTGGCCGCGGGCACCGCCGTCAAGTCCGGTCCGAGGCCATCGGGGCCGAAGCAGAACACCGGCACCGGCGCGGCCACCTCGGCCAGTTTCTGGCCGGAGACCGCCGACCTCGCCGCGCGCGTCGTAGACGAACGCGTCGATCTCGGCCCGACGGAGGAAGTCGGACCGGAAGCCGAGCGGCTCGGTCGTGGTCGTCCATGCCGTGCGGGCGCCGAGCATGTGCGCACCGAGCTGCAGGAAGATCGACTCGGCCGGGTTGTAGGCGAAGACGCCGAGTGTCTGGCCCGGGCGGATCCCATGCGACCACAGTGAGGTGGCCATCGCCAGGACGCCCTCGCGGAACTCCGCGTACGTGTAACGGCGGCCGCCCGGCGACACGAGCGCCTCGCGATCCGACCAGTCCTTCATACGCTCGAGGGCGGTCCAGGCGTAGGTAACGCCATTGAACGGAGGGTTCGCCACGGTGTCTCCTGTCGCATCGCTGCCGACCGCAACGGCGGGTTCTCCACGCGCCGGTGACATCGGTGGCAACCTTACTGACCGGCTGTTCCCTCGGCAATCCATCGCAGAATGTATCTGTGGAAATGCGTCGATGCGCAACCCTGTGCCATGGCCGGACTCAGGCGGCTTCCCAGGCGAACCCGTCGGGGTCGGTGAAGCTGCCGAGGTCACCGGCGATCGCCAGCCGATGGGATCCGCTTCCCTCCGGCCCGACGCCGGCATCCTTGGCCAGCGCCTTTCGCCCGTACAGGCCGAGCTTGACCGGGCTTGAACCGGTGTCGAACTCGACGTACTTGCGGCCGAAGCTCTTCCCGACGGCCAGCCCGTGCTCGACATAGAACTGTTTGCTCACGGCCACGTCACCGGCGCCGATCAGCAGAACGACGGAGTCGATCTCCTTGCTCGCGGGTCCGGTGTCCTTCTTCGACGACGTCGCGATCTTCCAAATCGCCCCGTCCGGCGCCTGTACGACGCCGCCGTAGCCCCACAGCGACTTCGCGGCCGGCTTCAACGACGTGGCACCGACCTTCAGAGCGGCGTCGAGCAGGAGGTTCGCATTCGCCGGCTGCGACACGGTGAGCGAGAGCGTGAAGGCTCGGAAGCCGGTCGTCGGCGCCTCCGTTGCGCGCAGGCGTACCTGCTTGTCCAGGCCGAACGCGGTCGAGTAGAAACGCTCGGCGGCGTCGACATTGGGTACTTCGAGAGTTACGTATTCGATGGAAGTCATACCGGTGACGCTATGTTCCACACCGGTAAAACCGCTTCTCGATTCCTGACCGATCGACTCGTGACCGATCGATGCGTGACCGATCAACGCGTAACCGACTGCCGGGTAAGCGCGGCGATTAGCTGTTGAAAGATGCCACTAAGTGCCAGTATTACCCGTATCGGCGAAGTGATCGGTGAGGTACTGCCCCTCGCGCTGGGGGTGGCCATCAGCCCCGCGCCGATCATCGCCGTGATCCTGATGCTGTTGTCCGCTCGCGCGGGCGCGGCCTCCATTGGTTTCCTGATCGGCTGGCTCGCGGGGATCGTAGTGACGATCACCGTCTTCACGGTCCTCGCGAGGACGCTCGGCCTGTCCAACGCCGGCGGCGGATCCACGGCCGGGGGCGTCATCAAGCTCGTGGTGATGGTCGTGTTGTTCGCGGTGATCGGTGTAGTCCTCATCGGCAAAGGAATCGCCGGTCTTTAACGACGATCATGGGGTTGATGCTGTCATTCCGCAGCGGATGACGACATCAACCCCATGATCAACGCAGAGTTACTTGATCGAGCCCGCTGTCAGGCCACTTACCACCTTGCGCTCGATGAACGCGAACAGGATGATCACCGGAATCGTTGCGATCAGGGAACCCGCGAACAGGTGCCCCCAGTCCACCGAGTACTGGCCTACGTAGTCGTTGATACCCACCGTCAGCGGGCGCTGACTGGGCGGCGAGCCCAACGTCAGCGTGAGGGCGACCAGGAACTCGTTCCACGCGCAGATGAACGTGAAGATAAGCGCGGTGACGATGCCCGGCGCCGCCATCGGCAGTGTGATCCGCAGGACGGCGCCGAGTCGGCTGGAACCGTCCACCATCGCGGCCTCTTCCAGCTCGACCGGAATCGACGAGAAGAATGCGTTGAGGATCCACACCGCGAACGCCATGTTGAAGCCGGCGTTGACGATGATCAACGAAAGCGTCGGCGACGGCAGGTTGAACGAGAGGAACTCACGCTGGATGCCGACCAGCATCGCGGCCGGCTGGAACATCTGGGTGGCGAGCACCAGCAGCAGGAACACCGTACGGCCGCGGAAGCGATGACGCGCGCTGTAATACGCGGCCGGCAGCGCCACCACCAGCACCAGCACGGTCGCGCCCGCCGCGATCTGCAAGCTGGTCAGCAGGTTACTGCCGAACCCGGTGGACCAGATGGTGACGAAATTGGACCAGTCGGCTCGCGTCGGCAACAGGTTCGCGGACAGTAGCTGGTCCTTGGGACGGACCGCCACGATCACCATTTCGATGTACGGCAACAAGAAGATCAGTGCGACCGCGTACGCGAGGACCGAGATGATGATGACCCGGCGGTGCCGGAACGGATTGCGTCTCGGAGCCGGAATGACGGCCGGGACCGAGCGCTGTGCCGGGATCGATGTCGTGGTCGTCATGCGGTCTGCTCCCGCCAGCGGGTGACTCGCAGGAATACGAGCACGATGAGAATGACCAACGTGAAGTTGATGACGGACATGGCCGCCGACTCCCCGATGTAGCCCTGCTTCAGGATGAACATGAACGTGGTGGTCGTACTGGTCGAGTAGCCGGGCCCGCCGCGCGTCATCTCCCAGATGATCGGGAACGAGTTGAACACGTTGATCACGTTGATCAGTGCGGCCACGATGATGGCCGGCCGCACCAGCGGCAGCGTCACGTGCAGGTAGCGCCGGAACGTACCGGCGCCATCGATGCTGGCCGCTTCGAATACCTCGCCGGGGATCGACTGGAGACCGGCCAGGATCGCGTACGTCGAGAATGGCAGGGACACGAAGACCGCGACCGCCATCATCCAGAGAAACGCCGGTACCGGACGGCCGAGCCAGTCCGACTGCTCGGAGTTGAGTGTGTGGACGATGCCCAGGTCGTGCAGGATCACGTTGATGACGCCGTTGTTGGCGTCGAGCGCCCACCGGAAGATCAGGGACGTCATGATCACCGAGCAGGCCCACGGGACGATCAGTGCCCAGCGCGTGACGCGCCGGCCGGGAAAGCGCTGGTTGAACAGCTGCGCGAGCGCGAGCGAGATCAGCATCGTGATGACGACGACCCCGACGACCCACAGGGCGGTACGCAACAGAACACCGGTGAGATCGGGCTCATCGAAGAGTTCGTCGAAGTTGTTCCAACCGGCGCTGCCGAGCACGAATCCGTCCGCGCTGATCTTCAGCGATGACGACTTGATCATTACGACGACCGGCCACAGCACGACGATGGCGATGAGCGCGGTCGCCGGTCCCACCCAGAGAACGGGCTGGAGTCGCCGGACCATCGAGCTTGACCGCCGCGACCGCGCCGGTGTGATACGGGGGGTGACCACCTGAAACCCTTTCGTCTAGAACGGGCCACGGGTGCGTGCATCGGCACGCACCCGTGGACACCTCATGCAGCTAGGGTCAGCTCTTTGTCGTCAGTTGCTGCAGTTGACCGAGGACCTTACTCGGGTCGGTGGTGACCGCGGTACCGATCGTCTGCTGGATCTTCGTCTTCAGCGGCGGCCACGCGGTGTCGCTCGGGTACTGAACCGAGTTCGGCAGTGCCTTCAGGAACGGCGCGAACACCGCGTCGCCGGCCAGCGCGGTCGAGGCGGAGGTGGTAGCCGGGAGCAGGTCGTACTCCTTGTCGAACTGGACCTGGTACTGCTGCTGGTAGGTGAAGTCAAGGAACTTCTTGATCTCCGCCTGGTGGCCGTTGTTCTTGAACGCGGCGACGTTGTCGCAGACGCCGAGCGTTGCGGTGAGCGGACCGTTCTTACCGGCGATCGGCACCGACGCCCAGTCGGAGTCCTGGAGGACACCGGCGGACTGGATGAGCGGGATGAGCGCCGGCGAGCCGTTGATCATGCCGACCTGACCCTGCGCGAACTTCTGCCACAGATCGGTCCGGTTGACCGAGGCCGGGTTCGGCTCGGTGTCGCCCGCCGAAACCAGCGTGTTCAGGAACTGGAACGTTTGGACGTTGGCCGGGCTGTCGATCGAGTACTTGCCGTCGGTCTGGTAGCCACCACCGTTGCCGAGCATCCACAGGAGCGACTCGGCCTGTGCTTCCTCGGAGCCGAGCGGCAGTCCGAAACCGGTCTGGCCCTTTGCCTTGATCGCAGCGGCGTCCGTCTGGACGTCGGCCCACGATCCGGGAGCTGCGGTGATGCCCGCGGCCGCGAACAGCTTCTTGTTGTAGAACAGCGTCCGGGAGCTGGTGGTGAACGGCATGCCGTACTGAACGCCCTGGTAGCTGCCCTGCTCCTTGAACGCGGAGAGTAGGTCGCCCGGGTTGGACAGGACCTGGTCGGCCGAGTACAGCAGACCTTCCTGCGCGTACGTCGAGAAGTAGTCGCCCTCGGTGATGTCCGGGTACTGCTTGTTCTGGATCATCGTCTGGACCTGGTTGTCGAAGTCGTTCCAGTTGATGGTCTGCACCGTCACCGTGATGTCGGGGTTCGCCTTGTGGAAATCGTCCGCGATGCCCTGCCAGTACTTCTGGCTGGCGTTGCTGGCACCGGTGCCGTAGTCGGCGGCGACCAGCTTGAGCGTCACCGGTCCGCCCTTGGCCGAGGAGCTGGAGGATGAACAGCCGGCGATTCCGGTAACCGCTAGGGCGAGCGCGACGGCCGTGCCCATCAGCCGAGGCTTGAGTCGTTTATCCATGAGGGGGGTTCTCGCTTTCTCGGGTGTTAATCCGCAAGACACTGGACTGCGAGGACGTTCCGGAAGGCGGGTCGCGCGGCGAAAGCGAGCGGTCTGCTTACCCGGAACGATCAGTTGGCTGACTCTAACCGCTCATCTGATGTTTTAAAAGAGCACAATCGATCACAGACCGATCACGGAAGCTTGCTCGAATGCGCAGATAGCAACTGACCTGCGGTTATCCGCGTGAGCGATCGCTCTTATTCGGCCACGATGACGTCAACGCGGGCCAGATCGAGCGCGCGCGCAAAGTCACCGCTCACCGGTGCGTCGGTGACCAGCACGTCAAGGCGGCTCAAGGGGCAGATGCGCCCGAACGTAACGCGTTCGATCTTGGTCGCATCGGCCACCACCACGATGCGCTTGGCCACGTCAATGAAGCGCTGACTGACCTCGGCCTCGCTCTCGTGCACGGTGGTCGCCCCGAATTGCGTGCTCAATCCGTCCACGCCGAGGATCACGATGTCCAGCGCGACGTCGGAGAGGGTGCGGTTGACCAGCGGTCCGACCAGCTCGTACGACTGTCGGCGAGACACGCCGCCGGTCACCACCAGCTTGATCTGCGGTCGTATCGACACCTCGTAAGCGATATTGAGCGCGTTCGTCACCAGTGTGAGCGAGGTGTCGACGTCGTCCGGACCGTGCAACTGCCGGCCGATCGCACGGGCCACCTCAGTGGTCGTCGTACCACCGTTGAGACCCACCGAATCGCCCGGGTTGATCAGCGCCGCCGCGGCCCGGCCGATCGAAATCTTCGCCTCCGCCTGCCGCGCCACCTTGTACTGCAGCGGCAACTCATAACCGCTGCCCAGTACGGATGCACCACCGTGCGTACGCGTGACCAGACGCTGGTCGGCGAGGGCGGTCAGGTAGCGCCGCGCGGTCGGCGCCGACACACCGAGCCCTTCGATGATCTCCGGGATCGAGACGCTCCCCCGCTCGGTGATCAGGTCGAGTAGAGCGTTCAGACGCTGCTGCTGGGTCATGGCTTCCTCGCGGGTCGTAGTCGGTGCTGCGAATCTCACTGTACTGGCACCTACCCTTTTGTGTAGTGAGCGAACTTGACGACATCGCTTAGTTTCGCTCATTATCAGTCGACACAGCGATCACCGTGGCTCCCGGGCCCAATGAATTAGGAGACCCCATGGCCGACTCGTTCGTCGACGCCGAGATCGCATCCCAGCCGGAGTGCTGGCGTACGGCCCTCGCGGCGCTGCCGACCTTCGAGAAGCTCCTCCCCCAACGTGGCGAGCGAGTCGCAATCGTCGGTTGCGGCACCAGCGCATTCATGGCGATGGCGTACGCGGCGACGCGCGAAGCGGCCGGACACGGCGTTACCGATGCCTTCGTCACATCGGAGTACCCGCATGGCCGTGAGTACGACCGGGTCATCGCGCTCTCCCGTTCCGGTACGACGACCGAGGTGATCGACTTCCTCGAACGCGTTGGCGACGCCAGGACGCTCGCGATCACCGGCTCGGACGACACGCCGGTCGCGACGATGGCCCGGGACAACATCGCGCTGCCGTTCGCGGATGAGCGTTCGGTTGTCCAGACCCGCTTTCCGACCACCGTCCTGACCCTGCTCCGCGCGCATCTCGGCGAGGATGTCCGGCCGCTGATCGAGGACGCCGAAAAGGCGTTCCTCGTCGACATCGACGACCTGCTGACGGCGCGCCAGGTGACGTTCTTGGGTCGCGGTGCCGCGGTCGGTTTCGCCTACGAGGCCGCGCTCAAGGTCCGCGAATCGGCGCAGCTGTGGGCCGAGGCGTACCCCGCGATGGAGTACCGGCACGGTCCGATCGCGATCGCGCAGCCGGACCGGCTGGTCTGGTCGCTTGGTGAAATGCCGCCCGGGCTGGACGACGACATCGCACGTACCGGCGCCACGCACGTACGCCACGACGTCGACCCGATGGTCGGCCTGACGATTGCGCAGCGCTTCGCGGTCGCGCTCGCCGGCCAGCGCGGCCTGGACCCGGACAACCCTCGCGCCCTCACGCGCGCCGTCATTCTCGGCTCGTGAGAGTTCGGCTCGGTATCGACATCGGCGGGACCGGGATCAAGGCCAGACTGGCCGAGGGCGGTGTAGCGCTCGGCGAATGGCGTGTTTCCACTCCTCGCGACGATCCGTCGGGCCGGACCACGATTGACGCGGTCAGCCGGATCGCTGCCGCCGCAACGCGGGTCACCGAGCCGGATGCGATCGGCGTCGTGTGTCCCGGCATCGTCGACGAATCCGCCGGTGTCTGCGTCTACTCGGCCAATCTCGGGTGGCGTGACCTGCCGGTTCGGCAAATGGTCACGGAAGCGCTCGAGCGGCCGGTCGGGTTCGGACACGACGTACACACGGCTGCGATCGTCGAAGGCGTCGCGGCCGGCGCAGGCCCGAACGACGTCGTCGCATTCATCCCGCTCGGCACCGGCGTATCGGCGGCGTTCACCCGTGGACCGGCCATGCTGCCCCTCGGCCCGCGGGCCGGCGAGATCGGCCAGTACGTGCTGACCGATGGCCCGCTCGCCGGTAGCCGGATCGAGGAGATCTGCTCGGCCAGTGGCATCGCCCGGCGCGCGCGGGTGGACGACGGCGAGACGGTGGCACGGCTGGTCCGCGCAGGTGACGACGTGGCAATGCGAATCTGGTCTGACGCGGTGGCGGCGCTGGCGGAGACGATCGCGTGGATCGGCGCCACGCTGGCACCTCGCATCGTCATCCTGGGCGGCGGACTCAGCCGCTCCGGGGACCTTCTGCTCGCCCCGGTGGCCGAAGCCGTCAGCGCGCGGCTGCCCGAATTGTTGCGCCCGGAACTGCGGACATCACGCTACGGCGCGGACTCCGCCCTGGTCGGCGCAGTGCGGATCGCGCGAGGCCGTCATGACTGACCGACAGGACCGGCCGGTACGCGTCGCGGTCCTCACTCCGAACCCGGCGATCGACGTGACCTATCGCGTGCCGTCGACCACCGCCGGGCGTACGCATCGCGTGGTTGATCCGCTACGACGCGCCGGTGGCAAGGGCGTCAACGTCGCCCGGGTCGCTCGCTTGCTCGGCGCGTCCACGACGTCGGTGTTGCCACTCGGCGGTACGGGCGGCGATTGGATGGCCGAACGGCTGCGGGTCGAAGGCGACACCGCACTGGTCTGCCCGGTCGACGGCGAGACGCGTACGACGGTCACCGTGGTTGACGACGCCGGCCGGGCGACCGTGTATGCCGAACCGGGCCGACCGCTGGCCGGCGCCGACTGGCATCACGTGCTGGCGCTCGTCCGGCGGGCCGTAGCGGCCGCGGACGCCCTGGTCATATCCGGTTCGCTGCCTCCGGACACCGATCCGGAACAGGTCGGCGCATGGGTGACCGCGGCCCGCGAGCGCAATATCCCCTCGATTGTGGACACCACCGGCGCCGCTCTCGTGGCCGCGGCCCGGGCCGGCGCGACCGTGCTCAAGCCGAACGAAGCGGAGCTTCGCGCCAGCATCGAGGGCCGCGGCACCGAACAGCGGATGGCCCGGCTGATCCGTCTCGGCGCCGGGCTCGTCGTCGTCACGCGCGGCGCCCATGGCGTGATCGCGACCGACGGAGCCGAGTCGTGGCACGTCCCGGCAATCCCGGGGGTCGAGGGCAACCCGACCGGTGCCGGAGATGCGGCCACCGCCGCACTCGCGGTCGCGCTCGCCCGGTCCGAACCGATCCCGACCTGCCTGCGGTGGGCGAATGCGGCCGGTGCCGCGGCCGTGCTTGCGCCCGCCGCCGGCGAACTCGATCCGCCTACGTTCCACCGCTTCCGCACCGCCGAAAGACAGCCGTAACACCGCACCGCCACACCGCCGCACGACAGCCGTAGTGCCGCCGTCCACGACAGCCGTCGTGCGCATCGCCTCAGCCAACCGTGACAAGACCGCAGGGAGATAACCGTGACGACCGCACATATGGGGACATTGCTCGACGATGCCCGGCGCAACCGCCTCGGGGTGGGCGCATTCAATGTGGTCCTGCTCGAACATGCCGAGGCGATCGTCACCGGCGCCGGGTCCGCCGGACTGCCGGTCGTCCTGCAGCTGAGCGAAAACTGCATCCGGTATCACGGTGCGCTCGCGCCGCTGCTGCGCGGTGCAATCGAGCTGGCTGAGGCGGCCACCGTGCCGGTCGTCGTGCACCTCGATCACATCGAAACCGAGAGCATCGTGCGTGACGGGCTTCGGATGGGCGTACGCAGTGTCATGTTCGACGCGTCCCGGTCGGACTTCGCCGACAACGTGGCGCGCACGCGGGACATCACCGCCTACTGCCATAAATTCGGCGCGTCGGTCGAGGCCGAACTCGGCGAGATCGGTGGCAAGGACGGTGCGCACGCGCCGGGCGTACGGACGGATCCGGCTTCGGCGGTGCGCTTCGTGGCCGCTACCGGCGTCGATTCGCTGGCCGTCGCGGTCGGCACCGAACATGCGATGACCAGCCGGACGGCGGAGGTCGATCTCGGGCTGATCGCCAAGCTCGCGGCCGACGTACCCGTACCCCTTGTTCTACATGGTTCTTCCGGGCTATCAGATGAATCGCTGTCGGCCGCGGTCGCGGCCGGCATGTCGAAGATCAACATCTCCACCCACCTGAACGGCCTCTTCACCCGCGCGATCCGCAGCCGTCTGGAGCTCGATCCGGACATGACCGATCCCCGCCAGTACGTACGCGAGGGCCGGATGGCCGTGGCAACCGAGGTGGACCGGCTGCTGCGACTTCTGGCCAATCGTGCCACCCTCGTCGCGCCGTGATCTCAATATTGATTGGCCATTGACAGTTAATGATCGTATGACTAACTTTTCGCTTAATATCAATCAGATCCGTTTTCCAGGCACTCGGGTCGGGATCGAAAGTGAGAACGATGTCCACCAACGATCGGAAAGGTTCGGCTGTGTTGCGCCTGGCTTCACGTGCGGCTTCGCGGCGTGGACGGATCGGCGTGGCCGCAGCGGCACTGGTCCTCGGATCCGGCGCCCTCGTCTACTTCCAGGCCACCGGTGCCGCAGCAGCCTCGACCAGCGTCATCCCCCACGCGAACAGCGCGTGGATCTATGACGGCGCGGCCGGAACCGGCGTCTGGGCGCAGTCCATCCTCGGATACAACGCGGCAGCCGGCGCCACCAACAAGATCACGCAGATCTACAACTACGGCACCGACATCGAGACCTACGCCGGCGGCGCCAACCCCCGCGCCATCGACGACGGCACCTACTACGACGGCAGCGGCAAGGACAACGGGATCTGGGACACCGCAGCGTATTGGGCGGCGCTCGATCAGGGCCCCCAGCTCGCGAACGCCAGTGCGACCCCGATCTCGATCTCCCCGATCATCGACGGCACACCCGGGACCGGCAACATCGACGCGATGACCACGGCGAAGGCGGGTGCGTTCGCCGACGAGATCGCCGACGAGGTGTGCGCCGACGATAACGTCTCCGGAATCCAGTTCGACTACGAGCCGTTCAACGCCGAAAGCACCGGTCAACAGGCGTTCTACTCGGAAATCAACACCGACTTCGCATCCGCGACTTATGGCTGCGTGGACACCGCCCACCCGAGCGGCCGCTACTTCTCGGTGTTCGCGTTCGGTGGTGCTCTCGCCACCGACGGCCCCGAGATCGCGACTCTCCTGCATGGTGATGGTTACTTCATCGCATCGCTCTACGACCTCGGCAGTAACGGGCCCGGCGTGCAGAACGGCACCGGCACCGGCGCGGCCGACTACCCGGCGCTGGTGAAGTCGGCGGTCAACACCACCGCGTGGTACGCCGACCAGCTCGGCATCTCGTACGCGTTCGGCATCCCCGCCGCCTCATCGGACCACGAGTTCGTGGACTGCTTCGGCTCCCCATGCACGAAGGCCGCAGCGGGCGACAGCACGGACGCCAACGGCATGCTCGACTACACCAAGGCGGCGGTCCAGGCGATCGACGCTGTCGTCGCCAACACCGACACGCTGTTCGTCGGCACCGACATCTGGGACTTCGGCGTCTGGACCGGCGTCGGCCGTCCCAACAACGTCTACACCCACGCGACCGGTACCAGCTTCGACGTCCAGCCCGCATCGGCACCGACCGCGGTGCTGCGTTACCTGGCCGCGAACCTGCCGAGCTACCAGCACACCGGCGGCGCCGGGCCGACCAACCCGGGTGGCGGCGGCGGCACCGGCGGCGGCGGTACGGGCGGTGGCGGCACCAATGTGCTCGGTACGGCCAACAATCCCGGCTTCGAAAGCACGCTGTCGCCGTGGACCTGCACGTCCGGCACGGCTGCATCGACCACGAACCCGTACGCCGGAACGAGCAGCCTCGCGCTGACCCCGACCGCCACGGTGACCGCGTACTGCCAGCAGACCATCACCGGTCTGACGCCCAGTCACTCGTACACGTTCAGTGCCGAACTGGCCGGCGGCAGCAGCCCGATCACGATCACGCTCGATCAAGGAGCCACTGATCTCAGCGGCGCCAGTTCGGTCGGATCGGCCTATGCGCAGTACAGCGGCGTGGTCACGACCGACTCGTCCGGCAGCGTGACGATCCGGATTCAGGCGTACAAGCAGCAGAGCGGCACCGGCTACGCCGACAACGTATCGCTCGTAGCGCAGTAGAACCCGGAGACTGAGGGGTCACGGTGCCTGGCCGTGGCCCCTCTTCGAGGCCGCGTACCGTCGTCGGATGCCTGGGGCTGCGCCGACAAGGTCGTCGACCTGGTCGGCACAGCCCTCGTCGGCACCACCCCGAAGGACTGATCAGAAGCCGTTGTCGCGTACGGCTTGCTGGTAGAAGCGCCCGCTGTCCTTCACGATCCGCTGCTGCGTCGCGAAGTCGACGTACGTGATGCCGAACCGCTTCTCGTACCCGTACGCCCACTCGAAGTTGTCCAGCAGCGACCACACCATGTAGCCGCGGACGTCGATACCGTCGGAGATCGCCGCGTGTACGGCGGCGAGGTGCTCCTGCAGGTACGCAACCCGCTGCGGATCGTGGACGAGTCCGTCTTCGGTGACCGTGTCGGCGAACGCGGCGCCGTTCTCCGTCACCATCATCGGCATACCGTAGTCGTTGGACAGCCGGGCGAGCAGCTCGTGCAGCCCGCTCGCGTCGATCGGCCAACCCATCTCCGTGCGTACCCCGGGTAGTTCCAGGAACTGCACGTCGTCGCAGCCCGGCCAGGCGCTCCCGCCGCCCTTGCCATGGCCGTCCGCACGCGCCCGCTCGCCGAGACCGTCGAAGTGCGCGACGAGCACCGGGTTGTAGTAGTTCACGCCGAGCAGATCGAGCGGCTGGGAGATGATCTCCAGGTCACCGTCCCGCACGTACGACCAGTCGGTGACACCCGACGTGAACGCGACGACGTCCTCCGGGTACTCGCCCCGGAACAGCGGGTCGAGCCAGACGCGGTTCTGCAAGCCGTCGACCTTGCGGGTGGCCGCGGCATCCTCCGGCGACACGCTGGCCGGCCGGGCCACGACCGGGTTCACCGTGATCCCGATCTGGCCGGTGGACGGCAGAACATCGCGTAGCGCCGTGGTGGCGAGGCCGTGTGCGAGCAGAAGATGATGTACGGCCGTCAAGGCTTCGGCACCGTCGGTGTGACCGGGCGCATGCGCACCGGATCCGTACCCCAGGAATGCCGAGCACCACGGTTCGTTCAGCGTCGTCCACAGTGGAACGCGGTCGCCGAGGGCGGTACCCATGACCGATGCGTACTCGGCGAATCGATAGGCGGTGTCACGGTTCGTCCAGCCGCCGACGTCCTGCAGAGATTGCGGCAGGTCCCAGTGGTAGAGCGTGAGAATCGGTGTAATCCCGGCCTTGAGGAGCTGGTCCACGAGCCGGTCGTAGAAGTCGACGCCGGCCGGATTGACCGACGTGACGCCGATGCGTGGCCACGCCGCCGAGAACCGGTAGGCGCCGACGCCGAGCCCGGACATCAGAGCGATGTCGCTCGCGTACCGGTGGTAGTGGTCCGCCGCGACGTCGCCGGTGTCACCGTTGGCGACCAGGCCCGGCGTATGACTGAACGTGTCCCAGATCGAAGGAGCGCGGCCGTCCTCGGTGGCCGCGCCCTCGATCTGGTAGGCCGCGGTCGCCGTACCCCAGATAAAGCTGGACGGGAACGTGAGCCGACCGGCTCGCGCATCCGTTGCTTGTGTTGCGTGCATGGTGCCTCCGCACAGGAAGTTGGCAGGCTGACGCCCGGCCGGGGTCTCACCGCGCGGCCGCAAAACGTCGAGGGAGAAGTTGATCCTGGAGTTAGTAGAACGACATGCCGTCGATGCGTTAACTAACTCCAGGATCAACTAGGGGGTTGAAACCCCGAGAACTACTAGCTGACCGGGGTCAGGTGGAGGATTACGTACTCGATGTTGGCCGAGTTCGGGGACGGGTCGACGTAGGAGTTGTCCGCGGTCGGCCAGCCGGTGAAGTTCTTCGTGGTGTATTCGAACCAGCCCGCACCGTAGAGCAGCGGGATCACCGGTGCCTGCGTGGAGATGATGTTCGCGAGCGTGTTGATGGCCGTCTGCTGTGCGTCAGGAGTGGCCGCCGCCGCGAACGCCTTCAGTGCGTCCTGCGTTGCCGGGTCGTTCCAGCGACCCTGGTCGCCCGACGCGGTAGCGCCGCTGACCAGGTTGTTGTCCAGCCATCCGTCGTACTGGCTGAACGCCGTCGGTCCGCCCGCGCCCCAGTGGATCGCGGAGGAGAACGTACCGGCGGAGAGGTCGTTGTTCCACTGGTCCGGCGTGACGCCGTCGACCGTTACGTTGAAACCGAGCGGCTTGAGCGTCTGCGAGATGATCTGCGCGTCGGCGAAGTAGTCGGTGTAGGACGTCGGGTCCTCCACGTTGAACTTCACTTCCTGGCCACCCTTGGCCCAGAAACCGGCCGAGTCCTTCGCGAAGCCGGCCCCGGTCATGATCGAGGTGACCTTGTCGGCAGCCGGAGCGGCCTGGAGGTCGTTCGCGAGGGATGCGGGCACGTTCGACGTGAAGTTCGGCAGCAGCAGGCCACTGGACGACGTCGCGACCGGCTCGTACCCGGTCTCACCCTGGGTGGACAGCTGCTGGCGGTTGATGCCGGCACTGACCGCGAGGCGTACGGCCTGCTGGTTGAACGGCCACTTCGTGACGTTCGGGATCAGCACCACCGTGTTGGTCGCCGGGAAGTAGTAGTGGTTGTGCGTCGGGTCCTTGGCAACGAAGTTGTCCTGGATCTTGTCGATGTCGTTGCCGGCGTAGTCGATCTCGCCCTGCTGCAGCGCGTTCAACGCGACCGTGTTCGACGCGAACGCCGGGAAGCTCACCTTCGTGACCTTCGGCGCGCCGCCCCAGTAGTTCGGGTTGGCCTTGAGCGTGAAGCCCTGCGCGGTGAACTTGTCCATCACGTACGGGCCGGTGCCGATCGGCGTCGGGTCGGTGAACGTGGACGGGTCGGCCTGCTGGCTCCAGATGTGCTTCGGCACGATCCAGGTCTGACCGGCGATCGCGTAGATGTTCGTGTACTCCGGCGACGAGAACGTGATCGTCACGTTGGAGCCGCTGGTGGTCACGCCGGTGATCGGCAGGCCGTTGTAGTTCAGCGCCTTGTTGTTCTGCATCTCGCTGAACGTGTAGGCAACATCGTCGGCCGAGAACGCCTGGCCATCGCTCCACTTCACGCCGTCACGCAGCGCGAACGTGATCGCGGTGCCGTCGGAGTTCCAGGTGAAGCTCTGCGCCAGCCACGGGTACGTGGTGCCGGCCTTCGTGTTGTTGAACTGCATCAGCGGCTCGTAGAACAGTGCCTCGGCGTTCTGGCTCTTGCCGGTGCTGGTCGCCGCGAACGGGTTGAACGTGTCGGTGAACGTCGGTTGCGGGTTGTTCTCCACAACCAGCGTGTGACCGCTCGGCGCAGCTGCGCCCGGGGTGCTGGACTTCGAGCTTGAGCAGGCGGCGACGCCAAGCGTCACCATGCCTACCGCGGCAAGTCCGGCGAAGGTCTTGCGAAACATTGTCGACTCCCGAAAGGGTATGGTCGGCCTACGCCGACAGGTCCGAGGGATAGGGATGCGGTACGGCGAGGAGCAGGCTGGTTGCCGCCGGCCTGCTCTGCTTGTCTCAGGCAGCCTCCTTGGGTGCGGATGAGTCAGGCGAGTGGAGCCAGCATGCGCTGGCATGACCGTCGGCCACCGGGAAGGACGGTGGCGCCTCGGTCGAGCAGACAGGCATGGCAAACGGGCAGCGCGGGTGGAACCGGCAGCCGCTCGGTGGTGCGACGAGCGACGGCGGCGCACCGCGCTCCCCCAGCCGCTGGGTCGAGCCATGAGGGTCAGGCGCGGCGGACAGCAGCAATTGGGTGTAGGGGTGGGTCGGCTGGTCGGTGACCTGCTGGGCTGGTCCGGATTCGACGATCTCGCCGGCGTACATGACGACGATCGTGTCCGCGAGATAGCGTGCGGATGCGATGTCATGTGTGACGTAGAGGATCGCGAGGCCGTCCCGGTCGCGCAGATCGGCCAGCAGGTTCAGCACACCGAGCCGGATCGACACGTCGAGCATCGAGACGGGTTCATCGGCGAGCAGAACCTTCGGCCGGACAGCCAGCGCCCGCGCGATCGCAACGCGCTGACGCTGACCGCCGGACAACTCATGCGGATACTTGTCGATGAACTGCTCGGCGGGTTCGAGCGCGACCCGGCGCAGCAGATCGAGGATCGACTCCTCGATGTCCGCGCCGGCGTATCCGTGGATCTTCAGTGGGCGTCCGAGAATGTAGCGGACGTCGTGCACCGGGTTCAGTGACGCGAACGGGTCCTGCAGCACGAGCTGCACCTGCGCCCGGTAGTCGCGGCCGACCTTGCCGGTCACCGGTACGCCGTCGAGCAGCAGGTCGCCGCCGGTCGGCGTGGTGGTCCGAGCGAGCAGCCGGGAGACGGTCGACTTGCCGGAGCCGCTCTCGCCGACCACCGCGGTCACCCGGCCCGCGTGCAGATCGAGCGAAATGCCCTCGGCCGCGTGCACTATGCTCGGCCGCCCGAATCGCGTGGTCCGGACCCGGTACTGCTTGGTCAGGTCCTTCGCGGTGAGGATCGGCGCGGTCGGAACCGGCGCGGTTTGCGTCGGCGTAGCTTGAGTCGGCGCGGTCATACGGTCACCTCGGTCGAGACGAGTTCCGGCTTCTTGGACAGCTCTACCGGGACGACGTGGGCACCGTCATGCAGCCAGCACCGCACTTCCCGCTTGCCCTCGACCAGCCGGGGCGGTACATCGGTCGTGCACTCCGGCATCGCGTGCGCGCACCGCGGATGGAACGGGCATCCGCTCGGCACGTGCCGAAGATCGGGTGGCGACCCGGCGATACCGGTCATCGCCACGCGCGGTCCGTGCAGGCTGGGGAAAGAGCTCAACAACCCCTGGGTGTACGGGTGCCGGGGCGCCCGGAACAACTCCCGCGCGGGCGCCTTCTCGACGAGCTGTCCGGCATACATGACCGCGATCGTGTCCGCAATCTCGATCAGCAGCGACAGGTCGTGCGTGATGAACACGATCGTGAAGCCGAACTGTTCCCGCAGATCCATCAGCTGTTCCAGGATCTCGCGCTGGATCACCACATCCAGTGCCGTGGTCGGCTCGTCCATGATGAGCAGCTGCGGGTTGAGCGCGATCGCGAGCGCGATCATCACGCGCTGGCGCATACCGCCGGACAACTCGTGTGGATAGCTGCGCAACCGGTCGGCGGTGATGCCGACGAGATTGAGAAGTTCCTCGGCTCGCTTGCGGCGCTCGCCACGAGACATCTCGCGTTCGTGGGCCCGCAGCACGTCGTCGATCAGTGTCCCGATCTTCATGACCGGATTCAGCGCGTTGAGCGCGCTCTGGAACACGACCGCGATCTCGGACCAGCGAACCGCCCGCATCACGCCCTTGTCCGGCGACAACAGGTCTACCTCGGACGGCGCTCCGCCACCGCTGGGGTACGAGTAGAAAGTGGCGTCGCCGCCGACGATGATGCCCGGGTCGCGGAGCAGGCGGGTCACCGCGTACGCGAGCGTGGACTTGCCACTTCCGCTCTCGCCTGCGATGCCGATCACCTCGCCGCGCCGGATCGTGAGGTCGACGTCGGCCACCGCATGTACGGCGTTGTCGCCGATGCCGTAGTCGACCGACAGTCCCACGATCTCCAACGCGATGCCGGTCTTCTCGGCCGGTGCCGTTTTCATCTCGAACGTGTTCATGCACCGACCCCCGTACCGTCAACGTCTGCTGGTTTTGACTTGCGCACCGGCGTGAAGCCGAGCTGCGGGCGGCGACTGACGCCCGCGCGCTTCGCGGCCTTACGGGTGAGTCCGGCCGCGCGCAGGCGGGGGTTGATGAACTCGTCGATCCCGAAGTTGATGAGTGCGAGGCTGGTGCCGAGCAGCGCGATGCAGAGGCCGGGTGGGACGTACCACCACCACTGGTTCGACGCGACCGCCTGACCCTGAGTCGCGTCGAACAGAATCGACCCCCAACTGTGGTTGACTGCCGGGTTGAGCACCCCGAGGAAGCCGAGCGCGACATACGTGCCGATCGCGTAGAGCACCGTGAACAGGAACGATGCGGCGAGGATCGCGATCAGGTTCGGCACCATCTCGAAGATGATGATTCGCCAGGTGCCTTCGCCGGAGATCCGCGCGGCCTCGACGAAGTCCCGGTTGCGCAGCGACAGCGACTGCGCACGCAGGACGCGGGCGCCCCAAGCCCACCCGGTCAGCGCGATGACGACGCCGATCAGTAGGTTGTTCGCGCTCTCGCCCTTCGGCAGGAAGCTGCCGACGACGATCAGCAGCGGCAACGCCGGCAGCACGAGGAATACGTTCGCGAGCATGGACAGCAGTTCGTCGACCCATCCACCGAGGTAACCGGCGGTGATGCCGATGACGATGGACAGGATCGTCGCGATCGCCCCGGCCAGGAAAGACACCAGGATCACCGGGCGCGTACCGGCCAGCAGCTGTGACCAGATGTCCTGACCGAGCTGGGTCTGGCCGAGCCAGTGATGGGCGCTCGGGTCCTGCGTGGTGGACAGCACGATCTGGCCCGGGTCGTACGGCGCGATCCACGGACCGATGATCGCCAGGATCACGAAGATGGCGAGCAGGATCAGGCCGACCCGGATCTTCGGAGACTTCGGGAACGCGATCCGTTTCCGTTTGACGGGGGCGACTGGCGCGACGGCCAAATCGACGGCGGTAGCGGTCATGACTAGGCCTCCTGCCGGGCGCGAGGGTCGAGGAACACGTACGCGATGTCGGCGAGCAGGTTCGCGCCGAGCACGACGAATGTGATGATCAGGAAGATGCCCTGGATCAGCGGATAGTCCTCACCGAGGACGGCCTGGTAGAGCACGTCGCCGATGCCGGGATAGGAGAACACGATCTCGGTGAGCAGCGAACCGGTGACGACGAAGCTCAGCGCGAGTGCGAAGCTCGATACCGACGGCAGGATCGCGTTGCGGGCGGCGTACCAGATGACCCGGCGCTGCGGAAGCATCTCGGCCTCGGCGAGCAGCACGTAGTCCTCGTCTCGCACGGTGACCATCATGTTGCGCATACCGACGATCCAGCCCGCGAGCGAGGCGCCGATGATGGTGACGGCCGGCAGGATCGCATGTTTGAACGCGTCGGCGAGGAACGGTCCGTTGAAGCCGATCGTCGTGTTCTCGAACTCGTACCCGCCGTGATCAGGGAACCAGCCCAGGTCGGTGGAGAAGAACAGCAGAAGCAGCGTGGCCAGGAAGAAGTACGGCATCGCCTGGAAGAACGTGCTGACCGGCAGGACACCGTCAATCCACGTGCCACGGCGCCAGGCCGCGATCGCACCGATCACGGTACCGAGGATGAAGCTGACCACGGTGGCCGCACCGACCAGCAGGATGGTCCAGAAGATCGCGCTCTTGATGACGGTCGTGACCGGCGCCGGGTACTGCGAGATCGACAGGCCGAGGTTGCCGTGCAGGAGCGTGTTCCAGTAGTGCAGATATTGGCCCCAGAGGCCCTCGTTCTGCTTGATGCCGAACTGCGCGTACAGGCTCGCGGTGGCCTGCGGCGGGATCGCGCCGGCCTTGCTCGCGATCACGGCCTCGACCGGGTTGCCCGGGATGAGGTGCGGGATCAGGAAGTCGAGCGTCACAGCGATGAACGCGGTCACGACGTAGAACCCGAGGCGCCGTAGCAGGATCAACACGGCTCGTTCACCTCTCCCTCAGGAAGGCCCCCGGGATCGGTGGGCGTGACGATCATCGGCATATCCCCTCTCACGTCCGACGCGGTCCTCGGCGCATCACTGGATCAACCAGTGCGCGGGAGCGCTCCCATGAGAGATTGCCGACAAGTTACGGGAGTGTCAATAGTTCCGTGGGAGCGTTCCCATTCCGTTACTCGATGCGCCACCGCAGGTTTCACGGGACCACCTACCTGGAATTGGATCTTGCTGTTCGATTGTCGTTGCCTAGGCTGGGAGCCATGACGACGGCGGGGATCAATGGGGTCACGATCGGGTACGACGACCACGGAAGCGGGCCGGCGCTCGTGCTCGTGCACGGCCATCCGTTCAACCGATCGATGTGGGCGCCGCAGGTCACGGCCGGTACCGCGTACGGATGGCGGGTCGTGACCGCAGATCTGCGTGGGTACGGCGAGAGCACGCTGGCCGCTGCATCGGCGGTCAGCGTCACGCTGCTCGACGCGTTCGCTACCGACGTGGCCGCGCTCGCCGATCATCTCGGCATCGATACGTTCGTCCTGGGCGGTCTGTCGATGGGCGGCCAGATCGTGATGGAGTGCTACCGCCAGTTTCCCGAACGCATCCGCGGCCTGGTGCTCGCTGATACGTTCGCCCGCGCGGACGATGAAGAGGGTCGGGCGCTTCGCAATCGAACCGCAGGCGTTCTGCTTCGCGACGGGATGACCGGGTACGCCGACGGGAACCTCGCGAAAATGCTCGCGCCGTACAACGTGACCGCGATGCCGGAGGTCGCCGAGCACGTGTACGGGATGATGACCAGCACTTCTCCGCAGGGAGCGGCGGCCGCGTTACGTGGTCGTGCCGAGCGGCGCGACTATCGCGAACTTCTCGCCACCGTCTCGGTACCGGCTCTGGTCATCGTCGGGCGGGACGACGAGTTCACGCCGGTCCGCGACGCCGAGGACATGCACGAACGTCTGCCGGAATCGAAGCTGGTCGTGATCGAGAACGCCGGCCACATGCCGAACCTGGAACAGCCGGCCGCGTTCAACGCCGCCTTGATGACGTTCCTCGACGTTGTTGCGTGACGTTATTGCGTGACAACCCGCATCAGCTCGGTCTCCAGATGCGACAGCCCGCAAGCGTCTACGGCCAGCACCTGCTCGTGGAACGTGGCTAGGTCGAAGCCGGGGCGCTGCATCGCGGCCGCGCGGACGTCCCGGAAGACCCGCTCACCGGTTTTGTAGGACAGCGCTTGCCCCGGCCGACCGAGGTAGCGCACCAGTTCGTACTCGCCGCCGAACAGCGCCCGCTCGGTCAGCATGCGCTTGCCGAGCGCGGGCGTCCACCGTGCGCCGTCGTCATCGCCGAACCCGCTTCCCGCAGGGATTCGCAGCTCGAGGTGCATGCCGATGTCGATGATCACGCGAGTCGCGCGCAGCGCCTGCGCCATCAGATATCCGAGGCGCGACCCAGGTGCCTGGAGGTACCCGAGTTCGTCCATCAGGCTCTCGGCGTACAGGGCCCAGCCTTCGTAGCACGCGGATCGGCCGCCGAAGATCTCCAACCGACTACTGACCGCATCACCCCGCAGGGCCGCAAGGCCCAACTGCAAATGATGACCGGGTACGCCTTCGTGAAACGCGATGCTGTAGGCGTGCCATATCTCGTACGGAGGTTCCGCGCCCAGCGACCATGTCACCCGGCCCGGCCGGGACAGATCCGGCGACGGCGGCGTGTGGTAGATGCCCGAGTTACTGGTCAGCTCAGTCTCGATCGTCCGGATCTCGGCCGGAATCCGAAAATGTACGCCATCTAGCCGTGCCATCGTCGTGTCCAACGTGGACTGTAACCACGCTCGGAATTCGTCCCGCCCGGCGAGCTTGCCCGGCCCGTCCGGTCCGTCGAGGAAGTCGGCGGCCTCGGCCGGCGTACCGCCGGGGAGCAACATCGCGGCTTCGCGGCGCATCTCGGTCTCGATCGCGTGGAACTCATCCCAGCCCCACTCGTACAGGTCGCGCAGGTCCGGTTCGGCGCCCAGATACCGACGCACCCACAGGCCGTAGCGCTCCTCGCCGAACGCGTCCTCGTCCGGAGCGTCGGCACGCAGGCGCCGGAGGAACGACTCCAACCCGGCGTACGCGGCGCCGGCCTTGAACGCGGCGGTGGCCAGCTCTCGGGCGAGCGGCCCGTCGCCGTACTCCTTCACTATCGCGCTGATGTCCGCGACCCAACCGGGGCAGCGCAAAATGCATTCATCGACCTGTCGGGCCGCCGCGATGTGGCCACGTTCCGCCGCAACGCGCAACCCCGCCTGTACGCCGATCAGCGCGTCGGGCACCGCTCGCATACGCAGAAGCACCTGGTCGTAGTCGCCGGGGACCGCCAGCCGTACCGTCTGGGCGATGAGCTGCAGCGCACCCGTGACGCCCGGATGAAGCTCGCGTAGATCCTCGCCGGCTTCGTGGAAATCGATCCGGAACGCCATCCGCTCCAACAGATGATCGCGAAGCAGCGCTTCCCGAGCGTCGACCGGCGTGAGCGTTTCGAGTCGAGATCGTGCCCGGCGCGCGGCCTCCGCGCGTGCGACGTGGCCGTCCGGCCCGTAGTCCGTCAGCTCCGTAACGCTGTCGGTCAACGACTCAACGACCGCCACACACGGATCAAGCGCAATCGCTTCATCTACGATCCGAACCGCAGCGGTCTCCACATCACCCATGCGCTTGAGCCTAGTGACCCCCAACATCCTTGTTGATCCTGGAGTTAGTTAGCGCTTCGACGGCGAGTCGTGCTCATAACCTCAGGATCAACTCGCGCGTGTACATCAGGCATGCATCGTCGTCGATCCGGACCGAATCTCCCGGTTCCACCGGCTCGCCGTCGTACATGATGCCGCGGCCGTCCGGCACGTAGCCGCGCTTGGCGTACATGCGCTGGGCCGAGCCGTAGTCGGAGTACAGCCCGACGCCCAAACCGACGACCGAGCATCGCGTCGCCACCAACTGCTCGGCCGCGTCGATCAGTGCGCCGCCGATGCCCTTCCGGCGGTACGGCGGCAGCACGTTGAAGTCCTGGATCTCGGGTATGCCCGCTTCGCGAAACGGCTCGTAGCCGGCCGTCCAGACCACGTTGATGTAGCCGACGAAACCACCGTCCAACTCCGCGACGATGACGTCCCGTACGCCTGTGGCCTGCTCATTCAGGTACCGCCGATACTGCGGCTCATCCTTGCCGGGCCAGCCGAGTTCCGCGAATGCGGCGGCGATCGTTGGCACATCCGGCTCGGCCAGAGGTCGCATCCGTAGTCCGGCAATATCCAGCGCGTTCTCCGTCACGGGACGCGAGAGTACAGCTCGCGACGTGAGCACGCGATCGCTTTACCGGGCGCTCCGAGCGAATCACTCGGTACCCCGGAACGCATGACCAAGGGGTCCGCGATGCGCCACTGTCACGCGCCCGATCCGGCAACGTCACCGGGGTAAAAGATTGATCAACAGGCATCGATCTGACGCGCCGAAGGCGCTAGGCTCTACTCCGATGCACGAACATCGATCAACGGCCGTGGGATGAGGATCGCAATGGGTGCACCGGTCAAGGAAACCGTGATCCTGATCAGCTGGGTCAGGTACCTGGTGGATCAGGTGCGCGAGACCTTTCCGACCATGGATCTGCTGGTCGTCGAGGATCCGAGAGTCATCCAGCGACCGGCGATCGTGAAGGCTCTCGAGACAACCGGCATCACCGGCATTCCCTGGGATTACACGGACGACATCACGGCCGACGTGTTTTATCGGCAGTACCGCGATCTGAATGTCCGCGCTGTGATCCCGGCGGTCGAATACAGCGTGGTCTTCGCCGCGCGGCTGGCCGAGCGTTTCGGAGTGCCGGGCGCCACGCTGGGAGCCGCCCGGCTGCTGCGGGACAAGGCCAGCCTGCGGCAGGTTACTGCCGCTGCGGGTATTGCGAACCCACAATGCGAACGCGCGGAGAGCCTGGAACAGGTCCACGACTTCATGGATCGGCATCCCGGTCCGGTCGTGGTGAAGCCGTCGAATCGGCAGGGCTCGGTCGGCACCCGGATCATCCGGGCACGCGAGGCGGCGGCGGACGCCTGGCACAGCGCACTGGATCAAGAAGAGATTGGATACGTGCCGTACGAGGGGCTGCCGACCAGCATGCTCGTCGAGGAGTTCGTTGACGGCACCGAGTTCTCGGTGGAGATGGTCGTCGAGGCGGGCACGTCGGGCTTCGCGAACGTCACCGGCAAGCTGCTGTACCAGGGCGACCGGCCGGTCGAATTGGGCCATGTGGTGCCGGCTGACATTCCGGCCGAACAAGCCGACGCGTTGATCAAGGCGACCGCTGATGTCGTCGACATCGTCGGGCTCCGTACCGGCGTCGTGCACTGCGAGTGGATCGATCGGCAAGGCGAGCTATACCTGGTCGAGTGCGCCGGACGCCTGCCTGGCGACGGCATCGTCGACCTGATCGAACGCGCGTGGCCGATCGACCTGGTGGCCCGCTACGTGGCCATGATGGGCGGGGTTCCCGCACCCGCCGCCCCGGATCATGCCGAAGCCGCCGCCGCCGTGATCTATCCGGCGGTCGCGCCCGGCGTGGTGCTGTCCGTCGAGGGACTCGACGAGGCCGCCGCCGTCGACGGCGTCTACCAGAGCGGCTGCATGGTTCAGCCGGGAGACCGCGTCAATGAGTTGCGCAGTTCCTGGGACCGGGTTCTCGGCGCCGCCGCCACCGGACCGACACCAGCGGAGGCACTGCGGAGGGTCCGGCTTGCCGCCGGAAAATTCGTCGTCAAAACGATTCCGGAGTAGGCCACCGACTCCAGGTCGCCCATCATCCAGTAGAGGCCAAGCATGGCTGGTCCGAACTGTTGACGAGGCAAGGCCACGTCCTGACCGGTCGCATCCGCCCTTCCGCCCGGTCCGGAACGAGGTACGCTAGAACGTATGAGCGAACGGGGCCTGGTGCGACGCGCGACTGACGCGCGCCCCGGCCGAACTGCGGTCGTGATCACCGATCTCGACGAACTTCGAGGCCCGACCGCAGGCGTCGTCACGCTCCCGAACCGCCTGTTCTGGCAGGACCACCGCTTCGACCTCGACCACCCGTCCGAACTCATCTGGATGTACGAGAACGTGCTGCGCGAATCTGTCCGGCTCGACGAGCTGCGGACATGGCTCGATGGCCCGACGCTCGTCCGAGTGTGGCCGCAGCTCTTCGTCCCGCGTGCCGTCCGGACGGCGTGGGAGACGCGGCACACTGGTCTTCGCGATGCTGCGGTCCTGGTCGGCGCTGCGATTCTCATCGGCTAGCGCGTGTCCGAGGGCGAATTCCAAGCGCAGGTGACGCGGTTGGCACTCGACGCGACCAGCCCGTACGGGTTCGCGCTCGCGGGCGGCCAAGCGCTCATCGCACACGGCGTGGTCAGCCGGCCGACGAAAGACATCGACCTATTCACCGACGACTCGACCAGCATCCTGGCCGCTACCCGACCGATCGTCGATGCGCTGGAGGCGGCCGGTCTGGTCGTCGATCCGGTCCGGCGGGATGCACCGATCGTCGAAGGGCTCGAGGACGAACTCGTCGAGTACGAGGTCAGCGACGATACATCGACGATCCGCATCCAGCTCGTACACTTTGATCGATCCGAGCGGCCGGTGGACATGCCGATCGGGCCGGTGCTCCATTTGGATGATCTTGCCGGCTCCAAGGTCGCGGCGTTCGCGACCCGGGCCGAGCCGCGCGATGCGATCGACGTGGCCGCGCTGCTCGACCGGTATTCGCGCGATGACCTGCTCGCGCTTGCGCGAAGCGCCGATCCTGCCCTGACCGACGCGGAATTGGCCGAGGCCGTCGAACGCCTCGACCGTACGCCTGATTCGCGTTTCGCGGTTTATGGCTTGAGCTCGGCGGACATTGCCCGCGTGCGCGGACGATTCACCGGCTGGCCGCGTCGAGCCTGAAAAGATCTTGGCGAGTTTGGACGAAATATCGACCGGAACCTGCCAAGATCTTTCGGCGCTATACCGTCAGGAAACCGACCACGGGAGCGCCTTCGCGCCACCGCACGGCAGTGTGATCGTGTGCGTACCGAGGGAGGCTTGGCCGCCGTCGATCCGGGCGTCCAGACCGGCGTACACATGCGGTTGTGCGCACTCCGGCGGCGTCGGATTGATCGCCTGGTCGTTCGGTCCGAACACCGATGTCGTGATGTGGCTGTGCGGCTTGACCGTGAGGCCGGGCGCAGATCCGGACAGCGGGATCGACACGCGCTTGCCGCCGCTCAGGTACGAGATCGTTGACGACTGCGTCAGCTTGCACGACTTCGTACCGGTGTACTTGATCGTGATGTCAAAACCGACGATGCCGGACGCGTCATCCTGCTGGAACGTGGCACCGGCGACATCGAAGTCCTTGACGGCGCACGCGTTTGATCCGGTACCGCTGGTCGTGTTCGTGCCGCCTCCCGGCGAGGCCGGCGAGGACCCGGACGGCGACACCTTGGCCGTCGGGCTGGTGGCGGGCGGTGTGGTTGACGTGCACGTGGCCGCATTCGTGGCCGGCGCTGCAGAGCACTTTCCGATCGAATCCCAGATCGACGGCAGAGTCGACGGCAGCGCGAACGTGGTGGTGTATTGGGCCGGCTGTGAGGCACCCGGTTGTGCCGACGGCGCAGTGCCCGGGCCGTAGAACGCGACTCCGGTGGCGATCCCGCCGGCTACGACGAGGACGGCCGTACCTCCTAGCGCTCGGTGTGCAGTAGTACGGCGGGAGCCCAGGCGGCGCAACTCCGCCGAGCCGGCCAGGTTTGTGGCGTCGCAGTCGTCCCGGACGGCGCCGAGGAGGTCATCAAAGGTGGGCATCGGTCTTCTCCGATCGAATAGGTTTCACTGAAAACGTGTCGGGCCCGAGGATTTCGGCGAGCGCGGTCCGGCCGCGAGACAGCCACGATTTGACTGTGCCCTCGGCGACGCCGGATTCGACGGCGACGTCCGCGATCGACATGTCGAGCAGGTAGTGCAGGCAGATCGCCCGGCGCTGCGGTACGGGCAGCCGTCGCAACGCCGCGACCAACATGACGCTGTCCTCCGACGGCGCCGGGACGGATCCGGCCCGCTGAGCGGCGGCGTGCCGGTGGGACGTACGGAGACGGCGCCAGCGATCGGTGACAAGGCGAGTGACGACGGTCCGAAGCCAGACGTCGGCACGCTCGTACGACTCGACCTGAGACCAGTTCCGCCATGCCCGGATATACGCTTCCTGCGTGATGTCCTGCGCTGCAGCGAGGTCACCCGTCATCGCGTACGCGTATTGCAACAGCCGCCGGTTCGTTGCCCGGTAGAGCTCATCGAACTCCGCGCTCCGATCGGACATACGCCCCCTCTTTCGTCTGTTGCCGTCCTGCCGGTTGTGTCGAAGCAGTAAACGGCCATCCGCGTCGGAAGGTTGCAGAGAGTCGTCTAATTGAGCGCGACAACCTCGCTCTCGATGACAGTGGCCAGGTCACCGACGGTGGCATGGGAGAACAACGTACGCAACGTCAGCTTCACGCCGTACTCGGCCTGCAGTCGGCTGGTCAACCGGATGGCGACGAGTGAGTGGCCGCCGAGCGCGAAGAAGTTGTGGTGGATGCCGATCTGCTTGACGTCCGGCAGCAAGTCGGCCCACATCTCGACCAGACGTTCCTGCATCGGGGTGGCCGGCGGCACATACTCGACGGTGTCGTTGTCGCCCCACTCGGGCTGCGGCAGCCGGGCGCGGTCGACTTTGCCGTTCGGCGTCAACGGCAGGTCGTCGAGCACAACGAAGGCGGCCGGGATCATGTAATCCGGCACGAAGCCCTGAAGATGGCGGCGAAGCGCTGCGAAGTCGGCCGTACCTTCGCGCGGAACGACGTAGGCCACGAGGTTTCCGGACTGTGCAGTCACCACGGCATGTGCCACCGATGCATGCCGACCCAGTACGGCTTCGATCTCGCCGGTCTCGATCCGAAATCCGCGTACCTTCACCTGGTGGTCGACCCGGCCGAGCAGGTCGAGTAACCCGTCCGAGCGCCACCGCGCGAGGTCACCGGTCCGGTACATCCGGCCGCCGCCGTCTTCGGCGTACGGGTCGGGAAGGAATCGTTCGGCGGTCAAGTCCGGGCGACCGAAGTAGCCACGGGTCATGCCGGCACCGGCGATGTACAGCTCGCCGACCGCACCGGGGGGTACCAACCGGAGGTCATCGTCGAGCACCAGGAGGCGGGTACCGGGGATCGGCGGTCCCACGACCACGGGCGCCGGACTCGGTGCGATCCGGCCGGCCGCCGACCACACCGTGGTCTCGGTCGGCCCGTACACGTTCCACGCCGCCGCACCGTCGGAAGTCAGCAGATCGACGAGGTCCGGCGGGACCGCCTCACCGCCACAGAGCCGCAACCGCACCGGTGCCGGTACGCCACCGACCGCACCGAGCATTCGCCAGGTCGCCGGCGTTGCCTGCAATACGGTGGCCCCGGATGTTTGCAACAGGCGCCGCAGCAGCCCGCCATCGGCGGCGGTGGCCGCGTCCGCGACCACGACCGACGCGCCGACCAACAACGGCAGCAGCAGTTCGAGCACCGCGATGTCGAACGACAGCGTGGTGACCGCGACCCACACGTCGTCTTCGGTCATGCCGATCGTCGACTCGAACGCACGCAGCATGGCCGCCACTGCGACGCGCGGGACGGCGACGCCTTTCGGCCGGCCGGTCGAGCCGGACGTGAAGATCGTGTACGCGAGCGCTTCGCCGGGCACCGGGATCGGCTCCAGCGGAGCATCGTTGCGCAGGTCCGGCGCGTCCACTCGAACGACGGTGACGCCGCCCCCAACCATCCCCCGGACCAGACCGGCCAGCGACGATTGGGTCAAGACGACGCGGATGCCGGAATCCTCGGCCATCATGCGCAGGCGCCCGGCCGGGTAGCCGGGGTCCAGCGGCACGTATGCCGCGCCGGCCATCCAGACGCCGAGCATCGCCGGGACCAGGGCGACACCGCGCGGCAGACACAACCCGACCATCGATTCCGGGCCGACGCCGGCCGCGACCAGAGCGGCGGCGATCTGACCTGACCACTCCACCAGGTCCGGTCCGGCCAACGACGTATCACCCGCGATCACTGCGGCGTCCCCGTTCAACGCGCCGAGCAGCAGTTCGACGAGATCATCCGGTGCGGTGAGCGCCGGCCCGCTGCCCCACTCGCCGAGAATTCGGGCCCTCGTTCCCGGCGTCATCGGCACGATCGCCGAGACCGGGATACGCGGATCGTCGGCAACGGCCCGCGCGGTCGCGATCAGAGCATCGACAATCGACGCCACCGTTCCGGCGTCGAAGAGCTCGGTGTCGTACGTGAGACGGCCGAACACTGTCGTCCCGGTGTCTCGGACGGTGAGCGCAAGATCGTCCGTTGACACGTCGTTGTCCAGGAGGGCGGGCCGGAACGTGACCGGGCCCGCGCTGATCGGCGGCAGCGTCCGGTCGACCGCGAACGACACCTGGACGAGCGGCGCGTGTGACAACGCACGGGTCGCACCGGCGATCTCGACGATCCGGTCGAACGGTACGTCGCGACGTGCGGTCCCGTCGGCGACGGTGGCGCGGACGCGTTCGACAAGCGTGGCGAACGCTGGATCGTCGTCCGTCCGTACGCGCACCGGCATCGTGTCGACAAATGGTCCGATCAGGTGCTCAGTGCCGTCGATTCGCCGGTCCACCGGCAGTCCGACCAGGACGTCGGTCCGCCCGGAGTAACGCGACAGCACGACGGCGTACGCGCTCAGCAGTACGTTGTCCAACGTGCCGCCGCAATCGCGGGCAATGGCACGCAGTCCGTCGCCGGTCGCGGCGTCGATGTCGATGTCGAACTCGACCACGCCGGCGAACCCGGCCTGCTCCGGCGGGCGAGGGCGATCGGTCGGCAGTGTGATGACATCGGGTACGCCGTCGAGCACGTCCCGCCAGTACGACTCGTTGGCGGGCGCGGCAACATGGCGCGCAACGTCTTCGTACCGCATTGGCAGGTCGGGCAGGTTCGGCTGGGCACCCACGACCAGGGCCGAATAGGCGGTCGCCAACTCGGCGCAGATCAACTCGATCGACCGGAGGTCGGCGACGATTCGATGGGTCGTCAGGATCAGCTCGTACCCGTCCGTCGCTACGCGCAGCAGCAGTGCACGCAGCAGCGGACCCGTCTCGAGATCGAACGGCTCCCCGGCCAGCGCCGAGACCCGGGCGTCCGCATCCGTTGCGGTAGGCAGATCTTCGTACCGAATCGGGGTCGGACCGGGCGGTGCGACCACCTGTACCGGCTCGCCGTCGACGGTGTGGAACGTCGTGCGCAGTGCGTCCTGCCGCGCGACGACGGCGGACAGCGCTGCTTCCAGGACGACGGGGTCCACCGGCCCGTCGATCGTCAGTCGGCAGGCGACGATGTCGACGGTGCCGGACGGCGAGAACTGCTCGAACAGCCACATCCGGCGCTGCGCGAACGAGACCGGCATTTGGTAGAGGTCGTTCCTCATCAATGTCTTCCCATCGGATCGGCAGCGCGTACGCGCAGCCCGATCGGGGACGGCCGCCACGTCGCCGCCGCAATATCAGCCGCCGCAAAGTCCCTCGCCGCAACGCCGGTCGCCGCGATGCCGGGATCAGCCGGACACGTCCGCAGGTTTCGGCGCCGCCAGCCCATCGGCTCGCAGTTTGTCCGGTGACCGCACGCTCGCATAAGGACGCATCAATGTCAAGGATGTCAATGTTCGGTTAATTCCTGATTGCCGGCCCAGGCCCGTAGCGCAGCAGCGGCCGCGGAGATCGCGAGCGCACCGGCATCCAGCGTCCCCGCCATCGCGAAGAAGCCGTGCATGACGCCGTCGAACCGGCGCGCGGTCACCGGTACGCCGGACTCCGCCAGGCGGGCCGCGTACGCCTCGCCCTCGTCGCGTAGCGGATCGAATTCGGCCGTGATGACCATCGCGGGCGGCAGGCCGGCGAGGTCCGGCGCGCGCAGTGGCGATGCGAGCGGATCGTGGCCGTCGGCCGAGTCGGTCAGGTAATGCCCCCAGTACCAGGCGACCGACGTTCGGTTGAACAGCCATGGATCGGCGTTGTCGTTCATCGAGACCGTCTCGGCGAGGTAGTCGGTGTTCGGGTAGACCAGCAGCTGGCCGACTAGCTTCGGACCGCCGGCGTCCCGCAGCATCAGCGTCGACGCGGCGGCGAGGTTGCCGCCCGCACTGTCGCCGCCAACCATCATCCGAGTAGCGTCCAGGCCCAGCTCATTGGCGTGTTCGGCAACCCAGCGGATGGTTGCCACGCAGTCGTGTACGGCGGCCGGGAACTTCGCCTCCGGCGCGAGCCGATAGCCGGGCACGGCGACGACGCAACCGGACGCGTTGGCCAGGCTCCGCGCGATCCCGTCGGCGGTATCGATGCTGCCCAACGTCCAGCCGCCGCCGAACAGGTAGACGAGCACGGGCAGGTCCGGCTCGGGCGACGGCCGGTACAGGCGCACGGTCAACGGGCCGCCGGGACCGTCGAACGTATGCTCGTCAACCGCCGCCACCGGCTCGGGATCGCCTGCGGCCGAACGGATGTCCGCGAGGTCGGCTTCCCGCGCCGCATCCAGCGACATCTCGTACAGCGCCGCCACGCGAGCGGTCGCCCGCCGATCACGGATGGCTTGAGCCTGGGGATCCAACGGCATGCGGACTCCTATTTCCGACCGAGACAATTGCCTAGATGGGCGCCAAGGCGCCGAATCGACGCCGCCGCCGAGATCGCGTGGCTTCGGCCACTGCCGTGGACGCCATCCGACGAGATCATCCCGGAACCGGTCTCCGACGGATGATCGGTCAGGTCGACGTGCACCGTGCCGAGCGCGGCGCCGAGAGCGGCCAGGTGGGCGCGCCAGATCCGGAGCCGGCCGGGGACCGCCGGGCGTACCGCGCGGGGTAGGCCGGGATAGTCGTCGAGCACCAGGACGCTGATCGTCATGACGGTCGTACCGGTGGCTTGCAACGCCTGAATCATCAAGCTCAGCTCGGCATCGACAGCTTCCGGCCGGAAACGTGGGTCGATCGCGTCATTGGCGCCGCAGGCGACGAGCGCGAGATCGGGACCGAACTCGATCGCGTCGGCGAGCTGTCCGGCTCGAACCTGCGCGGCCACCAGATTGCGCTCGCCGAAGTTGTGATAGGTCAGGTCAGACGTTGCGGAGGCCGACAGCTCAGCCGCGATCCGGTCGGTCCACGAAATGTCGAGGTATCCCGGCGTGGGCTCGAAGATACCCTCGGCGACGCTGTCACCCAGCACCGCGAAGCGTCGCCACGGGTGACCGGCCAGCTGCCGGGCCGCTTCGCCGTCGTCCAGACAGTACGGGTCGGCCGCCTCGGGGCTCGTCGCGTACGCAGCGGTATGAGCCATCGATCCGGTCATCGGCCTTCCGTCCATCCGCGTGCTTGGCTGTCCCCGCGAGCCTACCGGCCGATACGGCAGCAATCGATATATGTGCGCACGTCAATTTTGACTAGTCTGCGGTCATGCACCTTCCCGCTCGCCGGTTGACGATTGACGAAAAGCGCCGCCCGTACCCGGTTTCGGTCGCCAATCCGGCCCATTTCCGGTGGCACGACGACGGCATGGTCGACGCCCGGACCGTGTTGACGTCCGGCGATACGAGCCTCTACTGCCTCGATCAGGTGCGGCGGGAGGCAATCTTCGTACGGGTACCGTCCGGCACCGATCTCGGCGCGGCGCCGTTCCTCTACCAGGCGCAGTACGACGCGGCGACCGATCTGATCGCGGTCGGATTCGACGTGCTGCACGTGCTGGCCGACGAGGCACCGGACCCAGGCGAACTCCTGCTGCTCTACTCGGTCGGCCGGTGCGGCTCGACGTTGATCAGCCGCCTGTTGCGGGCGACCCCGGGCGTGGATTCGCTGTCCGAGCCGGACGTGTACACGCAACTCGTCACCGCGCGTCAAACTGGTGACCTGACCGAGGACGATGTCGATGCACTGGTCCGGTCATGTACGCGCATCATCTGCGCCGGCTCGAGCGCGAACGTCGTGGCGATGAAGTTCCGCAGCTTCGCGATCGACCTCGCCGCATCGTTCGGCCGCCACTTCCCGAAGTCCCGAGCGGTTTTCCTGTACCGCGACGCACTCGGCTGGGCGACGTCCACTGCGCGCGCGTTCGGCCACGCCCCGCACGCCTCCGATGCTGAGCGCTGGGCCACTCAAGACCGACTCGGACTGCTGCTGCCACTGCTCGCCGAGTACGCCGTGGCGCAGAATCGGCTGCTGACACCAATCGAGGCGATGGCGTGCCATTGGGTCGGCTTGATGCGGGGCGCGCAGGCCCGGCAGGCAACCGGCGCCGCCATGTTCGGCCTGCGTTACCACGATCTCGTCACCACACCCGGCCCGGCGGTCGCCGCCCTGTACGCGTACGCCGGGCTGGCGCTGCCACCCGATGACGTGCTCGATCCGGTTCTCGCCGCCGACTCCCAGGCCGGGACGACGATCGCGCGGGACGCGCGGGACGCCGACCAGACCGTCGACGCGGACGAACTGGCACGCGTGATCGCCGACCTGGAGTCCGGTCGCCCGAGCCCACGCTTGACCGGGGACACCGTGTTGCCCGGCACCTGGGGCGTCACCGCCTGACCGAAGTTACGAGGCCGCGGACTGGGAATGTTCCAGCCAGAACGCGTAAAGCTGGCCGTACACGGAGTCGGGTTCGCGGATCAGGTCGTCATGTCGGCCCCGCTGCACGATCCGGCCGGCGTCCACCACGATGACCTCGTCCGCGTGCTGCGCGGTCGACAGACGATGTGCCACCGTCACCGTGGTGCGGCCGCGTGTCACGGCATCCATCGCCCGCTGCAGCCGTACCTCCGTTGCCGGGTCGACCGCGCTCGTCGCCTCGTCCAGGACAAGCAGGTCCGGGTTCGCGACGTGCGCCCGGACGATCGCGACCAGCTGCCGTTCGCCGACGCTGAGCGCCTCGCCCCGCTCGCCGACCTCGGTGCCGAGGCCGCTCGGCAGCGTGGACAGCCAGTCGGCGAGGCCGCACTCGCCGAACGCAGCGTCGATCATGTCATCGGTGACATCCTCGGCACCGAACCGGATGTTGTCCGCGATCGTCGCACTGAACAGGAAGCCGTCCTGCGGCACCATCACCATCCGCGAACGTAGGTGCGCGAACGCGACCTGCTCGATCGGTACCCCGGCCAGCAGGATCCGGCCCTCCGACGGGTCCATCAGCCGGGTCAGCAGCTTGGCCATCGTGGTCTTGCCGGCGCCGGTCTCGCCCACGATCGCAACCCGGCTCTTCGCCGCGATCTCCAGGTCGATGTCGGCCAGCACCAGCGGCCCGGACGGATATGCGAACCCGACGCCGTGGAACGCCACGTCCAACGCACCGGCCGGCAGCGCGACGCCATCCACCGGGTCAAGTACGTCCGGCTGCAGGTCGAGCACGTCGAGCACGCGCCGCCAGCCGGCCACGGCGTTGACCGCGTCGTTGAGCATCTCGCTCGCCACCTGCGCCGGGGTCACAAACAGCGTCACCAGGAACAGGTACGCGGTGATCTGCCCGATCGACATGGTGCCGCCGATGCCGAGCCAGATCCCGATCGACGTGACGGCCGCGAGCGCGATGCCGTTGCCCAGCTCACCCATCGAGTACGCGGTGACGGTGACCGCCATCGCCCGCTCGCCCGCGCTCCGGTACGAATCGATCGCACCGTCGATCCGCTGCCGGGACCGCTCGGATGCGTTGAAGGATCGGATCACCGGCGCGCCGACCACGCTCTCGGCGATCGTGGCGAGCATCGTGGCGGCCGCGCGGCGAGTGGTGCCGTAGCGCTCGACCAGCCGCCGTTGGCTGCCCCGGACGATCTGTACGACCGGCGCGAACACGACCAGCACGGCGAGTGTGAGCTGCCAGGAATACACCGCCATCACGATCGTCGTGACCAGCACCTGGCCGGCGCTCATCATCACCACCACGCCGTTCCACTGCAGGAACGTGGTGATCGTGTCGATATCACCCGTCACCCGTGAGACCAATGCACCACGTTGCTCGCCCTGCTGACGCAGCATCGACAGGTCGTGCACGTGTCGGAACACCCGCGCCCGTACCTGCGCCAGAGCGGTCTCGCTGCTGGTGAAAAGCCGGATCGTCATGAGGTACCCGCAGCACGTCGTCACGACGAGGACCGCGGCCGCGATCGCGACCGTCCACGCGACGAAGTGCAGGTTGGGACCGCCGCGCGCCTGGAGCCCCTTATCGATCGCCTGCTGGATCGCGATCGGCACGATCACCTGCCCACCGGTCATGATGGTGGCGAGCACGACGGTCGCGGCGAGTCCCTTATAGAGCGTCGGAGACAACGCGACGCCTCGGCGCAGCGTCGCGACGATCGACGGGGTCTTCTCCGCCGCCTTGTCTGCTGCCTTGTCCGCTGCCTTGTCAGGTGTGCTCATACCGTCGCTCCGGCCTTGACGTCCTCGGAGTATGCGTGGGCCAGCGCCCGCTCAGATTCGGCCCGCTCATACGCGGTGACCAGATCCGCGTATCCGTCGACGGTCGCCAACAGCCGGGTGTGTGTGCCGGTGGCGGCTACTCGTCCAGCGGAGAGGAACACGACCTGATCGGCGATGGCGATGGTGGCTGGGCGGTGCGCGATGACCAGAATCGTCTGAGTGGCGTTACGCCGCGCGCCCGTGTCCGCACGCAGGTCTCGCAGAATGGCCGCTTCAACCTTTGGGTCGACCGCACTGGTCGCGTCGTCGAGCACAAGCAGGCGCGGCCGGCCGGCGAGTGCCCGCGCGAGCGTGAGCCGCTGCCGCTGTCCGCCGGACAGGGTCGTGCCGCGCTCGCCCAGCTGGGTGTCGAGTCCCTCGGACAGGCGAGCGACGAAGCCGTCGGCCTGGGCGACCCGCAGCGCCCACCAGACCGTCTCGTCGTCGATGCCGTTCCGGCCGAGCGCGACGTTGCCCCGGACGGTGTCGTCGAACACGAACGGGATCTGCGGCACCAGCGCGACCGTCGAGGCGAGGGATGCGGCGGTGAGCGTACGGGCGTCGGCCTTGTCCAGCCAGACCGAGCCGGTATCCGGATCGAGTAGCCGGGTGGCCAACGACGCGATCGTCGACTTGCCGGCGCCGGTCGGCCCGACGAGCGCCACCACGCAACCGGCCTGGACGACGAATCCGACGTCTCGCACCACCGGCTGATCGGCGTCGTGCCCGAACGTCACGTCGGTGAACCGCAGCGCCGCACCGGCCGGCTTGCGCGAAGCCTTGCGCGGGCGGGACAGTTTGGTCTCGCCGTACGCCATCTGACCCGGAGCGTCGAGCACCTTCTCGACTCGCTCGAACGCGACCACGGCCCTGGGCAGCGCGGTCAGGAACCAGCCGATCGCGCGAACCGGTGCGTCCATCAGGGCGAACAGATACGCGGCGCTCACCAGGCCGCTGACCCCGATTGCGCCTTCGGTCAGCCGAATCGAACCGACCATCAGCACCACGAGCGTCCCGAGGCTCGGGATCGACGCGAGGATCGGATCGTAGACACCGCGGACCCGGCCGACCCGGATGTTCTCGTTGCGCAGCTCGCTCACTTTTGCGGAGAACCGCGCTGTTTCGTGGGCTTCCCGGCCCATCGTCTTGACCACGAGCGCGCCGTCGAAGCTCTCGTGTGCGAGCGCGCTCACCTCGCCACGGAGCTTCTGGACCTTCGCGTAGCGCGGCGCGATGTCCCGCGAATAGCGCGCGTAGATGCCGAAGAGCAGCGGGAAGAAGCCGAGGCCGACCAGTCCGAGCGCCCAGTCGGTGAGGAACAACGACGTCAACGCGGTGAACAGCAGGACCATGGTCGCGAACGCGTACGTGATCGTGCCGGTCGGCAGCCAGGACGCGTCAATGTCGGAACTCGCGTTGGACAACAACTGTCCGGTCGGATTCGCCTGGTGCCAGGACACCGGTAGCTCGAGGTAGCGCCGGGTCACCTTCCGCCGGTACGTCGCCTGCATGCGTAGCTGGAAGTAGGCCGAGCCGAGTCGGCGGCCGAAGATTCCGGCCATCTTCAGCAGACTGACGCTGATCAGCACGGTGACCGCCACGATCAAACCGATCGTGTCGGTGTGGCCGTGCCGGATGCTCGGCACCACTACGTCCGCGATGATGTCGCCGATGACGTAGGCGCTGGCGACCGTCAGGACGGCGACGAGGACGGCCCCGCCGACCGACACCGCGAATATCTTCGGCTCGGAACGGATCGCCTTGGACATCAACCGCGAGCCTTTGACCAGGATTTCCCGGCTTGCCGCCATCGGCACTCCATTCACGTCGATTGATTGAGCCGAGATTAGCCGCCTCGTCGTGATGAGGGAAGTGCCGAGTTTGCACAACCACTGATGCCGTATATGTCCACGCACCAAGTCAGGACCGGGACAAATTCCTTTATCGATTAATTCGAATACGTTTCCTTATCACACGGGATGCGGTAGGCCATCGATAAATTTGCCAATCTAAATCAACCGTTGGGAGAGGGCATTCCAGTGATCGATACATCTAACAATGTCGTTGGTGCACTGAGATCATCAGCGCACCTTACAAGACCCATTCAAAACCGGCCGAATAGGCCACGCTATGGAGGTTCACCGTAGTGAAACATCCCCTCAGGCGGGCAGCGGTGGCCGTTCTGGCCACCACGGCCGTCATCGCCGCCTCCGTTTTCATCACCACCTCCGGCAGTAGCGCGTCGGTCAATCCGTTGATCGGCTGGGCCGGTTCATGGGGCGCCGGTGAGATTGCCGCCAGTCCGATCAACACCGGCGGGTCGCTGACCGGTTTCACCGACACGTCGATTCGCATGATCGTGCACACCTCATTGGGAGGCGACCGGGTCCGGCTGCGCTTCTCCAATGAATTCGGCACCGGCCCGGTCACGATCGGGCACGCGACCGTTGCTCTGCCCGTGAACGGTCCCGGTGGCTCCGCGGACCTCGTGGCGGGCTCGGTCCACGAGTTGACGTTCGACGGCGGCAGTGCTTCCACGACGATGTACGCAGGCGCGGACGTCGTGACCGACCCGCTGTCCTGGCACCTCGCACCGGACACGACGCTCGCGGTCACGATCTACCTGCCCGGCCCGACCGGTCCGGCCACGTGGCACCCGGGTGCCGGCGAGTCGACCTTCGTCTACACCGGCGACCAGGCGGACAACGTCAGCGGCGCGGGCAACATCCTGACCCGCTTCGCGTTCTTCTTCCTGTCCGGCATCGACGTCCAGACGGTCCTGCCGGCCGGCTCGATCGTCGTGCTTGGCGACTCGATCAGCAACGGCAACGGTGCCACGCTCAACGCGAACACGCGCTGGCCGGACCTGCTGTCCGCACGGATCCAGAGCACGAACTCGGTGCTGCTCAAGGAAGGCGTGATCAACGAGTCGATCGCCGGTAACACGGTGACCAACGACGGCGTACAGAGCGGCATCAGCTCGGCGACGTTCGGCCGCAGCGGCAACGCCCGGTTGGCCACCGACGTCTTCGCGCAGCAGAACGTCCGTACCGTCATCGTCGAACTCGGCATCGACGACATCACGCTGTACGGGCAGACCCCGGCGCAGATCATTGAGGGCCTGACCCAACTCGGGCTGCGTCTCAAGGAACACAACATCAACGCCGTGATCAACACGCTCAGCCCGGCCGTGGGATTCTCCGCGCCGGTGTTCACCCCGGACATGGATGCGACCCGCGTGGCGGTCAACGCGTGGATCCGTACCCAGTCCATCTACGACTACGTGATCGACCAGGACAAGGTGCTGGCGGACCCGGCGAATCCGTCACAGTTGCTTCCGGCGTACGACTTCGGCGACCACATCCACCCGAATGACGCCGGCGCCCAGGCGCTGGTGAACTCGATCTCGCTCAACCGGCTCTAGGCAATACCGGGTGCCGGTCCGGCGCGGCCTTGGGCCTGATCGGACCGGCACCACAGTCATCGCTTAACCGTCGATGCGCGACCCTCGGCAGGCCCCACCACGGGCCTGCGGACCCGCGCACGATTGCATCGGCAACGCCCGCTAGCTGCGTCTTTGTCAAGATTGACACATGCAAAGATGTAGATTTACAAATGGTTGACGATGTGTTTAGCTGACGCGGAAGACCTGCAACGACGGCGATCTGGATGGCGGTCCGGCCGCGGTCACGATCGGACAAAGGTTTCGAGGCAACCGTGAAATCGAACGCTGGGCCCGCATGGGTCGATGATGTGCTGCTCCGGGGTGAAGACACCGAGATCTGCCTTCATCTCGACGAGGCTATCAGTCGCGGCCAGTTGCGCAGCATGGTTGCCGACCAGCAGCGGAAGCTCGGCGATGCCGGTTTGGCCGCAGGCGGCTCACTCGCCCTCCATCTCCCGCCGTCGATCGCCTTCATCGTCAACCTACTTGCCGGGTGGCGCACCGGCGCCCAGGTCACGTTGCTCGATCATCGGCTCTCGCCTTACGAGATCGCCCAGGCTTTGGAGCGGATCGCGCCGCAGCTGGTCGTCGCACCCACGAACACCGCGATTGCGCCGCTACGCGCGTTCGTCGCGGTCGAAGCCGAGATCACACGCTACCCAGGCCGCCCGGCCGAGACCGGCCACGCGGTCATTCAGCTGTCCTCCGGGTCCACCGGCCCGTCGAAGGTGATCGGCCGGACTGCCGACGACCTCGTTCGCGAGATCCAGCGGTATGTGGAGATAGGCGCGGGCGTCCCGGCGCCGGGCGAACGCATCATCGTGCTCTCGTCCATGGTGCACGTCCTGGGTCTTGTCGGCGGATTGCTGTACGGGCTGCATGCGGGTGTCCGGATGGAGGTGCCGCCGCGGCTCACCGCCGACGCGATCCTCGCCACCGTCGCCCGCGACACGGTGCCGGTGACGGTGCTCGGCGTGCCGTTCCACATCGAGTTGCTGACGTCGGCCGCCGAGACGCCACCGCTCCCGCAGTTGATCGGCATGACCACCGGTGGTGAACTCGTGCGCCCGGCCGTTCATGAGGCGTTCACAGACCGATACCGGGTCCGGCTCGGGAACATGTACGGGATGACCGAGGTCGGCGTGATCGGAACCGACCTGTTCGGCCGGCACCGCCCGTCGATCATGCCGGCGCCGGGAATCGAGATCCGCTCGATCGACGGCGAGTTGCAGATCCGCCGGGAGGCTTCGCCGTACGTCGGGTTGTCCGACCCGGCCCGCTGGGCCGACGGCTGGCTGCACACGAAGGACGCCGGACATGTCGACGAGGCAACCGGCCTCGTCACGATCGCGGGTCGCCTGGATTCACAGGTCTCGATCGGCGGCCTGAAGGTCGACCTGACCGAGGTGGAACATACGCTCGCAGCATTGCCCCAGGTGAGCAGTGCGGTAGTAGTGTTCGACGGTCGTATTGAGGCATATGTCGTGCCGAGTGGCGCGGCCGACCCGGACATCGCCGGAGTGCTCCAAGCGGTGCTGGGCGAACGACTCGCCGCGTACAAACGACCTCGCGTCATTCACATCGTCGACCAGCTCCCCCGGACCGCGACCGGCAAGCTTGTTCGCGACCGGGCCGCGCTGCGCGCGGTGGAACCGGCCTGACGCCGTGGCCCGCAGATCAGCGCCCGTCGACGTACTCGACTGCGACTGTCGATCCGCTCGCAGCCGCGGTGGCACACGCGACCGCCAGCACGACGTCCGATGCCGCGTACGCCACGGCCGCGACCATCGCGGGATCGTCGGGCGGGTCGTCGGCTGTCGAACCCAGCATGGGAGTCAGCGTCCACGTGCCGTCTCGCGGCGCACCCGCCGACCCGCGACCACCGGTGCGCCGGAGCCCGCCGCCGCGAAGGCCGCTTCCGTAGGCCTTGCCGACCGCCTCCTTGTAGGTCCACAGACGCAGAAACGCCCGGACCTGCTCGTCGACCGGCACATCGCGAAGCCATGCCTGCTCGTCGGCGCTGAACCAGCGGCCAGCCATCTGCTCCCACGGCAGTGGCCGAACGGTCTCCACATCCACGCCGACCGGGCCGGCAACGGACAGCGCCGCAGCGACCACGCCCGCGCGGCAATGACTGACACTGACGTGCAACCCCGGCTCGGCCATGGCCGACGTGGCCAGGTTCCGCGTGGCCGGACTCAGCGCGGACAGGTCCGGCCCGACCAGCACCGGGCGGCCGCCGGGCTCGTGCGACACGGACAGTTCGTTGACCGGCCTGCCCAACAGACGGGAGGCGGCGCTCATGAGCAGCGCGTGAGCGGCCGGGCGCGCGTCGCCGATGCATCGACTCCACCACACCCGCACCAGGGGCTCGACCAACGGCCTCATCGACGGGCCTACCAACGGCAATGCCACGAAGGGAAGTGCACCACATGACCAACGACATCCGCGAGTTCGTCATCGAATCGCTCACCGACATGAACTACGAGGTCGACGGGCTTACCGACGACATGCAGCTCGGCCCGGCCGGGGTCGATCTGGAGTCGCTGGCACTCGCCGAGCTGACTGTCCGGATCGAGGACCGATTCTCGGTCAAGTTCTCCGAGGATGAGGCGGAAACGCTGGCCGGGATGACGGTCGGCGAGTTCTGCGCAACAGTCGCCGACCGGATGAGCCCGGCCGCGGCCACGTCCGGAGAGTAGCGAATGACGACGCCACCGCCCGGTCCGCTCAGCCGTACCGACATTCTCGAAATGCTCGCGCCGATGGGCGGGCCCGGCTCCCACGAGCCGAACGAGACCATCGACTCGATGGAGCTCGCATGGCTCGTGGCGCAGGTCGAGACGCGCTACGGCGTGTCCTTGCCGCTGGAGGATGACGAGCTCGCCCGAATGTCCACGGTGGATGGTGCGGTCGACGTGCTGCGGAGTGTGCTCGGCGGAGCCGTCCATGGTTGAGCCGACGCATCCACGACCGAGGACCGGCGGCGAGACCGCCGTCGTGACGGGTGTGGCCGCGTTCAGCGCATTCGGGCGAGGTGCGTCGGCTCTGCTCGATGCGGCCGTCGCCGGTACGCCAGGATTCGCGCCGGTGGAGCGGTTCGATGTGACCGGCCGACGGGTCCGGGTCGCGGCCACGGCCGGTCCTCAATATGGCGATCCGGCGCTCGCGGATGAGCTTGCGGCCGCGATCGAAACCGCAGCCGACCAGGCGGGTCTCGATACGGGCGAGCGTTCCCGGGCGGATCTGCTGGTCGCGCTACACGGCGACCCGGATCTCGCACGCAGCGCGCCGGAGGAACGAGAACGACACAGCGCGATCGGGTATGCGAGCCGGGTTGCCGCCTCGGTCGGTGTGGGCGGCACCGTCCGGGCGTACACGTCGGCGTGCGTCGCAGCAAGTACCGCGCTCGCCGATGCGGCCGCCGCCGTCGCGTACGGGCGGGCCGAGCGGGTCATCGTGGCCGCCGGATATCTGGTGGAATCCGACCAGTACGCGCTGTTCGATGCGGGCCGAGCACTGGCCACCGACGGGCAGGTGCGCCCGTTCAGCTTTGGCCGGACCGGCATCCTGCTGGGCGACGGCGTTGGCGCGGCCGTGATCGAATCCGCCCGGGCCGCCGAGCTGCGGGGCGCGACTGTTCTCGGCCGGCTCGCCGGCTGGGGGCGGGCCGGTGATGCGTACCACGTGGTCACACCGCGTCCGGATGGTGCTGGGCTGGCCACCGCGATCGACGTCGCGTGTGCACGCGCCGGCATCACGCCGGAAGAGATCGACTACGTCAACGCGCATGGCTCAGGCACCACGGGCAGCGATACCGCAGAGGCGGCGGCGCTCGCCCGGGCGTTGGGCCCGGCGGCCGCCACGGTTCCGATCAGCTCCACGAAATCCATCCACGGTCAGGCGCTGGAAGCGTCCGCGCTGCTGGAATTCATCGTCACGATACTCGCGATGCAAGCCGGAAAACTGCCGGTCAACGCCGGATACCTGGAACCCGATCTGACGTGCCCGCTCAACGTCGTGACCGAACCGGCGACCGCTTCGATGGCGTACGCGATGAGCGTCAACTCGGCCTTCGGCGGCGCGCACACCGCGTTGATCGTCGGTGCGCCGTGACCACGTTCGCTCCCGCCCCATCCGATGCCCCAACGGCCGATCCAGCCACTGAGCCAGCCGGGGATCCGGCCTCGGCTGCGGGCACGCTCGCACTGGACGCCGCCGCCGGCTTGATCGCGCGAGCCGGCGTACTCGGGCTCAACGTCGGCGCGGTGGCATATTGGCCGGCCGGTGACGATGACCTCGAGCCGCCCCCGCTGCCGGCGTTCATCGTGTCGGCGTTCAGCCCGATGATCGCCGAGGTCGCGACGCGCTGCCTCACCGCCGCCACAGCCGGACCCGATCGCCCGAAGCGGGATACCGCCATCGTCGTGATGAGCCCGCTCGGCGACATCGCCAGCGCCGAATACGTCGCGGACGCGGTCGCCGGCGGTACGCGGATCGGGCCGTTGATGTTCTTCCAGGCGGTTCCGAATGCAGTGGCGGGTCTGATCGCGGCCCGCTGGGGCCTTGCCGGTCCGATGGTCAGCCTCGGTGCCGCAGATGGCGGAATCGACGTGGCGGCCGCGCTCATCAGCGACGGTGACGCCACCGGAGCGCTGGTGCTACTCGCCGAAGCCGACCCGAATCGTGCGGTCGCGCTCGTCGTGACCGGCCGCGACGTTGCCGGGGACGGCCGGTCGACCGGCGACAGAGAAGGAGAATCGTGATGTCTTCCCGCAATATTCGCGGTCTACTCGCCGCCGACCCCGAACTGGGCGCCGGCAACGTGCTGATCAAGCTGCTGGCGCACGGCGCCGACCCGGACGGGCCGGGGATCACGTTCGACGTGCCGGTGGACGGCCACGACGCGTTCTCCCCGATCAATCTCGGTCAGCTCCGTGACCTGGTTGCGGCCCGCGCCGCGTACCTGCGGGACCGCGGCATCGGGTGGCGCGATCCGATCGCCGTGTACGTCACCAGCGCGGCCGACTGCTTCCTGACGTTCATGGCGGCGAACTGGCTCGGCGCGATCCCGGCTCTGATGAACCCGAACATCCCGGGCGACATCGCGGCCGAATACATCCGCCGCCTGCGCGCGGTTGCGCTCGTGACCGACGCGGCGCACCTCGAACGGCTCGGCGCCGAAGACCCCGGCGTACCGGTGGTCGACGCGTCCGCCATGGGATCCGCCGATCCGGCGACCGCTCCGGTTCACTACCGGCACCACGACGACGATCCGATCGCGATCACCCACTCCTCGGGTACCACCCGGATGCCGACCGCGGTCGTGCACACGCACGCGAGCCTGTTCGCGGCGACTCGGCGGATTCGGCTGTCGGTACCGCGTGCGCAGGGCACCGAGCGCGTGCTGTCCGCGCTGCCGGCACCGCATACAGCCGGCATCCTGACCGTCAATCAAGCACTGTGTAACCGCTCCGAGCTGTTGTTCCTCTCGAAACAGGACGACGCGGCCGGTCTGCTCGACATGATCGAACAATGGCGGCCAACCGGTGTATTCGGTTTCGCCGTGACCTGGGCCGAGATGGCGCGCTTCGACCTCACGAAGCGCGACCTCGACTCGGTCGCGATCTGGTTCAACACCGGCGACTGCGCGCATGAGGCGCACATCCGTCCGCTGGTCGCCGCCGGCAGCCACGACATCGTCACCCGCGATGGCGTGACGCGCGTCCCCGGGTCGACGTTCGTGGACGGGATCGGCTCGACCGAAATGGGGCACGCCGCGTTCCACATCAGTCATCGGACCGACACCGACCGGTACGGGCGCTGCGTCGGCAGGCCGCATGTGTTCGCCGACATCAAGCTGTTCGATCTCGCCACGGGCGATGAGGTGCCGGTCGGCGTGGTCGGGCACTGCGGCCTCAAGTCGCCGACGGTCGCGCCCGGCTACTGGAACGACTCGGTCAACACGTACCGGAACCGCTTTCAGGGCTACTACCTCACCGGCGATCTGATGTACCGCGATGACGACGGCTTCTATTACCACATGGATCGCGCGGTCGACGCGACCGATCTGGGCGACGGCACGATGCTTTACACCGCGATGTCGGAGGAGCGGATCCTCGCGCACTGCCCGGACATCCGCGACTGCACCGTGGTCACGGTACGGACCGGTGATCGTGTGGTCGCCGATGTGCTGCTGTCACTCGCACCCGACGCGGATCCGGACATCGACCGCACCGACGACGTACGCGCGGCGCTCGATCCGGCGGTCGCTCGTGCGATCCGGACGGTCACGGTGGTTTCGGAGGACTCGATCATCGTCGGTCCGACCGGCAAGGTTCGCAAATTCCTTATGCGCCAGCGTCATCTGGCCGCAGTTCAGGCGGGGTGAGCATGGTGGACAGCGTCGTCATCACGGGTATCGGACTGGTGACACCGGTCGGGCGCAGCATCGACGAACTCTTCGACGCGTTGTGCGTCGGCCGGTCCGGCCTGACCGCACCGGTGGAGGGAGATCCCCTGTACGGCGTCGTGGACGTGTTCGCACGGTCCGCGCCGATCGACCCGACCACGGTCCTGCCGGCCACCGAGGCGAAGACCGTTGACCGGTACATCGTAATGGCGATAGCCGCCGCCGACGCTGCGCTTGCCGACGCCGGCATCGTGGTCGGCCGGGACGTCGACCCCGATCGAACCGCGTCGATCGTCTCGGGCACGGGCGGGCTCGCCCTGCTGGAGGCGACCGTCGTCCTGCGTACGCAGAAGGGTCGCGTGGGGGTCACGCCGTACTTGCTTCCCGGCATGCTGCCGAACATGGGCGCGGCCCGGATCGCGATCAAGCACGGCATCACGGGGTACAGCTCGTCGATCGGCACCGCGTGCGCGGCCGGCGCACAGTCGATCGGTGAGGGCGTACGGCTCATCCGCACGGGTGAAGCCGACGTCGTGGTCTGCGGTTGCAGCGAAGCACCGTTGTTCCCGACGCTTGCCGACACGTTCGGCAACGCCCGTGCACTGGCCCGCAACTGGGCCGATCCGACCGAGGCATGCCGGCCGTTCGACCGGCGGCGCAACGGTCTCGTCCTCGGCGAGGGCGCCGGAGTCTTCGTCCTGGAGAGCCGGGAGCACGCGCAGGCGCGCGGTGCGATCGGTTACGCCGACGTTCTCGGGTGGGGCATGACGACCGACGCCCACCATCCGACCACGCCGCGCCCGGACGGCGCCTCGGCTATCGCGTGCATGCGCAAGGCACTGAGCAACGCCGGCCTGTCGACCACGGACATCGGCTACCTCAACGCACACGGTACGAGTACGAAGGTCGGCGACGCGGCCGAGGCGTTGGCGATCCGTACGGTGTTCGGCGACGACGCGCCACCGGTCAGCTCGTCGAAGGCGATCACCGGACACATGCTCGGCGCATCCGGTGTCATCGAAGCCGCCGCCACCGTGACCGCGATGATTCGCGGTCTCCTACCGCCGACGTTCAACCTCGATGACCCGGATCCGGTATGCGAACTCGACCACATCCGCAAGGATCCCCGAGTCGCATCGGCCACGTACGCCCTGTCCAACTCGTTCGGTTTCGGCGGCCACAACGTCTCGCTCGTGTTCGGGCCGCCGACGACGTCCGCCGTCCGCACCGCTGGTCCATGAGAGCCCGCAGCACGCAAAGCAACGAGGACGCCGAACGAAACTGCAGCCCAGAAAGCAGACACCATGACCATTCTCGGGATCGACCACATCGAGTTCTATGTCGCCGACGCGCATCGGACCGCCGAGGAGATGTGCACATCGTTCGGCCTTCGCATCTGCGGGCAGGGCGGACCGGAGACGGGCGACGACACCGCCCGTACGCTCCTGCTCTCCCAGGCCGACGTACACATTCTGATCACGTCCGCGCTGACCGACGCGCATCCGGCCGCGGACTTCGTCGCCCGGCACGGTGACGGCGCAGCCGTGATCAGCATCGCGGTACACGATCTGCCGGCCGTGTACGCGACCGCGGTCGCCGGTGGCGCACGTGCGATCCAGGCGCCGGAGGCGCACGGCGACGGTGACAATCAGATGTTCAGTGCGATGGTCTCCGGCTTCGGCGATGTCGTCCACCGGCTGGTCGAGCGGCCGCGTAAGCATCGAGAGTTCATGCCCGGCCGGATCGACATGATCGCGGCCGACCCCGATGCCGGCGACACGCTGCTGACGTTGATCGACCACGCGGCCGTGTGCGTACCGGTCGGAGAGCTGGACTCGACGGTCGACTTCTACGCCGCCGCGTTCGGCTTCACCGACATCTTCCAGGAGTACATCGGCATCGGCGAGCAGGGCATGCTGTCGCGGGTCGTACAGAGTCCGTCCGGTGGTGTGACGTTCACGCTGCTCCAGCCGGACCCGGCCCGGGCGCGTGGGCAGATTGACGACTTCCTGGACTGGCACGGCGGTGCCGGTGTCCAGCACATCGCGTTCCACACCGTTGATATCCGTACCGCGGTGCGCACGTTCTCGGGCCGTGGCGTCAAGTTCGCACTGACCCCGGCGAGCTACTACGACGTGCTGGAGGAGCGGCTCGGCCGGCACAGCGAGCTTCCGGTCGCCGAGCTGACCGAGTTGGGCGTACTGGTCGACCACGATCACTGGGGTCAGATGTTCCAGATCTTCATGCAGTCCACGCACCCACGCCGGACGCTGTTCCTCGAGCTGATCGAGCGCCACGGCGCCCGCACGTTCGGCAGCAGCAACATCCGCGCACTGTACGAGGCGAAGGAACGCGAACTCGCCGGCGTCCGTGCCGTCCCCGACCCGGCCTGAGCCCTCGAAACTCGGAGGAATCCCGTGACCACCACGATCGAACCACAGTTTCACCTCACCGATGCCGAACGGGAGCTGCTTCCGACCGACGACGAGGTGGCGGCGTACCAGAAGCAGGGTTGGTATTTGACCCGCAAGCTCTTCACCGACGACGAGGTGGACGAACTCGTCGCGGCGACCGAGGCGTTCTACGCCGGTGGCCGCGATCGCGCGCTGCCGATTCGGCCGCGGCGCCTGGCCTACTGGGAACCGTCCCAGGGCGATGTTCAGCGGCACAACGACTACATCCACTACGAGAGTGACCGGGTAGCGCAGATTCTGCGCAAGCCGATCCTCGGCGCGGTCGCCGCACGCCTCGCGATGACCGACGAGATCCGGGTCTACCAGTCGACGCTGATCTACAAGCCGCCGATCGCGGGCGAGCCGTCCAACATTGTGCCGTGGCACTTCGACCGCCACTACTGGCAGACGAACACGTCCGAGAGCATGTTGACCGCCTTCATTCCGTTCCACGACTGCGATGTCGAGATGGGCACGATCACGATGATCGACGGCTCGCACCGGTGGGCCGAGATCGATACCGACGACAGCACGACGAAGCACTTCGCCGAGCGGGACAACGAGGATCTCGAAGCGCTCCTGACCCGTAACGCCGACTACAACGGCGCCACGGTCACGAAGATCCCGATGATCATCCCTAAGGGACACATGAGCTTCCACCACTGCCGGACGTACCACGGCAGCGGTCCGAACCGCAGCGACCGTCCCCGGCGCGCGATCTCGTTCCACCTGCAGGACGGCGCGAACACCTATCGCGAGTTCCGGCTGGCCAATGGCGAGGTCCTGCAGTACAACCACGACGAGTTGGTACGCCGGACCGACGATGGTCGGCCCGATTACGCCGACCCGGACTTCTGCCCGGTCCTTTGGCGCGACGGAGCCAACTAATACCCACAGTTGATCCTGGAGTTAACAGCGCGACACGCCGTCGATGCGTCAACTAACTCCAGGATCAACTTTCGGCATTGACAAGGGAGCGCGATGGACTTTGCCCGCCGCAAGTTGCTCGGCATGCTGTCCGGCGCCTGGCTCGCCCAGGCGTGCTTTGCGGTGGTCACGCTCGGGCTCCCGGACCAACTCGCGGCCGGGCCACGCACGGCGGCCGACCTCGCCGAAGCGACCGGAGCGCAGCCGCGCGTCTTGGCACGGTTGATGCGCGCGCTCGCCGCCGCCGGAGTCTTCAAGCAACTACCAAGCCAGTTGTACGCGCTGACGCCGGTCGGTGAACTCCTGCGCTCCGATGTGGACGGATCTGCATCACTCGTGGCGTTGATGCACGGCGACCAGGTCCACCGTTCGTTCGCCGAGATCCTGCACACGGTACGCACCGGCGAACCTGCGTTCACCCACGTGTACGGCCAGCCGTTCTACGACTACCTGGATGCCCATCCGGACGCCGCCGCGACGTTCAACGCGTCGATGGGCGACCAGCCCGCACCGGCCGGTTTCCGGGACTGCGACCTAACCGGCATACGGCACCTGGTCGACGTCGGCGGCGGCAACGGCGCGCTGCTCGAAGATGTGCTCACTCGGTACCCGGACATGCGCGGGACGCTGCTGGAACGCGCCGACGCGGTAGCCGCCGCCGGAGAGCGCCTCGGAGGTCTGCGTGACCGCGTCACGCTGATCGAGGGCAGCTTCTTCACCGACACGCCGACCGGTGCCGACGCGTACGTGCTGGCTCGCGTCCTGCACAACTGGAACGACGAGCACGCGCTGGACATCCTCGGGCGGGTGCACGCCGCCGCACCACCCGGGGCCCGTCTGTACGTGCTCGAAGAGATCCTGCCGGATGACGCCGACGCGACCCCGGCGGCCGGTCTCGTCGATCTTCTGATGCTGGTCACGCTGGAAGGCTTCGACCGGACCGAGGCCGAGTACCGGGAGTTGCTGGTCAAGGCGGGTTTCACGATCACATCGGTGTCCGGCGGTGCCGGGCTGCGCGCGGGCGTCATCGAGGCAGTTCGGGACGACCATCATGGGTGACGCGGCGGGCAAGGCCACACCCGAGGGGCTTTACCGCACGGTACGGCTGATCCGCCGGTTCGAGGAGCGCGCGATCGAACTCGTCCGCTCCGGCGAGATCGTCGGCGGCATCCACCCGTACATCGGGGAGGAGGCGATCGCCGCCGGCGTCTGCGCGGCCCTGCGCGACGACGACGCGATCACCAGCACGCACCGGGGCCATGGCCACGTGCTCGCGAAGGGTGCCGATCCGGCCCGGATGCTGGCCGAGCTGGCCGGGCGATCGAGCGGCCTCAATCAGGGCCGCGGCGGCTCGATGCACGCCGCCGACTTCCGGCTCGGCATCCTCGGTGCGAACGCGATCGTCGGTGCCGCCGCTCCGATCGCGGCCGGCGCCGCGTGGGCAGCCGCGCGCTCGGGCCGAGACCGGGTCGTCGTGACGTTCTTCGGCGACGGGGCGGTGAGCCAAGGAGTACTGCTGGAGACGCTGAACCTGGCTGCGCTGCTGGCCGTACCGGTGATCTTCGTGTGTGAAAACAATCGGTTCTCGACGTCGATGCGGGTGGAACAGGTCGTCGCGGGCACCATCACCGGGCGTGCGGCCGCGTTCGGCATCCCGGCGCAGACTGTTGACGGCATGGATCCACGGGCCGTGTACGAGGCGACCGCGGCCGCCGTGATACGCGCCCGATCCGGCGGCGGGCCGACGTTCCTGGAATGCCTCACGTACCGCGGCGACGCCCACCACACGATGGAATATCGCTCCCGGCCCCGCTATCGGACCGACGACGAGATCCGCGATGGCCGTACGCGTGACCCGGTCGAAATCGCGGGCGATAGGCTGCCGTCCGAGATTCGGGCCGCTATCGATGCCGACATCGAAGCTGTCCTGACGGCGGCGGTGGAGTTCACCCGTACCGGCCAGCCACCCGATCCGGCGGGTGCGCTCGACTTCCTGTACGCCGACGGCACGGTACCCAGACCCGGAGCGAGCTGACATGACCGTCCTGTCCTATCTCAAGGCCCTCGGCCGGGCGCTCGGCGACGAGATGGCAGCCGACCCGTCAGTATGTGTATTCGGCGAGGACATCGGCGTCGGCGTCGCGAACGTGACCACCGGCCTGCTGGCGCGGTACGGTCCGGACCGCGTGCTCGACATGCCGATCTCGGAGCAGGCGTTCACCAGTTTCGCCACTGGCGCGGCGATGTCCGGCATGCGGCCGGTGGTCGAGTATCAGATTCCGTCGCTGCTGTTCCTCGTGTTCGAGCAGATCGCGAACCAGGCACACAAGTTCTCGCTGATGACCGGCGGGCAGGCGAGCGTACCGGTGACGTACTTCGTGCCGGGCTCCGGTTCGCGTACCGGATGGGCCGGGCAGCACTCCGATCACCCGTACAGCCTGTTCGTGCACGTCGGGGTGAAGACCGTGGTGCCTGCGACACCGGCCGACGCGTACGGGCTGTTCCGATCCGCGATCCGCGACCCGGACCCGGTCGTGGTGTTCGCTCCGGCCGGAGCGATGGGCATCCGGGAAGACCTCGATATCGCCACGCTCGCACCGATCCCGCTCGGTCGGGCGCGCATTCACCGCAGCGGCTCCGACCTGACGATCGTCGCGATCGGGCACCTCGTCCAGGACGCGATCGCGGTCGCTGACGACCTGGCCGGGGAGGCGTCCATCGAAGTGTTCGACCCGCGCACGCTGTACCCGTTCGACTGGCGGGCGCTGGCCGAGTCACTCGACCGGACCGGCCGGCTCGTGGTGATCGACGACTCGAACCGCTCGGCCGGGATCGGTGCCGAGATCCTGGCCACCGCCGCCGAGGAGATGCGCCTGATCGCGCCGCCGCGCCGGATCACTCGGCCGGACGGTGCGGTACTGCCGTTCGCGATCGAGCTCGATCTCGCCGTCCAACCGTCCCGATCTCAACTACGCGACGCCGTACGAGCGGTATTGAAATCCGGAGCCGAGCGGCGCGGATGATTGAGTCGGCCGCGAGCGCATTGATAACGGGCTGTCCGGCTCCTATTTGTGCGGGCCCAATTAATTGCCGAATCTCGAAAAGATTCGGATGAAATTCGAGAATTGAATTCGCACCTGCTGCCGACGTCCGCCCGCCTAGACTTGTCGCTTGGGGCCACGGGGACGGTGAGCGGTGACGGTCGAGGAAACGATTCACGATGCGGTGAGCGTTCTCGTCACGGTCGTCGAGATCTGCGGCGCGATTGTGATCGCCATCGGCGCCCTCTGGGCGTTCGTCCGGTTCCTGGCGGTCGCGGTCCGCGGTCGGCAAACCGCAGAGTTCGTGCCGATACGACTCGCGTTGGGCCGCTATCTCGCGCTCGGTCTCGAGTTCCAGCTGGCCGGCGACGTGCTCCGAACGGCGATCGCGCCGAACTTCCGGGACATCGGCCAACTTGCCGCGATCGCGGCGATCCGCACCGCGCTGAACTACTTCCTGAACAAGGAGATCGCCGAGGAGCGCCGACAGATCGCCGATGAGGCAGCCGCGAAGGCCAAGCTGATTTCGAGCGCCTCGGATCCGACTTCGATGCCATGACGCTGGGTACGATCATTGATTTGACCAGCGCGATCGTGGTCTTGTTGGCGATCATCGCAGGCGGCGCCGTCCTTGCCGCCACCCGGCGACCGGTGGACAGTTTGATGGTGTTGCTCGATCTGCTGATGGCCGCGGGCCTGATCCACCTCGCCGCCGGTCCGACCCTACCGCGGGTGGCGACCGCCGCCTCCGTCCTGGCGATCCGGCGGCTGGTCTCGTGGAGCCTCTCGAGCCGAACGCGATGACATCACCGCATCATCGGCCGCATAATCATGCCCCCGATCGGCCGTCGCCGCATCGAAACCGGGTGACGCCGATGGGTGGCATTGCGGCGCGCTGGAATTTCGCGGTCGCTGCCACCCGGAACAATGGCTGCCGCACCACTACACGTTTGCGGTACGCACCGACGGCGTACGCGCGGCATGGCATGGGCCGACCTGCCGGACGGCACGTTCGTCCGGATCGACGGCGAATCCGCGCCGGTTATCCGGTGCAGATCGACCCGGGTGCAAGGTAACTGCCCTACACGGCCATCAGCTCAGCGAGCCGAGCAGGTCGTCCATGTCGATGTCGCCGAGTTCCCGGGCCGCCACCGCCACCGCATCGCCACCGGTCGCGGTGCCGGCCAGCGTGCTCTCCACGACGGTGGCCAGCTCGGCGACCGTGACGTTGGCAAAAAGCGTACGCAGGGACAGCTTCACGCCGTACTCGGACTGGATCCGAGCGACCAGTTGGATCGCGATCAGCGAGTGCCCGCCGAGCGTGAAGAAGTTTTGATGGATGCCGATCTGCTTCGTGCCGGGCAGCAGCTCAGCCCAAACGTCGGCGAGCCGCTGTTGGGTCGGAGTCACCGGCGGGGCGTACCCGGTGGCGGAACCGTCACCCCACTCGGGCTGCGGCAGCCCGGCGCGATCGATCTTGCCGTTCGGCGTCAGCGGCAACTCGTCGAGGACGACGAACGCCGCCGGAATCATGTAGTCCGGCAGGAAGCCCTGCAGATGGCGCCGGAGTACAGCGGCATCGGCGGCCGCGCCGCGCGGGACGACGTACGCGACGAGGTTGCCCGCCTGTGCGGTCACCACGGCATGCGCGACCGAGTCGTGCCGGCTCAGAACCGTCTCGATCTCGCCGGTTTCGATCCGGAATCCGCGTACCTTGACCTGGTGATCCACCCGGCCGAGTAGATCCAGCCGGCCGGACGGTCGCCACCGTGCCAGGTCGCCGGTCCGGTACATGCGGCCACCCGGCACCGGCGCGTACGGGTCCGGCAGGAACCGCTCCGCGGTCAGACCGGCCCGCCCGACGTACCCGCGCGCCAGTCCGGCACCCGCGATGTACACCTCGCCGACCACGCCCGGTGGCACCGGCCGCAGCCGCGCGTCGAGCACCAGCAGACGGGTACCCGGGATCGGCGGGCCGACCTCAACGACCGCACCCGAACGTAGTCGGCCTGCGGCGGACCACACCGTCGTCTCGGTCGGACCGTAGACGTTCCATGCTTCGGCGCCGCCGGACGTCAGTTCGTCCACCACGTCCGGCGGAACGGCTTCACCACCGCACAGCCGCAGACGCACCGACGCCGGTACGCCGCCAACCAAGGCGAGCATCCGCCACGTCGCCGGCGTCGCCTGCAACACCGTCGCGCCGGATGTCTGTAGGAGCCGGCGCAACAACACACCGTCGGCGGCCGTCGGCGCATCCGCAACCACCACGACCGCGCCCACCACCAGCGGAAACAGCAGTTCCAGTACGGCAATGTCGAACGACAGCGTGGTCACGGCGGCCCATGTGTCCGCCTCGGACACGTCGAGCGTCAACGCGAACGCCCGCAGTAGCGCCGCCACTGCGGCACGCGGCACCCCCACGCCCTTCGGACGGCCGGTCGAGCCGGACGTGAAAATCGTGTACGCCAGTGCGTCCGGCGACGTCGGTACGGCCGTCGCCGGCGATCCGGTGCGGACCTCGGGAGCATCGACCCGGACCACCGTCACGCCGGCGGATGCCGAACCACCGGATGCCACACCACCGGAGGTGACGCCGCCGACGACACTGCGTACCAGCCCGGCGAGCGATGACTGGGTGAGCACCACCCGGATGCCGGAATCGGCCGCCATGATGCGCAGACGCCCCGCCGGATACGCCGGGTCCAACGGCACGTACGCGGCGCCGGCCATCCAGGCCCCGAGCATCGCCGGGACGAGTCCGGCCCCGCGTGGCAGGCACAAGCCTACCGTCGAGTCCGGACCGACCCCGGCGGCGATCAACGCGGCCGCGATCTGCCCGGCCCAATGCGCGACGTCGTGACGACGCAGCGACGTGTCGCCCGCGATCACCGCAGGCTTGTCGCCGTCGAGCGCGTGCAGAAGCATCTCGACGAGATCGCCACCGTCATCGGTGCCGCCACCGTCAATACCGCCGAGAGCCGGCCCGGTCCCCCACTCGTTCAGAATTCGCGCTCGGTGCCCGGGCCGGACGAGATCCACATCGGCCAACGGCGTCCGGGGATCAGCCACGACGGCGTCGGCGGCAGCGCACAGCGCGTCGACGAACAGTTCGGCCGTGCCGGGCTCGAAGAGGTCGGTGTCGTACGTGAGCCGGCCGGCAATCGTGACGCCGTCATCCCGCATACCGAGCGATAGGTCCACTTTGGAGGTCCCGTTGCCGACGATGGTGGGCCGGAACGTCACCGGTCCGGCGTCGATCGTGTCCGGCTCGTCAACGACGGCGAAGAGCACCTGGACCAGCGGTGAATGTCCGATGCTGCGATCCGGTGCGACCGCTTCCATGATCCGCTCGAATGGCGTGTCCTGATGCGCGAGACCGGCCGCGGTCGCCGCTCGTACGCGATCGACGAGTTCCGCGAACGTCGCATTGTCGCCGGTTCGAATCCGCAGTGGCAGCGTGTTGCTGAACAGGCCGATCAGGTGCTCGGTCTCGGTACGGGTACGAGCGGCCACCGGTACGCCGACGAGCAGGTCCTCGGTTCCGGCGTACCGGGACAGCACGGCGGCGTACAGCGAGAGCAGCGTCATGAACATCGTGGCGCCACCGGTACGGGCAATCTCACGCAGTCCGACGGTCGTTGCCGCGTCGATCACGAATTCGGCGGTGGCACCCCGACCGCGTGGCTCGGTCGGGCGTACCCGGTCGGTCGGGAGCGTGACGACCTGCGGCGCTCCGGCGATGGCGGTACGCCAGTAGGCCTCGCCGGACGCGAAGCTGCGGTCGTTCTCCCAGAGCGCATAGTCGCCGTACTGGATCGGCAGGTCCGGCAGTTTCGGTTCGTGGCCCGCGACGAGACCGTCGTACGCCGCCGCCAGCTCGCCGCAGAGCAACGTCACCGACCAGCCGTCCGCGACGATGTGGTGAACGGCGAACATCAACTCGTATACGTCGTCGGACAGGCGAAGCAACGCCGTCCGCAAGAGCGGTCCGGTCTCGAGGTCGAACGGCGTACCGGCGATCGTCGCGAAGCGGTCCTCGGCGGCGGCCGGCTGCGAACGCACGTCCTCGTACGGCATCGGTATGACAGCGCCGGGCGCGATCACCTGCATCGGATGACCATCGACGGTCCGGAACGTGGTGCGTAGCGTCTCATGCCGGTCCATCACGATGGCGAGCGCGGACGCCAGCATCGGTACGTCGACCGGCCCGTCGATCCGAACCCGGCACGGGACGACGTACGCCGTACCGCCGGGCGCGAACTGGTCGGTCAGCCACATCCCGCGCTGCGCGGACGTGACGGGCAGCAGGTAGACATCGTCGTCCACGTTGGCCTCCATTATCGTTATCGCTTCCCGGCCTGATCGGCGGCGCAGATACGCAGCTCGGACGTGTACTTCCGGCCTTCGGCATCGGTCAGCCACAGCTGGTCGGGCGAGGGCATCATCTCGCTGATCGCGACCGACGCCGAGTCACCGGCGCCGGCCCGCGCCCGCCGTACCGCGCGGGACAGCAACTCGATCGACGACAGGCTGGTCAGGTCGATGAAGACCGGCTTGGCCTCGCCCTTCGTGCGTAGGAACACGTATCGGGGCAGATCGTGGCTCCGGATCCAGGCCCGCGCCGCGAGATAGCGCACCTTCTCGTCGATGATCGTGGTAAACGCCAGGTCGGAAGCCGGAAAGCGCCATGTCTCGCGCTGGACGACCAGATTGTCGATGGTGATCCGGGGCGTGTGCGGGCTGGCCGGCACGATGCCGAACTCCTGGCTCAGATCGGCCGACAGCGGGTCGCCGAGCAGTTCGGCCAGGGACAGCTGAGCGCCGGTGACACGCGATGTCACGCGCAGTCGTCCCTCCACCTCTTCGATGTCGAAGTCGGCGAGGAACATTGACCGATCCGGGTGGTAGCCGGCGCTGTCGGCAGCGAAGATGAGGTGCCGATCAGACGGATCGATCAACGCGTTCGAAAGACGTGCGGGCGTCGCGCCGTACGACGCGGTTGCGCCAGTCCAGATCACCGATTCGCCGAGGTCCGCGTGCATCGCCCGGCGCACGTCGTCCGCTTCCGGATGCTCGGCGACCCAGGTGGCGTACCGCAGCGTATTGAGGCCGGGATGGATCTCGCCGAGCACCCATTGGAAGTCGCCGTTGCGGATCGCATCGGCGTTGGCCGCGGCGATCATCAGATCCGGGCTGTGCTGTGCCCCGGTCGGCCAGCCAGGCTTGCCGATCGCGAAGACCCGATCGACCGCGTCCCGCAGATCCGCGCTCGACAGCTGGACTCGCCGCGCACCCGCCGGGATCGTCAGCACCTGTGCCCAGCGGTCACGGATGGCCTTGCGGATCGGCGCGATCACCGGGCTGAGCTCGTCGAACAGGAAGTTGTTGATGTCCAGCCAGAATTCGGCGAGCGCGACCACCGGGTTGCCGGTAGCTTCGGCCCGGTCGCGATACGCGGTACGGCAGGCCCGCTCGAACAACGCGGCTCCGGCGGCGGTGAACCATCGCGCCGCGGTCAGGATCAGGGACAGCGGCTCGGCCAGCGACTCGAACAGGCTCGCGCCGAACGTCAGGTCGTCCGCACGCAGGCTCTCTTCGAACGCCAGGGTACGGCCGGCATAGATCTTGCCCGCCCGACGTGTCGGCGCCGCCCCGGTGAGCCGGGTGAACGTGGTGTCCAGCCGGTCGAGCGCGACCAGCAACTCGTCCGGGTCGGCGCGGATCGCGACCGCGTCCAGGTTCTCGGCGGCCTCGTCGAGTTCGGACAGCGTGGCCAATGCCGGTTCGCGCAGTGCCGGATCGGTAACCGTTTGCAGCCGAGCGCGTAGCGTCCGGCGAGCCTGGATATCGTCGGCCGCGATGTCCAGTTGCCAGGAAATGGCGGCCTGATCACGCAGGTCGGCGAGCGCCTGCCAGACGGCCTGATCGGCGGCCTGTTCGGCAATCTGTTCGGCAAGGCCGTCTCCGACCAGAACATCGCTCCCCGTCGGTACGGCGCGAAGTCGCCGGACGATCTCTCGCGCTGTCCGTGCGCCGTCGATCTCGCCGAGGACCTTGACCGCGAGCGCCGACAGCTGAATCGGCGGCGCAAACGGCAACTCCAGGAACGCTCCCCCGACGCCGGTACGGACGCGGGTCAACGGCATCCGGCGCGGCACCAGCCACGGCTCCAAGCCGGGCGACAGCGTTTCGGCAAGCAGGCGTACCGCCCAGTCCTCCAGGTAGAGCGTGCGATGTGCGACCAGGCCGCCCGGCTTCGGCCGGTGGTCGATCGGCGGCCCATCCGGGCGGATGTCGACCCACCCAACCGGCCCGAAGAAGCCGATCGTGTCGTTCTTCGCGGTGTACCGCTGCAGGTAGCTCGCGACCAGCGTCTCGTACTTGCGGTAGCGACCGGTCCGCGCCACGGTCTGCGGGTCCCGTCGCAGCAGAGCATCGATGCCGGTGCCGAGCGCGGTGCGGTTCTGCCAGGAGACGGCTCGCCGGAACCGCGAATCGGCCGCGGTGGCGTGCAGCGCGGCGGACAGCGTGCGCTCGGCTTTCGCGTACGCGATGTCGTACTCGCCACGCAGCGTCACCAGCGCCTCGTCGCCGGTCGCACCGGCGATCTGGTCGGCGACGTCGCCCAACTCCGGTGCGCCGACGGCATCGTGCAGGTCGAAGCTGAAACCGGGTGCGCGCAAGCAGACCCAGCGCCAAAGCGCCCAGTCCGGCGTCAACGGCACGAGATGGCTGCGCGACGGTTCGGATACGGCGCTCGCACTCGGCTCACGGGCGGTGGTGTCGGTGGCCACGGAACTCCGGTACGCCGAGCGGTCGCGCCGTGTGATGCCACCGCCCGCCATCCCGGCCGCCGCCGTGGCCGCCACGCCGTCCGTCGTTGTAGCGGCCGAGGTGCTCGCCACACCGTGCATCATCGCTTCGATGGCCGCCACCGTCCCATTCAGTGTCGCGTCGTCGTACAGGCTGGTCAGTGGTAAATCGACACCGAACGCGTCGCGAATCCGGAAGACCAGCCGAGTGGCCGCGAGAGAGTGTCCGCCGAGGGCGAAGAAATCGTCCGAGCCCTGGACGGCGGGCCGCCGGAGTACCTCGCGCCAGATCGCGGCCAGCCGCTCGGACACGGTCTCGGAACGTACCTCGGCCGCCTTTTCCTGCTCTGGCTGCGGTTGCGGCAAAGCATGTCGATCGACCTTCCCGCTGATGTTCAGCGGCAGTTCGTCGAGCACGACGATCGACGTGGGCACCAGATAGTCGGGCAGACGTGCCGCGGCGTACTGCCGAAGGCGCGGCCCAAAATCCGGAGCGCCGGTCGCCGTCACTTGCGCCGTCACGTACGCGACAAGGTGCTTCTGCTCACCCTCGCCTCGAACGACAACGGCGGCCTCGCGGACGTCATCGTGTCCTCGAAGGACCGCCTCGACCTCGCCCGGCTCCACCCGGAAGCCACGGATCTTCACCTGTCCGTCGAGCCGACCGAGAAATTCGAGGACGCCATCGGCGCGCCACCTGGCCCGATCGCCGGTGCGGTACATCCGGGCGCCGGGCTCGATCGCGTACGGGTCCGGGACGAACTTCGCCGCGGTCAGCGCGGGGCGGTTGATGTACCCGCGGGCCACGCCGTCGCCACCGAGGCACAACTCGCCCGCGACTCCGATGCCGACCGGGCGCAGTTCGTCGTCGAGCACGTACGCGGTCGACTGCGGGATCGGAAACCCGATCGGCGTACGGTCACCGACCTGCCCTGCATCGGTCATTCGATAGCAGACCGCGAACGACGTGTTCTCGGTCGGCCCGTACCCGTTGATCATCGGTTGATTGCCGCGCGCGGTGAGCGCAGCGCGAACCGCACCCGGCGCGAGCACGTCTCCGCCGGCGAACAATTGCCGTACTCCGGCGAGCACGGTCACGTCGAGTTCGACCACCTGATGGAAGAGGCCTGCGGTGAGCCAGAGTGTGGTCACCCGCTGTTCGCGCAGGACGCCGGCGAGTTCGGGCAGGCCAAGGCGCCCGGGCGGCGCGACGGCGAGGCGGGCGCCGGTGAGCAGGGCGCCCCAGATCTCGAAGACCGATACGTCGAACGCGATCGCGCACAGCTGCAACACCGTTTCGGCCGGGCCGAGCGTGACGTAGCCGGGATCGTGGACAAGCCGGACGACGCCGCGATTGGGCACCGCGGTGCCTTTCGGCAAGCCGGTCGAGCCGGACGTGTAGCAGAGGTACGCGACATGGTCCGCGGTCGCGACCGGCGCCGGAGCGGACGACGGCATGGCCGCGAGTTCGGGCGCGAGCGTGTCGATCGCGAGCGTCCGGGCCTGCGGATAGTCGTCGGCGAGCGCAGCCGTCGTGAGCACGATTGACGCGCCACAGTCGTCCAGGATGTACGCCGATCGGGCCGGCGGATTCGCCAGGTCCAGCGGCAGGTAGGCGCCGCCCGACTTGACCACGGCAAGCAGCGCCACGATCAGGTCCAGGCTACGCGGTAACGCGATGCCGACCGGCGCCTCCGGCTCGACACCGTGACTTCTCAGCAGATGTGCCAGGCGGTTCGCGCGTGTGTCCAGTTGCGCGTACGTCAGTGTTTCGATACCGAAGGACACGGCGATCGCGTCCGGCGCGGCGGCGACCCGTTCGGCGAAGCGGCTCACGATCGTGGCCTCACGCGGGTACGGCACGCGGGTTCGGTTCCAGTGCCGGACCACCGATTCACGCTCGGCGTCGTCGAGCATGTCGATATCGCCCGGCCGGATCGTTCGGTCGCTCGTCAACGCGACCAGCACCCGACGGACGTGGCCGAGAATGATCGGCGGTGCTTCCTCGATGAATCGGCCACGGTCGTACGCCAGGGTGAGCCGTACCGCGTCGTGGATCGCAAGCATCAACGCCGTGCCGTCGTCAAGATGCTCCGCGTCAAGGGCTTCCGCATCGATCAGGACGTGCGTGTCCGGCCGCGAATCCCCGGCGACCGACCCGTCCTGCGTCGCTGCGTCGGTGATGAGCGACGCGATGGTCTTCTCGTCGCTCACCGCGACGCGCACCACGACCGACCGCGAACCGGTCCTCGTCACCGCGAACGTCGGTTCCTCATCGGGCCGGTAGCGGCCGAGCACGACGGCCCACGCCGCGACGAGCAGGGCACCGACGTCAACGCCGGCATCGGTCGCCGTGGCGCGTAACCGCCGGGACAGCTGTTCGTCGAGGAGCACGCACGCCTCCGCCCGTCCGACGCTTGGCGATGCGCCGTCACCTGAACGAAGGCCCGGCAGCGACAGTGACGGGATGGGTGTGCCGGGCGATCCGCTGTACACCGACATCTGCATCTCGGCTGTTCACCTCCGGGGGCTGGCGTACGCACAACTGATGGCACGGCCGATGTCATGGGCGATGGCATCGGTGATGGCCCGAGACATGGCTCGGGTTGTTGGCGGCGCCCCCGCACCGCTCGCCGTGAAACGCCTCAGGCGCCGGCGGTCACGTCGATCCGGTCGGCCATCGCGCGTCGCAGGCTCGCCGGCCGCATGTCGGTCCACACGACCTCGATGTGCTCCAAGCACTCGGATCTGCTCCCGACGAAACCGTCGGCTCGCCAGCCGGCCGGCAACTCTCGACCTTCGATCCAGATCGAGAACTGCTCCTCGTCGTTGACGACCACGGCGTAACGGTGGGTGTCGGTATCGTTCTCGTCGGCGCCCATTGGCCACTCCATTCGTCCGGTGACCGCACCGTCGCATACGGCGACATCGATGTCAAGAGCATCGATGTCTTCTCACGTTTCGGACAACATCGCCATTTCGAACAGCCGGATCTGCGGGTCGTCCAGCGCCGCGCGCAGCATGGATTCGTACCGGCGAGCCATCCGTGCGACCGTCTCGGCGGTGAACAGCGCGCCATCGAACCGCAGGTCGATGGAGAGCACCTTCGGCCCTCGCCACGCGTGCAGGACAAGATCGTGGATGCTCTGCGGCGCTACCGACAAGAAATGATTGATCCGCAAATCGCCGACGTCCAGGACATCGCCCGCGTCCTGTTCGGTATGCAGGATGAGCATGCTCTGGAAGACCTGTGTGCGACTGAGATCGCGGGGAAGATCAAGGGCGGTGACGATCTTCCCGAAGGGTACGTCCGACCGGTCGAACGCATCGAGGGCCGTGGCGGCGCTGCGATCGACGAGTTCACGGAACGTCGGATTGCCTGATGTGTCGCAACGCAACGCGAGCGTGTTGTAAAACAGCCCGACCACCGGCTCGGTCTCCAGCCGGTCCCGCCCGGCGACCAGCGTGCCGATGCAGACGTCATCCTGTCCGCTCTCCAGCGTGAACAGCGCGGTCATCGCGGCGAGCAGCACCATGAACAGCGTCGCGCCGGCCGACGTCGCGTACGCCTCCAGCCGCTCCGCGAGTTCGCCATCAAGCACGTGCTCTAACTGCTGGATCCGCGTGCCCTTCTCGGCCGGCCGTGGCGCGTCCGTCGGCAACTCCAGGTACGGCACGCCGGCCAGCCGATCCAGCCAGTACTCGACGCTCGCATCGCCTCCGATCGCGCTCATCTGCTGCTGCCAGATCGCGAAGTCGCCGTACCCGATCGACGGTTCGATCAGCTCGGCGTCGCCGCCGGTGGCCACGTTGTACAACGCGCGCATGTCCCGTCCGAGCAGCGTGAGCGACGTTCCGTCGGCGAGGACGTGGTGAACGGTGAGGCACCAGACATGGTCGTCCTCGCCGAGCGTGATCAGCAACGAGCCGACGAGCGGACCCTCGGCGAGGTCGAGAAGTTTCCGAACGCGTACGCGCAGCAGTTCGGTGGCCGCATCGGCTCGTTCGTCCACCGGCAGATCGGTGAGATCGAGGCGCTCGGTATCCAGTCCGGTCTCCGGCCGGATCCGCGCAATCGGCGTCCCGTCGTCGACCGGGAACAACGTTCGCAGCCCTTCGTGCCGGTTGACGAGCGCATCCACCGATCGCGTCCACGCGTCCACGTCCAACGGGCCGCGTAGCCGCCAGCAGACGTACATGATCGGCGACGACGTGCCGGGGTATGACGTGCACAGGTGGTACATCCGCTGTTGCATGATGGACAGCGGGACGTCCGAGACACCGGCCGGCCGCCGGGTGATCGGCTCGTCACGATCGCGTACGGGAATCAAGGATGCTCCTCGGCTTGCAACTCTTTGATGTAGTGGACGAATTCGTTGGTGACCGGCGCGCCGCCGTCCCGCAGTACGCCGATCGCGGCCGCCGTGGAATCCCAGAGTGCGGCCGGTTCGGCGCCGACCACCGTCAGGTCGACGAGCCGATGCAGAGATCCGCCGGTGGACGCGCCGAACAGCATCCGGTCGTCCACGGCGGTGTCGACCGCGGCGAGACCATCGATCCCCCGGACGCGCTCACGCAGCCTCGGCGGCACCTGCCCGGGCCCGGTTGCCGGTACGTGCACGACGACCGCGCAGCGTGCTGACGGCAGAGGCATCGGTACGGGCAGGAGCGGCTCGCGATCGAGCGCGACGTCCATGCTGCCCCGGACCGCGTCCCAGCCGTACACGGCCGTCATCAGCTTCGCCACCGAGCCGCCGAGCCGGCCGTTCACCTCGATCACCTTCGGGCCGGACGGCGTCAGCTTGATCTCCACGTGCACGGTCCCCGTCACGATGCCGAGCAGCCCGACCGCCTCCGCCGCGACGTCCCGGACGGTTGCGGCCATCGGCGCCGGCAGCCGGGACGGCGCGATCGAACCACATTCGAAGAACGGGTACGCGAGCCGCAGCTTGTCGGTGATCGCCCAGGGCACGAATCGGCCGCCGACGACGAATGCCTCGACTGACACGTACGAGCCGTAAGCGGCGGAGGCGGGATGCGTCGCGTCGGGCAGGTACTCCTCGACGAGCATCGCCGACATCCCCCGCTGCGCATCCCGTGGCGCACTCCACAGTGTCTCTTGCGTTGCGCGGAATGCGTCGACGTCGGCGGGCGTGTGCAGGAAACGGACGTTCGCGCTGCCCTCACCGCGGACCGGCTTCGCGACGGCGGGCAGCCCGACATCGTGGATCGCCCCCGCCGCAGCGTCCGCAAGCGCGTACCGGATCGCAAGCCGGGGAGACTCGCCCAGCAGACGTCGCTGAACCGCCTTGTCGGTGACCGCTTCCAGCGATGCCGGCCGGTGCCCGGGCAAGCCCAGCCGGGACGCGAGTACCGCGGTCAACGGCAGCATGCGCTCGGAGAACGTCACGACGCCCGACGGTCGGCGTGGCTCGATCAGCGCCACGATCGCGTCGGCGTCGCGTGCGGCGATATCGAGCCGATCGTCGAAGAACTCCAGCAGCGGACCGACCCGGGCGGTGTGCGGATCGCTCGAATCGAACAACAGGAGTACCGGCGTATCGCCCGCGCTACGCAGGAGATCGACCGGTCCGGCCGAGCCCAGCCCGTACACGACGACGAGCGCTCTGGCGCCGTGGTTCGGACGCATGTCAGGCCACAAGATCGATGAGTGCGGTGACGTGGTCCGCAGCCAGCCGGTCGAGAACGTCCGCGCCGACCCGGCCTCGAACGGTGATCCTCGTGCCGTGCTCGCGACCCTGGGCAGCGCCGCCCGCGACCACGTCCACGGTCAGCGGGAAGCTGTTCTCGTCGTACGCCTCGCGGGCCAGCAGCACCGGACCGAGTTCGGTCAGGATGTGGAAGTCCACGTAGTTCATCAGTACCGGCGGCATCTCGCGCTGCCGTCCATGCGCCCCGCGCTTCTCCAGTTGCACCGCGATCGGCGCGTGGCGGGTCGCCAATTGTTGCTGCTCGGCTCGCCAAACCGCACTGACGAAGTCGGCGGCCGAGCGATCGCCCCGCGTCGTGACATCGAGGATGCGGGGTCGGACGAAGTACCCGACGCACGTCTGTGCGTCCGGTAGATCCGGGCGACCGGACAGCGCTATGCAGGCGGCGAAATCAGCTCGTCCCGGATCGGCCACCGCGAGCAGGTGCGCGGCGACATAGGCCGACTTCACCGGCGCCCGGGCGGCTCGTGCCAGTGTGATCGCACGACGGTGGATCTCCGGACCAAGGGTACGGGCGCGATCGATCAGCGGCCCGTCGGCGCCGACGCTGCCGGCCACGTGCGCGGTCCAGCCGACGTCGGGAGCGGCGCCGGCGTCACGCTGGTAGCGCTCGATGTCTTCCGCTTCCCGCTCCGGCGTCGCCGCGAGCACAGCCAGATGGCGCTGCCCCCGCTCGGTCAGCGTCACAGCATCGACCCCGTCCCGTACGGCGTCGACAATGTCGCGGACCAACACGCTCAGGCTCCAGCCGTCGCAAATGATGTGATGACCGACGATCGCGACGCTGAGCGTGCCGTCTGCGAGCGTACCGACCCGGAACCGCAGCAGCGCATCCTTGCCGAGATCGAAGCGGCTGCCGCGAACGTCGGCGATCCATTGGCGAGCACCATCCAGGCTCACCTCGTCGCATACGATCACCGACACGTCGGCGGTTGCGCCGATCCGGACCTCCGCACCGATCGCGTCGATGTCAATCTGCGTACGCAGCACGGGATGCAGGCCGCCGAGCGCAAGGATCGCATGTGCGACCCGGTCCGCCGAACTCCGAAGATCCAGGTGTACGAGCAGCCCGACCTGGTACATCGTCGGCTGACCGTGCAGCCATTCGACCAGCAGACCCTCCTGTGCCCGAGTCAGCGGAAGTTCAATGTCGGGTGCGGTCTTGATGGTCCCCCGCGCCGTGGTGTCGTCTCGGTCGGTGGCGTCTTGCCTGTCGGTGGTTTCTTCCCGGGCGGTGAAGCGCCGGGCGAGGCCGCTCGGCGTCGGATCGTCGAAGAGATCCGCAATGCTCAGCCGCGCTCGGAGCCATCGTGCTGCGTCGAACACGTACGCGGCGAGCAGACTGTCGCCACCGAGTGCGAAGAAGTCCGCATCCGGTCCGATCTCGTCCAATGGATAACCGAGAACGTCGGCAAATGCCTGCCGGATCACTGATTCCGGGTCATCGCCCCGGTCACCGGTGTCAACGACCGGTGCCGATGCCCACGGCGACGGCAACCGGTCCGTGTCGAGCTTGCCGTTCGCATTCAGCGGGATCTCGGCAATCGGGATGACATGTGTGGGCACCATATGAACCGGAAATTGGTCCCGCAGGCGAGCCTGCAGGGCGTCGGGCGCCTCAACCTCACCGGTCACGTACGCGATGAGGATGTTGCCGCCGTGGGTCGGATGGTCGAGCGCCACCGCGACCGCATCGCGTACGCCCGGCAGACGCCGTACACCGGCCTCGACCTCCTCCAGCGCGATCCGGTGGCCCCGGACTTTGATCTCCCGATCCATCCGCCCGGCGTGGTGCAACACGCCCGCATCGTCCAGCCAGCCGAGGTCGCCGGAGCGATAGAACGTGCCGTGATCGGTTGCAACGAACCGCCGTGCGGTCAACTCCGGGTCATCGAGGTAGCCGAGCGCGAGGCCGCCACCGCCAACGTACAGCTCGCCGACGGTTCCGGCCGGAGCCTGTGTGCCGTCCCCGGTCCGGACAACCACGCGGCGTCCGGGCAGCGCGGCACCGATCGGCACGTGCGTCCGCGCCAACGAGGGCGGCCCGACGCGGTGCAGCGTGGTGTGCACGCTGGTCTCGGTGATGCCGTACATGTTGATCAATTGGGGTTGCTCGTAGCCGACCTGCTCCACCCACGGCCGGAGCGTGCTCGACGGCAGCGCTTCCCCGCCGAACACGACGTAACGCAGGTTCCCGGGACGGGAATCACCGGCAACCGATGCACCGCCGCCGACAGTAGCGCCGCCGTCAGTGGGGCCGAGCAACGTGGCGAGCCGGATCAGCTCGGGATCGGCGGTAATCCGCCGGAACGACGACGGCGTCTGGCTGAGCACCGCGACCGACTCCACGGCGATGAACTCGGCCAGCGCGCGTGGATCGGCGATGCTCGAGGGTGAGGCCGCCGCGATGACACCGCCGGTCAACAGCGCTCCCCACATCTCCCAAGTGGAGAAGTCGAACGCGATCGAATGGACGAGGCTCCACACCAGGCCCGGCCGCAGTGTGAGCTCGCCACGGATCGCATCGATCAGCTGGATGACCGCGCCGTGATCGATCAGTACGCCCTTCGGTACGCCGGTCGATCCGGACGTGAACATGACATACAGCGGAGTCGAGCCGGGATCGACGAGGTCCGCCTCCGTCAACGGCGGCGCCGGAACGCTCACGTCGTCGAGCGGTACGCCCGCGATCGCAGCCGGAAACGCGGCATCGACGACCACGAGACGGCAGCGTGCTTGCTCGACGATGTCGGTCAGGCGCCGTGACGCGTGCCGACCGTCGAGCGGTACGTACGTGGCACCGAGCGCGGCGACCGCGAGTACCGCCGCGACGAAGCCCGGACCCGGCACGAGCCCGAGCGCGACCCGGTCCCCCGCCCGTACGCCAGATCGGCGCAGACCGCCCGCGATCGCGCCGCCATGTGCGGCGAGCTGCCCGTATGTGGTCGTGACCCCACCGGCGCGGACCGCCGGAGCGTCCGGATGCGACGCCGCGTACGCGAGGACCCGGGCGCCTATGTTCATCTTGGAACCGGGCGCTTCATTGGAACCGGACGCATCATCTGAGCCGAGCGCATCATTGGAGCCGGGCGTCGATGACATCGGCCGCGGCCGCGGCGCCTCCGGCGTCCTCGATGTCCCGCCGCATCGCGGCCAGACCGGCTTCGATCTGTGGGCTTTTCGCGACCTCATCGACGGTCGCGCGCAGCAACTCCGGGCTGAAGTCGGCCGGCAGCCAACGCGCGAGGCCCAGCTGTTCCAGCCGCAGCGCGTTGGATTCCTGCTCGACGGTCTGCGGCAGGATCACGAGCGGCACCTGCTCGGTGAGCGCCTCCATGATGCCGCCGAGGCCGCCGTGGCTCAGGAACACGCTCGCGTGGCGGAGCACTTCCAGCTGCGGCACAACCTGGTGTACCTCGATGTTCGACGGCAGACCGACGAGCGTGGCCGGGTCCGTGCGCTCGCCGATCGTGAGCACCACGTGCCACGGCGAGTCGCCGAACGCCGCGACGCAGCAGGCGTAGAAGTCCGGCAGTGCGTTGTAGACCGAGCCAAGCGAGATCAACAGTACCGGGCGATCATCGAGCGGTGGCGTCCAGATGGAAACCGCGCCGGCCGGCCGCGGACAGGGGCCGACGAACGTGTACCGATCGTCGTGCTCGTCGCCGCGAAACTGAAACGAGCGAGGATAAAACGAGATGTTCCCGGCATCTGCCGGTGCGAATAGGAACTCGTCGATGGCGACGTCCAGGCCGTTGCGGCCGAGGAGCGCTTCGAGCTTCTCCACGTATGTCTGGAAGATCGGGTGCGTCTCGTCGTACGGCGCGTAGTCGCGGAACAGCGACCAATATTCAGCCGAGACCATCATCGGCCAGAGCTGGACCGACGGCAGCTTGTGTTTCAGCGCAAAGATACGTCCGGCGAACGAGAGCCGGTCGAACACCACGACGTCCGGCGCATCGTGCTCGAATGCGGCCTCCAGCTGCGGCAACGTGAACTCGGCCTCCTCGATGAAGGTCAACATTGACTGGGCGAGGTAAACGCTGCGCTCCGGTGCGACCATCGACGGGTCGGTTTCCTTGGGGCGCGTCGTCTCGTACGGCACCAGCCGCGCGCCGGTCGCCTCGATCACCGGACGGCGGCGTTCGATTGACGCGTAGCTGACCCGGTGGCCACGCTGGACGAGTTCGGCTGCGACGGCCAACGTCGGATGAACGTGGCCGACCGCCGGGATGTTGAAGAACGCGATATGCCCGCTCATGAATTGACTCCCGTCCGGCCGTCAAGCGCTGGCGGCGACGGTTGCCGCGGTGCTGCGCCGGGATTCGACGTTCAGCCGGACCGGCATCACGTCATAACCGCGAAGCGTCAATTGCATCGGCGGTACGAGATCGCCGACGATTTCGATGTTCGGGAACCGCTCGAACAACATCGGCAGCGCCAGCGCACCCTCTACCCGGGTCAGCGCCGCACCGAGGCAGTGATGCGCGCCCGCGCCGAACCCGATCGCGTGGTTGTCGGCACGTCCCGGGGTGAACTCGTCCGGATCCGGGAACCGCCGCGGATCGCGATTGGCGGCGCCGACCAGCACGAGCACCAGACTTCCCTCCGGCACGACCGAGCCGGCCACCGTCGTCGTGACGGTCGCTCGCCGGATCATGAAGTGCACCGGTGGTTCGTACCGAAGGATCTCCTCCACGTACGACGGGACCAGGCTTCGGTCCTCGACCATCGCGTGCAGCAGCTCGGGCCGCCGGGCGAGCAGCGCGACCGCGTGACCGAACATCTGCGTGGTGGTGACGAATCCGGCGTTGAAGATCGTGATCAGGTTCGCGAACAGCTGATCGTCACGCAGCCACTCGGCCTCGTCGTCCTGGGCCATCAGCAGGCTGCTCATCAGGTCTTCGTGCGGGTCGGCGCGGCGCTTGGTGGTCAGGTCGGCAAAGTACGCGTTCAGCTCGGCCACCGACTGATCGGCGCGGCGCATCGTGGTGAAGTTGATCGTGTCGAGGTCGAGGATGTCGCCCATCGCACGAGCCCGTGGCCGGTACCAGTTGCGATCCTCCTCGGGCACGCCGATCAGCTCACCCATGATGTTGCTGGGCAGCGGAAACGCGAACTCGGCCATGAATTCGACCGGCTGGCCGTCGACGCCCAGCGCGGCAATCCGATCCAGCGCGGCCTCGGTCAGGCGGGTGATCGCGGGCTGCAACTCGGCGACGCGGCGGGCGGTGAAGATGTTGTTGAACAATCGCCGGATCTGGCTGTGCGCGGTGCCGTTGAGGAAGAAGATCGACTTCTTGAGCGTCAGGAGCGCCTCGTGATCGCGCCAGCGGGTGCCTTGCGAGTCCTCGTACTCTTCGTCCATCAGGTGGAACGTGGGATCGCGCAGAATCTGGTCGACCGCGGCGAATCCGTGCGCCACCGCGTCGTACCCCGCGACGGGTGCGTCGAACACGAAGATCTCGCCGACCTCATGCATCTGCGCATACCACGGGTACGGGTCCCGGCGACCGTCCTCGGTGTGCAGACCCCGCACCAACGCTGCCGCATCCATTGTTCTCCTCGAAATCATGCATCTACATACATCGACGCCGTCCGGAGCGTAACGGCCGGACCGCGTCTGGCGGAAGGGTCAGGCGGCTGCCAACAGGGCGGCCAGGCGTGCCACGCCTTCATCGATGTCGGCCGGCTCCAACACGCTGCAGGACAGCCGGATCGCGTGCGTGCCGCCGCCGTCACCGTAGAAATAGGACATCGGTGTCCACAGCACGCCGAACTCTCCAGCGGACCGATCCAGCAACGCGGTATCGGCCGGCACCGGTACGTCGACGACCACGAAGAACCCGCCGGCCGGCGCGGTCCAGCGGACGCCGTGCCGCTCCCGAGCCTCGGCCGGGAAGTGCCGGTTCAGCGCGGCCAGCATCGCGGTGAGGTTCCGCCGGTAGACCGCGATCCGATCACGATTGGCGGCCCGGAGGCTGAACCCGGACTCGATCAGCAGACCGCCGATCACGGCCTGACTGAGGCTTGACGTGTTGACGGTCACCATGCTCTTGATCGTGGACAGTTCGTCGGCGAGCAGCGTATGGCTGCCGTCGGCGGCCACCACGTCCTGATCGGCGACGAGATAGCCGATTCGGGCACCGGGGAACGCGGTCTTCGCGAACGATCCGAGGTAGATCACCCGCCGATCGCGATCGAGCGCCTTGAGCTTCGGCCGCTCCCGGTCGTCGAGGCCGAACAGCCCGTACGGGTCGTCTTCGAGAATCAACAACTGCTGCTCCCGGGCGACGTCGAGCAAGCCCCGGCGCTGGTCGGTGGTCAGGCAGGCGCCGGACGGATTCGCGAAGTCCGGCACGACGTACAGCGCGCGGGGTCGTCGCCCGCTCGCCCGTACCTCGGCGGCGACCCGCGCGACCTCGGCCGGATCAAGTCCGCCGGACGTCTCCGGTACGCCGATGACCTCGACATCCACCACCCGCGCCGCACCGGTGATGCCGACGTAGCACGGCGACGCGGCGAGGATCACGTCGCGCGGCCCGGCACCCAGGCCACGCAGTGCGATCACCATCGCCTCCTGGCAGCCGGTGGTCACCATCACGGCCTCCGGCGGCACCTCGATACCCTCGTCGGTCGCGAGCGTACGGGCGATCAGGTCGTGGATGAACCCGTTCGTCCGCCCGTACTGCATCAACTGCCGCCGGATCTCCGACGGTGTACGTCCGGCGGCTGCGAGATAGTCGGTGTACGTGGCGAGATGCCGCGCGATGTCCTCGGTCCGGAAGTACCCCTCGTACGGCCGGCCGGCGGCCAGCGAGATCGCGTCCGGGTAGCGACCCGCGATCTCGTTGAGGAAGTTCATCGATGCCGACGTCGGATCGGTCACCGACGCGTGCAACTCTTCCCGGCGCAGCGGCGCCGTCGTGATGCGTTCGTCCAGCGCGGTCATGCCCGGACCACCGCGTCCGGTCCGAGGTCGGCCAACCGGGGCCGTCCGGCAAGTGCCATTACGTGCTCCAACTCCGACGTGATAAGCCCGAGTTGCCGCGTCACCGCCTCGGCGCCACCTGCCGCGAGCGCCCAAAGTGGAGGCCGTCCGAGCAGCACCGCCTGCGCACCGAGCGCCAACGCGACGAATGCGTCCCGGCCGCTACGGATACCGCCGTCGAACACCACCGTCGCCCGGCCGTCGACCGCCGCCACGATGGACGGCAGCGCGACCAGGCTGGGCACGGCACCGTCGATCTGCCGCCCGCCGTGGTTGGACACGATGATGCCGGCCGCGCCGTGCTCCACCGCGAGCTCGGCGTCGGCTGCCGTCAGCACACCCTTGACCAGGACCGGCAGGTCGGTCAGGCTGCGCAGCCAGGCGAGATCACCCCAGGTCACGGTCGTGTCGAACGTAGCCTCGGCGTGGCCGGCCAGCGCCGACGACCCGGCGCGGGAGTTGTGCGTGCTGTTCGTCAGCGACTCCTCCAGATTGACCGCCCGCATCGTGGTCGGCACAGCGAATCCATTGCGCGCGTCGCGGCGACGTTGCCCCAGCCGGGGCGCGTCGACCGTCAGCACGAGCGCCTGGAATCCGCAGTCTGCCGCGCGTTCGGCCAGATCGGCGAGGGCCGACCGACGACGCAGCCAATACAGCTGGAGCCAGAGCGGGCCGCTCGCGGCCAGCGCCAGGTCCTCGATCGGCCGGGTCGCGAACATGCTGATCACGGCGAGCGCACCGGCCGCGCCGGCGCCCTCGACCATGCCGATTTCGGCGCTCGGGTGAATCAATTCCTGGTACGCGGTCGGCGCGATCCCAACCGGCGTGGTCAGCGACCGGCCGAGTAGCTCGGTTGCGGTGGTAACGGAGGAGACGTCCACCATCAGGCGCGGCGCGATGTAGAAGTCGTCGAACGCTTGGCGATTCGCCGCGATGGTCCGCTCGGCACCGCTGCCGCCCTCGACGTAATCCCACACAAAGTCAGGGAGGACCTGCCGGGCGGCCGTTGCGTAATCCTCAATCGTCACGGGTGGGTTGACGGCCTTGGCGACAACCGATGTGCTGATGCTCACCGCCGGAAGCCTAGCTTGCCGACCGACGTCTAGTGAAGAGCCTGAATATTCGTACATTTGAAGATGTCGACATTGCAGAAACCGACCCCGACGTGCCAGGCTCACATCGTGAATCGTCGATCAGATGTTACCTGTCATTCAGATGTCTCAGCGTTACCGGAGTGACAAGTGCAGTCCCTAGCCACGGGTGAGCCGGATGTCCTGACCGACCGAAATACCGTTCAGGATCTTGAATTGATGCTGCTGATCAGGCATTTCGAGCGTGCGCTCCTCGACCTGTACGCGCGAGGCGAACTCAACGGCACGACGCACACCTGCATCGGTCAGGAAGCCGTACCGGTGGCGGTCAGTGGCTTGCTGCGCGACGACGATCACGTGTTCTCCAACCACCGTGGCCACGGTCACTATCTCGCCCGCTTCCGGGATCCGGACGGCCTGCTCGCCGAGATCATGGGACGGACCGGCGCGGTCTGCGGCGGCGTCGGGGGCAGCCAGCACATCCGGCGGCCGGGCTACCTGTCTACCGGCGTCCAGGGCGAGAGCCTGCCGGTGGCGGTCGGTACCGCGCTGCATCTGGCGCGTACGTCGCCGGGAGCGCTGGTCTGCGCGTACATCGGGGACGGCACGTGGGGCGAGGGCGCCGTCTACGAAGCCCTGAACCTCGCCGCGTTGTGGCGGCTGCCGCTGCTCGTCGTTGTCGAGCACAACGGGATCGCGCAGTCGACGCCCACGCGCGCCAATATGGCCGGTACGATCGCCGGCCGGGCGCACGCGTTCGGGATCCGGCACGTCGCGATCGACTCGTGTACCGGCCCGGACGATGTGCGTACCGCCCGTGACACGCTCCGCCCGCTGCTCGACGACGTTCGCGCGGGATCGCCGCTGGTAGCCGAGTTCCGGGTACACCGCCTTGGGCCGCACAGCAAGGGCGACGACACCCGGCCGGCCGACGAGATCCGGGCCGCGCTCGACCAGGACTGGTACGCGGCGGGCGCCGGCGAGCGATTCGCCGAGCTGGACGCAGCGCTTCATGCTCATGTCGTGGCCGTGGTGGCCGACGTGAGTGCCCGGGCACTGTCGTGAAGGCGCTGTCATGAGAGCCAGCGAGAACCTCAACGCCGCACTGGCCGGCGTACTCGCCACCGATCCGCGCGCGTACCTTCTCGGCGAGGACATCACCGACCCGTACGGCGGTGCTTTCAAAGTCACGTCCGGCCTGTCCACGCGCTTTCCGGGCCGTGTCCTCGGTACGCCGATCAGTGAGAACGCGATCACCGGGGTGGCCGCCGGGCTCGCCCTCGCCGGGGACACCGCGATCGTGGAAATCATGTTCGGCGACTTCATCGCGCTGGCGTTCGACCAGATCGTGAACTTCGCGAGCAAGTCCGTCTCGATGTACGGCGAGACGGTCGGCATGCGGCTGGTGATCCGATGCCCGTCCGGCGGCGGCCGCGGCTACGGTCCGACACACAGCCAGACGCTGATGAAGCACTTCATCGGCGTACCACATTTGGCTCTGTATGAGATGTCGCCGTTCCAGGACGCGGCGGCCGTGTTCGCGGACATGCTCGACCGGGGCGTTCCGTGTGTGTTCTTCGAAGACAAGATCCTCTACACCCGGCCGATGTTCGAAGTGCCCGAGCCGCTCGAGTGGACCTGCGCGGATGGCGTGGCGCGGGTGGGCTGGGGCGGTCCCCCGATTGCGTGTTGATCGCGCCGGGTGGCCTGGCGCATCGGGCGATGGCCGCGATGCGTTCACTGATGGTCGAGCGCGAAATCAACTGCCTGCTGCTCGTGCCGTCGCGGCTTTACCCGTTCGAGGTCGACGTGCCGGAGGTCGACACGATCTTTGTGATCGAGGAGAGCACGGCCGGCGGCACGTGGGGCGCCGATGTCGCGCATCGGCTGCACACCGAACGCTGGGGGCGGCTGCGACGGCCGGTCACGCTCATTCATTCCCGGGACGCGATCGTGCCCACGGCCGGCCACCTTGAGCAAGAGATGCTGGTCAGCGCTACGGCGATCCACCGATCGGTCGCGGAGGCGTTCGATGGATGACTCCGCCCTGACATCGGCCCAGACTCGGCTGTGGTTTCTCCACCAACTCGATCCGACCGACGCCTCCTACCATCTGCCCGACGCCTGGTATGTCCGTGGTCCCCTCAACGTCGCGGCGCTGCGCCGGGCGATGGCCGCGCTGGTGGCCCGCCATCCGATCCTGAACAGCCGGTTCGTCGCGATCGACGGCGTACCGGTGCGGTTGCCCGCGCTCGACGAGCCGCGGCTGCACGAGGTGCTCCAGGAAGTGGAAACCACCGGCATCGAGCAGGCCGCAGCGCTCTCCGACGAGCTCGCCGACCGGCCGTTCGACCTGGCCACCGGCCCGATGATCCGGGCCACGCTGCTCCGGCTGAGCGACGACGATCATCTGCTGAACATCGTCATGCACCACATCGCGGCGGACGGCTGGTCGATGCAGATCGTGCGTCGCGAGCTGGCCGCGCTGTATGAAGCGTTCGACCGAGGCACGTCATCGGTTCTCACCGCGCTGCCGATGGCGTACGCAGATCACGTTCGCCGGATCGCCGAAACGCCTCGCGATCCGGCCGCGCTCACCTACTGGCGCGGTGCGCTGGCCGGGGTGCCGCCGCTGGAGCTGCCGACCGACCGCCCTCGTCCACCCGTACGGGCCGGAGGCGGCGACTCGTATCAGTTCGATCTGCCTCGCGACCTGTTCGACCGGCTCGGCGAACTGGCCCGCGCCGAGCGCTGCACGCCCTTCACCGTGCTGCTGACGGCATATCAAGTGCTGCTCAGCCGGCACAGCGGCCAATACGACTTCGCGATCGGCGTACCGGTGCTCGGACGGGACGCACCGATGACCGAAGGACTCGTCGGCTACTTCGCCGAGACGCTGGTGCTGCGCGGTGATCTGACCGGAGACCCGACGTTCCGCGCGCTCCTGCGCGCCAACTGGGGGCGCCTGCTTGCCGGTTTCGCGCGTGGCGCGGTGCCGTTCGAGGACATTCTCGCGGATACCGAGACCGGCCAGCGGGATCGCAGCCGGACACCGCTGTTTCAGGCCATGCTGATGCATCTGCGCCAGGACAGTGACCGACCACGCTTCGGTTCGCTCGACGTCGAACCGGCGGGTGATCAGCGACGGTACGCGAAAACCGATCTGGAACTCGACATCGTCGAGAGCCCGGACCGGGTCGACGGGCACCTGACGTACGACCGCGCGCTGTTCACCGGCGCCACCATCGAACGGCTCGCCCGGCATCTGCTCGTGCTGCTCACCGACGCCCTGGAGCGGCCCGGTGCCCGGCTGAGCGAGCTGCGGATCATCGACGACGCCGAACGCGCGGATCTGGTCGGCCGATGGAACCGGACCGCGATCGCGGAGCCACCCGGGCTCGCACCGGATCTGTTCGCGGCGCGCGTCCTCGCCACGCCGGATGCGGTCGCGTTGACGTACGACGGCCACGCCCAGACGTACCGGGAGCTGGACGCCGAGGTCGGTCGAGTCGCCGCGCTGCTGGCCGGGCGCGGACCGCTGATCGGGGTCAGCCTCCATCGCGGACCGGAGATGGTCGCCGCCCTGCTGGGCGTCTGGCGGTCCGGCGCCGCGTACCTGCCGTTGGATCCCGACTATCCGGCCGAGCGAATCGCGATGATTGTCGAGGATTCGGGCGCCGATGCCGTGCTCACCTCACGCGACCTGGCCGACCGGTTCGGCGACCGGTCGGTGCTGATCGACGCCGCGCCGACCTCACCGGTCCCGGAGGTACGGCGATCCGGCGACGACATCGCGTACGTGCTCTACACCTCCGGCTCGACCGGACGCCCGAAAGGCGTCGCCGTGCCACACCGCGCGCTGGCTGCGTTCCTGCACGCGATGGCCGCGATCCTTGGGCCGCAGGAGTCCCGGAGCTGGCTCGCGCTCACATCGCTGTCGTTCGACATCTCCGGGCTCGAGCTTTATCTGCCGCTGACACGTGGCGGCCGAGTCGTGATCGCCGGTGACGAGGAAGCACGCGACGGCGCGGCGCTGGTTCGGCTGATCCGGGACAGTGGCGTCACCGACGTCCAGGCCACGCCATCGGGCTGGCGGATGCTGCTGGAGTGGGGATTCATGTCGTCCGCCGTGGACGGACTCGTCGGCGGTGAGGCGCTGCCGCTGCCGCTGGCCACCGAACTACGCGGCCGAGTACACCGGCTGATCAACGTGTACGGGCCGACCGAAACGACAATCTGGTCGGCGTACTGGGTCGTGCCGCCCAAGCCACGGGACGTGTCGATCGGCGGCCCGATCGCGGGTACCCGGCTGTACGTGGTCGACGCGCACGGCGGGCTCGCGCCGATCGGCGTACCGGGCGAGTTGTGCATCGCCGGTGACGGCGTCGCCCACGGCTACCTCGGGCGACCCTCGCTTACCGCGGAGCGCTTCGTTCCGGACCCGCACGGGCCGCCGGGATCGCGGCTCTACCGGACCGGTGACCGGGTACGGCGGCTGGCCGACGGTCGCATCGAATACCTCGGACGCACCGACAACCAGATCAAGCTGCGCGGGCACCGGATCGAACTGGGCGAGATCGAGGCCGTCATCGCCGCCCATCCGGCGGTACGAGCCGTGGCCGTCGCCGTGCGTGCGGAGACTCTCGTCGCGTACGTCGAAACGGACACCTCGCCCGACGACGTTCTGCAGGGTGCCCGCGCCGCTCTGCCGTCGTACATGGTTCCGGGCAGCGTCGTGGTACTGGACGCGTTGCCGCTGACGCCGAACGGCAAGGTGGACCGCGCCGCGCTGCCCACGATCGATCGCCTCCGAACCCAGGAATACGTCGCACCGCGTACGCCCGGCGAGCAACGTGTGGCCGAGGTGTTCGCGCAGGTGCTCGGCGTCGAGCGGGTCGGCGCGTACGACGACTTCTTCGCGCTCGGCGGCCACTCGTTGCTGGCCACGAAGGTGCTCGCGCGGCTGGACGAGCCCGGCGCGATCCGCGACCTGTTCGACCATCCGACCGTGGCCGGATTTTCGGAGAGACTACGAGCCGCCGACCGTCCGGCGGCCATGAATCCAACCACGGCACCGGACGGACCGGTCATCCCTTCACCGGCTCAGCGGCGCCTCTGGTACCTGCAGCGGCTGGACGCGGCCGACACGTCGTACAACATGTTCCAGATTCTGCGGTTGCGCGGAAAGCTGGACCCGGTCGCGCTCGACCGTGCGCTCGCCGACGTGGTCGAGCGACATGACATGCTGCGGACCCGCTACCCCGAAGTCAACGGCGAACCTGGCGTCGAGCCGGTCGTGGACCGGCCACGGATCGAAACGCTGGATGCGACCGAAAACCCGACCGAAGCCCACCTCGATCGCCTGGTCGCGGCACGTGCGAACGTCGTCTTCGACCTGACCGCCGCGGCACCGTTGCGAGTTACGCTGATCCGGATCGCCGACGACGAGCACGTGCTCTGTCTCGTGCTCCATCACATCGCCGGTGACGGCTGGTCGCTGAACGTGCTTCGGGACGATCTTGCCGCGCACTACGCGGCCCGTTGCCGTGGCGACGAGCCGGACCTGCCGCCGGTTGCTCAATTCGTTGATGTCGCGCACCAGCACGAGCTGCTCGAACGCGACGAGCGCGCGTTCGACTATTGGCGGGAGCGTCTTGCCGACCCGACCGCGCTCGCGTTGCCGACCGATCGTGAACGACCGGATGAGCCGACACACCGGGCCGAATTCCACCGGTTCCGAATCGACGCGGACGTCGCCACCAAGATCGACCGCCTGGCCGCCGAGAACCGCGCGACCGCGTACACCGTTATGCTCGCCGCCTACGTGCTGCTGGTCTCCCGCCGATCCGGGCAGCGCGACGTGCTGGTCGGATCGGTCTTCGCCGGACGCGACCGGGCCGAGTACGAGCGGATGATCGGATACTTCGCGGCCACCGTCGTCCTGCGTACCGACCTGACCGGCGACCTGACCGTGGCCGACCTGATCGAGCGCACCCGGGCCACGGTGCTTGGCGCGATGGCGCACCCGCTCATTCCGTACGAGCGGGTACGCGCCGCGATCGATCCACCCCGTACGCATACCCGCATGCATGGCGAGACACCGCTGTTTCGCACCATGTTCATCCACCACACCCAGGACCTCGGTGCGCCGGAGGCATTCGCCCACGCGTTCCCCGACCTGGATGCGGAATTCGTCGATGCCCGCCTGGAACAGGCGAAATTCGACCTGATGCTGGAGTCGTGGCGGGATCCGGCCGGCTTCGCGCTGCACATCGGCTACGACACCGATCTGTTCGACGCCGCCACCATCGCCGGTTTGGCCGACCAGTACGCACACCTGTGCGCGGAGCTGGTCGCAGACGCCGACCGACCGCTGTCCACCATCTCTTAGCGAGGAGTACCGGTCATGCCATCGAGCGCTACCGAGACGGGCGTCCGTCGCATCTGGACCGAGGCCCTGGGTGCCGAGCCGGAGGCCGATGACACCGACTTCTTCGATGCCGGCGGCCAATCTCTCGGCTTGATCCGATTCCTGGCCGCGGTCCAGGACACGTACGGCGTCGAGTTGCCGATCCATGAGCTGTTCGCCGAAGGGTTCACGGTCGCGACCGCCGCCGCCGCGATCGACCGGACGATCGCGGCCGGACCGGCCAACGACGGTTTCGACGCGGATCACGATGCGCTTCTGGACGAGTTGGAGCAGCTGAGCGACGACGAGCTGCGCGCGCTGCTCGCCGACGGGGCCTGATCCGACCGTGACCACGTTCCTGCTCGTCACGCACGGCAGCGATGGCGACGTGCTGCCGTTCGTCCGGATCGGCGGCGAACTTGTCGGCCGAGGTCATCGCGTCGCGCTGCTCACGCACGCGCCGCACCGCAACGCCGCGATGGCGGCCGGTCTGGACTTCATCCCGATCGACGGTGCCGACGAGTTCGAACGGATGCTCGCCACGACATCGCAGATGCTCGGCGAACGCACCATGTCGTGGCGGGACTTCTATCGAGGCAACGGACTGTTCGAGCAGATCCGGCGCGAGTGCGAGGTGCTGCTGCGTCTGCACAAGCCGGGCGACACCGTGTTGGTCGGTCGGCATACGTCCGCGGTATCGGTGCGGTTCGTCGCCGAGATCGTACAGGCGCCGGTTGCGTGGATCGCGGTCTCGCCGTCGCAGGTGATGTCCGCGCCGATTGCCGCGCACGTGTACGGCACCGAGCTGGCCTCGGACTTCGACGCCGTACGCGATGGGCTCGGGCTGTCTCGGATGGCCGACTGGCACGCCTGGTTCACTCGGTCGACCAGCGAGATCGGGCTGTGGCCGGATTGGTTCGACCGGGCCGGATACCGTTCGCCGCCGCGGACGACGTTGACCGGCTTTCCGCTCGGCGACGAGCGCTCACCGGGCGATCTGCCCGCCATGCCGTACTCGGCCGAGACGATCCTCGCCACCGGCGGTACCGGCCGGATGCTGCATCCGGACTACTACCCGCAGCTCGTCGCGGCAGTGGCGCGGGCCGGTCGGCCGACGCTGCTCGTCGTACGGCATCGGGATCTGCTGCCGGCGAAGCTGCCGGCCAACGTCGCGTGGTATCCGCGTCTGTCGTTTCCGCACGTCATTCCGCGGGTCGCAGCGATCGTGCACCACGGCGGGATCGGCACGTTGATTCGAGGGTTGCACGCCGGGACACCGCAGGTGCTGCTGCCGGACGGCGTGGATCGGCCGGACAACGGCGCCCGGCTTGCGCATCTCGAACTCGCGCGAGTGGTGGGCGCATCGGACTGGGACACCGAGACGATCGCCGAGCAGATCCTCGCGGCCGGCTCCGATCACGGGTACCGTGCCCGGGCGGCCGAGGTGACCGGCGGGCAGCGCGCAAACGGCGTCGTCGCGACCGCGGACCACCTCGAAGCGCTGCGCCCACTCGAAACCTCGCGCCCACTCGAACCCTCGCGCCCACTCGAAACCTCGCGCCCACTCCGGTCGAGCCGCCTCTCGGCCCGGGTCGGGGCGCTGAGCCAGGCGGACCTGGATCGGCTCCGCGCCCGGCTGCACCACCGAGCCGCGTCCACGCCACCGCCCGGGACCGGCGGCCAGCAGACCGGCCTGCAGCAGACCGGCGTGCAGCAGACCGGCACAAGGCAGACCGGCGCGGCCCCGTGAAGATCCTGCTCGCTCAGAACCTTATTCACCTGCCGTCGCACGGCGGTGCGAATCGTTCGAACCGGCTCATGCTCGAACAACTCGCCGCCGCCGGGCACGAGTGCCACGCGGTGACACCGCTGAGCGGTGCGCTCGCGACCACCGACCCGCAACATCAGCTCGACGCGCTCCGTTCGCGCGGTGCGGTGATCTCGTCAACGGCTGCCTCGTCGACGAGCGACGACACCGTCATCTACGACTACCACGGCGTCACCGTGCACGCCGTACGCTCCGCATCCCGCCTCGCGCCGGTGATCCGCACTGTCGCCGACCGGCTGCGCCCCGACCGCACGCTCGTCCCCTCCGACGATCCCGGCCACATCGTGATGAGCGCCGCAATACACGCATCGCCGGGCCGGGTCGTTCACATGGTCCACACGCTGCAACAACTCCCGTTCGGCCCGGAGGCTTTCTACCCCAGCGCCTCCGGGGTCGCGCTGCTCCGGGAGGCGGCGGGCACGATCGCGGTCAGCCGCGCCGCCCAGACGTACGTGCGGGATCACGCCGGGATCGAATCGAAAATCATCTACCCCCAGGTGTACGGCCAGCTCCCCGCCCCGTCCTTCGGCCGCTTCGGCCACGGCGCGGTGACGATGATCAACCCCTGCGGCTACAAGGGCCTCCCGATCCTGCTCGGCATCGCCGACGCGCGTCCGAACATCGAGTTCCTGGCCGTACCGACATGGGGTGCGGTCCCGGCGGACCTGGCCGAGCTACGGCGCCGCCCGAACATCACGCTGGCCGAGCCGGTCGACGACATCGACGCCGTGTTTGCCCGGACCGGTGTGCTGCTGATGCCGTCGCTGTGGGGCGAGACGTTCGGATACACCTGCGTCGAGGCCATGCTCCGAGGTATCCCGGTGTTGGCGTCGTCGGTGGCCGGGCTGATCGAGGCGAAGCTGGGCGTACCGGGGTCCCTGCCGGTACGGCCGATCACCGGCTACACCGCGGATGTCAGGCAGGACCGGCCGATTCCCACGATTCCTGGAGCAGGAACTCGGGCCGTGGGTGGAGGCGCTCGACCGGCTGCGGTCCGACGAGGCGTACTACTCGCGCAACTCGACCGAGTCACGCACCGCCGCGACCGCGTTCGCCGCCGGACTGGACGTCGGAGAGCTGGCGCGTTACCTCACGGACCTGCCGTTCAACCGGGATGCGGCGATCCGTTTACTGGCAGCACGCAGAAAGGCACCCGCGTGATCGAGATCCGCATGCCCAAGCTCAACAACAACGATGACGCGTACACGCTGCTCTCCTGGCTCGTCCCCAGCGGTAAACCGATCTCGGCCGGCGATCCGATCGCGGAGGCGGAGACGTCGAAAGCGGTCGAGGAGCTGGTGTCGACCGGCGACGGCGTACTGGAGCCGCTCGCTACGCCGGGCGAGGCGTGCGCGCCGGGCCAAGTGATCGCGCGACTGCATGCCGACGAGAACAGCCTTCGTACGTATCTGTCACCGCCCACATCACCAATACCCGCCACCGTGCCGGACAGCGCCATGGTGACCGCGCCGGCCGCCGCGCTGATCGCCGAATGGAGCATCGCCGACGAGACGGTACGCGGCTGGGCCCTCGCCGTGGTCCGCCGCAGTGATGTCGAGCGCCTCGCCACTCCCCCGGACGCGCGTGTGGCTATCGCGCGGGACGAGGACGCCGCGCCGGACGTGATCAGGACGGAACTGTCGCGCGTACAGCGGGGTGTGGCGAGCGCCGTGAAAGCCTCTCATCGCGACATTCCGGCAGCGTTCACGGTCGCCGAGGTGGACGTCACCGATGCGCTCGGCGCGGTACGCCGGCTCGCGAAGGAACATCGGACGCTGATCGGTCTGGCCGAGCTGACCGTTGCCGCGATCGCCGCTCGACGGAGCGCCGACCCGGCGTGCTTCGCGGCCATCTCCGAGGACGGGATGTCGACGCTGCTGCGGCCCGGCGCGCACATCGGAGTTACGTTCGACATGGGGACCGGTTTGTTCGTCCCGGTGATCCGGGACGCGGACCGGCTAAGCGTCGGCGACCTGGCGCGGGCATTGACCGAACACCGTCTCGCGGCGCTGCGCGGATCGCTGCGCGAGCAGGACATGAGCGGTGCGAACATCGCGCTCACGCTGCACAACGAGCCCGGAATCGTCTTCGCGATGCCGATCGTCTTTCCGGGGCAGGCTTGTGCGCTGTCGCTCGCATCGCCGCGGCCGGTCGCGTTGCCGGATGAGGACGGTGGCGTACGGTTCCGCCAGCTCGTCCAGATCGGGGTCGCGTTCGATCACCGGATCGTCAACGGCAGTCACGCGGTCGCACTCTTACGTGGCGTGAAGGACTTACTGGAATCGGCGGAGTTCCTGAACTCCCCAGCGCAGTCGGTCTAACCCAAGGTTCGGTGGTACTGCCACTGATCGGCGATGATGTCGCGCAGCTCGGGGTAGCGCGGTGTCCACCCCAGCTCGCGCCGGGCCTTCTCCGACGACGCGTAGAGCGATGCCGGATCGCCGGGCCGCCGCGCCTGTACGTCGACCGGCAGCGGGTGCCCGGTAACCTCCCGAATCGCGTCGATGACCTGCATGTTCGTGAAGCCGTTGCCGTTGCCCAGGTTGTAGACCCGGTGCTCGCCCGGGGTAATCGCCGCCAGCGCGAGCAGGTGCGCCTGGGCGAGATCCTTCACGTGGATGTAGTCGCGCACGCAGGTGCCGTCGGCGGTCGGATAGTCGTCGCCGAAGATCGGCATCCGGTCGGCGCGGCCCAATGCGACGTCCATCGCGATCGGGATGATGTGCGTCTCCGGGGTGTGACGCTCGCCGATCACCGAGCCATCCTCGTGAAGATAGGCACCCGCCACGTTGAAGTAGCGCAGGCTGATCGCGCCCAGGCCGCTCGCCCGCGTCTCCGACTCGATCGCCATGTCGACGGACAGCTTCGTCGCGCCGTACGTGTTCACCGGCTTCGTGATCGCGGTTTCGGTCAGGGGGAGTTCGGATGGCTCGCCATAGCAAGCGGCGGTCGACGAGAAGATCAACCGTGGTACGCCGGCTACCCGGATCGCATCGAGCAACGCGAGCGAGCCCCGCGTGTTGTTGTCCCAGTGGATCTCCGGGTGGGCCATCGACTCGCCGGCCGCGATCAGCCCGGCGAAGTGCAGTACGCCGTCGAACCCGGCCGCCGGCGTGAGCACCGTGGCGACGTCGTGAACGCGGGCCTGTACCAGCTCGACTCCGGCCGGGACCTGTGACGCGTCGTTGCGCGACAAGTCGTCGATCGTGACCACCTCGTGGCCCGCGTCGAGCAGCATGCGGCTGACCGTCGCTCCGACAAAACCCGCCCCACCAGTTACCAGCAGCTTCACGAACGACAGCATAAGGCCGGGCCACCACGCGGGAGACCCGGCCTCACGGATGTTGCCGACCCCGTACACGCGGCCGTCAGCTGCCTTCCTGGACCTCGAAGATCTCATCGGCGACCAGGCCGTGGGCCTCGCGGTGCACGGTGTTCGCGGCTTCTGCGGACGGGGCTTCGACCAGACAGAAGATCTTCCCGTTCTTCTCGTCGACCCAGTAGCGGCGGTAGTTCACGTCGTACTCGCCCTGTGTCTGCAGATCCGCGACGTGCGCCTTGGCGACGGCGTCGGCGGTGGCGCCGGGCACGTTGTGCACATCCATGTAGAGCGGCATGATTGCCTCCTCGGTCGGGTGGTTGGTGCTAAATACGACGGTATGGCGCGCTCGCGGCGGCCGGATCGGGAGCGATTACCCAGATTCGGGTCGAGCGCTACCTAACTTTCCGGCGCGAATCCGCCAAGCCACCCAGTCCTAGCTGACCAGTCCCAGCCGGGCGGCTTCGGACGCCGCCGCGCTGCGGGTCGGCGTACCGAGCTTCGCGAGCACCGCGGACACGTGATGATCGACGGTCTTCGTCGAGATGAACAGCAACCCACCGATCTCGGCGTTGGTACGGCCAGCGGACATCAGCTCGAGCACCTCTCGCTCGCGACGGGTCAGCCCGCCCGGATGCGCTCGCGTGGTGGTCTGAGCGCCGCTCGGAATCGATCGGACGCCGGCCTGCCGCATCTTCTGTCGAGTCAGCCGCGCCGCCGGAGCCGCACCGAGCCCGTCGAACGTGGACAGTGCCGCGCGCAACGACGCCTCATCGCCCGCGTCGAAGCGCGCGAGCGCAGCTTCGAAGGGACACCCCAGGTCCGTCCACAGGTGCGCGGCCCGCGCTGGGTCACCGTCCATCATCAGCCGGTACGGCGGAGCCATCCGGCCGTCGATCCGCTGATCCGAGCCGGTCCGGCGCAGCCACGCCGCGACGGCACCGCGCTCCCACGGATCGCACCGCGCGTTCAGTCCGGCGGCCCGTTCCGCCTCGGCGATCGCGGCCACACCGAGCCCCTCCAGCCAGTACGCCTCAGCCCGGGCGATCCGCACCGCCACGATCCATTCGGGCTCCTGCGAACCCTCCGCCGATGCGACCGCCTCGTCCAGGGCATGCCCAGACGCCGTCGTCGCCGAACCGCGCCCGGATCAATCCGACGCTCATCAGTGGGTTGATCCGGTTGACCGGCGACGCGACGCGGTGTAGCAGGTCGGCGCCGAGCTCGATCCCGGCGGTCCAGCGGCCGGTCTTCTCCATCATGGACGTCCGCTCGCCGAGCAAGCACGTCGAGTAGACCTCCATGTCACGCTCGTCGCAGTACGACAGTCCGTCGGCCAGGTAACGGTCGCCGTCGGCGAATCGCCGCTGCTCGCAGTGCGTCGCGTACAGATTCGAGTACGCACGGCCGACCTGCGACGCAAGCCCATGCGCGATCGCGATGTCGAGCGCTTCGGTCAGGCCGTCCAGCCACTCGCCACCGATCTGGGCATGCGCCACCGCGATCGTGTTCGCCGCCTCGCTCAGCACCGCCGGAATGTTCGCCGCAGCCGCGATCGCGTACGCCCGGCGGCCCAAGTCGATCGCCAGCTGGCTGTCCCGCGCCTGCATCCGTTGGTTGGCCAGGTTCGCGTACGCCCACGCCAGCTCGGCGCCGTCACCGAGCGGCTCAGCGACCGTGACGGCTGCAACTGCTGCCGCGATCGCGTCATCGGCACGACAGAGCCGCCACATCGTCCGGGAAAGTTTCCGAAGCGTGTCGGCCTCCCGGCGGACATCGTCGCTGCCCCGCCACAGCGTCAACGCTCGCTCGTACGCGTCGGCTGCCTCGTCCCATCGGTCGAGTACCGACACTTCGTACGCATAGTCCTCGTAAAGTGCCGCGAGCGTCACGGACTCGACGCCCTCGGCAAAGCGCAGCGCACGCTCGAACTGCGCGGCCGACTCCCGATGCGAGCCAAGTTCGGCGGACCGGCGGGCGGCACGGCTCGCGTAGTGGACCACGGCGGCGCCGTCCGCAGCGGCCTCAGCGTGGAACGCGATCCGAGCGTCGTCGTCGATTCCGAGCGCACACAGCGCGGCCAGGACCTGCGCATGTACGGCCATCCGCCGGTGTGCGGCGACCGCCTGCTCGACCGCGAGCCGGGCAATCTCGTGCCGGAATCGCAGCCATGCGCCATCGCCCACCAGCAATCCGGACGTGACGAGTTCGTCCACCGCATCGGACCGGCACGCGGTCACCGCCGACAGGACGCGAAGCTCGACGCGCGTACCGGTGAGGGCCGCAATGTCGAGCAGTTCCCGCGCGTTCGAGCTCAGCCGGGCGCCGCGGGCAAGCACTGCGTCGCGTGCCGACGGCGGCACCTGTTCGGTCCCGCTGTAGAGCGCCTCGGTGGCATAGAACGGATTTCCGCTGGTCAGTCGATACAGTTCGGCAGCGTCCAGGCCGCTGCCGGCGGCCAGCTTCGTGATGGCGGCAGACGACAGCGGTCCCAAGCCGATTCGGCGGGTCGATCGCTGCGTCGCGAGTTCGCCGAGCGCGAGCCGTAGACGATCATCGGCCGTCCAGGCGTCGTCCCGGTACGTCGCGATCAGCAGCACCGACGTGTTGCGCAGCCGCCGGCCCAGGAATCGCAGGAGGTCGACGGTTGCCTCGTCGGCCCAGTGCATGTCCTCGAAGACCAGCACGGTGAACACATTCGGCTCGCCGGCCTGGCGGAGCAGCGCCGCGAACAGGTCATCGCGCGCAGCGTGCGCGCGGCACAGTTCCAGTAGCTCGCCACCGAGATCCTCGGCAACGTCGAACAGCGGCCCCAGCGGTCGCGGCGTGAACAGCCCGTCGCACGCGCCCCAGAGCCACCGCGCGTCCGGGGTGTCCTTTTCGAGCTGTTCCACCAGCGCGGACTTGCCCACTCCGGCCTCACCGGAGACCAGAACCAGCCGACCCTCGGCGCCGGCCGCCTCGGACGCATACTGCCGCAAGGAGGCGAGTGCCGACTCTCGTTCGAGGAGCATGCCTCAGCTTAATCCGCCGGGCCGTCCGAATCCGCCGACACCAATCTTCTAGCCCTAATCTTCGGGCGCGTGACAGACCGCTTCCACGTTGTTTCCATCCGGATCGCGGACGAATGCTCCGTAGTACGTGTCGTGGTATTCCGGCCACAGCCGCGGCTCATGCAGTACCTCGGCATCGCACGCTACGGCGGCGTCGAAGAACGCCCGTACGGCGGCGCGATTCGGCGCCGCGAACGCGATGTGCGACTCGCGCGCCGGGCCGCTGGTGGCGGTACTGATCCAGAACACCGGCTTGTCGCCGCTCCCATAGCCAATCGCCTCGCCAAAATCCATCACACGCCGAGAGCCGACCGGGGCGAGTACGGCGTCGTAAAACGCTGCGGCGGTGGGCACGTCCGCCGCTTGAATCCCAAAGTGATCAATCATTCACAAATTGTCCCATCCCTGCTGTGTCCCATCCCCGTCTTGTCCCACCAAGGGAGCGACCTCTCGCCCGCGCATAAGGTTGATGCGTCAACGACTTCTGGAGAGGTACGCGCTAACCTTCGTTCTTGGATGCGTGGACTCTGCTTTCGGTGATTGCGGCCTCGACCACGACGGTCCGCGTTTTTCCGAATGTGGCCAACCTCGCGATGCGGCCGCCGGCCGTGCTCGCCCGCAGCGCAGCCAGCCTCGATCTCCTCAACGACGGCCGGGTCGAGCTGGGCGTACCGCATCTACGTCGCGCGGATCCGCAGCTCGCGCCGGTGCTCGATCGCCTCAAGGCCGAGCACCACATCATTCACGGCGTGCTCGAGGACGTGGATCGGGCGCTTGTCGGGCTTGTCGGCGGCGGTGACATCAAAGCGCTCCGCGCCACCGTCGATCAGCTGTCCGACACGCTTCTGTCCCACCTGTCGTACGAGGAGACGCAGCTCATCGGGCCGCTGTCCCGGTACGGATTCCAGTAACCCGGTATACCATCGCCGGTATGGGCGTAGCTGGTCACGATGACGACCTTCCCATCCTGCCGGGGTTCCGGGAGATGGCTATTCGCGCCCGTCAGCAGTCGCTCGTTGACGACCTCGTGGCGCGCCGGCGTGAACTCGGTTTGTCACAGAACGAGATCGCCGCTCGGATGGGTACGTCCCAACCGGCCGTCGCTCGACTCGAGTCCGGCGGCGTCGATGCCCGAATGTCGACGCTCCAGCGTTACGCGGACGCGGTCGGCGTCCGGCTGGACTTCGGATTGCAGCTGGACTTCGGATTACAGGAGGATCGACCGTGATCAGCGCACGTTTCCCGTACGGCGAGCCGGCCCCGGATCGCGTCGGCGGCACCAACCACCACAGCGTCTCCCCGTGGTTGGAGGAGCGGCTGTTCGACCGGCGAGTGGTAATGCTGTCCGGCCCGCTGACCCAAATGTCGGCAAACACCGCGGCGGCCGCATTGCTCACGTTGGACGCGCTCGGCACCGAACCGGTCGAGCTGCACGTCTCGTCGCCCGAGGGCGAGTTGTCGGCCGCGTTCGCGATTGTGGACGCGATCGACGCGATGCGGGCACCCGTACACGCGATCGTCCCCGGTATGGCCGGTGGCGCTGCGGTTCTGGTGCTCACCGCGGCCGATCGACGACTCGCGTACCGGCATGCCCGGATCCGGCTCACCGAGCCGCGCGCGACGTCGCTGTCCGGCACCGCCGACCAGGTCACCGCAGCCGCCGGCGAGCATCTACGCGAGCTCGACGAACTGATCGTCCGGCTCTCCGAGGTCACCGGGCAGAGCCGCAGTCAGATCGAGAACGACCTCGCCGCCGGGCGCTTCCTGTCCGCGGTCGAGGCCAAGGAGTACGGGCTCCTGAACGACATCGTGGGCAAGCCCACCGAATAGCGGCCAGTGGGCAAGCCCACCGATTAGGCACTTGCTACCCCTGCCATGATCGGCGTTAGAGTGCCGGACATGAGCGCGCTTCAAACCTGCATCTGGATCCTGGTCGGTGTTTGCGCCGTCGTCTGGGTCACGTCCCTGATCACAAACGAGCACTCCTGGGTCGACCGGATCTGGTCGATTATCCCGATCCCGTACGTCGCGGTCTTTGCCGGACATGCCGGATTCAAGGATGCACGCCTGGACGTGATGCTCGCGCTGGTCGTGCTCTGGGGTGCACGTCTGACGTTCAACTTCGCCCGGAAGGGCGGCTACACGCCCGGCGGCGAGGACTACCGGTGGGAGATTCTGCGCAGCCGGATGCCGAAATGGCAATTCCAGGTGTTCAACCTGTTCTTCATCACGATCTACCAGAACGTCCTGCTGCTGCTGATCGCGCTGCCCGCGTACACCGCGTTGCAGCATCGCGGCGGATTCGGCCTGCTGGACGTACTCGCAACGCTTGGGTTCCTGGTTCTGCTCCTCGGTGAGACGGTCGCGGACCAGCAGCAGTGGAACTTCCATGCCTGGAAGCGCGCCGAGATCGCCGCCGGTCGCACGCCCGACCCGCAGTTCAACCAGAGCGGCCTGTGGCGGTTCTCGCGGCACCCGAACTTCTTCTGCGAGCAGAGTCAGTGGTGGGTGATCTTCCTGTTCGGCGCGATCGCGGCCGGGTCGGTGCTGCAGCCGACGGTGCTGGGTGCGGTGCTGCTCACGCTCCTGTTCGTCGGTTCCACCCGATTCACCGAGAGCATTTCAAAGTCCAAATATCCGGAGTACGCCGATTACCAGGCAACGACGTCGGCACAGATTCCGTGGTTCCCGCGCCGCAAGCACGAGCCCGAGGTATCGACGGCCTGACACGCCAGATCGGCAACGTCCGGCTCGGCCGCATAATCTGCGACGATCGATGCATGCGTGGACGGACACAGGACGACGGTTCGACGAACCGTTCGGCCCGGCATGACTACTGGGGCGTCTATCTCGACGCGCCGGATGCGATAGCGCTGGCCAGGTTCTACAGCACGTTGCTCGGCTGGCCGTTGGACGAAACCGGCGGCGGTGACTCGGCGGTCATCGCACCGCCGGATGGCGTGACGTATCTCGGTTTCCAGACGTCGCCGAACTACGTACGGCCGGTATGGCCGTCGGTCGCCGGCGCCCAGCAGATGATGCTGCACCTGGACTTCGAGGTTGACGACTTGGCGATCGCCAGCGCACACGCGGTCGAACTCGGTGCCCAGATCTCCGAATACCAGCCACAGGCCAACGTGCGCGTGCTTCTCGATCCGGCCGGTCACCCGTTCTGCTTGTACGTCGACGACCAACCCGGCTGAGGTCTCGATCAGCCGTCACCGTGGCCGAGATACTCGATCAGCCGTCGTCCCGGCAGAGACAGAACGGGTGTCCTGCGGGGTCGAGAAGCACTCGGACGTTTTCCTGCGGCTGGTGCGATGCCAGAGTGGCCCCTAGCGCCACTGCCTCGGCGGCCGCCGAGTCGAGGTCCCCAACCTGGAAATCGAAGTGCATCATCGGGCGCTGCTCGCCGTCGACGGGTGGCCATACCGGCGGCTGGTAGCCGGTCGCTTGCTGGAACACGACGTAGATGGATCCCTCGGGAGCAGCGAGAATCGCCGTGCCCGGCTCTTCGTGACCGATCGGCCATCCGAGAAGTTCCGAATAGAACCTGGCCAGCGCACCCGGGTCAGGTGCCTCGATGGCAGTCCCCCACCACATGCCTTTCATTCGAGATCTCATACGTGCACCCTAAAACCCTTGGCCGACAATTCCGGTCGACAAGTCCCATCAGCTACAGGTCTCGGCGTAGTCCACGCGGTTGGAACTGCCGGATGTACCCGCACCCGCGACGGCCACTTCGACGTAGTCGTTCCGATTGATCGCGACCGCAGCCTGGGCTTGACTTCAAGCGCTTGAAGCGTGTTTGGCTGGTCATATGACAGTTTTGACGATTCAGGATGTCTCGAGGCGCAGTGGCCTCAGCGAGCCCACCCTGCGTTACTACGAAGAGGTCGGGCTGATCGGCCCGATCGACCGGGACGCCGGCAGCGGCCACCGCCGCTATCACACCGAGGACGTCGACACGCTGCAGATGCTCGCGTGCCTCCGGACGATGGGCATGGGCATCCAAGACATGCGTACCTATCAAACCAACCGTACGCGCGGCCGGGCTGCCGCCGGGGAACAGCGCGACCTGTTGCTGCGCCACGCCGTGTGGGTCGAGGCCGAGATCGAAAAGCTACGTACGCATCTCGATTATCTGCGTGAAAAGGCCGCACTCTGGGACGCTCGCGACCGGGGCGACGCCCAGGCCGAGGCTGAGGCACAGACGCGGGTACACGCCGCGGCCGGACATCTGGAGGTATCGCGATGAGCCCGGTACTGGTCACCGGTGGTTCTGGCTATCTGGGTACGCAATTGATCGCCGCCCTGCTGCGGAACGGAACCGCGGTACGCACCACCGTCCGGTCCCTCGACAGCGTTGCCGAACTGCGCGAGGCAATGCGCCGTGGCGGCGCCGACGACACCGGGCTCGAAATCGTCGTCGCGGATCTGTTGACCGACGATGGCTGGCCCGCCGCGGTCGAAGGGTGCGAGGAGGTTCACCACGTCGCCTCCCCGATGATCCAATCCACGAATCCGGACGAACTGATTGTCCCCGCCCGAGATGGCACGATCCGGGTGCTGCGGGCGGCTCGGGACGCTGGTGTCCGCCGTACCGTGTTGACCTCGTCCTTCGCCGCGATCGGCTACTCGCCCAAGCCCATCCGCGACTACACCGAGGCTGACTGGACCGACCCGGACACCCCGGGGCTGAATCCGTACCCTCGTTCCAAGGCAATCGCCGAGCGCGCGGCCTGGGATTTCATCGCACGCGAAGGCGGCGCCACCGAGCTGGTGGTGATCAACCCGACCTTCATCCTCGGACCGACGTTGACCACGCAAGCGCGCTCGTCGTTGCAACTGATCAAGTCGATGCTGGACGGCACAATGGCGGTGGTGCCGCGTCAACGCTTCGGCCTTGCCGACGTACGCGACGTCGCAGACCTGCACATTCGGGCGATGGCGGTGCCCGAAGCGGCGGGCAAACGCTTTCTGGTGCTCGCCGACGGCCCGACGATCACCTACCTTCAGGTGGCTCAGACTCTGCGGGACCGGCTCGGCTCGCTCGGGCGTCGGGTGCCGACCGAAGAAGCGCCCGGAGACGAATTGCCGGAGCTGGTCATCCACAACGACCGCGCTCGCACCGAACTCGGCTGGCGACCGCGGCCCATCGAGACCACGATCGTGGAAACCGCCGAGAGCCTAAGAGACCTCGGGCTCCTCGAACACTCCACGCTTTCGTAATCGCGTTGCGGCGTAGATCGCGCGCTGGCAGGCTCGGCGACCATGAGCACGTTCAAGGATCTTGTTGCAGAGGGCTCCGCCGTACCGGTTGATGGTTGGGATTTTTCGTGGTTCGAAGGGCGTGCCACCGAGGAGCGCCCGCCATGGAGTTACCTCAGGCTGATTTCCGACCGTATGGCTCACGCACGTGCGGCACTGGACATCCAGACCGGTGGCGGTGAGGTGACCGCGAAGGTGCCGAAGGCACCGCCGGTGCTGACGGCAACGGACTCGTGGCCGCCGAACATCGAAATCGCGCGGCGCAATCTCGCGCATCTGGGCGGAACGGTGGTCGCCGTCGAGGACGCCGACGACCTGCCGTTCGACGACGGTACGTTCGACTTGGTGGTCAGCCGGCATCCGACCGTGACCCGATTCGACGAAGTCGCTCGGGTGCTCGGGCCAGGCGGCACGTTCCTTTCGCAGCAGATCGGCGCCGGTACGAACCGCGAGCTGGCCGAGTTCTTCACCGGTCCACGCGAGATGCAGGACGAGTGGCGTACGGACTATCGCGTTGGGCAGGCGAGAGACGCTGGGCTCGACGTCGTCGATCTCCGCGAGGCCGAGCTGCGGCTGGAGTTCTTCGACGTGGCGGCCGTGATCGTATTCCTGCGGAAGGTGATCTGGACCGTGCCCGACTTCGACGCGCAGCGATACCACGATCGCCTGGTCGCAGCGCATGAGGTGATCGAGCGGGACGGTTCACTGATCTCGTACGCTCGCCGATTCCTCATCGAGGCTCACAAGCCTGTGCACCGATAGATGCTGAGAACGCGACGTGCTCTCCACCCAACTCCGGTAACCGAACTCCGAGGCTACTGAACGGGTAGGTCGATGACTCGCGATGGATCGGCGTACGCCTGCATTCGTACGATCGCGCCGTCAAGGAACGTGAACACGTCGGCAACCCGGGCGGTTTGATACTCGCCGTCGGGCAGGGCGCCGCCGACCTGGTGTACGACCACGATGTCGTCGCCATTGCGGCGAGCGGTCGCGATCGACGTCAGATGCGCCCAACTCGCGTACGACCGGCTCAAATAGTCATGCACCGCCGCGCGACCATGGCGCTCGCCACCGTTCGGGAACTCGTCCGGCTCGATCCAGACGATGTCCGGCGCCAGTGGCGCTACCGCACCGTCGATGTCGCCGAGCGCGAACGCCGCGTAGCAGCCGAGCACGAGGTCCACTTGTGCATCCATGCCGTCTACGGTACGTCTGGATCAACGTGCCTGACCGCCAGACTGCACCCGGACTCGCCATCCACACGTAAGCACCTCGGCAGATCACGAGCCGACGTAAATGTGGTCTACCGGTATGACTGGTCTACCGTTCAACCATGGAACGGACGATCGACTGGGACCACAGCCGAGACCTCGGCCAGGACGAAGCCGCGATCATCGCGATCGACCAAGTTGCCCTCCCGCATGAGGTACGCGAACTGCGTTTCACCTCGGTCGACGAGTTGATCGACGCGATCGTACGGCTGGCCGTACGCGGGGCTCCGGCCTTGGGTGGCGCGGGCGCGCTCGGCGTCGCGCTGCTCGCCCGGCAGTACGGACCGGATGCCGTCAGGGTCCATGCGGAACGTCTCGCATCGGCTCGACCGACCGCCGCCAACCTGCGCTGGGGTGTCGAACGGGCACTCGCGCGGCTGAATGATGGACCCGACGCCGTCCTCGCTGAAGCGCTTGCCGTCCTTGACGAGGACGAGCGCGCCAACCGTGCCGCGTCCGACCGGGCGGCCGACCTGATCAGGTCGCTGTGCGAACGGCGCCCGCTGCGGATCCTCACGCACTGCAACGCCGGGCGCCTCGCGACCGTCGCCTACGGCACCGCGCTCGGCGCCGTACGCAGCTTGTTCGAAGCGGGCGACGTGGAGTCGGTGCTGGCCGACGAGACCAGGCCGTTGCTGCAGGGCGCTCGATTGACCGCGTTCGAGTTGGCCGAACTCGGTATCCCGTACCAAATCTGTCCTGATTCTGCGGCTGCCGCTGCGATGTCCCTCGGCATGGTCGACTGCGTGATCGTCGGTGCGGACCGAATCGCCCGGTCGGGCGATGTGGCCAACAAAATCGGTACGTTCTCGGTCGCGCTCGCGGCCGCCCGCCATGGAGTTCCGTTCATCGTCGTCGCACCGGAATCCACGGTTGATGAGTCGATTGCGGACGGCCGTGAGATTCACATCGAGCAACGCGATCCGGCCGAGGTCACGCATCTGGCCGGGCGGTCGATCGCGCCGGCCGGAGCGGATGCGTTCAATCCGGCGTTCGACGTGACGCCGGCTGACCTCGTTACCGCGATCGTCACCGAACGACGGGTATGGCGCCCCAACGTTTAGACATCGGGCCGTTTGCCGTAGCTCTCGAGCTTCGCGACGACCGTCGCGATCTCGGCGTCATCGAGCAGCCGTGGTTTCGCCACCGACGAGGCCCGCAGCCACACATCGCACAGCCATTCGAGGTACTGCGCCCGCGCGTACGCCTGCTTGAGCGAAGTGCCGATCGTAAGTGTGCCGTGATTGCCGAGCAGACAGCCGGTCCGCCCGGCCAGCGCCGCGGCCATGTGGTGCGCAAGCTCGGGCGTGCCATAGGTCGCGTACGGCGCGACGCGCACCGGCCCACCAAACATCGCAACGAGGTAGTGCACGGACGGTAGCTCGTCGACGAGCGCGGAGACCGCGGTCGCGGCCACCGAATGTGTGTGTACGACCGCCTGAGCATCGCATTTCTCGTACGCGAGAAGGTGCATCGCGATTTCCGTCGTCGGCGGCAACGGTGCGTCAACCGGCGTGCCATCCAACCGGTGTAGTCCGATCATGTCGGGCGTCAAGTCGTCGTAGTCGACGCCGCTCGGTGTCACCGCGATCAGATCGTCGACTCGAGCCGAGACGTTTCCGGAGGTACCGACGACGAGCCGGTCGGCAACCATCCGCCGGGCATAGTCGATGACATCCTGCCGCATCGCAGCGATTCGCATGTCAACAATCTACGACCCGACAATCCAAGGCCCGACAATCCACGACCAGACTCCACATGGCTGACCCCCAGTAACGAAGCGGCGACCAGCGAAGCGGCAGCCAGCATCGAAGCGACCAGCCACCAGACACCCGATGATGACGCTTAGGCTCAGCTTGAACGCATCACAGCGCCAGAGCCGTTGACGCGCGAAGATGTCTGAATGAGCGGTGACGCCGAGCACGACCATGACCACAATCCTGACCACGGCCGCGAACACGACCACGACGCTGCCCATGAACACGGCCATGAACACGGCCATGAACACGGCCACGAACACGGGCGTGACGAATCTTGGTGGCATCGTCTGACGCACGCGGCCAGACCGCATTCGCACGACCCCGCGGACAAGGTCGACTCGGCCATGGAGGCCAGCGCCGACGGTCTGCGAGCGCTCTGGATCGGCCTCATCGTGCTCGGTGTCACGGCCGCGGTCCAGGGCATCGTGGTCGCGCTCTCCGGCAGCGTCGCCCTGCTCGGCGACACGCTCCACAACGTGGCGGACGCACTGACGGCCGTACCGCTGGGGTTCGCGTTTTTGATCGGTCGCCGCCCGCCGACCCGGCGATACACCTACGGGTACGGTCGAGCCGAAGATCTCGCAGGCATCGTGATCGTGCTCGTCATCGCGGCATCGTCGGTGCTCGCCGCGTACGTGGCGATCCGGCGGCTGACGCATCCGGAGGACATCAGTCATCTGTGGGCGGTTGCCGCCGCCGCGCTCGTCGGGTTCGCCGGAAACGAGATCGTCGCGCGGTACCGGATAGCCGTCGGCCGCCGGATCGGGTCGGCCGCGTTGGTCGCCGATGGGCTGCATGCGCGTACCGACGGGTTCACGTCCCTGGCCGTGTTGATCGGAGCCGGCGGCGTCGCGATCGGCTGGGGCTGGGCGGACCCGGTGGTCGGCCTCGCGATCACGGTCGCGATCGCGGTCGTGCTGAAGGACGCGGCGGTCCAGGTGTACCGGCGGCTGATGGATGCCGTCGACCCGGAGTTGCTCGATCGGGTCGAGGCGGTGCTGCGCGAGACGCCGGGCGTACTCGACATCGGTACGGCCCGGATGCGCTGGATCGGGCACCAGCTGCGAGCCGAGTGCGAGATCGTGGTCGACGGTGCCACCACGGTCATCGACGCGCACGCGATCGCGCACGACGCCGAGCACCGGCTGATCCACCAGATACCGCGCCTGACCTCGGCAATCGTGCACGCCGAACCGTCCGGAACCGTGCGCGGCCAGCAACACGCATTAGTGGCCGCGCACGGTTGATCGTCTATCCGAAGAAAGACATCAGCAGAGCCAATCCCGGGTACTAACCCCGTCCGGGCCTCCGACAACGTCACTTATCCACACGAGGCCGAACACCTGACGGTCATCGCTGACTCCGATGATCAAGTTCGAATCGGTCTTGGTATCGATCGGCAACAGGTTCGCCCGCAGCCCACCGATCACGGCCTCGTCGTCGCGGATGTATGCGGCGTGGTCGTAGTCGACGATGAAATCGCCGTGGACGTTACCCGAGATGATCCTTCCCTGGTGCCCGGGCGGGTCAAACGTCGTAAACTTGCCGCTGCGGAGATCCCACCAACCGTCCTGAAAACCGGGCTCGTTGAGCTTCGGACCGGCACCGCCATGAAGGTCGCCCAGGTAACCGTAGGCATAGTTCCCGGCTACCGCGGTCACCTCGCCGTACGGCAGCCCGGGCAGCGTTTCCAGAGCATGTGCGACGCCGTGCGCATCCCACATGTACGGCTTGTGCGGGCCAACGTCTTGGGCACTCGCGAGCCACATACCTTTCGGCCCCGGGACTGAGTTGGTGGCATACCCAGCCACTATTCCGGCCGCGTTGACGCCAACGGCGACCGCGCCGGTCCAGCCCTGCGGGGTACTGAGAACCCGTGGATGACTCCGGTCGTCGGCGGTCCACACGACCGGCACGTGGCCGCTCGTTTCATCCTGCAGGTAACCGGCGACGTCGCCGTCGCCACTGATGCTGATGGCCTTTCCCCCGTTCGGCTGACCGGCAGGAAGGGGCAAATCCGCGACGTGGCCGTTCGCATATATGAACGGCTGGTAGACGGGACGGCCCGTCATCAACGAAATCACGGTGTGGCTGGTCGAATCTTCAGGAGGCGCCGGGATGTTGTCGGTGTACCGGTTGCCGAGCGCCTCACCTCGGCTGTCGATCGCCAGCATCATGCCGCTCAACTGAATGATCCCACCAAGGGGAGGCTGGCTGGTGACGGATCCATCGATCGTCGTCATGACGCCGTCATGCCATATGAACTCGCCGCCCGGCACGGTCGTACCGAGGATCCACCTGCCGGTTGGGTCCACTCCGAGAATGTTGGCGGCGTTAGGGGGCCCGGCCACGGTCGAACTGCAGGTGGCGGGCGTCGTGCCCGGCTCCGGACCAGCGGTTATCGACTTATCGGCGGGCAACACCACATGATGCGGCCCAGTCGCGGTGGTCGCGACCACCCCGACGGTGGCCACGACGGCGATGACCAGACCTGCGGCGGCAATCCCGGCTCGACGATTGCGCTTGCCGCGCCGTCCGAACTCGACGGCTTCCAGGCTGGTCAGGCGGCTCGGTGGCGCCGTGATGTCAGCGAAAATCGTGCGGAGGTCGTCTTCTTGAAGATCAGTCATTGGGCACCCCTTGCGACGAAGGCCGGCCGAGCGCCGGGCGGAAGATTGGTCGATACGCCGAGTTGCGCCCGCATCGCCTCGATCCCTCGCGACGTCTGGGCCTTGACGTTGCCGGACGAGCAGCGCAGCGCCGCCGCGGTGTCGTCGACCGAGAGATCACACAGGAACCGGAGAACCAGCACGACCCGCTGCCCCCGTGGCAGCGCCGCCAGTGCCTTTCGCACGATCTCCTGATCCTCGTACCTGGTCTCGGCCGGGACCGGGCGGTCCGGTGTCTGTGGCATAAGCAGAACGCGGGACCAGCCGCGGCGCCGCTCGCTCAGGAAATGCCGAACCAGCATCCGATGCACGTATGCGTCGATGTTGTCCGCGGCCGCGGCACGCCGCCAGTGCCGATAGAGCGTGGTGACCGTGGCCTGTACGACGTCGTCGGCTCGATCGCCGTCGGCGCAGAGCAGATAAGCGGTCTTGTGCCAGCCGGTTAATCGCGCCGCGACGTACGCGGTGTACTCGTTCTCGTCATCGACCTTCATCGGCAGCCCCTCGTTGTCGCTCCCACCGTCGGTGTCACCCAACCGACGCCCGCGATCCCGACCCAGGTTGCGTTGGCGGCGAACCTAACTCAGAAGAGGTTGTCAATATTGCTTTATCAATCTAGATTTATTACCTGTGCTAAGTACTTCTGCCGACCCACAGCTCGTCGGCCCTCAGCTGCAAGTTGCGCTCGGACGGGTCGTTCGGCGACTGCGTCAAGGCCACGTACCCGGCGATCTGACGCTGTCCGAAGCGTCCGCGCTGGCCCGGCTCGACGGCGGCGGCCCCGCGACACCGGGCGAGTTGGCGGAGGCGGAACGCGTCCGGCCACAGGCAATGGGCGTGACGCTCGCCGGCCTGAAGGAACGTGATCTCATCACGCGGACCGGTGATCCGGAAGATGGGCGCCGCGTGCTGATCTCTATCACCGGCGCGGGTCACCGATGGCTCGCCGAACGTCGCGGTGCGAAGGCCGAGCGGATGGCCGACGCGCTCGCGGTGACGTTCACGCCGGCCGAGATCCAACAGCTCGCCGGCGCTGCCGTCCTGCTCGAACGTTTGGCGGATGCGCTGTGACCGGCCGTTTCGCGTACAAGTGGGTCGCTCTCTCGAACACCACATTGGGTACCGGCATGGCCGCTATCGACGGCTCCATCGTGATCATTTCGCTGCCGGCCATTTTCCGCGGCATCGGACTGGATCCACTGGCGCCGGAGAACATTGGCTACCTGCTGTGGATGATCCTCGGATATCTGCTGGTCTCGGCCGTCCTCGTGGTCGCGCTCGGCCGTCTCGGGGACATGTTCGGCCGAGTCCGGACGTACAACCTGGGGTTTGTAATCTTCACGATCGCGTCCCTCGCGCTCTCGGTGGACCCGCTGCACGCGCAGGCCGGTGCACTGTGGCTGATCTTGTGGCGAGTGGTTCAGGCAATCGGCGGCGCGATGCTGATGGCCAACTCGGCCGCGATCCTGACCGACGCGTTCCCGACGTCGCAGCGCGGCATGGCGCTCGGCGTCAACCAGATCACCGCGCTCGCCGGGCAGTTCCTCGGCCTCCTCCTCGGTGGCCTGCTCGCTTCGATCGACTGGCGCGCGGTGTTCTGGGTCAGCGTGCCGGTCGGTGTGATCGGGACGATCTGGTCGTACCGAAGCCTGCGCGAGACCAGCAGCGGCAAGCGCGCCCGGATCGACTGGGCCGGCAACGTGACGTTCGCGCTGGGTGCGGCGCTGATTCTGGCCGCGATGACGTACGGGATCCAGCCGTACGGCGGCCATGCGACCGGATGGACGAACCCGAAGGTGGTCGGCGGCATCCTGACCGGCATCGCGTTGCTGGTTGCGTTCGTCATCATCGAGACGCGGGTCGCCGAGCCGATGTTCCAGATTGCGCTGTTCAAGATCCGCGCCTTCTCGGCCGGACTGCTCGCATCGCTGCTCACCGCGATCGCGCGCGGCGGTCTCCAGTTCATGTTGATCATCTGGTTGCAGGGCATCTGGCTGCCGCAACACGGGTACGCGTTCGAGGACACGCCGCTATGGGCGGGCATCTACATGCTGCCGTTGACCGCCGGATTCCTGATCGCCGGACCTACCTCGGGCTACCTGTCCGACCGGTTCGGGTCGAGGCTGTTCGCGACCGGCGGTCTGCTGATCATGGCGGCGTCGTTCGTCGGCCTGATGCTGCTCCCGGTCAACTTCTCCTACCCTGCGTTCGGCGGATTGCTGCTGCTCAGCGGCATCGGCCAGGGCATGTTCTCGGCACCCAATACGTCCGCGATCATGAGTGCGGTCCCGGCATCCGCCCGAGGCGTCTCGTCCGGCATGCGCGCGACCTGCCAGAACGCCGGCACATCGCTGTCGATCGGCATCTTCTTCTCGCTGATGATCGCCGGGCTCGCGCGGTCCCTGCCGACGACGTTGAGCAACGGCCTGACGGCACAGGGCGTACCCGGATCGGTGGCATCGCACATCGCCTCGCTGCCGCCGGTGAGCACACTGTTCGCGGCGTTCCTCGGGTCGAATCCGATCGAGCATCTGGCCGGTCCGCAGGTACTGCAGTCGCTACCGTCGGCCAACGCGGCGAAGCTGACCGGGCACGAGTTCTTCCCGAGCCTGATCAGCGGACCGTTCCACAACGGCCTGGTGGTCGTGTTCTCGGCCGCCACCGCGATGGCACTGCTAGCCGCGCTGGCGTCGGCACTGCGCGGAAAGCGCTACGTGCACCACGACCCGGCCGTACCGCCGACGCCAACCGAGTCGGAGTTGCAGCCCGCGATTCCCGCATAGGATCATGGGATGCGTAACTGGTCGGGCAATGTCACGTACGGCGCGGCACGGATCCTCCACCCGACCTCGGTCGACGAGCTGCGGCGGATGGTCGGTTCGTCGGCACGGATTCGAGCGCTGGGCACCAGGCACTCGTTCAACACCGTCGCCGACACCAACGCGGACCTGGTATCTCTCGCGGACATGCCGGTCGGCGCGCAGATCGCGCCGGACGGGCGAACTGCCACGGTGGCGGCCGGCATGCGGTACGGCGACATCGCGCTCGCGCTGCAAGCCGCCGGATACGCGCTGCACAACCTCGGTTCGCTCCCGCACATCTCGGTCGGCGGTGCCATCGCGACCGGTACGCACGGCTCCGGCAACACGAACGGCAACCTCGCCACCGCCGTGGCCGGGCTCGACCTGGTCGACGCGAACGGCGACGTCGTCCACCTGCGCCGCGGAGATCCGGACTTCGACGCGAGTGTCGTGGCGCTCGGTGCGCTCGGCATCGTGACGCACGTGGTGCTCGACATCGAGCCGACGTACGAGATGTCGCAGTGGGTCTTCGAGGATGCGCCGCTCGACCTGGACCTGTTCAGCGAGGGCTACAGCGTGAGTCTGTTCACCGACTGGCGCTCCGACTGGCTGAGCCCGCATTGGGTGAACCAGGTCTGGGTCAAGCGCCGCGGCACCTGGGACGCGCCCGAGACATGGCACGGAGGCCGCCGCGCCGACGGTCCCCGGCACCCGATCGCGTCGCAGCCGCCCGGCCCCAGTACGACGCAGATGGGCGTACCGGGACCGTGGTTCGAACGGTTGCCGCACTTCCGGCTCGACTTCACCCCGAGCGTTGGCGAGGAGCTGCAGACCGAGTACTTCGTCGCGCGCTCGGACGGCATGGCCGCGCTCGGTGCGCTGGCCCCGCTACGAGATCGGATCGCGCCACTACTGGAGGTGTCCGAGCTGCGTACGATCGCGGCCGACCATCTCCTGCTCAGCCCGGCGTATCAGCGGGATAGCCTCGCAATCCACTTCACCTGGCGCCTCGACGTCGACGGCGTGACGGCGTTGCTGCCGGCGATTGAGGCAGCGCTGGCGCCCTATGCACCCCGGCCGCATTGGGGAAAGGTATTCACGATGCCTGTCACTCCCCCATCCGGGTTCGGCCGTCTGCGGGCAGCGATCGACCCGGACGGCAAGTTCGGGAACGCTTTCGTCGATGGCTTCGTTCCGGCGACCCGGTAGCGTGTCCGGCGTGGCATCGATGTTGAAACGGTTTATGGCGTGGTTCTCCAAGGCTAAGAGCGCGCCGACGCGGCCGACCGCACCGGCCGGCACGCCGGCTCCCCCGCATCCGAGTGGACGGCCGCCGGCCAAGCAGCTCAACACGCCCGCGCCGCGCGGCAAACACCTGGTGTACTCGCCGAAGCTCAACGGCCGCGCCGATCCGGGCGAAATCGTGTGGACCTGGGTGCCGTTCGAGGATGACGCATCGCAGGGCAAGGATCGACCCGTGCTGGTCGTCGGCCGGGACAGCGACCTCCTGCTCGGCCTGATGCTGTCCAGCGAATCGAAACGCGACGGGCAGCACAACTGGCTCGCGCTCGGCAGCGGCGACTGGGATGGTCAACACCGGCCGAGCTGGCTACGCCTCGACCGCGTCCTGGAAGTGCACGAGGATCGAGTGCGCCGCGAAGGGGCGATCCTGGACGAGAGCCGGTTCGCCAACGTCGCCAACCTGCTGCGCAGCGGGTACGGCTGGCACTGAGTTATCGCCAGCTGAACTGCGGAATGTATCCGAGAATGCTGCGCGCCTTGTCGATGGAGAGCAGCGTCTCGTGCGTACCTAATTCGGTCCGCACCGGTACGCCCGGGAACACCTCGGCCATCAACTGCTCGGACGGCGTCGACATCACGGTGTCGGCGTTCGCGATCACGAACACGTCCGCGCCGGTACCGTTGTGTTCCAACGCCTTTCGTACCGCCTGGGCACCGTCGCGCGCGTCAATGTAGCCCCAGAGGTTCCATGAGCGGCTGCGTGGATCGTCGTTATAGCCGGGGAACGCCGCGTAGTCGCCGGGCAACATCACGTTCGAGAACCGCAGACCGTAGATCTTCATGTCCGGCGTCTGACGGCAGATCTGCTCGGCCATCTTCTCGCCGAGGTACTTGCTCAGCGAGTAAGACGTCTCCGGCCGGCCAACGTAGCCTTCGTCCACCGGCGCGTACGGCGGCGGCGTGTCGAACGGCAGCCCGAGCACCGTCTCGCTGGACGCCCAAACCACGTTCTTGATGCCAGCCGCGCGTGCGGCGTGGAACACGTTGTAGGTCGACATGATGTTCGTGTCGAAGACCGTGGCGTTCGCGGTCAGTCCCGGTGCCGGAATCGCCGCGAGGTGGACGACCGCGTCTACGCCGGCATACCGCGAGTCAATGCCGAGGAGCGCCTCCAGCGTCTGACCATAGTCGGTCAAATCGATTCGGGTGTACGCGCAAACCGGCTCCCGCTGCGGCACGAGGTCGACGTTGTGCACGTCCCATCCCTGCGCGACGAGGTCATCCAGGACCGCACCGCCGAGCTTTCCACTGCCACCGGTGACCACGACTCTCATAGGGGCGAGTCTAGAAGCCGGGTCGAGAACTCGGTTGATCGGTCGCCCAAGCCCTACCAACACCGCGCTCATGCTGGGTCGGTGATCGTAGCGAGCCGGACTACTCGGGTTGGAGCTGTGCCGCACTCTCGTGCTCGTGCGCCAGCAGCCGCAACGCACCGAACAGCGCTTCGCCCAGCACCGTACCCAGCACCACCAGTTCGAGCATTCGGGTCGGATCCTGCCGGGCCACCACGCTCGACACCTCGAAGCGTGCCAGTGCCTGGGCATGATCGGCGTACGCGTCGATGTGATCGAGGATCTCGGTGACCTCCAGCGACCGCAGCGCGAACAAGACGTCGGCGAGCTGGTCGTACGCGGGCGAGTACGGGTGCACCCGCCAGCCACGGGCCGTGGCGAACTCGGACGCGGATATCCGCGCCAACCGCCACGCTTCACTCGATCGGTCCGGCCGGCGGGTCGGCATGACCGACGCATGCGCGACGCCGAGCAGGTCATGCGGTTCGACCTCGGTCTGGCCGAGCGCCTCGATCACGTCGCGGGCCGCGGCAACCGAGACGCCACCAACATCGATCAACGCTCGAATCAGCTTCAGTCGCCGGAAGTGCTCATCGCCGTAGTCGGCCTGATTCGCCGCCGTCGCGGTTCCCGGATCCAGGAGACGTTCACGCAGGTAGTACTTGATGGTGGGCACGGGTACGCCACTTCGCTTGCTGAGTTCACCGATGCGCATGCGGGCGTACCTCTCGAATTCGCTTGTGATCTTCTGCTCTTAGATGGATAGTGTAGCTATCCACTTATGGATAGTACGACTATCTGTAGTTTAGGAGCTGATCATGGCACATGTCACGCCTGGTCGAATGACCTCGCACATCGACGGCGACTTCGTGGTGTTCCTTATCGGGATGCGCGTCAACAAGCCGTGGAAGCTGCACAAATGGATCCCGATCGCGCGGGCGATGGGTCCGATGCTCCGCGAACTCTCCAAGCGGAAGGACCTCGGTCTGCTGAGCTTCCACACCTGGATCGGCCCGACCGGACCGATGGTCGTGCAGTACTGGCGCAGTGTCGACCAACTCGAGGCGTTCGCGAAGGACCCCGCACTTACGCATCGCCCGGCCTGGAAGGCGTTCTACAAGAGCGTCGGCGACGGCGGGGACGTTGGCATTTGGCACGAGACCTACCTTGTCCGCGACGGGGGCTACGAGGTCCTCTACGGCAATATGCCGCGGTTCGGACTTGCCCAAGCGGGCGACTACGAGCCGGTGTCGGCCGCGACGCGGGGTGCGGCTGATCGCCGTACCACGAACGCTGCGGCTAGTTAGCCCACGGCTCCCGGGCGGTGACGACGGGTCCGCCGCTGCGCACGGACTCGTCGACCGCGAGCGCGAGCAGGTGGTCCTGGCAAGCCAAAGCCAAGGGGTACGGGGCAGCCGCCTCCTCCCGTGCCCAGGCGCCGGTGTCCGCCAGGATCGCCGCGACCGCGATGTCGTCGTCGGACATACCGCTGCCGCGGAAGGGATTGGCGTACGCGATGCCGCCATCGAAGCTGATGTGCTTGAGATCCAGGCCTTCGAGGTTCAGATCGTGGCCGGTCTGGCGACGTGTCAGCGTCGAGGTGATCGGCGTCGTCGGATCGAGCAGCCGGGTCACGGCGTCGTCGACGATCTCGCCGCGCGTCCCGCGGATGACGATGCGCCGTGCCCGCAACGGATTCCACCACTGGTTATCGGTGAAGTCGTACAGGCCCATCCGGTCGCCGAAGTCGAGCGTCGCAATCGTGGTGGTCGCCGGTTTCGGCGTGTCGTCGCCACTCCACCCGGACGGCGACAGCGGGTCCGCGAGCGGCGCGGTGAATGCGCGGCCGTTGACCGTGGCCGGCTCGAACTCGACGCCCAGCAGACCGCGGATCAGCGATGTCGCGTGGTACATGTGCGTCGACGAGACCTGCACCGATGTCGGCGACCCGATCACGCCGTCCCGAATGATGCGGGCGCGGGCCGCGTGCCCAGGCATCAGGAGATACTGCTCGGCAACCTGGACGAGACCGCTGGCACCCACCTCGGACCAGAGCTTGCGTAGGCCGTCGGCGTCCGGCGCGGGCGGCGTCTCAGCCAGGACCCGTACGCCCCGACCGGCCAACTCGGCGATCACGCCCGGCGATGCGTCCCAAGGGACCGACACGATCACGAAGTCCGGCGTCTCGTACGCCAGCAGCGCATCGATCGACGTAAAAGCGGTCACGCCCCAGCCGTCTTCGATCTCCGCGGCCCGATCGGCCGAGCGGGTCACGACACCGGCGACGCGCATCCGATCCGGGACGGTTGCCGCGATGCGGCAGAAGAACTTCGATCGCCAACCGGATCCGACAATGCCGAACGTGGTCGTGCTGAGCTTCGTGGACACCTGCGGATGCTATCCCCGGCATCCGACGCCGGTCAGGTGCGGGGCTGCCACCGCCATGCGCCGTCGTCCGGGTTGGGCGGCGGGCCCGGTAACTCGCCAACGTCGGTCCGGCTCAGACCATCGAGTTGTAGTGCCAGGTGACGTCGGCGGAGCTGCTTCGTACGCTCCCCGTCGGGTACGCGGATCGCGGCGCACGCCTCGAGTACCTGGCCGATGTCCTGCACGACCGCATCGCGCCGCAGCTTCCCACCGGTGAGCGCCCGCTCGAAAATCCCGGTCGCCAACGCATTCGCCCGCAATGTGTCCTCGTACATCTCGGGGGTGGGCGTGAACGTGCCGGCCAAGTGCACGGTCAGCGAGTGCACGTCCGCGTCGACGATGCGGTGCAAGAAGCCGGCGAACGCCTCCCATCCGTCCGCATCATCGGCGGCCGCCTGGGCTTCGGCGATATAGCGCCGGAGTCCGTCGTGACAGAGCGTCCGGAGCAGGTCCTCCTTTCCGGCGTACCGGCGGTAGAGCGCACTGATCCCGACCCCGGCCCGTTCGGCCACGGCCGAGATCGGGGCCTGCGGATCGGCGAGAAATACGGCGCGGGCGGCGTCGAGGATCACCGCGTCGTTGCGCGCTGCTTGGCCCCGGCGTCCGGCAAGTCCGGCGCGGGTCACGGATGTTTCGGTCATGGAATCGACGATATCACTGGAACGGATCGTTCCGCTCTGCTAGAGTAAAACGGAACGAAGTATTCCGCTCCGAAACACAGGGGGAACCATGCAGAAGTACCGGATCGAGATCCCGCAGGCGAAGCTCGACGACCTGGCGGCGCGGCTGGACGCCACGATCTGGCCGGACGAGCTGCCCGGCGCCGACGGCTCCTACGGCATGACCAATGAGCGCGTACGGCGGCTCGTCCACCACTGGCAGCACGCGTTCGACTGGCGTGCGCTGGAAGCCCGGCTGAACGCGTACCCACAGTTCGTGACGGATCTGGACAGCGAGGAAATCCACTTCCTCCACATCCGTTCGGACCGTGCGGACGCGGTGCCGATGATCTTGACGCACGGTTGGCCCGGCTCGATCGTGGAATTCCTCGACCTGATCGAGCCGCTGACCGCGCCGGACGCCGACCAGCCCGCGTTCCACCTGGTCATACCGTCCTTGCCTGGATACGGCTTCTCCGGCCCGACCCGTACGGCCGGCTGGAACGTCGAGCGCACCGCACGCGCCTGGGCGCAACTGATGGGCGAACTGGGCTACGAGCGCTACATCGCGGCCGGCAACGACGGCGGTTCGATGGTCTCGCCGGAACTCGGGCGGATCGATCGCGAGCACGTCGCAGGCGTACACGTCACACAGCTGTTCTCGTTCCCGACGGGGGATCCGGCCGAGTTCGCGACGTTCACACCGACCGACTACGCGGCGCTGGAGAGGCTGAAGTGGTTCTACGAGAACATGTTCTCGTTCAACGCGGTGCAGAGTCAGCAACCGCAGACGCTCGCGTTCGCGCTCGCCGACTCGCCTACCGGGCTACTCGCTTGGAACGCGCAGTTGATGGGCGAGAGTCTGGACGACGATTTCGTGGTCGCGAACGTCGCGATTTACTGGCTCACCGGTACGGCCGCCTCCGCGATGCGCTATTACTACGAGAACGCGCGGATGGCGCCCAACACCGAGCCGACCACGGCACCGACCGCGCTCGCCATGTTCGCCCACGACTTCCAGTCGATCCGGCCGCTCGCCGAGCGCGACCACAAGAACATTGTCAGCTGGCACTCGTACGATCCCGGCATCCCGGCCGGCGGCCCTCGTGATGCCGGTGGGCACTACGCAGCACACGAGGCGACCGACCTACTCGTGAACGACATCCGTACGTTCGTCGCCGCGCTGTGACAGCGAGGGTGCGCTCGCTACTTCTTGCCCGGCGGCACGATCACGACCGGACAGTTCACCTTGCGAGCGCACTCTTCGCTGGTCCAGCCGACCACCATGTGCCAGGCCTTGCCGTGCCCGTGGCGGCCGAGCACGAGTACGTCGGCCTCCTCGCTCGCTTCCACGAGCACATCAGCGGGCGAGCCTTCGACCACAGCGGTGGTTACCGACGTGCGTACCCGCTCGTCCGGGATCTTCGCGATCTCGGTGGCGAGCATTTCCTTCAACTTGTCCTTCGGCTTGCCGGTCGCCGGCCCACCCGATGGTGGCGATTCGCGCCGCCACGCGGCCACTGCGACGATGCTGTGCTCCTCGTTCTCGGACGCCTGTTCCGCCGCCCACAGCAGCGCCGCGCGAGCGCCGGCCGAACCATCCATGCCGACGACAAACCGCTGAGCCTTCGCCATCTGTACCCCCGTCTCGGCAAAGCGCACTGTTAAGCCGGTTTACGGCGTCAATGCCATCGTTCGTCGCATTAGGCGAGACATCGCCACATTTATTGTGCTGTCTGTACGGCTGCGAAGGGCCAAGACCGCGCACATTCGCCCATGACGATGCCTGTCGGAGCAGACTGGAGATCGACATCGCGTAGCCGGTTCGAAACAATCATGGCGCAAACTAACGCGGTAGCGCGGCCGACTGATCAGGCGAGCGCGGTCGAACGTGACACACAGACGTGACGACCAGCGCATAGCCCCGGCGGGGAGATCAACTCGGCTGTCATGACGGTTAACATGCAGGCGCTTACATCTAACTAAGGGGTGTACCGCAAGTGACCGATTCCAGTAGTGCGGGTGGAACCGCGCTCATCGAGGCCGACGTACGCGAAGGCACATACGGTGACAAAGTAGCTGCGATCGAACCGGGTGGCGCCGAGTTCATCCCTTTGCCCGAACGGCACGGCAAGCCGCTCGGACAATTCTGGACGTGGGTATCGCCGAACATGGAGTTCGCGACCATCTTCGTCGGCATGATCGGCGTCTGGTTCTTTGGCCAGACGTTCTGGATGGCATCGCTGGCCATCGTGCTCGGAACCGCTCTCGGCTCGATCTCGATGGGACTGCTCTCCGCCCGTGGTCCGCTGTACGGCGTCCCGCAAATGGTGCTGTCCCGCATCGGCTTCGGCTGGCTCGGCAACATCCTCCCGGCCGGCATCAACGCGCTCGTCGCGGGTATCGGCTGGTTCGCGGTCAACAGCGTCAGCGGCGCGTTCGCGCTCAACGCACTGTTCAGCTGGAACACCAAGCTCTGCCTGCTCATCATCGTTGTGCTGCAGATCGCGGTCGCGTTCTTCGGTCACAACCTGGTCCACGCGTTCGAGCGGGCCGCGTTCCCGATCCTCGTAATCGTATTCATCATCGCGGCGGTCGCCATCTTCCAGAAATCCGGCAGCTCGCTCGGCAAGCCCGCACTCTACGACGGCGGCCTCGGCGGATTCCTGATCACGCTCGGCGCCGCGTTCGGATATGCGGCCGGCTGGAACCCATACGCCAGCGACTACACGCGCTACCTGCCGAAGGACACGAACCGCAAGGCGACCGGCCTCTGGGCGGCCCTCGGCGTGTTCATCTCCTGCGCTGCGCTGGAAATCGTCGGCGCCGCGGCTGGTGTGATCACCGACTCGGACAAGTTCGGTGACAACCCGACCGCCGGATTCACGAGTCACATGTCCACCTGGGTTGCCGACATCACGCTGCTGGCAATCGCGCTCGGTGCGATCTGTGCGAACGCGCTGAACGTCTACTCCGGCTCGATGTCGTTCCTTGCACTCGGCATCAGGCTGCCTCTGGCCCTGCGCCGGGCGATCGTCGCGTTCGTGTTCGGCGTGGCCGGTTTCATCCTCGCGTGGTCCGGTTTGAGCGATGCCGGCACGAAGTACAACAACTTCCTGCTGGTCATCGCGTACTGGATCGGGCCTTGGCTCGGTGTGTTCTTCGCCGACCAGTTCCTGCGCCGCGGAAAGGAAGTCAGCGGCTTCCTGTTCGACCGCAAACACAATCCGTGGGCCGGTTTCGCCGCGATGTTGATTGCCGGCGCGGTGTCGATCGTGTTCTTCGCGAATCAGGAAGACTACAAGGGCGTCGTGCCCAAGTACGTCAGCGACAAGTTCGGTGACATCGCGTTCGAGGTCGGCTTCATCCTCGCCGCGTTGCTCTATGCGGCGTTCTTCAAGTTGCAGGGCGGCAGCGACCGGCAGGAGACGTTGGAGATTCCGCAAGAGCCGGTCGCCGTACCGGCCGCGTAATTCGTTCGCCTCCGAGAAGCGCCCGTCGTACCATCGGCGGGCGCTTCTCGCTGTGCTGACTCGCTGCGCCGAATCGCTTTCCTGATGGATGAGGAGAATCGTGGCCACTGACCTTCCGGAAGCGACCGATCCGATTGCCACGCGTACCGAGGTGTTCGTCCGCTACCTCGACTATTTCCGCGGCCGCCTGATCGACAGCGTCGAGGCGCTGCCATCGGACGAACTGCGCAAGAGCCGCGTTGCGTCCGGGTGGACACCGTTGGAGCTGGTCAAGCATCTGCGGCACGTCGAGCGCCGTTGGCTCGAATGGGGCTTCGAAGGCATCGATGTCGGCGATCCGTGGGCCGACAATCGCGACGACCGCTGGTACGTCGCGGAGGACGAGACGCGAGCTGGACTCATCGCGGACCTGACCGAACAGGGTGAGCGCACTCGAGCGATCGTCGAATCGCACGACCTGGCGGACATCGGGCGACCGAGCGATCGCTGGGACGGCAACGAGCCGCCAACACTGGAGCGCGTGCTGTTTCACCTGATGCAGGAGTACGCGCGGCACGTCGGCCACCTCGACATCGTGTGCGAACTGGCCGCCGCTACCTCAGAAAACTGACCAGTTCCTCGACACCATCCCACACCACGGTGTGCTCGGCCGGCGTCGTCCGCGCAACCACCTTGCCGCCACGCAGCACAAGCATGCGCGGCGCCACCAGACGCAGCGCATCCGCCTCGGACGGCGCGTCGAACACGACGAGGTCCGCCGGTCCACCAAACCGCAAACCATAATTTGGTACGCCCAACGCGGCCGCCGGATTCGTCGTGATCATGTCGATCAATCGCTTGAGTTCCGCGTCACCCGACATCTGTCCAAGGTGGACGAGGACGAACGCGGCCTGCAACGGATCGCCGTACCCGAGCGGATACCACGGGTCCATCACGGAATCGTGGCCGATGCACACGTTCACGCCGGCTTCCTGGAGTTGCTTGACCCGGGTGTGGCCGCGCCGGATCGGACCGGTGTCGAAACGGCCCTGCAACACGGCGTTGTCCAGCGGATTCGTCACCATGTGCAGGCCGGCTCGCGCGATGTTGTTGATCAGCCGGTACGCGTACGCGTTGTTGTAGGAGTGCATCGCGGTCGTGTGGCTCGCCGTAACTCGCCCGGACATCCCCCGCCGGATCGTCTCGGCCGCCATCACCTCGACGAATCGGGAGTGGTCGTCATCGGTCTCGTCGCAGTGGATGTCGACCCGCAGGCCGTACTCTTCGGCGAGCGCCATCGTGAACTTCACCGACTCGACGCCATCCTCGCGGGTCAGCTCGTAATGCGGAATGCCGCCGACCACGTCGGCACCGATCTCGACCGCCTTGCGCATCAGCTCTCGGCCGCCTTCGAAGCCGAGGATGCCCTGCTGCGGGAACGCCACGAGTTGCAGATCGATCAGACCGCTTACCTCCTCACGCAGATCCACCAGCGCCCGCAGGGCACGCAGCTTCGGGTCGCACACGTCGACGTGGCTGCGGACGTGCTGGACACCGTTCGCCAGTTGCCAGCGGAGAATCTTGCGTACTCGCGACTGCACGTCCTCGTACGTGAGGTCGGCCACGCGCTCGGCCCACACCGCGATGCCCTCGAACAGTGATCCGGACACATTCGGCCGGGGCTGCCCAACCGTGAGTACGGCGTCAAGGTGGATATGCGGTTCGACCAGCGGCGGGGTGACGAGCCGTCCGTTCAGCTCGATGTAATCGCGAGCTTCGGTTCCGTCCTCAACCGCGACGATCCGGCCATCCTCGATCCCGAGGTCGGTGTGGCCGTCCGAGCCGACCAGCTGGGCATTGCGCAGGATCAGATCGATCATGCAGACATCATCCGCCGACCGGCACGCGGTGTCGATCAGCTCTGCTTGGTCAAAGCCTGCGGAGTTCCACGGTTCCGCCGGTGACCCGGCCGCCGAGTGACAACATCAACGCGTTCGACGGCTCGTTCGCCGCGTCCACGTCGGCGGTCACGATCGACTTGCCATGATCGGGCCCTCTCTCGGCCAGCACCGCAAACGACGGCGCGATCAAGGCACGGGCGAGGCCCCGGCGCCGGTACGCGGGGAGCACGCCGACCATGCCGAGGTGCGGCTGCGGCTCGGGCCCGTTCCAGATCCGGGCGAGTCCCACGTACGCGTCTCCGTCGAGCGCGACCCGGTACGTCCGCGGATCGAAGAACGGCGAGTCGTACGTCTCCTCGCGAAACCACACCGGATCCGGCTGCCAGCCGTCGGATCCCGGTACGTCCTCGCGAAGAGCAGAATCCAGCATCATCAGCGGTTCAAGGTCGGTCTGATCGGCCGTGACGATCCGCAGCCCGGCCGGGACCGTGGCGTCGAAGTTGACCACCGGCATTGTGTAGACGTGCTCACGGCGGTGCTCGATGAACCCGACGGCGTACAGGGACTCGATCGCCTCGAGATTCGCCGCATCCTGCGGTGTGTAGCACTCGCCGTCGATCATCGCCGCCAGGGGCGCGTACGCGTCGTTGCGGCATTTATCGTAGTAGAGCGTGTGTCGCCCGTCGGGGCGCCGCCACGGATGCAACGAACCGACAATGCCGTTCCCGTCCCAGGCAAGCCAGGTATCGCGCTGCTCGGAGTGGTACTCCTCCTGGGCGATCCGCAGCTCATGCTCACTGTCGCCGGTCCAGGCGGACAATTGCGCGTACTCGCCCGCGAATTTCGTCACCCGTACGGTCATGGCGGGACGGTAGCAACGATGATCCGGACGATCGAACCATTTACTCCACCGGGCGATGTTCCCTCGCTCGCGCTACTTGTACAGTCGCCGTCGTGACGACCATGCCGCGTACGCCCTCCCCGGTCTCGTTCCGCCGTTTCTTCCGGCTGATCGGCGGCGTTGTCGCCGCGACCGTCGGCCTGATCTTCCTGATCATCGGGATCAACCTGTTGTCGAGCCAGTCGTGGGCGACGACAACGGGGACCGTGCAGTCGTGCACGTCCACCACCGTCAGCACCGGCTCCGGGACCAGCCACCACATCGAGCGGACATGCAACGTGACGTGGCAGATTGACGGCGTGAACCACACGCACGAGGTCGGCTTCGGCGCGCAACCGGTGAACGTGGGCAAGACGTACACGATCAAGGTGAACGGCGACTCCGCGGTGCTCCCGTCGCCCCTGTGGGTGGCGCTCCTGACGTTCCTGGTCGGCATCGGGCTGGTCGGCTTGTGCGTGTTCATGTTCATCCGCTCCCGGCGAGCGATAGCCCCGACGTCAACGCCGTAACCATCTTCACCCAGCCCGGCCCAACCCAACCCTCGCGGTTCGAGCGGTTCGACCACCCATGATCATCGCAACTTCACGGTCGTTGTTGGGTTGGCGATCCGATAACGGGACAACTTCCGTGAAGTTGCGATGATCATGCACGGATCGGGTCTCCGATCGTGGTGGCCGGGGCGGTCGTCGTGGCCGGGGCGGTCGTGGTGGCCGGGGCGGCGGTGGTGGCCGGCGCGGCGGTGGTGGCCGGCGCGGACGGCGTCTTGCGTCTGGCTAGCACGATGCCGGTGATCGCGCAGAGCAAGCCGAGCACGGCGCCGATCGCCCAGGCAATCCTGAAGTCGGCTACCGATCCGGCGTTGACCTGCGACCCGACGAGCGTAATCAGCAGCGCAACGCCGAGCGCCGAGGCGATCTGCCGATTCGAGTTGACGAGCGCGGAGCCGGTCGCCGAACGGTTCCCGGGCAGCGATGTGACTCCGGCCGCGATCAGCGTGCCGAGCGCAAGCCCAACGCCAGCGCCACCGAGAAGCATGCTCGGCAGAAGATCGCGTACGTAGTTTGGTGCGACGCCGACGAAGATCACGCGCCACAGTTGGGACACGGCGAACAGAACGGATCCGGCGACGATGAGCGGCCCCGGCCCGAGTCGTCGCATTGCCCGGGCCGACAGGATTGTCACGATCGGAACGATGGCCGGGCCGGGTGCCATCGCGAGGCCGGTCTGGAGTGCGCTCCAGTGCCACACGTCCTGGCACCAGAGCGAGTTGGACAGCAGCATGATCGCGAACGCGACGCTGAACGCGGCGACGCCGGCACTCGCGATGCCGAATCGCGGCACCCGCAGGAGGTGAAGTTCCATCAGCGGACTCGGGTGCCGGACGCACCGCCGCGCGAACCATGCTCCGGCAACGATGGCGACCGCGATCAGTCCGGCCGTACGGGTCGACGTCCACCCCCAGCCGGGTGCCTCGACGAGAGCGCCGGTGAGAGTCGCGACCGACAGCGTGACCAGGACGGCGCCGAAGACGTCCGGAATCGGCCCGGACTCGCGGGTAAGCGTCTTCGGCAGTGTGATCACGCCGGCCACGAGCGCGGCGATGCCGATCGGCACGTTGACGATGAACACCCATCGCCAGTCGAATGCCACCAGCAGACCACCGAGTACGGGACCGGACGCTGCGGCAAGCCCGCCGACCGCCGCCCAGCCACGCGCCGCCGCCGGGCGACTGGCTTCCGGCACCGAGGCCATCAGCAACGCCAGCGAGGTCGGCAGGAGAAGCGCGGCACCGGCCGCTTGGATCACCCGCGCAGCGACGAGGAAGCCGAGACTGGGTGCGCCCGCACAGGCGGCCGACGCGAGCGTGAAGATCACGATTCCGGCCAGGAACACGCGTCGCTGACCGATCCGGTCGGCGACCCGGCCGCCGACGATGAGCAATGCGGCGAGCGTGATCGCGTACGCGTTGAGCACCCACGACAAGCTCGCCGAGCGACGCGGGCCGCCCAGCGGTCCCAAAGCCGGAACCGATGGCGGGCAGCGCAACGTTCACGATCCACAGATCGAGGTTGGTCATGAACACCGCGAGCACAACGACAATCGTCGGTACCCAGCGTCGGTTTGATTCTCGGACCGTCATGTCGTCAGACTAGCGGCGAGTTGGTTTGAAAAGCAAACCGTGAAATCATCGAAGTATGACGACCCGCATCGACCCGGAAACGCTGCCCGGCCGGCCGTGCTCGCTCGCCGCCGCGCTGGAGCTCATCGGTGACCGCTGGTCGTTGCTGATCGTCCGCGAGGTGTCGTTCGGCAACGGCCGGTTCACCCAACTCGTGCGCAACACCGGCGCGCCGCGAGATCGCCTCGCCGCCCGGCTCAAGTCACTCGTCGACGCCGGCATCTTGGAACGGCACGCCTATCAGGACGCGCCGCGACGCGAGGAGTACCGGTTGACGCCGGCCGGCCGCGACCTGATCCCGGTAATCGGCGCGATCCGGAACTGGGGCAGCACCTGGGCCGTGACCTCGCAGACGATGCAGGTCATGCATCATGACGACCATCCACTGACGCCGAAGACGTACTGCACGACCTGCGAGGAAATAGTGCAGGCCGAAGACACCACCATGGAGCCGCTATCCCCCGGCTGGACGCTCGCCGGCCCCGCCTAACAATCACACCACCACAAAACGCACCACTCGGAGCGTCGCCACCCGGCGCGCCACCGCCGAGCGCGTCGCCACCTAGCGCGTCGCCACCGGCCCGTCGCCACCTAGCGCGTCGCCACCTAGCGCGTCGCCACCGGCCCGTCGCCACCCGGCCCGTCGCCACCTGGCCCGTCGCCACCCGGCCCGTCGCGACCCAGCCCATCGCCACCCAGCGCGCCACTCGGAGCGTCGCCACCGGGCGCACGACTCACGGGCGCACCACCCTGGATTTCGGCGCGCGTGCGCGGGAGATCACGAATCTTGGTCCAAACGTCACGAAGATCGCGAATCTTGGTGCGGGTGGATACTCAAGGTCGTGATCATGGCGATTTGATCTACATCACGCGCCAAGATCTCCGATCGCCCGCATGACCCGCGCGGGGGAAAGCGTGGAACCCGTAATGCGAGTTTGCGGCACGATGGGCTGCGGCGGCGGCGGCGACCTGTGACCGGTTACCACGACCACGGCCACACCGATCGCCGCAGCTATTACGACGGCGGCCACCGTGCCGATGGCGGCGATCGACCGCCTGCCTTGCATCGGTCCAACCGCCATGGCCAGCACGACCGGGGTCGACACCTGATCGTCGAGGTCCGCGCCGGATTGCCTGGTCCCGGCGGCCCGCCACGGAGGCGCGCCCGGCCACGCAGACTCACCTGGCCACGCAGACTCACCCGGCCACGGAGACCCACCCGGCCACGCGGACTCACCCGGCGACGTACGCTCGCCCAGCGACGCAACCTCGGCACCCCGCGGCGCGGACTTGCCGAAGCGCGACATGACACCGACGCCCCACGAGGCAACACCAAAACCCCGAGCCGCCACCTCGCCAAACCGTGACCCAACCCCGGCACCCCGTGGCCCAACCCCAACGGCGCGCGACTCAACCCCAGCGCCCGGTGGCCCAGCCCCGGCGCGACTCAACCCCAGCGCCCCGTGGCCCAACCCCGGCGGCCTGTCCCTGCAAGGGATGCTGTTCGTCGATGGGAACCCGCTGGGCCGTTCCGTAGACTTCGGAAGTCGACGTGAGGACTACCCGCTCAAGTCGGCTGCCCGAGCGGCAAGCATCGAGGACGTGGGCTGTTCCCAGGACGTTCGTTTGAACGACGTCGTACGGATTGTGATATGAGTAAGGGATTGCGATCAGCGCCCCCAAGTGGAAAACCCATTCGCAATCTGCGACCGCGCGAGCGGACTGCCCCGGGGTCTTTTAGGTCACCCCTCTCGACCTCGATTTCAGACTGAATCGCGGGCGGAAGGTCGGCCAAGCTGCCGCGATCGTCGCGGCCGTTGTACCGCGCACCAAGACTCGTACGCGGTGGCCCTGCCGCACCAGCTCATCGGTCAGGTGGCTTCCGATGAACCCCCCTGCCCCGGTTACGAGGATTTTCTTTCCCACGGGAATCTCCCAGGATCGATACGCTTTTCGCGGACCGACCTACGAAGTTCCCATGGGTTCGGCTACACCGAACGCTCACCCGTCACGATGTGATGGTCACGGCCTTGCGCGTGATGACCACGACCCTGTTGCCGCGGCCGCGCCGTCGCCGTCGGCCGCGCCGTCCGCCGTCGCCGTCGACACTACGGCGGATGCTAAGTAGGTCCGCAGAAATAATTACGCAGTTTTCTTTCGAGTGGCGGCGTGCTTGAACATGAATCCCATCT